>NZ_JAAVSY010000001.1 GCF_012102745.1 Haematospirillum sp. H4485
CCCTTCCCGAACTCGGCCGTGAAAAACAGCTGCGCCAATGGTACTTTGCCTCAAGGCACGGGAGAGTAGGGCGCCGCCAGGTCTTCTCATCTCTCAATTCAAAAAAACTTGCTTCTATACAAAATAATCAGAAAACCGGCTTACATAAGCCGGTTTTCTGTATTCAGAACAATAAAAAAGCTGCACGAAATATTCCATGCAGCCCCGTACTACCGCACCCAGAAAACCCTATTTCGGCATGTTCACTTTCTCAAACGTGTGAAGACTGCTGACGCCTACCATCCCGAACATCAATTCCCACAACATCTCGTCAAGGCCAGGAAGATTTGGCGACACATTGAAGCCAATCAAAAACGGACGAACCAGGTATTGATACGCAATCGAGGCCGCAAGAATCCAGCCAATCGCAGGACGCCAACCCGATACAAACAAACTGCCAGATCCTGCCTCAGCACGATTCACTGACTGTTGTTGCGTGATCTCTTCAAGCTGACCGCTCAGCTGTAATTCCATCAGTTTCAGCTTCGCCTCATCGGCCTTGTCCTTGTCGGGGATGATTTTATCCAGCAATCCTCCGATCAACGGAAAAAGTGTGCCCCACATGGCTTGCTCCTCATCATAAAAGCGCACGCGCCCGGAACACCAATCGCTCCAGCGCTCTTGTTTTGTGTACGCTATAGCGCAACAAAGACGATAACTCAATGACAGAATTCGCCTGACTCAACCGAGAGGCAAAGGACTAAGCTGTAAATAAAGCGCGTCACTGTGACCGCTGCAGAATGTATAAATATGCCCATCCCTTCAGCAAAAGCGATGCAGAATAAAAAGAGAGATACCGTATATAGGTGTGGCGGAATATCTGCGCAAAAACATGCCTATCAAATAGATAAATATACCCCGGAGTATAAATGCCCCGGGGATAAAAAATTGATTATATTTATATTAATTTGATAATTGCTCTACGCATTCCGCGCGGTCTCGTGCCTTGTCCTCGCCTTTCTTTTCGCAGATACACTTTTTGTAGTCTTCTATATACTTTTCAAAGATGATCTTTCCTTGCTCAAGGGGCTTGGAAGCCAAGGTTTTTACAAAATTAACAGTCCCGACTTCAAAATGTTGCATATCCATTGGGCTATCCCAGTACCCTCCCCAACGAATAAATCCATGCTGGGCAAATAAATCGATAACTTGTTCTGCCATGCCGGGGCGAACAGCTTTCCCAGGTCTTGCATCCAGACGGTTTATATAGGTTCCTGTTGCTGCAAGGGGCTTGACGGCAATTGTTCCATTCGTGCTTGGGTACAGGACAGGATTTTGCAGTGGATTCAGGTCAATTGCCGCGCCATAGGCATGCTTTGACCAGCTTGTGGAACCAGCAATTCTTCGACCGTTAAAGGCGGAAGTATTATTGGCTTCCATAGCGCGATCATCATCGCCGTCGAAGTGCTCCATGGGCATTGCCTGAGCGATAGGAAAGCGCATGGCATATAAATGGTCAAATATAGACTGTGTGCTTTCAGAAATAACGTCAAGAACAACAAGTGTGCCTTCGTGTTTATTTCCTTTGAAATCAATATATTGGAAATGAACATTGCGCAGCCGATCACATCCAACGGGAGGCTTGTCTTTATCCGGTGTGTCAGGATTTGTATCAGGCATTGTGCCATGATCTTTCATGTTCTGACATTGGGCCTCATCAACAGGAGTAATGTTTGCTGTAGCCATTCTTCCTGGTGCCATGAAAAGAGATGTAAAGGCAGAAAACAGGGCTATGCGTATTATTGTATTCATATATGTAGAACTCCTTGGTTTTGCGCATGGAACTTTGGTTGAAACATGTTCTGATATTCCTGCTCGGGGAGATTGCCTTCTTCTTTTCAATGACGTGATGACAGTTCTATTCACACGTATGTCCCCGCCAGAGGAGCAAGAATACTCTGTCACTATAGTGTCTGGATAGCAGACATGAGCCTGATATTTTGTTGGCTGTCATGGAGTAAGTGACGTGCTCTTTTCAGGACCGTTTCAGCCAAGATGAGCCGTAACATGCATATGTTTATGTCTTCAGGGTCACATATGCTCTTTCGAGTCTGCCGGTGTATCTGGCTGCCCCGGAACGAAAGCCCGGATTTTGCTTGATTATGTAAACTGTCCCTGTTTTTGCCAAAATGGTTGTGAAGTGTTAGCGTTTTCCGTCGTTCCCCCAAGCAGGAGCAGAACAATGTCATTTCGTCCCCTTGCGGCTGCCGTGATGGTGGCCTCTGCTTTCTTTACGATCTCGGCGGTGGCGTCCCCGCTTCAGCTTGACGTTTATAATCCGGGTGAGAAGAGCATTTTTCCTGTTACATCAACGATTGTTATGGGAAAGCATGAAGCCATTCTGGTTGATGCCCAGTTCCAGCGTAATGACGCACAGGCCCTTGTGCACAAGATCAAGGCCAGCGGCAGAAAGCTGAAGACAATTTATGTCAGCCATAATGACCCGGACTATTACTTTGGTCTTGATGTCCTGCATGCAGCGTTTCCTGACGCAGAAATTGTTGCTACGCCCCAGACGGTGGCTGCCATCAAGGCCAATAAAGACGGGAAGGTGGCCTATTGGGGGCCGATCCTGAAGCAAAATGCCCCGAAAGAGGTTATTGTCCCACGTCCGCTGTCGGGCAACACCCTGACCTTGGAAGGCGAAACGATCAAGATTATCGGGCTGGATGGTCCAAGCCCTGACCGCACGGTTTTATGGATACCGTCCATGCAGACGATTCTGGGTGGGGTTCCGATTGTTGCCAACCTCCATGTCTGGGTTGCTGATACGCAGACATTCCAGTCACGCCAGGACTGGTTGAAGATGTTGGAGCATTTCAAGGAAATGCATCCGAAAAAGGTTATTCCGGGTCATTTCCTGCCTGATGCCCATGGCAAGATGCCCTTTGATGTTGGTGCTATAGACTTTACACGCATCTACCTTAGAGCGTTTGAGGTTGAGGCCGCCTTGGCATCAAATTCCGGTGAATTGATTGCGGCCATGCGCAAGCGGTATCCAAAGCTTGCGCATGCAGATTCCCTGGAATTAAGTGCAAAGGTGATCAAGGGCGAAATGAAGTGGCCTGCGCATTAAGCCTTTGATGAATGCTGTATTCTTTCGTGGAGGGGCGCATTGCCCCTCCATTTTCTTTATACCGTTGAAAAGAGTGGAACTTCCATGTGGTCCGTCTAATATCGCGTTCCTTTGACGGGTTGCCATGCTGGAGGCCATATGATGCAGGCTGCTGTGTACAGTCGTCGTTCTTTTCTCAAGACGGTGTCCTTGTTTTCTGTTGTTGCATTGTCTCCGGTTTACGGAATGGCTGCACAACACTCATCTGCTGATGCGGTACAGCGTCTGTCAGATCTGGAAGGAACGTTCGACGGGCGCTTGGGGGTTTTTGCCTTTGACACGGGCAGTGGGGCTTCCCTCGCATGGCGATCCGAAGAGCGTTTCCCGGTTTGCAGTACATTCAAGGCATTTCTGGCTGCGGCAATTCTGCACCGTAGCACATCGGATCACGGGCTTCTGGACCGGGTGATATCTTATCCTCTGGAAGAGCTTGTCTCTTATTCTCCAGTGACCCAGCAGCATGTGCATTCCGGAATGCGTGTGCGGGATATGTGTGCCGCAGCCATCCAGTACAGCGACAACACGGCGGCCAATCTTCTGATGCGGATTCTGGGCGGGCCTGATGCGGTTACCACCTTTATGCGTCAGGCAGGGGATACGGATTTTCGTCTGGACCGCTGGGAGACGGACCTGAATACAGCTATTCCCGGTGATCTCCGTGATACCTCAACACCGGTAGCTATAGCCCGAAGCCTGGACCGCCTTTTGTTTGGTGATGTGTTGTCAGATATGCATCGTGCCGTATTGCAGGACTGGTTGAAAGGCAACACAACGGGAGCATCCCGCATACGAGCCGGTGTTCCTGAAGGCTGGATGGTCGGGGACAGAACAGGCAGTGGGTCTTATGGAACGGCCAATGCGATTGGTGTGCTGTGGCCTCCCGGCAGGAAGCCTGTGATCGCGTCTATTTATACGACCCAGCATTATCGTGAGGCTGTCTGGCGTGATGACATCGTGGCCCAGGCTACCCGCATCATTGTTGACGGGTTGGCATAGCGCGAGACAGGGCGGTACGGAGCCTCAAGGCTCCGTACCGCCGTTGTTCAGTGTACAGTCGAGGATGGGTTCGCTGGTTGCTCTGTCGCAACCGTGTGGTCGTTCAGCATCAGATGACCGTCGCTGACGGTTACAGCCACGGTGTCTCCATCGCGGATTCTGCCTTCGAGCAACAGTGTGGCCAGTGGGTTTTCCAGTTGCTTCTGGATCACCCGTTTCAGGGGACGGGCCCCATAAACAGGATCATAGCCATGCTCGGCCAACCATGTCATGGCCTCTGCATTGACACTCAGCTCTATCTGACGATCGCTCAGACGTTTGCGTAACCGGTCAATCTGGATGGATACAATACCGGTCATATGACCCCGGCCCAGCCGATGGAACAACAGGACCTCGTCCAGCCGGTTCAGGAACTCCGGACGGAACGCGGCCCGTACCACATCCATGACCTGCGGGCGTACGGCTTCTGAATCCTGGCCATCCGGCTGGGCGGCCAGAATATCGGCGCCCAGGTTGGAGGTCAGGATGATCAGCGTATTGCGGAAGTCAACCGTATGGCCTTGTCCGTCGGTCAAGCGTCCGTCATCCAGGACTTGCAGCAGGACGTTGAAAACATCGGGGTGAGCTTTTTCAACTTCGTCAAACAAGATAACCTGATAGGGTCGCCGTCGCACGGCTTCGGACAGCACGCCACCTTCCTCGTATCCAACATAACCCGGCGGGGCGCCGATCAAGCGGGATACCGCGTGCTTTTCCATAAATTCGCTCATGTCGATACGAACCATGGCGTTGTCATCATCAAACAGGAAGCTGGCCAGGGCTTTTGTCAGTTCTGTTTTTCCGACCCCGGTTGGCCCCAGGAACAGGAAAGAACCCATCGGGCGGTTCGGATCTCCCAGTCCGGCCCTGGCCCGGCGAATGGCACTGGATACGGCGACCAGTGCTTCGTGCTGTCCGATGACACGCTGTCCCAGCATGGATTCCATGCGCAGCAGCTTTTCGCGTTCACCTTCCAGCATTTTATCGACAGGGATACCTGTCCAGCGCGATACGACGCCGGCAATGTGCTGGGTGGTGACGGTTTCATTGACCATGCTATTTTTACCGTCTTCGCGGTGCTCTGCTTCCTGTAGCCGGGCTTGCAGGGCGGGGATAACCGCATACTGTAGTTCCCCGGCCCGTTCATAGCGGCTTTCGCGCAAGGCTTGTTCCAGCTCCATCCGGGCTTGGTCCAGTTGTTCTTTCAGGCGGGTTGCCCCGGCCAGTGTGTCCTTTTCAGCTTTCCAGCGCGCGGTCAGCTCAGCTGATTTTTCTTCCAGCTCGGCCAGCTCCCGTTCCAGCTTTACCAGACGGTCGCGGGATGCGTTGTCTGTCTCCCGTTTCAGGGCCTCCCGCTCTATTTTCAGCTGCACGATACGGCGATCCAGCTCATCCAGATCTTCCGGTTTTGAATCGACTTCCATCCGCAACCGGCTTGCTGCTTCATCCACAAGATCAATGGCCTTGTCGGGAAGGAAACGGTCGGTGATATAGCGGTGTGACAACGTGGCGGCAGAGACCAGTGCCGAGTCTGAAATGCGGACACCGTGGTGCAGTTCATATTTCTCGCGGATACCCCGCAAGATCGATACGGTGTCCTCTACGTTTGGTTCATCGACAAAAACAGGCTGGAAACGGCGTGCAAGGGCGGCATCCTTTTCAACGTGCTTGCGGTATTCATCCAGGGTTGTTGCCCCGATACAGTGCAGTTCCCCCCGTGCAAGGGCGGGCTTGATCAGGTTGGCAGCATCCATGGCGCCGTCTGTTTTGCCTGCCCCGACCAAGGTATGCATTTCATCAATGAACAGGATAATGCCGCCTTCTGCTGCCGTGACCTCGTTCAGTACGGCTTTCAGCCGTTCCTCGAATTCGCCCCGAAATTTGGCTCCGGCAATCAGGGATCCCATGTCCAGGGACATCAGGCTTTTTCCGGCCAGGGATTCCGGGATATCCCCGTTGATAATCCGCAGGGCCAGTCCTTCGACAACCGCCGTTTTTCCAACACCGGGTTCGCCAATCAGCACCGGGTTGTTTTTTGTGCGCCGTGATAAAACCTGAATGGCGCGTCGAATTTCCTCATCGCGTCCGATAACAGGGTCGAGCTTTCCGTTCCGGGCTGCTTCGGTCAGATCACGGGCATACTTCTTCAGGGCATCGTACTGCTGTTCTGCCGATGCGGAGTCTGCAACCCGCCCTTTGCGAAGCTCCCGTATGGCCGCTACCAGCTTTTCGCTGGTCAGGCCGGACTGGGTCAGAATGTCACACACGGTGGTACCGGTGCGTGCGACCATGGCCAGAAGAAGGTATTCTGCGGTGACAAAGCTGTCTCCCGCCTTTTCAGCCAGTTCTTGTGCGGTGACCAGGATGCGTGAGAGATCCTGGGCATAAAACATCTGCGAGGCACCCTGTACCCGGGGCAGCTTTGCAACAGCGCTGTCAACCCCGGCCCGAGCCTTTGCGGCATCGGCGCCAGCCTTGTCCATCAGGTTCGAGGCCAGCCCTTCGCGGTCGTCAAGAAGAGCCTTCAGCACATGTTCAGGGACAACCTGCTGGTGATTTTCCCGGAGAGCTATGGTTTGTGCGGCCTGTATGAATCCCTTTGATCGATCGGTAAAGTGTTCAAAATCCATGTCTTTGTCCTCGTGATGAGCGACGGTAACGGTTCAGCCAATGTGAATGCTCAGCCGAACAATGACGTGTGCCCCGATGTACGGCGACACAGGAAAAACATAGGGAGTAAAAACAGTTGTCCGCAAGGGGGATCAGAAGGAAGCATCTTATAATTGTGACGAATTGACAATTCGCGCAAATAAAAGGAGAATTGTCATATGAAGGCGACTGTAGCGCACATATGCCGGTATCCGGTCAAGGGATTGAGCGCCGATCCGTTGCGGCGGGTTTTGTTGCGGCCAAGCGAGGGAATACTAGGCGATCGTCGTTATGCCATTGTCCGTGGTGGGACGTTGGCAGTTTCCCTGCCGGGCGTACGTCTGACCGAGAATCAGTTTGTAACCTTGGCCAATACGCCGCGCTTGGCCCTTCTCACAACGCGCTGGATTGACGGGGCTTCGACACTGACGATTGAGCGTGATGGCCGGCAGGTGGCTTGGGCTGATTTGTCGACCGTTGTTGGTCGCGCCAGGATATCGGACTTTTTCTCCGCCTTTCTTCATGATCCCGGTCAACCGGATGTTGGTCTTGTCGATCTGGGTGATGAGCTGTCCGGTTTGGCTGGTGGGACGCTGCTGACGGTTGTCTCGGAAAGCAGCCTGATGGATCTGGAGCGTGTTGCCGGCCATTCCCTTGATGCCCGCCGTTTTCGTCCCAACTTGATACTGGCAGGGTTGCCGGCTTGGGTTGAGCTGTCGATGATCGGACGTGAAATCGTTGTAGGGAAAGGGTTGCGCCTGCGTTTCGTTCAGCCTGCGGAATGTAGGCCATCTGCCAACGTAGATCCTGCACAGGGTCTTGTGGACCTGAATCTGGTGCGGTCTCTGCAGCGCGGGTTCGGGCACAGTTATTTCGGTGTTTTGGCCCAGGTTGTGACAGGCGGGGTAATGGAGGTCGGCTGCAAGGTTTCAGCGCCGTTGTCTTCTGTAACCTGAGACAGGAGGCTGTATTGCGCTCTGCCTATCCGCCGCCCCAGCCATTGGGCCTGGGATGGCGGCTGTAGAAGTCTTCAATCGCTTTCCATCCTTCTTCTGCCGTTTCGACGAAGCGGAATATGTCCAGATCTTCGGGTGATATTGTGCCTTCCTCGACCATGGCCTCGAAATTCACCACCCGTCGCCACCAGGCTTCTCCGAAAAGAAGAACAGGAATCTTCTGGATTTTGTGGGTTTGAATCAGGGTTAGTCCCTCGAACAGCTCGTCCATGGTTCCGAATCCACCGGGGAAGCAGGCAAGCGCCTCGGCCCGGATCAGGAAGTGCATTTTGCGGATGGCAAAATAGTGGAAGTTGAACGAGAGCTTGGGCGTGATGTAGCTGTTCGGTGCCTGTTCATGCGGCAGAACAATAGACAAGCCAACGCTGTCAGCACCAATATCGTCAGCCCCCCGGTTGGCCGCTTCCATGATGCCAGGGCCCCCACCTGTACATACAACATAACGGCGGCGGCCGGGTTGACTTCCTGCTTCTGACACCAGGCGGGCAAACGTACGTGCAATATCGTAGTAGCGACTGGTTTCAGCCAGGCGTTTTGCAATGGCCAGATTGCGTTTGGCTGTGGCATCGTCGGGATTGGCCGAGGCTGCCTTTTCAGCTTGCTGCAAGGCCGCTTGTGCGACCTTGGGCTCATGGATCCGCGCGCTGCCGAAAACAACGACGGTTGAAACAATGCCTTCTTCCTGCAGCAAAACTTCAGGCTTGAGCAGCTCCAGCTGCAGCCGAACGGGGCGCAGGTCGCGCGTGGTCAGGAAGTCCAGGTCCGTAAAAGCCAGGCGATAACTGGGGGAGCTGTTTTGCGGCGTAGAGTCCCTGGCGATTTCCTCGTCGATTGTGCGCCGGTCTTCAGCCGAACTGGCAAACGGGGAGTAGGGACGGTCGTGTGAATCAGATGACAAGGAACAATCTCCACAACAAGCATGCAGGAGCGTTTTCCATTCATCAGATAATTGAACGCGGCAGACTGCAACCGTTTTCGGCGCACTTAGCCACCAAGCCAAGAATAGTGTCGCGCATGCCGATCCGGTTTACATCCCCGTTGTCAAGGTATGCTGTCTCTGTGGGGTGGTCTCGGCGCGGGCAGGTGGCAATGCGGGCTGTGACGGAGCTGGCGTATCTTCGGAAACAAGCTCCGGAGGCAGTTTCTTTGATGCTTTTCCACCCAGCTCATAGACCCGCTGTGCTTGCCGCAGCAGGTTCCCGTGTCCGGATGAAAGTTTGTTCATGGCGGCATCATAGCTTTTGTGGGTTTGGTTCAGACGTGTGCCGATCATCTGCATGTCTTCGACAAAGCCGGTGAGCTTGTCGTACATTTTACCGGCCAAGGCTGCGATTTCCTCTGCATTGCTGTTGCGTCGCTCCACCTTCCATACGGCAGCAATGGTACGCAGGGCAATCATCAGGGTTGTTGGTGTTGCAATGGCAATGTTGGCTTCTGCCGCACAGGCCGTCAGTTCCGGGTCTTCCTGCAGCGCCAGGGCCAGCGCCCCCTCTATGGGAACAAACAAGATGACGTAATCCAGCTGGATGCCGGGCAAGTTCTGATAGGTCTTGCCCGAAAGGTCGCGAATGTGATTGCGCAGGGATGTCACGTGAGCCTTGGCCTGGGCGGTACGTTCAGCATCGGTTTCCGCATTAATGCAGGCTTCAAAAGCGGTCAGGGATACCTTGCTGTCGACAATGACCTTTTGCCCGCCTGGCAGGTAGACAACAACATCAGGCCGCAACCGTTTGCCATCCTCGGTCGTGAAGGTTTCCTGACTCTGGTATTCCTCGCCTTCTCTCAGGCCGGATCGTTCCAGGATAGAGGTCAGGACCATTTCCCCCCACGCGCCTTGGGTTTTGCTTTTGCCCTTCAACGCCTGTGTCAGATTATGGGTTTCATTACTCATTCGTGCCCCGGTTTCTGTCAGGGTACGAATTTGCTCGGCCAGTGCTGCGCGGTCCTTGCTGCTTTCAACGTGGGCACTTTGCAGTCCCTGCTGGAATTCTGAAAGCTTCTGGCGCATGGGGGCCAGGATGGCTTCTATCTGTTCCCGGTTCTGGCGGGTAAAGGTTGTGCTATGCTGGGTTATGACGCCTTCGGCCAGAACCCTGAACTCCTTGCCCATCTGGTCGCGGGCATCCTTGAGCAAGGCCAGTCTTTCGTTGGCCTGCCGACGTTCCTGTTCCAGTGTTTCGGTGACAACGGCCAGTCTGGATTGCAGGTCGGCACGTTCGCGTTCCAGATGCTCAAGCTTCGTCGTCATCTGTGCGCTTATTCGTTCCGCTACGCCAAGGCGATCTTTCTGTTCCTGGTTAACGGTTTCAAGCCGCCCTGCTGTTTCACGGAGTGAGCCCAGTTCCTGCTCCAGATGTCTTCGCAGGGCATGTTGTTGCCTGAGTTCGTCTTCCAGATCAACCAGGTGCGATATGCGTTCCTGAAGCACGGCACGGGTGCACTCGGACTCATGCCAAGCTACGGACAGGCGTTCGCGTTCGTTTTCGGTGACAGACAGTGTTTCCCGTATTCTGGCGCCGTTGCGCCACAGGATGCCGGCCAGTGCGGCGCAGCCAAGGCTCAAGGTAACAAGAAAAACATCCAGCAACAGGGAAGGCATATCCAAAGATTCCAGGAGAGTGGAAGGGCGCTATACTCGCCTACAGTGGAATATCAGGACAAAGGAATCAAGGTGATAAAGAGAACAAAAAGTGAATAATCAGGAAGTGGGCCGTACACGCCGGCATGGCCCACCGTGCTCTTTCAGGCTGCACGCCCCTTGTTGGCGGCTGACCAGCCCTTGGGATCATCAAGAAAGTTCTGGACCTCCACAGCATCGTTGTGGGTGATGCTGTTGGTCTTCAGGGCTGTTTGCAGTACATCGTGCCATGTACACAGATAATGTAGCTCCAGATCTTCCCGCGACAAGTGGTCCAAGGCCCCGGGGAAAATGCCATAAAAAAAGATAACCAGTGCATGGCGGCACTGTGCACCCGCCTCGCGCAGGGCTTGGGCAAAGTGAATCTTTGATCCACCATCTGTCGCCAGATCTTCCACCAGAAGAACCCGTTGCCCCTCTTTCAGGTCTCCTTCAATCCGGGCCATGCGTCCAAAGCCTTTCGGCTTTTTCCGGACGTACTGCATGGGCAGATTCAGGCGGTCAGCCAGCCAAGTAGCATAGGGGATACCCGCTGTTTCTCCCCCGGCAACCGTGTCCAGCCTGTCGAAGCCGATTCTGTGTTCCACATGCTCTACCGCCAAGCTGATGATTTTTTGTCTGGCCCGCGGAAAGGCAATAATCTTGCGGCAGTCAATATAGACCGGGCTTGCCCAGCCCGATGTCAGGGTATAAGGCTCGTCTGGGCGGAAGTGAACGGCCCCGATATCCAGTAAAATCCGGGAAACAGTTGTGGCTGTGGACAGGCTGTCCGGGGTGCGGATGGCATCCATGGCTGTTCCTTGTGCTTGAAGACTGAGAGGTACGGACGTTGTAAAGCTTTTGGTAGTATCGAACAATTCAAAACCTTCTGCTTGCGCGATCTGGTCTTTGTTCCGGTGCGGGGCAGGACTCATCCGTCTGTCCGTGTCGATACCAAGGTGGATGTGTCGCGAATCTGAACTTCGTGTCAGGGCAGACGTTATATGTAGCAAGAGGCTGGTTACGGAGTATTCTTTTTGTACACTTTATGTCATATAGTTTCGCAACGTATGCCGTGTTTCGTGTGATGGTATGTTTGTGCCATTCTTTCAGGGCTGGGCAAAATGAAAGTTCCGCCGCAAAAATCGCGGGGAAGCGCGTCGGGTTCGTCACGAAGTTCCCATACAGGGGGGCGTGTGTCTTCCGGTCGCGCGGGCAGGGCACCTTTTGCGGCGGCTCCGTCGTTTCCTCATAAACAGGGGGCAAGGCTGGTGGATCCTGTGGATCCTGTCGTCTGGGTGTTGACCGATGACCGGGCTGGGAATGTCAGCCAGGCAACTGGCGTTGCCGAAGCTCTTGGCTGGCCCTTTGAGGTTCGCCCGATACACTATACAGCTCTTGGTCACATGCCCAATCTGTTGCGCGGGGCATCGTTGCTTGGCATCAGCAATGAAAGTTGTGTTCTGTTGGAAACAACCCTGACGCCGGACCAGACACCTGATCTGGTTATTGCTGCCGGGCGTCGTACGGCTCCTGTTGCACGCTGGATCAAGCGACGTGCGGGAAAGCCGTGTTTCCTCTGCCAGATTATGTGGCCCGGCATGCCCGGTATTTCCGACTTTGATCTGGTTGCCGTGCCGACACACGATAACCTTTTTGGCCAGTATGCCAATGTGATGAGGATTACCGGTGCTCCCCACCGGGTAACGGAAGGGCGACTTGCTGTCGAGGGTGCGCGCTGGCGTGATCGCCTGCGGCATTTGCGGGGGCCGGTGGTGGCTCTGATCGTCGGGGGGGCAACGCGCCGCAAGGCCTTTACACCAAAGATGGCGACCGATCTTGGCAAGCATGTTTCGTCCATGGTTGCCAGTGCGGGTGGGTCGCTTGTTGTAACCACGTCACGAAGAACCGGGCGCGATGCTACGGATGCCCTTTTTGCGGCCCTTCCGGCACCTGGTCATTCGTTTCGCTGGGGTAGTCGGGATGAGAATCCCTATTTTGGCTATCTTGCTCTGGCCGATGCCATTGTTGTAACCGGAGATTCGGTCAGCATGGTCTCGGAAGCCTGTGCCAGCCCGGCACCTGTTTTTATTTATGCCCCCACCGGTCTGGTATCGCGCAAGCATGCCCGGCTGCACCGGAACCTTTATGCACTTGGTATTGCTGAACCGATGAAAGATACGTTTTCGACCTGGGTCCATCCGCCCCTGAATGCTGCCGTTGATATTGCGCGCATGGTTCGTCTTGCCCTCCTCGGCGAAGAGGGTGACGGTCAGTGACATTGCCTTTGTTTGACCTGACAGGTCGGGTTGCCCTTGTCACGGGGGCATCCCGTGGTCTGGGCCTTGAGATTGCTGTTGGACTTGCGTCTGTTGGTGCTGTTGTCTGGATGGGGGGACGTGACCGCGCCGCCTTGCAGGTTGCGTGTGACCGCGTTCCGGGAAGTCGACCGCTTGTGTTTGCGGTTGAAGACAAGGGCGAGCGTGACAGGGCTGTTCAGTCCGTATTCCGGGAAAGTGGTCGGCTTGATATCCTTGTCAACGCTGTCGGAATGCGTGACCGTCGCCCGGTCGAAGCTTTTACCGACCAAGATGTTGAGACTATGTTGACGGCAAATCTGATTGCCCCCTTTTCGTTGGCACGTCTGGTTGCTCCGGGGATGGCAGAGCGCGGGTTTGGCCGCATTATCAACGTTACGTCCGTTGCAGCCCATGTTGCCAGACGCGGTGATGCGGTTTACACGGCTTCCAAGGCGGCCTTGACCGGGATGACCCGTGCCCTTGCGATGGAGTGGGGGCATCAGGGCATTACTGTCAACGCCTTGGCACCCGGTTTTTTTGCCACAGAAACGAACCGGGAAATGTCTTCAGATCCGGATGTTGCTACGTGGCTTGCCGGTCGTACAGCCGTGGGGCGGTGGGGGCGTCCGGATGAAGTGACCGGTGCGGCTGTTTTTCTGTCTTCTCCGTCATCGAGCTATGTGACAGGTCATGTGCTTTTTGTCGACGGAGGTTTTATTTCCTGTTTTTGAGGGATGGACGGTGCAGCGGACAGTTCTTTCTGCTGCACCTTACGATCCTCCATGCATACCGCGATAATGCCCCGCCGTTCTTTCTCGTCTCCCTCCTCTGCGCTGAACGGGGTGAGAGAGCAGGCCATCAGGATATAAGAACCGTCTACATTACGAAGCCTGAAGCGAATGGATGAGGGTTCGTGTTTCTCGAAGGCGATCTGAAGCAGTGATCGTGTTGTGCGACGGTCTTCCGGGTGTATAGCTGCCATCCATTCATCCGGGTTAAGCGGATCCGGGCGCATGCCCGTCAGCACTGTCCAGGCATGATTGAAGTGTTTCCGACCTTTCTCATGGCTGCTCCACCATACGGGGACAGGCAGATTTTCCAGAATTTCGCGGAAACGATGTGCAGTTGCCCGTGCTTTTTCTTCAGAAGAACGGATCCAGGTGACGTCTTGGATGATGCCGGTTCCGTTGACCGGCTTGCCTTGCTCATTAAAGCCAAGTTCCGCCTTGATATGAAGCCACAGTTCCCTGGATCCATTGTGGGACCGGTACACGAGATCCAAGGGGGCACCACGGCGTGCGGCAGAGATGGCCTCAGCAAGCATTTCTGTTTCTGTACCATGAGATCCCACTGCCATTTCCAGGGGGCCTGTGTTCCCCTCCCTGTAGCCGAGAATACGGCAGGCCGTATCAGACCATTTGATTGTGCCGTCCTCCATGGCTGCCCAGCTGCCCAGATCCCCGATCTCTTCTGCCTTGAGAAAGACTTGTATGTTCCGTCCCATCTCTTTGTTCTGTTGTCTCCACGCCAAGGACCGCCTGAGAATAAAAATAACCAGAACGGTGAGCATGATCCCAACAGTAGAAAACAGGAAAGACAAGCTGAGGGCTCTGAGGCGCCACGATGCCAGACCATCGCTTTCAGACATTTCAACCAGAATGGTCAGGTCGAGTACGGATGTTTTATGGGCTGCTATCATCAATGAGTCCTGGCCCCCGGAGCTTCCCGTGGTTTCCAGAAGCGCTTCAAGCTTGTCTGATGCTGCAAACTGTGCGAGCTGGGTGAAGTCAGCCTTGGATGATCCGACGGCATCGGCATCCCGGTCCGGCAGTTGGGCCAGGATTGTCAAGCCAGAGTCAAGAAGGGTCAGTTTGCCGCTGGGATGGTCAGGGCGCAGCGGAGCCAGCAAGGTTGTGAAGGCATGGGTTGGAAACGTCAGGATAACCATGCCGCGAATGGAGCGGTCCGGCGTGTGCAGGGCATGAACGTACATGACGACCATGCGGCCCAGTGAACTCCGTACGGGACCAACCAGCACAGCTCGCCGCGAACGGTCACTGCGCAGTTCATCCATGGCCATTTCACTGTATTCAAACTGTGTGCCGACCATCTGGGGCAAGGAGGCGTGGTGGATAAGGCCCGCCCTGTCGCTGACAACGACGCTGACAAGAGAAGCCTCCCGCTTCATGATTCGTTGCAGGAGAGGGCTGTATTCCGTGCCGGGTGGGGCTGTCCCCGGAGCCGGGGTTCCATACTCCACCGCAACCGCAGCGCGTTCCAGATGGCCTACAAATCGCGTCAGGGCCAGCTCTGCTTCACGGGCACTGTTTTCAAGGCTTTGTCCGGTTACGAAACGGCTTTCCTGACGTGTGTCAGAAAGATAAACCGTCAGGAGCGTTGCCATGGTGACAAGAAAGCTTAGGCCGAGGGTAATTACATACCCTGTTATACTCCCAAGCTCCGTGTCTTGTGCCGGTTTCCGGGGTGGCAGCACAAGCTCTTGCATGGAGGCATACAGATCCTCCTGCGCAGGTCTGGCCTTGTCAATCTGACCTTCATCCACCAAGCCGGAGATCTCCTGTTCGTGGGAGCAGAGCAGATTTGCTGCGCATGTCCTGCTATGAGGATACCGGCGAATCCAGCCTTCTGTCCAGAAGACCAAGGGGATGATGTGCTTGGTCCGCCCAATGCTGACCGTGAAGCGTTATATGGCCTTGGAGTGCTTGAGTTCGCCTTGTTTCAGATATTGGTCAAAACGTGCTGCGGCGACCCGGACCAGCGGCCTTCCCTCTTCTGTCATGCGCAGCATGTATCCGTGCCGGATAACCAGGTTGTCTTTCTCCAGGTCCTGCATTCCGTTCAGTTCAGGGGTGAAATAGTCATGCTCACGCCCGAAAGCTGAGGCTATCTCACCAAGGTCAACCTCCAGATCACACATCAGCCGTTCAATAACCATGCGCCGCATGCGGTCTTCATCGGATATGGCAATGCCGCGACGAATTGGCAGGATACCACCGGAGATCATGTGTCTCCAGGCGTGCACTTCCCCCTCGTTGGCAACGTATCCTTGGGGCAGGGACCCAATGCCCGATGCGCCCATGCCCAGAAGAACAGGTGCTGTATCCGTTGTGTACCCCTGGAAATTCCGGTTCAGCCGCTTTTTGGTCTGGGCTATGGCCATCGTGTCGTTGGCAAGGGCAAAGTGGTCCAGCCCGATACTGACGTAGCCGTACTGATGCAGGCGTTCTGTGGCGGCTTCGTACTGCTCCCATCGTTCCCGGAACCCGGGCAGGCAGTCTTCGGGCAACAAGGTCTGGTGCTTGCGCATCCAGGGAACATGGGCATAGCCGAACAGTGAAATACGCTGTGGCCCCAGACTGACAGCCCGGTCCACCGTATCCAGAATGCTGGTGGTGGTCTGGTAGGGTAGTCCATACATCAGGTCCATGTTGATCCGGTCAATGCCGTGCCTGCGCAGCCACTTGAATACCGAGGCAACCAGTTCGAAAGGCTGAATCCGGTTAACGGTTTCCTGTACCTTGTGATTGAAGTCCTGCACACCAACAGATGCCCGGTTTACACCGGCTGCTGCCATGGCCTGGATGTAGGCTTCATCGGCTGTACGTGGATCCAGCTCGACGGCTGTTTCTGCATCAGGGGAAAACGAGAAACAGTTCTTGAGGCGTTGCATCAGCCGCGTGAAGTCAGGTGCCGACAGGATGGTGGGACTGCCCCCCCCAAAGTGGATATGCTTGGCCGTGAAACGTGCCGGAAGGGCATTGGCCACAAGGTCAATTTCCTGCAGCAGGGTTTCCAGGTACTCTGCAATGGGTGCATACCGCTTGGTGATTTTGGTATGACATCCGCAGAACCAGCACATTTCAGCACAGTAAACCACGTGCAGATACAGGGATACCGGTGTTTCGGGGTCCAGTGTTTCCAGCCATGTCCGGTAGAGATCCGGGGTTACGGCCGCCGAGAAATGCGGGGCAGTTGGATAGCTGGTGTAACGCGGAAGCCGCAGATTGTATTTGTTCAGCAGATCGTGGTTCATCAGCTTTCCTCATCTGTACAACGGCCCCGTTCCGGTCGGGGAAGCCTTGCCGCCTGTTAAAACGTGCTTCCCCCCTTGCCTGCAAGCGCATAGTGTAGCGCCGTTTGTTCCGGAGGTTCCATGCCACGTTTTGCTGCCAATCTTTCTGTTCTTTTTACAGAGCAGCCTTTTCTCGACCGTTTTTCCGCTGCGGCCCAGGCAGGGTTCAAGGGGTGTGAATTTGCGTTTCCCTATCTCTACCCCGCCGAGGAGGTGGCCGACAAGGCCGTTGCCGCCGGGATGAAGATTGTTGCGTTCAATGCCCCTCCGGGTGACTGGGCTGCCGGAGAGCGTGGCCTTGCTGCCGTGCCCGGCCGTCAGGATGACTTCCGGTCGGATCTGGAGCTTGCCGCTCACTATGCCCGACATCTTGGGTGTTCCTGTGTTCATGTTATGGCCGGCGTTGTTCCGGAAGAAGACTGGGAGGAAGCGCTGGATGTCTATATGGCCAATATCGACTATGCGGCCAGTCAGCTGGAAGCTGAGGGGCTGAGGTGTCTGATTGAACCGATCTCCCGGCAGACTGTGCCCGGCTACTTCCTGTCGCGTCCGGATGATGCCGCTTTGGTTCTGGAGCAAACGGGGCATCGTAATCTTTACATACTGTACGATGTTTACCATGCCCAGATGACACAGGGAGCCCTGACCGATTTTATTGAGGGCAACATGAGCCGGATTGCGCATATTCAGGTTGCTGGCGTTCCGGGGCGGAATGAGCCGGATATGCTGGGAGAGGTCAACTTTCGCTACATGTTCGATCTTCTGGACGGGGCCGGATATGACGGATGGATCGGGTGCGAATACAAGCCCAGGGGGACAACGCTTGACGGTCTGCGCTGGGCTTCGGACTGGTTGCGGCCCCAGGGGGTGTGAGCAGTCTAAAAAAACGGGGCGCCGGAAAACCCGGAGCCCCGCTGAGTTGGGTGCGCAAAAAGTGAGTGCTACAACAATAACAGGAGAGGCACAGGGGGCATAATGCCCGTGCGTCCATGAACTGTATCTGAACGGATTGTGGCGAAAGAGTGGTTTTATGAGGGCGTCATGCCCCTTATATGTCCAGTTCACGGGCAAAACGGGCGTGGGCCTGAATGAACTGGAACCGCAGTTCGGGTTTGCGCCCCATCAGCTGTTCCACCAAGCTGGCTGTTGCCCGGCTGTCTTCCAGCTCTTCCTCGGTTTTCTTGCCGGGCAAGACAACCTGAAGCAAGGTCCGGGTTGCCGGGTTCATCGTGGTTTCCTTCAGCTGGGCGGGGGGCATTTCACCCAGTCCCTTGAACCGGCTGATATCTACTTTCCCCTTGCCCTTGAAGTGCTTGGACATGATCTGGTCCCGGTGTGCATCATCCCGCGCATAGATGCTTTTCCCGCCTTGGGTCAGGCGATACAGGGGCGGCATGGCCAGATACAGCCTGCCATCTTCGATCAAGCCCGGCATTTCACGGTAAAAGAATGTCATAAGGAGGCTTGCAATATGGGCCCCGTCCACGTCAGCGTCCGTCATGATGATGACCTTGCCGTAGCGCAGTTTTTCTAAATCGTACCGGTTGCCGGGGCCACAGCCCAAGGCTTCCACCAGGTCCTGCAGTTCTTGGTTGGCGCGCAGTTTCTCGGCGCTGGCCGAGGCGACGTTCAGGATCTTGCCACGCAGCGGCAAAATGGCCTGTGTTTCCCGGTTGCGGGCCTGCTTGGCTGACCCGCCGGCAGAGTCCCCTTCAACGATAAAGAGTTCGGTGCCTTCTGCGACAGAGCGTGAGCAATCGGCAAGTTTGCCGGGCAGGCGCAGTTTCTTGGTGGCGGATTTGCGCGACATTTCACGGCTTTGCTTCCGCCGCAGGCGTTCTTCCTGGCGGTTCAGAACGTGTTCAAGAAGAACATTGGCGGCGGCCGGTGCCCCGGCCAGCCAGTGGTCAAACAGGTCGCGGACAGCCTGTTCGACCAAGCGGGTTGCCTCGCTCGATGACAGCTTTTCTTTGGTTTGCCCTTGAAACTGGGGCTCCCGAATGAATACGGACAGCATGACACAGCTTCCGCCCAGTGCGTCTTCTGCTGTTAGCGCGGAGCCTTTCCGGTTCCCGGTCAGCTCAGCATAGGCTTTCAGCCCCTTGGTGACGGCATTGCGCAGCCCCTGTTCGTGTGTGCCACCTTCGGGGGTCGGGACGGTGTTGACATAGGAAGAAAAGAAGCCTTCTTGATCTTCTGGCCAGCACAGGGCCCATTCCACACTGCCCATATCATCAGCCAGTGATGCGCTGCCGGCATACAGGCCCGATATGGTAGCCCGTCCCCGGAGGGTCGTGGCGAGGAAATCCTCCAACCCGTTGGGGAAGTGCAGTTCCTCTGATGCGGGGACAGAGTCCGACCCGTCCAGGAGCACCGGATCACAGGACCAGCGAATTTTGACACCCCGGAACAAATAAGCCTTGGAGCGGGCCATCCGGTACAGGGTTGCCGGCCTGAACCGGGCACGGATACCAAAAATATCCGGGTCCGGGCGGAACCGGACCAAGGTGCCGCGGCGGTTTGACACCGTGCCGGCCAGTTCCAGCGGCCCTTGGGGGGTGCCGCGCACATAGCTTTGCCGCCACAGTTTCTTATCCCGGGCAACCTCGACAATCATCAGTTCGGACAGGGCATTGACGACGGAGCTTCCCACCCCGTGCAACCCCCCCGAGACCTTGTAGGCATCGCCCCCGAATTTTCCGCCGGAGTGCAGCGTGGTCAGAATGACTTCCAGTGCCGACTTGTCCCGATACTTCGGATGGGGATCCACGGGGATGCCGCGGCCATTGTCGCGGATTGTCACAAAACCATCGGCTGACAGTTCCAGGTCAATGAAGGTGGCGTGTCCTGCCACGGCTTCGTCCATGGCATTGTCCAGCACCTCTGCCGCCAGGTGATGCATGGCTTTCTCATCCGTACCACCGATGTACATGCCCGGGCGTTTGCGTACGGGTTCCAGACCTTCCAGGACTTCAATGTCCTTGGCGGTATATTCCTGTGACTTCGGGGCAAGAAACTGAAATAGGTCTGACATGGCACTCGCGCGGTTTGCTGTGATGTACGGTGGCATACATCTCCGGTACGGGGCAGCACCGGAGATGGCAGGCGGCCGAGGAGCCATGCCTGCCCAAGGGGACAGGGTTACTATATCCTGTCACAGACGGAAATAGCTGATTGCCTTCAGGGGTTCCGAAAGTCACAATCCGGGTGCTTGCCATTGCGTCAGAGGACAGGCGGACCATGAGAAAAGCCAGCGAAGCAAACCCCCATTCCGATGGATCCCTGTACCTGCGTACGATCGCCATGCCTGCGGATACGAATCCCGATGGTGACATTTTTGGTGGCTGGCTGATGTCGCAGATGGATCTGGCCGGCGCGTCCTATGCCCGTCTGGTCGCCGGAGGGCGTGTTGTTACAATCGCTGTGGATGGGTTTGTCTTTCATAAGCCCATGATGGTGGGTGACGAACTCAACTGTTACTGCTGGGAGATAAAAAGGGGGCGTACCTCGGTCGGGGTGCGGGTGGAGGCATGGGTCCGGCGCCGTTATACGGGAGTTGAGGAAAAGGTTACCGAGGGAACCTTTACGTTTGTTGCCTTGGGTGATGATCGCAAGGCCCGGCCTCTTGATCAAGGATAGGGCGGGTTTGTAGCGTCCGGTATGGTGTGTCAAATAGGGTGGAGGACTTGTCTGTTTGCGATGCGCCGGTCGCCACAAACTATGCTACACGGCGGTACAGAAAAGATTGTTCTGGCACAGGGCTCTGGATTCTGTGTAATTCCAGAAGTCAGAGGAGCGTGTCGCTGGTCCTGCCCCGGGGAAGGGGTTGGAGACCGCGGAAAGTAGAGCTGTTGGAGAGAGTGGTATGAAGACCGTTTACAAGCTGGGAGCAGCCGTCGGGCTTGCCCTTGTTGCCGTCGTCGGGGCGAAGGTGTTCGGTGGGTTGGTCTATTCGGCTGCTGCACCGGATGAAGCGCCTCGCGTTGCCGGGGCCATGACGTTCCGCAAGGCCGCAACCCAGTCAGGATCGGCTTCTGCTGAGCTGCGGCCCGGGGATGCGGCCTTGGGGAAGAAGGCAGTGAAGGTCTGTGCGGCCTGCCATACGTTTGATCAGGGAGGGGCCAACAAGGTCGGTCCCAACCTGTTTGGAATTGTCGGGGCCAAAATTGCGCATGCCGAGGGTTTCAAGTACTCGGATGCTGTCGCCGGTCATGGTGGACGGTGGGATGCCGGGAATCTGGGCAAGTGGCTGACAAATCCCAAGGACTTCATACCCGGTAACAAGATGTCCTATGCCGGGGTCAAAAGCGAGCAGCAGCGTCGCGATATTATCGCCTATCTTGAGACCCTGCGCTGATATCCGGGTACCCCCGTCGTGTGTGCGGGGGCCTTTGGCTGGTGTCTGATGGGTTGGCTGCCGGTATTTTGCCCCACATGCAAACAAGGCCCCGCAGGTATGACCTGGGAGCCTTGATGGTGGGCGATGCAAGGATCGAACTTGCGACCCCACCCGTGTGAAGGGTGTGCTCTACCGCTGAGCTAATCGCCCGGTACTTTTCCCCTGTATCACCGTCCATTAAAAGGTCAGTGCATGCGGGAGGCCAGCTTTATAAGCTGTGTGCCCCCATTCGTCAAGGCTGTATTCCGAAAAGGTGTCTTTGGTCAGCAAGATGGCAGGCTGTATCCATAATACAGTGTAACATTCTTTGATTTTGGATAGCGGTATCTGGTATGGCAGGGTGCTTTGTCTCAAGGCGCTAGGCTTTTTCCGGCCTTTGCCGTTGTTCTTTTCCTTCCGGCTTCAGGGGGACCCTGCATGACTGTTACCCAAGACGTCCCTGATTCTGTTGCCATTATCCTGGCTGCAGGTCTCGGCACCCGTATGAAGTCAACCCGTCCGAAGGTATTGCATCCTGTGCTGGGACGCCCGATGGTTGCTCATGTTGCCGATGCGGCGTGTTGTGCCGGCATTGAACAGCTGGTGGCGGTGATTGGGCCAGAGGGTGGGGCCGTTTCTGATTTGCTTGGTCCCGTCCCGACAGCGATACAAAGGGATCGTCTTGGAACGGCCCATGCTGTTCTGCAGGCGCGTTCCGTAATGTCTGTGATCGGCCGTATACCGGATACGGTTGTTGTGCTTTATGGCGATACGCCGCTTCTTCAGGCTGATACAATCCGTCGCCTTGTCCAGGCCCGTCGGGACCGTAATGCCGGGGTTGCCGTGCTTGGTTTCCAGGCGGCTGATCCCGGTGGTTATGGTCGTTTGGTCATGGGGCCGTCCGGTCTTGAGCGGATTGTGGAAGCCAAGGATGCTGACGAGGCACAGCAACGTCTGCGCCTGTGTAACTCGGGCGTGATGGCCATTGATGGTGCCTGTCTTTGGCGCTGGCTGGAACAGGTGGGAAATGCCAATGCCAAGGGAGAGTATTATCTGACCGATATCGTTGCCTTGGCTCGTGCGGATGGTCGTACCTGTGTTGTTGTGGAAGGCCCTGAGGAAGAGTTTCTGGGTGTCAATTCACGGGCGGAGTTGTCTGCCTGCGAGGCTATTGCCCAAAGGCGCATGCGGCAGCACATGATGGAGTCCGGCGTGACCCTGATTGACCCGGATACCGTTACATTCAGTTGGGATACCCGGTTGGGGCAGGATGTGGTGGTGTGGCCCTTTACCATCTTTGGTCCAGGTGTCTCGGTGGCTGACAACGTCGAGATAAAGGGCTTCTGCCATCTTGAGGGATGCCGGGTTGCCGAGGGTGCCGTTCTGGGACCGTATGCCCGGCTTCGTCCCGGTGCAGACATTGGTGCCGAAGCGCATGTCGGTAACTTTGTGGAAATCAAGAATGCGGTGCTTGCCGATGGCGTGAAGGTCAACCACCTGTCTTATATCGGCGATGCTTCTGTTGGAACCCGGTCAAATATCGGGGCGGGGACCATTACCTGTAATTACGACGGGTACAAGAAGCACCGTACGGACATCGGTGCGGGGGTTCTGATTGGATCCAATACGTCTCTGGTGGCTCCGGTCACGGTTGGGGACGGGGCTGTGACCGGTGCCGGATCTGTGCTGACCCGTGATGTTCCCGCTGGGGCACTGGCCTTGGAGCGGGCAGAGCAGAAGAATGTGGAGCAATGGGGGATCCATTTTCATAAAAGCAAAAAAGAAGAAGCAACACGCGGCTGACAGGAAGCAAGAGCATGTGCGGGATTATTGGTGTCATTGGTGAACAGGATGCAGCTCCCCTTCTGGTGGGAGGGCTGAAGCGTCTTGAATATCGCGGCTATGACAGTGCCGGTATCGCAACGCTGGTTGGCAGCGAAATTGCCCGTTGCCGTGCTGAAGGGAAGCTGGTCAATCTTGAAGCCCGACTTGCCTTGGCTCCCCTGTCCGGAAGCGTTGGTATCGGGCATACCCGTTGGGCTACGCATGGTGTGCCGGTTGAACGCAATGCCCACCCGCATTCCGATGGTCGGGTTGCGGTGGTGCATAATGGCATTATCGAGAATTACAGTACCCTGCGGGCCGAGCTGGAGGCGGCAGGCTGTGTGTTCCGCAGTGATACGGATACAGAAACCATTGTTCATCTGATCAGCTCGTATTGGCAGCCGGGTGCTGACCCCGTTGAGGCAACGCACAAGGCTCTCCTGCGGCTGGAAGGGGCGTTTGCCCTGGCTGTTATCTTTGCCGGACAGCCGGATCTTATGATAGCGGCCCGGCGTGGCAGCCCGCTTGCCGTTGGGTATGGGCAGGGGGAAATGTTTGTCGGATCGGATGCCTTGGCCCTTGTGCACGTGACCAACCGTCTCAGCTATCTGGAGGAGGGGGACTGGGCTATCCTCAGCCGCAGCGGGGTCGAGATCCGCAATACAGAAGGCTTGAAGGTCGAGCGGCCGGTTCATGTCAGCGCCCTGTCCAGTGCGGCGGTTGGCAAGGGGGGACACCGCCATTATATGGCCAAGGAGATTTTCGAGCAGCCCCAGGTGATCGGTGACAGTCTGCGGGCCTTGGTCAATCCGTTGACCCGTACGGTTACCTTGCCCGATCTTCCTTTTGATCTGGCTTCAGTCAGCCGCATTACGATTGTGGCGTGTGGTACGTCATTTTATGCGGGACTGGTTGCCCGGTACTGGCTTGAGCAAATCGCCCGTATTCCGGTTGATATTGATGTTGCCAGTGAGTTCCGGTACCGGAATCCGGTGTTGCAGCCCGGCGGATTGGCTCTTTTCATTTCGCAGTCCGGTGAAACCGCCGATACCTTGGCAGCCTTGCGGTACTGCAAGGCTCATGGTCAGAAGATTGTGTCCTTGGTCAATGTGACCGAGAGCACAATGGCCAGGGAAAGTGATGCCATCCTGCATACATTGGCTGGGCCTGAAATCGGGGTTGCATCGACCAAGGCCTTTACAACGCAGTTGACGGTTCTTGCCTGCCTTGTTCTGGCGTTGGCGCGCGCCCGTGGTGCTGTAACGGCCGAAAGAGAAATGCAGTTGGCCCATGCACTGGGTGAGGTGCCGGCACGTGTGGCAGAAATTCTTAATCATGACGAGCATATTCGCCGTATTGCCGAAGATGTCATGCAAGCCCGTGACGTCTTGTATCTTGGGCGTGGCTCCAGCTATCCCATTGCTCTGGAAGGGGCCTTGAAGCTCAAGGAAATCAGTTACATTCATGCCGAGGGGTATGCTGCGGGAGAAATGAAGCACGGCCCGATTGCCCTGATCGATGACAAGGTGCCTGTTGTGGTCATTGCCCCCGGCGATGAGCTGCTGGACAAGACCATATCCAATGTTCAGGAGACGGTTGCGCGGGGTGGGCGTGTTATTGTGTTCTCGGATGCACGTGGCGTTGCCCGTATGCGGGACAGTGCTGTTCATGCTGTCATTTTGCCCGAGGTTGACCCCTTTGTAGCCCCTATCCTTTACGCACTGCCTGTTCAGCTTTTGGCCTATCATGTTGCTGTTCTGAAGGGTACGGATGTGGATCAGCCGCGCAATCTGGCCAAAAGCGTAACGGTGGAATAGTATTCTTTCCGTTGGTGTTGGTGGCTTGGGACTGCTCGCATGGTGGGCGTGGAAAAAAATGCGCGGGTTGCCGTGGAGCCGGTGGATACCATCTTGGTTCATGGCAGCATCAGGCGCACGCTTGCAGACTTCCGGCGTGCAGGTTTTGCGGTTGATCCGGGGGATATCCTGCAAAGCTTTCTTGATGCGGTTGGGGCAAGAGGGACACTTCTGCTGCCATTGTTTTTACGTCCGGGATTCCCTTTGACATCAGGCATACCCCGTCAAAAATAGGCGCCTTGGCGGAAGCGGGGCGCGTGCATGCCGAAGCAGTCAGGACCGGGCATCCCATTTATTCGTTTGCAGTGATTGGATATCGCTCAAAAGAATTTGAGAACATCGATAACGAAAGCGGCTATTCAGAGGAATCGCCTTTTGGTCTTCTGAAGAGGATGGATAGAAAGATAGCGGCCCTTGATGTGGATGACCAAGATTGCATGATGTTCTATCATCACGTTGAAGAAGTCAAAAAAGTTGATTACCGGTTTTTCAAGCTCCATACCCAGATTGGAATGGCGTCACGGAAAGCAAGTCCTACAGGCTGTATGTCAGAGATCTGGAGCGCGGTGTGCGAACGCATGTCGTATATGGGAGAAAGGCTTGTACAAGGGCGACATGCCTAGGGTAGGGTCAGGTCTTCGTGTGGTGAGAAGCAAGGCCATGTTTGATCTTGTCGGGCAAGCTATCGAGCAAGGGAAAGCACTGGGGATGCTGTACTCTTTGGAGAATTCGCCTTGACAGGTCAGCATATTCACCAGTTTGCACGGCGGCTTTGGGGTATTAATCGGAGCCTTACAGGGGAAGGCGTCAGAGAGACGCTGCGAATAATCAAGGGCATTCTTCCGGATCTTGAGATCCATGAGGTTCCAAGCGGGACACGGGTCTTTGACTGGACGATTCCAAAAGAGTGGAGGGTCCGGAAGGCTTATATTATAGACCCGAGTGGTAAGAAGCTTTGCGACTTCAGCTCAAACAATCTGCACCTTGTCGGATACAGTATCCCGATAAAGCAGAAGATCAGTCTTGAGGACCTGCAGAAGCATTTATACTCCCTTCCAGAGCAGCCAACGGCCATACCTTATATTACGTCGTACTACACGGAACATTGGGGGTTTTGTTTGCCGCAGATCCTGCGTGATACTCTTGTTGATGGTGAGTATGAGGTTGTTATTGACACAGAACTTTTTGATGGATCCCTGACATACGGGGAAGTGTTACTGAAAGGTCGCTCCAAGGAAGAAGTGTTGTTGTCAACGTACGTTTGTCATCCTTCAATGGCAAACAATGAACTCTCCGGTCCAACCGTTACGACGTATATTGCGAAGTGGTTGAAAGAGAGGGAGCAGAACGCATTCAGTTACCGTATTGTTTTCATACCGGAAACAATAGGATCCATTTGTTATGTCAGCCGGAATCTCGACAGTTTGAAGTCCAGGGTTTTTGCTGGTTTCAATGTGACATGCGTTGGTGATGACCGTACCTATTCCTATCTTCCGTCACGCCATGGAGACACCATCAGCGATCGTGTTGCGAAGCATGTTCTGAAGCATATATGCCCTGAATACAAAGTTTATACATGGAGTGACAGGGGGAGTGACGAGAGGCAGTATTGCGCCCCTGGCGTGGATTTGCCTGTGGCCTCGATTATGAGGACAAAATACGCGGAGTATGACGAGTACCATACGTCGCTGGATGATCTGGATCACGTCGTCACCCCCGAAGGACTTGAGGGCGGATACAATGCCCTTTTGCGGGCTATTGAGGCTATCGAGCGGAATTGTTACCCCAAGGTCAAGGTACTCTGTGAGCCGCAGTTGGGAAAGAGGGGGCTGTATCCGACATTATCAACGAAGTCGAGTGGCCTGGAGGTGCGCTTGATGATGGATCTGATTACCTGGTCCGATGGCACACGATCCCTGCTTGAAATTGCAGATCTGTGCAGGGTGCCAATATGGGACCTGTATCCGCTTGTTGACAAGCTGTCTGGTCATGGTCTTCTTGATGTTATGGATGGCCCGCTACCCTTGCAGGTTTGAGTTCTTACCCTTCTTCCGGCGCAGTGATCCCGCCCGCTCCTGATTTCCCCACGCCGTGTCATTTTGTCTTTGTCGTTGGGGGCATGGGTTGACTTTGCAGGGCAGGCGGGTGATTCCTTCAGGGAAAGACAGGGAGTATGCGGTGTGGCTGGATCTGATGGAACTGTTATTCGGGAAGCAACCCTGATCGATGCAGATGCATTGGGCCTTATACACAGGATTGGTTTGCAGGCTGCTGTTCCTTGGGGAATGCCGCCAACAGCCTTGGTTCTGTCGGCCGGTGACCGTGCGGCAGAATGGCGTGAATGGCTGAAGGCCCGCGCAACAACGCGCAATGGCGGCCAGGCTATGGTAGCGGATTCCATGCATGGTCCTGTCGGTTTTATCTGCGTTGCTCCCGGCCATCCTCCCGGTGTGCCCGAGCACTGGTTGATCAGTCACTTCACGGTACTGGGTGCGCATCAGAAGCAGGGCCTTGGGCGTCAGCTGTTGAAGGCGGCTTTGGAAAAGGTGGCGCGCGGGCGCGGTGTAAGGGCGGATCTGTTCGTTCCCTCTGGTGCTCCCTGGGCTGCGGCAGTCGAGCATATGGGGGGACTGCCCGGTGGTGCAGAGCCTTTGGTGCGGGCAGGGATGTCATTTATGGCAGAGCGGTACAGCTTCTCTGTGCTCTCTGCGTAAGTCAGGCGGACTTGGCGGTGCCGTTCGTTCCTTCGATGCACGGGCACAGTGCACCATGCAGGCCGGTGCCCGGACAATAATCAGGAAGATATAATGGCAGCTTTTGATTACGATCTTGTAACGCTTGGTGCCGGATCCGGTGGTGTTCGGGCATCCCGTCTTGCCGGTGGGTATGGAGCCCGTGTTGCCGTGATCGAGGAAAGCCGGGTTGGCGGAACCTGTGTCGTCCGCGGCTGTGTTCCCAAGAAACTGCTGATCTATGGGGCCGAGTTTGCCCGTTCCTTTCAGGATGCACGTGGATATGGCTGGAATGTTGGTGATGTCCATCTTGACTGGCCGGCGCTTGTGGCGAGCAAGAACCGAGAACTTGATCGCCTGGAGACAGTCTACCGCAATACGCTGAAGTCAAATCATGTCGAGCTGGTAGAGGGGCGAGGCAGGCTTGTTGATCCGCATACGGTTGAGGTCAATGGTCGCCGTATGACGGCACAGAGAATACTGGTCGCTGTTGGTGGGTGGCCTGTCCTGCCGGATATCCCGGGTGTCGAGCATGCCATAACATCCAACGAGGCGCTGGATTTGCTCCGCTTGCCGGACAGCATTGTGATTGTCGGGGGGGGCTTCATTGCGGTGGAATTCGCTGGCCTCTTCCGTGCCTTGGGATGCGCGGTGACCTTGGTTATCCGGGCCGACAATATTCTGCGTGGTTTCGATCAGGATATCCGCGAGCACCTGGTTGCCGAACTTGAACATCAGGGTATTACGGTCTGTCGCAAGAGTCAGGTGCAATCTATCCGTTGCGAGAAGGATGATCGCCGGATGGTAACGTTGCAGGATGGCCGGGTCTTGGTCTGTGAGCAGGTTATGTACGCAACGGGTCGAGCCCCCAACACGGCGGGTCTGGGGCTGGAAGAAGCCGGGGTTGCGCTGGATCCCCGAACCGGTGCGGTACAGGTTGATGCCTGGTCCCGGACCAGTATCAGCAGCATATGGGCCGTGGGTGATGTGACAAACCGTATCAACCTGACCCCGGTTGCAATCCGGGAAGGCGCCTGTTTTGCTGAAACTGAATTCAACAACAACCCCATGACTCCGGACCATGAAAACGTGGCCTCAGCTGTTTTCAGCCAGCCCGCCGTCGGTACGGTTGGCCTGACCGAAGAGCAGGCGCGTGCCCGTGGCCCGGTTGATGTGTATGTGACCCGCTTTCGTCCGATGAAAAATACCCTTTCAGGGCGCGAGGAACGCACCATGATGAAGCTTCTGGTCGATCGGGCAACCCAGATTGTGATCGGGGCCCATATGGTTGGTCCTGATGCGCCGGAGATCATCCAGGTGCTCGCTATCGCCGTAAAGGCCGGCCTGACCAAGAAGGACTTTGATGCGACGGTTGGTATTCATCCCACAGCAGCAGAAGAATTTGTAACCCTGCGTACACCACGGCCTGACCCAGTATCCGTGTGATTTGTTATAAGTACACGTCTTGATGCAAAGGGAATCCTGTTTCAGTGGTGTATTCTTTGCCCCAATGCGTTGCTCTGCAGACCGTTGCTCCGGGCCCATAAAAAGGGTGGCGAGGTAACCGGCTGACTTTTTTGCCTGCTTTTGGTCTGTTGGCTTGCGTCTGTATGCGGATGGAGCCTATATCTCGGACTCCCTGTTGTTTTTGTCAGAGTCTTTTTCTCTGTCTGCTTTAAGAAGGATGATGGTGTTATGTCTGGAAAATGGACCCCCGAAAGCTGGAGGAGCATTGTGCACTCGGCAGTAGAGGCGGGGTGGCCATTTGAGACATTCCAGATGCCGACCTATCCTGATCCACAGAAGCTTCAAGCTGTAGAAGATTCCTTGCGGGGCCTGCCGCCTCTGGTTTTTGCCGGGGAAGCTCGTCGTCTGCGCAGTGCCTTGGCCGAGGTCGCTGAAGGGCGGGCCTTTATGCTCCAGGGCGGTGATTGCGCGGAAAGCTTCTCGGAGTTCCGGGCTGATTCGATCCGCGATACCTTCCGTGTTATTCTGCAAATGGCGATTGTCCTGACCTTCGGTGCATCGTGCCCGGTTGTGAAGGTTGGGCGCATGGCCGGCCAGTTTGCCAAGCCCCGGTCTGCTGCAACGGAAATGCAGGATGGCCAGGAGCTGCCCAGTTACCGGGGTGACATGATCAATGGCCCGGATTTTACCTTGCAGGACCGTACGCCGGATCCGCAGCGCATGATGCAGGTTTACAACCAGTCTGCAGCGACCCTGAACCTGTTGCGTGCCTTTGCAGAAGGTGGTTACGCCGATCTGCACAAGGTTCATCAGTGGACATTAGGCTTTGTCAATGGCTCTGAACAGGTGGCTCGTTACCAGGAAATGGCAGACCGTATCCAGGAAGCCCTGTGCTTCATGGATGCATGCGGCCTGACGGGGGAGCGTGTACCCCAGTTGCGCAAGACGGACTTCTACACATCACACGAGGCGCTTCTGCTGCCCTATGAGCAGGCACTGACCCGTGTGGACTCCACAACAGGGGACTGGTACTGCTGTTCCGCCCATCTGCTGTGGATTGGCGAGCGTACCCGCGATCCCGAAGGGCCGCATGTGGAGTTTCTGCGCGGCGTCCAGAATCCGGTGGCTGTCAAGGTTGGTCCGGGGACAACGCCGGACGTGCTCCTGCGGCTGTGTGATATTCTCAATCCCGCTAACGAGGCGGGGCGCCTGACCCTGATTACCCGTATGGGGGCAGAGGCTCTGGGGGCGCGTCTGCCTGCCCTGATCCGTGCTGTGCAACGCGAGGGGCGCAAGGTTGTGTGGTCTTGCGATCCGATGCATGCCAACACCCACAAGGCTGCCAATGGCTACAAGACCCGTTGTTTCGACCGCATCTTGGCCGAGGTGCGGACATTCTTCGCCGTCCATCGGGCTGAAGGCAGCCATGCCGGGGCTTTGCACCTGGAACTGACCGGGCGTGATGTGACGGAGTGTATCGGCGGATCCCAGGCTATTACCGAAGCTAGGCTGGGGGATGCCTATCATACCTTTTGTGATCCCCGCCTGAATGCGGCCCAGTCTTTGGACCTTGCCTTCCTGGTCGCCCAGGCCCTGAAGGAGGAGCGACGGGGGCAGCCATTGTCCGGGTTCGCCGTGGGAGCCTGATCGGTCGCGTTGTTTGTTCTGCTTTGGTCTGGGGCGCAAAGGATATCATCTTGGAAGGATTGCTGGACAGGTTTCCCCCTTCGCCTGATTCTGTTCGGGCGTGGACCGACGCGTATTTTGCCCGTACCCGGAACATTATTGAGCGGTTTGGTGATATTGATGTCACCTATGCTGTTTTCTTGCGCCGCCCGGTTCTGGCTGCAACGCGCATGGCGCGTGAGTGGCTGGAGGCTGTTGTTTCCAAAGACGGGCCGGGTGTGTGTGTTGAGGAACCCTTTGCGGAAGGGGACCGTGTTGGTGCGGGGGAGCCGCTTCTTTTTGTGACCGGTCGTTTCTCTGTTCTGGTCGAGCTGGAAACACTGTTGTTACAGAAACTGGGCGCTGCCTGCGTTGCCGCCTGGCAGGCCGAAGCCATGTGCAGCGAGCTGCCTCATGTTGATTTTCTGGCCATGGATGCACGGCATTGTGCTGGAACCGAGATGGCTGCCCTGATGGCCTATGCGGCCTCTGTTGGCTCTGCTGCTGCCCGCAAGAGGGCTGGTGCGCGTGGTTTTACGGGCAATGCCACAGATGCGACAGCGCACTGGTTTGGCCGTAGTGAGGGTATGGGGACCATGCCGCATGCCTTGATTGGCTATGCCGGGTCAACGGTGCAGGCCGCCAGGATGTATCATGAAACGTTCCCTGATGATCCTCTAATAGTCTTGGTGGATTACTTCGGGCAGGAAGTGGATGACGCTCTTGAGGTATGCCGTACTTTCCCGGATCTGGCCGTGGCGGGGCGCCTTGCCGTGCGTCTGGATACGCATGGCGGGCGTTTTCTGCAAGGGCTTGATCCTCAATCCAGCTATGCTGTTCTGGATCAACATGCTCCTCAGGCCATTCGCGGTTATCGTACGGATCGGGAGCTGAAGCATCTGATTGGAACGGGCGTATCGGCGGCAGCTATATGGCACGTGCGTGATTGCCTGGACAAGGCAGGTTTCCCCGGTGTGCGGATTGTGGCCTCATCGGGTTTTACTCCGGAGAAGTGCCGTGTTATCGGGTATGCTCGGGCGCCGGTGGATGTGATTGGAACAGGCAGTTTCCTACCGGATTCCTGGCAGGAGACCTATGCAACGGCTGATATTATTGCCTATGGAGGGGAACCCAGGGTGAAGGTTGGCCGTGAATTTCTGCTGCGCCGTTCATGTTAACTGTATGCGGCTTGGTAATCGTTCCTTTCATATCTTTTTACCTGCGGCTTGGTGTGTTCTGTCGTCTTGCGCGTTGACAGGGGTCTGTCTCCATCCTAGCTTGCCGGACTTCGCTGGTTTTGATATCGCAGAATGATCATGGTGATGGCTGATACCCTGAAGCTGGCGCTGGCGCAGCTCAATCCGACTGTTGGTGCCATCCGGGCCAATGCGGCACTGGTTCGGGATGCCAGAGACAAAGCTGCGGCAGAAGGAGCCAATCTTCTGATAACCGGTGAGCTGGTCCTGTGTGGATACCCGCCCGAGGATTTGGTATATCGCCCGGCCTTCCTGGATATGATAGAGAGTGAGCTTCAGGCTCTTGCCGCCCTCACAGCGGATGGTGGACCCGCCCTTCTGGTCGGCGCTCCTTGGCGGCAGAGCGGTGCACTTTACAACGCGGCCTTGGTTCTGGATGGGGGGGTGATTCAGGGTGTTATTCTGAAGCATCACCTGCCGAACTATGGCGTTTTTGACGAGGTACGGGTTTTTTCTGCAGGCTCTCTGCCGCAGCCGGTCACGGTGCGTGGTGTTCGCATGGGGGTGATGGTTTGTGAGGATATGTGGTTCCCGGATGTGTCACGCTCTCTTGCCCTTAACGGGGCAGAGCTGCTGGTGGTGCTCAACGGTTCTCCGTGGGAACTGGACAAAATTGCCGAAAGGCAGCAGCACGCCGCGGCCCGCGTGGGCGAAACCGGTTTGGCTTTGGTTTATGTCAACCAGGTAGGTGGTCAGGATGAATTGGTGTTTGATGGATCTTCCTTCGTTCTCGGGTGCGATGCTGCCGTGTGCCATGCCGCGCCGCCGTGGGATGAAGGCGTCACATTTTGCACGTGGTCGCGCCGAAATGCGCGATGGTGGCCGGACGGGGGGGCGTCGTTCCCTGCCGCGTATCCGCGGCGGGAAGAATATATCTACCGGGCTTTGGTTCTTGGCTTGCGCGACTACGTAACCAAAAATGCGTTTCCCGGCGTTCTGCTGGGACTTTCGGGGGGCATTGACAGTGCCCTGTCGGCCGCAATCGCGGTGGATGCGCTGGGTGCCGACCGTGTCTGGTGTGTGATGATGCCGTCGGTCTATACGTCGCGCGAAAGTCTGGATGATGCTGCCGAGGTTGCGCGTCTGTTGGGGTGCCGTCTTGATACCATTCCCATTGCTCCGGCTGTTGATGCGTGGGATCAGATGCTGGCTCCTCTCTTTTCCGGTCATCTGCCCGATATTACCGAAGAAAATTTGCAGTCCCGCACGCGGGGTGTGATCCTGATGGGGCTTTCCAACAAATTTGGCCCGATGGTTCTGTCAACGGGCAACAAGTCCGAGATGAGCACCGGGTATGCGACCCTGTACGGTGATATGTGCGGCGGGTATTCTGTTTTGAAGGATATCTACAAGACCACGGTCTTTGCTGTATCGGAATGGCGCAATATCCGTTGCCCGCAGGGGCTTCTTGGGCCGGCCGGGCCTGTCATGCCGCGGCGGGTCATTGACAAGCCACCCACGGCGGAACTGCGCCACGACCAGAAAGATGAAGACAGTTTGCCCCCATATCCGGTGCTGGATTCTATCTTGGAGAAACTGATTGAGGAGCGCAAAAGCGTTTCGGCTGTTGCGGCAGAAACAGGCTACCCTCAGGCCGAGGTTGAAAGGGTATGGGTGCTGTTGAATCGTGCGGAATACAAGCGTCGTCAAGCCCCGCCCGGTGTCAAGATCACCCGTTGTGCATTCGGGCGCGAGCGCCGCTATCCGTTGACCAATGCTTTTGTAAAACTGGCCTGAGGTTATCCGGGCTTTCTGGAAAACATACTGAATGTCTGTTCGTGTTCGCTTTGCTCCTTCCCCCACCGGTGCCCTTCATATGGGCAATATCCGTCTGGCTGTTATTAATTTCCTGCTTGCGGGCGGTGATCCGGAGCGCTTTGTTCTGCGCTATGATGATACAGACCGGGAGCGTTCCAGGCCTGAATTCATCGAAGGCATAGCCCGTGACCTGCGCTGGTTGGGCATTGAATGGGGGCAGGAGTTTTTCCAGTCGCGTCGGCTTGATCTGTATATGCAGGCGCGGGACCGCCTGATTGCCGATGGTCGCCTGTATCCTTGTTACGAGACACCCGAAGAACTGGAATATATGCGCAACCGGCAGCGTGCACGGGGCTTGCCTCCTGTTTATGACCGCTCGGCATTGGCGCTGACATCGGAGCAGAAGGAAACCCTGGAGCAACAGGGACGGCGCCCGCACTGGCGATTCCGGCTCGATCCCGGAGAGATACGCTGGACGGACCTGGTTCGTGGTGAGTGTGTTTATAACGCAGCCCACTTGGCCGATCCGGTTGTGATACGGGAAGATGGCAGCTTTTTATATTTGTTGCCGTCGGTTGTTGACGATGTTGCGATGGGCATAACCCATGTTGTGCGGGGTGAGGATCACGTAACCAATACGGCGGTCCAGATCCAGATGTTCCATGCCTTGGGGGGAAGTCTGCCGGCGTTTGCCCATCTTCCCCTGTTGGTTGGAGCGGATGGGCACAAGCTGTCCAAGCGCAGCGGCAGTTTGTCTGTGGCGGAGTTGCGTGACAAGGGGGTTGAGCCACTGGCTGTCCATGCCCTTTTGGCGCGTCTTGGCTCTTCAGGTGCGGTGGAGCCGGTTCAGGATGTGCAGGTTCTGATCCGGGATTTTGATCTCGGGCGCTTTGGGCGTGGTACCCCGAGGCTGGATGAAGCCGATTTGATGCGTCTGACAGAAAAACTGGTCCATGGCATGGGCTGGGATCAGGTTGCCCAACGCCTTCGGTCCCTGGGTTGTGATCTGGCCGACGAGTCCTTCTGGTTGGCTGTTCGTCCTAACGTGCAGACGGTTGCCGATACCCTGCCGTGGTACCGTATTTTACATGGCCCAATGGTTCCTGTTTGCGAAGATCCAGCTTTCCTGGTCGAAGCTGCTTCCTTGCTTCCGCCAGAGCCATGGGACGAGCAGACCTGGAAGCAGTGGACAGGGGTTGTGTCCACGCAAACCGGGCGAAAAGGCAAAGCCTTGTTCATGCCACTGCGCTTGGCCCTGACCGGTTTAGATCATGGTCCGGAGCTTAAGATTCTTCTACCCTTGCTTGGGCGTGGTCGCGTTCTGCAGCGGCTGGGGGGTGCTGCCTAACTCTGGAGATTCCAGAGCATGCGCAGGCTTGTCACGAAAAGAAACAGGGCAAAGACTTGGCGCAGTCTGTGTGGTTTGACCGTATGTGAAACCCGTGCCCCCCATGGGGCAAAGCAGGCGCTGAGTGGTGCAAGAACCAGTGCGCCGGGCAGGCTTATGTAGCCCAGCGACCAGGGGGGGCGCCCGGGGGTATCCATTCCGGCCATGGCGAACCCGACCGCGCCGGGAATCCCTATCGCCAGACCAAGTGCACTGGCCGTTGCAACAGCGCGGTGTATGGGGACAGAGAAAGCTGTCATGGCCGGCACGCTTAATGTTGCTCCGCCAATGCCCATCAATGTGGCAAGTGTGCCGATCAGGGTGCCTAGGCAGAGTTGCCCCAAAGTTCCCGGCATCCGGATGGTGAAAGAAGGTCCTGACGGGCCGAGGGCCATGTGGAGGGCGACCAGAAGAGCTGTAACCGAGAACACGGTAGTCAGGACGTATCCCTTGACTGATGCTGCTATGATACCTGCCAGAACAGAGCCTGCGACAATGCCGGGTGCCCATGTCTTCAGCAGGTCTGCATCGATGGCATGACGACGGTAGTGCGACCATGATGATGACAGGGCCGTCGGGACAATGACGGCCAAGGACGTTCCAACAGCCATGTGCATCCGTATACTGTCATCAATGCCCGGGGTTGCCAGCAGGTGGAACAGGGCAGGGACCATGATGATCCCACCGCCAACCCCCAGAAGCCCTGCCAGAAATCCGGCAGCAATGCCGGTTCCGACAAAACCGGCAGCAAGGATGAGAATGCTGAGTGTTGTATCGGTGCTCACCGTATTGGTCCATGCCATGTGCAGGGCCAGCCAAGATGAGCCACATTCATGGGGCTGTCAAAGTGATGGGTTCCCTTCGGGCAAGAGATTATGTCTTGGTAACACAAAGGGGGGGGCTGTTTTATGGATTTGGAACCAGCCGTTTGTCGTGAGGGGTCCTTGTTTCGTGCCTGTTGGCGTTGCCTGCCGTTGTAATGTGTGTGCTTTCCGTAATGCCGGAGCATTCCAGGATACGATGGCCCGTGCGGGCCTCAAAGTCATGGAACATGTGGTCCGGCAGGGAACCTGTGTCAGACAGGAACAGGCGGATATTCTGGGTGGATACGCGACCCAGCCCGGATTTTTGCAACAGCTTCTCGTAGGAAGATGGTGTTCCCGTGAAGATGGTGCAGCGGGGTAGGCTGGCCAGAACGGTGTCTACGTTGAAGGAGGGAAGCCATATCATGCTTGCCCCCGCAAGCAAGGCGCAATGGCACCCGATAGACAGGCCATAAGCCTGAAACATGGGTACGGTATGCAGAACGATATCCTGATCTGTGATATGCCACGCCTGTATGATGTTCTGCGCCACGGACAGTAGATTGCCATGGGATAGCAAGGAGCCACTCTGCTGTCCTTTGGCGTCAGAACGATACGGTATGACTGCCGGGTCATCGGGATGACATTCCACGATCGGGAACTGATCTGATCCTTTGCTGCCATGAATGGCAAAAGTTCCGTTGTGATGTGTCCCCAAAGTCAGCACATGATGAATATCGAAGCGCTGCGCCAAGGCATGAAAGTGCTCTTCCTGTTCCGGTTCGACGATCAGGACCTGTGGTCTGGTGTCATGCAGATATGGTCCAGTGCCTGCCCCTCATGATCCGGGTTGATGGGGATAAAGACCACGCCCGCCCTCAGGCAGGCCAGATGAAGCAACAGAAGCTCGGGTGATTTTTGTACCCGTACGGCGATACGGTCACCTTTTTGCAGGTCAAGCCGGTACAGGCTGTCTGCATAGCGGGCCGACCATTCTGCTGCCATGGTCCAGGTGATGGTTCGACCACCGGGTGTATCCAGCAGAATACGATTCCCGTTGGCAGGTGATCGCGCGTATATGCTGGCGTAAAAAGAGCCTGTCATGAATCTTCTGCCTTTCCCCATGTGATGTCTGTTCTTTGTGCCCCCCGGCATCACATCCTATTTTACCTGGTTTCCTGGATCTGTCAGGTTTTTGGTATTGTCGATTATCTCTGCTTGGTCGTGGCGCCATGTGTGCGGCGGGATTTTCATGCTACGGTGACCAGAAAGGAAATCACGGAGCTGAAGTCCGTATTCATCCGGGTTCAGTCTGTGCATGGGGATGGGGGATCGCATGCGTGTTCTGGTTCTTGGCGCCGGTGTGATCGGTGTTACAACAGCGTGGTACTTGTCTCGTGCCGGCCATGAGGTAGAGGTTCTTGACCGCCAGAAGGGGAGTGCCCTGGAGGCCAGCTATGCCAATGCAGGGGAAATATCACCGGGCTATGCCTCTCCGTGGGCGGCACCGGGCATTCCTCTCAAGGCCCTGTCATGGCTGTTCTCACGGCATGCGCCCCTGGTTCTCCACCCTGCTGTTGATCCGGACATGGTTGTCTGGATGGCGCGTGCCTTGGCCAACTGCAATCCTTCTTCTTATGAGATCAACAAGGCCCGTATGGTGCGTATCGCCGAATACTCGCGGGATCTTCTGAAGGCGCTGCGGGCAGAAACCGCGATTACGTATGACGAACGTATGCTTGGAACCTTGCAGATTTTCCGTACGCAGGCTCAACTGGATGAGGCTTCCCGCGATTGTCGTGTTCTTGAACGCCATGGTGTGCGCCATGACATTCTGGATCAGGCCGGCTGTATCGCGGTTGAACCCGGGTTGGCACCCGTTCAGCACAAGATTGTCGGTGGTTTGCGCTTGCCCGGAGATGAAACTGGTGACTGTCTGAAATTTACCCGGTCCCTTGCCGCCATGGCAGCCGATGCGGGTGTTGTTTTTCGTCATGGTGTGACGGTCAATGCCTTGCAGGTGGATGCGACGCGGGTTACGGGCGTCCTGACATCCGAAGGCTTGACTATGGCTGATGCCTTTGTGCTGGCTTTGGGGAGTTCATCGCCTCTTGTCGCCCGCGAGATTGGTATTTATCTGCCGATAGCCCCTGTAAAAGGGTATTCCATCACCTTGCCTGTACTCAACGAGGATGTTGCGCCGCGCTCCACCATTATGGATGAGACATACAAGGTGGCGGTGACCCGTTTGGGGGATCGTATCCGTGCTGCGGGAACGGCAGAACTGGCTGGCTATGATTTGACGCTTTCTCCGCGCCGTGTTCGTACGATCCGGCATGTGGTGCGGGATTTGTTCCCTGATGCCGGCATGGTGGACTATGCAGATGCCTGGTGCGGCCTGCGTCCGATGACGCCTGACGGAACCCCTGTTCTGGGTGGATGCCGGTATGGCAACATGTGGATCAACACCGGACACGGAACCTTGGGCTGGACCATGGCCTGTGGCTCGGCGCGGATTACGGCAGACCTTGTCAGCGGACGTTCCCCGGATATTGATATGGATGGTCTCAGTATTGCCCGTTACGGGGAACCGGACCGCTCGGTCTGATCAGGTGGCTGTATCGAGGGCCTTCAAGGCTGCAAGGGCACGATCGCGCGCACGTCCATGATTGACAATAGGGGGTGGGTAGGCACTGCGCACAAACAGGTCGTCGGGATCAACAGGGTGCTGGACAGACTGTGTGCTCCGGGTTCGTAACTCGGGAATCCAGCGGCGCACATACGTACCGGCAGGATCGAATTTTTCACCCTGTAGGACCGGATTGAAAATACGGAAGAACGGAGCCGCATCGGCGCCACAGCCAGCTACCCACTGCCAGTTGCCCGGATTATTGGCAGGGCAGGCATCCACCAGCGTATCCCAGAACCAGTCTTCCCCCTTTTGCCACGGCACCAGCAGATCTTTCACCAGAAAGGAGCCAACGATCATGCGTACGCGGTTATGCATCCAGCCTGTGTGCCATAGCTCCCGCATGCCGGCATCCACAATAGGGTAGCCGGTCTGGCCACGACACCAGAGCCGGAATGCTTTTGGGGCATCCTGCCAGGGGAATCGGCGGAATTCCGGTCGCAGCGGTTCTGTATGCAGGGACGGGTGCTGGAACAGGATGTGATGATTGAATTCCCGCCATCCGACTTCTGAAAGGAACTTCAGGCCTTTCTCGCCCACAGCTCCCAGCGTTGCATCCCATATCCGGCGGACAGAAATTTCCCCGAACCGCAAATGGGCCGACAGGCGCGATGTTGCCGCCCGGTCCGGAAAGTCACGGCCCGTGGCATAGTCATCGATGATACCATCCAGAAAATGCCCGAGGCGTTGGAAAGCGCCGTCTTCTCCCGGTTCCCAAGTATCCCGCAGCCCTTGTGTCCAGTCCGGTCCTGATGTGGGGAGAAGGCCGAAATCCTGCAGGTTTGAACCGCTTGTACGGGAGACGTGTGCAGGCCGTATCTGCGATGGTACGTCCAGCGGTTTGTGTGGTGGGTGGAGTGTTGACAGTGTCTTCCAGAATGGTGTGAAGACACGGAACCGCCCTCCGGCCTTGTTACGTACAGCCCCTGGATCAGCCACCAAGCCGGAGCGTGTCATGATGCCCTGTATGGAACGGGACTTCAGGGCGTCCTGTACTGCGTTGTCCTGTGCCGTCATCCACGGTGTGTGGCCTTGATTCCAGAAAACCGCACTGGCATTCAACGCTTTGGCAAGTGAGGGAATTTCTGTCGCGCTACTGCCGTGGCGAAATATCAATGTCACGCCATGGCAGGCAAGCTGGTCTGTCAGGCTTTTCAGGCTGTGATGCAGCCACCAGCGTGATGCGGCCCCAAGCGGGCGGCCGTCACTATCCGGATCCAGAACAAAGACTCCTGCGACAGGGGCTCCACTTTCGATGGCGGCAACAAGGGCGGGATGATCATCCAGGCGCAGGTCATAGCGAAACCAGACCAGGGCAGGGGAATGCGTGTTCATGGAGAGATCCATCGTGACGGGAACGTGCGGCTGGTAATGATATATAGCTCTTATCCGGCTGTTTGTGGCGGGGTCATATTACCGCGAAGCATACGGATTGTATGAGAGAGGCTGGCTTGATCATAAGGTTCGGGGCGGACAACACCCCATACAGGATCGGGCCATGCCGGGTCATCGTGAAAACGGGCAATCACATGTACGTGCAGCTGGGGCACCTGGTTCCCCAATGCGGCTACGTTGATCTTGTCCGCCTTGGTTGCATCTTCCAGCAGACGTGCTGCCAGCGCCATTTCATGGACCAGGCGGGTACGATCCTCCGGTGACAGATGGTGCAGCTCACGGACATCTTCCCGCTGGGGGACCAGGATCAGCCAAGGGTACGTACGATCATTCATCAGCAGAACCCGGCTCAGGGGCCAGACCGCAATCTCAACGGTATCGGCTTCAAGGCGGGGGTGCAGCCTGAACATTGCGCGCTCTTTCCTGGTGCTGTGACAGTGCACCCCATGCTGCCCTAATGAGGTTGTTTTGTCACGGGAAAGCCTGCAAAACAATTCTGTATGCCCATGGTCCTGGATGCTGGAATGAGGAACCCCCGCCATTCCTGAAGACCCTGGGGGAGAGATGGGTCTCAGGCTTGGCGGGGGTGGGCAGAAGGTTTTACCCCTCTGCCGGTGTTTCAGTGCACCGCTGGTCCGGGTGCGTATGTCTCTATCATCTTGACCTGACTATCCAGTCCGACCAGGGACAGCAGGCCTCTTGGCTGACCGGGCGGGCACAGGAGTGTCAGTGCCCGACCACTGGAAACCAGGCGTTGGTTCAGCGCGATGATCAACCCGATTGCGGCGGCGTCGATGACCGCTACGCTGCTCAGATCAAGGGTTACGTCCTGCTTTGCGTCTTGGCTGATGTCTATAAACACCGGCAGAACGCTGTCCAGGGTCGAGAGGGTTAGGTCACCCATGACAACAGCAATAATGTCTTGGTGGCTGTTGAGTAGGGTAACGGACATCTCTCTGTACTCCTTCATCGGCTTACCCATGTCAGAGCAAGCCCGATGCCAGGATTAGGGAGGCTTTTATATCAAGGTATTATTGTTTTATGTGTGCTGATGTCCCTGCTGCATTCGCAGGTTGCGACGCGCTTCGGGGCCTGTTTTGCGGGATATGGGGTCATTCAGGCAAAAAGCCCCATGACGGCGGTGCCGCCGAAAAGGATAAGTCCGGAAAAAATTATAAGGGCGATTAATGACAGGCACCATGCAATCAGAAGAACAATCCCGTCACGCTCAAAAAGCCCAAGCCCCAGCAGGCAGAGGATGATTCCTAAAGGGATATTGGTAAAGGGAACCGGGAGGAGAAGAAGGACAGACACAATAACCATCATAAGGCCTGTCAATCTTTCTCCTGCGGTTGATGAGAGCCATGGCAAACGATAGCGCAGGATTTTTTCAACTTTCTTCATTCTGGGTAGAATGACAGCAAGTGACTTTTTCCATGTCTCAAGGTCAATCGATTGGCGGCTTAGAATAGCCGGAAGCCATGGTCTTTTCTGTCCGGCTGCCAGTTGCAGACTTATAACCAGCAGGGGAGCCCCGAACACAAGGCCAAAACCCGGTATCGGCATAGGAATGAGGCAGGGAAATGCCAGGGCCAGAACGATGACACCCCATGCCCGGTCATCAAGAACCCGTGTGATATCACCGATACAGATTCGTGAAGAACCAGCTGGTGGTGAAAGAGCTTCCAGAGCTTGGGAGGCTGGAATGTGGCGGTAGGAACGCGGCTGATCAAAGGACATGCAGAAACCTAGGTTATCGCAGTTCAGGTACGTTGTAGTGTGCTGCGCGATGGGAGACGGGAGAAAACAGAGCACGTTTTTACGGTATTCTTCAAGCCTGTGCATCTTATGAATACAATCTGTACAGCTTCTGTGAAACGAATTATCTCAACATAAAGAAAAATTTGCCTTCATGCATTTCATAAGCAGATCCTTCCTGATCTGATCATTGCAATTGTTTCTCAGTCAAAATACTGCGGTGGAGTATTGGATGTATTTGTGATTGTATTCATGGCTCTGCACTGTTCCTTTCTCAGATGAATGCGGATTGTGCTTCAAAGGTTTTTCCGGCGTGTTTGATGTCTTTGCATCATGGGAGGGGATATGGGCACAGATCATGACACAACTCTGCATGCTGCTGTCAGTGCTGAGCGCTCTTTGTCAGGTGTTGATGCGGATGGTAACGCCACCGGGATGTCCTATATTCCTTACCCTGCCGATTCTGTCTGGGAATGGCGCATCCCATACGTTCAAGGTACAGGGGACACCGCAGTCTATGGCGTTCAGGCTGATCGCCTTTCTTTTACCATTGACGGGCATAGCTATCATGTTACGCGTGGTTCAGGTCCCAAGTTCTGGGACATCAATCGTCTTGCCGAAGACATGGAGACTGCGCTAAGCGGAAGCATGCATGAGGCGGCAAGGATCAAGGTTACCCCGGATGGTCATTCTCTTCGGTTTATGAACATGGGTAGTGTCCGTATTGGCAAGGTCATAGCCCACCGCGATGATATTGGCAGTACAACAGAATTTCGTTTCAGTCCCGGTGAATTCAGGATCATGTTGGGCGACAATCCGCCAACCGAAGGGCCCGGTCGTGCCCTGCCACCTGTGCAGTATGCGCATGCATCTTTTCCGGGCCCTGATAGCGGGGCTGTATCCACGATGACATTCAGGTTGCCTCCATTATCCGATGGGCTGTCCCCAAAAGGCATGCAATTCAAGATTGGTGGCCATGATGTCAATATTACCTTTGCCGGCGAGCAGGATGTTTTGGGGCTGTTCGCCAAGGCCCGTTTTGAAGTTGCTGCGGACAGTAATGGGGTTATTACCATAAAAACAACGACCAAGGCTCCCATGGGGGCTGGGGAGGTAACTCTATCCAGGCCACCTGTTGCATTACAGATCCGGGATGGTGAACCTGGTGGTCTTGCGCTGGATCCTGTTCCATCTTCGATAACGCTTTCTGGCCTTTGGCCATCAGGTATACCGAACGGTGATGGGGGAGAGCCTCTCGACCTCAACATTATTTTACGCAAGGGAGAAATACTGAGGGAATCTGTTCACATTGCAGTCGATTATCGTGAGAGTACCAGCCCTGACCAGCTGGTTGAGATCCTCAATCAGGCATTCGTGAATGATCCCCACGAACTTGTTGCGTCACTGGACAGCCAGAACAGGCTTGTTATCAGTAGCCCGGAAGGATTTATCTTCGAGCGTGTGACGCTTGTCATACCTGATGGGCGTGGTCAAGCCGACACAATTGGTGCCCAGACTGAGCCCGGCAAGCCGGGTGTTATCCCGCCGCAGGATACATCGTACCGTCATTTGAATGAGCCTGCCTTGCAGAGAACTCTGCGTCTTGACCGGCAGTATCACGAGGGTGACGAGGCGTATGATCCTGCTGCCATTCCTGATCTGAGTCAGGATGCACCGTCCTTGCCCGGTGCATCCCGTATCCTGCAGCAGGATGGTGCAATGGCCTATGCACAGCCATCTTTTGCCCGGTTTGACCTGTCAGGTAACACCATGGCGATGTCGGGATCTGGCAATTCCCCGCCAGATACAAGACCGGATTTGCTGATTGTGAATCTGCAGTTCCAGATCGGGGATGAGGCCGTTACGGTTCGGGATACATTTGCGACGCTTAAAGAAATCCAGCAGGCGGTCAACGATGCCATTCGGAGCAAGCCCGGGTTGGAGAATACCTTGGCAAAAATCAGTGATGGTGCTCTTGTTATCGAGAATGCAGCCGCACAACCCTTTACGGCGGCTCATTGGTCCGTAACGCCGGCAATCGTATGGTCACCCGATATTCTGGACCGTGTGGACGGGCGTATGGCCTCAGACGCTGTGCCGTCTACTGCCTTTCTTGATATTGGTGCATATTCGGGGCATGCCTTGTCCCTGCCGTTTGAGTTTATCCACCCTGTTCTCAGTTCACCGGGCGTTCTGCATATTCAGGCGCAGTCGTGGCGTACGCCAACTGAACTGGCCAATGTGATAACGCAGGCCGGCTCTGCACACGGCATTACGGCATCCTTCCTTGTTGAGAGCAATATCGGAAAGATTATTTTGCAAGATCAGCACGGGCGTGATTTCCGGGCTGAGCGGATGACGGTTTCTGTCGAAATGCCAGACGAAAAGCACGAAGGTTTCGCTGGTGTCTGCCTGCCCTCATCTCATGGATATACCCCGGGGCCCATTACTTCGGACATTTCGGGGGACTGGATTGACCTTGATGCTATGGCATGCAGAACAGAAGAACTGCCAACGGTTGCATCCAGCCTTGTAAAATCAGAGTTTGTCCAGGATGTCTTCGAGCTTCTGCCTGACGATATGAAAGCGGCTGTAGCATTTTTTGTACCAGAGTTCGCAGAGCTGCTTTGACATTCCTTATGCAGCGGCAGTGTTGATCCTGAGCGGGTTTCTCCGCTCAGGATCAACATACGCTGTCAGACCGACGATGCTGCCCGGGCAACTTGGTCATAGAATCCCGAAAGATCTCTTAATGCCGTTGCAAGATGGTGAAAGCCATCCCCGCTATCATCCTGTCGTTCAGCAGCGTCGCGCAGACATTTGGTTCGAATGGCAAGATAGGATCTACAGACGGTTTCACCTTGTGTTGTTGTCCTGTAAAAGCGCTCCTTACCGCGGCGCTCTCCCTCGACCAATCCTGACTTGAGCATTTTTTTCAAGGAATAATTAACTGTGTGCTGGTCTTCCACATTCAGGACAAAGCAAATGTCTGCCAGTCGTTTTGCCCGTCTGCGGTGATTGACACTGTGAAGAACCAGAATATCAAGCGGGCTGAAATCCGGGTATCCAACGGCAGCCATGCACCGTGTAATCCAGCGATTGAAGGCGTTATGGGCAACGATCAGGCTGTATTCATGATCGCTTAACTGCCATTCGTGGCACAGGCTCTGTTCGTTGTGTTCGCAAACAGAGACCGGCATATTGATATCAAACCGTTGTGTGATGGCTTCATCCAGCCGTGTTTGTTCCCTTGCTTCTCGCACGAGACGTCCTCCTCTCTATCTGATTGTTTTTTATTTTCGTGCATTAGTTACACTTAATAGAGCCATCAATGACGATGTCTGCAAGGTAAAATCATAGGACATCACAAGTTTGCGGCGCGAATGTCGTGTTTACTGGGCAACCGTGAGATTTTTTCGGGATCAAGACGGTGGCATCCTGCTTCAGGGAGATCGGTTCAGCACTATGACCAACAGCATCCCATCCCATCCCATTCCGATTCGGATTTGGTATATTGCAGGTCGGCTTACGTGTTTCCTGTCGGCGTTTTGTTTGTGATGCAACAGATGCACAGCCTTGTGAGGGGATCATGTGGTTTGGTGCGCAAGAATGCCTGCTGCCCGGACTACCACGGAAATGGCGGCTTGTTCCGTTCTCTTCATAAGATCAGGTGACGGCATTTCTTGTTCGGTTCGGTTCACGATTGCACCCGCCACCATACCGGCTTTTAGGCCCATAGCGGAGCACATGGTAAACAGGGTTGCTGACTCCATCTCGTAATTCATAACGTGCAGGGCCTGCCATTCCGAGAGTGACCCAGCCCATTGGCGGCGGACATGCCCAGAGTAGGTATCATAGCGCTCTTGCCCTTGGTAAAAGGTATCCGAAGACGCCGTAATGCCAACGTGCAGGTTTACGCTTTCCTCTTTTGCGGCCCGAACCAAGGCTGTTGTACAGTCAAAGTCAGCTACAGCAGGGTAGCTGGCCGGTGCGAAGTGGTGGCTTGCCCCATCCAGACGTACAGCGCCAGTTGTCACCAGAATATCACCGACAGCAATGTGCTTTTGTATAGCTCCCGTTGTGCCCACGCGCAGGAAGGTGCGAATGCCAAGCTGGGCCAGTTCCTCGACCGCGATCGATGTAGACGGGCCACCAATTCCTGTTGAGCACACGACAACCGGTACGCCCTCCAGCTCACCCAGCCACGATGTGAATTCACGGTGACTGGCCAGTGGACGCGCATTATCCATACGTTCGGCAATAAGGGGGCTTCGTCCCGGGTCTCCCGGCAGAATGGCGACGGTTGCGCCCGCGAGTATGGCGCGGTTCAGGCCAAGATGAAAAACTTCGGGCTGGGTGCTGACATTGGGCATGAGAACGGCACTTCCACTTCAGGATTGTGTTGTTTCAGGATCAAGATAGAATGCACGTGGTAGCAAAGCCGATGCCGTGGTTGTTTCTATATCACCTTTCAGGTTGGTCAAGACAACCTCCAAGGCAGGCGATCCAAGCTCTATGATAACTTGGCGGCAGGCCCCGCAGGGTGCGATCGGGCCATCTGTATCGCCAACAACGGCAAGGCATGTGAATTCACCGGGTTTATACCCTTCCGAGACAGCCTTGAACAAAGCCGTTCGTTCCGCGCAGTTGCACAGTCCGTATGATGCGTTCTCGACATTGCAGCCGTGGAAGATACGGCCGTCATGTGTTTGCAGGGCAGCACCAACCTTGAAACGGGAGTACGGTGCATAGGCTTTCTCGCGGGCCTTTATCGCTTCCTGCCTGAGCTGTTGATGATGGTTCATAAAACAATTCCGATTCTGACAAGGTGTAACACGATGGTGTGGTCAAGGCGAAAGCGCACGTGCCCATGGCATGACGATTCCATCCGGGAATGGTGACAATCTGAACATGTGTGCCAAGCTTTGCCCCACATCGGCAAAGGTCTCGCGGATGCCTTCGTTGCCCGGTGGGATCCGGTGGCCAAATGCAAGAACGGGAACGTGTTCCCGTGTATGGTCGCTACCTTGCCAGGTAGGGTCGCAACCATGGTCTGCAGATACCAACAACACGTCATTTTTGCCCAGGCAAGCCATCAGTTCGGGCAGTCTGTTGTCAAAGTGCTCCAGCCCGGCGGCATAACCAGCCACATCACGGCGGTGCCCCCAGGTTTGATCAAAGTCGACAAAGTTGGTCATGATAATACTGTTCGGCCCGGTATCTTTCATGGCCCGCAGGGTGGTGTCCCACAGTGCATTGTGGCCGCTGGCCTTGATGCTGCGGGTAATACCGACGTGGGCATAGATATCGGGGATCTTACCGATGCCGACAACGGTCCCACCAGCATTCGACAACTTCTCGAGAACGGTTGGGGCAGGGGGTTTGACAGCAAGGTCGCGCCGGTTTCCTGTTCGTTTGAAGGTATCTGCTGTTGTTCCGATAAAGGGCCGGGCAATCACACGGCATATATTGTAAGGCCTTACTTCCTCAAAGGCGATCTCACATAAATCGTACAGCCGTTGCAGGCCAAAGCTTTCCTCGTGGCAGGCAATCTGGAAAACAGAATCCGAGGATGTATAGAAAATGGGCCTGCCCGTTCGTACGTGTTCCTCACCCATCTCGGCGATAATGGTCGTCCCGGAGGCATGGCAGTTGCCAAGCCAGCCCGGCAGATCAAACCTGCGAACCAAGTTCTCCAACAGTGTGGGGGGGAACGTATTGTCCTTTTTCTCGAAGTAACCCCAGTCAAACCTTATGGGCACACCGGCCAGTTCCCAGTGACCGGATGGGGTGTCCTTGCCGCTGGAGATTTCACGGGCGGCAGCCCATGCGCCGATGATATCCGGTTGAGGGTTAAACCCGGCTGGTAGTTCCCCTGTCGCAAGACGCGCGGCCAAGCCAATCCCCAGGCGTTCAAGATTAGGAATCCGCAGTGGTCCCGAGCGCTCCGGGCTATCGGCCCGCCCATCACGACACCATTGGGCTATATGGCCGATGGTGCTGGCTCCTTGGTCTCCGAAACGCTCTGCATCAGGCGTAGCGCCGATGCCAAAGGAGTCCATGATCAAGATAATGGCGCGCATGCCGGTATTCTCCTGCCTCGTCGCCTTAGTACCCATGCCCTGCCGGGGGGGGCGCCTTTGTGGCCAAGGGTGGCCAGAATATCTGCCAAAAGCCCCGATGCACCAAAGCGGAATGTTTCGGGGCTTATCCAGTCAGGCCCCATAATCTGTTCTGCCAGATCAAGATAAAGCCCGGCATCGGCAACGGTCCGGATTCCACCCGATGCCTTGAATCCTACCTTCCTGCCGCAGTCCCGAATGGTTTCAAGCATGATGCGGGCGGCGTCAGGCGTCGCATTGACATCAACCTTTCCGGTAGAGGTTTTCAGGAAATCAGCACCGGCTGTGATACTGATTTCTCCGGCCTGGCGGATCAGGGCAGGATCACGCAGCATGCCCGTTTCAAGAATGGCCTTGAGAACCTTGGAGCCAGCGGCTTTGCGGCTTTGCGCAACCACAGACTGACCAGCCGCCGTATTGCCATCCAGCAGGGCAGACCAAGGGAAGACAACGTCGATCTCGTCGGCCCCTTGTTCAATGGCAGATTCAGCTTCCCGTGCCGCTGCTGCGGCATTTTCCCCGCCGTGTGGGAAGTTGGTAACCGTAGCCAGCCTTACATTCTTCAAGTTCTGCTTTACCAGCGCTGCCCTGGCTGCGGGAACAAGGTGTGGCCAGATGCACAGGGCGGCCGGTGCCCCGAAAGGTGTATTGGCCCTTTCAGCCATTGCGGAAACAGTTGCAGTATTATCTGCTGTATCCAGTGATGTCAGATCCATCAGGGACAGGGCCCGCTTGGCTGTCGTGGCCTGTTGCTGCAGAGTGCCTGTATCAGTCATGCATCATTGTCCACAAAGTCAGGTGAAGCTATTAAAGCCCCGCAGGTCTACCCTGTCAGGCAGCCTGCGGGACAGCTGGAATTAGAGCGACAAGAATATACCGGCAATTGTGGCGCTCATAAGGTTGGACAATGTGCCGGCTGTTACAACCCGAAGGCCATACTGTGTGACCTCTGAACGGCGTTCGGGCGCTACAGCTGCAAAGCCGCCGGCAAGGATAGCAATTGAGGCGAAATTGGCAAAGCCGCACAGGGCAAAGGAAACAATGGCAATGGTCCGTGGGTCCAGAGCCTGCAGGCCGCTGGCTGCAACCGTTCCGGCATCTTTGAGATAGGCGGACAGCTGGCTGTAGGCCACAAATTCATTGATGATCATTTTCTGGCCGATAAAGTTACCGGCGATCTGTGCATCCTGCCACGGTACGCCAATCATCCACGCCAAGGGAGAGAAGGCCGCCCCCATCAGGAATTCCAGATTCCATTCCGGATGACCAAAAAGACTGAAGAACCCCCCCACTGCTCCATTGCACAGGGCAATCAGGGCAATGAAGGCGATCAGCATGGCACCGACATTCAGCGCAATCTGCAAGCCGACCAATACGCCCGAGGCTGCAGCTTCGATGATGTTTGTTGGGCGTTTCTCGTCAAAGTGAATTTCGTTGAATTCGACCTGGCTGGGTTCGGTATCCGGATGAATAAGTTTTGCGAACAAAAGCCCACCGGGAATAGCCATGAACGAAGCCGCCAGCAGGTATTCCATCTTGACGCCCATGCCGGCGTATCCTGCCAGTACCGAGCCAGCAACAGCGGCCATGCCGCTCGACATGACCGTAAACAATTCTGCCCCGTTCATACGGTTGATGAAGGGCTTGACGACGGCGGGCATTTCGCTTTGGCCAACAAAAATAGTGGTGACAGCCGAGAATGATTCCAGTCTGGATACGCCAATTACCTTGTGGAACAGGGTGCCCAGTATGATCACAAACCACTTCATCAGCCCAATGTAGTAGAGCACTGAAACAAGGGCGGTTACAAAAATGATGGCACTGAGGACGCGGAAGGCAAAGACAAAGCCGCTGTCGCCGAACAACACAAACATCTTGCTGTCAACAAGGCCGCCGAACAGAAAAGCAGCGCCTTCGTGACCATAATCCAGAACATGGTTTACGCCATTTGCTGCAGCAGCCAGAACATCCTTGCCCAAGGGCACAAACAGAACCAGTGCCCCAATAGCAATCTGGCAAAGCAAGGCCGCAACAACAACCCTGGGCCTGATCGCACGGCGGTTATTGGAAATGGCCAGGCCGATCAACAGAAGGATGGCCATTCCAAGGAGGCTGCGCCAAATATCCATAAGTGTCACCTAAATCGTTGACTCAATCATTCGCTTTGCGTGCCACAACCTGAAAAGACAGGCGCCATGTTTCCATGGGTCCAAGCGGCGGAATTCTGCCATGTTCAGAATTGGTCACCGTCATATGTCTAGCCGTCTCCGGCAGGGCACCAGAACCATAGCAATTCATTCTGCGAAAGCGAGACTTTTGTGATGCAGGGATAAAAAAGCACTATCACAGTCATGATATTGATTAAGAAAGAATTTTATGAATGTACTTTGTTTGCATGTTTCTGATTTTTTCTGCTTATGTGAGAAAGCTAGTGAGTGCCATAAGTTTTTGCCGTACCCCTTGATTGCAATCGAGTGGGCGGATCGCCTGTCGGTAAATTCCTGTAGAAAAAATGTTATCCCCTGAAAAATAAGGCTTGATTGTTTCGGTGCGGACGGCTACAAACCCGCCGTGCCTACGACGTCCCCATCGTCTAGAGGCCTAGGACACCGCCCTTTCACGGCGGCGACCGGGGTTCGAATCCCCGTGGGGACGCCAAGAGCACAAGCGGGAGAGGCTCCTTTTCAAATGAAAAGGCGCCTTTTTTATTACTTTTTCTTTGGGCTGTTCCGCGATCAGAAGCGTTGCCGTGTTTCTTGATTCTGACGGGTGCCTCGTGTTTGCAGGATGGACCAACCATGACCCCCGATGAAGCCAGACAACGTGTTCTTTACCGGGACCGGCTTGTTCTGGTTCTTGATAAACCTGCTGGAATGCCTGTTCATGCAGGACCAGGGGGCGGTGATACGGTCGAGGATTATTTCCGCTATTTGTGTTTTGAACACCCGCGCCCCCCTTCTTTGGCCCATCGTCTGGATCGGGATACATCCGGATGCCTGATCTTGGGCCGTCATCACAAGGGGTTGCGGCGGATGGGCAAGCTGTTTCAGCAGGGGGCTGTTGGTAAAGTCTATTGGGCTGTCACAACGGGAATTCCAGAGGTTGGTGCAGGTGTTGTAGACCAGCCCTTGAGCAAGCTGACTCCCGCCGGTGGGTGGAAAATGGTTGTGGATCCAGCGGGAGGGCAGCCTTCTGTGACCGAATATCGGGTTCTTGGGCGTTCTTCGCAGGGGCTGGCGTGGATTGAATGTCGCCCCAGAACAGGGCGTACCCACCAGATTCGGGTGCATATGGCGCATATTGGTGCCCCGTTGCTGGGGGACCGGGTTTACGGCGATGTGGGTCAGCGGGTCCGTATGCATCTTCATGCCCGTTCGGTCCGCATTCCCCTGTATGCTGAAAAGCCACCGATTTTTGTAGATGCCCCCCCGCCAGAGCATATGCGGGATGCCTTGAAGGCATGTGGGTGGGACGGCATTCCCTAGGCTTGGGAGTCTGCCCAGTCCTCTGGCCAGCTGGGGCCAAGTGGAACCTTGCCCAGGGCACCGGGACGATCTAGGATATAGTGTGGCAGGGCGATGCCCGTCAGGCGTCCGCGCAAAGCTTTCAGCAGGGCACGTCCCTCCTCTATTTCCAGCCGGAAGTGGCTGGTTCCCTTGGCCATGTCAGGGTGGTGAAGGTAGTAGGGCTTGATCCTGTTGCGCAGGCAGGCACGAAACAGGGCCTCCAATGCATCCACGTTGTTGTTGACGTCTTTCAGAAGCACAGTCTGTGAAACAAGTGGAATTCCCGCTTTGCTCAGGCTTGCAACAGCATGGCAGACTTCGGGGGCAAATTCATCGGCGTGGTTGACGTGAATGGCAACCCAGACGGTGGCCCTGTCCAGGGAAGTCAATGCGGTAACAAGGTCTGGTGTAATGCGCTTGGGGTCATGGATGGGCAGGCGCGTATGGAAGCGAATCAGTTCGATATGATCCATGCTGTCCAATGCGCCGAGGATGTAGTGCAGGCGCCGGGGTGACAGCAGCAGGGGGTCTCCGCCTGTCAGGATGACCTCGCGCAGTTCCGTGTGGTCTGCAATGTAGGACAGGGCTTTCTCAAGCTCTTCATCATTCAGGCTTTCAGAGCCTGGTCCCACAACTTCGCGGCGGAAACAGAAGCGGCAGTAGGCTGCACAAACGTGTACCGGCTTGAGAAGAACCCGGTCCGGGTAACGATGAACAATCCCAGCTATCGGGCTCTTCAGGCTGTCGCCGATTGGGTCAGCCAATTCATCGGGGGTTGTAAGCAGTTCCTTGACAGAGGGCCGGAATTGTCGCGCCAAAGGGCTGTCGTCCGGCAGATCAGCCATTTGACGTTCAAGGAAAGGGGTTGTGCGCACAGCGTAACGGCGCGCAACATCCTCAAGCTGGTCCTGCGCTTCTGTCATCATGATTGGCAGCGGTATACCCGGTATGGCCCGGAAAGCAAGACGTTTGCATAATAGTTTGTCTTTACAACAGGATTTTTTAACCAGATCCGTGGACACTGTTCCCCACAAGCGATGAACAGGGGGGGCAGTGCGGTGCATTATAAGGCTATCAAGGTGGAAATTACGCAGCCTATCCCGTATACGAACCAGAATTTTTATGAAATCGTGTGGGCTGCGCGGCTGGAAGTCTTTCGTCAGGCCTTGGAGGGTGGAGCCAAGACGCCATTCGATATTATAGCTTGCCTCGTTAATCTGGAGCAACAGTTTACCTTTGGTGTAGAGAAACTGCCTTCCCCGACAGGCGATGGTACTTTGTACCTTAACGGTGTTGTAAGGCTGGTGCCAAATCCTGACAGCAATCAGCAAAGCCTATCCGCACCATCATACAGCTTTAATCAGATACTCTCTGCGGTCGTGCAGCATTGTGATGATAAGGTTAAGTCTATTGTAGAGCTTGGTGCCGGTTATGGTCGTAACCTGATGGAGCTGCGCCATCATCTGCGGCGCCCTGACCTTGCGCTCATCGGGGCTGAATATACCCAGTCCGGACGGGACGCCATGGAGTTCTTCAATGCCAGTTTTCCGGATCTAACCCCGATTCAAACCGTTTTTACCGATCACCGCCTGGCATCCTTTCCTTTTATTCCCGGTAAGGACAAGGTGCTGGTTTTTAGCTGCCACTCCCTTGAGCAGGTTGAGAAGTTACCGTTGGATTTCTTTGTCAATCTTGCAGCTTCTGCGGAGGACATCACCGGTGTCCATATCGAACCATTCGGTTTTCAGGCAGTCCCCAGAAGCGCGTGGAGCGCTGTCAATCATGCGCACAACGCCTTTATCCGCTTCAAGGATTATAACCTGAACATGTGGGCGTGCCTGGAACATGCTGTGCGTGAACAGGCCATCACGATAACCGGTGTGGCTCTCAATGCATCCTTTGCCCAGCCGGAGAATCCATCGTCTGTTGTTGTCTGGAAAAAGTGTACCGCTTGATCAGGCCTTGCGTTCCAAGGCACCAACTTCAACATCATTCCAGCTTTCAATCCAATGTGGAAGCGGAGGACGCAACCCTGAATCGGCGCCAAGCATTGTGGCAATGTGACTGGGGTCTACAACGCCGGCCGCGTCGACAAAGCAGGTTTTGACCATGGCAATACAGGCCACAACGCCCTTGCGGGTCACGAACTTCTGCTCGATCCACAGCCAGCGATCATCCCAGCACACAAGCCGTGTTTCAAGCTGGAACGGCTGAAAAGGCCGCAATCCCTTGCGATAGCGTAGCATCTGGGCCCCGACCATTGCCTGCAGCTTGTTTTTCAGGATCAGCTTCCACATGCCACAGCGCATCATCAGGTCGATCCGGCCAAGATCCATGATCGCAGCATAGTGCGCGTTGTTCATGTGAATATTCAGGTCAACATCCGATGGCCAAACCCGACCCTTCAGGACCGAGGTTTCGGTAAAGCCCAGCCGTGGCCGGAACCAGACACATACCAGAAGCCACAGGAAACGCAGCCAGAGAGTCATCGTGTGTGGCCTGCCTGAGGGGATGGTCCGTCTTTTATACGTGGTTAAGGAACAAAAGACGGACAGGAAAGGAGTATCCTAGAAGGCGTCGTCGGGGAAGTCCATCATGCTTGAGGCACCGCTCATCAGCCCGGAAAACAGGGCACCCGTCTGTGGCAGGACCCGCTGCATGAAGAAACGGGCCGTGGCAATCTTGGCCTCGTAGAATGCGGCATCTCCGTTGGTACCCGTAGCCAGTTTGTCGCGCGCGACATCAACACTGCGACACCACAGATAGGCAATGGCTGTCAGGCCAAAGAGCCGCAGGAAATCAGACGATGCCGCGCCGGCTTCATCGCGGTTGGCCATGGCCTTTTGTGCGATAAAACCTGTGGCTTGTTGCAGGCGCGTGAATGCCTTGGCCAGCGGGGCAACAAATTCTTCCATAGCCTCATCTTCGCCTTTGGCAGCGATGTAGTCGGATACCGGGTGAAAGAATCGTCGCAGGTAACGTCCAGCGAAAGCGGGCATCTTGCGGCCGACCAGATCCAGGGCCTGGATGCCGTTGGTACCTTCGTAAATCTGGGCGATACGTGCGTCGCGGACGTATTGCTCCATACCCCATTCACGAATATAGCCATGTCCGCCGTAAACCTGAACGCCCAGGTTGGTTGCCTCTGACCCCAGGTCGGTGATCAGGGCTTTGACGATAGGGGTCATCAGGGCCACCAGATCATCCGCTTCCTGGCGCACATCTGGGTCCGGATGTGCGGTTGCCAGATCCAGTGCATGGGAAACCCAGGCCACCAAAGCACGTGATCCTTCCATGGTGGCACGCTGGGTCAGCAACATCTTGCGGACATCAGGATGAACCAGAATGGGATCGGCCTTGGCTTCGGGCTTTTTGGCACCACTCAGGGCGCGCCCCTGAATCCGGTCACGGGCATAGGCTACGGCCCCTTGGTATGATGCTTCGCCCAGTCCAAGCCCCTGGACACCAACGGCCAGCCGCTCGGTGTTCATCATCGTGAACATGGCACGCATGCCTTTATGTGGTTCTCCTACCAGCCACCCGGTTGCGTCATCAAAATTCATGACACAGGTTGCAGACGCCTTGATCCCCATCTTGTGTTCAATCGAACCGCACATGACACCGTTGCGCTGGCCCGGGTTTCCTGCCGGATCCGGCAGGAATTTCGGTACCACAAACAGGGAAATGCCCCTGGCGCCCTCGGGTGCTCCGGGTAGTTTGGCCAGAACCAGGTGGATAATGTTCTCGCTCAGGTCATGTTCCCCGGCCGAGATAAAAATCTTGGTGCCCGTAATGCGATAGCTGCCGTCCGGGTTGGGGTCAGCCTTGGTGCGGATCATACCCAGGTCTGTTCCGCAATGCGGTTCGGTCAGGCACATGGTTCCTGACCATTCACCAGAGACCAGCTTCGGAAGATAAACGTTTTTCTGCTCTTCCGTGCCATAGGCCGACAGCGAGACATACGCGCCATGGGTCAGGCCGGGGTACATGCCAAAGCTGAGGTTTGCCGAGCAGATCATCTCTTCCACCAAGCTGTTGACCAGCTTGGGCATGCCCTGGCCCCCATAGTCCGGAGAGCAGGCAATGGCCGCCCATCCAGCCTCGCAGAATGCCCGGTAGGCATCACGGAAACCCGAGGGTGTTCGTACCACCCCGTTTTCATAGGTGCAGCCTTCCTCGTCACCGGGACGGTTGAGAGGGTAGAGGACCTGCTCGCAGAACTTGGCAGCTTCTTCCAGCACGGCGTCCAGGACATCCGGTGTCATGTCTTCATAGCCGGGCAGGGTATGCAGCGCGCCACCGTCAAAAAGCTCGTGCAGGACAAAGCGCATCTCACGCAGGGGGGCCTTGTAGGGAGCGGCCATGGCGTTTTTCCTTCAGCTTGTCAGTTGCGCAGGGGCTTGCCGGTCAGCAGCATGTGCTCGACCCGGTCCAGTGTGCCTTTCTGGCGCACCAGCCGCATGAAAGAGGACCGTTCCAGCGCAAGAATATTTTCTTCTGTCAGGGTCTCGGTATGATCCGTTTCTCCGCCGGACAGGATGTTCGCCAGTTCCAGGGAAACCACTTCGTCGTACGGTGTTGCCTTGCCCATGCGGCGGAACTGGCCCAGTGCCATTTCCATGGCAACCTTCCCGGTTTCACCCGGCAGTTTGAGTTCGATGGGCTCTGCCGGTTTATAACCCTGAACCATGGCCAAGGCTTTTGCCTTGGCGTCGGCCAGCAGGCGGTAACGGTTCATGGTAATGCCGTCACTGTCCCGCAGGAAACCACGTTCCTTGGCATCCATGGCGGACTTGGCCACGGTTGCGGTGGAAATGGTCTCAAAGGCTTTTGCAACCGGTGGCATTGGCCCCTTGGGCAGGGCCGGATGAACACTCAGGCGGTGCAGCATTTCCTTGCAGCCACCCCAGCCCGGGATCAGGCCAACCCCGACTTCGACCAAGCCCATATAGGTTTCTGCATGGGCTTGTACGGCATCACAATGCAGGAGGATTTCGCACCCACCTCCCAGCGCCATGCCCGATGGTGCTCCGACAACCGGGAACGGGGCACGCTTCAAGGCCATGTAGGCTTTCTGACCGTTTTCCACCATCTCTTCGATCATGGGCCAGGCTGCAATATTGGCCGCAAAAATAGCCAGACCAAGATTGGCACCAACCGAGAAATTGGAGCCTTCGTTGTAGACCAGAAGAGCCTTGAAGCCGTTTTTGGGAATGAAGCGAACCGTCTGGCTGATCATTTTCAGGATCTCGGGATCCAGTGAATTCATCTTTGATGTGAATTCCAGACAGGCAACCCCGTCACCGATATTCCACAGAGAGGCTGAGCCATTCTTCAGCAGTGGCTTTGCCGTACGCTTGATATCCTCCAGAAGGATGACGCCATCCGGACGGGTCAGTTCTTTCCATGATCCGTCCGGAGACAGGGCCATCCGCCGCCCGTTCTCAATCTGGTAAAAGCTCTTGCCCGCTGCTGTCTCCAGGAAGGCAGGTACAGGCATGCCTTCTTGTTTGAGGGTGGCGATCAGCGCATCGGGGCCGATCTGGTCAGCCAGCTGGAACGGGCCGAATTTCCAGTTATAGCCAAGGCGCATGGCTTCATCGATGTCATCAACCGATGCGGTAACGTCTGGTATCAGGGATGCGGCATAAGACAACGTGCGGGCCATAACGCGCCGTGCATACCGTCCCCCTTTGTCCGGATGGGACAGAAGAACCTGACCGGCCTTCTTTCCGGCTTCTTTTGCGGCATCAAGCGAAGCCAGCTGAGGCTTGACGGAAACCCGGTACTGCCCAGTCTTCAGGTCGATTCCTTCCTTGATCTTTTCTGTACTGGTCCGGTTGATACGGTAAAAGCCCCCCTTGCCTTTGCGGCCGGTATAGCCATCGGCAATCATGGTCCGGATCAGTGCAAGATCGCGGTTGATAACATGGAAGGCATCGGTTTTGGGCAGCAGGGACAGCATGGACTGAAGGATGTGCGGCATCAGGTCCAGGCCGACCAGATCCATCAACCCGAAAACGCCGGTTTTGGGAATGCCGAACGGACGCCCGAGAATGGCATCGGCTTCTTCGATACTGATATCGTTGTCCATTGCTTCGACAACGGCAGCCAGGATCCAGAGAATGCCAAGGCGGTTGCCGATAAAGCCCGGTCGGTCCTGGCAGTGAACAATCGATTTGCCCAGCTTCAGGTCGCAGAACGCGGATACGGCATCGATCGCCTCCGCCCTTGTTTGTGGGCCGCGCACCACTTCCAGCAGCCGCATGTACCGTGGCGGATTGAAAAAGTGCGTGATGCAGAAATCACGGGAAAAGGCATCAGAAAGTCCCTTGGTCAGGCTTTCCAGCGGAATCGTTGACGTGTTGGAAGAGACAATGCAGCCCTTCTTGCGTACGCCATCCAGTTTCCGGTACAGGTCCTGCTTGATATCCAGCCGTTCGACAACGGCTTCGATAATCCAGTCACAGTCGGCCAGCCGCGGCAGATCATCTTCCAGATTCCCGGTCTGGATATTTCTGGCGCATCCTTTGGTCATGAAGGGTGCCGGGTCTGCCTTCAACATTTTCTGTACAGCAGTTTCGGCGATGACGCTCCGGTTTTCCGCATCGGCTGGAACAATATCCAGCAACACAACGGGAACGCCGGCATTGGCAATATGAGCCGCAATGCCGGCACCCATGACGCCGGCTCCAATGACCGCTACCTTGTTGATCGGGGTTGCCATCTATTGTTTCTCCCCGTGGTGTCAGGATATGGCTTCAAGGATGGTGGCAATGCCCTGGCCGCCGCCGATGCACTGTGTCGCCAAGGCGTACTTGCCGCCTTCGCGTTTCAGGACGCTGGCTGCCTTTCCGACAATACGGGCACCGGTTGCCCCCAAGGGGTGCCCCAGGGCAATGGCACCGCCATCAAGGTTGATTGATTTCGGGCTTAGTCCCAAATCGCGGATACAGGCGAGGGACTGGCTGGCAAACGCCTCGTTCAGTTCAACAACGTCGATATCCTTGACGGCCAGTCCCGCGCGGGACAAGGCTTTGCGGGTTGCTTCCACCGGCCCGATTCCCATGATTTCCGGTGCACATCCTGAGACGGCAATGCTCTTCAGTCGGGCAACCGGGGTCAGGCCATGCTTCATGGCATAGTCCTCGGAACAGACCAGAACCGCTGCGGCCCCGTCGGTCAGGGGGGAAGACGTGCCCGCTGTCACGGTTCCCTCTGCATTGAACGCCGGCTTCAGGCTGGACAGGGTTTCCAGCGAGGTATCCGCCCGGATGCAGCCATCGCTGTCAACCACGTCACCTTTTGGCCCGGTTATACTGACAATCTCATCCTTGAAAAGACCAGCCTTGCGTGCCTTCTCAGCTTTTGCATGTGAGGTGACGGCAAACTCTTCCTGTTCCTTGCGTGTAATCTGGTATTTTTTGGCAACATTTTCGGCGGTATCCCCCATGCTTGCAAAAACCTGGGGCATTTTGCGGTACAGTTCCGGATGGGGCATGGGATTGAAGCCCATGATCGGAACGCGGGTCATGCTTTCGACCCCGGCACACAGGAAGGCTTCTCCGGCGCCCAGCTGTATGGCACCGGCTGCCTGATGGATGGCCTGCATGGATGAACCGCAGAAGCGGTTGACGGTCACAGCGCCGATTCCCTGTGGCAGTTCAGCGAGGAAGCCGATGATCCGTGCGATGTTGAAGCCCTGTTCACCTTCCGGGAAGGCATTGCCGACAATCAGATCTTCCAGGTCTTCCGGTTTGACGCTGCTGCGCTTTACCAGAGCCTTGACAACCTGTGCTGCCAAATCTTCCGGGCGTACCTTGGTCAGTCCGCCTTTGCCGGCAAGGTGAAAGGGAGACCGGGCATATCCGGCGATGACAACATGTCTGATACCCATATTTCTGTTTCCTCCACGGAGCATGTCTGCTTCTTGGGCTGATACCAGCCTGAAGTCAGGATGTAGCGATGCCTGTCTGTGTATGGTCCAAGGCCGTCTGTGTGATGTATTCTTGAGGCATTGAGGGTAGCTTGAAGCCGTTAGAGGGGTGGTTGTTCCTGACCGCTCTTGGCAGCCTCTTCGGCAACCAGCTCTTTCTTGGACAGCTTGCCAACGGGGGTCTTGGGCAGTTCATCCCGGATTTCGATACTTTTTGGCATTTCTATTTTCGATACCTTGTCACTCAGGAAATCTTTCAATTGTTCCGGCGTGATGTCGCCTGCATTGTCGCGCAGCCGTACGAAGCATTTCGGGGCTTGTCCGCGATAGGGATCGCTAACCGCAATGCAAACGGCTTCAGCAACATCCGGATGCAGATACAGGGCCTCCTCGATGACACGTGGGTATATGTTATACCCGCCGGCCAGAATCACATCCTTGATCCGGTCCACCAGATAGACGTACCCATCATGGTCAATAGTTCCGACATCGCCGGTGTGGAGGCGTCCGTCCCGAATCGATCGGGCGGTTTCCTCGGGGCGGTTGTAATATCCCTTCATGACTTGGGGCCCGATGATACATACCTCGCCTTTTTCCCCTCGTGGCATCAGGGTATCATTGCCATCCAGAGAGCGGATTTCGATCCGTGTGCCGGGCATGGGGATACCTATGGACCCCGGCTTGTTGATCCCGACCATCGGATTGCAGGTAGCGATGGGAGAACTTTCGGACAGGCCATATCCTTCCACCGCAACGCAGCCAGTCAGTTTCTCGAACTGCAGCTTGACCTCAACCGGCAGCGGCGCCCCGCCGGATATACAGGCCCGCAGGGATGACAGATCATAGCGCGACAGATCCGGAGCGTTCAGGATGGCGGTGAACAGGGTGGGTACTGCGACCATCAGGGTTGGTTTGCTCTGGTTGATGGTTTTCAAAAATCCCTTCAGTTCGAACCGGGGGAGCAGAACCAGTTCGGCCCCGATAGCCGTTCCCAGGTTTTGCAGGGCTGTCATGGCAAGAACGTGAAAGAACGGAATCACGCACAGCAGTTTTTCCTGCCCCATGCGAACGCCCGGAAACCAGCGTATGGCCTGCTGGCAGTTTACCGCCAGGTTGGCATGGGTCAGCATGGCTCCCTTCGGGATTCCGGTGGTGCCCCCTGTGTACTGCAGGACTGCGACGTCCTCGACCGGGTTGACGGGGATACGCCGGAAATCGCCTGCATTGTCGGTCAGGTGATCAAACCAGATCGTCTTGTCGTCGTGATCAACCGGCGCTACCTCGGCCCGTTTCAGGGCTGCAAACAGGAAACCCTTCAGGGGTGGTAAAATGCGGCGCATCGGGCAGACAACAATGCGGCTGAGCGGGGTGTCCTTTTGCTCCAGCACGTGTCGTACCTTGGGGTACAATTGAATCAGGTCCAGCGTGACCATGATCTGTACGCCGGCATCCCGTACCTGATTGGCAATTTCACGTTCTACATAAAGCGGGTTGAAATTCACCACCGTGCCGCCGGCTTTCAGGATGGCAAAGTACAGGATGGTGTAATACGGGCAATTGGGCAGGAACAGGCCCACGTTTGTGCCTTGGCCTACCCCCAGGTCCTGCAGGCCGCGGGCCGTGCGGTCAACCAAGGTTGATGCATCCCGGTAGGTCCAGGTTCGTCCCATGAAATGAAGGTAGGGGAGGTCGCCATAGTTTTGTACCGAACGATCCAGCGCCGCATACAGGGGCTCCGGGGTAAACGGGCTGTCCCAGTCCACATCCGGGGTATGGTGGCGAACATCGGCCGCAGACAGGGAAGACAGGGCGGCTGTTGTCTGGACGTCAGGCGTCATCGCAGAATCCCTTGGCATCGACGGGGAGCGGGGAAACAGTAACAGGCGTATGCGCATGGGGTGGTACAACGCCTGTCGCTGAAGAAAGAGGAATCACCCCCGGCCCATGCCGGGGCAGGGGTGCTCCTTCCGGTCAGAACCGGGCGGTCAGGCCAAGCGTGACAATATTAACCGATGTATCGAATTTGCCCCGTAATACGTCGGGAGCGGCGGGGTTTCCTGCGGTCTTGCTGATCGGTGCCTTGCCGGTCCAGATATGGGTGTAGGCGCCGGTCAGGTTGATGCTGTCGGTGATGGCATAACCTGCCCCGAGCGAGGCCCAGACCCGGTTGGAGTCTGGAATACGCGGGGTGCGGTATCCATCCGGTACCGGGGCTTCATCAAAGGCAACGCCAAAGCTGAGATCCAGCTTGTCGGTAGCCTGATAGTTGGTGCCAAGGGCAAAGAACCACGTGTCTTCCCAGTTTTCCGGATTGACCGTATCGGCGCTGCCATTCGCTTTCTTGACGCGGGTTTCATCAAACAGGGACCAGTTGGTCCATGCGGCTTCCCCCATGACCGCCCACGCCGGGGTAATGTTATAGGTGATCCCAAGGCTGAGCATGTCGGGTGTGGTCAGCTTTACGCTTCCCTTGGTGCTGGAAAAATTTGTATTTCCGCCAAGCGCCCCCATGTTGGAAAATCTTACATCACCCTCCAGCGTGTGTTCGATGCGTGACTTATAGGCAATGCCAAGGCGTGTGTTGGAAAAGGGCTGTATCGTTGCCCCCATCGTGTAACCAACAGCCCAGTCATCACCGCTGAGTTCCGTGTATCCTTCACCGGCTTCGCCAAAGGCAGTGTTGTTTATTGCAGTGGTCAATGTGGCGTCGGCTTTCTGGATGTTGATGCCACCACCAACAGACACCCAGTTGCTGATACGATAGGCAACCGTGGGCTGGACGTTGATTGTTTTCAGCTCGCTCTTCAGGGCATGGAAGCGCCCTTGCCACCCGCTCTTGTAGTCTGTTTTCAGGCCATAGGGTGCATTGATCCCCAAGCCGAACTTGAGGTCATTGCTGTGGGAATACAGCGCATACAGTGATGGGACCAGTTCCAGCCCCCCGGCATCACCGCCGTCATTGCTTCCCAGTACAGCAGTGCCCGCCACCGTCGAGCCATTGTTCTTGAACTTGGCGGACGGGATGACAAACGACATATTGGCCTGCGCAGCATGCCCCGACAGACGGGTCAGTCCGGCTGGATTGAAATAGATTGTGGACAGGTCCCGTGCGCTTGAAGTGGCGCCGGCAAATGAACTGCCTTGCCCGGCTGAACCCTGTTCCCGCAACTGGAAGCCTGATGCCGCCGCGTTCCCTGCCGCAAGAGACAGGGCCAGTGCCGGAGCAAGGGACAGGCAAGCACGTGATATACGATAGCGTGATTTCAAGGTAACGGACATATAACTTCCCCCCTGGATGCTATACGATCTGTTCGGGCTCCCCCATGGTGCATGGCCCCGTAACAGCTTCGCCTCTGGCTCACGGTATCTATGCGGGTAGTTCCGTCAAGTATTTTCGTACTATGCGTGTTCTCTTTGCATGTCGTGCAGCATCGGGATGCTTGTATTTGTACTGGACAAGATGATGTGCACAATGGATGTTTACAGTCATGATTGACCCTGAACTTCTTGATCTTTACTCGGCGCGCATGAAAGTGTTGGCGGCCTCGATGGCTGACGCTGTTGTCGTGGATGCTGCGCATGCGGTTGTGCAGCGCCGCAGCCCGCTGTGCGGCAGTCAGGTGACGTTTTCTGTTGTGCTTGATTCGGCCGGGCGGGTTTCTGCCCTTGGCTATGATGTCCAAGCTTGTGCTCTGGCTGCAGCAGCGTCGGCTATTGTCGTGTCTGCGGCTCCCGGACTTTCTTTATCCGATCTCTGTGCTGTTCGTGATCAGGTCAAGGCCATGCTGAAGGGACAGGATGTCGTCTTTCCCGGTGGGCGCTGGGCGGATCTTGACATCCTGCGTCCGGCAGAGGTTGTGCCGTCCCGCCATGGGTCGGTGATGTTGCCGTTTGATACCCTTGTCGATGCCTTTGCGCAGGCCCTGGACGCACACTCTCTCGACAATCCATAATACTGCCTCTTGCAGGCAAGGTGTGCGTATCCTACACATAGGGCCCGGCCTTTGCTTTCAGACCCTTGCCAACGGAATCCCCACCGATGAGTCGTCTTGTCCTTGTTCTCCGTCATCCCTGTCTGAAAGACCTGTACCAGTTCTGGTTACGTTTGTGCGATGACGAGACACTTCCTATGGCCGATAATCTTGATCCGTCTGCCATGCGTCCGTGGCTTGACGATCTGGCCGTTGTTGATGTGGCCCGCAACGAAGACGGACAGTTGTCCTACACCTATTGTGGACGTGGTTTGCTTCCTGTCTTCGGGGCTGATCCAACGGGTTGCCCTGTTGATGACGAGGTTACAGGCGAGGGGCCGGCACAGGCACTTTGCGACGATTACGATCAGGTTGTGCAGGAGCATATTCCCTTGGCGCGCGTCTGTGGTGGGATGTCCGAAGACAGCGACCATGCCTGGGAGCGGCTTGTTCTTCCTCTGTTCAGTGGAGAGGGACAGGTGGAGAAATTGTTGTTGTCTGTTTATCGTCTTTCCCCGCCCGCCGGAGCCGTGGTTTCCTGAAGCCATCTTCCCCTGACCCATATTTCAGAGCTAGCTGCATGACCATAGACCAGTTTCCTGCTGACCAGGCAACAAGCCGGGAAGACATTGTTATTGTGCGGGACGCCATGACGGCCGCAGAGTTCAATCTTTGGTGCGCGCTTCAGTCCCGGCCCTATCGCCTGGTGCAGAATGTATGGCCAGATGGTGTGCTGGAGTGGGATGTTGAATACAAGCCAGGACGACCCGAGGCTGCCATTGTCTATGGGACGGGCCAAGAAGAGGAAGCCTTGGCTGTGATTGCCGCCTTTGCCTTTCTGGCTGGCGTAGAGTGTCACGACCCTGTCGCTGATGTAGAGGATATCGCTTCCGTCGATAGTCTGGAGACATCTGAGCCTGCTTTGCCGTCTGCTGATAGCTGCAATGCAGAGGATAATCCCGAAGTTGGTGTATATGACCCAGAGGATCCGGAACCGGAAGAAAATGTGGGGGAATACAGCATCCCCGATGATCCTGTTTCTGTTGAGTGTACGCATGAAGTTGACAGCGATGATGGCTATCATGCTCCTGCCTTTGATGTCTTGCAGTCTCCCCCCGTACGCGATGGAGAGGAAGCCGACGAAACTGTTCTGGCCGAGCATGCGCGGACCCTGGAGACGGTTCTGAAGAATTTCAAGGTTCGCGGCGAGATCATGGAGGTCAAGGCCGGGCCAGTAGTGACGCTGTATGAGTTTGAGCCTGTGCCGGGGACCAAGTCCTCGACAGTGATCAATCTGTCTGATGACATCGCCCGTTCGATGAGTGCGGTAACAGCTCGTGTTGCTGTTGTCCCCGGGCGCTCGGCCATCGGGATTGAGCTGCCCAACGAGGAGCGGGAAACTGTCTGGTTGCGCGAGATGCTTGAGTCCCCCGCTTTCGGAGCTCATGGCGGTCGGTTGCCGTTGGCCTTGGGTAAAGATATTGGTGGGGATCCGGTAGTCGTTGATCTGGCCCGGATGCCCCATCTCCTGATTGCCGGGACGACGGGATCCGGCAAATCGGTTGGCATCAACACCATGATTCTGTCGCTGCTGTACCGTTTGTCGCCGGAACGGTGCCGTTTGATCATGGTGGATCCCAAGATGCTGGAGCTGTCTGTTTACGACGGTATACCGCATCTCTTGACCCCGGTTGTTACCGATCCAAGGAAAGCTGTTGTGGCCCTCAAGTGGGCAGTGCGGGAGATGGAGACGCGCTATCGCAACATGGCTGCCGTCGGGGTGCGGAATATCGAAGGTTACAACGAGAGGGTTCGTGATCTGGCCGCACGGGGGGAGCAGGTTACCCGCAAGGTTCAGGTTGGTTTTGATCGTGAGACCGGCGAGCCGGAATTTGAGGATCAGATTGTTGACCTCTCACAGTTGCCCTACATTGTGATTGTGGTCGATGAAATGGCAGACCTGATGCTGGTTGCCGGAAAAGAAATTGAGGCCACGATCCAGCGCCTTGCTCAGATGGCCCGTGCTGCAGGTATTCACCTGATCATGGCCACCCAGCGCCCCAGCGTCGATGTAATCACCGGCACCATCAAGGCCAACTTCCCGACCCGTATCTCGTTCCAGGTCACCAGTAAAATTGACAGCCGCACCATCTTGGGCGAGCAGGGCGCTGAACAGCTCCTCGGCCAGGGTGATATGTTGTATATGGCTGCGGGTGGGCGTATCACCCGTGTGCATGGGCCCTTTGTATCAGATGCCGAGGTGGAGCGTGTCGTGCGCCACATCAAGGACTTCTGTGGTGAGCCTGATTACCTGCACGCCATTACCGAAGAGGGAGATGATCCGGATGGAGATTCCTCTGACGGGGCAGGGTCTGTCTTCGACAACACGGCCTTGGGTGAGGGGGGCTATGACGATCCCTATGACCAGGCGGTTGCACTGGTGATGCGCGAGCAGAAAGTATCGGTCAGCTTTATCCAGCGCCACCTGCAAATCGGCTATAACCGTGCTGCCCGTATTGTCGAAAAGATGGAAACAGAAGGAATTGTCAGCGCTGCCAACCATGTCGGGAAGCGTGATATCCTTGTTTCGGCCAGCCGTTATCTGGCTGGCCGTGACGATGGCTCCAGCACGCTGTAGCCAGAGTGTTGGGGGCTTATCCCTGTTGCAGGAACTCCAGCACGTGACCGATAAATGTTCCCGGGGCTTCAGCGTGTGGCCAGTGCCCGCACCCGTCCATACGGACCAAGGCATGATACGGGAACAGGGCCTGAATGCGTGCTTCGCCCCTTGAGGTCACGTAGCCTGATTGTCCACCGACAAGAAACAGGGCCGGGTTTCTGTACGGGGATGTTTCAACGGTCGCGGGGAATGCGCGGATGGCATCCATGCTGTCATCCAGGGTCCGCAGGTTGATCTGCCACTTCAGATGGCCCCTGCTTTCGTCTGTGACCAGGTTTTGGGTCAGGAACTTGCGCAGGGATTCCTCCGGGATGGCATGGGCCAGTTGAGCCTCGACTTCGGCGCGGCGCGTAACGCCGACAAGGTTTACTGCTTCCATGGCCTGAATATAGGTGCGATGTTCGGCGCTGCCGTAATCGACGGGTGCAATATCGACGACCAGAAGGCGCTCCACGTGCTCTGGATGGTGAAGAGCCATGGTCATGGCAATCTTCCCCCCCATGGAGTGGCCGAGCACAATGGCTTTGTGCAGCCCCTGCCTGTCCATCCACTCCATGACAGTGTTTGCCATGGATACGTAGTCAACCGGGCCATCGGTCCATGGGCTGTTTCCATGATTGGGCAGATCAAGGCAGAAGACGTGGTATCCGTGACCGGACAGGGTCCGGGCAATGGATCCCCAGTTGCGGCCAGATCCGAATAAGCCGTGCAGGATAATCAGCGGCGTTCCAGCGTGGCCATGGTCTGTGTGGGCAAGTAACATGAGAAAAGCTCCGGGGTCGTTCAGGGTTGGGGGCGGGAAAAGACCCAGGTCGTGGTGTCCGAGCGATCCGGAACAAAGCGGTAGCCACCATCATTGAAACGCTTCAGGTCGTCGGCCTGTTCCAGGCGATTGATAATCATATAACGGGCCATCATGCCCCGTGCCCGTTTGGCCATCAGCCCGATGACACGGCTTTTGCCGTTTTTTTCCTCGTGAAAGGTTGGCGTGATGACCCGGGATTTCAGCTCGGCTCCGGCGGCCTTGAAATATTCGGCGGAAGCCAGATTGATGAGAACCGGCTGCGGCTGGGCTTGTACGTCCCGGTCCAAGTGTGGCGCGATGCGGCCTTTCCAGAAGGCATATAAATCCTGCCCCCGTTCGTTGTCCAGACGGGTTCCCATTTCCAGGCGATAGGGTTCAATGGCATCCAGCGGCCGAAGGACCCCATAAAGACCGGACAGGATACGCAGCCTGTCTTGTGCCCACTCCAGATCGGCTTGGTTCATGGTGCCGGCTTGCAGGCCAATGTATGTGTCGCCGGCAAAGGCAAGAACAGCGTGTTTGGCCTGCTCCTGGCCTTCTGCCTGGCCCATATGCTGGAAGCGGGCGTAGTTCAGGTCTGCCAGCCGATCGGAAAGCTTCATAAGCCGGCGCAAGTCATCCGGAGTCAGGCGTTGTGCCCGTTTGGCCAATATGGCTGTATCCTCGGCCAGAACAGGCCGGGTTCGGGGCAAATGGGGTGGAGGGGCGGAGAAGTCCAGGTTTTTGGCCGGAGAAAGAACGGCAAGCATAAGCACCAGCATCTGTGGATTGGAAACGCAACGTGTATATTTGACTGTGAAAGACGCCGGGGGCAAGCCCCGGTCATGATCACGGTGCGTGTTCTATCAAGCGGGCCGTATGGCGGGCGATCATTAGTTCTTCATCGGTGGGAATGGCCCAGACAGCAATGAGGCTGTCATCGGTACTGATGCGCAGGGCATGGGTTGTATTCGCCGCAGGGTCCAGCTTGATTCCCATCCACGATACCAAGGCGCAGATCCGTTTACGGATTTCGGCCGAGCGTTCGCCAATGCCGGCTGTGAAAACCAGGACATCAAGCCCGCCAATTGTTACCGCAAGGGCCCCGATTTCCTTGGCGGCCTTGTATACGAACAGATCAATGGCTTCCTGTGCTGCCGGAGAATCACTGTCCAGGAGTATTCTCATGTCATTTGACAGGCCGCCGGAAACACCGAGCAGCCCGGACTCCCGGTACAGCAGTTTCTCCAGTGACGGTACATCCAGTTTCTCTTGCTGCAAAAGGTGCAGGATAATCCCTGGGTCCAGGGAGCCGGGGCGCGTGCCCATCATCAGCCCATCCACGGCCGTAAACCCCATGGAGGAATCAATGGCAACCCCGTCTTTCATGGCGCACATGCTGGCACCGCTGCCAAGATGTGCAGCAATAACCCGTCCCTTGGCCCGTGTTGGTTCCAGCTCAGCAAGGCGGCCTGCGATGTATTCGTAAGAAAGCCCGTGAAAGCCGTAGCGTTTGATCCCGGCATCCAGATAGCGTCGGGGCAGGCCAACCAGTGATGCTTCCGGGCGTTTATGGCGGTGGAAGGCGGTATCAAAACAGGCAATCTGTGGAAGCTCGGGATACAGCTTTGCCAAGGTTTCAATGGGGGCGAGGTTGTGGGGTTGATGCAGCGGGGCCAAGGGAACAAATGCCCGCAGTTGCCCCAGAATAGCGGGCGTTACCCGTACCGGGGCATCATGGAGCATACCCCCGTGTACAACCCTGTGCCCGGCAGCCCGCAGGTGCAGCTGATTTCCTTCTGTTGCGTGAATCCAGTTGATCAGGCGTTGCAGAATGTCCTGGTGTGTTCCGGAAGGCCACGCTTCGTCGGCAACCGGTTCACCAGAACGGTTTCGGGCAATAAGGCGGGGTGTAATACCGGTTCCTATCCCTTCAACCTGTCCATGGAGTTTTGGTGCAAGGGAACGGCCAGCCAACGCAAAGACCGTGAACTTGACCGAAGATGAACCCGCGTTGAGAACCAGGATGCCTTCTTCAGCCATGACCTAGCCAACCCCCGTCACGAGTTTTTGTTTTCCTGTGCGCCGGGCCTGGGCATAGCGTGCCGCGACCACACAGGATGCCAGACGTGCCTTGGCGCTGTCGGCCCTGCTGGTCAGGATAATGGGGACCCTTGCCCCCAGAACAACGCCGGCGGCTTCGGCCTCAGCCAGATAGCACAGCTGTTTGGCCAGCATGTTGCCGGCCTCCAGATCCGGTACCAGAAGGATATCGGCATTGCCGGCAACCGGGCTGCTGATGTTTTTGATGCGGGCGGCCTCGCTGGAAATAGCGTTGTCAAATGCCAGGGGCCCATCCAGGATTCCGCCACGAATCTGACCACGGTCTGCCATCTTGCACAGCGCGGCGGCTTCGATGGTTGACGTGATTTTGGGGTATACCGTTTCGACAGCCGACAGGATGGCAACCAAAGGCTGCTCCACACCCATGATGCGCACAAGGTCGATGGCATTCTGGCAGATATCGGCCTTGTCTTGCAGCGACGGATAGATATTGATGGCGGCATCCGTGATAAACAGGGGCTTGGGGTAGGCTGGCGTATCAATAATATAAACGTGACTGATCCGTCGTCCGGTGCGCAGGCCCGTATCACCTTTGGCCACTTCGTGCATCAGTTCATCTGTGTGGAGGCTTCCCTTCATCAGCGCTTCGCATTCCCCTGTGCGACACAGGCCGACAGCCGTAGATGCGGATGCATGGGAGTGTTCTGTATCGATGATCCGGCAGCCATCAATATTGATGCCAAACTCCCGTGCAATAGACCGGATTCGTTTTGATGGCCCGATCAGCACAGGGGTGATCACGCCATGCTTTGCAGCATCCATGGCTCCGGTCAGGGATACCTCGTCACAGGGATGACATACAGCAACTTTGACGGGTTCGGTTGCTTGCGTGGTTTCCAGAAGCCGGCTGAACACGTGGCTGCGTCGCCGCACCGTTATTTCAGGAAGTGGGTCTGCTGAAACAGTTACTTTCTCGATCGGCGCTTCTACCGTTGCGTAGCCTTCCACAACCATTTCATGGCGCTGGTTTACACCTTGGCAATGAAAGACGATGATATGCTCATCTTCCCTTTTTTCCGTTGCCGTCAGCGTCAAGGTCAGAGTGTCACCCAATTCCACCGCCCTGAGGAAGCGCAGTGTTTGCTCCCGGTACACAGTTCCAGGGCCGGGAAGTTCATTGCCAAGCAGGGACGAAAACAGGGAGCCTGCCCACATGCTGTGCCCGCTGACCTTGCCGTTCTTCAGAAGCTTCGCAGCCCATGCATCATCAAGATGTGTGGGGTTATGATCAGAAGACATGATTGCGAATACTTCAGCATCTTCCCGGGTCAGGGTACGGGTCAGCGATGCTGTGTCACCGATACAAATTTCGCTGAACGTACGGTTTTGCAGCGTGATGCGCATGAAATATTTCCAGTTTTCCCGACGATTCCTGATCATCTACAATGAAGCGGGCAACAGGCAACGTGCAAGCGCGAAATGGTTACAGACTGTCACGAATCCAGGTACCAGAACTTGAGAAGACAAGGTGTGATGGGCACAATACCTGTCTTGGCACAGTGTTCTGGATTATACCCTGCATGATGGATCTTGATGATGCGATCGACTTTCTGCCCGAGCCAGCCGGTACCGGCGTTGCTGCGGATGGATTGATACCGCTTCCGGCAGAAACAGATCCTGCCATGCAGGACGCATGGAAGGTCCTGGTTGTTGATGATGACGTCGAGGTTCATCATATCACACGTATTATTTTCAGCGATTTCAGTTTCCGCAGTCGTCCTGTCCGGATGCTGTCGGCATACTCGGCCCGTCAGGCAGTCTCTCTCCTCGAGCAGAACCGCGATGTTGCGCTGATGCTTCTTGATGTTGTCATGGAAACCGAGAATTCGGGCTTGGAACTTGTCTCGCATGTTCGTGATATCATGAAGCTGGATGCCATGCGTATTGTGCTGCGGACCGGACAGCCCGGGCAGGCGCCGGAGCGGGATGTCGTGATGCGTTACGACATCAATGACTACAAGTCGAAGACAGAGCTGACGGCCCAGAAATTATTGACCCTGACTATTTCGGCATTGCGTGCCTATGAGGCTATCGAGGCACTGGAAAACAGTCGTCGTGTTCTGGCTGACAGCAATGTGGCGCTGGAGCAGATGGTAGAGGAGAGAACACGGGCCTTGTCGGCAAGCGAGGCTCATTACCGTGCGGTTCTTGACGCTGTTCCGGAAGGTGTTCTGGTCACGGACGACCAAGGTACCATTCTTTCAGCAAGCCCTGTTGCCTCTGCTATTTTTCGCTCGTCGTCCCTGGTTCACAACGGTCTTTCGTTGAAGGACCTGGTTGCTCCTCCGCACAGTACGGATGTTCTGCGTACTTTGGCCGAGTGCCGCGCCGGTCGCGTTATGCCGCAGCAATGGACGGAAGCCCGCGAGGTAACCGGGCAACGTCCGGATGGGTCTGTCTTCCCGATGGATCTGTCCATCAGCCGTATGGAGCATCAGGGCACTCTGGAATTCGTTGCAACCGTGCGTGACGTGACCCAGCGCCACCAGTATCAGGAAACCCTGCGTCAGGCCCGCCTGGATGCCGAGCAGGCCGCACGGGCAAAATCAGATTTTCTGGCTGTCATGAGCCATGAAATCCGGACACCCCTGAACGGTATTCTTGGTATGGCCCAGATCTTGCGCGATGATCTGGATGATGAGCACCTGAAGGAACTGTCCGACCTGATTTTACGATCCGGTGAATCCCTGCTGAAAGTTCTGAATGACATTCTGGATTTCTCCAAGCTTGAATCGGGTCACTTTGATCTGGAGACAGTGCGTTTTGTGCCCCGTGACATGATCCGCGATGTGATGGCGTTGATGGCAGGCGCTGCTGCCGAGAGGGATATCAGTCTGTCATGGGATGCCGAGGGGCCTGTTGATCTTCCGGTCTTTGGTGATCCATCCCGGCTGCGGCAGGTGTTGCTCAATCTTTTGTCCAATGCCCTCAAGTTTACAGAAAAGGGATATGTGTGCCTGCATGCGGAAGCGGCTGTTGTTCCTGCAGAAGAGGAGCATGCTGACGATGATTATGGATCCATGTTGCTGGATCTCCGTGTTGTGGACAGTGGTATTGGCATTCCGGATGAACAGATCGATCGTTTGTTCGAGCACTTCTCGCAAGCAGATAGTTCCATTTCCCGGCGTTTCGGGGGTACGGGCCTGGGGTTGGCCATTTGTCGGAAGATTGTTGGGGCGATGAATGGCCGCATTACCGTGCACAGTCAGGAAGGGCAGGGATCATCCTTTACGGTTCGGGTCATGCTGCCGTGTGCTCCGACAGAGGATAGCAACCCTGATCGCGTAGAGGGGGCAGATGGTCGCTCCCATACCCTAGACTATACGATCCTTGATCACCTTGATCGTGCTCTTGGTTCCGAGCAGGTGGATGCGTTGCTGGATATTTTCCTGGATGATGTCCGGGCCCTGTGTGGTGGAGCAAGCACCAGGAATGGTACGTTGTCCGTTGCCGATCTTCAACTGACAGCCCGTCGTATGGGGTGTCAGAAACTGGCAGAGCTTCTGGTTGCTGGTGGCCCGGACGGGGTTGTTCTGAGGCAGGCTCTTGATGAAACGCTGGGTGCATTGGCCCTGCGTGGCAAGCAGCGGTCCGATCTTTCTCCGCTCACACATATGTGATCAGTATGACTCCCTGATTTTGTTAGACTATCGCGTCCGCAGGCTTGAGATCTCAGTTTGAGCAGGGGGGGATTTCATCATGAAAAGTGCAACTGTAACCGCAAGCAGTTCCAAGGTTCCCGGTGTTTACCCGGACTCTGAACTGTAGCGGCCGGTGAGGTTCTTTCCTGTGGGCGTGCAGATTTTGGATACAGGCCTTGCTCCTTGTTCTATGGCCGGAATTGGGTTCAGGCCACAGCATTGTACTGACCTTGTCAAACTGCGTGGGTGTGAGAGGTCCATTCCGGGATGGTTGGAAATTCATCCCGAGAACTATTTGATGGACGGTGGAAGTTTACTGGCCGGACTGTATCAGATTGCGGATCTGTGGCCCCTCTCCTTTCATTCAGTAGGGCTGTCGCCCGGGTCATCCTGTGGGGATGATCCCGCATTCCTCTCACGCATATTGGCATTACATAACCGCTTCAAGCCGTGCCTTTTTTCTGTCCATCTGGCGTGGAGCCGTCATGATGCTGCCTATTTTCATGATCAGCTTCCTGTACCGTTGACGTATGAGACCCTGGAAGTGGTGGTGCGTAACGTTGATACACTCCAACAGGTGTTGGGGCGGCCTGTTCTGGTTGAGAACCCGTCCCGTTACCTGTGGTTTCGCCATTCGGTTATTCCGGAGCCTGAATTTCTTGCAGCCTTGGCACACCGGACGGGCTGCCGGTTGCTGCTTGATCTCAATAATGTGGTGGTCAGCTGCCACAATATGGGGCTGGACTACCAGCTGTGTATGCGATCGTTTCCACTCGACCTGGTGGACGAGATCCATGTCGCCGGCCATCATCACACGGTTCTGGACGATGGACGGATACTGAAGGTCGATGATCACGGCAGTCGTGTGTCATCTGCTGTCTGGGATCTTTTGCGACAGGTTGTTGCGATACGGGGTGCGCTCCCAGTCTTGGTGGAGTGGGACAACAACATCCCCCCCTTGATTACGCTTCTGGATGAAGTCGTTGTCGCACGGGATATCCTGCTTCAGGAGGAGGATGTCCGTGCCTGTCTTTCCTGATCGCTTGGCCCCGCCTTGGGCGGATTTGCAAGCGTGTTTTGCAAAAGTAATGCTTGGGCAGGACGACATCCGGCATCACCTTGATGAATGGCTGGAGGGACCGGGGCTGTCTGTTTATTGCAGCAGGATTCTATCTGTTCAGATCGATGCTATGGCAGCTGTTTTTCCTGCTGTGCGCCGCGTGGTTGGCGCAGATTGCTTCCAAGGTTTGGTTAGAGCCTTTTTCAGGGCTTATCCGGTTCATGTTCCGTGCTTGCTTGATGCTGGAGATGGGTTTCCTGCATTTCTGGGTGAGCAGGACAGCGTGGCTGGGACGCCTTGGCTGGTCGATGTGGCGGCCCTTGAATGGGAGTGTCATCGTGTCAGCCGGCATGCAGAAAGCCCCTGTCTTGATATTGCAAGCCTTTCAGGCCCCATTGATGATCTTATTTTTGTTCCACGTACAGCGTCGTGCCTGTTCTCGTCCTTGTGGCCGATCAGTGCCATTCGGTCGGCCAGCCTGCTACAGGATATGTCCACTCTTTCTCTTGGTGATGGGCCCGAGTTTCTGTTGCTGGTGCGGCCTGGCGACCAAGTTCTGGTGGAAAATGTTGGTCAACCTGGTTCTGTGTTTTTGCAGCGGTGTTTTTCCGGTGAATGTTTCGGGCAGGCTGCATCGGGTGTCTTGGCGTCACACCCGGATTTTGACTTACAGGCTTTTTTGATCAGGGCGCTGGACGGGCAATGGTTTGCTGGAGTTCGATTTCAGGGATCTGAATGATGTCTCTTACTAATTGATTGATCAATTTTTTGATTGTTATCTCCTGATGCGCAATTCTCCGGTGGTATGCGGAACAACTCTTTTCTAGTGAAAGAATTCTCTTTCGTCTTTAGCATGTATTTTTGGTACCGTTGGACGACGCTGCGGGCGTATGTATGTCCGCTTGGCTGTGGGAAAGGCCGTTCCCGTGCGCCAGAACAGGTCTGTTATTGTTATCATGCTTTCTGCCTTGGGCCTTCTTGTCCTGTGGACAATCTGGTTCGAGTGGCAGAGTCATGGCCGCGCGCTGGAATCATCGCGCCGGGAGGCCGTGGCGATGGTTGGGGCGTCTGCTGCGGCTCTTTCGTCTTCCCTGCGGGCGGTCGATGTGGCCCTGATTTCGGCGCTGTCTGTTCTGGAGGCAGGCAGTTTTGACGTTCAGTCACGCTATGCCAGCATTGTATCCCAGTTACGCCGCCATGCCATGTCTACTCCTGCAATTGATGATATCCTGGTCTTTGACCAGAATGGTGATGTTGTTTTTCACAGTGGTTACGACATTCTTCCCCGTCTCAATGTTGCAGACCGGCAGTATTTTCGTTTCTTTGCTGATGGGTTGAACGAAGGCAATGACGTCCTGTTTGTCGGCGACCCCGTAACCGGCCGTATCAGCGGCGAATGGTTTATTGCCATGGCGCGCCGTTTGTCCAGTCCTGAAGGGGCATTTTCCGGAGTAATCCTGGCAACAGTCGGGACGGTCCCTCTTGCATCGCATGTTCGTTATCTTGCCTCACGAACCGGAGCGTCTGTTGTCCTTGTGACAGGAACGGGTGCGGTGGTTGAGGCCGAAGTGCCTCCCCAGCGTAACAACTGGACAGGGCGCAAGGTGTATAGCCTCCCTCTGGGCCCATTGCCGGTAGAAGAGTCCCTGCTGGTCGATACTGTTCTTGAGGATGAACAGTGGATGACGGTCATACGCCGGGTCGATGATCTGCCGTTGGGCCTGATCTTGTCCCGGCCATGGTCGGTTGCCTTGGCAGAGTGGTACAGCACCCTTGTCCGGGAACTGTTTCTTCTTTTCGGAGCGTTGGTCGCCCTGTCCCTGCTGTGGTGGCCACTTTCCCGGGCCATTGCAGATCGTAACCGTTTGTTCGAGCTGTCTCCGGATCCGGTGTGCATTCTGGATCCAGAGGGTGCTTTTGTGTCAGTCAATCCTGCGTGGGGGTATGTACTGGGGGTAGAACCGGGCAGTCTGCTCCGTAAGTTGTTATCGGACTTTGTTGTTTCCGATGACCGCAAGGCATTTCATGATGTTGTCGCTCGTTTGATCGAGGGGGCAAGGGTTGAGGAATTTGTTGTTCATGTGACGGGGGCAGGGGGTAACAAGACGCCCCTGTCCTTTACGGCGGTCAGTGACAGTGCCGGTATTTTCGCGATAGCCCGTAACATCAGCCGCCGCCTTTCGGCTGAAAGTGCCTTGCGGCAAAGCGAGCAAAGGTTCCGGGATGTTGCTGAAGCATCAGGGGAATTTGTTTGGGAAGTTGATGCGGCCGGTTGCATCGTCTTTATGACGGAGCGCGTGCAGGGTGTTCTTGGTTATCGCCCGCCCGATATGAAGGGCTGCCTGTTTGTCTCTTTCATGCGTGGAGAGACCCGGAGGTTTCTTGAGTCCTCCCTGGGGCGCTTGACAGGATTTCGGATGGAAGCCGATGCTTCACGAGCCGATGGAACATCTGTTCGCTTGCGTTTGTCCGGGCTTCCTATTCTGACAGAGGATGGCCATCTGAATGGATTTCGGGGAACGGCCCTGGACATTACGGAAAGTTACCTGGCACGTCAGGCTCTGCAGGACAGCGAGGAGCGGTTCCGTACCATTGTCAACACCGTTGTTGATGGGATTATAACAATCAATGAGAAAGGCAAGGTTCTGTCTGTCAACCCTGCAGCGGAAAAAATGTTTGGTTATGCGGCGGCTGATATGATGGGCCACGATGTCTCCATGTTGATGCCAGAGCCTTATGCCGCTCATCATGGGACCTATCTTGCTGATTATCTGGAGCACGGCCTTCCCAAGGCTATTGGGATGGTTCGCGAGCTGGAGGCCAAACGAAAGAACGGGGAGCTTTTCCCGGTTGAGCTGGCTGTCAGTGAAGTCTGGATTGGTGGTGTTCGTCTCTTCATTGGTGTGGTGCGTGATATTTCCGAGCGCAAGCGTGTGGAGAGAATGAAAAGCGAGTTCGTATCTACAGTCAGTCACGAACTAAGAACGCCCTTGACGTCAATCCGTGGATCACTGGGGCTGGTTGGTGCTGGTGCGGCCGGTGTTCTTCCCGAGAAGGCGAATGAGCTGATCCATATTGCCCATTCAAACTGTGAGCGTCTTATCCGGTTGGTCAATGACATTCTGGATATCCAGAAGATAGAAGCAGGGCGCATGGTCTTTGACATGCAGGTTATTGACTTCTCTGATGTCATAAGGCGATCCATTACGGATAACGAGGCTTTTGCCAACCAGTACAAGGTCAAGGTTATTGCTGCGGCCTTACCAGACCATGTCATGGTGCATGGGGACAGGGACCGGCTTTTCCAGGTTGTGACAAACCTTCTGTCGAATGCAGTCAAGTTTTCTCCATCTGGCGGTGCGGTCAACGTTGGCGTCCAGTTGTCAGGACCAATGGTGCACCTGACGGTAGAGGATTTCGGCCCCGGTATTCCTGAAAGTTTTCGTGATGATATTTTTCAGAAGTTTTCACAGGCCGACTCCACGGATCGCCGCGCCAAGGGAGGGACCGGACTTGGCTTGTCCATTGCCAAGGCGATCGTCGAGCATCACGGTGGACACATTGGATTTCATTCAGTTGAAGGGCAGGGAACAACATTTTATGTTGATATTCCGGCTGTTGGTGATTCCGGGCGTGCGCAACCGACAGGACATGGCAAGGAGGGTTCATGGTGACCCTGCAGCGGGTGCTTTACGTGGAAGATGACCCTGATATTCAAGCCATTGCCACTCTGGCCCTGGTCGATGTCGGAGGATTGAAGGTAACGGCCTGTTCATCGGGAGACGAGGCACTGTCTGCTTTTCCTTCGGCAGATCCTCAGATTGTTCTTCTGGACGTCATGATGCCGGGTATGGATGGTCCGGGTACCCTGCAAGCCTTGCGGAAGCTTCCCGGCGGTGATCGTGTTCCTGTTGCTTTCATGACAGCCAAGGTTCAGTCGCACGAAGTGGCCCGTTACCTTGATATGGGAGCGGCTGGTGTTATCAGCAAGCCGTTTGATCCTATGACATTGGCCGAACAGGTCCGGACAATCTGGCAGCGTGCGGAGGGCATATGACCGAAGGCAAGCTGCGTGATTTGATCATACGCTATGTCCATTCCCTTGATGCACGGCGTGTATCGATGCAGGAAGCCGTTGACCATTTTGTGTCGCTTGCCGAAAAGGGGAAGGATATCCGTCGTGATCGTTACTTTGCTGATTTCCGGCGTGATTCTCATCAGTTGGCCGGATCTGCCGGCAGTATGGGGTTTGCGGCGCTCGGGCGTGCGGCCATGGCGCTGGAAGTGATGATCAATGCATTGGTCGAGCGTCAGTCTTCACCTTCTGTACGTGATATCCGGCAGATGCGCGCTTTGTTCGAGCGCGTTGTTCTGCGTATGGAAGCAACCAATGCGGAAGACAGTACCCTTTTTGCCCTGTCTCATGACGGGACAGAGGATGCACCATCAGGACAGCCCCGTATTATTGCGCTTGTATCCTCTGCGCTTGGGGAGTTCACTCGGTTAGCTCAGGAGCTCCACCCCTTTGGTCTGGAGCTGTCCCTGTGCAGTAACCGTGATTGTTTCATGATGTTGCTACAAGACAACCAATTGCGGGCTGTGTTGATTGACAGGCATTCTACAGTATCCGGGCTTTCCGCTGATCAGGTTCGTGCCCTGTGCCCACCTTCTGTGTCCTTGGTTATTTTATCGGACAAGATAGATCTGCGGTGCCGTGTTGATGCGTGGCATAACGGTGCCGGTTCTGTCATCGACATCAGCAGTGGTGGTGCCGAGGTTGTTGATGCCATAGAGCATGCAGCCGGTCCTATTGGTTATGCCGTACCGCGTGTTCTTATTGTTGATGATGACGAAGCCATTTTGGCTGTCTGCGAGCACGTGCTGTCCGAGGTTGGTATTTCGTGCGAAACATTGCCGCACGCCGAAAATATTCTGGATGTGATCAGTGTGTTCCGGCCAGACTTGCTGGTCATTGACCGGCATATGCCTGACTTTAGTGGTCTTGAGGTTGCAGCCGCTATACGCCAGCAACCCGCTTATACAAACTTGCCGCTGATTTTCCTGACGCGGGATGACAATCTGGAATCACGCATTGATGCCATTCGGGCTGGTGGAGATGGCTATGTCACCAAGCCGGTTGACATGGAGTATCTGATTGCCTTGGTGCGGCAGCGTATTTTGAGATCCCGGCAGTTACAGGGTATGATCAGTCGTGATGGCTTGACCGGTCTGCTCAATCACGCCGCTTTCTACAAGCGCCTGGAGGTGGAGATTGCACAGGCCCACCGTAGCGGTAATCCGCTTTCCGTCATGCTTCTTGATCTTGATTATTTCAAGAAAGTTAATGATACGTGGGGGCATCCGGCTGGTGATGCCGTATTGCAATCCTTGGCCCGTCTTTTGCGCCAGCGGTTACGGTCCGGTGACCTGTGTGGTCGTCTTGGTGGAGAAGAGTTTGCCATTCTACTGACTGGTACCAAGGGGTCCGATGCCCTGCGGGTGGGGGGGGAGCTTCTGGATGCCTTCCGTGACATTACCCATCACAGTGGTTCGGAAACATTCACCCTCACATTCAGTGCCGGTGTGGCGGAACTGACAGCAGGTATTGCTGCGGATCAGCTTCTTGCTTCTGCAGATCGTGCGCTTTATGCCGCCAAGCGTGGTGGTCGTGCGCAAGTATACCGTGACGTCGATATCTCGCCTGACTGACATCCTGTCCTTGCTTGTCTGGTGGTATCTGTGCTTCCTTTACGCCTTGGGGTATGTATGGGTGGGCGAGGCACTGTGTTCTGGTTCGTTGATGTAGGTGAGGGTGCATTTTCGTCGGGTACTTCTTGTCAATTGCGTGAGCATTTGCTCAGGAGGTACTTGTCTGGCTCCATAGCTGCACGCGTTCTGGCCAATATAGCCGCCTCCTTGGCTGTTGTTGCACTATTGTTCGCTGTTCCGATTGACATGGTTGGCGGGATCCTCTGGGGGGGTAGTGTTCTTGTATCTGGGCTGCTTGCTGTTGTCTGGAGAATATACTGGCGTTCCCGCCTTGCCAGTATCTCATCTGCACTTTTGACTTGTGAAGTCGGCCTTTGTGTTCTCGCTGTCTTGCAAGGCTTGGCCTGGGGAAGCGGCATTGTAACATTCGGGGGTGTTTTGCCCGGACCTGAAGCCTTTTTGTATCTGCTGGTTCTGGTTGCTGTTGCCGCGATTACGGTGTTGAACTACGCTCCTTTGCCTGCGGGTATGTTTGGTTTTGCAAGTGGGGCCTTGTTCTTTCCTGCGGCTGTCCTTGCCGGCGATGAAGGACCTATTTTACCGCTGATTGGGCTTTCCGGTATCGGTTACGGTATTTTCCTCCTTGCCGGTGGATGGGCACGTTATCGCGAACTGGTCCACCAGTACTGTATCAATGCCAGCCACCGTGATGTGTCAGAGCGGCTTGCCGAGCACGAGGTTCGCCATCGTTCGGTTCTGGAGTATCTGCCCGAATTGGTGGTAGTTCTGGATGCGGATCTGCGTATTACCTTTCATAGCGCTGCTTCGGGGGATCTTTTCGGCTATCCTCCGGGTACCATGCAAGGGATGGATCTTCTCGCTGTTATTGCTCCGGCAGACCGGAGCCGCCTTCACTGTGCCCTGCATGGTCTTTTCCTGGATCCGGAGCAGACGTTTGCAGAGTTGATCGGCGGGCTTTCCCGTGACGGGCGTTCTGTCCCCTTGTCGCTGCGTGGGCGGGCTATACCGGGCGTTTCTCCGGAGCGTCGGCCACAGGAGCTGGTGATTACCCTTCGTGATGCAACTAGGCGCCTTCATGTTGAGGAGACGTTGCGACGGGCAAAACATGAGGCCGAAGCGGCAGGAAAAGCCCGGTCAGACTTTCTGGCTATGATCAGTCATGAAATTCGTACCCCGATGAGCGGGATCCTCGGCTTGGTTGACCTTCTGTCGGTCAGTGACCTGACGGAAGCGCAGAGAGAGCACGTGCGTGTCTTGCAGCGTGCCTGTGATCATCTGTTGGATCTCCTGACAAGTGTTCTTGATTTTTCGCGTATCGAAGCCCGCGGTATACGGATTGAGGCTGAACCATTTGACCTGCGGCGTGTTGTGGGGGCTGTTACGGACATGTTCCGCGGCGAGGCAAAAGCCAAGGGAATACAAATGCGTGCGGTTGTCGCCCCGGAATTGCCGGCAACATGGGTGGGAGACTCCCGTTGTCTGCGTCAGATTTTGGCCAATCTTGTCGGCAATGCCGTGAAATTTACACAGGTTGGTCATGTCGAGGTCTGTGTGCGGGGCTCTTTATCCGGAGATCAGGGGGTCCTTTGCTTTGATGTTGAGGATACTGGTGTAGGTATTGCACAAGGGGCTTGTGATTCTGTCTTTGACCCCTTTGTCCAGGTCAATCGCGAATTGATCGGGAAGTCTGTTGGTTCCGGTCTTGGCTTGGCTATCTCCAGACGTCTGGTCACCTTGCTTGGCGGTAAGATTTCTGTATCCAGCGCTGTTGGGCAGGGGTCTGTTTTCAGTTTTACGATCCCTCTTTCTGTCGGGCCGGAACGTGTCAATCTTGTAAAAGATGTTCTGCCAGTCCATATGCCGCGGGTTTGGGAGAGGGCGCCTGAGGCCATAAAAGTTCTGGTGGTTGATGACTCGGACCTTAACCGACTGGTGATTTGTGAAATGTTGAGTCGCCTTGGATTTTGTGTTGTCGAGGCGCGGAACGGTGCAGAAGCCATCAATTGTCTTCAATCCGGGCCAGAGGGGTATCATCTCGTTTTCATGGATATCCAGATGCCCGAGGTTAACGGGATAGAAGCTGTACGGCGTATTCGTTTTGCAGAGCAATGCGCTGGCCGTCAGCCTGTTCCTGTTGTTGCTGTTTCGGCCAGTTCCCGGGATGAGGATCGTGAAGCAGCTCTGGAGGCGGGTTGCTGCGCCTATGTTATCAAACCCCTGCGACGCGAACAGTTGCTTGAGCTTCTTGATCGCTTCCTTTCGGGGAATAGTATTGTGGCCTGTGTTGATCCATCCATGTGTGGGGCTGTCTCGCGCCTTCCTTCCAGTAGGTCGGTTTCTGTTTCCCCATCCCTTGTGACGTTGTTGCCCGGTTTTCTTGAGGCGATGCAAGCCCATATTACAGAGTTACGTCAGATGGTTGTTCAGGGCAGAAGTATGGATGTTGTGCGCATTGCACATGCCGCGAAAGGGAATGCAATGCTGTTTGCTTGCCCCCGTCTGGTAGAGGCATTGAGACGTCTGGAGGATCAGGGACGAGTCTGGGAGAGCAAGCCGGGAGAAGATTATGACGAGTTAGAGCAAAGCTTCATGCAGGCCCTTGTTGAGGCTGTCGAGCGTGAAGTGCTGTCTCTGGAGCACGAGTCCGGTGGCCAGTTATCTGAGGCTATTGCCTAGACGGGGACTCCTGCGACTTCCTGGATAAAGCTGTCCTACCGGCTGGCGTACGTGAATCCGCCCTCTCCAAAGGCCAGGAAGGAGTCGACATCCAGGACGATCAGCAATTCTCCCTCCAGTCGTACAACGCCGGCCGATATGCCGCGCCAGCGTGGATCCAGCGTGGATGGATTCTGTTCTACACCACGTGTTGGCAGTGTCAGGACATTCCCTACGCTGTCGACCCTGAGGCTGTATAGTTCCTGGCCAAGCTCCACCGTGACGCACATGACGTGTCCCTGCGTTTCGGATTCTGCTTGTTTGGGCAGGCCCAGACGGGTGCGCACGTCTATAACGGTTACAATGCGGCCACGCAGGTTGATGGAGCCCGCGACTTCGGGGGGTGCGAGCGGGATGCGGGCAATCTTTTCGGGGACCAGAATGTCCTGGACGCGTTCCACCGGGATCCCAAACAGCTGACGTTCGACGTAGACAGTTACAAAAACCTGCTCGTCGCGACCAGCGGCGGTACGCCCTCCTGTTGAAGGTACGATATGCCCTTGGCTGGGGGTCAAGTCACCCATGTTTTCACACTCTCCAGTGATCCCCTGTTGTGCACGATAATGAACGCAATGAACTGCCTGTGCCAGATCTTTTGCCAGACTGATGTTGGCCTGTGACGGGATGGACACGAACAGGAAGGACCAAAAGCGAGCAGGCAAAAAAACCTTGGTATGCAAGGTGGAATTTGGCTGTTTCGGCAGTTGTTGTCCGTATCGTCATTTGACTGTGCAGACAAGTGTACATCTTGGTTTCGGTAGGGGGATAGCCCTGTCGTGGTTTTTATAATATCAGTCTATCAATCCAAGGTTTTTTTCGCGTCCTCCGCTTCATGCTGCCACAGCATACCGGGAATCAGCTGCAATCGCATACAAGCAAAACCACGGCGCCGCGATGATTCGGTGTGTAGATCAAGCAAGTGGTCGTGGGTACCTCAGTTGCGCATGTCGGGCTGTTGTTGCATGACATCTTCAGCTGCGCTGATAGCTGAATGGATAGAACTGGCAAGTTCCGGGCTCAGGGCTTCAGCCTCGTGAAGCAAGTATGTCAAACAGGCGTGAATGCCGCGAATGGCAACTACGCGACCCGCCGGGGAGCAGGAATCCGGATCCAAGCCTTCTGTGCATGTATCATGGTACGTTCCATAAATATCAAACGGCATGGCAAAGATTATCCGAAGCAGTTACTACCGTTCCCGTATTTTACCTTTTATTGCTCAGTATTCAATTCTATTTATATGCGCAAATGATAGCATACAATGCAGGCTTTATTCTGGTTTTATGACGGTGTTTTGCCGTTCATTTTCTTTCGTTCTTATAATTTGTGTGGTGTGAGAAGTATTATGGTCTCTGTGATTTCCACGCCTTTCAGCTTTCTGATGTATGACAGGGCATTGTCCAGCTCTGACAAGGATTGCGCCTGCATTTCCATAACAATGTCCCAACGTCCATTCGACGTGTAGATGGTTTTTGCTTCGGGGATTTCGCGCAGGGCCCGCAGGGTGTTTTCGCTGGTGCGCGCTTGTTCGTGGATCAGCGTAATGGCGCGTACCCCTTCTGTGGGGCCAGTTACCTCAGAGCGGGTTCGTACTGTGAAACCAAGAATTTCCCCGTCTGTTTGAAGGCGATCCAGGCGGTTCTGGACAGTGCCGCGTGACACGCCAAGAATGCCCGCCAAGGAGGCAACTGGTAGCCGCGCGTTATCACGCAGCAGTGCCAGAAGGCGTCGATCCAGATCATCAAGAGCCATAGTCCACCAAGAAACCTATTGTTCAGTTTTGTCCCCATGATGCACGCTCGGCCCATTTGGGCAAGCGCCATGATCGGGTCATGCCCGGGTTCATGGCGCGTGAATGGGCCTTGGCTTTCAGGTTTTGACACTGCTATGGTCCGCGCCGGATCAGGCTGGAAAGAAGAGATGTGCACATCTGTAAAGGCCGTGAATGTGGCTATCATTGGGGCAGGGCCGGCTGGCTTGATTGCCGCACAAAAGATTTCATCTGTTTTTTCGGATGTGCATGTCTTTGATGCCATGCCTTCCCCCGGGCGCAAATTTTTGTTGGCAGGTCGAGGGGGTCTTAACCTGACGCATTCCGAGCCTGAGGATCTTTTCCTGGGTCGTTATGGTGAGCAAAGGTCTTGGCTGGAACCTATGATCAGGGCTTTTGGTCCAGAAGACGTTCAGCGTTGGGCTGCCGATCTCGGGATTGCGACATTTGTGGGTACATCGGGGCGTGTCTTTCCCGTTGACTTTAAGGCAGCTCCTTTAATGCGTTCCTGGCTCAGGCAGCTGCGCAGCCAAGGCGTTGTCATTCACACCCGTTGTCGTTGGATCGAGCGTGCTTCGTCCGGAGACTGGGTGTTTGAGAGTCCGGAAGGGCATGTATCTGTCCGTGCGCGTGCTGTGTTACTGGCAATGGGCGGTGCCAGTTGGCCGCGGCTTGGGTCTGACGGGGCCTGGGTTGATATTCTGTCCTCTGCAGGTCTTTCCATTGCCCCGCTGCGTCCTGCCAATTGCGGTTTTGAGCGGGCTTGGTCCGATCATTTTATGGCCCGCTGGGAAGGAGAACCCCTCAAGGGTGTGGCGTTGTCTTTTGAAGGCGTTACCCGGAAGGGCGAAATGATTGTCAGCCGCAGCGGGATAGAGGGTGGCCTCGTCTATGCTTTTGCAGCCGCTTTGCGGAATGCGCTGGAAAGAGATGGTCAGGCTGTGCCCTGTCTGGATTTGTTGCCTGATCGTGGCTATGGGCAGGTGGTGCGAAGTCTCTCATCACCCCGCGGTCGTCAGTCCTGGTCAACATTTCTTAGAAAAACTGTTGGGCTGGGGGGCGTCAAGGCCGCGTTGCTGCGCGAGTGTGTCGATCCCTCTACATTGTCCCGTCCTGATGATCTGGCCCGGTTCCTCAAGGCGTTGCCTTTGTCGCTGTTAGCCCCCCGACCCATAGCCGAGGCTATCAGTTCAGCGGGGGGAGTGGTGCGGGCAGAACTGGACTCCTCGCTGATGCTGTCATCTTGGCCGGGCGTTTTTTGTGCCGGAGAGATGCTGGACTGGGAAGCACCGACCGGAGGATATTTGCTGACAGCCTGCCTGGCAACAGGTGCGCACGCGGCTTCCGGTCTTGTGTCATGGTTGCAGAAGCAGGATCGTTGTGAAGATTAGTCCTGCAAGACACTGATCCGGGTTATGGCGTTTGCTGTACAGAAGACCTTGACGCCCCCCTGGGTACAGACCTGGGAAAGGCGAGGGGAGGTCACCTCGTCTGTGAACAAGGCCGAAACCTGGCTTATATGAGCGATCCGTACAGGTGCCGATCGTGACAGCTTTGTGCGGTCTGCAACCAGAAACACCTGTCTGGCATTTTCAATAATAGCTTGGGCCACGCGTACTTCCCGATAGTCGTAATCCAGAAGAGCGCCATCCTCGTCCATGGCAGATGCCCCGATAACAGCGTAGTCAACCTTGAACTTCTTGACGAACTCGGCTGTGGCTTCCCCGACCAGGCCACCGTCAGAGCGGCGAAGTATGCCACCGGCGACAATGATCTCGCATGATGGGTTCTGGGTCAGTGTATTGGCAACATTAAGATTATTGGTAATGACAAGCAGATTCCGGTGGCCCAGAAGGGCACGGGCAACAGCCTCTGTTGTTGTGCCAATATTCATGAACAGGGATGCGTTGTGCGGTATTTCCGACGCACACAGTCGCCCGATTTCATTCTTTTCGTCGGCAGCAATGACACGGCGTGTTTCGTAGCCGACATTCTCGATCCCTGAAGCCAGCACTGCACCACCATGGACCCGGGCCAGCATGCCACGTTCACACAGCTCGTTCAGATCCCTGCGGATTGTTTGTGGTGTGACCTGGAAGCGGGATGCAAGGTCATCAACCAGGACCCTTCCGGTTTCACGAGCCGCGTCCATGATTTCCTGCTGCCGGAAAGACAGGATCATCGTGTGTCCTTTTCATGCAAGATATGAGCGAGGAAGCATAAGGATCATCTTTTCCCGGTCAAGGTGTAAAAACACGATAAAGATGTCTGGTTTCTACCCCTTGTTTTCGGCTTGTTGTTTTAAAAGTTAAGAGGGAATTGTCGGTATATAGATCTATGGTAGATGCGCTGATATAGTTCTATAACTGTCTTGAACCTTTTTATCTTTATATGAAAATTGATCATCCTTAAGAATATGGGCGTAGAAAATTTGTTCAGTATTTTCTGTTTAACAGGGTCGGGAACAACGTAAGGGGTATGCAATGACAGCGTATAACGCACCCTATGATCTTGCCGTTATTGGTGGCGGCATTAATGGGTGTGGTATCGCGCGAGATGCTGCCGGACGTGGCTTGTCGACGTATTTGTGCGAGCGTGATGACCTCGCATCAGCAACCTCATCGGCCAGTACCAAGTTGATTCATGGTGGCTTGCGTTATCTTGAACATATGCAGTTTCGCTTGGTTCGGGAGTCTCTGGCTGAAAGGAACGTTTTGTTGCGGTCCGCTCCGCACCTTGTTCGTCCTTTGTCCTTTATCCTTCCTTGGGCACCGGGTTTGCGCCCGTACTGGATCCTGCGTTTTGGTCTTTTCCTGTACGATTTTTTGGGGCAGCGTCAGTTTTTGCCTGCATCCCGTGCCTTGGACTTGCGAGTTGATCCGTCCGGTGCGCCCCTTTTACCGGCTTTCCAGAAGGGGTTTGAGTATGCCGACTGTTGGGTAGATGATGCGCGGTTGGTAATCCTTAATGCGCGCGATGCGGCCGAGCGTGGTGCTGTTATTGACAGTGGTACACGGTGTATCAGGGCCCGCCGTGATGCAGGAGGGTGGTGCCTGACTGTCGTGTCGCGTGATTCATCCCGTGAACAGGATGTATGGGCAAAAGTTCTGGTCAATGCATCCGGACCGTGGGTGAATGATGTTATGGCCAACGTGATTGATGGTGCATCGTCTCATGCAGGACCGAGAGAGAAGGTACGCTTGGTCCGTGGAAGTCATATTGTGGTTCCCAAGCAGTTCAGCCATGAAAAAGCTTACATCCTTCAGCACACGGATCGTCGCGTTATTTTTGCCCTGCCTTTTGAAGATGATTTTACCCTGATTGGCACAACAGATCTGGATTACAGTGGTGACCCATCGGATGCCTGCTGTTCGGGGGAAGAGACTGCGTATCTATGTGCGGCCGTTTCACGTTATTTTCGCTATTCAGTTTGTCCTTCGGATGTTGTCTGGACATATTCCGGTGTTCGGCCTTTGTATGACGATGGCGCCTCGGCGTCTCATGCTGTGACACGTGATTATGTTCTGCGTGTTGAGCGACCTTCTGATTCGGCCCCTGTTCTTCACGTTTTTGGTGGCAAGATAACGACGTACCGCAAGCTTGCCGAGTCAGCCCTTGAACGTCTGCGTGAGTTCTTTCCCGGTCTTGGCCCATCGTGGACAGAGGATTCCTGTCTGCCGGGCGGTGATTTTGATCCCGTTGACTTTGACAGACACATTGCAGATCTGTTGAGGGCTTATCCTTTTCTGGACGCGCGTCAGGCGCACCGTCTTTTCAGTGCATATGGTACGTGTGTAAACGATCTTCTGGGTGATGCGTCGTGCTTTTCTGATCTTGGGGAGGCTTTCGGGGCAGGTCTGACCGTTCGGGAGGTGCAGTGGATGATCCAGCATGAATGGGCCCGCAGCGCAGACGATGTGTTATGGCGACGGTCCCGCTTGGGATTGCGCGTGACCCGAGAGGAGGCAGGGGCTCTGGATACCTGGATCCGTAGTCAGGTCTCCTGATTTCCCTAAGTAACACGGCATCAGGTCTTCTATTGTCGGGTTGGATTGCCGAAATCCGGCAAGTCAACCGGCTGGGGAAGGGGTGGTGTCTGATCTTTGGCCTTGGTTTCAGCCTGTTCTTGTCGGGCCTGTAACAGCTCCATCATGTGTGCTGCCCTTGTTCCGGCTTCCCTGGAGTCCTGGCCGGGTCTTCGTGTCGTGTCCCGCTGCACTTTGCGTGGTGCCTGTTGCCGCGCTGCGTTCTTGTAAGCGCGGGATATGTCATCCTCGATCTGCGCAAGGCGTGATGCAATGATGCTCATGTGTTCACGTACAGCGGCTTCGTGTTTGCGTATGCTTTCTTCCGTTGTGGCGCGCAGGTCGTGTTCCATGCGATCAATGCGTACCGCGCTGTCCTGTTCCAGCGACCGGCGGATCCTGCTGACATCCTTGACAAGCTCGGTACGCAACTGGCGTGACTGTTTTCCAAGTTCATCCCGAATATGGCGCAGGTTTTTCTCCATGTCAGAGCGGAGTTCCACCTTTATCTGATAGGCTGATTTGACAAGGGATGACAGATAGGAGAGCAGGAAGAAAAGACCGATAACCAAGGCGGCAACGGATACCGTCAGCCCCGTCAGAACGGCATAATCCATGGCTTGGTCCTCCTCCCCCCGGAAGTCCCGGACGCCGTATGTGGACCACGGCACGGGCATTCGATCATTCTACGTCCGCCCGTTCCGCGTGTACATACGGCTGTTTTCGTCTGTTGTCATGGTTGTCTCTGCGGGGGATGTCGGGCTATCATCTGCGAGTGTATGACTTTACAGACGAGGCGTTGCATGTCTGAGACCGAAGCCGCGCCGAGCGGCGCCCCGGCCTCTTCTCCTTCCTCTACCGATAGTGGAGGGCCCCTGACAACAGAAGATCTGGTCCAGTGGATCACAGAGCGAGGCATGACCGAAGTGGAATGCCTTGTTCCCGATCTTGCGGGTGTACCAAGGGGTAAAATATTACCTGCCCACAAATTTATTGCTGGCCTGAAAGACCGTGGGCTGCGTTTGCCTGAAAGTTTGTTTATTCAGACAATCACGGGGGATTACCCCGAAGAGGATGTGATGGAGGATGTGGATCAGGACATGTATTTGCGTCCTGATCCATCCACGGTCCGAGTCGTTCCATGGTACGACGAGCCAACCTGCCAGGTTATCAACGATTGCTATTACAGGGATGGCAGTTCGGTTGATATTGCGCCCCGCCACGTTCTTCGCCGGGTGTTGTGCCTGTATGAGGAAAAGGGGTGGGCCCCCGTTATTGCCCCTGAGCTTGAGTTTTATCTGGTCAAGGTCAACACGGACCCTGACTATCCTCTGGAGCCTCCCATCGGACGTTCAGGTCGGGCTGAAATCGGGCGTCAGGCTTTTGGGATCGATGCGGTCAACGAATTCGATCCTTTGTTCGAGGACGTGTATGACTATGCCGAGGCTCAGGGGCTTGATGTTGATACGCTCCATCACGAGTCCGGGCCTGCGCAGATGGAGATCAATTTCGAGCACGGAGACCCCTTGGATCTGGCGGACCAGGTTTTCCTGTTCAAGCGTACGGTGCATCAGACAGCGCTGCGTCACAATGTGTACGCGACCTTTATGGCCAAACCCCTTGAGGGACAGCCGGGCAGCGCCATGCATCTGCATCAGTCTGTGGTTGAACGTGACAGCAGGCTCAGCCTGTTTGTTGATCGGGACGGCAAGGAAAGTGATCTCTTCCGTTGGCACATTGGCGGCTTGCAAACCTACTTGCCCCAAGCCATGTTGCTGCTGGCACCGCACGTCAACAGTTACAGGCGGCTGGTGAAGAATTTCTCGGCCCCGATCAACATGCACTGGGGGCGTGACAACCGGACGGTTGGTTTGCGTGTCCCCAACTCGGAAGCCGGCGATACCCGCATCGAGAACCGTTTGTCCGGAGCGGATGCCAATCCCTATCTTGCCATTGCGGCATCGCTGTTGTGCGGCTATCTGGGCATGGTGGAGCGTCTGGAGCCATCAAACCCGATAACGGGATCGGGCTACACCAAGGCCCATGATCTGCCAAAACATTTGCCCGATGCCATTGAGAAGTTCCAGAAAGCACAGCGCCTGCACGAGCATCTGGGGGATTTGTTCGGGGCTGCCTTCACGGCGGTGAAGTGGGCGGAGTGGGATGCCTATCAGGATGTCATCAGCTCTTGGGAGCGTGAGTTCCTGTTGCTGAACGTTTAATGATGGCGTGAATGGATGTCTGGTCCCCGCGTCTGATCAGGGTGACATGACGCGGGGATATTCCTGTTTCGGGCAGCGGTTCATGATGACAGACAGGCCCGCGGCTTCGGCCGTGGACGCAGCGTGGTCGTTCCTTACGCCGATCTGCATCCATATGATCTTTATATGGCGCTGTTGTGCCAGGCGAATGGCCTCGTCCACAATGTTGGGTACGGCATCACTTTTCCGGAAAATATCTACCATGTCAAAATCATGGGGGATATCGCCCAAGGATGCAAAGACCTGCTCCCCCAACAGGGTTTGACCGGCCAGTGACGGATTGACCGGGATGACCCGGTACCCTTTCTTTTGCAGAAAGGCCATCACGCCGTAGCTTGGGCGTTCCGGCCTGTCAGAAGCCCCCACCATAGCAATAACACGCACAGTTTCAAGAATGCTGCGCAGGACGGAATCCGGATAGGCAATCAGGGCATGGGGATCTTGTGGAAGCTGGTCTGGTGTGTGACGGAAGTGCATGGGGTTTTTGTCCATCGTCATGATCTCCATTACCGGCTGCTGTGCTTAATTACTCGTGCGTATGTATATGCACCCGCAGCCATCGGGGCAGGTATCGCAGAATTTTGTCCCACAGGTCCGAGCGTGTCGGGTCAAGGCGAATGCCGACAGAGATGATCTCGTCACCTTCCGTTTGCACGACAACAAGCTCGACCGGGCCGGCTGATACCGCATCTCCGATTGATGGAGTGTCAGCCAAGTGCTCCCTCAGCCATTCTGCAATGGTGACGCCTTCGACAGGCCCATCAACGGGTATTTCGTATGCCAAAGAGACGGGCCCCAGTGCCGTCGCTCCGGGGATAACAAAATCCCCTAGGGCTGTATTGCTTTTCTTCCGGCTATTGGACAGGAATTGTCGATCAAGGGTCAGGCTGTGTTCCGGTGGCGCCAGGAACAGCACAAAGTCACCGGTTTTCAGGGTATGCAGCATGCGTTCGGGCACAACAAGGCCAGATCGCAGGACAGCCAGAATACGCGTTCGCTGGGGGAGGCTGAGTTCTGAGACAGGCCGACCGGCCATGGGGCAGCTTTCCCCGACGGTGTAACCAACAATATCACGGTCCAGGTTTGACGGGATATCGACCTCGAGGCGTCCCTCCTGTGCCGGGGCCGGGGGGATCTCAATTTTCAACAGCCTCGCTGCCAGGCCAATGGTCCACCCCTGCAGGGTCAGGGAGACAAGGACGACCGTGAAGGTAATATTGAAAATGCGCTGGGCTTCCGGAATCCCGGCCAGAACCGGGATGATGGCGAGATAAATCGGAACCCCGCCCCGCAGGCCAACCCAGGCAATAAAGGCTCTCTCCCGCGGGGCAAAGCGGCTGCCAGCCAGGCAAAGGGCCACCGCCACCGGTCGGGCAATGAAAACCATAGTCAGTGCGATAGCCAAGGCCGGTCCTAGATCGGGCAGGAGCTGGTGCGGAGTGACCAGAAGCCCCAGTCCAACCAGAAGGACAAGCTGGCTGACCCAGGCAATGCCATCGTGGAAACGGAGAATGACGCTTTGTGCCCGTAGCCGCTGGTTGCCCGCAACGATGCCGGCCAGATAGACGGTCAGGAAACCAGAGCCACCCATAACGTGGCTGATTCCATAAAGTGACAGGGCGCCCGCAATCAGCATGACAGGGTATAGACCCGGGGCCAGCAAGGTGCGATTGACCAGAAAGGCCAGGGCGGCCCCCCCGCCAATGCCGATTGCCGTGCCCACGCTGAAGGCCTGAAGGAGTGACAGACCTGAGGTGACAAGGGAGTCAGTTGTTGACCCATTGGTCTGGATCATGCCTACCAGCGTAACGGTCAGGAGAACGGCCATGGGATCGTTGGCCCCTGATTCCAGTTCAAGAGTCGAGGACACTCGCTCCCGGACGGCCGATCCTTGTTGGTGCAGCAGCAAAAAGACTGCAGCCGCGTCTGTTGAGGCGACGACTGTGCCGGTCAGAAGGGCCACAAGAACGCCGCTGTCAAAGGCAATCCAGGCAGTTATGCCGGTTATGACGGCCGTAATCACAACGCCCACCGTCGCCAGTGCGGCGGCCCGCCCCCACGATCGTCGTACAGACCGGAATGATGTCCGTAGTCCACCATCGAACAGGATAATCGCAACAGCAACCGAGGCTGCGGTGTAAATGGCCTCGAAGTTGGAAAAACGGATGCCCCCGGGGCCATCTTCGCCCGCCAGCATGCCAAACCCCAGGAAAACCAGAAGCAAAGGGGCACCAATGCGCGTTGACAAGGCGCCAGTAAGAATTGCAACCAGCAACAGGCTGCCACCAATCAGGATAAGGTGGTTTGCCGTTTCCACGGGCGGAATTCCCTTTTCTTTCAGGACGGCAGGCTTTTTCCAGTATAGGGCGCGTACCCCGTTACAGATACTGCTTTCGGGGCGTTGTCATGTTTGGGTGATTGCAATGTGTTGTGCACATAATCCCTGTAATGCCTTGCTTTATGCGGCACTCAGTAAAGGTACTATAAAACCGCACTATTAGCGCATTGATATAAAAGAATTAATTTTGGTTGACGTCTTCTCTCTTCGTGGCATACTCCGCGCTCCTGGTTTCACCGGGGTGCTGGCTTATGGTGCCTGCGCCCGGCGATAAATAAAGTGAGAGCCATGAAAACCTATTCCGCCAAGCCGACGGATGTGTCTCGCAAGTGGTATGTGATTGATGCCGAAGGCGTCGTTCTGGGCCGCCTTGCCGCCACCGTCGCCAATATACTGCGGGGCAAGCACAAGCCAATCTATACCCCGCATATCGACACCGGTGACCATGTGGTCATCATCAATGCCGAGAAGGTCGCCCTGACCGGTCGCAAGCTGTCCCAGAAGCGTTTCTATTGGCACACCGGGTATCCGGGTGGCATCAAGGACCGTACCATGGAGCAGATTCTGACAGGTCCTTTCCCGGCCCGTGTTATTGAAAAAGCCGTGGAGCGTATGGTGCCCCGTGGTCCGCTTGGTCGTGCCCAGCTGAAGAAGCTTCGGGTTTATGCCGGCGCCGAGCATCCGCACGAGAGCCAGCAGCCTGAAGTGCTGGACTTGGCTGCCCGTAATCCAAAGAACAAGAGGAGCGCGTAATCCATGTCCCTCGCGGATTTGAAGGGCTCCGTCATGGAGATGCCAAAAGTCGAGCCGAAGCGTGATGCACAGGGTCGTTCCTATGCAACCGGTCGACGCAAGGATGCTGTCGCCCGTGTTTGGGTAAAGCCAGGTTCCGGCAAGATTATTGTGAATGGCCGCTCCCTGGAGCAGTACCTCGTGCGTCCTGTTCTGAGAATGCTTGTCAATCGTCCGTTTTCGGTTGCCAACGTGTCCGACCAGTTTGATGTGACATGCACCGTCAACGGTGGTGGTTTGTCCGGTCAGGCCGGGGCGATTCGTCATGGTATCAGCCGTGCCCTATCCCTGTTTGATCCGGCGCTGCGTCCTTCCCTGAAGGCTGCCGGGTTCCTGACCCGTGACCCCCGCGTGGTTGAACGCAAGAAGTACGGTAAGCCCAAGGCTCGCCGTTCCTTCCAGTTCTCGAAGCGCTGATCCCAGCGTTCTTTGTTGCTGTTCACTGGGGGCTGGCATGTGTCAGCCCCTTTTGTGCATCAGGAGGGGGCTTTTTGCCCTGTTTCGGGCTGATATGTCTGGAATATGTCTTTGGGTCTTTCCCCTTTATCTTGTTTTGCTGACCTGTTTTCCCCTATCGCTTTATAAAGTTTATTCCTGCACTTTTATGAGTGCATAAGTATGGCATTGCGGACCGCAAAAACCGTTTGCATTGTCTGTCGTCCGGAGCTACAGAAACATTGTCCGTATTCGCACGTGCCCGTCGTCGCCGGACAGCCATAGTTCCTGATTTTCCGGGGCTTTGGAGGCGACCTAAAGCAACGACGTAACGCGGCTTTTTTGGTCTCCGCCAGCCTTCCACCGTTGGCGTTACTGAAGAGGCACTTTACATCATTGCCAAGCGTGCGGGTTGGTTCTCCCCAATCCGAAAACTGGCCCCATGACCCAACAGTCGGCAACCCCCGGCTGCCTGGTGTGCCAGCCACGAACAGCAAGCACTGCCATTCGCCTGCAGGTGCCGGAAGCCTGCGGGATATCCGGAAAAGCATGGGGGTGCTGTCCGGGTGGTTTTCCGGTTTCGTGAAACCTGACAGCCGAAAGCTCGCTGCCATGACTGAAAGAATTCATCATTTCCTTGAAACCCGCCGTCCCGAAGGCCCTTGCCTGGTTGTGGACCTTGATGTGGTCCGTGCCAATTACCAGGCATTTGCCACGTGTTTGCCTGATACGCGTGTTTTCTATGCCATAAAAGCCAATCCGGCCCCGGAGATTCTGTCGCTTCTGGCAGGTCTTGGGTCGTGTTTCGATGCAGCTTCGGTCCCCGAGATCGAAATGGCACTGGCGGCAGGGGCAACACCGGATCGTATTTCCTATGGAAACACGATCAAGAAAGAGACTGATATTGCCCGGGCCTATCAGATGGGCATAACGCTTTTTGCATTTGATGCCCGTGAGGAGCTGGAGAAAATTGCCCGGGTTGCCCCGGGAGCGCGGGTGTTCTGCCGTATCCTGTTCGACTGTGAAGGGGCAGAGTGGCCCCTGTCCCGTAAATTCGGCTGCGAGCCCGAGATGGCTGTTGAGCTTATGGTCTATGCTCATGCGCTTGGCTTGCGTGCCTACGGTGTTTCCTTTCATGTTGGATCGCAGCAGAGTGATGTTGGATCTTATGATCGCGCCTTGGAGCGTGTTGCGGAAATTTTCCAGTCTTTGTCGGAAAAAGGCATCGACCTCTCCATGGTCAATATGGGAGGGGGGTTCCCGGTTCGTTACCTGCGCGATATCCCTGATGTTGACAGTTACGCCCGTGCGATCAGCGATGCCTTGCACCGGTATTTCCGGAATCGTATGCCGGAAACAATTATTGAGCCTGGCCGTGGCATGGTCGGCAACGCAGGTATATTACAGGCTGAAGTCGTTCTGATTTCAAGAAAGTCATCCCGTCCGGATGAATTGCGCTGGGTGTATCTGGATATCGGAAAATTTGGCGGGCTTGCGGAAACAATGGGGGAAGCCATTCGCTATCCCATTCACACGCCGCGTGATGGTGCAGAGATGGCACCATGTGTTCTGGCGGGGCCTACTTGCGATTCCGCCGATGTGCTCTATGAACATACGCCCTATCCCTTGCCTGTTTCCCTGGAAATTGGAGACAAGGTGCTGATCGGCTCGGCCGGTGCTTATACCACGACGTATTCGGCCGTTGCTTTTAACGGCTTTCCCCCTCTACAAGCATTTTATATCTGAACACGTTGTCATACTGTGACTCGACTGCCCCGGACCATGGTTCGGGGCGGTTTTTTACGTCACTTTTGCACTTTCTGCAGTCGTGGATATCCATGTATAGATGATACGATATACCTATGGTAGTTGCATGGTGTGTTGTATTCCAGTATGGGGTTGTCCTTGGGTTGCTTCAGTTTTTTCAGGGGTTGGGCATTCTATGGGGCATGTGCCTGGACGGACGGTTTTTAACGGTCCTATTGTCATTATTGGCTTTGGTGGTATCGGTCAGGGTTTCTTGCCGCTTTTGTTCAGGCACATCGATCTACCGGGCAGGGACGTTACTGTTGTCAGTGCAGATGACAGGGGGCGGGGTATTGCCGAAGAAATGGGCGTACGCTTTATCCAGCAGGCACTGGATGCCGACAACTTGCGGCAGACCTTGGCGCATCTGTTGCAGGGGCGGAGTGGTTTTATCGTGAACCTGTCGGTGAATGTCAGTTCGGCCGCCCTGGTTTCCCTGGCCCGGGAGTGGGGTGCCCTTTATATTGATACCTGTATAGAGCCTTGGGCCGGCGGATATACGGACCCTGCGGCTTCTCCGGCTCAGAGGAGTAACTATGCCCTCCGGGAAGAGGCCATTATGCTGGCAGGCCAGTATGGGAAAGGGCCGACGGCCTTGCTGGCCCATGGTGCTAATCCCGGATTGGTCAGTCATTTTGTCAAGCGCGCCTTGTTGCACATTGCGCGTGATACCGGTGTTGCCGCTACGGCCTCGGAAGAGCAAACGGATTGGGCCTTGCTGGCGCAAAAGCTGGGTATAAAAGGCATTCATATTGCAGAGCGGGATACCCAGCGATCGGCGTGTCCGAAAGAGCAGATGACGTTTGTGAATACCTGGTCTGTTGACGGCTTTATTTCGGAAGGCCTTCAACCTGCAGAGCTGGGATGGGGAACGCACGAGAAATTTTTGCCACAGGGTGGGCATCATCATGACTTTGGCTGCAAGGCTGCCATCTGGCTGGATCGCCCCGGAGCCGTTGTTCGGGTGCGCACGTGGACGCCGTGCGAGGGACCGTTTTTTGGGTTCTTGATTACCCATAATGAATCTATTTCATTGGCGGATTATCTGACGGTCCATGATGGAGACCGTGTTGTGTATCGTCCTACATGTCACTATGCCTATCATCCTTGTGATGCCGCTGTTCTCAGCCTGCATGAGCTTGCAGGAAAAGGGTGGGATGCCCCGCAAGTACCGGTACAGATTGTTGATGACATTCAGGATGGGCATGATGAGTTGGGTGTCTTGTTATTCGGACATCAGAAGAATGCCTACTGGTATGGATCACGGCTTGATATTGCAACAGCACGTGGTTTGGCCCCTTTCCAGAATGCAACGGGGCTACAGGTTACGGCAGCTGTACTGGCGGGCGTTGTCTGGGCTATCGAGAATCCGGATGCCGGTATCCTTGAAGCCGAAGCCTTGCCGCATGAAGATATACTGTCTCTTGCACAGCCCTATCTTGGTGTTGTGGAGGGTGTATATACGTCATGGACGCCTTTGAACGGACGTAGTCGTTTCTTCGATGAATGCTTGGACCGTGATGACCCGTGGCAATTCCGGAATGTTATTGTGTCCTGATCGGGGCGCACAGCGGTGGTGTTGTGGAAGCTTCTGCGTGAGCGGGTTTTCATTCTTGTTTGCATCTGCTGGTTCTCATGATTGGGTGCTATTCAGAACACCTTTATATGGCAGATATTTTTTATGGAATTTATGGACATAGCCTCTTGAAAAGAGAAGGGGTGACAATGATACTGCATTATCGTTGATCGTGATGGGCGGCCAGTATTCGTGTTGCGGTTCTGGTGCCGCTGGTTATGAAACGATGGGGAGAGAGCATCTGCCGGTGGGGAAAGCAGGCAGGTGTTTGGCAAGAAAAGTGGGGCCGGGGGGCTTCTATGAACAGAACACGCGTCGGTTTTGTACCGGTATTGTCGTTTATGGCGGTTTATTGTCTTTCAGCCGTCCAGACTCTCGCTGCTGACGGTGGACAGCCGCAGCCGTGGCAGATGGGATACCAAAAGGCCGCAACCCCGGTCATGGAGCACATCACGTCGTTGCATGACTTCATTACGTGGATCATGGCCGGGGTTGTTGTTCTGGTTCTTGGTCTACTTGGCTATGTGGTCGTGCGTTTCAACGCAAACCGGAACCCGGTGCCGGCAACGTTTAGTCATAATGTGGCGGTAGAGGTTCTGTGGACGCTTGTACCTGTTCTTGTCCTGATCAGTATTGCTGTTCCGTCCTTTCGTCTACTCTATATGATGGACAAGGCACAGGATGCCGAGATGACCCTAAAAGTAACAGGTCATCAGTGGTACTGGTCTTATGAATATCCTGATCACGGCGGCTTGTCTTTTGACAGCTTCATGAAGGATGCGGCGTCGCTTCAGTCAGGCGAGCCACGCCTGCTTTCTGTTGATCGTGAAGCCGTTGTCCCGGTTGGCACAACAATTCGTGTTCTTCTGACTTCGGAAGATGTTCTGCATTCATGGGCTGTTCCGTCTCTTGGTGTGAAAACGGATACAATGCCCGGGCGTTTGAACGAGACCTGGATCCGGATTGAAAAGCCGGGTACCTATTATGGGCAGTGTTCGGAACTGTGCGGTGTTCAGCACGGCTTTATGCCGATTGCTGTCCGTGCTGTCGCAAAAAAAGATTTTGATCGTTGGGTTGCTGCTCAAACAGCCGCTTCAGGGCGTGGTGGAGAGAATGCGGTCGCCTTGAACGTGCACTAGCAACAGCGGTACGCCGAGACAACAAACCCGATACAAGAAACGCAAGGGGAAAAGCGTTATGGAAAGTCATACGGTAGCTGCGCATTCCGGGGGGCACGGACATGCGTCCCCGACAGGATGGAGGCGATGGGTTTATTCAACCAACCACAAGGATATTGGCACCATGTATCTGGTGTTCGCTGTTGTGGCGGGTCTGGTTGGAACCGCAATGTCGCTGGCCATAAGGGCTGAGCTTCATGCCCCGGGGATGCAGGTCTTTGGAGACAATTACCAAAGCTATAATGTGTTTCTGACATCTCACGGCCTTATCATGATTTTCTTCATGGTCATGCCTGGTTTGATCGGTGGGTTTGGCAACTGGTTTGTGCCGTTGATGATCGGTGCACCGGACATGGCTTTTCCGCGGATGAACAACATCAGCTTCTGGCTGTTGCCGCCGTCTTTCCTGTTGTTGGTTCTTGCGGGTCTTAGCGGTCTTGGTCCCGGTACAGGCTGGACCTTGTATCCTCCGCTGTCGACCTTGGGGCATATGGGGGAGCGTGCGGTTGATCTTTCCATTCTGGCTCTTCATATCGCAGGGGTCAGCTCTATCCTCGGGGCCATCAATTTTCTTGTGACGATCATCAATATGCGGGCGCCGGGCATGACCATGCACCGTATGCCCTTGTTTGTGTGGTCTATGCTGGTTACGGCGTTCCTGCTTGTCTTCAGCTTACCTGTTCTGGCTGGTGCCCTGACCATGCTGCTGACAGACCGGAACTTTGGCACGGCGTTCTTTGATCCAGCGGGTGGTGGTGACCCGATGCTTTACCAGCACTTGTTCTGGTTCTTTGGGCACCCTGAAGTTTACATCATGATTTTGCCGGCGTTTGGCATTATCAGCCATATTGTTTCAACGTTCTCCAGAAAGCCTGTGTTCGGTTATCTGGGCATGGCGTACGCAATGGTTTCTATCGGTCTTGTTGGCTTTCTGGTCTGGGCGCATCATATGTACTCAACTGGACTGGCTGTGAATACCCGTGCCTATTTTACGGCTGCTACCATGGCCATTGCTGTTCCCACCGGTATCAAGGTTTTTTCTTGGATTGCCACGATGTGGGGAGGCTCAATTCGCTTTACCACCTCTATGCTGTATGCGATTGGCTTTATTTTCCTGTTTACCATTGGCGGGGTAACAGGGGTTGTTCTGGCCAATGCTGGAGTCGATATTTCCCTGCATGATACCTACTATGTTGTGGCCCACTTCCATTATGTTCTGTCTCTGGGCGCCTTGTTTGCCATGTTTGCGGCCTTTTATTACTGGATTGGCAAGATGAGCGGGCGCCAGTATCCGGAACGCCTTGGCCAGGTGCAGTTCTGGGTGATGTTCATTGGGGTCAATTTGACTTTCTTCCCCCAACACTTCCTGGGTATTTCCGGCATGCCGCGGCGCATCCCTGATTATCCGGATGCCTATGCAGGATGGAATATGGTGTCTTCTATAGGCTCTTATATTTCTGCCTTGGGGGCGCTTTTGTTCTTGGCGGTTATCTGGCGTACCTTTGCTGCCGGTGCCCGTGCAGAAGCCAATCCATGGGGTGAAGGGGCAACAACCTTGGAGTGGACCTTGTCCAGCCCTCCGCCGGAGCATTGCTTTGAAACCCCGCCGCATATCGCTCCGGCCGGTGGTCGCTGACCATGCGCGGGGGGGAAGCGCGGACATCCGTTTATCCTGCTGTGCAGGATTCCAGGCGGGCCAATGTCCGTGCTGCCCTCCTTCTCGCTGGCTTGGCCATTGTTATGATCGGTGTTGCGTTTGCGGCAGTGCCGGCTTACCGGATGATCTGTGCCTTGACCGGACTGGAAGGAACTCCCCGTATTGGTCAAGTCTCTGGCCAGATTGGTGCGCGTTTGGTCAAGGTGCGCTTTGACGCAAATATTAACCGCGATATGCCATGGCGGTTTGTTCCCTTGGATCGGGAGGTCACTGTCCGTGTGGGGGAACCTGTTCTGGTACACTACCGTGCGACCAATACATCCGCCGCAGCTGTTTCGGGTACGGCCACGTTCAATGTAACACCAATGAAGGCGGCCCAGTATTTTGTGAAGCAGGAATGCTTCTGTTTTGTTGAGCAGCGGCTGGAGCCAGGTCAATCCATGGACATGCCGGTTCTGTTCAGTATTGACCCGGCCATGGTTTCGGACAAACACGTCAATGATGTTGGAACCATGACCCTGTCCTACACGTTTTTCCGGATTCCCGAGGGAGGGAGCGATTCTGCAGCGTCTTCCCACGTGGATCAACCGGATGGAGTGCCTGTCCCCACGTCATCAGGAGTCTTGTGATGAGTCATGCCGCGTCAGCCCGCAGCCATCCATTTCACATCATAGATCCCAGCCCGTGGCCGGCCCTTGGTTCCTTGGGGGCCCTTGTCATGGCATGGGGTGGCGTTGACTATATGCACGGTGAGCCTCCTTTCATACTGCTGTGTGGTTTGGGCCTGGTTCTGTTGACCATGGTTCTGTGGTGGCGGGATGTGATTCGGGAAAGCCGTATTGACAGGGCGCATACCCCACCAGTGGTAACGGGCCTGCAAATGGGCATGGCTTTGTTTATTGGTTCGGAAGTCATGTTCTTCGTGGCGTTCTTCTGGGCTTATTTTCATAATGCCCTGCATTTCAGCCCTGTTATTGGCGGTGTTTGGCCACCTGCCGGTATTGAAACAGCGCATGCCTTCGGGCTTCCACTTGCGAATACCCTGATTCTGGTAACATCCGGTCTGACCCTGATGTGGGGTAAGGGCGGCATTGCCCTGCGGCAGCGCTGGCGCCTTGTGGCGGGTTTGGCTGCCAGTATCGCCCTCGGTCTGATTTTCCTTGGGCTTCAGGCGTGGGAGTACGGTCTTCTGACATATGGTTTCCGCGAGGGTATTTTTCCTTCCACGTTTTATATGGCCACAGGTTTTCACGGTTTTCATGTGTTCATCGGGGTTTGCATGCTGAGCGTCATGTTGGCGCGGGCCTTGCTGGGCGATTTTGATGGCCCCAAGCATCTGGGCTTCCAGTTTGCCGAGTGGTACTGGCACTTCGTGGACGTGGTCTGGATTTTCCTGTTTGTTTTTCTTTACTGGTGGGTTGGGCTCTGATCGCGGCCTTCTCCCTGAAAAACAGATGCTATGCAGGCCGGGGAAGACACCCGGCCTGTTTCGTGGCAGGGTGCGGCCGTTGCAGGCAACGGAGTTCCTATGCGCGATACCTTGGGTGATCCCCGCTTGGTCTGGCGGGATGACGAGACGCCGGTTTCCGGTATTTTTGACGATGTTTATTTTTCGGTGGATGGCGGAGATGCCGAAAGCCGTCACGTGTTCCTGGACGGGTGCGATCTTCCCCGATCCTGGCAAGGGCGGGCGCACTATACCATTGCCGAAACCGGGTTTGGTACAGGCTTGAACTTTCTGCTGACATGGAAGGCGTGGCTGGATGATCCTGCCCGCAGCCAGTTTCTGGACTATGTTTCTGTCGAAGGTTTTCCTTTACCAAAGGATGCCTTGTGCCGTGCCTTGTCCGCGTTTCCTGCCCTTGCATCCTTGGCAGAGCAACTGGTTGCTGTTTGGCCCCGGGCTTTCCAGGGTGCCCATGTGCTGACGTTTGCAGAGGGTAGGGTGCGTCTTCACCTGCGGTTCGGGGAGGTTGGTGCGGCGCTGGCCAGATTATCAGCCCGCGTTGATGCCTGGTTTCTGGATGGTTTTGCGCCATCCCGCAATCCGGATATGTGGCGTGCCGAGGTTCTGCAATCTGTTGCATCCCTGTCTGTGCCCGGGGCACGCCTTGCCAGCTTTACGGCTGCGGGGCCTGTGCGGCGTACGCTGGAGTCCTTGGGGTTTCGTGTCGAGAAACGTCGAGGTTATGGGCGCAAGCGCGAATGTATCGCTGCCGTCTTGCAGCAGTCATCACCGTCTTGTCCGCATCCCTGGTTCAGGCGCCCGGCTCCTTTGCGCACCGGGGTCCGTATTGCCATTGTCGGTGCAGGAATAGGGGGATGCAGTGCCGCTGCCGCCCTGAAACGCCGTGGTTTTGATCCGGTCCTGGTTGATCGTGCCGGACAGGTGGGTCAGGGTGCCTCGGGAAACCCGTGTGGTTTGCTGAAGCCGCGTCTGACTCTGGACCAGGGTATACACGGCCGCTTTTATGGCTTGGCTTTCCTGCATACCCTGCGTGTTATGGCCGAGCTGGAAAAGATGTGTCCGGATCTGGATCTGGTGGTTGGCCGGGGTATTTTGTCGGTGGCCCGTAGTGATGATGAATACGGGAAAATGACCGCCCTCGCTCCCACCCTGCCGCCGGGGGTCGCTGTTTCTGTTGATTCTGTAGAGGCACATGCTCTTGCCGGTATCGGGGTGTCTTCGTCCCCCGGTGGCTTGTGGTTTCCCGATGCCCTGTCCATTTGCCCCTTGTCTGTGTGTCAGGCCCTGAGTGCAGATATTCCCTTGGTGCAGGGTGAGGTTACGGCCTTGGCCAGAACGGCTTCCGGATGGCATCTGGAAGGAACAGGCATCGAAGCCGATGCTGTTATACTGGCGGCAGGTCCCTCTATTCCGCGTCTTTGTCCGGAGGCTGACCTGCCTGTCCGGGCAAACCGCGGGCACATTGCCTTTATGCCCGAGGTTCCGGGTTTGCCCGATGTTGCCTTGTCTTTTGGTGGATATCTGTCCCCGGCTGTATCCGGTACCGGTGATGCGGGCCGTATGCGGGTGCTGGGGGCAACTTATGACCGATGGGCTGATATTGGCGATAACAGCTGGGCGATGGAACGGGCCGATGATGCGCGCCGGTCCCTTGATCTGCTTGGCAACCATGTGCCGACGGTTGCAGACCGTTGGCAGGGCAGGGAGCCGTGTGGCGGGCGGATTTCGCTCCGGGCAACCATCGCCGACCATATGCCGATGGTTGGGCCCTTGTTCCGGGTAAAGGACTGGCAGGAAGCATACCGTGACCTGCATCATGGCCGCCCCGGGACCTCATACCCCCAAGCTCCCTTGATTGATGGCCTGTATATTCTGGGTGCCCTTGGATCCCGGGGCTTTCAGACAGCTTTCCTTTTGGCGGAGGTATTGGGAGCTCTGTGTGATGGTTCCCCCTTGCCCCTTGATACCGATCTGTACGAGGCGTTGCACCCCGGTCGTTTTGCAATACGCGCACTTCGCCGCCGATCACGGTGAATCAACGCAGCTCATACGTAATATCCGATCCGCGTGATTTCAGCGCGGTTCGGACCAGCTGTCCCTTGGTGTTGTACCAGAAGGTCCGCTCCAGATCCCCGCTCATGGTGTAGCGGCGGGTGTCGAAGCTTTTGCCGTTGATCTCGATGGTTTCGTTGGTCGGTCCTGCAACGGATACGTTCAGCACTTTGCCATCAAACGGGGAGAGCAGGGTCTTGCGGGTCAGGTTATCCAGATTCCACTGATTATGGAGAAGGGTATCCGCCGGGACCTGCTTCTCGGTGCCGTCTGCGGTAACGCTCAGGGCGTTCTTGGCTGCTGTAACCGAGACATTGTGATGTGTACCATCATCATTCGTTTTTGATACCAGGCTTGCCAGCTTCTTTCCTTTCCACGTTTCTGTTGACTCATGCTCATAGCGGAATGCCGTGATAAAGGCGATCTGAACGGCCAGCTCTGTCTTGATCTGGACCGTGGTTGTTTCCCCCTGACGATTGAATGCAATGCTGTGCGTCCCGATGGGATTGCTATCCCTGAGGACAGAGTAGACCCAGGTTTCATTGGCCGGGGGCTGGGCCTGTCCTGCAAGCGGGGTTATGGACACAAGCAAGATAAAGACAAAGCTGACAATCTTCAGTGCGGAGCATGTAAGTCTGCGATCAAGCATTGCGGATACCTTCCCGGCTCTTTGGTCATGAAGATATAAAGGTGGGTAAAAAAATTTGTGCGTGTTTCCCGTCACATTCTTCAAGACACACATTCATGGCTGCAACAAAGACAAGGTTAAAGAATTTTTGTGGTTGATGTAAATGCGTTATATGATGAGATCCCTTCTGATTTTATTCTGTCTTGTCTGTTTACTTTTATTTTCCACAGGGGAATGTATGTGGTGAACCAGTTACAGACAGAACTGAATCCATTGTCTGGTTTCTTGGCCGCTTTCCCTGCAAACTATGAGGAGGCACGGCGTAATTTCTGCTTGGCTGCAGAGGGGGAGCGCTTGCCTGTTGATAGCCGGCGTCATGCCTTGACGGGGCCCTTTGGTGAATTGCTGGCCTGTGACGTGGTATGGGCTGGTTCGCGCGCAGCAAGACGCGTTCTGGTGTTGATATCGGCTACGCATGGCGTTGACGGGTTTTGCGGATCTGCCATTCAGACAGACTGGTTGGCTGGTGGTGGTCCCGGCCATTTGCCCGACAGCTGTGCGGTGATGTTGATACACGCTATAAATCCATGGGGATTTGCTTGGTTACGGCAGGTGACCGAGGATGGCATAAACCTGAATCGCAACTTTATCGATTTCTCTTCCGCTCTTCCTGATGACACGGCTTACAGTGCCGTAGCGGATGATGTGGTTCCGGCATCACTGGATGCTAAAATTCTTGCCCAGGCAGATGATCATCTGAAAGCTTTTATCGAAAGCAAAACGGAGGCTGTTGCAGAGCATCTTCTGGCGTCAGGTCAGTACAGCCATCCAGAGGGGCTGTTCTATGGCGGTTCTGGCCCATCCTGGTCGCGCGTTATTCTGGAATCCCTGGTCCGGGATTATGATCTTGCGGGGCGTGCCAGCCTGTGTGTTGTTGATGTCCGCAGTGGTTCCGGTCCCTTTGGCTATGGTGGGTTGTCCTCTGCGTGCTCTCCGGAGTCACGGGCGGCCCGCACGGCCCGCTTGTGGTTCGGGGCCAGTGTTTCTGAGATGCCGTCTGTATCTACGCTCTATCCTGCCCGGTATGGTCTGTCTGATTATTTCTGGCATCCTGTTGTCGGGGAACGCGGCTGTATGCTGGGTCTGGAATTCGGGACTTGGCCGTGGGCAGAGGTCTTTGCGGCCCTGCGGGCAGATCACGGGCTGTATCGCACCAGCCGGACCCTGTCCTGGCACGATCCAGGAACACGGGTGGTCAAGGCTGCTGTGCGGCGTGCCTTTTATCCTGATACGCCGGATTGGCAGGAGATGGTTATGACGCGTGGTCGTCAAGTGATCCGCCAAGCCTTGGTCGGGCTTTCTGAAATGGGGGGCTAGGCTTTTTTCCTTGGTATCAGGGGTATTGGACTGTATGTCTGTGTTCCTCGGTTCACCTTGACACGTCCAGCTGATGAATTATCGCCACGCCTATCACGCCGGAAACTTTGCCGACGTCTTCAAGCATGCTTTTCTGCTGATAGCCCTCGAGCATTTGAAGCAGAAAGAAAAACCGTTTTTTGTTCTGGATACCCATGCAGGAACGGGGTTTTATGATTTGCAGGGTACGCAAGCCGGCAAAACCGGGGAATGGACCGAGGGAATAGGGCGTCTTCTGGATGTTGCGGTCGTCCCGGATCCCCTGATTTCCTATTGTAATCTTGTGCGCCGTATTGGCGGTGATACCGGGCGTTTTTATCCAGGGTCCCCGTATATCGTCCGCGAAACCATGCGGCAGAATGATCGTTTGGCCCTGTGCGAGCTGCACCCCGATGATGCGGCTTTGCTGTCGGCCAATATGGGCCGTGATCCGCGCGTGCGGGTTCAGGCTTGCGATGGCTATACAGCGATCAAGGCGATGTTGCCACCGCCCGAGCGCAGGGGGCTGGTGCTGATTGATCCACCGTTCGAGCGTCGTGACGAGTTCCAGCTTATGGAGCATGCTGTGCGGGACGGCCTGAGGCGCTGGGCCAGCGGGACCTATGCTCTTTGGTATCCTGTCAAGGATCCGGACAGTCATAGGGCATTCCGGGCAGCGCTTTCCAGTTTGACAGGAACCAGGATTTGGTTTGTCGAGCTTTGTGTTTATACTGATCTTTTCCCGTCCCGTCTGAATGGATGCGGTCTTGTTTTTGTCAATCCACCCTGGTCTGTAATCAAGGCTGCCGATGACATGATGCCGTTTCTGTGTGACGTCCTGCGACAGCAGGAAGGCGCGTTCTGGGATTCCGGGTGGTGTGCCGGGGGGGCCTAGGGTTGCATCCCTCTCTTTCGGGGTTTTATTTTTCGGTGCTGTGCCCTATATCCCTGCACCGGTACATTTGGCCGATACACGTGCAGGACCCAGCAGATGACCCGCATATTCTCCGAGACCCTTCACCGTGGTTATGCCCAGACAATGGCCATAGATGGTGACATGCTGGCTGATGAAAGGTCGCCTTTCCAGCATATCCAGATTTTTGACACGCCCAGTGTCGGGCGCGTCATGGTTCTGGACGGGAACGTCCAGATTACCGAAAGGGATGAGGCCAGTTATTCCGAGATGCTGACCCATCTGCCAATTCTGGAGACGGGGACCGTAAAGCGTGTGCTGATCATTGGCGGTGGCGATGGCGCCGTGGCTGAGGAAGCCCTGAAGCATCCTGATCTTCATGTTGACATGTGCGAGATCGATGAGCGTGTTATTGCCTTGTGCAAGACGCACCTTGCCTCTGTCCACAAGGGGATCTTTGATCATCCACGCTTCACCCTGCACGTGCGGGACGCCTTTGATTTTATGCGGCAAGATGAGAACAGGGGGTGTTTTGACCTGATTATTGCCGATCGTCCTGATCCAATTGGTCCTGCCGAGGTGCTGTTCCGGACAGAGTTTTATGAATTGCTGCGGGAATCCCTGACCGACACTGGTGTGGTTGTATTCCAGAATGGTGTTCCCTTCTTCCAGCCCGAAGAACTCTCTGGAACCTTGGTCCAGTTGCGTCGGGTGTTTCCGCACTCCGGTTGTTACCTGACCGTAACGCCAACGTATGTCGGCGGCTTTATGGCCCTGACCTGGGGATCACGCGGAATGGCCTTGGGGTCGGCTCCACGGCACGCAGTGGAGGAGAGATTCCGTAACAGCAAGATACAGACTGATTATTACAATGCTGATGTACATGCGGCTGCTTTCATGCTGCCAGAGTGGATCCGTCGTTTGACGCATCGTTGAGTATTTGCCAAGTTCATATCGTTATTCTGGTTCTGTATAGAAAATTTTAGCTGTTTGTAACGATTCTTCTTTACGGCGTCTTTCGGGGTCGGCATACAGATGCCTCGAAAGATTGCCCTAAGCACGGCTACTCCACCGAACATCGTTCTCCGAGTATGCACGGCGACCGGCTCTTCGATCGAATTTGCGCCATCGGGTTTTGTGCCCGTCCGGTCCGGTTTGGTTGGGAGTAGGTGCCATGAGCCACCTTTATGCTTCCGCACAGGAAGCAGTGGGGACGCTGCGTCCACGCGATCCACTTATGCTGATCCGCCCTCGCGTTATTGCGGCCAGGGCGACCCGCCTTGTCGGGGTTTTTCCCGGGCGTGTGATGTACGCTGTAAAGTGTAATCATACGCTGTCTGTATTGGATGCCCTGTATGCAGGCGGGATTCGTCATTTTGACGTTGCTTCTCTTACGGAACTTCGCACGGTGACAGCCCGTTTTCCCGGGGTTGAATGTCACTACATGCATCCAGTCAAAAGCCGTGATGCTGTGCGTGAAGCTTACTTTGAGCACGGCGTCCGTATGTTTGCACTCGATCATGTCGATGAGCTGGAGAAAATTCTGGCTGCGACAGATAATGCCTTGGATATGACGCTTGTTGTCCGTCTTGATATGCCCCATGGGCAGGCCATGATGTGCCTCAGCGGGAAATTCGGTGCCTCGGTTACGGACAGCGTCCTGTTGCTTCAGCGTATCCAGGCAACGGGAAATTGTGCCGGTCTGACCTTCCACGTTGGCTCGCAGTGTGTCGATACAGCTCCTTTTGTCGAGGCGGTCCGGCTGTGTGGACAGGTTATTCAGGCTGCGGGCGTGCCTCTCTCCGTGTTGGATATTGGTGGTGGATTTCCTGGAATCTATACAGGAGAAGAGCCTGAATTCGAGTTATTTTTTCATGCCATTACCCCCGAAGTACAGGCGCTGGATCTTCCTGACAGTTGCCGTTTGTACTGCGAGCCTGGTCGTGCCCTGGTTGCGGATGGGGCATCGGTCATTACCCGCGTGGAATTACGTCGTGACACCAAGCTTTATCTGAACGAAGGAACGTATGGTTCCCTTGCCGAGCTGAAATATCTTGGCAATTGTTTCCCGATGCGGCTTCTCAGAAGCACCTGTCGTGATTTTTCGACAGCGCCCATGCAGGGGTTTGATCTATATGGGCCGACCTGTGACAGTGTGGATACCATGCCGGGGCCATTCTGGTTGCCGTCAGATGTTCAGGTTGGTGACTGGATCGAGATTGGTCGGCTTGGTGCTTACTCTGCGGCCTTGATGACCCGGTTCAATGGCTGTGCATCGGTAACCCCGGTTCTGGTTGATGATGCCGAGGTTCTGCCTGTCTGTTCGGTGGTTTCGCTGAAGGATTTGCGACGACGTGCAGCCTGATGGGCTCTTGGTCAGGCAACGAAGGCCGCAAGCAATTCCTCTGCGGCTTTTGACGGGTCAATGATTCCCCGGCTGATGTCGGCCTCGATGCCTGGGATTCGTCGCCTGACGTCTGGGTGCTCGCGGAACAGGGCATCCAGACGATCCTGTACCAGAGACCACATCCAGGCATGCTTTTGCTGCTGCCTTCTGGTTTCCAGTGCGCCGCTGCTTTTTTGCAGGGTGTGGTAGGCTTGTATTGTGTCCCACAGCGTTTCCAGGCCCCGCTTATGAAGGGCCGAGATTGGCAATACAGGCGTTTTCCAGCCAGATGGTGTCGTATGCCCCACAATATTCAGGGCGCATCGGTAATCTTGGCATGTTTGCCGGGCCGTGGGATCGTCTTGATCGTCTACTTTGTTAACGGCGACAATATCAGCCAGTTCCAGGATGCCTCTCTTGATGCCCTGTAATTCATCACCGGCATTGGGCAATATCAGCAGCAAGAAGACATCTACCATATCGGCGACGCAGGTTTCCGACTGTCCGGTTCCCACGGTTTCAATCAAGACAATATCATACCCCGCAGCCTCGCAGACAATAACGGATTCCCGCGTTGTGCGGGCTACACCGCCCAGATGACCGGATGTGGGAGAAGGACGGATAAAGGACAGGGGATCCGCCGCCAGCTTCTCCATTCTGGTCTTGTCGCCAAGAATAGAGCCACCCGAGCGACTGGACGTTGGATCAATCGCCAGGACGGCGACCTTCATCCCCCGTCCGGTCAGAAGCATTCCGAATGTTTCTATGAGTGTTGATTTCCCGACGCCCGGTATGCCCGATATTCCCATGCGCAGGGCTGTTCCGGAAAAGGGAAGCAGGGCTGATATCAACGCATCGGCTTCCTTGCGGTGATGCGCGGCGCGGCTTTCGATCAGGGTTATGGCGCGTCCCATAATTCCCCTGTCCCCGGATCGTATGCCGGCAACATAGTCATCTGTGGTCAGGTGACCCGATGGGTTCAAGGTATAGCTCCTGTCGTGTGGTGGGCTTTGAGCACTATCTCAGGGTTTTCTGTCGTATCCCCGTTGCGTGTTGAGCGTGTCCAGAACTGTGGCTGCAGCCTTGCTGATCTGTGTTCCGGGGGGGAAGATGGCGGCTGCTCCGGCCTTGTACAGGGCGTCAAAGTCTTGTGGCGGTATAACGCCGCCGACAAGGATCAGGATATCGCCGCGGCCGAGCTTCTCCAGTTCATGCTTCAGGGCGGGTACAAGTGTCAGGTGACCAGCGGCAAGAGATGAGACGCCAATCATGTGGACATCGTTTTCCACGGCTTGCCGGGCAGTTTCTGAAGGCATCTGGAACAAGGGACCAATATCAACATCAAATCCCAGGTCGGCAAAGGCCGTGGCAGTAACCTTCTGACCCCGGTCGTGACCATCCTGCCCCATTTTGGCAATCAGAATACGCGGTCGGCGGCCATCAAGGGCTGCAAAGTGTTCGACCTGTTGCCGGACCTGCTCAAAGACTGTGTCCATCCCGCTGATCTCCCGGGAATAGATGCCGGAAACAACGCGTGCGCTGCCTTGGTACCGACCGTACACTTTTTCCAGAGCTGCCGATATCTCGCCCACGGTGGCTTTGGCGCGGACAGCCTCGATTGACAAGGCCAGAAGATTGCCGCTTTTGTCTTCTGCTGCCCTGGTCAGGGCTTGCAGCTTTTGCTCTACTTCAGTGGTATTACGCTCACGCTTCAAGACAGACAGGCGTTCCAGCTGACAGGCCCGTACGGCGGCGTTGTCAATTTTCAGAACCTCGGTTGTTTCGTCATCAAGAGGACGGAAGCGGTTGATGCCGATAACGGGCTGCATGCCGGAGTCAATGCGAGCCTGGGTCCGGGCTGCGGCTTCTTCAATACGCATCTTGGGCAGGCCCGTTGCAATGGCTTTTGCCATGCCGCCTTCGCGTTCAATTTCTTCTATGTGTTCCTGTGCACGTCGGGCCAGGTCGTATGTCAGGCGTTCCAGGTAGAAGCTGCCCCCCCATGGGTCGATGGTTCGGGTTATTCCGGTTTCCTGTTGCAGGAACAGCTGAGTGTTGCGTGCAATGCGGGCCGAGTTTTCTGTTGGCAAAGCCAGGGCTTCGTCAAAGGCATTTGTGTGCAGGGATTGTATTTGTCCATGTGTTGCGGCCAAGGCCTCTATGCATGTGCGCACGATATTGTTGCTGACATCGCGGGCCGTCAGTGACCAGCCGGACGTCTGACAGTGCGCGCGCAGGATGCGTGATCTGTCCAAGCGGGGATTGAACGGTTCCAGCAAGGAAGACCATAGCATGCGTGCCGCCCGCAGTTTGGCTATTTCCATGGCAAAGTTCATGCCTGTTGCCCAGAAGAAGGACAGGCGCGGGGCAAATTGATCAATATCCAGCCCTGCTGCCAGCCCTGTGCGGACATATTCGATGCCATTGGCCAGTGTGTAGGCCAGTTCCAGGTCTGCTGTCGCCCCAGCCTCGTGCATATGGTAGCCCGATACGGATATCGCGTTGAACTTCGGCATATGCTCTGCAGTATAGGCCAGGACATCGGAGACAATCCGCATCGATGGCTCGGGCGGGTAAATATAGGTGTTACGGACCAGGAACTCCTTCAGGATGTCGTTCTGGATGGTTCCGGACAAGTGCTGGGGGTGTACGCCCTGTTCCTCTGCGGCAACGATGTACAGTGCCATAATCGGCAGGACCGCACCGTTCATGGTCATGGAGACACTGACCTTGTCCAGCGGGATCCCGGAGAACAGGATGCGCATATCCAGCACACTGTCGATCGCGACGCCGGCCATTCCGACATCCCCGCCCGCGCGTGGATGATCACTGTCATATCCGCGGTGTGTCGGCAGGTCAAAGGCCACGGAAAGCCCCCTTTGTCCTGCAGCCAGATTACGGCGGTAGAAAGCGTTTGATTCTTCTGCTGTCGAGAATCCTGCGTACTGACGGATTGTCCATGGTTGCTGGACATACATGGTCAGATAGGGGCCGCGTATAAAGGGTGGCAAGCCTGGAAGGCTGTCGATGCACGGCAGTCCTTCTGTATCGTGGGCCGTGTACAGGGGTTTTACGGGTATGCCTTCTGCTGTCTTCCATACCGCTTCATCGGGGTGGCAGCCTGCCTCGCGCGTGAAATGTTCAGCCCATGTTTCGATATCGCCGTTTTGTGCATGTTCGGACAGGGACCCATTGTCATAAAGGGGAAGGGTGCTGAAATCAGGAATGGATGACATGGGGCCATGCTCCCGCGCGGTGCAGGCAGGCCCGCAGAAAGTCCGGAGTGTGGCTTGTCCGGGACAGAACGGTATCTGCACCGGGCCAGTCCACATGTGTTTCTGTTACGGCGGTGATGTGCCTGATCCCGGTTCGGCGTAGGCGTTCACACAGGGAGGGCCATAGATCCGGGCTTGTGCACAGGCATACATCAAGCCCGGGATGCGCTTCAAGGCGGCTTGTCATGGCATCAACGGACTCAGGTCTCCCGCATTCCACAACATCCAGGCCGCCCGATAACAAGACATGACGGGCAAACGTCATGGCATCAGAACATCCATCCGTATACGCCAGAAAAATAGCGGGTCTTTTATTGGTACGGGCTGCGTGGTCCGATGCATCCTGCAGACTTTCAAACTCCTCAGCCACGCGACGGCATGGCAGCGGGGCAAGGCTTGTCGGTTGGTGGTTGCCGGCAATCCACGCCGTAAGCCCCGACAGACGTGCTGTCTCCGCGGCGTGGAAGAATGCATCCATACCGTTGGCCTGTACTGTTTCGGGTACAGTGCGCAGACGCGCGGCCACACCCTTGCGCAGGGCATAATGATTAATGCTTTGCTCGGGCATGGACAGCCTGTCAGGAGAAGGAAACCGGTTGACGCCAGTGATCAGGTCAGCATGACAGCCAACAGCCTTGGTCCGTGATTCCCATGCGGCATCCAGCATCTGTTGCAGAGAGCCATCAAGGAGGCTTGGCAGAATACCCCCGTGTCTTTCCAGCTCCTGGAAGTGCGTCCACGCTGTTTCTGCTACCTGTTGTGTCAGCGTTTCCAGAAACCAGGATCCGCCGGCAGGATCAAGAACACGTCCGATGCCACTTTCATCGCGCAGGATATGCTGGATGTTGCGCGCAATCCGCCGTACATCACGGGATGGAAATCGGCTTGCAGCGTCAGGGGGTAGTGTTGTGATGCTACCGGCCCCCCCCAGGACAGCAGCCATCCCGGCAAGGGTTGCGCGCAAGATATTGGTCCACGGATCACGGTGGCACAAAATGCGGCTTGCTGTGGTGGCCCGAAGGCGCATGCTTGTTGCTGGCCCCGAAGCACCGCAGGCTGATGCAACTCGGGCCCAGGCCATGCGTGCTGCCCTCAGTTTGGCGATGCCCGCAAACAGGTCTGTTCCGGTTGTCAGAACAAAGCAAATGCGGGAGCATGCCTCTTCTGCCTCAAGCCCGGCAGCCATCATGGCGCGTAAATAAAGAAGTGCTGTAGACAAGGTGCAGGCGATTTCCTGGCAATCGGTTGCTCCAGCGTCAGACCAGATGGTCCCATCTGCGGCGGCTACCCCGACATAGGGAAAATGCTGCACGGTTCTGCGCGTGAAGATGCCCAAGTCTTTCAGAGCCTGCTCATGCCCCTGTATCAGAAGACCGGTTCTGGCCAGTGTTCCGACCGGGTCGATATTAAAGGAGCCGCTGCATTCATGCGTTGCCAAGCCTCGCTTGCGCCAGACGGCCTGCAGAAAGGCAGCTCCCGCCCATGCACCATTCCCCATTTGCAGGTTAACAGGAACAGCCTCCAGAAGAATACCAGCCAGAGCTGTATCTAGATCGTCTGCAGTGAACATCAAAATCCCATCGCAGGGTGTTGTGTCGTCAGCGGATACATGCTGCGTGTCTGTTCCGTGCTGGGCCGTGGCATCACATTTCAGCAAGACGGATGTGACGCCATTCTCCAGATCCTCAAGAAGCTCCTGGTTTGTAACCTGAAGGTCAGGATGCTTGAACTCCTGCTGGATATCCCAGCCATGAACAACAGCCCCGGAGGCAGCTCCCCCGCGTATGAAGGGAGCAAGTCCCGGGGGGGCAATGTCGGCAACATCTGTATTGTGCCTGCCATAAAGCGGCTTGATAGCAAAGCCGTCGTGCAGGCGGGAGGAGAGAACCTTTTCCGCATCTTCTTGAGCCAAGGCACGGGCTACCATCTGATACCACAGTGCGGAATCCAGGGTAACAGGGCCAGATCCGGCGTCTGTTGTGGCTTCTGCGTCCATGGTTCTTTCCGTCTCTTTCTTGGTGCTGTTTCGCAGGTTCCCGACTCTATATTCATAATACGATACCGTTGCGTCAAAACGATATATTCTGTTAACCCATCGCCTGTTTATCGAATCAAGGTTAGATCCGGATCATGTTGATTGCTTTTAAGCAGTCGCTTCCACCGTGTGATACATTTGTCCCGGTGCTATGGGGCGGTTATGAAATTCTTTTCTCTTGTTGCCTTGATTCTTTTTTGTTTGCTCTTTCCAGCTTCTGCCCTTGGCCTGTTGACTGATGGTAGGTCCATCAGCGTTGGTTTCGTTTACCCCGGTAGTTGGTATGTTTGGATGGTCATTCCAGCATGATCAGGGGCGGCGTGCTGTTGAAGAGTATTTTGATGACAGGGTTATAACATCTTATGTTGAAAGCGTTCCTCCCGGTACAGATGTATAGCATGTCCTTATCTCTGTTTGCCCGTTAGGACTACGATTTTGCCTTTGCCGCATCCTTTGATTTTATGGGCTATAGTAGCACGCTTCCTCCATGCCCGGTTCGAGAATGCAATGGAGTACTTTTCGGCACCCAATGAGGCAGTCTGCGATATCCGGTTTCATGAAGGGTGAGCCATTCTGAGGACGTTTGCCGCTCATGTGACACGCTCAGGCCTTATTGGTATAGGGGTGATTACTATATACATCGTGTTCGGGTCGTTCTGGATGGAACGTGGGAGCTTGGTATTTTTCTCGGGGGCGTTCAGTCCAACATGATCCGGATTGCACTGTTCAGTGCAGCAGTTGGCCCTGCGGCTCGTAGAGATACATATGTGATACAGGATGACCTTCAGTGCGGAACGTTTTTCCGTTTTGTGGCCCTGTCCGTAATCAATCCGGAGCCTTGGTTGTCAAGGATGGGGAGTGTCCGACAGAAGCTCGCATCAGCTCATGAACTGGTTTGTTGAGTGTGTACAAGGTTATTTGGGGCGTTGGATGGCTGTTTGGTGGTACTGGGTCGCCTGTGTCATGTTTGGTTTTGGTGAAGGGTGGGGTTGCCGTAGCGTGCTGTGCCTGATAAGTCACTTTGCACCACTATTCGTACCCCCCCCCCGCTTGCAGGAGAAGAGAATTCATGCCGCGTCGCACCGCCGTATTGAGGACAGATGCCGTACGTCCGTCACTCAAACGTGATACCTTGGTAGAAGTCGCCGAGAGACTCTTCGATCGCTACGGGTTTCACGGTACCGGCGTTGACAGGCTGGTTCAGGAGTCCGGGGTTGCAAGAATGACCTTCTACAAACATTTTCCGACCAAGAATTCCTTGGTCCGGGCTGTGTTGGAGCGCCGTGACGAGCGATTCCGCAGCTTTCTGGAGAGACATGTCGTCGAACGTTCTGATCCGGCTCAGCCTGAAGTTCTGGCAATCTTCGATGCCCTGGCAGACTGGCTCGGTAATGAAGGGGCGCAGGGGAACCTTTTGCTGCGCGCAGTTGGAGAGTTTTCCGGGCATGACGTCAGTATAGCCGGTGATGCTGTGTTTCGCTGCCGTTGGGCGGGTCCATGGTTTGCAGAACGGTTGGGTGAGCAGGGTGTTGGTCAGGCAGACGCGCGGGGGTGGGATCTTGCTCTTCTTTTGGAGGGGGCGGTGGCCCTTGCGCCGGTTGTTGGTGGGCGGGATGCAGCGGGGCAGGCCAAGCATGCGGCAGCGGCCCTTCTGTTTTCTTGGACCCGGAGTGCTGAGATATAAGGGGTGGAGTACGGATGTATGTCTGCCTGTAAGGAAAGGGTAGCCTCGCATGGTTGACGTACTGGATAAAATACCGGCCGCTGAAGCGTTTGCGCGCGTCTTCGAGGGGTTGCCGCGGCAGGGGCCGGGTCTGGACTGTTTTGCGCAATCATTGGCGCTTCGTCTGGGAAAAAGTTTGCCCCACAGTCCCAGAATTGCAGACATGGGATGTGGGAATGGCCGCAGTTCTCTTGTTTTGGCCAAGTCATTGGGTGCCCATGTTATTGCTGTTGACCTGCACCGTCCTTTTCTCGAAGAACTGGAACGATCCGCTGCTGTGGCGGGATTATCGGAAAATATTGATGTTCAGGCCGTTGATATGGTGGGGTCCGGCTTGGAAGAGCAGTCTCTTGATGTTGTCTGGTCCGAAGGGGCAGCCTATGTAATTGGTCTTGAAAACGCCTTGGATTCCTGGTGGTCGCTGTTGAAGCCCGGTGGTTTCTTGGTGTTGTCGGACTGGATGTGGTTAACCGCCCGTCCCCCCCATGATGCCGAGCAGTTCTGGAAGGCAGCGTATCCCGATATGCAAACCGTCTCGTCTGCAATGGTTCTGGGAATGGGAGCCGGGTATTCATTTGTCCATGCCGAGATTTTGCCCGAAGAGGGATGGTGGCTGGATTATTATGGTCCCTTGGAAAAGCGGGTAGAAGATCTGGAGGCTGACGCCTGTACAGATCAAACTCTGTCTGCTGTTATCGCGGGTGTTCGTGATGAGATTGCAACGCGGCGTCGCTTTGCCGGGAGCTATGGATGCGTCTACATGATCCTTCGTCGTCCTGTTACCGGTTCCTGATCATTCTTGTTCCTTATGATGCAATTGCGGTTTGGCATCGAAAGTAAAAAGGTTGCTTGACGCAGGCTGTAAGACGGACTACAAAGCCGTCCTCCGATAATGGCGGGTGTAGCTCAGTTGGTTAGAGCACCTGGTTGTGGTCCAGGGGGTCGCCGGTTCGAGTCCGGTCACTCGCCCCATTGAAAAAGCCTCTTCGTTATGAAGAGGCTTTTTTATTCTACCGGAGTAGGTGCTACTGTGTCGGATACAGCACGGTGACCTGATCAGGCATGTGGTTGCCCTCCTGTATTTCCTTCCCCGTTCCCCGAAGGCTGGGGCTGTCCTGCCGTTCCTTGGCCATAGGAGACCTCGAATAGCTCAACAGGATCCGGAACACCCTTGAGCTCTTGCGCCCCGCGAGAGCTGATCAGGAGATCAACGCTATCAGGAATGAGGGCCTTGGTTGACTCTCCCAGCCATATCTGACCGACACCCGCGCATGCACATACCCTGGCGGCAATTTGTACCGTTGCGCCAAAGTAGTCATTCTCTTCGACAATCGGATCACCACTGTTCATCCCGATGCGCAACTTCAGAGCAAGACGTGGCCATCTGGCAGTGTGTTCAGCGGCTTTTTCCTGGATGTTGATCGCGGCCTGAACTGCATCCAGTGCACCATCAAACGTGGCCATAATGCCGTCACCGGTATGCTTGACCTCTTTGCCCCTGTGCATGAGCAACGCATTGCGCACAATGGTATTGTGTGCACGGATGATGTCCTGCGCTGCCGCATCACCCAGTTCTTGGGTCATGCTTGTTGAATTAGCCATGTCAGTAAACAGGATGGTAACGCCGGAGGTGCTGAGTTGTTGGGTCTGCGGTGTGTTCCACTGCTTCATCACACCGCCCAGTGCGTGCAGGGGGTCTGAGTCACCGGACAGATGGGCACGCATGGCGCTGATTCCCGCTGCAATCATGGTGCGGTAGCGCACTTCCTGCCGATAGGTATCAAGGCGCTGGATCATCTGCCGGGCTTGTTCCGGCTTGGTGCCGATAATCTCCAGAGCCTGCTTGCTCAGTTCTTCTTGTTCTTTTTTGCTCAGAGACTGGGATTGAGCCAAGTGCTCGCACGCGCCGCACAGGTAAAGATTAAGGCCAAAGCGGTTGTAGGCATCCAGATTGGGATAGGATGTTTTGATGGACTCAATAATAGAGCCCAAGAACTTCATGGATTCCAGGCGTGCCTTGTCAAATGTGGGAGATGGAGCCTGTGGCTCTCCTTCTGTATCAGCCTTTGCAGGTGGCCGTTCCGGGGATGCGGTATCTGTCTTCCCGGTCTGTGTAGACTGCTTGTCCTCTGCTTTCTTCTTTTTCTTTTTCTGGGGGGCTTTTTTCGGGTCGCTTGCCTTCAGGGCGGGCCACTCGGCTTCGTCTTCTGGCAGGAGAGCCTCCAGTATGTCGCCTTTATTCGTGCCAGATCCTTCTATTTTCTCAGGGCGTGAGTCGGGTGCCCTATCAACGCGTTCAGCCAAGGCTTCTGTTGCGCTGCGTGATGAGCCGCGTGGAACGGCTTTCCGGGTGGGGGAGATCTTCTTGTCCCCGCTGTTGTCACCACCAAGAGCATCCAGCGGTACGTAGGTCATAATCAGCGGAACGGCGCCCAGCAGGAAGACGCCAACAAAAACCCCGAACAGAACAATAGACTGTGTGCCATGTTCGACGGGAAGACCGCTTTGGGCGATTTGTTTCATGACCAAAGAGGTGATGCCAGTTGCAACGATGGCAATCAGGCCGGATAGAAGCAGCACCATCGACAGGCGAAAAATGAAATCCCCTGTTTTGTTGGCGGGTTTTCCAAATTGTGGGCTGCTGCTCCGCGTACCAGTGGAGGGTGCAGACTGACCCCCATGGGAATGACGGACCGGCGCAATACCGGACTTCATCATGGATCCCGATGTTTCCGGTCTTGGTTTGACGCGGCCGGAGTAGATGATGTTCTCTTCCGTGGTGTTGTTCTCAGGGTAGTAGACCTCCTTGACAACCCGGACCGGAATATTCCGCAGCCGTTCAACTTCCTTTGCCTCTTCCATGGCGTCTTCGCGGTCACGGCCGGGATAGCGGGCGTGCAAAGTCCAGTTGCCTCGCCCGTCTTGCGTGTAAATCTCATAGTTTGTTACAGCGGCCATCTATCGCGTCTACTTGTCTGTTTTGGCAAAGTATTGAGGGGGTAGCTAGCTGAATTCTACCTGATCACAAGAGGAGAGCCAAACCGGAACTCCAGAAGAACTTGTGCCCAACGAGGAGCGGCTGTCTGCCGAATTACGGCAGCATGCCGAATATATGCCTCTTGGGAAAAGGAAAAACGCCCGCAAAAGCGGACGTTTTCCAAGCTGTCAGTAAAAGAGGCAATTTGCCTTCTTTTTTCATGTCAGCTCTTGAGGCCGAAGCCGGCGAAGCGCTTGTTAAACTTCGCGATCTGCCCGCCACTGTCAACAAGACGGTGCACACCAGTCCAAGCCGGGTGAGACTTTGGGTCGATATCAAGACGAAGGGAATCAGCCTTCAGGGTCGAACGTGTCTTGAACTCGGAACCATCCGTCATGATGACGGTGATCTCTTTGTATTCAGGATGGATGCCCTTTTTCATGACCCTTGCTCTCCAAAAAACGAGGCGACTGTATACCGCCATTGTTCCGGGCATGCAAGCCTATAATCCACAGAATATGTCACCGGCAGATCAATACGTTCTATCTTTGGTCAAGTTTTATTTCTATGCGTCGGTTCCGTGCACGTGCCTGTGGTGTTTGCCCTGCATCCAGGGGTTGGTATTCTCCAAAGCCGGCAGCAGCGAGGCGATGAGGGTCAATGCCTTGGGATATAAGGAAATTGACCACCGATATGGCCCGGGCTGATGACAATTCCCAGTTCGAACGGAACTGGGCTGTGTTGATCGGAACGCTGTCTGTATGGCCGTCAATACGCAGGATCCAGTTGATTTCCGGTGGGATTGTCCGGGCAATATCGATCAGTGTTGTGGCCAAGCGCTGCAACTTGTCTTGACCACTATCCTCCAGATCAGCCGATGCCGAGGCAAACAGGACCTCTGACTGGAAGACAAAGCGATCTCCCTCTATCCGAACGTCAGAGCGGTCCCCTAATACCTCACGCAGGCGGCCAAAGAATTCAGAGCGGTATTTTTGCAGTTCTTGAACACGTGTTGCCAGTGCCCTGTTCAATTGGCGGCCGAGATCCGAGATCTGAACCTGCTGTTCACGATTGATCTTTTCTGTGGCTTCCAGGGCTTGTGACAGTTTGGCTATTTCAGCGTTCAATGTATCAAGCTGCTGTTGCAGCAGGGCTGCCTGTGTTCGGGCCTGTTCGGCCAGACGTGTCTGTTCTGTTAATTGGCCGCTGTTGTCTGCCAGTTGCCTGTCCTTTTCCGCAATTTCCTGCTCCAGCTTTTTATGAAGAGCCTCCAAGGCTTCAATATCAGCTGTCAGCTGGGCTGTGAGCGAGCTGTGACCCTGGTTGCGATCTTCCAGCTCACGGGCACGGCTTGAAACCGTTCCCAGCTCGGCGGTCAGCGTTGCAATACGGGCCCGCATTTGCGCGCCAGCCTGTTGTTCCAGCTTCAATGCCTCAGCCAGATTGGAAATCTGGGCTGTCAGGCTGTTCACTTCCTCTTCCTTGCCTGACAGGCTGCGCCCCAGGAAAAATTGGGCCAGAACAAAAACCAGCAGGACAAACATCAAGATAATGACAAGATTGCCCAAGGCATCAACAAAGCCGGGCCAGATATCAATGGTGCGCTGGCGGGATCGACGTGTCATCAGCAGGCTGTCCAGTCAGGGGTGCTATGGGCGGGCTTCGTCAGTAAGATTGGCAATGGTCCTTGCCAACAGCTTGATCTCATTCCTTATTTCCCGCACGGCCTCTTCCCGTCCTCGTGCGCCTTCATCGGCGATACGGCCCAAGGTTATATCAATATTGCGCAGGTAGGTGCGCCCATGGTCATCCTGGCTTCCGGGCGTTTTTTCCATGGTTTCTGCCAGGGACCGTATCAGGCCCTTCATATCCACCTGGCTTTCGGCCATTTTCAGCAAGACTTGTTGTTCAGCCCGCATTTGGTCTGTCAGTGTCAGAAGGCGCTCGACCAGTTCCCGCTGGAAAGTCAGGGCCGATGTTCGGCCTTCCTCGCCGCGGGCAATCGTTCTTTGTAGCTCGTCTATACTCTCGGCTGTCTGTTCAAGCAGGGCCTGGATATAAGCTGGGACTGACTGCTCGCCTTCGCTGCCAATAACGCCGGAGGTCAGGCGGGTTATCTGCGACAGCCATTCTTCCAGATCATTATAAAAGGCGTTCTGGGCTTGCCCGGCCTGCAGGTCCATAAACCCAAGAATCAGCGAACCTGCCAGTCCGAACAGGGATGACGAGAATGCGGTTCCCATACCTTGCAGGGGTTGTTCCAGGCCCGATTTCAAGGCTGAAAACACAATGCTTGTATCGCTCTGGCTTGCGATTTCCAGCGACCCGATCACATCGGAGATCGCGCCAACCGTTTGCAACAGACCCCAGAACGTGCCCAGAAGTCCAAGAAAGATGCATACCCCGATGAAGTAGCGGGACAGGTCGCGGGCTTCATCCATGCGTGATGCTATGCCATCAAGCAGAGACCGCATTGCCGGTGCCGAAAGGGTGAAGCGGCCGCGTCCCTTGTGTTCATGGAGCATGGTCGCCATGGGTGAAAGCAGACGCGGTCCCCGTGATACAGCTTCACTGGATACGGCAGTCTCATCGCGCCGGAACCGTTCGATCCACTCCAGTTCCGGTCCCAGCGTTGTGACTTCACGCAGGTTCATGATAATACCCGCGAAAATAACCCCGATAATCAGGCCGTTCAGAACAGGGCTGGCCATAAAGAAAGGTAGCACGGCGGGCGTGAGAACAGCTCCAACACCGGCTACAACAGCAAGAAAGATACTCATGCGGACCAGGAAACGGCGGGGACGGGTCATGCGCATGCCAAGGGGCCTCATATTCAGCAATAGTCCAACACTTGTATGCATGATACCTATGATCCGGCCAGAAGTATATCAACCCTGTCTTCTCTTCCGTCCGCCACTTGCCCGCCAAGGGCGCGTACGCCGATCCGGTTTGACGGAATGCCTTTTTCCAGCAGATACGAGCGTATGGCCAAGGCTCTTGCCAGCGATGTCCGGCGTGCACGCGATGGGTTGTGCGGGTCTTTTCTGGCATAGGCCATCAGACGCGCACTGGTTTTCTTTTGTTTCTGCATGTCACGAGCCAGCGTATCCAGATGTGTTTTTGCTGCCTCGGGCAGGGTAATTTCATCGGGTTCGAAGGCAAGGGACAGGGCTGCAGGCGCAAAGGCAAGGGGATCCGTTCCCGGTTCTGTGACCTTTACGGATGGTTCTTTGCTGGTTTTAAGAGATACAGGCGATACATCCCCTTTTTCTGCGCGAGCCGGAGGTGTGATTGCTTGTAATGATACGGGCAGGGATGGTGTTACCGTGTGGTGACTCTTTTCTGTTGCCGGAGCTTTCTCTCCTCCCGGTTTTTTTTCTGCCAAGGGCTGTTCTGGCTGTGTGGGCAGCTTGTCATGAACAGGGGGAGGGACGTGAAGCCTGCTCGGCAGGCTGCGGCGTACTTTTCTTGCCGGCTCTGTAGCAAGTGATGATGTGTCAGAAATGGTATGCGGTGGGCCAAGGGCATCAAGAGCCTTGAGGTCCACAAAAACAGCGGGTCGGGAGGATGCGTCCGTGGCCCCTGCGTGAGCTGATAACGATAGCAGCATGGGCAGGCTTGCGGCCACGGATAGTCTGAGCAAGGGCAGGGGTGAGAAGGTGATTGCACGCTTCACGAGGCAGTCTCCCGGCGGTTGCCAAAGAAGAAACGGCAAGCTGACAGCAGGATTGTCAGGCAGCTTGTCGCTTCTTTCCCAGAGACTATATCACCTGTTCCGTGTGCCGCAATCAGGTTGCAACCCAAGCAGGTTCCGTGAACGTGGCGGAATTACGATTTATCTGATCCGGTGGAGCCAGGTTCCCTCAGCAGAGCGAGGAGACCATGGTGCAGCGGTTCGTTGGATGCCAGAAGATTACCCGATGCAACCGGATCGGCAGTGGTGTCCAGAGAGCTGACATATCCGCCGGCTTCCCGTACCATCAGAACGCCTGCGGCGACATCCCAGGGAGACAGGTGCGATTCCCAGAATCCATCAAAGCGTCCGGCGGCGACCCATGCCAGATCCAGGGATGCGGATCCCATGCGTCGTACTCCGGCCACCGTATTCATGATCCGCTGTAGCTGCCGCACAAAGAGGGGGTGCTCTCCGCGTCCCTTGTGGGGAATTCCGGTGCCAAGGACTGCTTCATCCGCTTTCCGGCGACCGGACACGCGCAGGCGTCTGTCGTTGAAAAATGCGCCACCACCTTTTTCAGCAGTGAAGAGTTCATTGGTGATGGGGTTGTAGGTTACGCCTGCCACAATTTCTCCTGCACGCTCCAGAGCAATGGAAACGGCAAAATGCGGGATACCGTGCAGGAAATTGGTTGTTCCATCCAGTGGGTCGATGATCCAGCGGTGTTCGGTGTCATGGCCTTCGACAACACCGCCTTCTTCCAACAAAAAGCCGAAGCCGGGCCGGGCCTTTGACAGTTCTGCACGCAAAATCTTCTCGGCTTTGAGATCTGCGGCTGATACGAAGTCACCCACGCCCTTGATCGAGACCTGAAGTTGCTCAAGTTCGCCAAAGTCGCGCACCAGCTTTCGTCCGGCTTTTTCAGCCGCCATAACCATGACATTGAGTACAGGAGAGCGAAGAGCCATTGCCTGAAAGGTTCCCTCAAAAAAGTCAGGCGGGTATGCTGCGCAGCAACAAAAGCCCGCCACAAAGCCTTGCTGCCCCGGAATGCTATGTACTGTAACCGGCCCGGGGTGTTTCTGGAACTTATCCCTTGTAGCGTTCCACGTAGGAGCATTCCTCGGTGTTGACAACCACCTTGGTGCCCGCCTCGATATGCGGTGGGATCATAATCCGCATCCCGTTTTCCAGCATGCCTGGCTTGTAGGAGGAAGAGGCTGTCTGCCCCTTGACGACGGGCTCACACTCCACAACGGCCAGAACGACCGAGTTGGGAAGCTTCACGGATACGGGCTTGCCCTCGATCAGATCGACGACGACATCCATGCCATCCTGCAGAAAGCCGCCCTTTTCACCAACCAGATCGGATTGAAGCGGAAACTGGTCGAACGTTTCCTTGTCCATGAAGTTGTAGCCGGATTCATCCTGGAACAGATATGTGCAGTCAATCTGCCGGACATCCAGCTTTTCCACGGTATCAGCCGTGCGCCAGCGTGCGTTGGACTTGTTTCCGGTATCGACATCCCGGATTTCCACGGTGATGAAGGCGCCGCCCTTTCCTGGCTGCACAATCTGGGTCTTCAGGACGCTCCAGCTGCGGCCTTCGTGTTCGATGACCATGCCGGGGCGAATCAGGTTGGCGTTAATCTTCATGTGTAAACTTCTGAAAGCTGTTTCAAGGAGAATTGGTCATAGATCGCAGCGGGCTTCCTATCAGATCGTGGCGCCTCTGGCAACAGAGCTGGCATTGTTTCTTCAATTGCTATATCAGGTGCGCTTATGACGCAGGATAAGAACAGATCATCGCTTCCACGCTGGTGGGACGCCGATTCGTTGGCGCGCCGGCTTCCTTTTCTGCGGGCTCGCCAGAATGTTATGGCCAATATCCGTACCTTTTTTGCGGCCCGGGACTTTCTGGAGGTGGAAACGCCGGCCCTGCAGTGTTCGCCGGGTCTGGAACCGCATTTGAAGGCCTTTCGTACGGTTCTTGAGGATCCGGATGGTGGGGAGCGGACATTCTATCTGCATACAAGCCCCGAATTTGCCATGAAAAAGCTTCTGGCAGGGGGCCTTCCGCGCCTGTTTCAGATTGCCCGTGTTTTCCGTAATGGTGAGCGGTCTGATACCCATCATCCAGAGTTTACAATGCTGGAGTGGTATCGGGCGCAGGCCAGCTATACGGATCTGATGGTTGATGTCGAGGAGCTTTTTACGGCTGTGGGCATCCTTCAACCGGTTTCCCGGCTGACTGTGCAAGATGCTTTCCTCCGTTATGCCGGTATCGATCTGCTGTCGACAGTATCAGATCCGTCTGATCCCGCTCCGCCACCGGATCGTTTGCGTGCAGAAGCATCCCGCATCGGGGTGTATACCGGAGCTGGTGATCGCTGGGACGATGTGTTCTTCCATATCTTTCTGGACCGTATAGAGCCTTCTCTGGGCTGTGATGGCCCCGTCATCCTGTACGATTGGCCCGCATCGATGGCGGCGTTGTCGCGGCGTTCAGCGGTTGATCCCAGGGTGTGTGAGCGTTTCGAGGTTTATCTGAACGGGGTAGAGCTGGCCAATGCATTTGGCGAATTAACCGATGCTGCGGAGCAGCGCCGCCGTTTCGAGCATGATATGGGGCTGAAACAGCGCTTGTATGGCGTGCGCTACCCGATTGATGAAGCCTTTATGGATGCGGTGTCCTGTTTGCCGGAATGTGCGGGTATTGCCTTGGGGGTAGACCGGCTGGTGATGGCGGTGGCCGGGGCCAGCCGCATCACCGATGTGCTATGGTCCGAGGTTGACTGATCTACCCTTTCAGGGGGTCATAGCTTGGTTCAGCTTCCTGATCGCGTCCGCAGGTCCCTCCGGCCAGTCCCATACGCCACTGCATACGGCCAGAAAATCAGCGCCGGCTTCAACCAGTGGGCGGGCATTGTCCGGTGTTATGCCTCCGATGGCCACGCAGGGCGGGGTCATGGTTTCTTGCCACCAGCGCAGTAATGAGACGTCGGCCATGGCTGGTGGTTCTTTGGTCTGCGTCGGATAGAAAGCTCCGAAGGCGATATAATCAGCTCCATCTTCAGCCGCCAGCATGGCCAGGTGACGACTGTCGTGGCAGGTGACGCCGACGATCCGGTCAGAGCCCATAATCCGACGTGCCTCTGTGCATCTGCTGTCATCCTGTCCGACGTGGACACCGTCACAACCGCTTTGGTTGGCCAGGTCCGGTCGGTCGTTGAGGATAAAGGCAACATCGTGCTGCTGTGCAACAGGCATGAGCTGCTCAATCGCCCGTAAAACGGTCGCATCATCCGCCGTTTTCATGCGCAGTTGCAGCGCCGCAACATCGCCTGCGCCCAAGGCTGATTCGAGTTGTTCGGCAAAGCGCGGCACATCGTGCAGGTTTGGTGGCGTGACAAGGTAAAGGCGGCATGCGTGTGAAAAGGCGACCATTATGGTTCCTGCAGGAGGTTGAGGGGCCGGCGCGGGCCGGTGCAAAGTGCCCCCTTGATAGCGTCACGATCTCCCCGGAGCAATGCTTTGCATGCATAATCTACATCTGTACACAGTCCCAGATCCAGGCGTTCCGGATAATCCAGGGCCAATCGCTGACCCAATTGCCCGGCCACGCCCCCAAGGGTTCGGATTGCTGTTGCGTGCAGGCTGTGCACAGCTACGGCAGGGATTCCGTCGCGCAGGGCTGTGAGTGCCATCCCGGCTGCATCACCGCAGTCCAGCACTAGGGTCCACCGATCCGGGGGGGTCCCGGTTGTTTCGGTCAGGCAGAGAAGCCAGAGCCATCGAGGCCCCTGCCAGCGGACGGCATCGGGCGGACTCCAGAATTCCAGGGGGCAGGCGTTGTCCATGGCGCGATACGCGTGCAGGGCTGCGCGGATGTGGTCGCGTCCGTGGATGATCATGCGCAAGGGGGCGGGGGATGACAGGGTGGGTCTCCGGACAAGCTGGACACGGCAGGAGGCAAGAATGTTGACCGGTGCCCGGGTGGTGCCTATTCTGTGCCGCCGTATGCACAGCGGCTGTGCAGTGTATTGAAACCCAATGAGGATGTCTATGTCGAGCCGGATTGAACAGGCCCTCGGCCGTCTTGATGATGCGGTGGCCGCCCTTGAGCAGGCCGGCCTGAAGGCTGCCGGAGCGTGCGACAGCAGCGAGGTTGCGCGCCTGAGCGCTGATCTGGAGGCTGTGCGTGCCGATTATGAGGCGTTACAGCTGACCAGCCAGCAGGCATCCGGGCGCATAGACGCCGCTATCAGCCGTTTACGCGCTGTACTGGAGGTATAGGCCCATGGCCAAGGTTACGCTGACGATCAACAGCCGTCATTACACCGTTGGGTGCGAAGACGGGCAGGAGGCAGAGGTCGAACTGCTTGGCCGTGATATTGATCGTCGTGCCCGGGCGCTGGCCAATGAGGCCGGTGCGGTTTCTGACGAGCTGGTCATGGTTCTTGTATCCTTGCTCTTGGCTGATGAAGCCCGCGAAGCCACCAAGGCGCGGGATGCTCTTGTCCGAAGTTTTGAGGAGGCTGTTGAAGCCCGTGACAAGGCGCAGGAGATGTCCGAGCATATCGCGCTGGAGGCGGATCAGGAAATCCGGCGGGTTGTGGATGTCCGTGATCGCCTGGAGGCGGACCGTGACGCCGCTTTGTCGGCGCATAAGGCATTGGAAGCCAGTTTCTGTGCGATGCAGCAAGAGAGAGACGCCTTGCGGGCACAGCTTGAGGAAGCGCGTCAGGCCCTTGAATCAGCCCGTCTGCACCTTGAGCAAAGGCGCGATGAGCAGTCTACCCTGCGTTTGAGCGAGGAGAATTTTGTCAGTGCGATCGAGCACATGGCAAAACGTGTGGAAACAGTTGCGCAAACGCTTTTGGTCTCCTAGACTAAGGATGTGCGAAGCTGCCTGGTTCGTCAGGTTGCACTACTCCCGGGGGCTATAATCTTAGAAAGGGGCCTGTCCCTGTTGTGGCTGTGGCTGCAGTATCATGGGTCCCACTTTGTGCTCGCGGCCTTAGTGGAGGTTGCGCTTTGCCAACGGCCCAAGGTGGCTTCGCCTCTTGATTGCGTTTTATTCGGGCCCGTGCGTCTGTGCGGGTCCGTCTTTATATGTACGATGTTTCTGATCGTGCCTTTCTGGCCTCCAGCGTGGATTATGGGTGCGTGAGCCATTGTTCCGAGGACAAGAGCCTGTTGCGTCGCGCCCTGTTACAGCGGCGTGATGATTTTGTAGCGTCCGGAGCAGCCTTGGCTGCTGGATCGGCCTTGACGGGTTTTGTTACGCGCCTTCTCCTTGAGTATTCTGCCGACCATATTGTTGCGGCTTATGTCCCCATGAGGGGCGAGCCAGACCCCATTGCGGGTGTTGCTGCTGCGGGCCGGGCCTTGGCGCTGCCGGTTGTGTGTGGTCGTGACCAGCCTCTAGTATTCCGGCGATGGCAACCTGGTGATCCTCTGGAAGAAGGCATCTGGGGAACCCGTCATCCCCCGTCATCCTGCCCGTCTGTTGTTCCGGACCTGGTTCTGGTCCCGGCTGTCGGGTTTACGGGATCCGGTGCGCGTCTTGGGTATGGTGGGGGGTTCTATGACCGGACGCTGCCTGCGCTGCATGCCCCCGGTTCCCGGGCGCCTGCTTTTGCTGTGGCGTGGGAGTGTCAAAGGGTTGATGTTCTGCCAACTGAGTCACACGACATTCCCCTGGATGGTTGGGTAACAGAGGCAGGCTTTTGCCGGCTCACCACGTCCGGGACAACCAGACAATTATAAGCAGAAGAAACGAGAGAGGTTCCAGCGTATGCGTTTGATGTATCTGGGGGATGTTGTCGGACGGGCCGGGCGCGAAAAGGCTTGCCAGGTCATTCCGGATTTGCGCAGGAGTCTCGGGCTGGATTTTGTCGCCGTGTGTGCTGAGAATGCCGCTCATGGCTTTGGTCTGACAGCGAGTATTGCCCAGGACTTTTTTGCCAGCGGTGTTGATGCCCTGACCTTGGGCAACCATGCCTGGGACCAGCGGGAGATGATCGCCTATATTGACCGGGAACCCCGGATCCTGCGCCCGATCAATTATCCTGTCGGGACCCCGGGGCGTGGGGCCATGCTTTATACAACGGCGTCGGGGCGAAGGGTTCTGGTTGTCCAGTGCATGGGGCGCCTCTTTATGGATCCGCTGGATGATCCTTTTGCGGCTGTTAATGCAGAGCTGGAGCGGTTCCGTCTGGGGGGCGGTGTTGATGCCGTGATTGTGGACATTCACGCCGAAGCAACCAGTGAAAAGATGGCTCTTGGGCATTTCTGTGACGGACGTTCTTCCTTGGTCGCGGGGACGCACTCCCATATTCCGACCGCCGATGCCCAGATTCTCCCGGGTGGTACAGCCTACATCACGGATCTGGGCATGTGCGGGGATTATGACTCTGTCATCGGTATGAAAAAAGACGTGTCCGTATCTCGCTTTGTGCGCAAGATGCCGGCCGACAAGCTTTCCCCCGCGACAGGGGACGCAACTGTGTGTGGCGTTGTCATTCAGACAGATGATCGTACAGGCTTGGCTGTGTTTGTGCATCCAATCCGGATCGGTGGGCGGTTGCAGTCAGCCATGCCTGTTTTTGACAGGGAAACACTCTGAAAACGGTGTTCTGGCCCTTGTCTTTCAGGGGGTAGTCCTGCCATAGTGCGCCGTTCGTGCCAACAGGCAGCATGACAGCTGTCCGGGTAGAGCCGGGGTTTTGGCGGGGTCGCCGTACAAATCCCGAGTTTCTGTTTCAGTTCCAGGATATCAAGATACCATGGCCGGTCATTCCAAATTCAAGAACATCATGCATCGCAAGGGTGCACAGGACGCCAAGCGCGCCAAGCTGTTTACCAAGCTGGCCAAGGAAATTTATGTGGCCGCCAGAACCGGCGGGCCGGAGCCGGAAGGCAACCCGCGCCTTCGCGCTGCGATTATGGATGCCCGCAAGAACTCCCTGCCCAAGGACAACATAGAACGTGCTCTGAAAAAGGCCCAGTCCGGTGCGGACGGGGAGGATTATGAAGAGGTACGCTATGAAGGCATGGGGCCGGGCAATGTTGCTGTTATCGTTGAGGCATTGACAGATAACCGGAACCGTACCGCTTCTGATGTGCGGGCTGTTTTTTCCAAGCATGGCGGGACGTTGACCCCGGTACAGTTCAACTTTGAGCGTGTTGGCTATATTGTCTATTCATTGTCGGTGGGGTCGCCGGATGATGTGTTGGAAGCTGCCGTTGAGGCGGGTGCCGACGATGTGGTTTCGTCTGAAGAGGAGCATGAGATCTTTTGTGCCCCTGATAGTTTGGGAGCGGTTCGCGCTGCCCTTGAGCCGGTTCTGGGAGAGCCGGAAGCCGCCCGACTGGACTGGAAAGCCCTGAATACGGTCTCGTTGGATGAAGACGGTGCACGCAGCTTGCTGAAGTTTCTGGATATTCTGGAAGATAATGATGATGTGCAGCGGGTTTTCTCCAACGAAGAGATTCCCGATGCGGTCATGGCGTGTCTTGATTGATACCATGTGGTGCCCGGGGGTGGTGCGATGACAATCCGGATATTGGGCCTTGATCCCGGGCTGCGTCACACCGGTTGGGGTGTGATCGAAGTTGCCGGGAACCGTATGCGTGTGCTTGCTGATGGCACCGTTCATACCGATGCCTCCCGGTCACTTGCCGAGCGCCTTGCCTGCCTGTTCGAAGGGCTGTCGGACGTTGTCGATCAGTGGACCCCGGATGAGTCTGCTGTCGAAGAGACCTTTGTTAACCGGAATCCTCATTCAACCCTGAAACTGGGGCAAGCGCGCGGGGTATCCCTTCTGGTTCCGGCGCGTCGGGGTATTCCTGTGGCGGAATACCAGCCATCCCAGATCAAGAAGGCTGTTGTGGGAACGGGTGCTGCAGGAAAGGAACAGGTGCAGATGATGGTGCGGACGCTGTTGCCTGGCTGTAGCATCAGTACAGCAGATGCGGCTGATGCACTGGCTGTTGCTGTGTGTCATGCTCACTTCCGGTCCTCGTCGATGGCATTGGCGGCGCTGGCAGGAGGGAAACGCTGATGATTGCAAAGCTGCGGGGTGTGGTTGACAGCACCGGTGATGACTGGGTTGTCATTGATGTGGGTGGGGTTGGCTATCTTGTCTTTGCTTCCACCCGTACCTTGTCACGCGTTTCAGTAGGGGAAGCCGTTGCCCTGATCGTGGAAACCCATGTCCGGGAAGATCATATCCACCTGTACGGCTTTTCAGCCGAAGCGGAGCGCGCTTTCTTTCGCCTTCTTCTGACAGTTCAAGGAGTTGGGGCCAAGGTTGCCCTGGCGATCCTGTCCGTTGGATCACCTGATGATATCGCACGTGCAATTGCGGCGGCGGATCGGGGTATGCTAACCCGCGCCACGGGGGTGGGTCCCAAGCTGGCCGGCCGTATTGTTGCAGAGTTGAAGGACAAAGTTGTGGCCTTTCCTGCTCATGCTGGCGGGGTTGGCGCAGAGAGTGTGTCCCGGATTGGTCCTGTGTCTGTGGCTCCTGTTGCAGGTGCTTGTGACGTGTCTGGTGATGCGGTATCAGCCTTGGTCAATCTGGGTTATGGCCGTGCTGATGCGTTTGCTGCCGTTTCTGTCAGTGCCCGTGACCTGGGTGAGAATGCGACTGTACAGGGGCTGTTGTCGGCCTCGCTGCGTTATCTGGGCCGGGGGCTTCAGGCATGAAAGGCAATGCGGAGGATCCGCGCCTGATTTCCGGTGCTTTGCAGGAGGGGGATGGAGAACTTCACATCCGTCCCCAGACCTTGGGTGAGTTTATCGGTCAGCGCTTGGCGTGCGAAAATCTCTCGGTCTTTGTCAAAGCAGCCCGCGCACGTGGTGATGCCCTGGATCATGTGTTGCTGCATGGCCCGCCGGGGCTGGGCAAGACAACCTTGGCCCAGATTGTATCCCGCGAACTGGGCGTTGGTTTCCGGGCCACGTCCGGTCCGATGATTGCCCGTGCCGGTGATCTTGCGGCCTTGCTGACCAACCTTGAAAAGAACGATGTTCTTTTTATTGATGAAATTCATCGCCTCAATCCGGCCATAGAAGAAGTTCTGTATTCTGCTATGGAGGATTTTCAGCTTGACCTGATTATTGGCGAGGGGCCTTCGGCGCGTAGTGTGCGGATTGATCTTCAGCCGTTTACCCTTGTCGGGGCCACGACCCGTTCCGGTCTTCTTACAACGCCTCTCAGGGATCGTTTCGGGATACCCGTGCGCCTGAATTTCTATGAACCGGAGGAACTGGTGGCAATTGTGCGCCGTGGTGCCGGCATTCTGGGGCTGGATCTGACAGAGGATGGTGCGATGGAAGTCGCATGCCGGTCACGTGGCACCCCGCGTGTGGCCGGGCGCCTGCTGCGTCGCGTCCGGGATTTTGCCATGGTATCAGGGCGCACGCCTGTTGATGCCTTTGTCGCCGATGCCGCCTTGGCCCGCCTGGAGGTTGACAAGAAGGGCCTTGATGCCATGGATCTGCGCTATCTGACCTGTGTCGCCCGTAATTATGGAGGTGGTCCTGTCGGGGTGGAAACCCTTGCTGCGGCGATGTCTGAAGAGCGAGATACCCTGGAGGAAGTGATCGAGCCATTCCTGTTGCAGCAAGGCTTGATCCAGCGTACTTCGCGGGGTCGTATCCTCTCGGAAGCCGGGTATGCCCACTTGGGACTGCCTGCCCCTGTGCGGGACTATCAGCAGCTGGATCTTCTGGCCAGCTCATTCCCCGGAGGTGGTGAGGGATGAGCGGGCTTGGTCCCCACGTTCTGCCGGTGCGGGTCTATTATGAAGACACGGATGCTGGCGGTGTTGTCTATTACGCAAATTATTTGAAATTTGCCGAGCGCGCCCGCACGGAGATGATCCGTACGCTGGGTATCGAACAGGAAAGATTGCGGCAGCAGCAGGATATTACGTTTGTTGTTCGGTCGTGCTCGGTTGAGTTCATGCGTCCGGCCCGGTTGGATGACCTGCTGCATGTAGAGACCCGGATACGCTGTATATCAGGCGCCCGCGTTGACATGGAGCAGGCTATCCACCGTGTATCCGATCCGTCCGGATTGACGGATGATGCGCTTCTCGTCACCCTTTCTGTGCGCCTTGCGTGTTTGAACGGATCGGGTCGCCCGGTTCGTTTGCCTGCACGTGTGCATAGAGCCTTTGTTGGCAGCATGGATTCGTCTGTGTCTGTCTTTCCTTAGACACTTTACTTGGTTCGGAACGATCATGGACCCCACTGTCCTGCCTCAAGCCGCTGTGGCCGCTGCCGATCTCTCTCCTCTTGGCCTGTTCTGGCAAGCTGACCTTGTCGTCAAGACGGTCATGCTGGGGCTTGTCCTGGCTTCGATCTGGAGCTGGGCCATCATTTTCGACAAAGCCCTGAAGCTGCGTTATCTCAATACCAAGGTAGACAAGTTCGAGGAGAAGTTTTGGTCAGGTGGATCGCTGGAAGAGCTGTACGAGCGTCTCAGCAACCGTCCTGCCGATCCCATGTCGGCTGTTTTCGTTGCCGCGATGAGGGAGTGGCGTCGCTCATCGGGACGCCCGGGAACCGGGGATACAGGCATTCGTGCTCACTTTGCCCAAAGGGTAGAGCGTGTGATGCACATAACCGTTGCCCGTGAGATGGAAGGGCTGGAGAAACGGATTGGTTTCCTGGCTTCGACCGGGTCGGTGGCGCCCTTTGTTGGCTTGTTTGGAACGGTGTGGGGTATCATGCACTCGTTCCATTCCATCGGTGTCAGCAAGGACACCAGCCTGGCAACTGTCGCACCTGGTATCGCGGAGGCTCTTTTTGCCACAGCGATCGGTCTGGTGGCGGCTATTCCAGCCTTGGTTGCCTATAACAAGATTTCGTCGGATCTCGATCGTTTTGCCCAGCGGCTGGACAACTTTTCCGGTGAATTCGGGGCCATTCTATCCCGTCAGCTTGACGAGCGCGGCTGATAGCAGGAGTACGATCTTATGGGCATGACGGTGCAATCTTCAGGTGCTCGTGGAGGCGGGTTTCGTCGTCGCCGCCGTCCTGTTGCTGAAATCAACATGACGCCAATGATTGATGTGATGCTGGTCCTCCTTGTTATCTTTATGGTGACGGCGCCGTTGTTGACAACCGGTGTCAGCGTTGATCTGCCCCGGGCCAAGGCTCCTCAGATTTCCGAGCCGGATAACAAGGCTCTGACCGTTTCTGTTGCAGCAGATGGTCAGGTGTATCTGAACCAGACACCGATTTCCCTGGATCTATTGCCGGCCCGGGTTCGGGCCATTGCCGGTGTCAATCCGGATGTACGGATCTATGTCCGCGCCGATGGCCAACTTCAGTATGGTGTTGTGATGCACATTCTGGGCAGCCTGCATGCTGCCGGTTTTTCCAAGGCTGCCCTGGTTACGCAGACGCCCGCGGCTTCCGCGGCTAAACGTTAGTTTGGATGGCGCAGTGTGCACATGAAACGTCGCGGTATGTGCAACGGGTTGGTTGTTTCTGTCACGCTGCATGTTGTAGTGCTGTTGCTGGCTGTGTTTGGTTTTCCTTCCCTGTTCGATGAGCCGGAGCCAATTGAGACGGCCATGATTGTTGATCTTGTCGAGATTGCTGAGCGTACGGCGGCACCTCCCCCTGTCAAGAAGGTTGAGGAGCCAAAGGAGGAACCGAAGCCGGAACCAAAGCAAGATGATCAGCCCAAGCCGCAGGTGCGTGCCGATGCTGCTGTCCCTCAGCCAAAACAGGCACCGGAGCCAGAGCCGAAGAAAGCAGAGCCAAAGCCGGTTGAGCCTCCGAAACCTGATCCTGAAAAAGCAGAGCCCAAAAAACCGGAACCCAAGAAGCCAGAGCCAAAGAAACCTGAACCGAAGAAGCAGGACACGCAGAAGGCCAAGCCCAAGGATGATGACCCGTTCAAGGATCTGATGAAGAATGTCGAAAAATTTCGCGAGAAGTCAGAGCCTGCCACACCGGAAAAGAAGTCAACCCCACAGCAACCTTCCAATCAGCCGAGAGTTCTGAATGCCCCTCTTGCCGATCGGGCTACCATGACGGAGCTGGATGCCATAAGGGCGCAGATTGAACGGAACTGGGCTGTTGATACCGGTGCCAAGGGGGTGGAAAGTATGGTGATCCCGCTTAAGGTTCGCATTACCCCGGAAGGGATGGTAACCAGTGTCGATGTTCTTGATACACAGCGTTATGGCAGTGACTCATCGTATCGGGCTGTTGCGGAATCAGCGCGTCGGGCTGTGTACCGGTCGCAGCCAATCCGCTATCCTTTGCAAAAGTATGAGACGTTCAAGTCCATGGAACTTGTCTTCAGTCCTCAGTCCCGGATGTAACCGGAGCAGAGGGTATGATTTTTCCGGAAGGAACCAGGAAGCGATGATAAAGTGTGGTCGTTCTGTCACTGCAGGTGCTTTGAAGTTCGGTATTCTTGTCTTTGTGATCGCGGTTGGCCTTGGCATCGGTACTCCGTCATGGGCAGAGGTGCGCATTGATATTACCCGTGGCCGGGTTGAGCCAACGCCTGTGGCTGTTCCTGATTTTGTGGCCTCGGACTCAAACCGTTCGGTTGGCGCAGATGTCGCGTCGGTGGTTTCAGCCGACCTGGAGCGTTCGGGACTTTTCCTGCCATTGGACCGGTCAGCATTCATTCAGCAGTTTTCAGGTCTGGATGAGCCACCGCACTTTGCCGACTGGCGCACGATCAATGCACAGGTTCTGGTGCAAGGTGCCGTAGAGTCACACGGGCCTGGCACGGTACGGATTGCCTTCCGTCTCTGGGATATTTTCACGGGGCAGCAGGTTCTGGGTAAATCGTTTACAGCGGCCCCGGATAACTGGCGCCGTGTTGCGCATATGATTTCTGACGAGATCTACAAGCGTTTGACCGGTGAAGACGGTTATTTTGATACCCGTATTGTCTATGTTGCAGAAAGCGGGCCGGTAACACGCAGGGTCAAACGCTTGGCGATCATGGATCAGGATGGTGCCAATCACCAGTATCTGACTGATGGCTCGTCGATGGTACTGACTCCGCGCTTTTCGCCGACTGCGCAGGAAATTACCTATATGAGTTTCTATGGCGACAGCCCCAGGGTCTATTTGTACAACATCGACTCTGGCCGGCAGGAGCTTCTGGGTGATTTTCCAGGCATGACATTTGCACCGCGTTTTTCACCTGATGGAAACAAGGTTGTCCTGTCTATGGCGAAAGATGGTAACACCGACATCTTCGAGATGGATTTACGAACCCGGCGCCGTATTCAACTGACGAATGCGTCTGCGATTGATACGTCGCCTTCTTATTCGCCTGATGGTTACCGTATTGTTTTCAACTCGGATCGTGGCGGCACCCAGCAGCTTTACGTAATGGACTCCGATGGAAGCAGTGTTCGCCGCATCAGCTTCGGCGAGGGACGTTATGCCACTCCGGTTTGGTCCCCGCGGGGAGATCTGGTTGCTTTTACAAAGATGAAGGGCGGTGAATTCTACATTGGCGTCATGAAGCCGGATGGAAGTGGTGAACGCATGCTGTCATCGGGTTTCCTGATGGAAAGCCCGACATGGGCGCCAAATGGTCGTGTCCTGATGTATTACAGAAGCGAGAAGAGCGGAAATCCCCAGCTTTATTCGATTGATCTCACAGGTTACAACGAGCGGCGCGTTATCACACCCCAGGCTGCGTCAGATCCGGCGTGGTCACCACTTTTGCCGTAATCGTGACATGGCATTGCATCAAACGGACTGTACGGAGTTGAGAAAAACCAGTATAAGGCCGTCTTGGGGTCCGTTTTCGGGCCTGCCTGCTCTGTGCGCAATATCCTTGTGGTCTTGCGTCCCGGAGCTTCCTTAACCCCATTACGTGAGCTGAGGGGAAAAACAATGAAGTTCCGCCTGTTGCCCGTTCTCGCCGCCGTAGCCCTTTTGTCCGCATGCGGTACCGCCTCTGATGAGTCGGCCAGCGGTTCCATGGGCAAAGCCGCTCCTGCTCCCGGGTCGGTTGAAGAGTTCATGACCGTTGTGGGCGATCGTGTCCACTTTGGTTTTGACAAGTACACCCTGACTCCGGAAGCACAGGCTACCCTGCGTAACCAAGCCGCTTGGCTGAAGCGCTACTCCAGCACGACCCTGATGATTGAAGGGCATGCTGACGAGCGCGGTACGCGTGAGTACAACCTTGGTCTGGGTGAGCGTCGTGCGAACTCCGTCAAGAAGTTCCTGATTGCCCAAGGTGTGAGTGCCAGCCGTCTGAAAGTGACCTCCTATGGCAAGGAGCGTCCGGAATGCGGTGATGCAACTGAAGCCTGCTACACCAAAAATCGTCGCGGTGTTTCTGTTCTGCACTGATCAGCTGCATTAGACTCCGCTGCGCTTGTGCGGCGTGCGGTGTCGATACGGCAACACGTGTGTTAAAAAGTACCCGTCAGCTATTGGCTGCTTATGCAGCTGGTGGCTGCGGGTGCTTTTTATTTTTCCAGGCCATATAGGTTGCTGTTTTTTTGTTGGCTTTCTGTAGACGTGTAGGATGTTATCGTGTGTCTTGGACACGGTGTTCTGGTCTACAGAAATTCGGGAATGTTGTATGACTGACGGGGCTGCTCTTTTCTCTTTGCCTGTGCTGTTGCGTTTTTCATGTGCCGGCTGTGGCGTGATAGCGTGTCTTCTAGTGTCTGCTCCGGCTGTGGCCCGTGATGGCTTTTCCTCCTCGGGTGTTCGTATGGCCCAGGCCGATAGCGCCGGCCTTGTTTCCGAGCTTCTGGTCAAGGTTGGTGAACTGGAGCGTCTGAACCAGGAATTGACAGGCCGCCTGGAAGAAGTCCAACACGAGAACCAGCAACTGTCCGAGCGCTTTGATGCCTATGTCAAAGATGCGGAGTTTCGTTTCCAGGAACTGGAAAAAGGACGGAGTGGGGCATCCCCTGCATCCGGTTTTTCTTCTGAGCCTGCGTCTGGTGGTCGGGCCTTTGTTCCTTCCGAGCCTATGGATCCCGGTCAGAAATATACGCGTGCCTTCAATTTATTGCGCACAAACGATTACCCGGCAGCGCAGGTGGCTTTCCAGGATTTCATCAAAGAAAATCCTGGTCATGATCTGGCGGGGAATGCCCAGTATTGGCTTGGTGAAACGTTCTATGTGCGCGGCAATTACAAGCAGGCGGCTGTCTCTTTCCTGGATGGGTACAAGAAATATCCCAAGAGCACGAAGGCACCCGATAACTTGCTGAAGCTTGGGTTAACCATGGGCAAGCTGGGTCAGAACAAGGAGGCCTGTGCTGCTTTGGGCAAGCTCAAGTCCGAGTATCCTGCTGCACCGGATGCGATAAAGCGTCGTTTGGGGAGCGAGAAAGAACGTCTGAAATGTTCATTCTGACCCAGTCGGTTGTGTATGTCTGCCTTTGATCCAGATGTGCTCTATGCGGTCTTTAGTGAGGCAATGGAAGGTCTTGGGCCTTTCGGGTGCCCGCCGGTTGTCGCTGTTGCTGTTTCCGGCGGTGCAGACAGCCTTGCTCTTGCCTTGTTGGCCCGGCGATGGACTGTCGATCGTGGCGGTTGTCTTTATGCTTTGACGGTTGATCACCGTCTGCGTCCTGAATCAGCAACGGAAGCGTGTCAGGTTGCTGGCTGGATGAGGGCCTATGATATCAGGCACCATATCCTCGTTCCTGGTAGCGCGCCTCCACCGGGGGCAGGGCAGGAGTGGGCGCGGCGATGCCGTTACACGCTTCTGGACCAGTGGTGCCGGGAACAGGGAGTTGTTCACTTGTTGCTCGGTCACCATCGGCGTGACCAGGATGAGACCCGGGTTCTGCGTCGTAATGCCGGCAGTGGTCCTCTTGGTCTGGCGGGAATGGCACCCCTTGTGACCCGTGAGAATATATGCCTGCTGCGTCCCTTGCTTGATGTTGATCCTGATGCCCTCAGGGCCTTTCTGATACACAGCGGCCAGCCTTGGATTGAGGATCCTTCCAACAAGAACCTGCGCTACGAGCGTATCAAGATTCGTCAGCGTCTTTTGGCGGGTGATGAGCAGGGCCACCCGGGAACGCGTGCTGCCGAGCGTTTTTGTTTTGAGCGGCGTGTTGATGAAGTGTTGGCTTCTGCCGTCCGGATTGACGCGTCTGGTTTTGCGATCTGTGATTATCAGGTGCTGCGGGATGTCTCGCCAGATGAAGCGATGCATGCCTTGCGTCGTGTTCTGATGTGTGTTGGCGGCCTGGAATACCCGCCACGTCAGGAGCGTTTGTCACGACTGATGGACAAGCTCCCTGCGAGGGCAACGTTGGGGGGATGCGTTCTTGTCCCCCAAGAGTCCGGCTTGCTTGTTGCACGGGAAACGCGGGGTTTGCCGGATCGGATTCCTGTGGCTTTGTGGCCAAGTGTCCAACGATGGGACGGTCGCTTTCTGATTGGACATGAGGGAGATGTCCCGGAGCATCTGTCCCTTGCGCCTTTGGGGCATGAAGGGACCGCCTTTCTCAAAGCATTGGAGGGGTGTATAACGCCTTTGCAGGGGGTTCCCCTGATCGCGTTGGCGACACTTCCCGCTTTTTGGCTTAACGGGGTACTGGTATCTGTGCCGCAAGTAGGCTATTTCTCAGTAAAAACCGGGGTGGATCGGGCTTTTTCTGTGTTTGCCCGCTTTTCTCCCTGTCATCCGCTGGGATCATGCAGTTTCCGCCTTGCGGGGGGTCCATCCGGGCCTATGTAGATTGGATATTAAGTGACTGTACGCTGCAGAGTGGAGCCGGTTGGCACCGGCAGCGGGTTTGATGGAAGGGCAGTGCTTTGAATTTCAGCAAGAACTTGCTTCTGTGGGTGATAATAGCCGTCCTTCTGGTGGCGCTGTTCAACCTGTTCCAGACGTCTTCGCCTCGTAATGCAGGAAGTGCCATTGCATTCTCTGACTTCCTTGAGAGGGTTGACCGGAAGGAAGTGGTTGCCGTGACCATCCAGGGTGGTCGTATTTCCGGCTCCTTGCAGAACGGTCAAGCTTTCTCCACCTTTATGCCAGACGGGTCCAATGTGGTGCAGCAGTTGCGCGACCATAACGTCCGTATTGCAGCGTTGCCACGGGAAGATGATGTTCCCACGATTTGGGGGGTCCTGATTTCGTGGTTCCCGATGTTGCTGTTGATTGGCGTGTGGATTTTCTTCATGCGACAGATGCAGGGCGGATCACGCGGGGCCATGGGTTTTGGAAAGTCCAAGGCGCGTCTTTTGACCGAGAAGGCCGGACGTGTGACCTTTGATGATGTTGCCGGCATCGACGAAGCCAAGCAGGAACTGGAGGAAGTGGTCGAGTTTCTGCGCGATCCCCAGAAGTTCCAGCGTCTCGGTGGCAAGATTCCCAAGGGTGTTCTGCTGGTTGGGCCTCCGGGGACGGGGAAAACGCTTCTTGCGCGTGCGATTGCCGGTGAAGCAAACGTTCCCTTTTTCACGATTTCAGGGTCTGATTTCGTTGAAATGTTTGTTGGCGTCGGTGCCAGTCGTGTCCGTGACATGTTCGAGCAAGGCAAGAAGAACGCGCCCTGTATTATTTTCATCGATGAAATTGATGCTGTGGGTCGTCATCGTGGTGCCGGTCTTGGTGGCGGTAATGACGAACGTGAGCAAACCCTGAACCAGCTGCTTGTGGAGATGGACGGTTTCGAAGCCAATGAGGGGGTTATCCTGATTGCAGCGACCAACCGGCCCGATGTTCTGGATCCTGCTCTTTTGCGTCCGGGCCGCTTTGACCGTCAGGTGGTGGTGCCGAACCCGGATGTTCTGGGACGCGAGAAGATTTTGCGTGTGCATACCCGCAAAAGTCCGCTGGGACCGGATGTCGACATCAAGGTTATTGCGCGCGGGACACCGGGCTTTTCCGGTGCTGACTTGTCCAATCTGGTGAATGAGGCCGCCCTGCTTGCTGCCCGCAAGGGAAAGAAAGTTCTGACCCACTCTGATTTTGAAGAGGCAAAAGACAAGGTTCTGATGGGTGCGGAGCGTCGCTCCATGGTCATGACCGAGGATGAGAAGCGGATGACTGCTTACCACGAGGGGGGGCATGCCCTTGTGACCTTGCACTGTCCGGCCTACGACCCCATCCACAAGGCCACGATCATCCCCCGTGGGCGGGCCTTGGGGTTGGTACAAAGCCTGCCGGAGCGGGATCGCTACTCCGTCAGCCGCGAATATCTTGAGTCCTTCCTGGCGATTGCCATGGCCGGTCGTATAGCAGAGGAGCTGATTTTTGGCCCCGAGAAAGTTACGACCGGAGCCGCGCAGGATATCAAGATGGCCACGGACCGTGCCCGGAGAATGGTGACGGAGTGGGGGATGTCGGAGAGTCTGGGGCCATTGGCCTATGCCGCGCCAGAGGGGGAGGTGTTTCTGGGGCATACGGTAACGACCCAGAAGAACATTTCTGAACAGACAGCGCGTGAAGTGGACATGGAGGTCCGTACACTGGTTGATCGTGGCTACAAGCGTGCGCTGAAGATTCTCACCGAGAACCGTGACCAGTTGGAGCGTATTGCTCAGGCTTTGCTTGAGTATGAGACCCTGACCGGTGCCGAACTTCGTGGCCTTCTGGATGGACAGCCTATCGTCCGTGACGATGATGACTCGTTGCCATCTGCCACGGGGTCTGGCGCTGCGTCTGGTCCTGTGCGGAAGTCCTCTGTACCTTCCAGCGGGAAACCTGATACAGGCTTGTCAAACCGGCCCGGGCCGGAACCTCAGCCGGAAAGTTGAAAGTTCTGGTTATGGGCAGCTTGTTGTTTGCAAACAAAAGTCCCGCGTTGCCGCGGGCCTTTTGTTTGGCTCCTTCCGCCATTTCAGGCTCTTTCCCCCTGTATGTTGTTCCGTTGGGTGTGACTCTGGGCGGTGTGCATGACAGCCCCACCTGGATGGTTATCTGGCGTGATGAGACGGGTGTTGCCGGTCGCGCCGTTGTTTCACGCGAAGCCTTGGTTCAGTGGGCCTGTCAGGGGGGCGATGAGATTTTGGCCCATACGACGCGGCGTATGCGTTTGTGTGAAGGAAAAGGGCCCTCCTCTTTTCTGGAAACAATGTTGCCGGACGGTCCTGTCGTTATGGGGATCATTAATGTAACACCAGACAGCTTCTCCGATGGCGGAGACTACCTGGATGTCGATACGGCCGTTGCGCGTGGTATCGCTATGCTGGAAGCAGGCGCCGGTATTCTTGATGTTGGGGGAGAGTCAACGCGGCCTGGCGCTGCACCGGTGTGTCATGACGAGGAAATCCGACGCGTTGTTCCTGTCATTCGGGCTTTGGCCAACTCCGGTGCGGTTGTTTCTGTTGATACCAGGCATGCGCCGGTCATGGAAGCTGCCGTTGCGGCCGGGGCCTCCATTATCAATGATGTTTCGGCCCTGAGTGGTCCGGGTAGTCTGGATATGACTGCTCGTTTGGGAAAACCTGTCATCTTGATGCATATGCAGGGTGAACCGGGGACAATGCAGCAGGCACCTTCCTATATGTGTTCTGCTCTGGATGTTTTTGATGCGTTGGAAGAACGTATTCATGCTTGTCGCAGGGCTGGTATTGACCAACAGAATATTTGTGTTGATCCCGGTATAGGCTTTGGCAAGCTGGCATCACATAATGCAGATATTCTGGGGCATCTTGGTCTGTATCGCGGGCTGGGCTGTCCTGTGGCCCTGGGTGTGTCACGCAAGAGTTTTATTGGTCAGGTTGCGGGTGTTGCTGATCCTCTTCAGCGGCTTCCCGGTTCATTGGCTCTTGCGACCCTTGGGTGGGAGCAGGGCATCAATATTGTGCGTGCGCATGATGTGGCTGCAACAGTGCAAGCGCGTAATGTATGGCAAGCTGTGCGCTCTGCCGCACAATAGAGAGACCGAGGCAGTTTATGGGAACAAGAAAGTACTTCGGTACAGACGGTATACGTGGGACAGCCAATGTAGAACCCATGACGGCCGAAACTGCGTTGCGGGTCGGAATGGCTGCCGGGCGTATTTTTACCCGTGGTCCTCATCGACATGCTGTTGTTATTGGCAAGGATACCCGGCTGTCAGGCTATATGCTCGAACCTGCCCTGACTGCCGGTTTTATCTCGGTGGGGATGGATGTTCTGTTGGTGGGACCAATGCCAACGCCGGCAGTTGCCATGCTGACCCGGTCGCTGCGCGCTGATCTGGGCGTAATGATTTCTGCGTCCCATAATCCTTACCAGGATAATGGGATCAAGCTGTTCGGGCCCGATGGTTACAAACTGTCCGATGAGGTCGAGGCTTCGATCGAGACCCTGATGCAGGAGCTGGATGCACCGGAGCATCAAGCCGTAACCTTGTCCTCGCCAACGGGCTTGGGTCGGGCCAGGCGTCTGGATGATGCCGGTGGCCGGTATATTGAATCCGTCAAGCAGACATTCCCCCGGGGGCTTCGTCTTGACGGGTTGAAGGTTGTTGTGGACTGTGCCAATGGGGCTGCCTATCGCACAGCGCCCTCTGTTCTGTGGGAACTGGGGGCAGAGGTGATTCCCCTGGGCGTTGATCCGAACGGGGTCAATATCAATGATCGATGCGGCTCTCAGCATCCAGATGCCATGCAGGCTGCCGTTATCAGCCATGGGGCTGATATTGGTATTGCTCTTGATGGTGATGCCGATCGCCTGGTGTTGTGTGATGAGCACGGACATTTGGTTGATGGCGACCAGATTCTGGGCCTGATTGCCCGCGCTCTCCGAAACAGGGATGAGTTGCCGGGCGACACCGTTGTTGCGACCGTGATGTCCAACCTGGGGCTGGAGGCATTTCTGCGGTCAGAGCGCATCCAGTTGCTTCGGACTGCAGTCGGGGATCGCTATGTGATGGAACAGATGCGTGCCAGCGGTCTTGCGCTTGGCGGCGAGCAGTCTGGTCACATCATTCTGGGCGATCATGCAACAACGGGTGATGGGCTTGTTGCGGCTCTGCAGGTTTTGGCAGAGCTTGTGCAGTCTGGTCGTAGTGCGAGTGAGCTGCTGCGTGTTTTTCACCCGTATCCCCAAGTGTTGCGGAATGTGCGTGTCGCTGGCCGTAGCCAGGCAGATCATGCTTTGGCTTCCGATACGGTAAAAGGCTGTGTTGGTCACTGGGAAAAGCGGCTGGGCGTGACCGGGCGCGTTCTTTTACGGAAATCCGGTACAGAGCCTTTGATCCGCGTTATGGTGGAGGCAGAGGATGCCGGCTTGGTCGAAGATGTCGCGCTGGATTTATGCCGGGCTATTGAGTCCAGTGCGGATGGAGGCGTGTTATGATGGTCTCTTTATCCCGTGGGCGTGTGTTGATTATTGCCGGCTCTGATTCTGGCGGTGGTGCCGGTATTCAGGCTGATATCAAGACAGTGACATGTCTGGGTGGTTTTGCCGCAACGGCGATTACAGCATTGACGGCCCAGAATACAAAGGGTGTGTTTGGTATACACCCTGTCCCAGAGTCTTTTGTACGCGACCAGATTGCAGTCGTCATGGAAGATATTGGGGCTGACTGTATCAAGATCGGGATGTTGGCAACAACAGGCATCATTCGTGCTGTCTCGCAGGCGCTTGACGACTTTGCAGCGGATGTGCCGGTTGTTCTTGACCCGGTCATGTACGCAAAAGGGGGACATGCCCTGCTTGAACCCGATGCGGTTCAGGCCATGAAAGAGATACTCATCCCGAAATCATTCTTGATCACGCCCAATCTTCCCGAGGCGGGGGCCTTGGTTGGTCAGGATATCCTCGATGAGTCTTCCATGGTTCATGCGATAGATGCCCTGCGTGCGCTTGGTTCTTCGGCTGTTCTGTTGAAGGGTGGGCATCTGGATGGTGATCTGTTGGTTGACTTGCTGATTCATGCCGATGGCGTGGATCGTTTCCAAGGTGAGAGAATGTTGACCCGTCACACGCACGGGACAGGGTGTACGCTGGCTTCTGCTGTTGCTACGGGTCTTGCTCAAGGGCTTTCGCCTTTGGCTTCTGTGACGCGTGCCCGTGATTATGTGCGTGTTGCCATTGAAACGGCACCCGGATTTGGGCACGGGCACGGACCTCTCAATCATAATCATACTCTTCAGGTTCATCGGGCAGCACATTAAGGCCGATGTTTTTCTGAGCGATGCCTGCCTCCAGGAGCTCAGGGTGTGATCCATCTGGGGAATATTGTTGTTCTACAGGGGGCTTGTATGCTTGACAACGCCCCTATTGATTGTATTTTTTAACATAAACTACCTGTGCTTGAATATTAGGGGCAGGCAAGCTACCCTTCGCGCGCTTTTGCTTCCAGCAACTTGTGTAGGGGGGGGTCAATGACTCGCAGGGTGGAACAAGACAGTTTCCTGGGGAACAGCGCTGTCTTCCGTGTTTCTGAGTGTTTCTTTCCAACAAAGCGCCTTCTTGCCGGTGATAGTACGCGTGTGCTTCCTTCTGAAGCCCTGACGCATCGTATTGGGAGCTCCGGAGATGACACGATCCGTGCCGAACCTGGACCAGAATTGATTGATGGCTTGGATGGAACAGATCTTGTTGATTATTCAGAGCAGGAATCGTCCGAACTGGTTCAGCTTCCCTCTGCTATCCCCACAACAGAGGTAGATGTGCAGCTCCCTGATCAAGAAGAGTCTTTGGCCGCTGACCGTACTGGTAACGGCGAGGCTAACCTTTTTATAGATGCGCCTGCAGCAGAAGTGATTGATGGGCATGGTGGGGTCGATGTAGTCGATTACTCCAGATCCTCTGCGGGTATACGCGTTTCGCTTGCCGGGAAAAACGATGCATACGTCTATGTTGACGGCATCTGTCAGGATGTTTTGCGCAACATCGAGGGTGTTGTCGGTACGTCCTTGGCTGATGAGTTGCGTGGTGATGACGGTGTCAATGTCTTGATCGGAAATGGTGGCGACGATCTTATTGAAGGTGCCGGCCAAGGTGATTTGCTGATGGGGGGAGCCGGGGCCGATATCTTTGTTTATCGCCACGTCTCTGATTCCAGTCCGCAGTATCAGGACTTTATCGCAGATCTGAACAGCTTGTCTGGAGATCGGATTGATCTTTCAGACTTTGATGGGAACGTGATGCGTGAGGGCTTCCAGCCTCTTGCGTTCTCGGGTGATGTCCCGCGTGTTCATTCTATCTGGTATCAGGGTGATATGGATGTGGGGTGGGGAGCAGGAAAAGTTGTTGCAGATGTCAATGGTGACCTGGAACCGGATATTACGATCGGAGTGTGGGAAATGTCAGCCCGGCAAGGAAAAATCAATGTGGTGTTAAGGCATGAAGTCCTTGGCACGGATGGTGATGATATGCTTGTGGCAACGCCGGGGCGGGATCTTGTCGATGGTCTCGCCGGGTTTGATTTTCTTGATCTCTCGGAGAGCAAGAAGTCTCTGTATGTAGAGCTATCCGGATCACAGGACAGCACAGTTTTTGTTGATGGCTTCTCGGATGACATTGTTCGTAATATTGAGGGAATAAAGTCAGGGGCCGGGAATGATGTCATAAAAGGGGATTCTTTTAACAATGTCATCGTTGGTGGGGCTGGTGATGATGTCCTTTTTGGTGGAGAGGGTCAGGATATCCTGACCGGAGGATCAGGTTCTGATCGTTTCGTTTATAATGCTTCGCTTGATGGTGGGGATACAATCCTTGACTTCAGTGTCGCTGAAGGCGACGTCCTGGATTTCGGTCTGACACCAGTCGCGTCCCTTCTCCATTTCTCTACAGATGGTCCGAAAGCACATGCTGTGTGGTGTGTGCCGGGTGGTCCGGGGAACCCGGCTCTTGTTCTTGCAGATACCAATGGTGATACCGTCCCTGATTTTACGGTTACGCTCTTGGGGTTATTCTCTGAAGAAACGCCCAAGGTTTTGCTCCCGGGGTCTTCTGATGCTACTGCTGCTCTTACTCCGCCTGCGTACAAACCCCATGGGTCTGGTAGCGTGAACCCTATTGAGGAGTCCACGGTGCCTGTCAGTGCCCAGGATCTCGTTACAGAGCCGGATCCGGTGGAAGATTTTATAACCGGTTCTGCTCCATTAAGTGTGGTTGAAGTGAGTCCTTCCGGGGGGCATATCAGCTCTGATGTGGAGCTCTTTTCGTGATGTTTTCTGGCAGTATGGTGTGTTGCTTGGAAGAGAGGATGCACGGTGCTGCAGCGCAATGATAATGATGGGAAAGTCGCCCTCATGTTAATGCATGGGGGCGATATAATACTATATATCGAATACATTGATAATTTTATGATACTATTGATATGAAATATGAAATGAATAAAGTGGGAGGTCTTGATCATGAAACCATACGATATGGACCCAAAGCTGTCGATCGTCGGGACAAATCAAAATGATCTTTTCATAGGAAACGATGAAGGTAACATTTTTCGTGGAAGAGGTGGTCGCGATATCCTGGATGGCTCTGGTTGTCAGGATACGGCGGATTATTCTGACAAGCTTGCTTCTGTTGTTGTTACCTTGAAACGATCCTTGCCTGTCAATGTTTTTGTCGGCGGTGTAGCCGAAGATGTTCTCATCAATATTGAAAATGTCATCGGGGGGTCGGGTGATGACAGGCTGATTGGTGATGATGGCCTGAATGTATTCCGGGGAGGGCCGGGGAAAGACTACATTGATGGTGGTGACAGTACGGATTGCGCAGATTATCTGGACAAGGATTTGCCGGTTCACGTTACCCTCAATGGGAAGCACGAAGTCACAGTTTACGTTGGGGGAGAGCCGGAGGATACGATACGGAATATCGAGCAGATCATTGGTGGTTCCGGTGATGATCGTCTGATCGGGGACGATCAGGGTAACACCTTCCATGGTGCTGGCGGACGCGACTACATTGACGGCGGTGCCGGTATGGATACGGTTGACTTCCTTGACAAGACGCAGCCGGTACACCTGACCTTGGCCGAGAAGGGGATGGAAAGTGTGGCCTTTGTCGGGGGTATTCCCGAAGATACGATCAAGAATATAGAGGTTGTCGTGGGGGGATCAGGCGACGATCGTTTGATCGGAAACAGCTTTCTCAACTGGCTTGCCGGTGGGGACGGCAATGACACCCTGCAGGGGAATGGTGGCAGGGATCTTCTGATTGGCGATAAAGGTGCGGATACATTTGTCTATATTTCCTTTGAGGATTCGCTGGTAGATACGCCCGACTACATTGTTGACTTCAACAGCGCAGAGGGAGATCGCGTTGATCTTTCAGCCATTGATGGAGACCGTTTTGCCGATGGATTCCAACCGTTGCGTTTTGGCGGAACGCTTCCTCATCCCAATGGGGTTTGGTATGAGGAGTGTGGAGAGGTCAATCAGTTGGGGGGTATGATTGCAGGGCGCAACATCAAAATTCATGTTGATGTTGATGGTGATGCCTTGGCGGATATGATGATAAACCTTTGCGAAGGGGCACCCGAAGGTGCGCCTAATCTTGTATTGTCCGATCCACTCTACCTGTTGCCCTAGTTATTCCTTGAACCGGAGGCAGGGGTATTGCCCCTGCCTCCTTTCTTTATGTCACAGCAGGAAGCGTGTTCGTATTGTGCCGGGAATTGTTTCCAGCGCCGTCCGGATGGCGTCCATGTCTCCTTCCCGGGTGTCGACGTCAACAACAACATAGCCAATATTGGATGATGTTTGTAGATATTGGCCTGTAATATTGACTGTGTGTGCCGAGAGAACTTCGTTGATTCGGGCCAAAACTCCCGGGACATTCTTGTGTATATGCATAAAGCGTGATCCACCCTGATGCATGGGGAGCTGCACTTCGGGGAAGTTGACAGCGCCTAAAGTTGAACCGTTATCAGAGTACTTGACCAGCTTCTCTGCAACCTCGGTGCCGATATTGACCTGTGCTTCCAGGGTGGAGCCTCCGATGTGAGGGGTCAGGATAACGTTGTGCAGACCGCGAAGAGGACTGATGAATTCTTCCTTTGAATCAGCAGGTTCCTGTGGAAACACGTCAATGGCTGCACCGGAAAGATGTTTTTTTCTCAGGGCGTTGGCTAAAGCATCAATGTCTACAACCTGCCCCCGGGCCGCATTGATCAGTGCTGCACCGGGCTTCATCACGGCCAGTTGCTCCGCGCCAATCATGTTTCTGGTTTCGGGGGTTGATGGAACATGCAGGCTGACGAAATCGGATGCAGCCAGCATCTCATCCAGGCTGGCGCACGAGCAGGCATTGCCAAGCGCCAGCTTTTCAACGATGTCATAGAACAGGACCCGCAGCCCAATATTCTCAGCCAGGATAGACAGCTGGGTGCCGATATGGCCATAACCGATGATGCCCAAGGTCTTTCCCCTGACTTCACAGGCCCCGTCTGTGCTTTTCAGCCAGCTTCCGCCGTGGGTGTTCCAGTTCTTTTCCGGGATACGCCGTGCCAGCATGATGATTTCCCCCAGAACCAGCTCGGCAACGGAGCGTGTATTGGAGTAGGGTGCGTTGAAGACCGGTATCCCCATGGTCCGCGCTGCATCCAGATTGACCTGATTGGTTCCGATGCAGAAGCACCCGACGGCAATAAGTTTGTTGGCTGCAGCCAGAACATCAGATGTCAGTTTTGTACGTGAGCGAATTCCGACCATGTGAGCATCGGCAATGGCTTGTTGAAGCTCAGCTCCATCCAGGGCGCCCCCATGACATTCCACCGTTGTATAGCCTTGAGCGGTAAGGTAGGTGACGGCGCTGCTGTGGATATTCTCCAGAAGCACAATTTTTATTTTGTCTTTCGGAAGAGAGAGCTTGCTCACAGATATCCCCTTGAATCTGGATAGGGACGACAGGCGTGGCGCCAGTTCCCTTTTGGATTGCCGAATATGTGGCCAGGGTTTATCACACACACACGTCTTTGGGCATCCCCGTATTGTGTGTAGAGCGGGAATTTATCCGTAATAATCTTCCCTGGGTGATGTTTGTTCTGTTGCAAGAATTCAGGAGCATGTGTGATGCAAAATGGTCGTATTGATGCGTGTCTGGAGAAGCTAGGGCTTGTTCTGCCCCCTGCTGTGGCCCCCGTTGCCAATTATGTGCCGTGGGTTGTTCTTGGGACGCAGGTCGTGATTTCCGGGCAGCTTCCCATGCGTGATGGAAGCCTGATGACAACCGGTCTTCTGGGGCGCGAGGTCAGCGTGGACGATGGTGCCGCTGCAGCACGTCAGTGTGCGCTTAATCTGCTGACGCAGTTGAAGGCAGCGTGTGGTGGTAATCTTGACCGGGTTCAGCGTGTGGTTCGCCTGGGTGGTTTTGTTGCGTGCACACCTGACTTTACCGACCATCCCAAGGTGATCAACGGGGCTTCTGATTTGATGGTCCAGGTATTTGGTGATGCAGGACGTCATGCCCGCGCTGCCGTTGGGTGTCCATCCCTGCCGCTGGGTGCTGCTGTGGAAGTTGACGGGGTCTTTGAAATCGCCCCCTGATATCACTTAGGGATTGCTCTAAAATCGGGCGACGGGCATTTCGGTGTTGCTATTGTTCCGTCGTCCGGCTCCATAGTGAGCAAAAAACAGATCCCGGAACCCCCCGTGTTCCTCGTCAAGGAGAGGTTCCCGGCGTGGTGCGAGAAAGAACGACTTGACCTGCTCCATCGCCAAGGGGCTGAGTGAGTCGGGCCGTACAAAGGTTGACATGCGTGGTGCCAGGCATTCGGCGACCTGCTGGCATCCAGCCATTTGTGGTGACAGTGGCAGATGGGTGCGCGAGAGAGCTTCCATCGCCTGTATTAGACTTTCTTCAGTCGATGGGGATGTTTTTCCATAAGTGCTCTGGTCCATTTCGTTGATGTGATGGACAACCTGCTCCAGAAACTCCGTCATTGTCCTGGCTATGCTTTTACAGCTTGCGGCGGAGATTTTCAGCGGTGAAAAGACCCGGTTATCCCACCATTGCGTCAGGGCCGTATGGGCACGGCAGTGCTGACGCACAACGGATGGATCGGCTATACCCTTCATCAGAGCGCCGGCCATGTCTTCCTCTTCCATCAGGCAGTGAACAAGCCAATAGATGGTGATGGTATCAACGAAGTAGTGTGTCAGTTTCTCGTTCTCATGGTTGGCCGCATGGGCCCCACGAGTCAGCAGGATCAGGAACATGCCGTGATGGATATCGCAGTACCAATGACCTGTTCTCAAATGCTCCGGCAGAAGAGGGGATCGGACCACGGGAGCAATGTCTGATTCCTGGAGAATGGTTTGGTCCTGTGCGGTGGCCAGCTGCATGACAGTGTTCCCGTAAGAGAATCGCCCGTATATCGTCATGCTGTTGCCCTGCCGCGTCAATTGCGCGGCAGGGCCTTGTGGCCAAGGCTATATGTACAAAAACTGCCTTCAGTTTGTTTCATGGTCGGAAACCAGAAACGGTAGGTTTGCTGTATCGGCCTTCCCGGATGGATCCCGTACCGTAATGAAGAGGCGATAGGCCCCGGGTGCCGGACTGATAAACGTCAATTGCTGTACGCTGTTGTGTCGGATGTGCACAGGTATCTGTTCCGGAATCGATTCAATATCTCCACCCTTTCTCAGATCCGTTGATTCCTTTCTTACAATCCATTCCGTGACAAGGGCCTGTCCTTCCGGGTCAATGGCATCAACGTGGGCAATGATATCGTCACCGGAATGGTGTACATCAGTATTGATACTGGCATGGCGTATTTCCGGGGCCTTGTTCGTCACGGTCTTCCCCCAGGACTCAATCAGGGCGTCGGTCATTGGGGTCAGGCTGCCGTCTTTGAGTAGAAGGCCGTGCCATGTTTCGGTTTGTTCCTGTTTGGCTCCCCACACGAAAGCAAATCCACCGACAAGTTGCGGGCTTTCCTTTATGAAGGCCATTGCATCCCTGAAAAATTTGGCCTTCTGGCTGCCTGTCAGCTCCAGCGGAGCACCCCATGCCTTCCTGGTTGCATCCCACTGTCCCAAGGGGCCAAATTCGGTGATGGCAACGGGTTTGCGGATACCTGCCTTTTGCAAGCGATCCGGAAGTCCATACAATCCGTCACCATAGGTGTTGATGCCAATAATATCGGCATGCTGGCTATGATCTGCCAAGATTCTCAGGCGGTCATCCCCCATGTTGACTACAATCATGATGGTGGGGTGTTCCTGGTCTATGGCCTTGACCATGGCTGCTGTTTTGTTCACAAGCCGCCATGCCGGTCTGGGATCGCTTTGAAGAAGCTCGACTTCATTGCCAATGCCCCATGCGAGAAGAGCCGGGTGATCGCGGTGTTGGGTTACAAAATCGCGGATCCTGGCGTTTTGTTCTTCTACAGCTTTTGGGTCGTCAAGATTGAAGCCCCGGCGTGGATGCTCAAGCCATACCCCCATAATCACTTTCAGCCCCAGTTTGGCGGCTTCATCCAGAACCCACGCATCTTCCTCACCGTAAAGGCGAATGAATTTCCCGCCATTCTTGGCAAAGGCTTCCAGATTGCTTTTGTCGCCTGAAAACGCAGCGCCAAGCCACGGAGTTCCTTCAAGGGGTTGAGCGCAATGAGCTTGATGGATCATCATCGACAGCAGGAGAGCTGCAGTCAGGGGCGCAATGTAACCGCGTGTCATGGCGTGTCCTACCCAACTTATATATGTGCAACCTGCACCCTATAGGTCTTTTTCTTGTGTCAGCAAGGTAAACTTGCTCTTGAAACAGGACCTTTTCAGTCTTATTAAAGAAGGACTGAAAAGGTCCTGTTTCCGTGGCTGATGGTAGGCAAATGTCAGGGGTGTTTGTATGCTTCGCATTAACAAGTTGACCGACTATGCCGTTGTTCTGTTGGTATACATGGTAAAAGTTGGTGGGCGGCACTCTGCTCAACAGGTTGCCGGTGAGACCGGCATTCCCATGCCGACGGTCGCCAAGATTTTAAAGACCTTGACACGGGAAGGGCTGGTTGTTTCGGCCCGGGGTGTGTCCGGCGGCTATGGTCTGGGGCGTGGAGCCGAGCAGATCACGGTTGCCGATATCGTGCAGGCTGTCGAGGGTCCTATTGCCCTGACATCATGTGTAGACGAATCGCCGGATGGATGCGGGATCGGGAACCTGTGTCCGATGAACGGCCATTGGAATCGGGTGAATGGCGCTGTATACCGTGCGCTTTCAGACGTGACCCTGGCCGATATGGCATCAGATCCGCTGCCGTTTGTGCCCCGGACCGTGACCGTGGCCTGAGCAGCACAGAGTTTCAAAGGGAGCAGGACGGAGCATGGCGGCAACAGACAGCACAGCCAGAACCGTAAAGGAACTGGAACATTACCGATACGGTTTTGAAACCGATATCGAAAGCGATCGGGCTCCCAAAGGCTTGAACGAGGATATTGTCCGCTTCATTTCCGCAAAGAAGGTGGAGCCGGAATGGCTGCTGGAATGGCGCCTTAAGGCCTACCGCTTGTGGCTGACGATGGAGGAGCCTGACTGGGCAAACCTGAATTATCCAACCCCGGATTTCCAGGATGCCTATTACTATGCGGCGCCCCGTCAGAAAGTGGGTCCAGCCAGTCTGGATGAAGTGGACCCGGAGCTTCTGAAGACATACGAGAAGCTTGGCATTCCGCTGAAAGAGCAGGAAGTCCTGGCCGGTGTTGCCGTTGATGCCGTCTTTGATTCGGTATCCGTTGCAACAACCTATAAAAAGCGCCTGGAGGACATGGGTGTTATTTTCTGCTCCATTTCCGAGGCAGTCCAACGGTTCCCGGACTTGGTGCGGCAGTACCTTGGATCTGTCGTGCCGGTGGCTGACAACTTCTATGCCTGTCTGAACTCGGCGGTCTTTACGGATGGCTCCTTTGTGTACATCCCAAAGGGGCTGCGGTGCCCGATGGAGCTGTCGACCTATTTCCGTATCAACGAAAAGAATACCGGGCAGTTCGAGCGGACCCTGATTATCGCCGATGAAGGGGCGTACGTTTCCTATCTGGAAGGCTGTACGGCCCCGCAGCGTGACGAGAACCAGCTGCACGCTGCGGTGGTTGAGCTTGTTATCCTGGATGATGCCGAGATCAAGTATTCCACGGTTCAGAACTGGTACCCCGGTGATGCCGAAGGACGGGGTGGGATCTACAACTTTGTGACCAAGCGTGCAGCCTGTCGCGGGCGGAATGCCAAGGTTATGTGGACCCAGGTTGAAACCGGGTCGGCCGTAACGTGGAAGTATCCCTCCTGTATTCTCCAGGGCGATAATTCGTCAGGGGAGTTTTATTCGGTTGCCATCACCAATAATTTTCAGCAGGCCGATACGGGCACAAAGATGATCCATATTGGCCGTAACACGACGTCCAAGATCATTGCCAAGGGTATTGCTGCAGGCAAGTCGGATCAGACCTATCGTGGACTGGTGCGCATTATGCCGGGTGCAGAAGGGGCGCGGAATTTTACGCAGTGTGACAGTCTTCTGATCGGCGATCAGTGCGGTGCGCATACCATTCCCTATATCGAGAACCGCAATCCCTCGGCCCGGACTGAACATGAAGCAACGGCAAGCCGTATCTCCGAGGAGCAAATGTTTTACTGTCTGCAGCGCGGGCTTAATCCGGAAGAAGCGGTTGGTCTGATCGTCAATGGGTTCTGCAAGGAAGTTTTGCAGACCCTGCCGATGGAGTTTGCCGTCGAGGCCCAGAAGCTGGTTTCCATTTCGCTTGAAGGCAGCGTTGGTTGAGCCTGCGACAGAAGGAATAACAAGATGTCACTGATTGAAATTCGTAATCTTCATGCCTCTGTTGACGGGCGGGAAATTCTAAAGGGTGTTGATCTGGTCATTGAGCCGGGCACGGTTCATGCCCTGATGGGGCCCAATGGAACTGGCAAGTCCACCCTGTCCAACATCATTGCCGGGCGTGATGGATACGATGTCACACAAGGCGAGGTGCTGTTTGATGGCCAAAACCTTCTGGAACTTTCGGCAGACGAGCGCGCCCGTGCCGGGGTGTTTCTGTCATTCCAGTATCCGGTGGAAATTCCGGGTGTGGCCATGTCAACCTTTCTCAAGGCTGCGCTGAATGCCTGTCGCAAGACACGCGGGGAACCCGAGATCGACCCTGTGGCGTTCCTGAAGTTGGTCAAGGACAAGGCGCGCGAACTTGGTGTCAGCGATGACATGCTCAAGCGCCCTGTCAACGTCGGTTTCTCTGGTGGTGAGAAAAAGCGGGCCGAGATCCTGCAAATGTCGGTGCTTGATCCCCGGTTTGCCATTCTGGATGAAACGGACTCCGGTCTGGATATTGATGCACTGAAGATCGTGTCCGAAGGGATCAACGCCCTGCGGGGGAACCAGCGTTCTTTCCTGGTGATTACCCATTATCAACGGCTCCTGCGCTATATCGTGCCTGATGTGGTCCATGTCTTTGTCGGCGGCAAGGTCGTTCGCACCGGTGGTCCGGAGCTGGCGGAGGATCTGGAGGCAAATGGCTATGCCGGATATCGTGATGCTGCGGCTTGAACGGAAGGTTCTGTCATGATGAAGAATGCCGCACTGCCTTTGTTCGGGTGTGACCATGACGTGGATGTGCCGGGTCAGGCTGCCTGGTTGTCTGACTTGCGTCGCCTTGGTATGGAGGCTTACGAGAAGCAAGGGCTTCCCGGGCGCCGGAGTGAACGGTGGAAGTACACGCAGGTTCGTGACCTGACCCGTCTTGACTGGGCCTTGATACGTGGCGGGGCTGTTGAGAGCGTGGATTCTGTTATCACGAACCATGCCTTGGCTCTTGAACAAGCCTGGACCGTTGTTCTGGTGAATGGCTGCTACGACGAAGCCCTGACCCGTTCGGTTAATCTTTTGTCAGCATGTGAGCGCCCTGATGGGCTTGACCTGCGTCCCCTGGGGCAGGTTATGGCACAGGAGCCGGCAGCCTTGGAGGGGCTTCTGGGGCAACTTCTGCCCTATCACGAACATCCCTTTGCGGCGCTGAATACCAGTGTGCTGGCTGATGGCCTGTTCGTCAGAGTGCCGGACAACGTCGTTATTGATGTGTCTGTTCATGTGGTAGCCATTTACACCGGTGAAAGACAGGCACGCAGCGTGCAGCCCCGTCTTGTGCTGGATCTTGGGCGGAATGCCCGTCTTGTCATGGCAGAGAGCCATGTCTCTGCGGACGAGCACCCTGTCTTTGCCAATTGGGTTCGTGAAATACGGATGGCCGAAGGCTCTTCCCTGGATCATGTGGTGCTCCAGAACATGAACGGTGCCAGCACATGGTTTATGGCCGGACAGTCTACCTTGGCTGAATCAGCCTCCCTTGACAGCTTCTCTGTTCTGACAGGGGCACGCCTGTCCCGCTCCGATCTCTGCGTCGAGCTTGCAGGCCAAGGTGCCAGTGCCCTGGTCAACGGGGTCTATGCTGTGGGGCATGATCAGCACGTTGATACAACAACCTTTATGGATCATGCTGTGGCCGGCTGTACCTCGAACCAGGTCTGGAAGGGTGTCCTGGACAGCAATGGGCGTGGTGTTTTTCAGGGGCGTGTACTGGTTCGTCGTGATGCACAGCAGACCGATGGCCAGCAGTTGCACAAGGCATTGATGTTGTCGCGTGGCGCCGAAGTGGATACCAAGCCGGAACTGATGATTTACGCTGATGATGTCAAATGCAGCCATGGTGCGGCAGCAGGTGCACTGGACGAGGACGCACTCTTTTATCTGCGTGCCCGGGGTATTCCGGATGATGTGGCGCGTTCACTTCTGATTGAGGGCTTCTTGGACGAGGCTGCTGTTATGGTCCGTCATCCAGCACTGCAGGCAGCCATTCTGAAGCACATTCATGCGTGGTTGGGGGCACGAAGCCAATGACGGTGGCTGTAACCCCAACAAGTGCGATTGTACGGCCTTTTGATGTTGAGGCCATCAGGGCTGATTTTCCTATTTTGTCCCGTACGGTGCATGGCAAGCCCCTTGCCTATCTGGATACGGGGGCTTCTGCCCAGAAGCCGGCTGTGGTTCTCGATGTCATGCGGCGGGCTTATGAGGAAGAGTATGCCAATGTCCACCGTGGCGCCTATTGGCTGTCCGAGCGTTCTACGCTGGCTTATGAGGCCGCGCGTCGCAAGGTTCAGGGGTTTCTGAATGCAGCTTCGGAACGGGAGATTGTCCTGACCCGTGGTGCGACAGAGGCGATTAACCTGGTTGCCAACAGCTATGGTCGTGCCTTTCTGAAACCCGGAGACGAGATTGTTCTGACCGAGCTGGAACACCACTCCAATATTGTACCGTGGCAGATGCTGCGTGATCAGTTGGGGCTGGTTCTGAAGGTGGCACCTGTCTGCGACGACGGTTCCCTGGATCTTGATGCCTTCTCTGATCTTCTGACCCCTCGTACCCGTTTGGTTGCCGTTGCCCATGTGTCCAATGTGCTGGGGACTGTCCTGCCTGTCCGCGACATATGCAGCCGGGCCCATGCGGTTGGTGCCGTTGTGCTGGTGGATGGATGCCAGGGTGTGGTGCATCAGGGTGTCGACGTTCAGGAGCTGGGCTGCGATTTCTACGTCTTCTCTGCGCATAAGCTATACGGGCCGACCGGTGTTGGAGTTTTGTGGGGGCGGGAGACGCTTCTTGACAGAATGCCGCCATGGATGGGCGGGGGAGACATGATTTCCTCGGTCACGTTCGAGAAAAGTGAGTGGGCGTCCCTGCCTGCGAAGTTTGAGGCCGGAACACCGCCCATTGTTCAGGTCATTGGTCTTGGTGCCGCGATTGATTATGTCGCAGGAATAGACAGAGGGGCTGTCCTTGATCACGAAATGGATCTTCTGTCCTTTACGATGGAAGCCCTGTCTGATCTGGGGGGGCTGACTGTCCATGGCACCACGGCAGGGAAAGCTGGTCTTGTGGCTTTTTCCACCACATGGGCCCATCCCCATGATCTGGCAACCGTTCTGGATCGGCAGGGTGTATGCGTGCGGGCAGGGCATCACTGTGCCCAGCCCTTGATGGCGCGCCTTGGCGTTTCATCCACAACACGGGCCAGCTTCGGACTTTACACAAACCGTGCCGATATTGATGCCTTTATCAAGGCATTGCGTTTGGCACGCGATCTTTTTGAATAGGGCGCCTGCCATGACCATGAGACCGCCTATGTATGCGTATGATCCTCCTCCTCCGGCTGAAGATGGAGAGGCCATCGAGATTGGAACACCTCTGGAGCCTGGAACACCGGTTGCCAGCGAGGACGAGGTTATTGCCGCGTTGAGAACGGTTCACGACCCGGAAATCCCCGTGAATATTTACGATCTGGGTTTGATCTATACCCTTGAGATCGGAGATACCGGAGATACACGGATTGTCATGACGTTGACGGCTCCGGCTTGTCCTGTCGCCGGGGAGATGCCCGAGGAGGTCGCTCACGCGGTTGCACGGGTAGAGGGCGTTGGCCGCGTGTCGGTGTCGCTGACGTGGGATCCACCCTGGACTCCCGACCGGATGACCGAAGTGGCCCGTGTTGCCCTGGATATGTTCTGAAGCCTGCTTGTGTGGAGAGACAGACGATGTTTGCTGAACCCGGCAAGAAGATCCTGCAGCTGACAGATGCTGCTGCGCAGAGGGTGCGGGACCTTGTGGCCCGCTCCGAGAAGCCTATGATCGGTCTGCGGGTTGGGATCAAGACCCGTGGCTGCTCCGGCATGTCTTATGTTGTTGAGTATGCGGAAGAGAAGAAGCCTTTCGAAGAAGTGATCGAGGACAAGGGGGTAACCATTCTGGTGGACCCCATGGCCTTGATGTTTGTTCTTGGCGCCACGATGGATTATCGCGTCGACAAATTTTCATCGGGGTTTGTTTTTGACAATCCCAACGAAACAGGCCGTTGCGGTTGTGGTGAAAGTTTCAGCGTTGATAAATCGGTTGCGACCGATTAGTGCGTTTGCTGTTTTGTAGGTTTCGGTTGGCCCAGATCTGCACAGCGGTCTGGGCTTCTGTTTGTGCTCATTCTTTTTCTTGTTTCAATCACGGCATTCACAGCTATATGTTGGCCGCCGGCTGCGGGTCTGCGCCGGCCTTTCCGGTCCGTGTTTTGACTTCACAAGGCTTCCTGTTTCGGGGCATTGTGATTGCCTTGCGGTGCGCCGTTGCTGGTCTGTTTTTGATGTGAGGAAGAGCTGATGAAAATTGCCATACCGAAGGAGCGGCGTGACGGAGAACTCCGGGTGGCGGCTACTCCGGAAACTGTGAAAAAGCTGATCGGCCTTGGATACAGGGTTTCTGTTGAAACGGGCGCTGGGCTTCATTCGTCTGTTGCAGATGCCCAGTATGCCGAGGCTGGTGCTGAAATTGGTGCCGATGCGGCCTCCACGCTTTCTGACGCTGATATTGTCCTGAAAGTCTCGCGCCCGATGATGGCAGGTGACGGGTTTGACGAGGTTGCTCTTCTGCCAAGGGGCAGCCGTCTGTTTTGTCATCTGAATGCCCTGTCAGAGCCAGCCTTGATCAAGGCTTTGGCTGAGCGTGGCGTTGATGCGTTTGCAATGGAACTGATGCCCCGCATCACACGTGCGCAATCGATGGATATTCTGTCATCGCAAAACAATCTGGCTGGCTATCGGGCTGTGATTGATGCTGCGGCTGAATATGGCCGTGCTTTCCCGATGATGATGACGGCGGCAGGTACTGTGGCTCCGGCCCGCGTTCTGGTTTTTGGCGCCGGTGTTGCCGGCCTTCAGGCTGTCGCAACAGCGAAACGGCTTGGGGCAATTGTCCATGCTACCGATGTACGCCCAGCTACGCGTGAGCAGGTTGAGTCCTTGGGTGGCAAGTTTGTTGTCGTCGATGAGGCGATGGAAAAAGAGGCGGAAACAGCCGGAGGCTATGCCAAGGAAATGCCGCCGGAATATTTTAAGCGCCAGAAGAAGGTTGTCGGCGATTTCCTGCGCAAGGCCGACATTGCGATTACCACGGCCCTGGTTCCCGGGCGTAAGGCACCTGTTCTCATCTCTGCGGATCAGGTGGGAGACATGAAGCCGGGTTCGGTCATCGTTGATCTGGCCGCAGAGCAAGGGGGGAACTGTGCCCTGACAGTCCCCGGTCAGACGGTTCTTCATAACGGGGTCAAGATTGTTGGCAATCGTGATGTTGCCAGTCGGCTGGCGGGCGACAGCTCTGCCCTTTTCTCGCGCAATCTGTTCAACTTCATTCAGTTTCTGACCGACCGCGAGGCGAAGAAACTGGAAATCAATCCGGATGAGGCCTTGGTCAAGGGGACATGTGTCACCCGCAATGGTGCAGTGGTGCACCCGCAGCTGACCGCTGTTTGACAAAAGGAAGGGAGACAATGGATACCCAATCTATTCAGGAAGCAGCCAAGGCCCTGTCTTCTTCGGCCGCCGATTTGGCTGAAAAAGCATCCCTGCTTGCTACTCAGGCATCTTCGGCCGCCCATGCGGCTGCAGCAGGGCAGGGTCATGATTTCTGGTACCTGATGATCATTTTTGTTCTGGCCTGTTTTGTCGGATTTTATGTGGTTTGGTCTGTGACACCGGCCCTGCATTCCCCTTTGATGGGCGTCACCAATGCCATCAGTTCCGTCATTATCGTCGGGGCGTTGATTGCTGCCGGTCCTTTGGATATGTCCGCATCGGGTGTTCTGGGGTTCTTTGCGGTCATGCTGGCTGCAGTCAATATTTTTGGTGGGTTCATCGTGACGCAGAGAATGCTTCAGATGTTCCGTAAAAAGGATAAATAGGGAGCGCCACGCCATGATGAATGTGACAGGTTTGACCATGATGGCCTATGGGGTGGCGGCTATCTGTTTTATTTTGGCTTTGCGTGGACTCTCCAGCCCGGTCAGTGCCCGGCAGGGAAATCAGCTCGGGATGGCCGGCATGGCGATTGCCGTGTTGACAACGCTGATTTCTCCTGCAGTTCATAGTTATGGACTGATTGTTCTGGCTATCGTCATTGGTGGTGCTGTCGGAACAGTTGTTGCTCTGAAAGTCAAGATGACGGCCTTGCCGCAGCTGGTCGCTGCCTTCCATTCCCTGGTTGGTATGGCAGCCGTTCTGGTTGCTACGGCGGCGCTTCTGTCGCCGGAGAGCTATGGGATCGGTACGGTCGGTCGTATTCAGGCAGGGTCGCTTGTCGAGATGAGCCTGGGGGTTGTGATCGGGGCTATAACATTTTCGGGTTCCGTTATTGCCTTTGGCAAGCTTCAGGGGCTGATTGCCGGGAAGCCCCTACAGTTTCCGATGCAGCATAAACTGAACGCTTTGCTGGGCGGAGCGCTTGTTTTCCTGATTATTGTGTTTGCCTTGTCTGAAAGCCACAGCATCTTCTTTCTGCTGATGATCATGGCTTTTGTCCTGGGGTTTTTGTTGATCCTGCCCATTGGCGGGGCTGATATGCCTGTCGTTATCTCCATGCTGAACTCCTACTCTGGATGGGCGGCCTGTGGTATAGGCTTTACCCTTGGCAATGCCTTGCTGATTATTGCCGGGGCCCTGGTGGGGGCTTCCGGGGCTATTCTGTCCTATATCATGTGCAAGGGCATGAACCGCTCTATCTTCAATGTGATCCTGGGTGGTTTTGGCGGTGAGGCTGCGCAAGGGGCTGCTGCTGGTTCCGGCACAGATCGTGCCGTCAAGGCGGGTTCAGCAGATGATGCGGCGTTCATCATGAAAAATGCTTCCAAGGTTATCATCGTTCCGGGCTATGGAATGGCGGTTGCTCAGGCCCAGCATGCCCTTCGTGAAATGGCCGATGCCTTGAAGGCAGAGGGAGTTGAGGTCAAGTATGCCATTCATCCTGTCGCGGGTCGTATGCCGGGGCATATGAATGTGCTGCTCGCCGAAGCCAATGTCCCCTACGATGAGGTTTTTGAGCTGGAGACCATTAACAATGATTTCCAGACAGCCGATGTTGCCTATGTGATTGGTGCCAACGATGTTACCAATCCGGCGGCGCATACGGATCCATCCAGCCCGATCTATGGCATGCCTATTCTGGATGTGGAGAAAGCGCGGACCGTCCTGTTCGTCAAGCGCTCCATGGCTTCGGGCTATGCTGGGGTCGAGAACGATCTCTTCTTCCGCGATAACACGATGATGCTTTTTGGTGATGCCAAAAAGGTAACAGAAGAGGTTGTCAGCGCGCTGAACTAATGTACGTCATGCATGTATGAGGGCTGAAGGCCGGATGTGTGGAGTTCGGCCTTTTTCTTTCAGTGTTGTGTAGGTCTTAGGTCAATAATGCGCCTTGCCTTCCCGGAGGAGCGCTCGATCGTGTTCTCGTGGGCAATTGTAATTTTTGCGGGTACCCCCAGAGTGCGCTTTATGCAATGGGCCAGATCGGTTCTGGCCGCAGTTTGCACGTCCTTATCATGAAGGCCGGAGCGTAACTCTGTCTTTATCTCCAAATAATCTTTGTGCCCTTTGCGACGTATAACAAGCTGATAAACAGGAGCTAGTCGAGGGTCACGCAGAATAATGGCCTCGACTTGCGTGGGGAGCACCTTGACCCCCTGTATTGTGAGCATGGCATCGGAACGGCCTGCTGTCCGTTCCATACGCCTCAAGCCTCGCCCGGTGCCGGGAAGAAGACGGGTCAGGTCATGCGTACGATAGCGTATCAGTGGCATGGCTTCCCGGGTTAGCGTGGTCAGTACCAGTTCACCAAAACTCCCGTCGGGCAAGACGGCCCCCGTATCCGGATCGATGATTTCCGGATAAAAATAGTCTTCCCATATGTGTAGGCTGCCCCTGCTGTTCGGGCTTTCTATCGCTACGCCGGGTCCCATGATTTCCGAGAGGCCGTATATGTCAATGGCCTTCAGGTCGAAACGCTCCTCTATTGCGCAGCGCATTTCTTCTGTCCATGGTTCCGCCCCCAAGATACCCATTTTCATGGAGCTTTTCCGGGGATTGATGCCTTGCCGTTCCATCTCGTCGGCGATAACAAGCATGTAGCTTGGGGTAGCCATGATAATGTCAGGTTTCAGATCTTGTATGAAGTGTATCTGTCGCCGTGTGTTCCCGCCTGAAGCGGGAATAACCGTGCACCCCAGTGCTTCGGCACCATAGTGCGCCCCTAGGCCACCCGTAAATGGCCCGTACCCAAAGGAAACCTGTACACGCATGCCCTGACGTACGCCTGCTGTTCTGAGGGACCGTGCCATAAGGCGTGTCCATATTTCCAGATCAGTCCGTGTATATCCGGTGATGGTTGGTGTACCGGTTTGCCCTGATGAGGTATGCAGGCGAAGAATACGTTCCATGGGTACGGCAAACAGGCCACTCGGATAATGGAGGCGTAGATCGTTTTTAGATATGAAAGGAAAATGCGCCAAGTCGGGAAGTGTTTGTAGATCATCAGGGTGTATGGCGGCTCTTTGACAGGCTTTCTGGAAAGGTAGAATCCTGTCCCATGCATTATAGAGTGTGTGACGCAGGCGTTGTAGCTGGAGTGCAGATAATTGCTCGGGATCGGCCCATTCCATCGGATCCAGCAGATAAAGCGGCTTTGATGGATGACAGGTTATCATGGTGTGGCGCTTTCTTTAAGCCGTCTGTGGGCATAATGCTTGGCCTTGGTCTGCTGTGACGGCGTCACCAAAACAAGTAGGACTTCTCTGTCGACAGTGTGTGCCATGCTCCTATTGGTGAGGCTGTTCCGTAACAACGCCACCTATGTACCGCACGTTTCCCCGAAGAAGCGCAATCACAGCACCGTCACTCCGCCGGGAGACTGTTACATCGATCATGCTGTTCCGTTCCTTTGTCCAGATTTCCTGCCCTTCTGCGATCAGCTCGTCACCCAGGTGTCCTGGTGCCGTGTAGGTTATTGTGCACGAATGCGTCACAGCGCGGATATTCCTGGAGTGGCAGGCATGGGCAAGGCATGTGTCGGCCAGCGTAAAGCAAAGGCCACCGTGCAGAATGCCGTGGCCATTGACCATGTCCTGCCGTACGGTCATGCTCAACCGCGCAGATCCCGGGCTTACAGTTTCAACAACAATGCCAAGCATATGGGATGTATGATCCCGGCTATAGAGTGCGGCGCTTACCGCTTCAGCAACCTGCTGGGTATTTTCTTCTGAACTTTTGATCATAATGTCAGACACCAAGCTCCGTTTTTGCATCAAGGCAGAGGCAACAAGACACACCTGTCTTTCTGCTCTCACGATGCAATCGGGGCTTATTATGCTACGGTTGATCTGTTTTTGCAGGTTCTATTTATTCAGTCTTTATTTTTAAATCTCTCTTTGTACTTTTTAAATACAAGACCATGTTTATTATGGTTGTATTTATATGTTATAATACGGATTAGCGTTCATACTGTGCTGTGTCCCAGCTTGTTCAGAAGCTCGGAAGGACCACTGCCTTAGCGTACCCATCTCAGTCGGAAAACTGCAATTAGTACAAACGGAAGCAAGCAGGTCAGGAACAGAACCCGTATCGGCTCGATCAAGGGCTTTCCCAAAGCAATATCAATTGCAGCAAGCGTAATTGCCAGAAGACTTGGCAGGAAAAGAGCGTTCCAGCTCCTTGTTTCATGACGCAAGACAAGCAGGGACAGAAGAAAGAGGGCAAACCCCAGAAGGATGCAGTCTGCTTCTGACGAGAATGGCAGGGTCGAGAACAGATACTGGCGTATAGTTTCGGGTGTGGTCATGACAACTACAATCGCTCGTATGCTATGCGAAAAAGGTGGTGTGTTCTCACTGGTTCCTGTTTCAGGAAATGCGGGGTCATGGCTAAAAGCCAGATTGAAGGAAGCCTAAAATAGCGACGCCAAGAACAATGCGATACCAAGCAAACGGGGAGAAGCCGTGCCGGCCAATTAGCGCTAGCGCTGCCCTGATAACGAGGAGAGCCGTAACAAAGGCTGCAATCGTTGCAATCATGAGCAGTTCCAGAGAAGCCATTTCAAGAAGGTTCCAGTTCTTGTAAAGGCTGTAAGTCGTGGCGCCCATCATGGTTGGAATAGCAAGGAAGAAAGAAAACTCTGCGGCTATGCGACGTTCAACACCAACCAGCAAAGCGCCCATGATTGTTGCCCCGGAACGAGACACGCCGGGTATCATGGCAATGCACTGGAAGACCCCTATGCGTAGTGCGGTACCAGCTTGCATACTTTCGATGGTCGCAAGAGTTGGTATGATGCTGCGGCGTTCAATGACCAGCATGGCTATGCCGCCCGCTACAAGCACGCAGGCAATAACTGTCGGGCTGTCCAGTGCCTGCCTGATCAGAGGGTAAGCCATGGCCCCAACCAGCATGGCAGGTAAGAATGCAATCACCAAATTGCGCACGAAAGCCTGTTCTGTAGCGTCTTGTGTAAAGCCTCGGACAGCCCGCCACAGGCGTGCGCGGTATGCAACGCAGACCGCCATGATGGCCCCGATCTGGATGGCGACCTCGAACGTCTTGCCCGGGGGGGCTGGAAAGCCAAGGACATCCACCAGCAACACCAGATGCCCGGTTGATGAAATGGGCAGAAACTCTGTCAGGCCCTCAACAATACCAAGAAGGGCCGCCAGGACCAGAATGTCCATGGGGTGCATGATCTCCCGAGAGTCAACGAATCGTGACCCATGATGATGTCTGTGTTTTTCGTATGCAAGCATATACGGGCCGAAGATTGAACAAATCAGGCATTTCTGTTACACCCCACAGGTCTATGCCGGATCGGGTACTGGCGTTAATTGTTTATAATGTATTTATTCTTTGTATCAGGATTGTACCGCGTGGCGCTTCCCCCCCTTCTTTCCCTTCGAGATGTCCGGCTCGGGTTCGGTGGCCTTCCCCTGTTTGATGGCGTTGACATGGCCGTCGGGCGTGGCGACCGTATCTGCTTGGTCGGGCGGAATGGGGCAGGAAAGTCAACCCTGCTGAAGATTATTGCCGGTCAGGTTGAGCCTGAAAATGGCGATGTTTTTGTGCAGCCCGGGACCCGGCTGTCCTGGTTGCCTCAAGAGCCGGATGTGTCGGGATTCCATTCTGTATATGATTATGTTGCAGGTGGCTTCGAGGGGGATCAGGACCATGTCCTGCATCGGGTCAAGCCTCTTCTGGATGAGCTTGGCCTGGATCCTGATGCTGACCCGTGCCTACTTTCCGGCGGAGAGAAGCGTCGGGCAGCCATTGCCCGTCTTCTGGTTTGTGATCCAGACATTATGCTGCTGGATGAGCCTACCAACCACTTGGATCTCCCCACCATTCAATGGCTGGAATCAAAGCTGCGTTCCTGTCGCAGTGGCTTCATTGTTATTTCTCATGATCGCGCTTTTTTGAATAACCTGACAAACGTTACGCTATGGCTTGACCGTGGTATTGTCCGGCGACTGGACAGAGGTTTTTCTGCTTTTGAGGAATGGGCCGAAACCATTTTGGAACAGGAAACCGTTGAGAGAGCCAAGTTTGACAAGCTGATTGCCAAGGAAACAGAGTGGCTGCGCCAGGGTGTTAAAGCCAGAAGAACGCGGAATATGGGGCGTGTACAGCGTCTCTACGATATGCGTCAGGAACGCGCCGGCATGATTTCACAAGCCGGACGTGTGGCGATGGGAATTGATAGCGGTGCTCTCTCCGGGAAGCTGGTTATCGAGGCTGTTGATATAGAAAAGACTTTCTCAGGGCGGTGCGTCATCAAGCCGCTTTCGGTGCGTGTCTTGCGTGGTGACCGGATTGGTATCATCGGTCCGAACGGGGCTGGAAAGTCGACCCTGTTGAAAATGCTTCTCGGCGAGCTTGCTCCGGATTCCGGCTCTGTCCGGTTAGGAACTGCTTTGTCTCCGGTTTTCCTTGATCAGACACGAAGCCTCCTCGACCCGGAAAAGACGGTGTGGGATACGTTGGCGGATACCGGTGGTGATTCTGTCAATGTTCGTGGAACCATGCGTCATGTTGTTGGCTATATGCGCGATTTCCTGTTCAGTGAGAGCCAGGCGCGAAGTCCGGTTGGAAGCTTGTCAGGGGGGGAGCGTAACAGGCTGATTCTGGCCAAGACACTGGCGGCTCCATCCAACTTGCTGGTCCTTGATGAGCCGACAAATGACTTGGATATTGATACGCTGGATTTGCTGCAGGATGCGCTGTCATCCTATGACGGGACGCTGTTGTTGGTCAGCCATGACCGTGATTTTCTCGATCGTATCGTAACATCCAGTCTTGTCTTCGAGGGTGAGGGGGTTATCCGCGAATACCCCGGTGGATACTCTGACTACGAACGCCAGAGAAAGCAGGTTGATGACGCGCTACCGATTACATCTGCGAAAAAGGATGTAAGTCGCGAGCGTTCAGAGGTACCGCGTGTGCTGACAAAGTTGTCATACGCCCAAGCTCGGCTTTTGAAGGAACTGCCAAATGAGATAGAGCAAGCACGGAAAGAGATTGCGGCACTGGAAGCAAAACTGTCTTGCTCCAATTTCTATGCTGCGGATCCGTCAGCTTTTGCAAAAACGGCTGAGCGTCTTGAGACAAAGAAAGCATTCCTTGAGCGCGCAGAGGAGCAGTGGCTTGAACTCGAAATCTTGAAGGAAAATCTGGAAAATGGCAGTCGCAGGGGTGCCTGATCTGCGATCTCCTATAAAATAGGTTTATTCAAGCAAGAGTTTGTCATCATCCAATTCTTCACCACGAACCTTTGCGAACATGTCGAGGAGATCGTGAATTGTCATGCTGTGCCGTTCATCCCCGGTTATGTCCAGAACAATGCGTCCTTCATGCAGCATGATAGTGCGTGTTCCGTAGTCCAGTGCGTGACGCATGGAATGTGTGACCATTAATGCCGTCAGATTATGTTCACGGATGACACGATCCGACAATGCCATGACCATGGAAGCCGTTTGGGGATCCAAGGCTGCCGTATGCTCATCCAGCAACAGAATTTTTGATGGGCGCAGTGTGGCCATTAACAAGCTGACAGATTGGCGCTGTCCACCGGATAGTGATTCCATTGGGGTTGCAAGTCTGTTCTCAAGACCCAGACCAAGGCGATGCAGTGCTTCCCGGAAACGATCCCTGAGGTCTTTATCCAAAGCTTTTCTGAACGTTCCTGAAACACCGCGACCATTGGCAAGCGCCAAGTTTTCTTCCAGGGTCATGTCTCCGCAGGTTCCGGCGACCGGATCTTGGAAAACCCTGGCCACAAGGCTGGCACGTTGATGTGTGGGCCAGGTTGTAACGTCATGCTCATCAATGGTTATGTGGCCGTGATCGGGAAGATGGTCTCCGGCTAATGTATTCAGAAGAGTCGATTTTCCGGCGCCATTTGATCCAATGACAGTGACAAACTCTCCTTCAGGGACATCAAGTGATAAGTAATCCAATGCCTTTTTCTGACTTGGAAGACCGTGGTTAAATGTCAGGCACAGGTTGTGGCAGCGTATCATGTCTTGTTTCCCTTACAGCGAAGTGCTTGGAGCTGAGGAGGTTTGATGTATCCTTGCTCTTCGTGCAGCGGACTCTCTTCTCAGTCTGGGAAGAATTAACGCTAAGCCAACCAATATGGCAGTAATCAGGTTAAGGTCTGACGCTGTAAGGCCAATGAAGTCAGCGTGCAGGGCAATTCCGATTGAAATACGGTAGAGTACGGATCCAACCAAGCATGCTAGAGTTGATGCAAGAATGATCCGGGATGGAAAAAGATTTTCCCCAATAATAACGGCGGCAAGGCCGATAATAATAGTTCCAAGCCCCATTGTTGAATCGGCAAAGCCATTCATTTGGGCAAATAGTGCACCTGCCATTGCCACTAATCCATTGGACATGGCCATACCCATATATATCTTGCGAGAGCAGGAAATACCATTTGCCCGCGCCATGCGTTCGTTACTGCCGACTGCGCGCATGGCAATGCCAATGCAGCTGTTCAGAAAGCGCGCAAGACATACAGCGGCCCCTATGGCTACACCACCTGCAGCCATAACTTTTATCCAATGCGGAGCAATCCGGAGATTCTCGAGGGGATCAAGGACGGTTGGCTCCATAATTAATGCAATATTCGGGCGCCCCATAATTCTCAAGTTAATAGTATATAGCGCCGTCATGACCAGAATGCTGGCCAGAAGGTGCAGGATACCGAAGCGAATGTTAAGAAAAGCAGTTGCGCTGCCAGCCAAGGCACCTGCGGCAACAGCAGCAAGGCACGAAAGGTAGGGATCAACTTCCTGAACAATCAAGGCTGCAGAAACAGCAGCGCCCAACGTGAAACTTCCATCAACCGTCAGGTCAGGAAAGTTGAGGACCCTGAATGATAAGTAAACGCCGAGGGCAACTAGGCCGTATACAAGTCCGATCTCCACAGATCCGAGAAATGATATCAAGGACATGTAATTAAATATCCCTTATTGTAACATTAATAATTAATGAGGTTAGTAATTACTCCACTGTCTCGGAGTTATAGTATTCGCTTATATTTTTAATTTCAACGTGCGCTATCGTTTCTTTAGGTGACGATTGATCTGGATAAGAAATGATAGACAGTTTCCTAACGTACAACATGAGCAGCCTGTTTGAGGATGTCCTCAGGGATTTTGACCCCCATCTGTTCAGCAGCTTTTACATTGACATAAAGCTGTACAAGTCGGGGCATTGCGATCGGAATGTCAGAAACCCTTGCCCCCTTCAGAATCTTATCAACAATATCAGCTGTTTGGAGGCCGATATCGTACTGGTCATATCCCAGTGCTGCAACCGATCCACGCTCGACAGAGTGGGTATCGGTGGCGAAAACAGGTATATGATTGTCAATACCGACTTTCAGAACACTTTCCAAAGCAGATACAACGGTATTGTCGAGTGGTATGTAGATTGCGTCCACTTTTCCAACTAACGCCTGCGCGGCTGACTGTACATCAGATGACCGGTGCGCTGTCGTAGCGATGATCTTGATGCCTGTTACGTTTGCCGCGGCCCGTATTCTTGCAAGGGCATCAACAACATTGGGTTCACCTGGATTGTGGGGTATGCCGATTGTCTGCATAGAAGGAACAATGGCCTTCACCATCGCCAAGCTTTTCCCAAAATCAGGGATATCAGCAATCCCTGTTACGGTGGCGCTGGGTTTATCCATGTCTTGGACAAGATTAGCGCCCACAGGGTCTGATATGGCCGAGAATACAACGGGAATATGGTTGGAAGAGGCGACAACAGCCTGTGCTGATGGTGTGGTAATGGGGACAATAACGTCAGGCCCTGCACCGGCAAGCTTGCGCGCAATCTGGGCCGCAGTAGCCGGGCTTCCCTGTGCACTTTCGAATGTAAACTTCAGTGTGCTGTCATCATAGCCCTTATTGCGAAGCCCATCCCTTAAACCATCCCGTATGGCATTTAAGGCAGGGTGTTCAACAATGGCTGTGCTCGCAACGTATTTGACTTCCGAAGCCCAACCATTCCCGTGCAAACACAAGGTGATGACAGAAAAGATCACACCAGCTGATAAAATACGTCCCACGTTGTTCCCTCCCCACTGTTTTTTGTATTATATAAAACAAAACACATGGAACATAATTCGCCTTAAGGTTTTTTCGTGTCAAGAATTTTCGAGGCATTGCGACTTGTTTTGGCTCTACTTCTTTATGAAGTGGTTTGCTTACCGAGATTTCTTTCTCGATAATATTCCGGAATCCATCGGCGCATTGTCGAAGAACCCCGGGTAATGTGTTGCGCTCCAGTATGGAAAGGATAGTCAGTCCCTGTAATTCTATGGCTCTGTTGATTTTTTGATATTCACGTGCTGCTTGGTATGACTGGTACAGCAGTGCGCTTCCCTCTTCGCGCATGTGTGAGATCAATCGATCAACGATAGATTCCGATGGGTGGGTAAAGCGTGCTGTATCGGAGCGGCCAAGTGCATCATCCAACTGGGATACAAGTTTGAGAAGATCGCCATGATCTGTTTCCGCGTTCCACCCCTCACGTGGACAGGTTTGTTTTTCATCGCTGGAAAACATTGTTTCATCCTGTCCGTGGTGTGTTGGAGCCGTCTGTTTCCGTCAGTTCCGGCTCTTCGACTACATCCGTGGAAGCTTGAGCTTTCTTTTTGTTGATCAAGCCACGCAGGAATGAACACACCCCAAAGACAAGGGCAACCGCTGCAAGGCCGATCAGAACCTTCATCTGGTGTTCCCCGAAAAACCGCTCAAGAGCTTTGCTGGAGAAATAGCCAATCGACGTGAAAGCTATGGCCCATATCAATGCGGCAATGAAGTTCAGGCACATGAAGCGGATGCGGGGGATACCGGCCATGGCAATAACAAACGGACTGACGTTTCTTACGCCATAGATGAAGCGGAAACTGAGAATGAAAAGAGTTTCATGTTTGCGTACAAGCCGAAAAGCCCATTCTGTCTTGCCGCGCAGAGATGGTCGCCGGTCCAGGAGTGGCGTACCGTAATAACGGCCTATCGTATAGTAGAATTGATCCCCGAGGAAGCTACCGCACAAGGCGGTCAGGGCAACCAGCTCCGCGTTCATGATTCCTTGTTGGGCTGCTGCACCGGCAAGAATGACAATGCTCTCACCTTCCAGAAAGGTTACAACAAGAATGGCCAGATACCCCCATTCTCTCAGCAACTCCTCTATCACAACCTGCATCCCCCTTGCAGGGCCATACGTCCAGACCTGGTTGTTGCGGGCACGTTCTCATCCTTCCAGAAAATTGATGTGTCCCATCTTGCGACCGGGACGTGGCGACGCCTTTCCATAAAGGTGGAGGCGGGCGAGGGGGTTTTCAAGAATCATCGGCCAGTTGGTCACATCGTGGCCAAGCAGATTCTTCATCGTAACGGCGCAGCGTCTGCGCGTATCTCCCAAGGGGAGACCGCATACGGCACGTATGGCCTGCTCAAACTGGTCCGTGTAGCTGCCGTCCATAGTCCAGTGTCCGGAGTTATGGGGGCGAGGTGCCATTTCATTGACCAGAACTCTGTCGTCATGCGCTATAAAAAATTCAAGAGCCAGCAAGCCTGTCAGATCCAGCCTGTTCGCGGCCTCACATGCAATGCGCAGGGCTTCGTCGGCAACGGCTGGGGACACGGGTGCGGGGACAGAAGACGTATCGAGAATATGGTTACGATGCTCGTTCCAGGCAAGCTCCCACGAGGCGGTTTCTCCATTTCTGCCCCGTGCAATCAGGATGGATGCCTCTCCCCTGAATGCGACAAAGCCTTCAAGGATGGCGCAGTCTGTTTTCAATGCATCCCACGCCTTGAGCAGGTCAGCTTGTGTTTCAATCCGGACCTGTCCCTTCCCGTCGTAACCCAGGCGGTTGGTTTTAAGGATGGCCGGGGTTCCTGTTACCTCAACGGCATGCATCAGATCATTTTCAGAAAAGACAGGCGCCCACGGCGCAGTTCGGGCAAAAGCGGAAAAGAACGTCTTCTCCTTTATTCTGTCCTGTGCGGTTTCCAGGGCAGGCCGGGCAGGATGGACCCGTGTTCGCTGTGACAGAAAGTCAAGGCAATCAAGGGGTATATTTTCAAATTCCAGGGTAATGACATCAACCCGGTCCGCAAATGTGGCCAGGTGATCCCGGCTGTCCCACGGAGCAACTGTGGTCATGGCGCTGACCATCGAAGCCGGGCTGTCATGATCCGGTGTATAGATGTGGCACGTATACCCCATGCGGGCCGCTGCCAGAGACAGCATACGCCCCAATTGGCCACCTCCAAGAATACCAATGACAGAGCCCGGAGGAACAGGAGGGGTGTTATCTCTTTCTCTTGCCGTGGTCGATGGTGTGAGGGGCATATCAGTTTTCCTGGTTGACCGGATACTCTTGTACAGCAGAGCTTTGATGCTCCCGGAATGTGTCCAGGGCGCTTGCTATGGTCGGATCATTGAGAGCAAGAACAGATGCGGCCAGAAGAGCCGCGTTGATGGCGCCGGCCTTCCCGATAGCCAATGTTCCGACCGGAATACCGGCCGGCATTTGTACAATCGAAAGCAGGCTGTCCATTCCCTTGAGATTTTTGCTTTCAATGGGGACCCCGAAAACAGGAAGCGGGGTCAATGCGGCGCACATACCGGGAAGATGGGCGGCTCCACCTGCTCCGGCAATAATCACACGCAGGCCACGGTTCCGAGCCGACGTTGCGTAATGGTAGAGCCGGTCTGGCGTTCGGTGGGCTGATACAATCCGCGTCTCTGTGGCAATGCCAAGATCCTGCAACAGGTCAGCTGCATGGCGCATGGTTTCCCAGTCGGACTGGCTTCCCATGATAATCCCTGCAACCGGATTCGAGAGAGGAGTACCCTGTGTGCCGTTCATCATGGCCTCTTTGCATCTGTGCGGGGCTTTCAGCCGGGAAGAGGCGGCATTATAGGGAGGTAACAGGAGCTTGCAAGCGAATGCGGCAGGATAAATGCTGTCGGTGTTGTCAGGAAAGCGTGTCGGTGCTGAACCAAGGGCTTTTTACTGATAGAATGGGGACATCTTCGGTATGGTGCGGGGGCGTGTATGGCTGGAGTTAAGGGGACGGGATCCGTCGATCCTTCGCATTGGAGGAAAGGTGCAGGCGGTGGCCGTCATTTCCGGCACGGGAAAAATCCCCTTCTGGCCTATGAAGAGGGGGGGGTGCCTCATCCACCGGTTATAGACCCCGTGGACGTTCTAGGCATTGATCTTGCCCATGTCCATCCTTCTGCCCGTGATGCTCTGGAGCGTGCTGTCGCGGAAATCGCCGTTCTGCGTGGAGACCTGGAGAAAGGGCGCAGACGTCAGGAGTGGCTGGAGACAAGGATCTTCCAGGACCCATGGACGGGCATTGATAACATGCGCGCCCTGCACAGGGCTATGGAGCATATCTTGTCATTGCCACCCGAGAGCCATGTTGGTGGGGTTTTTGCGCTTTTCTGGCTTGAGAACCATGACTGGATTCATGAAAACTATGGGCTGGATGGTTTGCACTTGGCGATGGAGGCCATGGCCCAGTCTGTATCCGATCTTGTTCAGGAAACGGATGTGGTGACGACAGTCGGCGGTGCTGGACTTGGGCTCCTTTCCTTTCCGGCTCGTGAGCCGGAAGCATCACGGGCCATTGCCGCGATTGAAGCAAGACTTGACGGGATGGATGTTCCGCGCGGAGGCAGCCATTTTCCCTTGCGGGTTTGCTCGGGTATGCACCCCGTCTTTCCGGGGGATGAGCCGGAGGCAATCCTGCGGGAAACAGACTCAGGGCTCAGGGTGCGTATGGCGCTGCGCGGCACCAAGAGGGCATAAAAAATTCTGCTCAGGCAATGATGTCGGGTACCAAGATACTTTCCACCCGGGATATCTCATCCTTGAGAAGAAGCTTCCGTTTCTTCAGGCGAACAATCTGAAGCTGATTGCTCTGGCCATCATCGCCAAGTCGACTTATAATTTCGTCAAGATCGCGATGCTCAACCCGGAGCTCGGCGAGGCGGGACAGAACCTGTTCCCTCTCTTCATCATCAATCATCGTCGGCAGGACACCATAAAATGCTGGATTAATTTGATACTAGCAGAAAATTTGTGAAAGGGGTATGGCTGCTTTTGTGTAGTATACCGATAGAGTTAAGAGGTAGGTGTATTATGTCTGTCAATCGTGCAATCGGCATTATGACAAGCGGCGGTGATTGTGCCGGTCTCAACGCTGTGGTGCGTGCCGTTGCTTGTGCAGCGCATGAAATGTACGGCTGGAAGGTATACGGCATTCTTGATGGAACTTCGGGCCTGATTACGCGTCCTTTGCAGTATATCGAGCTTGGTGGCGGTGCCATGGATGCATCCTGCCTGAGGTCTGGTGGTACCTTTCTGGGCACTACCAGCAAAGGAGATCCCCTGCAATTCCCGATGCCGGATGGATCATACCGCGATTTCTCGCCAGAGTTTGCCGAGGGTGCAAGAATGCTCGGGCTGGATGCCGTTGTTGTGGTGGGTGGCGATGGGTCCATGCGCATTACGTCGGAACTCTGTCGTCGTGCCGGGCTGGGGATGGTCGGAATCCCGAAAACAATCGATAACGATGTGCACGGTACAGACTATGCTGTTGGCTTTGCCACAGCTGTAGATGTTGCTACAGAAGCATTGGACCGGCTGCACTCCACAGCAGCATCCCATCACCGCGCCATGATTCTGGAGGTTATGGGACGTGACGCCGGCTATATAGCCATGACAGCAGGGATCGCCGGTGGTGCTGATATTATCCTGGTCCCTGAGTTGCCTTATACCCTGGAAGAGGTATCGCGCAAGATCCGTGCTGTTCTGGACACCGGGAGAAGCCACGTCGTCATCGTTGTTGCCGAGGGTGTGCGACGTGAAGATGGTCAGAGTGCCATTATAACCTACTCCGGCGGGGAAAAGCGCTATGGTGGCATAGGGCATTATCTTGCCGACCGGATTGCCGGTATGGCCGGCATTGAAACTCGCCCCATCGTCTTGGGCCATTTGCAGCGTGGCGGTATCCCTTCCGCCCGTGATCGCCTTATTGCTTCTGCTTTCGGCACCGCGGCGGTCGATCTTGTCGCAGAGGGGGCTTGGGGTCGTATGGTGGCCTGGAAGAATGGGACTGTTACATCCGTTCCATTGGAAGATGTGACAACCGGAGCTCGGTTACTTGCTGCCGATGATGTCCTTGTGTGTACTGCAAAGGCATTGGGAATATATACGGGCGGATCCGCGCCTCTTCTCAAGGTGTCGTCTGCGGCATTGTAGAACGTGGCTCCGGTCCTACATCTTTTCCCCAGCGTGGGATCGTTCCTATGTCGAGGTCAAAAAGATCCAGGACACGACCTACGCTCTGCTCCACCATATCTTCCAGACTCTGCGGTCTTGTGTAGAAAGCCGGGGCGGGGGGCGCGATAATCCCACCCATCTCGGTCACAGTAGCCATGTTACGGATGTGCCCAAGGTGCAGGGGGGTTTCGCGGAGCATCAGAACCAGGCGCCGTCGTTCCTTGAGGGTGACATCCGCTGCTCTTGTCAGCAGGTTGTTTCCGGCGCACGTGGCGATTTCTGCCAGGCAACGGGCTGAGCAGGGCGCAACGATCATTCCCATGGTTCGGAAGGAGCCTGACGATACAGCCGCTGCCAGGTCATCAATTCGGTAGTGCACGGTTGCCAGATTTTGAACGTCCGTAACTTTCAGGCTCGATTCGTATGCCAGTGTAATTTCAGCCGTCCGGCTCATGACCAGATGGGTCTCTATGCCGATAGTTTTCAACATATGCAGCAGTTTGACACCGTATATGACCCCGGTAGCACCACTGATGCCAACCACCATGCGAGGTTTGTCCGTCATTTTGATCTCCGGGAGTCTGTTGAATGGGCAGTTCAAGAGAAAGTGATAAAAACTTTTGGTGTAACAAGGCGTTGTGAATTTCTATGGTCTTTGTGGCCGGGCAGGCGTAAAATCTAGCGTGTTTCTTACCAGCAGGAAAAGGGAGAAGCTACGATGAGTGTCGATGCCCGGGTTGAGTCCCTCCGGATGAAGCATGCGGAACTTGAAGCTGTCCTGCAGGTGGAGAGCCGAAGGCCGGTCCCGGATCCCGAATTTGTCAGTGATATAAAGCGCAGGAAGTTGCGCCTGAAGGATGAGATCGCGCGAATGGCAGCGCACTTGCATTAATCCCGTATTGTGGCTTTGGCTTGTTGTCTTGTGCGAGATGATAAAGCCCATCTTTCGTGGCCCTGCCGGTTCGTCCGGTGGGGCTTTTTGTTATTGTCAAGATATCTTGTCGGGCCTGTGTTCAAGACTGAGGTCCCGTTGCCCCCTTATCTTGACATGGGCCTGGATGTGTTGTCTCTTCCCCTTCTTGCAATAGAGAGGTCTTGATTCACATGAGCACATCTGTTCGCGCTTCCCATATTCTGTTAATGCACGCAGATGCCCCGGATACAGCCTCAAAAAGATCAAAAGCCGCTGCCCTGGAAGCAGTAGTTCGTTTGCGCGACAAGATCCGCAGTGGAGATGTGCAGTTCGCGGAGGCTGCCAGAATTGTTTCAGAGTGCCCTTCGTCAGAGGAGGGTGGTGATCTTGGGTCCTTCTCTCCCGGTATGATGGTTCCGGAATTTGACAAGGCTGTCTTTGCGTTGTCCGTTGGTGACATGTCCGACGTGGTTGAAACAGCGTTTGGGTATCATCTGATTTTACGCACGGCTTGATGGACAGGGATGTTCGCCTTCGGACCCGTATACGGGTCCAAGCTTTGCTGCGTCACTGTCAATCCCGGGGCGTTTTTGCTGCGGTTGTCGTATCCGGCGATCCGGATGCCGGTGCTGTTCTGGTCAAAGTGAACACGTTGGGAAGCGGGTGCTGGGTTCTTTCACAGGTCCGCCTTCCTGATGGTCGTCCTGCCTGGATGCGTGGCACGGGTGAGCAAGCCGTTACCGAGCAGGAAGCTGATGCCTATATTGCGCGTCAACGGGGCTATGACGATGATTTGTGGGTTATTGAGGTGGAAGACCGTAACGGATGGCATCCCTTGATTGATGAAGTGCTTTTATAATCATGATTCCGGGGTGGATTGATTTCCATCATTTCCAGAACCTGCCTTCCGTCGATTGACCAAGGCCTCGATTGCAGGCTTGAATTTCTGGTCATCACCCAGAATGTGGCGTATCAGCCAATCAGACAAAAAGTCAGACAGTTTAAGGGCTGAACGGCGATCTGCCTTGCCTTCCAAGGTTGTTTGGAGTTCAGAAAGACGTTCACGCCACTTGTTGTGAGCCTCTATGTGCTCGTCCAGCCCTTCATAGCGGGCCATGCGCAGCACTCTCTCTTCAGCAGCAAAATGGTAATCTGTGTAGGCAGCCAGCTCGACCATAATGTCCCGTATTGTTTCTGCTGGGCTCCCTGCTTTCAGAGCCGTATTCAGTTCTTTCAGCATGCTTATGAGGCGCTTGTGGTCTTCATCCAAAGCCTCGGAGCCTACGCTCATTTTTTCAGTCCACTCAAGCACGTCATGGAATTCCATTTATGTTAGATCTGTGAAAATTTTGCCATGTAAGGTTTTCCGCGTCAGCTATGAGCAGGGAAGGGGACGGAAATTGGAATATTTCAGACATATTGGTTTCTGTGGGTTTGGCCCTTGTTCTTTTGATTGCTTTATACCGAGCTCTATTCTCCTTATAGTATCGTATTTTTGCGATTTGGATTCGCTCTCATGCAGTGCTTATCGGGAATTAAAAAGCTTATGATGGTACTGATAATTGCAGGATCCCCTAAGTTCGTGTTTCTTTATGTCTTTCTTTCTGTGTTCGGATTTTTTCGACTTTACATGAAACGCTTGGCGTGAGATGTATCCGCGATGCAACATGGCGTGTCCCTCCTTTTTGTGAGGCTATGTTGTCTTTCTTGGACGTTTCCTCCCTAAACTTGGGCCGTGCTTCGTGTGCGGCCTTTTTTTTCGGGATTATCTGGCCTTCATTTGCTGCTACAATGAGAGCCTCGGCTGTTGTTTAGAGAATTGACGGCTGCTTGTCATCGGTTATTTGGGAGCAAGGGGTATATGGTCTGGACTGATGAACGGATCGAGGAGCTGAAGGCTCTTTGGGCTGAGGGTCTGACAACGGGGGAAATTGGCAAGCGGTTGGGCGTGTCCAAGAACGCCGTCGTTGGTAAAGCGCACCGGTTGGGTTTGCAAGGGCGACCTTCCCCTATAAAAAGGGAGCAGAAGCCGCGCCAAGATGCTCCTGCTTCCAGGAAAAAAGAGACGGATCCCAAGATTCGCTCGGTTGTTGATCTATCTGTTCATACATGCCGTTGGCCTATTGGTGATCCCCGTGAGCTTGGTTTCCATTTCTGTGGTGCACCATCACTTCCGAATAAGCCATACTGTGCCGAGCATGCCTCTGTTGCCTACGTTAGCTCGGGTGGGAAGTCTTCATCGTCCAGGGATGAGAGTGCCGCTTGATTGTACCTAGCATAGAAATAAAAAAGCCCCCGATCTGGGGGCTTTTTTCATCGGGCAATTTGCTTAGGCAGCTTCTTCCCTAAGTTCTTGTTTCTTTTGTTCCATGGTCTCTGGCTGATGCCGTGTGAAGGCAAGAAATGCTGCAGAGACAAGCGCGAAAGCCGACAAGCCAGCCATTGCCAAATAAGCCCATCCCTCCAAAAGTTCATAGAGTCGTCCGGCGACAATCATAAGAATCCCGGACCCCAGCCCAACAGCAACGGCCGAGTACACGGTCTGTGCGCGAGCAATCAATCCTGATCGCGTGTTTGCGGTAATATAGTGCATTGCTGCCAAGTGCGCGGCGCCAAAGGTAAAGGCATGGAGCACTTGCAGCAGGACGAGAACGGGCAGTGCCGTCGTAAAGGCCATCAGTGGCCAGCGAATAACCCCGGCAATACCGGCAGATACCATCAAAATGGCAGGGTCCATCCGGCGTACAAAGCGTGCGGATGCAGCAAAAAGGACAATCTCGGCCAAGACGCCTACGGCCCACAGCCCACCGATCACCCCGCTTTCCACGCCTTGGCTTGTCCAGTGCAGTGTGCCGAAAGCATAGTAAACAGCATGGCTTCCCTGCGCACACGCAGCGAAAACAAGGAAGACAAGGAAGCGGCGGTCCCTCAGAAGGCCGCTCCATGGCTCCCGCTCCGTATTGCTGTCGGTGCTGGGCGAGTCGGGGGAGAACCACGTTGCGGCAAGGGTAATGCCAAGGCCACCCAAGAACAGCCAGAGGATAATTTCGTTATTGGGAGTATAATCCAGTATCTTCCCAACTAGATAGGCCGCAACCATAAAGCTGATTGATCCCCAAAGGCGAACGCGGCCATAGTCGATCTTGCCGCGCGTGGCATGCCCCATGCTGATTGTTTCTGCAACTGGCGTAATTCCAGAAAACAGGGATCCGCCCAGTATACCGATGATCAACAGTCCCCAGAAACCATCAAAGCCCAAGTAGAAGAGCGAGATAATCAAGGAGGTGGCAGCCAAGAACCGCATCATGCCAATACGATTGCCGCGTGTGTCTATGATTGTGCCGATTGTTGGGTTGGTGACAGCTTTGGCCCAGTAAAGGGCGCCGGACAGGATACCGATTTCCCACGGCCCCATGCCCCGGCTCTCAAGCCAGACGGGCCAGAAGGGCAGCTGAATGCCATTGACGATAAAAATGGCCCCATACAGGCACGCAAGGCGAATAAATTCAGGAGAGATGCGGGACATGACCTTGTCTCAGAAGGGCGTGGAGGTGCGCGGATCCTGCCGGGCCTGCCGCAAAATGGCAACAGAAAACACCAAGGGTTATGGCAAGTTTATTGCGGACAAACGCTTCCTCTCATGTGTTCTTTTTCTATAACAAGGCCTTAAAGAAAAGGATGCAGGTCCTTTTGGGCGTGATCTGCCGGATGTTTTGCCTGATTTTCAGGAACCTGTGCGTGTTCTTTCTACTTTAACTGTCCCGTTCCGCGTTACCGCTTTGGAGTTATGACGTTAAAAGTCCCTTTATTTATGCAAAACGTCATTGGAAAAAGCACATACCCCTGTCATAAAGTCAGCCAAATGACCTTGTTTACCGTCTTGTCCTCAGGAATTCTCCGCTTATGCGTCTGTCTCGCTATTTTCTTCCTGTCCTCAAGGAAACTCCTGCAGAAGCCCAGATCATTTCCCATCGTTTGATGTTGCGCGCCGGGTTGATTCGTCAGCACGCTGCCGGGATATATAACTGGCTTCCTTTGGGGCATCGTGTTTTGCGGAAAGTGGAACAGATTGTTCGCGAGGAACAGGATCGTGCTGGTGCGGTCGAGATGCTGATGCCAACCATACAGACGGCGGATGTGTGGCGGGAATCTGGCCGCTATGACGACTATGGGCGCGAAATGCTGCGCATTGTTGATCGCCATGATCGGGAAATGCTGTATGGTCCAACGCATGAGGAAGTGATCACGGATGTTTTCCGCTCCATGGTCCGTTCCTACAAGGATTTGCCGAAAACCCTGTATCAAATCCAGTGGAAGTTCCGTGACGAGGTTCGTCCGCGTTTCGGCGTCATGCGCGGCCGTGAATTCCTGATGAAAGATGCCTATTCTTTCGATCTTGATGAAGCGGCCGCCCGCCGTGCCTATAACCGCATGTTTGTTGCCTACCTAAAGACATTCGCCCGGCTGGGTGTTCGCGCTATACCCATGCGGGCCGCTACGGGGCCAATTGGCGGCAATCTCAGTCATGAATTCCTGATTTTGGCCGATACAGGCGAAAGCGGTGTTTTTGTGCACAGGGATCTATTGAATATGCCGATCCCGGATACGGTTGACTTTGATGGTGATCTCCAGCCTTTGGTCGACAGCTGGACAGGTCCTTATGCTGCAACAGATGAAATGCATGACCCGGCGCTGGAAGCCGGCTTGGGTGAGAACCTGGTTTCGGCACGTGGCATAGAGGTCGGGCATATCTTCTACTTTGGTACCAAGTATTCCGCCCCCATGGGGTGCCGGGTTGCCGGGCCGGATGGGCAAGATATTGTTCTGCACATGGGGTCCTATGGTATCGGTGTTTCCCGCCTTGTCGGTGCTATCATAGAAGCCAGCCACGATGAAAATGGCATCATCTGGCCAGAGAGTGTTGCGCCTTTCCGTGTTGCCCTGATCAATATCAAGCCCGGTGATCCTTCTGTTGATGCTGTGGCCGATGGTCTGTACGCTGACTTGCGGAATGCCGGGGTCGATGTGTTGTATGATGATCGGGCCGATGAACGTGCCGGTGCCAAGTTTGCCACGGCTGACCTAATTGGTTTGCCGTGGCACGTGACCATCGGTCCCAAAGGCGTTGCTGCCGGTTATGTCGAGCTGAAATGCCGCCGTACCGGCGAAAAGAGGGATGTGTCTGTAGAGTCCGTGCTGTCACATTTGACGTCTGTCTGAAGCGCAGCCGCTGTCTGTTGTGACGCCATGCAGGTGATAGGTTTGCAGTATGATCTTTGATGCCTTCGAGCGAATGGTTGCCCTGCGTTACCTGAGAGCGCGGCGGAAAGAGGGTTTCGTCTCTGTCATCGCCGGCTTCTCCCTGCTTGGTATTGCCCTTGGCGTTGCAACCTTGATTATCGTCATGGCCGTCATGAATGGTTTCCGGCACGAGTTGCTGGGGCGCATTCTTGGTCTGAACGGTCATGTTGTTATCACGTCCTCCCACGGAAATCTTGATGCGTACAGTTCGTATGTAGAGCGTTTGCGCACTCTTTCTGGCGTGACTTTGGCCAGCCCGGTTGTAGAGGGGCAGGTTATGGTTAGCGCCAAGGGGGCGAGCAGGGGGGCTATGGTGCGTGGCATGACGCAGGCTGATCTCGGCAAGCGGCCGGTTTTGTCCGGAAGCCTGATTGACGGGAATCTGGATCATTTTGATGAGTCCAGCGTGATTGTGATTGGGTCACGTATGGCGCGCCATTTCGGTGTGGAGGTTGGTGATAGTTTAACCCTTGTTTCTCCCAAGGGTGCCGTTACTGCATTCGGGACAGTGCCGCGTATGCGTGCCTATCGTATTGCAGCGATCTTTGATGTTGGCATGCACGAGTATGACAGCGCCTTCATTTATATGCCAATGGCTGCTGCGCAGGCTTATTTCCAGATGCCGGAGCAGGTCAGCCAGATCGAGATCATGACGGTTGATCCGGATAATCTGGATACGATTATTGATGAAGTCTATCAGACCCTTGGGCGTGGCTACTATGTTGCCGACTGGACCCGCAGCAATGCCAGCCTGTTTAACGCCTTGCAGGTCGAGAGAAACGTAATGTTTCTTATTCTGACCCTTATTATCGTTGTTGCGGCCTTCAACATTATTTCTGGTCTGATCATGCTGGTCAAAGACAAAGGGCGCGATATTGCGATATTGCGAACGATGGGCGCGACGCGTGGTTCAGTCATGAGAATATTTTTTCTGGCGGGGGCCAGTGTTGGCGTGTGCGGTACGGTATTTGGATTGGTTCTTGGTGTTTTGTTCTGTGAAAACATAGAATCCATTCGTCAGGGACTGCAATCTTTGACAGGAACAGACCTTTTCTCTGCTGAAGTTTACTTCCTTTCAAAAATGCCGGCAAAGATGGAATGGTCGGAAGTTATCCGTGTTACGGCCATGGCGATTGCCTTGTCTCTTGGTGCGACGCTCTATCCCAGTTGGCGGGCAGCCCGCCTGGATCCTGTAGAGGCCCTGCGCTATGAGTGAGAATCTGGACAAGCAAAAGCCAGCACTTGCGCTGTCTGGGGTGTCGCGCTGTTTTGTGCAGGGCGGGGAGCGTCTGGACGTGCTGTCTGATATCAATCTTGAAGTTGCGGCAGGTGAGATCGTTGCTCTGGTCGGACCATCAGGTGCAGGAAAGTCGACACTGTTGCAGATCGCCGGTCTTCTGGAGCGCCCCGATCAAGGCGTTGTTTCCATTGGTGGTTTGAATACCGACGGGCTTGATGATGACAGGCGTACGGCGTTAAGGCGTCGGCACTTGGGGTTTGTGTATCAGTATCATCACCTTCTTCCGGAATTTTCAGCTGTCGAGAATATTATTATTCCCCAGATGATAGCCGGAGCATCGCGTCAACGGGCTCGCGTTCGGGCTATGGATCTTCTGACGTCCATGGGGTTGCAAGTGCGTGCCCAGCATCGACCAGGGCAGTTATCAGGTGGTGAGCAGCAGCGTGTTGCGATTTGCAGGGCGTTGGCTAATGCCCCGGCATTGCTTCTGGCCGACGAGCCAACGGGGAACCTTGATCCGGAGACCGCAGAGAAGGTTTTTTCCCAGCTGTTGACGTTGGTACGTGAAGAGAGGCTTTCAGCCTTGATTGCCACACATAACACTGATCTGGCCGCGCGTATGGATCGGACTATTACGGTGCGCAGCCAGACGTCTATTTGCTCCCTATAATAATTATAGATAGATTATAATTTGATAATAATCTATTGGTGACGGGTTATTGTATCGGATTTTATTCCTGTGAGGATCCATATGAACCGTGTATCGCCAGTATCGTTTCTGGTTTTCTGTTTGTGGTGTGTCTTTTCTTGTCAGTCTGTTGCTGCCCCCTCGGGTGTTCTGACAGCATCCGGTCCATGCGAGGCCTATGTCAGCAAGAAGACCTTGTCCAATCCTGATAATGTGCGCTTGGTTCCTTCCCGTGAGTATCCGGCCAATTCTTACGAACAGGGTGAAGATGCGTGGATCCAGGTCCGGATTAATAGTGCATCGCCCAAAGACCGGTGGGTTCGTGCTGATTGTGGCCAGATGCGTACAGCGGTTTTTGGGCGGTCTGACTTTCTACCGTTCTTTGATGAGCAGACTGATTCTGTGAATGATCCTGCTCCTTTGGCCCCAGAGCTGGATGCCTTTGATCGTGGGGTTCTGGCCTTGTGTGGCAACTGGGGTTCGAAACCAAGGGCGGAAAACTTTGCTGTTACGCTTCTTTCGGTTTTTCCTGAGGAAGCCAATGCCTTGTACACCGCGCTCGATGGTACCATTCTGACCCGCCATGCTGACGTGGCTGGATTTGTGAATGAACTGACAGACGTATGGTTCCGCCAGAATGGATTCACCCATGTTTTCTGTGGTGAGCCGGGTTCCCGTACTTTGGGTGGTTTCCATTTTGAAGGGCGCTATCTTCAAGCTCAAAAAGCGGGGTGGGCTGGCCTTGCTGACGGAGCAACACAGTGTTCCAAGCAGGATATAAAGCCGCCTGTGTATACGGTGGGCGTTTCTTATATTCGTCCTGATGGCTCTGTTGGTCGTGCATGTCCCAAGGGCTATGGGCTTGGGCAGCATGCGCGGGACATTCTGAAAGAAGGAACTATGGCACTAAAGCACGTTCTGCCTCGTGTACAGGGTAAAAAAGACAACGTAGCCTGCTTGACCGATGCCGGAGGGCAGGCGTTCCGTCTGGTGTTTGTTTCACGTGCTCAGTCTGTTGTAACTTTGTATCCTGATGCCTCACCGGATCCCAATATGGCATCCTGCTCTTAGAATCCGTGAGGTGCTGGAGCTCTTTCTAGAGTGTAAGGGAAGCTAGTATCCACCCAGCAAGGGTGGCCCCCCATACACCGATCAGTCCCGGCATCATGAAACTGTGGTTGAGAAGATACTTTCCAACACGGGTGGTGCCGGTACGATCCATGTTGATGGCGGCCAAATCACTGGGGTAGAACGCAAAAAAGAAATAAGCGTAACATGCGGGAATGACGCCAACCAGAACAGGCATGGGCACGCCCAAGGTCAGGCCAAAGGGAATCATGATCGCCAGTGTTGCTGCTTGGCTTTTTACGAACATGGAAACGGCGAACAAGGCAAAAGCAAAGGTCAGGGGGGCATACTCCACCATTTGGCGGACTGTGTTGATAAGCAGCTCTTCGTTGTCACTTACAAAGGTGTCGCTCATCCACGCAATGCCAAATATGGACACGACGGCAATCATTCCCGCATTAAAGACCCCGCTTCGGGCAATATCAGTAGCCTTGACGTTACTGTAAAGCATGATCAAGGCCCCGTAGGCCAACATGACAATCTGTACGATGGTTGTCATGGGTACCGCTTTGCCGTTGGCTACAGGAACCCATTGCGGATTCAGGGCCAGCATGACGATGGTCAGAATCCCGCTGAAGAAGAGGACAACAGATATTTTCGCGGAAGCTGGTAGTGTTTTGTCGAGAGTTGTTATGCTGGTTCCAAGGCGTTCCCTGAATTCAGTGTCGGTCAGCCGTGCCTGATACTCCGGATCCTTATTCAGGTCCAAACCACGATTGAGGCTCCACAGGCAGGCGAGTCCAAGGCCGAACAGTCCTGCGGGGACAGTCACGATCAGCAGATCGACAAGTCCTATGGCCCCGGGTGCGTCATGGGTAATCGCAAGAAAAGTGGTTACAGCTGCGGCAACCGGACTGGCGGTAATGCCCATTTGCGATGCAACACTGGATATAGCCATGGGACGCTCCGGCCTTACCCCCGTTCTCAGGGATACGTCAGCAATAACGGGCAGTAGCGAATAGATGGCATGCCCACTGCCAACGCAGACCGTCAAGGCAAACGAGCAAAAAGGGGCAATAAGTGTGACATGCTTCGGGTGAGTCCTGAGCAGCCGTTCAGCCTGTTGGACCAGCCAGTCCAGTCCACCGGCGGCCTGCAGGGTTGCTGATGCCGTAACAACGGCAAGAATGATCAGCATGACGGTCACAGGTGGTTTGGCTGGAACAGCGCCAAATCCGAAGCACAGAACGGCAACCCCCAAGCCGCCGATCAACCCCAAGGAGACTCCGCCCCGCCGGATACCGATCAGGATTGCACCCAGAACCAGAGCAAATTCCATCCAGAAAACAAGCATCTATGCCTCGCAAACCCTATCAGTCATTTCATCATTATGTCGAAAAATAATGAATGTACGCTAATACCATCATCCTTTTTCCGCAATTTATTTATGGGAAATTGTGTGTGTGGCCTCGGCTCTGTCCAGACCTCCGTCAGGTCTGGTGATTTTTGACGTGTTCTGGCATCTTAGGCGGACTATGCAGAATGCCTTTGTTCACCTCCGCCTTCACACGCCCTATTCAATGTCCGAAGGGGCGATACCGATCAAGACGCTTGGCAAGACATGTCGCGAACGCGGTATGCCGGCTGTTGCCATTACTGATACCCGCAACCTGTTCGGTGGGCTGGAGTTTTCGGTAACCTTGGCCGCAGATGGTGTGCAACCGATTATCGGATGCCAGGTTGCCGTGGAACGCGGCGGGGATACTGACCCCCCACGGGGTCGGCCGGATATGGTGCCAGACCAATTTGATGATCTTGTTCTGTTGTGTCAGAATGCTGTTGGTTACAGCAATCTTATTGCGCTGATTTCTCATGCATTTATGGCGGCAGAGAGTGGTGAGATACCAAAGATACGCCGCCCTGATCTGGAATCTCGAAGTGAAGGATTGTTGTGTCTGACGGGTGGGGTTTCCGGGCCGGTTGGTTATCGGATACTGAATGGTGGCTCACAGCCTGCTGAGGCTGAGTTGCAGTGGCTTGGATCGGTTTTCCCCGGGCGGCTGTATATGGAAATACAGCGCCATGATACCCCGGAAGAAAACAGAACCGAGCCTGTTTTTCTCGATCTTGCTTACAAGCACGGGCTTCCTCTTGTCGCTACGAACGATTGTTATTTCCCGGATCGCGAGTTATTCGAGGCTCATGATGTCCTGATTTGTATGTCGCAAAAGCTGACGGTTTCTGCGACCGAGCGGCGGCGGTTGACGCCGGAGCATTATCTGAAATCGGCCGCTGAAATGCGGGAGCTTTTTCAGGATCTGCCGGAGGCCATTGATAATACCCTGACGATTGCCCGCCGCTGTGCAGTGATGGTGGAGAAGCGCAAGCCAATCCTGCCGCGTTCAGCGCGTGCCGTGGACAGTTCAGAAGAAGATGTGTTACGCCAGATGGCCCGCGAAGGGTTGGAAAGGCGCCTGCCTGTTCATGTTTACATGCCGGGCATGACAGAGGATGAGAAAGAGAAGGTCGCTGCACCCTACTATCAAAGGCTTGCGTTCGAACTGGATGTGATCATCCAGATGGGCTTTCCCGGTTACTTTATCATTGTTGCTGATTTCATCCAGTGGGCGAAAGACAACGACGTACCCGTTGGTCCGGGGCGTGGTTCCGGTGCTGGTTCCTTGGTCGCATGGGCGCTGACCATCACCGACCTTGATCCCCTGCGCTTCCAGCTTCTCTTTGAGCGGTTCCTGAATCCGGAGCGCGTTTCAATGCCGGACTTCGATATCGATTTTTGTCAGGAGCGGCGAGGGGAAGTCATTGACTATGTGCAGAAGACATACGGACGTGACCGTGTTGCACAAATTATAACTTTTGGAAAGTTGCAGGCCAGGGCTGTGTTGCGGTCTGTTGGTCGTGTTCTGGAAATGCCCCTGGGTTATGTTGACCGTATCTGCAAGCTGGTGCCCAACAATCCGGCCAACCCTGTCAGCTTGCAGGAAGCCATTGTTCAGGAACCGCAGTTACAGGCGCTGCGTGACAGTGATCCCCAGGTTGCCCAGCTGCTGTCTATTGGTCAGCGCCTGGAGGGGCTTTATTCCCACGCATCAACCCATGCGGCCGGCGTGGTGATTGGCGATCGTCCTTTGGACCAGCTGGTTCCGATGTACCGCGATCCCGGGTCAGACATGCCGGTGACCCAGTTCAATATGAAGTGGGTTGAATCCGCAGGGCTTGTGAAGTTTGACTTTCTTGGCCTGAAAACGCTGACTGTACTGCAGAAGGCTGTCAACCTGTTGCGGGAGAGAGGGAGACAGATCGATCTGTCTTCCCTGCCTCTGGATGATCCGAAAACCTATGACATGCTTGGTCGTGGAGAGGCAGCAGGCGTGTTCCAGCTGGAATCCCAAGGAATGCGGGATGTCCTGACGCGGATGAAACCTGACTGCCTGGAAGACATTATCGCGGTTGTTGCCCTGTATCGACCGGGTCCGATGGATAATATTCCTTCTTACATTGCCCGCAAGCAGGGTACCGAGCCAATTGACTATATGCATCCCAGCCTGGAGCCGATCCTGAAGGAAACGTACGGGATCATGATCTACCAAGAGCAGGTCATGCAGGCAGCTCAGGTTCTGGCAGGCTATTCCCTTGGTACTGCGGACTTGTTGCGTCGGGCCATGGGGAAAAAGATCAAGGAGGAAATGGACCAGCAGCGCGCCATGTTTGTGCAGGGCTGCGCGGAGCGTGGCATTGCCTCCGGTCAGGCTTCCGGTATTTTCGATACCATCGCCAAGTTTGCCGGTTATGGGTTCAACAAGTCCCATGCCGCAGCCTATGCCTATGTAGCCTATCAGACAGCGTACATGAAAGCCAACTATCCCGTTGAATTCATGGCTGCGATCATGACGTATGATATGCATAATACAGACAAGCTGGCCTCTTTCAGGGGGGAGCTGCAACGTTTGGGTATTCCGCTTCTACCGCCTGATATCAATGCCTCTGATGTTCAGTTCAGTGTTGAATTTGGCGATGCAAGCCCACAGGGGGCGGTACGTTATGCACTGGCTGCGGTCCGCAATGTGGGCGAGGCTGCCATGCAGGGGTTGGTGACGGAACGCAGAAGTCGCGGTGCTTTTCGTTCCGTACAGGATTTTGCCGGGCGTGTGGACAGCCGCGCTATCAACAAGAGGCTGCTTGAGAGTTTGGTCAGGGCAGGGGCTTTTGATTGCTTGGAGCCGTCCCGTGCGCGGCTTTTTGCCGGTATAGAGCTTCTCTTGAGGCATGCCCAAGCAGCTGCAGAGGCTCGTGCCTCGTCCCAGGTCAGCCTGTTTGGTCCTGCAGATACGGTTCCACGCTTTGATTTGCCTACAGGCGAAGAGTGGTCCAGGACAGATATTCTGAATGAAGAGCGGGCCGCCATCGGCTTTTTCCTGTCGGCGCATCCCTTGGATGCCTACAAGACAACCTTGGAGCGGCTTGATGCTGTTCCTTCTTCTGACCTAGTGATGTATTTGCGGAATGGAGGGCAAACGCCGGTACGTATGGCTGCCATTGTCGGGGGGCGTAAGGAAAAAACCGGGCGTAATGGTTCCCGCTATGCCTTTGTCAGCCTGTCGGATGCGGGTGGCGGGTACGAAGCCATGTTTTTTTCCGAGATTCTATCATCCAGCCGGGATCTTCTGGACTCCGGCAAGCCGCTCCTCCTGAGTGTTGATGCCCGGCTGGATGGCGATCAGGTCAGGTTGTCCGTCCAGCACGTTGAAAGCCTGGATAATGCCGTTTCCAGGGCAACCAAGAAAATCATGATTGTTTTTGATGTTCCATCCTGCCTTTGCAAGGTGCGTCAGATAATTGATGCTGACGCCAAGGGGCACGGCCGGGTTGTTCTGGTGGCCAGAACGCGATTTCAGGAGGTTGAGATGCCTCTTCGTCAAGGGTTTGCCTTGTTCGGCCATACTATTGGTGCCCTGAAGGATGTTCCCGGAGTCTTGGAGGTGCGGGAAATCTAGGCTTGCGCTGCCCAAGTCTGATATCCAGGCTTGCAATTCATGGTCTGGCGCGATAAACAACCAGCCTTGTGCAAAACTACACACACGGGTGCACGGGCCCGAGGTCCTCTTCCAAGGGGACTATGGTCCATCCGGTGCCGTTTATTCGGCCACTTGCCCTGTGGAGGTATCAACCGGAAAAGAGGAAATAATGGCTCTTCCGACATTTACACTGCGCCAACTGGTCGAAGCTGGCTGCCACTTCGGTCACAACACCCGTCGCTGGAATCCCCGCATGAAGCCCTACCTGTACGGGGTTCGTGACGGAGTGCACATCATTGATCTGCAGCAGACCGTTCCGATGTTGCAGCGCGCCATGGAGAAAGTGCGTGAAGTCACGTCTTCAGGTGGTCGTGTGCTGTTCGTTGGCACCAAACGTCAAGCGCAGGATATCGTTGCTGAAACAGCTCGTCGCTGCGGACAGTACTACGTCAATCACCGCTGGCTTGGCGGGATGCTGACCAATTGGAAGACAATATCCAATTCCATCAATCGTCTGCGTGAGTTGGAGGGGATGTTCGAGAGCGGCGCTGTCAACAGCTTCACCAAGCGCGAGCAGCTCAGCCTGACCCGCGAGATGGAAAAGCTTGATCGTGCCTTGGGCGGGATCAAGGATATGGGCGGCCTGCCCAACATTCTCTTCATTGTCGATGTGACAAAAGAAGATCTAGCCGTTGCTGAAGCCCGCAAGCTCGGCATTCCCGTGGTTGCCATCGTTGACTCCAATGCCAGCCCGGAAGGTGTTGATTTCCCTGTTCCAGGCAATGATGATGCCATTCGTGCCATCACCACGTATTGCGATCTGATCGCGGGATCTGTTCTTTCGGGTATCCAGGCAGAGATGACAGCTGCTGGTGTTGATGTTGGCGCATCGGAAATGGCTCCTGTTGAGCCGGTCCTTGTCGCCGAGAGTGACAGCGCCCAGGCAGAGGCCTGAGGCGTTCGCGGTTGAAGAGGTGCGGCGGCGACAGCAGTTGCCGCCGTTTTCCTGAGTGCCCCACTGCGCGTGAGGCTCTTCGAGATAACTGAACTATCGGGCTGTCCGGCTATTTTTTCTCTGTTGTTGGTCGGTCTCGGTGTCCTGAAGAAGAAGGTGTTACACTAATGGCTGAAATTACTGCTGCACTGGTAAAAGAACTGCGTGAAACATCCGGCGCGGGCATGATGGATTGCAAGAAAGCGCTGTCCGAGACCGGTGGGGATCTTGAGGCCGCGGTTGATTGGTTGAGGAAGAAGGGTCTTGCGGCGGCTGCCAAGAAAGCAGGGCGTGTGGCAGCCGAGGGGCTGGTCGCTGTTGCTGCCATCGGCGCACGTGCCGCAGTTGTGGAGCTCAATGCCGAAACAGACTTTGTGGCCCGGAATGATCAGTTCCAGTCCCTCGCTCAGGGTATTGCCCAGGTGGCCCTTGGTGTGGATGGCGATGTTGATGCCTTGAAGGCTGCGGCTTTCCCGGGATCCGGTCGCAGTGTTGCTGATGAGGTGACTGCAGCCATTGCGTCCATCGGTGAAAATATGAACCTGCGCCGCTATCAGGCGCTGTCGGTGTCTTCCGGTGTTGTCGCCTCCTATGTCCATACGGCAGTCAAGCCCGGCCTTGGCAAGATCGGTGTTCTTGTTGCGCTGGAATCCGAAGGTGATGTGACCCGTCTTGAGGAAGTTGGCAAGCAGATCGCTATGCACGTCGCGGCTGCCAATCCGCAGTATCTTGACAAGGATCTGGTGGACACAGCTGCTTTGGACCGGGAGCGTGATGTATTGGCCGATCAGGCCCGTGCCTCCGGAAAGTCCGAGGACATCATTTCCAAGATGGTTGATGGTAGGCTGCGGAAGTTTTACGAGGAAGTATGCTTGGTCGAGCAGATTTTTGTTATCGATGGTGAGAGCAGAATTTCTGCCGTCGTTGCCGATCTGTCCAAGGAACTCGGGAAGCCTGTGGTGCTGAAAGGCTTTGTGCGGTTTGCTCTGGGTGAGGGGATCGAGAAGCAAGAATCCGACTTCGCTGCTGAGGTTGCAGCTGCGGCGGGGCATGCTTGATCTTTTCTTGGGTCTGTATTGCTTGTGTTGATGTGGGAGGCGGCAACGTTGTGCAATCTTGCGAGTGTTGCCGCCTCCCGCTTGGGTCTTGATATCTTCGTGTCATTCTTTCCCCCGCTGTGCCTTCTGGAGTTCTAATCATGTTTGTCCTGTCAACCTGTCGCCGTGTTATGCTCAAGCTATCTGGCGAAGGATTGATGGGGGATCGTGAATACGGCATGGACCGTGCTGTTATAGAGGCTATTGCCCGTGATGTACGGTCTGTTGTGCAAGGCGGTGTGCAGGTTTGCCTGGTGATTGGCGGTGGTAATATATTCCGCGGTGTTTCTGGTGCAGCGCAAGGAATGGACCGGGCCAGTGCTGACTATATGGGAATGCTTGCCACGGTCATGAATGCACTGGCCGTGCAGAATGCGCTGGAGCAGATGGGCGTTGATACCCGGGTCCAGTCCGCTATTCCCATGTCTGCTGTTTGCGAGCCTTATATTCGGCGCAAGGCTGTGCGTCACATGGAAAAGGGGCGTGTCGTCATTTTTGCGGCAGGTACAGGTAACCCTTTTTTTACAACAGATACAGGCGCTGCCTTGCGTGCTGTTGAGGTTAATTGTGACGCTTTGCTGAAAGCTACCCAAGTTGACGGTGTCTATTCTGCTGATCCAAGGAAAGACTGTAATGCCAAGCGTTATGAGACTCTGAGCTACACAGAGGTTCTGACCAAGGATTTGCGTGTCATGGATGCGTCGGCTATTGCGTTGGCGCGTGAAAACCGCTTGCCTGTTGTTGTTTTTAACATGCATGGGAATGGTGCTTTTGCCGCTGTTATGCGTGGTGAGGGGCGCTATACTGTTATTTCCGAGGAGAATTGATCGTGGCTGGTGACTATGCCTCGTTGAAGAAAGATATCCGGCACCGTATGGAGCAGGCTGTCGAGGTGATGAGAAAAGAGTTTGCCGGTTTGCGTACAGGGCGTGCGCACATCAGCCTTCTTGATCCTGTGCAGGTTGAGGCTTATGGCCAGAGCATGCCATTGAACCAAGTGGGTACGGTTGGTTCTCCTGAGCCCAGGATGTTGACGGTCAGCGTTTGGGACAAGGGAATGGTCAAGGCAGCTGAGAAGGCTATTCGTGATGCCGGTCTTGGACTTAACCCAATGGCGGATGGTCAGACCATTCGCATTCCGGTCCCTCCCTTGACAGAGGAGCGGCGCCAGGAACTGACAAAGGTTGCCGCCAAGTATGCAGAGACAACACGGATTGCCGTGCGTAATGTCCGCCGTGACGGGAATGACAACCTGAAGAAAATGGAGAAGGATGGGCTGATCTCACAGGATGAGCTTCATACTTATACCGCTGAAATACAGAAAATGACTGATGATACAATCAAGTCCCTGGATGAGGTTCTTGATCACAAGCAGAAAGAAATCATGCAGGTGTAGTGTTGTTGTGTAACATCTGTTTTACTAGCTTTCTAACAAGCTGAAGGGTGCATAACCTTGCATGTGGCAATCATCATGGATGGTAATGGTCGCTGGGCGCAGAAAAGAGGACTGCCCCGGGTGGCCGGCCACAAACGTGGTGCCGATGCTGTAAGGGCTGTGGTCGAAGCTGCGCCCTCTCTCGGTATTAATCAACTGACCTTGTATGGTTTTTCATCTGAGAACTGGAAGCGACCGCAGTCCGAGGTGTCTGCCTTGATGGGGCTGCTTCGTCTTTATTTACAGTCTGAGGTGTCACGTCTGAACTCTGAAGATGTGCGCCTGAGATTTATGGGTGATCGCTGTGGGTTGGCAGACGACATTGCTGCCTTGATGGCCGATGCAGAAGAAAAGACTGCCGGTAACAGTTTGCTTGATCTTGTAATTGCAATTAACTACGGCAGCCGGGCAGAGATTGTTTCGGCGGTTCAGAAGTTAGCCGGAATGGTCCGGGATGGATTGCTGGATGCAGGTTCAATTTCCGAGGATCTGTTTTCCTCTTCTTTGATGATTCCCGGCCTGCCCGATCCTGATCTTTTGATTCGGACTAGCGGTGAGCAAAGGATTAGTAATTTTCTTCTGTGGCAGTGTGCCTATACAGAGCTTGTTTTTACAGATGTCTTGTGGCCTGACTTCAACAAGGCTGAACTTGCGAAATGTTTACAGGCTTTTGCGGGTCGTGATCGACGCTTTGGTGCCTTGACGGGCTGACTGTTTTATTATGTGTGGGGGTATCCGTGTTAGGAGCCAGAGTCTGTTCGGCGTTGTTTCTTGCTCCTGTTGTTCTTTTGGCTGTCTGGTTTGGTGATATTGCCTTTTCATCCGCTGTTGCTCTTGCGTCTGCCTTGATGGTCTGGGAGTGGGACAGGATGTGCAGGGGGCGTTTTGGTGGTTGCGGGATGCTTGCTGCCGGAACTACGTTTGTGTCTGCCCTGTTGGTACCTCATTCGTCCTTTGTTGCCTTGGGGCTTGTATGGATCGGGACGCTGATCGTTGCTGCATTCAGCCGGTCAGGTTGGCTTGCCATGGGTGTGCTTTATATTGGCCTTCCGTGCCTTGCTCTTTCTTGGCTGCGTGGCGAGACGGATGTCTGGACGCTCATGTGGCTCTTGTTTGTTGTGTGGGCAACCGATACGGGGGCTTACGTTTTTGGGCGCGCCATCGGCGGCCCCAAGCTTGCTCCGCGGATCAGCCCCAACAAGACTTGGGCTGGTTTGTTGGGTGGTGCGGTGTGTGCTTCTGTAACGGGTGCTGCATTGCCATTCATGCTGGATATGGCGGGCTGGCTGTTTGCGTCGGTTCTTGCTGCTCTTCTTGCCGTTGTGGCCCAAGTTGGCGATCTTTTTGAGTCTTCTGTGAAAAGACGCTTCAGGGTCAAGGACAGCAGTGGGATTATACCGGGGCACGGTGGTATCCTGGATCGTCTTGATGGTCTTGTTGCGGCGGCACCCGTTGTTGTCTTGGTTGTTCTCGCCTTGGGTGGAGGCTTGGGATCTTGGTGATGCGATACCCGGTTCACCGTGCAGAGCCTGCTGATGTCCGTCGTGTCTCTATTCTTGGCTCGACGGGTTCAGTTGGTACAAGCACCCTTGATTTGCTGTCTGCCAAGCCGGAAAAGTGGCATGTCGTTGCCTTGGTTGGTAATCGTAACATTGATCTTTTGGCGCGGCAGGCTCGTGCCTTTCATCCTGAAATTGTCGTGACTGCGGATCCGGCTCTTTATTCTGACCTTAAAATGGCGGTGGCTGGTACAGGTGTTGAGGTTGCTGCGGGATTGGATGCTGTTGTTGATGCTGCGTCCAAGCCTGCTGACTGGATCATGTCGTCTGTTGTGGGGGCTGCTGGTCTTGCCCCGACCTTGGCTGCTGTTCGGCAAGGAACTGTTGTTGCCTTGGCAAACAAGGAATCGCTTGTTTGTGCTGGTCGCCTTGTTATGTCTGAGGTGGTACGTTGCGGTGCGACTCTTTTGCCGGTTGATTCAGAACACTCTGCTATTTTCCAGGTTCTTGACCAGTCCGTGGCGGATCAGGTTGAAAAATTGACGCTGACGGCTTCTGGTGGTCCTTTCCGCCAATTCTCCCTCGAGCAGATGCGCGATGTAACTCCGGATGAGGCTGTTTCTCACCCTGTTTGGTCTATGGGGGCGAAGATTTCAGTTGATTCTGCCTCGATGATGAACAAGGGGCTGGAGCTGATTGAGACCAGCCACCTGTTTGGTGTCAATGAAGACTGTATCGATATTGTTGTGCATCCGCAGTCTGTTATTCATTCTATGGTATCTTATAAGGATGGATCTATCCTTGCGCAGATGGGTGCGCCGGATATGCGTATCCCGATTGCCTTTGCTCTTGGATGGCCTGGCCGTATGGAGGCCCGGACGGACAGACTGGACTGGCGTACCTTGGGTTCCCTGACATTTGAGCCTCCTGACGAGAACCGTTTTCCTGCTCTTCGTCTTGCTCGTCTTGCCCTGTGTCAGGGTGGTGGTGCTCCGACTGTTCTTAATGCAGCCAACGAGATTGCGGTTGCCCGTTTTCTTGATGGTTCCTTGCGCTTTACCGATATTGCCGCTGCGGTCGAGGAAACGCTGGCCCGTTTTTCGGGCTGCCCGGAGCCAGAGCATCTTTCTGATGTTCTGGACGTTGACCGTCAGGCCCGCGAGATTGCAGTGCAGATGTGTCGGACCCGATTATCCGGAGTGGCTTCTGGTCCCGGTTGATGGTGTTATTGCGGTCTTCATAAATTCCTGAAGGATACGGATACGTTGCGTCATGGATGTTCTTTCATTTTTTTCCACCTACCTCGTTCCGTTCCTTCTGACGCTGACCGTCGTGGTTTTTGTCCATGAGCTTGGGCACTTTCTTGTTGCCCGCTGGAATGGTGTGCATGTGGAGGTCTTTTCCATTGGCTTCGGTCCTGAAATCATCGGGCTTGACGATGCGCGCGGAACACGCTGGAAAATATCGCTGATTCCATTAGGGGGCTATGTCCGGTTTCTGGGCGATGCCGATGCCTCCAGTTCGGTTGCTGCCGATGTGGCAGTTGAAGATCGTGAGCGTTCTTTTGCAGCTAAACGGGTATGGCAAAGAGCAGCTATTGTTTTTGCGGGTCCTGCAGCAAATTTCCTGTTTGCCCTTGTTGTATTTTCTCTGGTTTTCATGTTTGTCGGCAAACCATTTACGCCGGCTGTGGTTGATCGTGTCAGCGAAGGAAGTCCGGCGGCTGCGGCTGGTATCCAGCCTGGAGACGAAATTGTTGCCATAGAGGGGCGGGCTGTTCGTCAGTTCGAGGATCTTCGTATGCTGGTGCCTGTTTACGGTGCGGCTCCCATGCGTGTAACGGTTCTGCGCAATGGGCAGTATCTGCTTCTCCATACTGTCCCAGAATGGCGGGAGATGCCCGATGGATTTGGGAAGACACAGAAAATTCCTGTTTTGGGTGTGTACTCCTCTGGTTCAGCGTTCCGTATTGAGCGTCTGGGGCCGCTTGATTCTGTTGTTGAGGCTGTGAACCGGACATGGTCTGTGAGTGTCAGTACACTGGCAGCCCTTGGTCAGATTGTTGTCGGAACCAGGGGCGTAGAGGATCTTGGTGGCCCTGTGCGTATCGCTGAGTATTCCGGCAATGCGGCGCAGCTCGGGTTTCTCAGCATGATTATGTTTGTCGCTGTCTTGTCCGTTAATTTGGGTCTGATTAACCTGTTTCCTGTCCCTGCACTTGATGGGGGGCACCTTGTTCTTTACGCGTGGGAGGCTGTTTGTGGTCGTCCCTTGGGAGAGAAAGCTCAGGAGATTGGTTTGAGGATTGGACTTATCCTTCTCTTCGGGCTAATGATCTTCACGACTTGGAATGATATTCTGCGATTGATCGCGGGGTAGCACTCCGGCTATTTTTGTTTTGTCCTGCTTTTGTCATTCTCCTGTGCGGGGGTTTCCTTGTCTGGTCGTTCTTATCCCGCCCTTGTGGCTCCTGTGCTGACGCTGACAGCTGTCGGGGCACTTGCTTTCGCTTTTTCTCCCGGTTTGGTCCTGTCCGAGGCCCATGCCCGCCCTGCTTCGATTCAGGATTCTGCTGCTGTTGCCCTTTCTGAGATCCGGGTCGAGGGGAATCAGAGAATTGAGGCTGAAACAGTCAAGGCCTATATGACGCTTCGTCCCGGTGACAAACTGGGGTCCGACAGTCTTGATGGGTCTTTGAAGAGTTTGTTTGCAACTGGTCTTTTTGCCGATGTTTCAATCACTCGTAGTGGTTCTGCCCTTCTTGTGAAGGTTGTGGAAAATCCGATCATTAATCGCGTTGTTTTCGAAGGTAACAGACGGATTGATGAGAAGAAGCTTCAGGCAGAATTGCAGCTGCGGCCCCGCCACGTTTATACCAGAACCAAGGTTCAGGAAGATGTGAAGCGCGTTCTGGATGTCTATCGGCGCAGCGGGCGTTTTGCTGTTACAGTCGAACCCAAGGTCATAGAGCTTGAGCAAAATCGCGTTGACTTGGTCTTTGAGGTCAATGAGGGACCGTCCACATACGTTCAGAGGATTAATTTTGTCGGAAACAAGAAATACTCTGATGATCTTCTGAAGGAGATGATTGCGACCAAGGAAGAGCGTTGGTATCGTTTCCTGTCTTCTTCCGATACATACGATCCCGATCGTATGAACTATGACCGCGAACTGCTGCGTCGGTTCTATCTGCGTCAGGGATACTCTGATTTCCGGGTCATTTCTTCAGTTGCAGAGTTGACCCCCGATCGTTCCGGTTTTTTCATGACCTTTACGATCGATGAAGGTGAGCGCTATACGTTCGGAGAGCAAAAGATAGAGATTGCGCTTCCGGATATGGATGCTGTTGATTTGTCTTCTGTGATCGTCGGGCAGCAGGGCGATTGGTATAATGCGGATTATGTCGAGGAAACCGTTCAGGCGCTGACTGATGCTGTTGGTGCTTTGGGATATGCCTTTGTTGATGTGCGCCCACGCGTGAAACGTGACCGCAAATCCCGTGTTATCGATATTGTTTACGAGATTCAGGAAGGTCCGCGGGTCTACGTTGATCGTATCGATATCTCAGGCAACATGCGGACTCTTGACAGTGTTGTGCGTCGTGAGATGCAGCTTGTTGAAGGCGATGCCTTTAATTCGGCGCGTTTGCGGCGTTCCCGCGAGAAGATCCGCAATCTTGGCTTTTTTGAAAAAGTTGAAGTGACCAATGTTCCTTCCGAGACTGCGCCGGACCAAACAACGGTCAAGGTTGACGTACGCGAACGTTCAACTGGAAGCCTGATGTTTGGCGTCGGATGGTCCAGTAGTGATGGCGCCCTGTTCAATACATCCCTAAGTGAGCGTAACCTGCTCGGCAAGGGACAAGATGTTCGGCTCTCGTTAACGGCTGCCGAGCGCAAGCAGGAAGTTGAACTTGGTTTCACAGAACCTTACTTCCTCGACCGTCCTTTGGCTGCTGGCTTTGATGTCTTTGTTCGTGAGCGTGATCGGCAGCGCGAGTCATCTTATGACATCAAGGAAATGGGTGTTGGTTTACGCTTGGGATTTGATTACGACGAACACTGGCGCCAAGGGCTTCGCTACACGATCAGTGAAACTGAAATTACCAAGGTCAAGGCCACGGCTTCGCGTTATTTGCGTGGGGCTCGTCAATCCGGATCTGCCAGTCGGATTAATGAAGGAAAGAGCGTTTTGTCCATGGTCGGGCAGACCCTTTCCTATGACCGTCGCGACAATGTGATAGAGCCGAAGGAAGGCTATATCGTGCGTCTGAGTACGGATGTTGCCGGTGCTGGCGGCAGCGAAAAGTTTGTCAGGGGTGCGCTCGACGCGCAGCAGTATATTTCGGTTACCGACGATACTGTTTTGATGCAGCAGGGTATGATTGGTGCTGTTGAAGGACTTGGGCAGGATGTTCGTTTCGTAAGAAATTACTACTTGGGCGGTGACAATCTGCGTGGCTTCAAGTACGGAGGTGCAGGTCCCCGTGATAAGTTGACGGGTGACTCCTTTGGTGCCAAGTGGATTGCTGCCGGTACGACAGAGCTTCGTTTTCCTCTTGGTTTGCCTGAGGAGTTAGGCATATCTGCCAAGTCATTCATCGACTATGGTATTTCAGGCGAACCAGACGGTGTGCTTGCATCTGAGATCAATAAATCCAGTAAGGCGCGCGTTTCTGCTGGTGTGGGGTTGGTCTGGAAATCTCCGATGGGGCCAGTCAGTATCGATCTTGCCCAAGCGCTGGTAAAAGAAAATTATGATAAGACAGAGTTCTTCCGCTTTAACTTCGGAACCCGTTTCTGATGTGTTTGCGGTATTTTGTCCGGGTTTCTCTTTCCTGCTTTGCCTTGCTGCTTCAGGTCTCTTTGGCTTATGCAGGGCGTGAGGAGTATGCTTTCGGTGTTCTGGATCAGCAAAAGATCATGGCGGAGTCCTCGGCGGCTCGTATGGTTTTTGCTGACCGGGACAGGTACCAAGAGGTCTATCAAGGTGAAACTGCAAAGCAGGAGAAGAAACTGAGGGCTGAGGATGAGTCCCTCTTGAAACTTCGTACCACGCTTTCTCCGGAGGAGTTTGCTCGCCGCCAACAAGCGTTCCAGGCGCGTGTGACGCGTTTCCAGAAGCAGGTTCAGGCCAAGCGTGCTGCTTTGGAGCGTGCTTTTGCCAAGGCGATGGCTGAGGTGCAGTCTGCCTTAATAAAGATTGTGCATGGTGTGGCGCAGGAAAAGGGCATGGGCGTTATTTTTTACCGGTCCCAAGTTTTTCTTTTTGACCCACGGGTTGATATTACAGATGAAGTTCTGGAGCGTTTGAACAGAGATCTTCCGCGTCTTTCAATGTTGGATCCTTCGATGCTGGCGGATCGGGAAGAAGACGGCGGGATGCTGGAAGGAGAGAGGTAGTTCGTTGGCTGACCCACGTTTCTTCAACAAGGCTGGCCCTTTTCGTCTGGTTGATCTTGCTGCGGCCGCAGATGCAGAGATCTCTGACCAGAGCAAGGAGCTGGTGATACATGATGTTGCCCCTTTGTCAACGGCCGGGGCCGGTCATCTTTCTTTTCTGGATAACCGGGCTTATTTGCCTCAGTTTCGCTCTACCAAGGCGGCGGCCTGTGTTGTGCACCCATCGCACCGTGATGCAGCGCCTCCGGGGGTTGCCCTGTTATTCAGCAATGATCCATATCGGGCTTATGCCAAGATAGCCTCGCTTTTTTACCCTGGTTCCCACCTAGGGCCGAGTGTCCACCCGTCAGCTGTCCTTGATTCTTCAGCCAGCCTCGGCGACGGCGTTGTTATTGAAGCCGGCGCTGTTGTTGGTGCTCGTGTTTCTATTGGAGCGGGGACAGTCATCGGGCCCAATGCTGTTATTGGTACGGGGGTTGTTCTGGGCAGGGGATGCGTGGTTGGCGCCAATGCGTCCGTTACGCACACGGTTGCGGGGGACAAGGTTATTATCTATCCGGGCTGCCGTATTGGTCAGGATGGTTTTGGCTTTGCGATGGGTGCAGCCGGGCATTTGAAGGTTCCCCAGCTGGGTCGTGTTGTTATTGGGGACGATGTGGAAATTGGTGCGAATGCAACAATTGACCGTGGCTCTGGCCCCGATACGGTTATTGGGTCTGGTTGCCGGATTGATAATCTTGTCCAGATTGCCCATAACGTTGAGGTAGGGGCTGGTTCTGTCATCGTTTCCCAAGTTGGAATATCGGGCAGCACAAAGCTTGGCAAAGGTGTTGTTATTGGTGGTCAGGGTGGCATTGCCGGTCATCTGGTGATTGGTGATGGTGCTCAGATTGCGGCGCAGTCTGGCGTGATGCGCGATGTTGATGCGCGCACGGTGGTGATGGGGTATCCCGCCAGGCCGATCAAGGAGTTCTGGCGCGAGGTTGCTGCTTTGGGCAAGTTGATTTCCCGTCGGTCCTCCTAGCGCCGTGTTTTTGAGATAGATGGGCAGATAGAGATGACAAATAATTTAGCCAAAGAGATGCCAGCGTCGTCCGTTGATTTTGAGCGGATCGATGTGGAACGGATCATGGAGATGATCCCGCACCGTTACCCCATGTTGATGGTGGATTGTCTTGAGAATGTATGTCTTGGGCTTTCGGCTGTCGGTGTGAAGAATGTTTCGGTTAACGAGCCGTTTTTTCAGGGGCATTTTCCCGGGCGTCCCGTTATGCCCGGCGTGCTGATTGTTGAAGCCATGGCCCAGACATCGGCTGTTCTTGTTGTTGCTACCTTGGGCGAGGCCGCAGAGGGCAAGCTGGTGTACTTCATGAGTGTGGAGAATGCAAAGTTCCGCCGGCCTGTTGTTCCCGGTGATCGTCTGGAACTGCATGTCTTCAAGGAGCATGCCCGCAAGAATGTGTGGAAGTTCCGGGCGGAGGGACGTGTTGGCAATACCGTTGTTGCCGAGGCAACATATGCGGCCATGATTATGGATAGTTGATGCCACTATGCCCTTGATACACCCCACCGCAATCATTGATCCTGCTGCCCGCCTTGCAGAGGGCGTTTCTGTTGGAGCGTTTTCTGTCATAGGTCCCGATGTCGAACTGGGGGAGGGTGTTTCTGTCTCTTCGCACGTTGTTATCGGTGGAAGAACCAGCATCGGGTCCGGTACCCGTATTTTTCCCTTTGCTTCAATAGGGCTGGCTCCCCAGGATCTCAAGTACAAGGGTGAGCCGTCCCGGCTTGAGATTGGGCGCGATTGCCTTGTCCGTGAACATGTAACCGTGAACATTGGCACAGAAGGTGGGGGAATGCTGACTTCTGTTGGTGATCAGGTCATGTTGGCTGTGGGATGCCACGTGGCTCACGATTGCCGGATTGGCCGTGGTGTTCTGGTTATGAATCACGTGCTGTTGGGTGGACATGTCGAGATCGATGATTTTGCCGTTATTGGTGGTGGCGCTGCCGTTCATCAGTTTGTCCGCATAGGATGCCATGCCATGGTTGGTGGGTTATCAGGTGTGGAAGGTGACATTATTCCCTATGGTACGGTTATGGGAAATCGTGCCCGTTTGGAAGGCCTGAATCTTGTTGGTCTCAAACGTCGGGGTTTTGGGCGAGCTGATATTCATAGCCTGAGAAGTGCGTTCAAGATATTATTTCAGGCTGGTGACAGCACAGGGGTATTGTCTGAACGCATAGAGGATGTCCGCTCTCGTTGGCCGGATTGCGAGCCTGTTCAGGTTGTTGTCCGTTTCCTGGATACAGATTCCTCCCGGTCGTTTTGTCGGCCGATGGACCATGGGTGAGTATACTGTGGTTCTGGGGATTGTAGCGGGAAGCGGTGATCTCCCTGCCCAAGCAGCAGATGTGTGCCGTCAGGGTGGCCGCCCCTATTTTGTACTGGCTCTCAAGGGTTATGCTGAGCCGTCTTGGGTTGGCACCCATCCTCATGCGTGGGTTCGCTTGGGGGCAGCCGCAGAGGGTTTTGCGGCACTGAAAAAGGCTGGCGTTACAGATGTTGTGATGATTGGCGCAGTTCGGCGTCCGGGGTTTTTCGACTTGTGTCCGGATTGGCGTGCTGCCCGGCTTTTTGCCCGGATTGGTCTACGGGCACTGGGCGATGACGGTTTGCTTCGGGCTGTGATTGCCGAGTTTGAAGCAGAGGGGTTCAGGGTTATCGGCATCGATGATGTGTTGCGTGATGTCGTGATGCCACGCGGGGTTCTAGGCCGTTATTCTCCTGATAACCAAGCCCGGCAGGATATCATAAGGGGAGCTGAGGTGGCGCGGGGCCTTGGTCTTCTTGATGTCGGACAAGGTGTCGTGGTTCAGCAAGGCATTGTGTTGGCTGTCGAGGCGGTCGAAGGGACAGATGTGATGCTGTCCCGTTGCTTGGATTTGCGCAGGGACGGGAACGGAGGCATTCTTGTCAAAATGCGTAAACCCGGCCAGGAGCAGCGTACAGATCTCCCTACAATTGGTCCGGAAACCGTTCGGGCTGCCTTTGCTGCCGGTTTGCGCGGTGTGGCCGTTCAGAGCGGAGCTGGCCTGCTTGTTCATCGTAGTGAAGCCATTTCTGAAGCAGATCGGCTGGGATTATTTGTTGTTGGGGTTGATGAAGCAGGGCACGTGCTGGCATGACGTCTGATATCCCCCTGTTTTTTATTGTCACCGGCGAACCTTCGGGCGATGTCTTGGGCGCGCGCCTGATGGCTGCCCTGAAGCAGGCGACGGGGGGACGTATTCGTTTTATGGGGGTTGGCGGTGAAAGTATGGCTGCCGAGGGGCTGGAAAGTCTTGTTGATCAGTCTGAGTTGGCCGTTATGGGGCTGGTCGAGGTTATTCCCCGTATCCCGCGTGTTCTTGCTATCATTCGCAGTCTCACAGATCGCATCGTGCAAGAGTCACCTGTTGCGCTGATTACAGTTGACTCATGGGGGTTTACGGGCCGTTTGCAGCGCTCGGTTGCCAAAGCATCTCCGTCTGTGCGGCGTATTCATTATGTTGCTCCCATGGTATGGGCGTGGAAAGAAACTCGTGCCAAAACAGTTGCCCGTACGGTACAAGCGCTTTTGTGTCTTCTTCCCAATGAACCTGCTTGGTTCCGCCCTTATGGCTTGGAGTGCTGTCACGTTGGGCATCCTGTTGTTGGAAGCGGGGCGGACAAGGGAGATGGTGATCTTTTTCGTGCACGGCATAATATAGACCCGAATAGTCCTTTGCTTTGTGTTTTGCCTGGCAGCCGCCATAGCGAAACGTCGCGTCTGTTGCCTATTCTGAAGGATGTTGTAACGTCCTTGGTGGCCAAAAGCCCCGATCTGGTTGTTGTTGTGCCAACGGTGGCAACCGTTTCGGCCATGGTTGCAGAGGCTGTAACGGATTGGCCGGCAAGGGTTGTACTTGTACGGGGGGAGCAGGATCGCTATGCCGCATTTGCAGCTTCAACTGCGGCTGTTGCTGCCTCGGGTACGGTGACGCTGGAGTTGGCAATGGCCAACGTTCCGCATTGTGTTATCTATCGCGTTGCTCCCCTGACAGCGTGGATCTTCAGGCGCCTGACCCGGCTTCGCTTTGTTAATTTGATCAATATTGTACGTGATTGCGAGATTGTGCCCGAGCTTCTGCAGGAGAAGTGTGTATCAGAGCGTATTGCGCCTGTTGTTCAGGCTCTTTTATATGATTCGCCGCAAAGAGAAGCGCAGCGCCTTGAATTTGCCCAATCCTTGCGCTACTTGGCCGGTGGAGATGGTGATCCTGCGGATCGTGCCGCTGCTGCCGTCTTGGAGTTTTCTGGTGTTCAGCATCCTGTTCCGTAATTTTCAAGGGGAGACGGAGTATGACGTTTCAATTTCTGCATACTATGATCCGTATCCTGAATCTGGAAGCCTCGGTTGATTTTTATACTCGCCACCTTGGTATGCAGCTGCTGCGTCGTCGTGATTATCCTGAAGGGCGCTTTACGCTGGTGTTCGTTGGCTACGGCGAAGAAGATGACCATACTGTCCTGGAGTTAACCCACAATTGGGATCAGACTGAGCCGTATGAGATTGGGACTGGTTTTGGCCACCTTGCCTTGGGTGTCCAGGATGTTTATGCAACCTGTGAATCCCTGAGAGCCGAGGGTGTGCGTATCACACGTGAGCCAGGTCCGATGAAGCATGGCAAGACGTTGATCGCATTCATCGAAGATCCTGATGGGTATAAAATAGAGTTGATTCAGAAGACGTAGCATCAACTGTGCTTATGCTGTTCTGTGTCTGCCCAAGAAAGGAACAGCATAATTGATCATTCTTTATATGTTTAGGTGCTACAATCTGGGCCGGGTCTCAGATCCTTCTCTCTTCCGATGATTTGGGGATGAATTTGTTTAAGCTGGAATCGGTTGCGCGCAAGCCTGTCTTGATCACGATTGGGGTAGGTCTGGCTTTGGCGTTGGTTATAGGGTTTGGCCTTTTCCGGGAGATAGCGATTGCCAGATTTCTGGCAAACCTACCGGAGCCGGAGCATGCCGTAGCTGTAACAGTTGCGACCGAAGACCATTGGGATCAAAACATTCCAGCCATTGGTACCCTGGAGGCAGAGCAGGGTGTTCTGGTTTCCAGTGCGGTTGGCGGTCTTGTGAAGGCTATCAGGGTTTCTTCGGGGGCCTCTGTCAAGGCCGATGATACCTTGGTTGAGCTGGATGCAGACGTTGAGAAAGCGAATCTACGATCGGCAGAAGCCAAGGTTACGCTACAGCGGCTCACGGTTCAGCGTTTGCGGAGTCTGCGCAAAGTGGATGCGGCCTCTCAGGCCAATCTTGATGAGGCAGAGGCCAATCTCAATTCCGTTACGGCAGATGCTGAGTCCCTGCGAGCCACAATTGAGCGCAAGGTTATACGTGCCCCCTTTGATGGTGATCTCGGGCTTGTGCGTCCAGATCTTGGGCAGTATGTCCAGCCCGGTGATGCCCTTGTAAATCTACAGAATCTTTCAGCAATGCGTCTGAATGCAGGTGTGGAACAAGATATTCTGCCCTTGTTGAAGATTGGTCAGGCCGTGCATGCATCAGTTGTCGCTTATCCAGGTCAAGTATTTGAGGGAATACTCAGCGCCATGGAGCCATCTGTTGATGGTAGTGGTTTAGTTCGTATACAGGCAAGTTTTGCCAATGTTGACCGGAAGCTGCGCCCGGGCATGTTTGCAAGAATTGAAATATCCCGTGGTCAGAGCGAGGCTGTGGTTACGCTGCCGCTTACAGCCGTGACGTACTCTCTGTACGGAGAAACAGTCTATAAAGTTGAAGATGATGGAAGCGGGGTTCTTCGCTCTGTTCCAACCGTTGTGCGTATAGGGGAGCGTCGTGACGGCCGCGTCCGGATTTTGGAAGGGATCAAGGCCGGCGACCGTGTTGTTGCCGTTGGTGGGTTTAAACTTTCTCGTGGGGCGCGGATCAAGATTGTTGATGATGGCCGCCTGTCCTCTCCGCCCGTTCTGGGCTTGGATTGATTGGAGGCCACCATGCGGTTCACCGATATTTTTCTTCGCAGGCCTGTTTTATCAATCGTGGTCAGCTTCATTATTCTTCTTCTTGGCATTCGTTCCTTGGACAGTATGCAGGTGAGGCAGTATCCGGAGCTGTCCAATACGGTCATCGAGGTCACGACTGTATACCCGGGTGCTGATGCCCGCCTGATGCAAGGTTTCATCGGTGATCCTATTCAGGCTGCCTTGGCTCGTGTTGATGGGGTTGATTACATCACGTCCAGCAGTTCTGCTGGTTCCAGCCTTGTAACAGCGTATATCCGCCTGAACCATGACCCGAATGCAGCAATGACCGAAGCCATGGCCCAAGTCTCGGCCGCACGTTCCGAGCTTCCTTCCGAAGCAGAGGAGCCAGTTGTCAAGAAGAAGGCTGGCTCCGGTGTGTCCAGCCTGTATATGGCGTTTTCCAGCACTGTACTGAATCGTGCCCAGATTACCGATTATGTCAGCCGGGTTGTCAGGCCGCAGTTGTCTATTATTCCAGGCGTTGCATCGGTTACCTTGCTGGGTGCCCAGAAGATATCGGTTCGGATTTGGTTGAATCCTCAGTTGATGGCGCTGAACCAACTGACGGCCGAGCAAGTTTACGATGTTCTGAAGCGCAATAACCTGCAAGTCGCAGCCGGTTCCCTGCGTGGATATACTGATTCCATGACCATCCGCGCCGAAACCAGCGTCAGCGATGTGAATGCTGTCGAAAACCTAGTTATCAAAACGACAGATAGTGGTGTTGTACGTTTGGCAGACCTCGCCAAGGTCACGATTGGTCCAGAACAGTCAGACGTGACTGTTCTGTCCAATGGCCAGAAGGCGCTGTTTGTATCAATTGATGCTACGCCAGATGCCAATCCTTTGACAGTCGTTCGGGATGTCCGTGCGGCTTTGCCGCGTATACGGGAGAATCTTCCAGCCTCCATTCACCTTGATGTGAATTACGATTCAACAATTTTTATACAGGAGTCCATACGAGAGGTTCTGAAGACCCTTGTTGAGGCTGTGATCATTGTTATCTGCGTTATCTTTGTGTTTATGGGATCTCCGCGTTCGGTTGTCATACCGATTGTGACCATTCCCCTGTCTCTGATCGGCGTCTGTACGCTGATGCTGGCAATGGATTTTTCCATCAATCTGATGACGCTTCTGGCATTTGTTCTGGCTATTGGGTTGGTTGTGGATGACGCCATTGTTGTGGTGGAGAACGTGCATCGGCACATAGAGGAGGGCAAATCACCTTTTCATGCTGCCATTGTCGGTGCTCGTGAGATTGCGGTGCCCGTTATTTCCATGACGATTACATTGGCAGCTGTTTACGCGCCAATGGCATTTCTGGGGGGATTGACGGGTGCCCTGTTCAAGGAGTTCGCGTTGACATTGGCAGGGTCTGTCTTGGTGTCTGGTGTTATTGCGCTGACACTGTCGCCAATGATGTGCGCTCATTTGCTGAAGGCCCATGATGGCAGCCGGATTGCGCAGGTGGTTGATGCTTGGTTTTCCCGTCTTTCAGCGCGTTATGAGCACTTGCTTTCGGAGTCTATCCGTCATTGGCGTTATGTCTTGATTGTGGCGACGGTTGTTCTTCTCAGCCTTCCCTTTTTGTTCAAGCTGGCAAGTTCCGAGCTTGCCCCGCCTGAGGATCAGGGTATTGCCTTGGTTGAGCTGACAGGTCCTACGGATGCCAATCCGGAGTATATGGATGTCTATGCTGAACAGGTTGGTGAGATTTTTGATTCTGTTCGAGAGAAAGATACCTATTTCTTCATTGTTGGCGCAGAGGCTGTGTCTGATGGTTTTGCCGGCGTTATACTCAAACCTTGGGGTGAGCGTCAGCGTTCCGAGAAGCAGGTTGTTGAGGAGGTTGGCCGGAATCTGAAGCAGGTTGTTGGTTTGAGAGGATCTGCGTTTTCCTTGCCACCTTTGCCTGGTTTTGGAGGAATGCCGGTGCAGTTTGTCATATCAACAACGGCAGACTATAATGCCCTGATGGGTGTGTTGCAGGAGTTCGGCGATGCAGCACGTAAAAGTGGTTATTTTATCTTCCAGAAGTTTGACCTTCAGTATGACAGACCCGAAGTCAAGGTAACGGTGGATCGTGATCGGGCAGGGCTTTATGGTGTATCCATGCAGGATATCGGTATGGCCTTGGGTGGTGTTTATGGTGGCAATTATGTCAACCGCATTGATATAGAGGGCAAGGCCTATAAAGTCATTCCTAAGTCAGAGCGACAGTTCCGTCTTGATCCCGCCGCTATTGGAACAGTGTATGTGCGTGGTGCATCTGGCCAGTTGATCCCGTTATCCAGCCTTGTGCGTACAGAAATTGTGACGGAGCCCAACGTACTCAGGCAGTTTAATCAGTTGAACTCTGCCACTTTCCAAGCTGTACCCATGCCCGGTGCGGCTATGGGTGATATCGTCAGTTTTCTTCGCGATACGGCCCAGCGCCTGTTGCCTTCCGGCTATACCTTTGATTATGCTGGCCCGACACGCCAGTTTGTGACTGAGGGTAGCGCCCTTATGCTAACGTTCGCGTTTGCACTTGTCATTATTTACCTTGTTCTTGCCGCCCAGTACGAAAGCTTCAGGGATCCTTTGGTTATCATGGTGACGGTTCCGCTGGCCATGGTCGGGGCCATGGCGCCTTTGGCTATTGGACTGGTTTCACTGAATATTTACACCCAGGTTGGCCTGATTACATTGATCGGGCTTATCACGAAGCATGGCATTCTCATTTGTGAGGTTGCCCGTGAAGAGCAGATCTATGGAGGGAAAGACCGTAGGGAAGCTGTTGCGCATGCTGCATCTTTACGGTTGCGCCCTATTTTGATGACCACGGCGGCCATGGTTGCGGGTGCTTTCCCTTTGACACTTGCTTCCGGTGCCGGTGCAGGAAGCCGCCATTCTATTGGTGTTGTGATTGTTTCCGGTCTCTTGATCGGGACTCTCTTTACGCTTTTTGTTCTTCCTGTCGTCTATAGCTTTCTGGGAGATGATCACCGCGAGAAGCATAAGTACGCTTCCGAGAGAGATCGCTCGGCGGGACTTGAACCAGCTGTCCCCGGAAATGATTTGTAATCTGTTTGTGGCAACAAAAAGCCCCCCGATGGTGGGGGGCTTGGGGCGTGTTACGAGATAGTCCTACTTGAGGCTTTCCAGATACATGATCACAGCAGCCCGCTCATCGGCTTTGGGCAGCTTGAAGGTCATCTTGGAGCGAACCTTGGCATCCCCGGTTTTTTGTTCCAGAAATTTGGAAGGATCCGTGAGATAGGTATCGAGCTCGGTCTTGTCCCACGCAAAGCCTTTTGTTGCGGCATCAGTCAGACCTGTTGAATAGGCATAGCCTGCAGCTTTTGCAGGCCCCCGGGTTGTTATGCCAAACAGGTTAGGGCCAACCTTGTGTGCACCGCCCTTATCAAAGTTATGGCAGGCTGCACAGCGACTCTTGGCGATTTTCTCGCCAGCGGCAAGATCTTGGGCCATGACCGACCCGGACACAAAAAGAAGACCAGCTACAAGACTGGTTACGGATACTCGGAATATCATTGCGCTCTCCTTGGCACCCCTGATGTATCCCGCGGTACAGATGGACAACACTCTCTCCGCGTGCAAACCATTTGTGCAGGACGACCGCATTGTAGCTGCAAGGCGTTTATAAATCTACCCCACCTTGTTTATTCCATATGTAGGGGCGCGAGGGTTTGCGTCTTGCTTTGCAGGCACGGAAAACCCCGCCGGAACACTGTTCAAGCGGGGTTTCGGGTACTCAAGGAGGCCGTTTGGGACAAACGGATCGACCTTGGGCTTAGAAGCCGTCGCGCTCGAGGCGCTTGCGCTCCAGCTTCCGCGTACGGCGGATGGCCTCAGCCTTTTCGCGGGCCTTCCTCTCGGAACGCTTCTCAAAACTGCGCCGGAGCTTCATTTCACGGAAAACTCCTTCGCGCTGCATCTTTTTCTTCAGAGCCTTGAGAGCCTGATCGACGTTGTTGTCACGAACCAGAACCTGCACTTGACGTCACCTCCTTCCGCAGGAAATCATGTGTTTTACCCTGTAGGACAGGGAAAAAGAAACAGGAACACTTGCTTGTGACAAGGTGTTCCTACACGATGTTCTAGCATGCTATTGTGCGCGGGAAAACAAAATAATAGGGCAGAATTCTGCAGTACCCCACTGCGCATCATGATATGGTGTGTCTGTCGGTGAAAAGGCAGGGAAGTTCAAAGAGTAGGGCATGCCAATACTGAAAATAGCCCGCATGGGTCACCCTGTCTTGCAGACGCCGGCGCGTGCCGTTGAAGACCCAAAGAGCGAAGAGGTCGCTCGGATTGTTGAGTCCATGATTGAGACCATGGAGGATGCCGGCGGCGTGGGGCTGGCTGCTCCCCAGGTTCATATTCCTCTGAGAATCATTATATTTCATGTCCCGGAAAAGTGTTCGGGTAGCGCAGGTGTTCCATTGACCGTGTTGATCAATCCCGAGCTTGAGCCGGTCGGCAGCGAATGTGTAGAGGGTGTGGAGGCTTGCCTGTCTCTTCCCGGACTTGCTGGGACAGTGCCTCGTTGGAAGAGCGTCCGGTACAGGGGATTTGACCTTTCCGGCAACAGGCTGGATGAGTTGGTGGAAGGTTTTCATGCCAGGGTTGTTCAGCACGAAATTGACCATCTGGATGGGATTCTTTATCCCATGAGAATGAAAAACATGGCGACCTTTGGCTTTGTGGAAGAGCTCAGGAGAGTGTCTGCTCCTGATGAATAATAGCGCATTAATGGTCTTGATCGAGGGGTTGTGATGGCAGGGCATGCTGGTAAAGCCGGGGCAAACCCGCAGGAAGAAAGTGCCGGGGGTGAGAGGCGCTCCCGGCAGGACAGGCTTGTCCTTGCAGCCTTGGCCCATGTTCCGTTTGATGGGTGGAGTGATCTTGCCTTGGAGCGGGCGGCGCGCGATTGCGGTTTGCCTCCTGATGCGCCGGGGTATTTATTTCCGCGGGGCGTTATTGATGCCGTTGATCATTTTGCGTCCTTGGCGGACCGTTTGATGATTGAGGACATGCAGGGGGTATGTGAGGACAAGTCCCGGGTGCAGGACAAGCTTCATCGTGCTATCCGCATGCGTCTTGAACGATGGAGCAGTTTTCGGGAGGCTGTGCGCAGGGGGTTGCTGCTTTATGCCTTGCCCTCCAATATGCCGCGTGCAGTGGCGGCAACAGCTCGTACGGCCGATGCTGTCTGGCGTGCTGCAGGCGATTCCTCCCATGATTTCAACTGGTATACCAAGCGTGCTTCCATATCGGGTATTTATACGGCTACGCTTCTGTACTGGCTTGATGACCCAAGTGACGGATGCGAAAAAACGTGGGACTTCTTGCACCGTAACCTTGATGGGATGGGAAAAGCCATAAAGGCGAGGACATCTTTGCAGAAGCGTTGTGCGGCGATGATGCCTGATCTTCCTGGCCTCTTGTCGTCATTTGGATATCAAGCCGCAAGGCGTGGTTCGCGCCGTATGTAGCGGGCGGGCTCTTTATTGTATGGGGGACGGGCATGTCCATTGATGATGTTGAAGAGCGTGTTGGTTCCCTGCTTGGGACAATTGGTACGCTGGGTGCTGTTGTCAAATTCGAGTTGAAGGATGAAGGGGTTTTGCGTATTGACGCGACATCTTCGCCTGCCGTTGTCAGCCGGGAGGATGGTCCAGCTGATACATCCATACGGATTTCATCAGATAACTTGTTGAAGCTGATGGATGGGAACATGGATCCTATGGTTGCGTTTGCCATGGGCAAGATCAAAGTAGAGGGATCCAAGGGGCTGGCCATGAAGCTGACCTCTCTTCTGAAGTAAAAATCCTGCGCCTGTTGCATGTGGCCTGTGTCAAGAAGCTCTGGAATATCAGGGGCTTTAGTTGTCCCTGTGGAATTGTGGCGGTTGTCTGTGTTCCCGATTTGCCGGGTTCCTGTTATTTTTGCTACCGTTGGTCTTGGGGCTGGACAGGAAAAAACCGTGAATTATCAGGCTGGCATTGGCAGTCTGTCTGCTGGAAGAGATAGAAAATCTATCTCGGGGGGGGCGCGGTGAAGCGGGACCTGCCATCGTTGAATGCGTTGCGGGCCTTTGAAGCGGCTGCTCGTCATTCCAGCTTTGTCGGTGCCGCCGAGGAGCTTGCTGTTACGCCCGCAGCCGTTAGTCATCAGATCCGTAGCCTTGAGGATCATTTCGGAGCATCGCTGTTCCAGCGTCATCACAGGGCTGTCGAGTTGACCCCGGTTGGACGCCGGCTTTTGCCGGGGCTGACCGATGCATTTGATCGCCTTACGATGGCTGTCAATGATGCGCGCCCCCGACCTGACAGCCCTGTGACCGTTTCTGTTGCGTCACCGTTCGCCGCCAAGTGGCTTGCGCCACGGCTGGAGGGGTTTTTCTCCTGTCATCCGGACATACCTGTTCAGGTTCAGCCCGATATGAAGGGGGAACCCAGTGAGAGTGCTCATGCTGATCTTGCTGTATTCTTGGCAGATCCGGATGGCCAAGGTGTTGGCCGTTTGTTTGAGGATCAACTTTTTCCCGTCTGTGCTCCGGTTCTGCGTATGTCTTTGAAGGCCCCGGCCAATCTGTCGATGCAGACGATCCTGCACGACAGCTCTGCCCGTGAGCTTGATGCGGCGGGTTGGAGTTCTTGGTTGCGCGCCGTTGGGATGCATGGTTTTTGCGGAGCAAGGGAGCAGTATATGGACCATGGGGCGCTTGTAATGGATGCTGCCCTGCATGGCCTTGGCGTGGCTTTGGCCAGGGGTGCCTTTGTAGCCTCCGAGCTACGAACAGGTACGCTGGTGCGTCCGTTCGATGTCTCTGTCAGTAGTGGTCGCCCGTGGTGCTTGCTTTCAAACCCGGATACGGCGTCGGCACCAGGGGTTATGGCATTCCGGAACTGGCTACTGGCAGAAGCGAGCACCTTTCGGTCGGCAAATCCACGTCTTGTTCACTGAAAGATTCAGTGTGTCAGATGGCTTCCGATACGGCATCTTCAGTTGATGTGCGTATAATCTCTATGGAACGTTCCCAGACATCCAGCCCTGCCTCACGGCTTGATGCATTTTCGCTCAGATAGCGGCGCCATGTGCGCGCGCCGTGCATGCCATGAAAGAGCCCCAGAACGTGCCGGGTCATGTGGTGGAGCGGAACGCCGCGCGCCAAGTGTTTTTTGATATGAGGGGTGAACTGCTCCAACACCTGTATACGATCAGGTCTTTGCAAGGCGGTGTCACCGGTAAGAAGCGAATCTGCCTCTGACAGGATCCACGGCGTTTGATAAGCGGCACGGCCTATCATACAGCCATCCACAACGCCCAGATGGGGGCGGCATTCGTCAATGGATCCCAGCCCACCGTTCAAGACGATCTGGAGTTCAGGGAACTCTTTCTTGATACGATGTACGACGTCATACCGCAGCGGAGGGATTTCCCGGTTCTGTTTCGGCGAAAGACCATTCAGCCACGCTTTTCTGGCATGAATGATAAACGTACGGCATGTTCCGCTGGCAACCGTTTCAATGAAGCGGCACAGTTCGTCATAGCTGTCGGTCCGGTCAATCCCTATGCGGTGCTTGACCGTAACGGGCTTGTCTGTTTCTTCTTGCATGGCATTCAGGCAATCCCTGACCAGAAGCGGGGTTGCCATCAGGCAAGCCCCGAAGCGCCCGGATGAAACCCGATCCGAGGGGCAGCCGACATTCAGGTTGATTTCGTCATACCCCCATTGATCGGCAATTTTTGTACACCGAGCCAGATCAGCGGGGTCAGAGCCGCCAAGCTGAAGGGCCACGGGGTGTTCTTGCGGATCAAAGTCCAGGAACCTGTGTTTGTCTCCATGCAAAATGGCTCCTGTCACGACCATTTCCGTGTACAGACGGGTGTACTTCGTAATCCCGCGCAAAAAGACCCGGTCGTGACGATCCGTCCAGTCCATCATCGGTGCGACAGACAGCCTGAGATCAGGCCATGTATGCTGTGTGCTCATATTCCGGTTTAAAGCAGAAAAATGACGTTACGACAACCATGCTCACCAGAGCTTGACGGGTAGGTCTGTTATATGCAGATTTATAAGAACAAAAAGTGAACATGGTGTGAAAGATGCGATTTCAGCACTACGCGGCAGACTTTATCGGATTGGCGGCCCTTTTCGCCGTGATCTACCTTTGGTCATTCTTTGCCTCTGTTCTCTATGCCCCATTCTGACGATCAGTCGTGAATAATGGTATTAAGGTGGTGTAGCCTTGTGCCAGCAAGAGAATTTGACAGATTATTTGTTTGATGTAGAATGAACTCAGAACACAGCGTGTACAGGGCGTGCCGATTCCCCTGTGCCTCGGCTGCTTCTTCCGCGTGTGTCTATGGGATTTTTATTTGCTTCCTCCCGGTGGGGCGGGGGCATTTTGTGCAGAACGTAAGGATCTCTCTGGTATGGTCGCCAAAGTTGGACAAGGGCAACAAGCTCTCCCGGTCTCGTCTTCGTCGAGGCTTGCCGGCGGCTACCCTGTTTCTTCGGCGCAAAGCTTCAGCCAAGTTGCCAGTCTGCAGCAAGGCCGGGGTGTCGGTCCAGAGGATGAGTCTCTTCATTTTGCTGATACGTGGGATGATCTGCAGGGTCGCCAGCCTGCACAGCAGGAGTCTGATGGGTCTGGGCGCTGGTCCGGTGTTCATTTTGGTGGTGTTCTGACGACGTCTGCGGTATCGGGTTTTCTTGTTTCCTGGCGTTCCCGTAACGATACGCAGGTGCAGAAGGTTTCGACCAAAGATGGGGCTTTTTTCTACGACACAGTCGTGAAGGTCCTGTCATCCGGTGGCGTTCAGCAGCATGTTGGAGCTAATTACAGCCGTCTTTTCTAGGACTGAAGGCTGGTCCCTTTTCCCCATACCGCAATGTTCATGGTCATGCATATGATGTGGTGCGCCAGCGTACTGGCTTGGCGTTGTCTTTTGGGGGTTGGTCTATGTCGGACATCAGCAATATTGCGGCATCGGGGATGAAAGCGGCCAGCATAAAAGCCGCAGTTGAAGCGACCAATATTGTTAATATCCGCAGTGGCGCGGCGATGCCAGAGCCCGGGAAAAGCTACGATGGTTATGTTGCCCAGGAAGCTGTTTTTACCAGTCAGCCTGGATCTGGTGTTGTTGCTGGTGTGCGTCCGGTGACACCGGCTTTTGTTGCGACTCCGGGTGCTGGCGGGGTTGCGCAGGCGGCGCCCAATGTTGACCTGACCTCCAGCATTCTTTCTCTGAAGACTGCCGAAACGGCCTATAAGGCAAGTGCATCGTTGCTGGATTCCGAGGGGGAGCAGGACCGCACCCTTCTTGATACGGTTGCGTGACATTTGCCTTATCAGCTACCCTCTTTCGTTAGAGGGATTGTTCTTGCTGCAGCACAGGTACGGGTCCGTTGTTTTGCGGGCGCGATGCTCATGGAGCCGTGCCCGTGTGCGGCACTTCCGGATCCTCCTGCGTTGTTGATACTGAGTGGTTAAACGGGGTCTTATGTCATCCTTGTCTCAGAAACCCCCCGCATGTGACAGTGTTTTTGATGTTGCCTTCTGGTTCCTGGATCGAGCCCTGGAGGACGGGGAGTATCTCCAACCCCAGAAGATGCAGCGTCTTCTGTACCTGTCCCAAGCCTATTACGGCGTGCTCTCCCGCGGGCAGAGGCTGATCCCCTGCCTTTTCCTGGCAACGGTTCTGGGGCCTGTTGAGCCAACAAGCTGGCGTATTTTTGAGGGAGGGCGTCCTTCCTTGGCTCCGCACCCATTGCCGGATGATATTCAGCACTTCCTGAGCAGCATATGGCGGCGTTTCGGGTCCCATGGTGCCGATTATCTGGCCCGGATGATCATGGCCCAGCCACCTTTCCAGGATGCTGTTGCCATAGGCAAGAGGTGTGAGATTTCACTTGAGTCCATGGTGGCTTATTATGGGCGTAGCGCATCACCAGCCGGTCATGACGAAAGGGGGGGGGCGCCCGCCCTGGATCAGGTTGTGCGTCCCAAGGTTCTGCGTTCCCATAAAGGAAAGCCAGTGAGTGTAACCTCTTGGGTCCCCAAGAAGCGTCTCGACCAAGGGCAATGATTGCCGTTGCTTCAGTAGGAGGTCTTGGTTGTCGAGTTTGTATTTCCGATCTGGATCATGGGGCGCCGCGAGGCGGATGGTTTTGCGCCGTTATGGGCTGATCTTGTTCTGTTTTATCAGCATGTTGATTGCAGATATATGCCATGCCACAGGTGTTTCAGGAGATGGTGTTCAGTCAGGGGGAGATCCAGAGATGCCCTATGTTCCCTTGTATGTTTCAAGCGGGAACCAGAGGCACCGGTTCGATGTGCAGGTTGCCGATACGCCAGCACGCCAAGCTATCGGTTTGATGTTTCGTCGTGAACTTGCCCCTTCACGGGGGATGCTGTTTGATTTCTCGCCGGGGCGTGTTGTTCGTATGTGGATGAAGAATACACTTGTTCCCCTGGATATGGTTTTTACTGATCGGGGAGGCCATATCCTCTGGATTGAGGATATGGCCGAGCCAGGCTCCCTTGTTCCCCGTGGCCCTTCGGTGCCCGTTTTTGCCGTTCTTGAGCTTGTCGGGGGCACGTGTTCGCGGTTGGGTATCCGTGTTGGCGACAAGCTTTCGCATGATCTCTTCAAGCTTGCTCCCGTACACCCGGAAGCGTCTGTACGGGAAAATTAGGGACTGTTTTCGCTGTTTGTTTCAAGAACAGGTGTACCCTTTGGTTTTGCAGACTGGTGCAACGGGATGACGAAAGACTAGGCCGGAACGTTGCCTTTTGGGGCCTGTCGGGTGGTTTTCTTTTCTTTCCGTCAGTTGTCGGCCCAAAGCATGGAGATAGTTCTTGCACTGTTGGACGATTCGCCTTAGTTTCCCGGCCTGCCTTGGCAGGTCGGGGCGTAGCTCAGTCTGGTAGAGTGCTTGCTTTGGGAGCAAGATGCCGGGGGTTCGAATCCTCTCGCCCCGACCAACAAGGCCCGTATGGTGCGGGATCTTGGTTCACGGTTTCAGTGTTTGTGAGGTTGTTATGCCGATAAACGCCCGAATCTACAGACCAGCAAAAAATGCAATGCAATCCGGTTACGGTAACAGCCGGGGCTGGATTCTGGAGTTTGAGTCAGAGGCTCCCGTTGTTCACGATGCTCTTATGGGGTGGAGTGGATCGTCCGATACACGAAAGCAGGTTCGCCTGCGCTTTGATGATCGCGACTCCGCTATCGCCTATGCCCGCAGGAATGGCTTTGTTGTGCGGGTGGATGAGCCAAGAGAACGCAATATAAAGCCAAAGTCCTATGCGGATAACTTTGCATTTGGCAAGGTTGGCTGACCGGGCGTCCTTAGCTCAGCTGGATAGAGCAGCCGCCTTCTAAGCGGCCGGTCGGAGGTTCGAATCCTCCAGGGCGCGCCAAGACAGATAGACACCGCTCCAAGGCATGGAGGGTGTCTATTTTTTTATATTCATCGTTAGCAAATCAATCTTGGATCATGTTCGCCGGTTCCTTCGTATCAGGGCCGGGCTGAATACGCATAGTCCTTATGTTCTGCGGGCCTTTTGCCTGTCTGGTGCGCTGTAGAGGGGACGTGCAATGTGAGGGAAGCAGAGGGCCAGCTGAAGAGGAACGGCCACCCGCTGCCAAGCCATGGGGGAGAACTTTTCTGCTCTTTTCGAGGGGTTAAGGCCATGGCCAAGATCGTCACACATGACTCGTTCCGTATTTTGAAGGCTTGTCGCAGCATTGAGGAGGCCAATGTGGGCATTATCAGCCAAGTAGAGCGTATGCACGCTGATGCCTCGCACGTTAAAAGCCGTCTGGGAGAAGCTGAAAGTGTGCTCCGTGATGTTGTGGAGCAATTCCGCAAGGCACAGGATCGTCTGCGGGATTCCTACCAGAATCACCTCCAGACGATGAAGTTGGTTGATGAGGTGATGGAAGCCAGCCCGGTTTTTGCCGAGCTGCGTAATGCAGGGAAATAATACAGTTACAGGGCGCGGCCGCCCGTAATGGGCGGCCGAGGGGAGTGATGTACAGTTTGGCATCCGGATGGGCCTCTTGGGGGCCCTTTTTTGTTCCTCGGCATGTAGTCTGCTGCCTATTCCTGATCGCTTGGAAAGCCTTTTAATCAGAAAAATCGTGGGGCAATGCCCTGATATAGCCATTTTTAGGCCCTGATCGCCGTTGCCCTGTTATTTCTTGTTGTGCACCGCACAAAATAATGCCAATATCGCAGCTGTCGGATTATGGAGTGAAGGCTCCATCTGTCTGGAAGGGAACGGTTATAAATGCTCTGTATCGTAATTGTGCGCTGCATGATAGAGATGTTGCCGGGTGTACCGTTGCGTTACGTGTAGATTTATGGTGATCCAAGCGCCTGTTTATGAGGGAGGGTTTGTATGTCTGCTACTCCAACAGCAAGTCATGCGTGGAACCTGTTTTCCTTGACCATGGAGAATCGCTTTGGAAATGCTTGGCGCAGCTTGGTGGAGCCAGACTCCGTTGCGGCCTTGGCTGAGGAGATAGCCGTTGGTTTCGGCGGTATGGTGGCTTCCGTGGATGATGAGCAGGATCCGCACGATGCCACGCTGTGGCGCTTTCCGGATGGGTCGTGCGTTGCAACGGGTGCTTTTGGCTTGCGTCGGGAAAGCCCGCTTCCTCGTCAGGTTGTATGCTGATTTGTCAGGGGAAACGGTCCTGTGTGGACGGGAAGGGCATTATCCGCGTTGTTGCCCCGTTCTGTCCATGATCCGTCGTATAGGGCAGAGTCTTTGTTTCCGGGCAAGTATGCGGCCATGGTGATCGCATATGCCGTTACCCCGCTGCTGCATGTCGTAACAAGCCTTGGTGCGTTTTCTTCCATCGACCTGTTTTTCCGGGTGTGTGCTCATAACGAGGCTATGTCTATTGCGCTCTTGCCAGTTTGTCGCGCGTAGCTTGGTGATTCAGCAGCAGCCACTGTAAGGCGATGAGTGTGGTGCCGTTGCTGATTGTGCTATCGCGCAGCATATTCTGTATTGATGCAACAGGGTGCACAACGACCCGTATATCTTCGCCTTCATTGGCCAAGCCGTGTATGCCTCCCGCCTCCGTTGAATCCACAGCACCGCACCAAAGGCTGACGGTTTCCGTGCAAATACCCGGCGTTGTGAACCATGTCTGGATATGAAAGAGTCCTTTTGGCTCAAGGCCCGTTTCTTCTGCACATTCACGCAGGCATACGTTTTCCAGCGTCTCCCCTTCCTCAATGACGCCGGCGACAACTTCCAGAAGCCAAGGGTTTCTGATGCCGGCAATATGGGGAGGAGCCCGGAATTGCTCGATCAGTACAACAGCGTCAGCCTGTGGATCGTAGAGAAGAACAGCGACAGCATGTTTGTGTTCAATGACATCGCGGACCAGAACAGGCCCTGTCTTTCCGGAAAACAACTCGTGACGCAAGTGGTAGCGGTTGACCTTGCTGTATGCGCGTAGAAGAGGCTCTTTCTCCAGTATTTCAACCTTGGACGGATACGACTCTGACATTGGTACTCCATTATTTCAGCTATACTTTTTTGGATGAAGCGGAGAGGTGGGACAAAATTTCCCGGGCCAGAGCCGATATTTCACGGGCGGCAAGGCTGCGTCGGGCTGTTTCCATCACGCCCTTGCCTTCCATCATTGACGAGGCAAAGGCAACGCGGTTGCCCAAGCGGTTCTTCGATACAACGACTGGAAGGCGGTTCAGGATGTCTGCTATTTTGTCGGACAGCTGGCCTTTTGGTGGGACGCGATTCAGGACCAGAAGAACCGGGGTTTTCTCGCGGGCTGCAATGTCAATGGTAGGCTCAATAGCCCACAGATCCATGGGGCTGGGTTGTACGGGCAGAATAACCAGAGATGCGTTTCGGATCACGATACGGACCTCGGATTCTGCATGGGGAGGGCTATCTATCAGGACAATATCGTGTGTCTGGCACAGCGTTTCCAGCTCGCTGCCCAAGCGCCAGCCAGGTACGGCAAGCAGAGTAAAGTCCCCTGCCGCGTTTGATGCTTCACGTGCGCTGTGCCACGCTGAAAGGCTCCCCTGAGGATCAATATCCACCAGTGCAACTTTGCGCCCTTTCTGCCGCCATGCGACGGCAAGCTGGGCTGTCAGGGTGGTCTTCCCGGATCCGCCCTTCTGTTGTGCGACGGTGATTATCTTGCCGGTCATCTTGGGCTCCCTGTGGCACCGTGGGAAAACGGCGTTGCATGGCGCTGTTCGTTTACCGAGTGCGCACGCAGTCATTGTAGCATGGGGATAATGCACCACAACGACAAGAATAATTGTGGATATGACAGGTCAAGAATGGAAAGGAATGAAAAACGTATGGGTGCGTAATAATTTCGTTCTTTGTTTGTTATGAAACGTATTATATATTATGTATACAATATATAATTGCGTGTATTCTTTGACAGAATAATGCAGCCTTGTTGCGATGCTGTTACGTGTGTTCTGCCGGTCTGGCTCTTTTGAATCGTGACTCCAAATGCAGTGGGCAACTTCAAAAGAAGTTTGCGCCACTCCCCAAGGCTACCAGTAATGCCTGCATATCCGCTGGAAGTATGGCTTCAAAGCGCATGAAGACCCCGGTTACCGGGTGTTCGAAGCCCAAGGTTCTGGCATGCAGGGCTTGTCGACGAAAGTTGGCAACAGCTGCCCGTGCATTCTCGTCATCTTTTCCTATACAGCGCGGTGACCCATAGACAGGATCGCCTATCAGGGGGTGGCCAACTGCATTCATATGAACTCTGATTTGGTGTGTTCGCCCTGTGGCCAAGCGGCATTCCACCAGAGCCGCCCGTTCATTGCACAGACGTGTCAGAGTCCGATAGTGTGTCAGGGCTGGTTTCCCCCCCTGCCGGACAATAGTCATCTTCTGCCGGTTGTGCCCGCTGCGCCCGATATTGCCGGTAATGTCACCTGATGCTGGTGTTGGGACGCCCCATACAATGGCGCGGTATGTACGCTCGATGGTTCGTGAAGAAAACTGCCTAGCCAGATGATGATGGGCTTGGTCGTGTTTTGCGACAACGATGAGGCCGGATGTATCCTTGTCCAGACGGTGTACAATACCGGGGCGGCGTATGCCACTGATTCCGGACAGGCTTTCCCCGGAATGGTGCAGCAGGGCGTTGACCAGCGTACCGTCTGGTACGCCAGCGCCGGGGTGCACGACCATTCCTGCGGCTTTGTTGATTACAACCAGATGGTCATCCTCAAATGCTATGGCCAGGGGAATATCCTGTGGAACGGGAATGGCAGGTGCAGTCTCTGGTATTGCCACGGTCACGGACTGATCATGTTTGACCCGCAGGGATGGGTCCGTTATGGTCTGGCCGTTTACCTGAATCTGTCCTTGCAGAATCAGTGACTTAATCCGGGAGCGCGACAGGTCCAGATGCGATGCAGCCAGCCAGCGGTCCAGCCGTTCTCCCGCGTCTTCCAGTGCTACAAGAAGTGTTGTCGGGCCTGATTCAAGATCTTCGCTGCACGTATCTTCATCTTCATACGAAGAAGGTTCGGGGGAATTGGGGTGGCGTGGTGGTTGGGTCACGGTTGGGCTCTGCAATGGGTTTGCATAAATTATGATTGGAGATAGCAGTATTATGAGGGCATTGAAAGCCTTGGTCCTAGCAATGGGCCTGTTCATTCTGTTAGGTGTTGCCCTGCTGGCTTACGGGTTGTTTGCCGGGGTTGGAAAACAGGAGCAGCACGATGAGAAAGCTGGAGAGCTGTTGCAAATCCCTGCGACCTCAGGGCCTGGTTTCGGAACAGTCAGTCTGGATGAGGGGCCAGATGCGGTTCTTGTACAGGCTATTCTTGAAGAGTCCGTACTTCTCGTCCGTGTTGGTGGCGGCGGAGCTGATCGCCTGCACGTCATAGACATGTCTTCAGGGCGGCGATTGGGAAAAATTGTTCTGCGTGAAGAGCATTCGACTCTGTCTGAATAAGATGGAGGAGGAGAAGCCCGGGATTGCCGGTCTTCTCCCCTGTATTCAATGATCAGGCCGGTTTGCGGTTCTGGAAGCGACGCTCCATGTTGCTGCGCCCGCCAAATCCTCGCTTCTGGCCGAACTCGCGGTCAGGGCCGCGCCGTTCGCCGCCAGAGCGGTCATCTGCATGGAAGCTGCGTCTTTCGCCCTGCCGGAAGGATTTGCCAGCGCGGTGTCCGTCCTGCGCCTGCTGTCCTTCGCGCGGGGGCCTCCTTCCACCTTCTCCTTGCGCAGGATCATTCCGGCGTGACGAGAAATGCTGCCCGTCATTCCGTGTGCGACCAGAGAAAGAGGCGCTACGGTCATCGCGGTCGCGTCCGGGGCGTGTACGTTCACCACCCGGTTTTCCTTGATGGCGCCCGCCGCCCGGGCGACCACCGCCACCCCCGCGCTTGGGGGGGGCAACGTAGCGTCCGCTGGCATAAAGGCTCGCTATGTCTGTATTGTGGAATGCGTGCTCCAGTTCCATCGGAACCTGCATCCGGATAGCCTTTTCGATAGACCGCAGATAGGCAATTTCCTCGTTGTCACAGAAGGACAAGGCAATGCCGCCAGCGCCTGCACGGGCTGTGCGTCCGATCCGGTGTACATAGCTTTCCGGTTCGTTCGGCAGTTCATAGTTGATGACGTGGGTTATTCCATCAACATCGATGCCGCGGGCTGCAATATCGGTTGCGACCAGCGCACGAACAATACCCTTGCGGAAGCCGTTCAGCGCTTTCTGGCGTGCACCTTGGGATTTGTCCCCGTGCAAGGCATCGGCTCTGATGCCCTGTTCGCTCAGATGCTCGACAACCCGGTTGGCACCGTGTTTGGTCCGTGTAAAGACAATAGCCCGGCTGACTTCGTTGCTGTTGAGCAGATCTGTAAGAAGATCGCGCTTGTCGCCGCGATGCACGAACAGGACGCGCTGTTCTATTCTTTCCGCTGTCGTGGACTGTGGTGCCACTTCAACGCGTACGCTCTCGCGCAGGTAATCCGTGGTCAGTTCTTCGACAGCGCGCGGCATTGTAGCCGAGAACAGCAGTGTTTGGCGATTGGGCGGCAGTCCCCGGAACAGGCGCTTGACATCATGGATGAAGCCCATGTCAAGCATGCGGTCCGCCTCGTCCAGCACAACAATTTCCGTTCCGTTCAGGCGAATTGTCCCTTGGTTGACGTGGTCAAGCAGGCGGCCGGGAGTTGCAACAAGAACATCAACGCCATTGGCCATGAAGCGTACTTGGGGGCCCATGCCAACGCCACCGAACACGACGGCCCGTTTCAGGCGCATGAAGCGCGAATAGGCGGCTAGGGAGTCCCCGATCTGCACGGCCAGTTCACGTGTTGGGGTCAAGATCAGTGCCCGGGCTGTTCGCGGGGCAGGGCGCATAGGGTTGCAAGCCAGGCGATGCAGGATAGGCAGGGTAAAGGCAGCAGTTTTTCCGGTTCCCGTTTGCGCAAGGCCCAGAACATCACGTCCTTCCAAGGCAGGAGGAATGGCTTTTCCCTGAATGGGAGTTGGTATGGAGTAGCCTTCTTCTTCCAGCGCTTTCAGCAGTCGCGGGTCAAGGCCAAGATCAGAAAATGGGGTCATGGTCGACGGAATTCTTTCAAAACAGGCCGCGCCCTGTCCGCATGCTCATGGCAGAAGGGGGAATGGCCACATAAAAAGGCGCCCCTGGGGCACGCAACCAGCGGGAGGAGAGGGAATTCAAGGCATATCGACGGCCGCCGCTTTGAAGCGGTATGCACATCTGCGCACAATCGCAAAGAATTCCTTGGCAATCACTGCCAAGCCGCCGAGGTGTAGCAGGCTAACAAAGTTTTTGCAATCCTTGATACGGGACGGGCCATTATTTCCGTGCATTAATGCCCTTCCAGATCTCGAGGAGGCATCTGGAAGGGCCTTCGAACATCCCTGGGGTGTTTCGTTATTGCCTTATCGTCCTTGATCTGTTTCCCGGATCTTCCAGATCAGGGATCGCCACTGTTCCCGTGCTTTTTCAATGCTTTTTTCCTTGATGTGCCCAAAACCCCGTATCTGCTCCGGAACGGAGGCTATTTTTACGGCAAGGTGAAGGGCGTCAGGATGCAGAGAGGTACAGACCTCACGGATATGATGACGGTACTCAGAAATCAGGGATCTTTCTGTCCTACGTTCCTTGGTGTAGCCAAAAGGATCAAGCCAGGACCCGCGCAGCATCTTGAGGCGGGCAAGGATGTTAAAAACAGCAAAAATCCATGGCCCGAATTCGTATTTGCGCGGCTTGCTGTCCGGACGTTTCAGCCAAACCAGGAGTGGAGGGGCCAAGTGAACGGATACTCTGGCGCTGTCTCCGAATGTCTGGCGAATGCGTTCACGGAATGTGTGGTCCGTATAGAGCCTGGCAACCTCATACTCATCTTTGTAGCTCATCAGTTTTGCCAGGTTGCGGGCCGTAGCCAGTGTCAGATCCCTCTTGCCTGAAATTCGTGCTTCCTTCTCTTCGACCTGCTTCACAAAAGAACAATACTCTTCTGCCCATTGTTCGTTCTGCCAATCGGTCAGGTGTCGCGTTGCGTTAGCTATGACCGTATCCAGGTCATCTGTATCCTGTTGAGGTTCTCTTCCCCGGTTGGCCATGGACTGGACATAGTCTGGATCAACCGCCGCCAGGCGACCCCACGCCAAGGCGCGGCGGTTGGCATCTATCGCAACGCCATTAAGCGCGATGGCCCGGTCCAAGGCTTCCAGGCTGACGGGGACAAGGCCCTTCTGGACGGCAAAGCCAAGCAGGAAAATATTGGCCATGATGCTGTCACCTGTCAGTGCTGTCGCTAACTGGCCTGCGTTGAGCCGCTGCACGTGATCGGCCCCGACACAGGCCTCAAGTATGGACAGAAGACGGTCGCCCTGTACGCTGAAATCCGGATCACGCGTGAAAGATCCGGTCTGGATTTCCAAGGTATTGCAAATAACCTGGCTGTACCCGGGACACAGGGTTCCCAGAGAGTCCGGACTGGTTGCCACAACCATGTCACAGGCCAGCAGGACATCGGCTTGCTCCCTGTCTATACGTGCCTGATTCAGGGCATCGGGTATCGAGGCAATGCGCACATGGCTGAGAACGCTCCCCCCCTTTTGCGCAAAGCCCATAAAGTCCAGAACGCTGGCTCCCTTGCCTTCAAGATGAGCTGCCATGCACAGCAACGCCCCTATGGTTACAACGCCTGTTCCCCCGACGCCAGTGACCAGAATTTCCCATGGTTTCTCAAGGACAGAGGGGCGGTGGGGTATCGGCAGGTTTGCCAGCCTTGCGGCCAGATCCGGTGTATCATCCACGCCCTTGGGTTTGCGCAGTTCAGCGCTGCGGATACTGACAAAGCTGGGGCAGAATCCATCGACGCACAGAAAATCCTTGTTACAGGATGATTGGTCGATCTGCCTTTTGCGCCCGGCAGGTGTTTCTACAGGTTGCAGGGACAGGCAATTGGATTGCATGCCGCAGTCGCCACACCCTTCGCAGACGGCTTCGTTGATCATCAGTCGTCTTGGTGGGTCGGCCAGAAGCCCCCGTTTGCGCTTGCGTCGTTTTTCTGCCGCACACATCTGATCATAGACCAGTACACTTACGCCCCGGTGTGTCGCAAGTTCCCGCTGTACCTGGTTGATATCGCGGCGATGATGGATGGTGACGCCTGGTGCAAAGTTCAGGGTGCGTGGATATTTATCCGGATCATCTGTGACAACCGCAATGCGCCGCACGCCTTCGGCATGAACCAGTCGCGTGATCTGGTCAACGGTTAGATTGCCATCGTGAGGTTGCCCCCCGGTCATGGCAACAGCATCATTGAACAGAATTTTGTAGGTCAGGGTTGTTCCTGCGGCAACAGCCTGTCTGAGGGCCAAGCTGCCGGAGTGAAAAAAGGTACCATCGCCAATATTCTGGAAGACGTGAGTGCGCAGGCTGAACGGAGCTTGTCCTACCCAGTTCGCACCTTCTCCTCCCATCTGGGTCAGGCCGCCGGTGTTCCGGTCCATCCAGCTGGCCATGAAGTGACAACCAATTCCGGCAAAGGCTTTTGCGCCTTCTGGGATCAGTGTCGAGGAGCTGTGCGGGCAGCCAGAACAAAAGTATGGAATTCGACGGATCTCGGACGGTGATTGGCCCGAGCCTGGCGGCGGAACGATTGCGGCAAGTTTGCTGTTAAGCTGTTCAAGGAGATCGGGAACGTAAGGGCCAAGTCGTTGGACAAGGATCGGAGCAATGCGCGATGGCCTTAACTCACCCGATGAGGGGAGAAGGTTTTGCCCCGCACCATCCGTTTTTCCTGTGATCAGGGGGGCATTTCTGTTCCCGTACAGGATTGATTTAACCTGTTCTTCGACAAAGCTATGCTTTTCTTCAACAACAAGAATTTCACGCAAGCCATGAGCAAAGCGCCGTATTGATTCTGGCTCCAGTGGCCATGTCAGGCCCGGGTACAGAATACGAATGCCGCGCTGTTGAAGATCGACCATTCCCAGTCCCAGGCGCATCAGGGATTCTTTCAGATCCGTAAATGCCTTGCCGGTTGCGATAATGCCAAACACGGCTTGGTCCTGATTGCCGAGGTACTGGTTCAGGGCAGGATTGGCCCGTGCAAAGGCCAGAACCGCTTCTTTTTTGGCAAACTGTCTTTCTTCCAGGCCGGGGCCTGGCATGTCGGGCCAGCGGTAGTGCAGTCCTCCGGGAGGCGCGATAAAATCATCTGGATTGCAGATATGCAGACTGTGTGGACTAAGCTCAATGGAGCAGGCGCTTTCCACAGTTTCGGAAATAGCCTTGAAGCCAACCCAGGTCCCGCTGAAGCGGGAGAGGGCCCACCCGTACAGGCCAAATTCCAGGTAGTCTGCTATATTGGCCGGGTGAAGGACCGGTACGTTCCATGAGGCAAATGCCTGTTCGGACTGGAAAGGCATGGATGAGCTGACAGCACCGTGGTCATCTCCGACCACCAGAAGAACACCCCCGTTTGGGGATGAGCCATATGCTGATCCTATCCTTATGGCATCGCCGGACCGGTCAAGGCCGGGGCCTTTGCCATACCACAGGGAAAAGACGCCCTTGACCCGGCTTTCACCACTGCTTTCAACCTGCTGCGTTCCAAGAATGGCGGTGGCTGCTAGTTCTTCGTTGACTGCAGGCTGGAAATGGATGCCTGAGGCCAAAAGCAGATTGCGGGCTTGCCAGAGTGCCTGGTCGTATCCTCCCAATGGGCTGCCGCGATACCCCGAGATAAAGCCCTCGGTTTGCAGGCCGGCCTGTAGATCCCGTCTTTTTTGCATCAGAACCAGGCGCACCAGGGCCTGGGTTCCTGTCAGCCAAACGCGCCCTTCCGTACGGTTATAGCGATCTTCAAGTGTGTATTCACGATCCAGTCCGCCAGCGCAGACCTCGGGGCCGGGGTTGTAGGTCATTTCATCCCTCGTTTTATCGTCCCTGTAACGCTTGGAAATCCGCGCGTCCAAAGCCGAATAGTTTTTAATTGTATGCAGAAATCTATTCTATCTTGCGGCGAATAATCAACCTCTCCTCGTTCAGGCTGATTTATATCTGGTTATGCGTTTTTCTCTCTCATCAGAGATATGCCGGGCATAATGGTTTCCGATCTGCTTGGTATGGGGATTCATTGTCTGACGTGCTTCCCGGTTTGCAGGGAGTGCTCTGACAGTTTTGTGTCGCTTCTGTTGTGAAACAGGAAAACCTATTAGGAACAGAGATTTATAGTGTATTGAGTTTTTGGGGATTTAGACTACCATGCAGCCTCGCCTGCTTCGGTGCGGGGATGTTCGTTTGGTCCTCTGGTGTGAGTGGGTGTTGCCTTGTTCAGGAATTCAGAAATATGAAAAAATCCCTGTGCGCTTTTGTCGTGTGTGTTGTTGTTTGTGCCCTTGGTTTTCCCGGCCTTGGTCTCGCCCGTAATGCGGATGATTCAAGGGATGGTGCTGTGCCTGCTTCGTCGGTACAGGTTGCAGCTTCTGGCAAGGATGGGGCAAAGGGAGCGCAGTCCCAGCGTGCGGCAAAAAAAACACCGTCTCCCGCTGTGTCTGGAGAGTGCGCATGGATTGGCAAAAGGGTCTTAAGTCTTTTATCCAGGGATGATGTGGATCAGGCCAACCGATTCATGAATTTTTATCGGTTGTTTGGTTGCAAGGAGAGTCATATTGGGCCATCTTTCCGTTGTGTGATTTCTGATGCATCTGCGGGAGCCCTGAATGCGGAGGATATGGCCGCCCGGGTTGACCGTTGCTGGAACAGCCCTCTTTAAGTTTGATCTTTGCCCGGTCCGGCTACGCTGTACTGTGCTCTTTTAGTAGTGCTCGGCTTTCAGTGCCCCGGAACCTTCGTGTTGGTTTCGGGGCTTTTTCAGGGTAAGGGACTGTGGTGCGTGTTTTCTTTGCCGTCCTGGTTGCAGCTTTCGTACACTTCCTTGTTTGGCAAGGGGCCAACGTTACCGTTGTGCCTCCCGATATCGTTGGTGAGCAGGGATTTGACATGCCGATCGATTCCCTGTCTTTCAGCCCGTTTCGTCCGGGAGATGATCCTGTTGCAGGAACATCTGTCAGCATAGACCGCATCAATCAGGATCTGGAACTGCTATCCCATTATACGCGGAATGTACGCCTGTATTCGTCTCGTCTCGGGTTGGAGAATGTTCCCGAGATTGCACGCAATTATGCCATGTACGTTACAACAGCGGCATGGTTGTCCGGTGATCTGGTCGAAGACCGGGCCGAGATAGAGCGGGCCATACGGCTCACCACGGGCAACTGGAATGTACGCTCGCTGTATATTGGCAACGAGGCCCTGCTGCGGGCTGAAATTACAATTGACGAGCTCATAGCCTATCTTCGGGAGACACGGGGACGCGTGAATGTTCCTGTTTCGACCGGGGAAACATGGGATGTGTGGCTGAAGTATCCGCAGCTTGTCCGCGAGGTTGACTTTATCGCGGCGCATTTGCTCCCGTACTGGGAAGGAGTGCCTTGGGATCAGGCTGTCAAGGTTGCGTATGAGAGGCTGGATGCCTTGAAGCAAGCCTACCCTGGCAAACGCATTATCGTTGCCGAATTTGGTTGGCCCAGCCAAGGTTATAACTTCAAGGCTGCCGATACGGGGCGTCATGTGCAGGCCGAAGTTATTCGTGGCTTTATTCGTGAAGCGCATCGGCGCGGTGTGGAGTACAACATCATCGAGGCTTTTGATCAGCCTTGGAAAGTCAATGAAGGTTCAGTCGGGGCGTATTGGGGCATTTTTGATTCCGCCCGGAACCTGAAGTTTCCTCTGGAGGGGCGTTTTGAGGTTCGGTATGACCGGGTTGCTGTGATCGCCTTGATCATTGGCGCATGCCTTACGATACTTGGCTTGCGTCGCCAGAAGCCAACCCTTTTGCACGCTCTTATTTATGCTTTGGCAGCCAATGGATTTGCGGCTGGTATTGCTCTGGCCGGGGCCTATCCTTTCACGAACTACATGAACTTTGGAACGGGGATCATGTGGTTTATGGGGGTGCTTATGGTTATTCCCCTTGCCATCATGACATTGGCAAAAGTTAACGAGATCAGCGAGGTTCTTCTAGGTTTAAAGCCAAAACGGCTCGTTCGTGCAGGTCAGGTGCATGGCGATGATGCGTTCTGCCCCAAGGTTTCTATTCATGTGCCGGCTTATCGCGAGAATCCGGCCTTGCTGATGCATACCCTGACTACGTGTGCCGACCTTGATTATCCAGATTTTGAGGTTCTGGTAATCATGAACAACACAACGGAATCTGAGTATTGGAGGCCGGTTGCGGATCATTGCGCATGTTTGAATCGCCAACTGGGCCGTGAAATTTTCAAGTTTATTTACTTGCCGCGTGTTATTGGATACAAGGCCGGTGCCATGACCATGGCCTATTCCTTTACAGCACCCGATGCCTCCGTTATTGCAGTTATTGATGCTGATTATGCTGTTCATCCGCATTGGCTCAGAGATCTTTGTCCTTGTTTCAAGGACCCTGAAATTGCCTTGGTACAGGCTCCACAAGATCACCGGGATGCCCATGAAAGTCTCTTCAAGTCGATGATGAATTGGGAGTATGCCGGTTTTTTTGATATCGGCATGGTACAGCGTAATGAGGATAACGCTATTGTTGCGCATGGAACAATGTTGATGGTGCGGCGTACGGCTTTTGACGAGGTCGGAGGCTGGTCCACAGACACCATTGTTGAAGATACCGAGCTGGGTCTCCGTTTGTTTGAAGCCGGGTACGAAGCGGCATACACAAATCGGCGATACGGCTGGGGAATGTTGCCTGATACCTTTGATGCCTTCAAAAAACAGCGCCATCGCTGGGCGTATGGTGCTGTACAGATTATCAAGAAGCATCGTCGGCATATGATGCCGAATTCCGAGACACTGACCCCGCAACAGCGGCGGCAGTTTATAGCAGGATGGATCTTTTGGCTTTCTGATGCGCTTGGCGTCATGGTGGCCATGCTGAATTTGGTCTGGGTTCCGATGATCGTTTTTGTCGGTATGGTTCTTCCCATGATGTCCTTGACGATTCCTATCCTGACCAGTTTTGCGATTAATATCCTTCATTGCTTTCTTCTTTACAGAAAGCGTGTAAGAGCGGCTGTGCCAGAAATTTTTGGAGCCGCTATCGCCGCTATGAGCTTGCAGCTTGTTGTCGGGCGTGCCGTATATACCGGTCTCGTTAAGGACAACTTGCCCTTTATTCGTACGGAAAAGGGGCGGAACAGCGCTCAGGGATCTGTGCAGAGCCAGTCCCGCTTTCGTGACAGTCCGGTTTTTGGTGAAAGCATTCTTGGGTGCTCTCTGCTTGTTGCGGCATCTGTTCTTTTTATCATGAATCCGCTTGATATTATGGAGCAGGATGTTTTTGCAGCAACCGTTGCTGTTCAGGCCATTCCGTTCTTGTCGGCTGTTATTATGCGGTGGATTGAAAAGAAGAGTGTGGGTAACCAAATTCCGCCTGTGGTAGGTGCCCAAGAACCTCCTGTGATTGCCATGGCCGATGAGCGAGATGAAATGGCGGTGTAACCGGTGTTTTTCTGTGTAATCATTGTGCAATCTACTTGAGCGTGTGAGCTTGATGTCGCTATCATGGCAGGAACCCGTTATGTGGCAGGTGGATCAGGGATGACTTTCCCAGCTTGGTCGGTTGCATGTCTTCTTGTCTGCTTGGCTGTTGCGGTGCCATGTGCAGCTGCGAAGTCGGCTGTTAACTGTGAGACGACAGAGTTGGAGGCAGAACTTGTTTCGTGCGCCAAGGATGAGCTCAAGCGGACGGAGTCTGCCTTGGATGGGATGATGCGGCGCGTTATGCGTACCGTGCCGGCCTCGATTCACGAGGCCTTGCAGAATGCCCAGTCAGCTTGGAATCGATACCGCGAGGCCGAGTGCGCTTGGAATGCGCTGGATCCTGAAACCGGGAAAGCCGACGATTTGATGCGTCTGACGTGCTTGAATGACTTGGCTCTAACCCGTATTGACGAGCTGGATGCTTCTCTCGGTGGCAATTAGGTTTTTTGCTCTGTCATGAGAATTGTTTCTGCATCAGGTATTCTATGTGCTGATCCTCTCCGCCGGTAGAAGAGAAGGGTAGGGTGGCGAATATTGTATACCCATGCTTTGTGTAGAGGTGTAGTCCATCCTGAAAATCAGCCGTTGACAACCTGGATCTTGATATTCCCATAGACTGGGCTTTTTTCTCGATACCAGACAACAGGCGCGACCCTATGCCCTGCCTGCGCCATGCAGGGGCAACCCAGAGCAAGTGGACGTGCAGCCAGCTAAATTGTATATACCCATGGATGCCGCCGATCATTTCCCCGTTCAGAGACTTTGCTGTCACCAAAAGGTGATGTGCATCATATGGGCCAATACAGGCTTGATTGAATGACCTCAGGTTTGCACGCAGCTGTTCGACTTTTCTGTCTTCAGGCTCACTATCGACATGGACCGTGACGGGACCGTCTTGTTGGTGCTCCATAGCTCTGCATCTTGTCGAAGATCAAAGGGGATGTGCGTTTCCAGGCTTTTTGTCCAGCGACGCGCTGCTGGCATGTTCTGGATAGATAAAGCCTGCGGTTTGGTAGATTGTGGAGCCCAAAGTCCTTGATGGCGAGTGCCAGACTCTTGTCTGGCTCCAGTCATTACCGGGTGAAATGTCAACAACGGCAACCTGCGTCTCGATACGGCCGCTACGGCTCCAGTTGGCATGATCAACAAGGATCTTCCGTGTTCCTTCAACAGAGCGCACAACAGCAACATGCCCACGCCGCATGATGGGACTTCTTTTAAACACCAGAACGGATCCGACGGTAGGTTTCTTGCCCCGCTGATAAACACCGACTGAGGCATCCCACCATCGCCACGCGTCGCCCTGTAGATGAATATCAGATATTGATCGTGCGTAGGGTACGCAGCTCCAAGCAGCAAGGGCTTGTTGCGCAAGGCATACAAATGCAAGCAGGGTCAAGGCAAGGATGGATCTCTGAAGAAGACGCGCGCTCATACCTCTTTCCACGAGTGTCAGCAAATAGACCGTGTACCTAGATAGTGCACATTCATGTGCTTTTTTCAAGTATTGGAATGCATTTTGACAAAAGCGAAGGCCCCGAAAAACGGGGCCTTGCTATGCATAAACAAGCCGTATTTAAGGAATGACAATCTCTGCCCGACGGTTCTGCGGCTCGCGAACACCATCGGCCGTGGGCACCAAGGGATTGGACTCACCCTTTGCCACGACGGAAATTTCCGAAGACTTGAGACCCTGACGAACCAGATAATGCTTCACGGCTTCCGCGCGGCGCTTGGACAGTTTCATGTTATAGTCCGCACTGCCGGAAAGATCCGTGTGGCCTGTTACGGATACGCGTGCCATGTGGCCCTTCTTGATGGCGGCAGCGGCCTGATTGAGGATGGCTGTCGCTTCTTTTGTCAGCTCTGACTTGTTGAAGTCAAAGAAAACAATGTAGTTCTTGTGCATGGCAGCGGGATCGGCTGCTGTTGGTGCCGGTGGCATGGCAGATGCCTTGCCAAAACTATAGCTCAGGCCAACGAGCACCGCGTGATTGTTATACTCGGCATCCAATTTTGCGCCTGCGGGAGTCTTGACTTCGTAGTCCATGGTGCCGAAGTAGCGATACTGTGCACTGATGGCCCAGTTATGGCTGACATCGTAGGCTGCGCCCCCGAATGCCTGGTAGGCAAACTTCCAGCTATCGCCCTTGTAGCGGTCGGTGCCTCCGGAGCGAACCATGCTGGTATCAATCTTGGCAGCCCCGATCCCGACCCCGACGAAGGGATGGAACTTGCCTTCCGGTACAAAGTCGACAACGCCGTTGATCATGGTGCTATAGGCGCTGGTATGGCCGCTACCATTGGTGTGGAGTACATCCTTGACGCTATTGCGCCGCCACCCCAGCTCGCCCTCCAGCTTGAGGTGGCCGAAGGAATATCCTACATGCCCAAGTACGGCAGGACCCCACTTATAGCTTGTTTCCAGGTTGGTGCCGTTCTTTTCAACGTCAGCTTTCTGGTTGAAGCCCATTCCGGCATCAGCGCCGACATACCATTGTGCCTGCGAAGCAGAAGGTAAAGCTGCGGCGATGCCAGCTGCTACAAGCGCATGAATAACGCGCATTCCACGGTCCTCCCAAAATGCCAAGGCAGAAAATAGAGCACCATGATAGTGTTTAGTGCGTTCTATGCAAGCACTTCACTGATAATAGTATTGTATTTCTTGTGAGTGTTGCGATCAGGTCACAGCTTGTGTCATTGCTGTGTCTGAATTCTTTTTTAACAATATGTATGCTTACGTATTTTCTTTGTCTTGCTTTCCTGTCTATGGTGTGTGATGAACAGCACCATCAATGTTCGCCTATTGTATACCTTGAGATAAGCCTGTGTCCATTCTTCGTCTTGGTGTGAATATCGATCACGTTGCCACGTTGCGTAATGCGCGCGGTGGTATGCATCCGGATCCTGTCGCTGCGGCACATGCTGTAGCACGTGTGGGTGCTGATGGTATTACAGCCCATTTGCGGGAGGACCGGCGTCATATTCGTGACGACGATATTTTTCGTCTGAAGGAGCAAATTGCCCTTCCTCTCAATCTTGAAATCGCAGCCGTGCCCGAAATGGTTGACATAGCGCTGCGCTGTCAGCCTGCCGCATGCTGCCTTGTGCCAGAGCGGCGTGAGGAAAGAACAACAGAGGGTGGGCTTGATGTTGTGGCCCTGTTTGACACCTTGCTCCCCTGTGTTGCAGAACTTTCAGCGGCGGGTATCCGGGTATCCTTGTTTGTTGCACCTGATGTTGAACAGATACAAGCTGCCCGGAGTGTTGGCGCACGTGTTGTTGAGCTGCATACGGGCCGCTATTGTGAGGCGAATGGTGAAGAACGAGAGCATGAATTGCAGCTTATAAAAAAGGCGGCGCTTTGCGCAGATGCCTTGGGGCTTGAGTGTCATGCCGGTCATGGTCTGAGTTACGGGACCGTTGGTCCGATCGCCGCTATTCCTACGGTGTCCGAGCTGAATATCGGTCATTTCCTGATTGGGGAAGCCATCTTTACCGGACTTGAAGCAGCTGTAAAGCGTATGCGGGATTGTATGGAGACAGCGCGCAGGGCCTCGTCATGATTATCGGTATTGGTCATGACATGGTAGATATTCGCAGGATAGAAAGAGCTGTTTTGCGTTATGGCTCCCGTTTCCTTGACCGTATTTTCACCCCAGCCGAGCAGGCGCTTGCGGCGCAGCGCAGTGCGGATCCTGCTGTTTATTCCGGTACCTTGGCAAAGCGTTTTGCTGCAAAAGAGGCTCTTGCAAAGGCTTTGGGGACAGGGGTTGGGCGATATGGGGTTTTATTTCGTTCCTTGGAGGTCATTATTTCGGAGCAAGGTGTGCCCGGTATGGTGCTCCATGACGGGGCTGCCTGTTACCTTCAGAATATTACGCCGGAAGGCAGGATAGTTCGCGTTTATCTCAGCATGGCAGACGAGTATCCCTATGCATCGGCTTTTGTGTTGCTTGAAACCGCAATGGCAGAGCCAAGTTTTCCCCGTTAATATCTTGGCTTGACAGGATAACCCTTGGCCGGTTTCACTCCTCGGCCAGAGACAGCCTGTCTGCTCTGCGCCTTTGTCCTTTCATCCAAAAGGAAGTTATAGTCTGATGCCGCACAGAAAAGCTGGGGGGACGGGAGAGACTGTCAGAACAGTTGCCGCCGCTGTCTTTGTTGCTCTCCTTGTAAGAACGGTTGCCTTCGAGCCCTTCAATATCCCTTCAGGATCCATGATTCCCAATCTTCTGGTTGGGGATTACCTTTTTGTTTCAAAATATTCTTATGGATACAGTCAGTTTTCGATGCCGCTGGCGCCCCCTTTATTTTCCGGTCGTGTGTTGTTCTCAGAGCCAAAGCGTGGCGATATTGCTGTATTCAAGTACCCCCGTGATGTCTCCGTTGATTATATCAAGCGTGTCATTGGGTTACCAGGTGACCGCATTCAGATGCGTGGGGGGCGTCTTTATATAAACGGTACGATGATGATGCGTGAGAGGGTGGAAGACTACGTTTATATTGATACAGACGGTCATGTTATGCGATCAGCACGGTACATCGAGAGCTTGCCTAACGGAACGCATTATCCGATACTGGAGGCCAGTGATGCGGCTAGGTATGATGATACCCCGGAATATGTTGTGCCCGAAGGGCATTACTTCATGATGGGCGATAACCGTGACCGTTCGGCGGATAGTCGTGCAGATGTCGGTTTCGTTCCTTCCGAGAATTTGGTTGGACGAGCCGAAATGCTCTTCTTTTCAACAAATGGGACCGCCCGTTTCTGGGAATTCTGGAAGTGGCCTGTAGCGACCCGCTGGGGGCGTCTCTTCCGTGATCTCAGGGCATCATCTTCTGGTGACAACGTGTCGTAATAGTTACAGGAATCTGCTTTGTGTAGTCTGTTTATCGGTCTGGCTGTGGCGCTGGACTATGCGTTTCGCGATGAGGGTTTACTTGAACTTGCGATGACCCATCGCAGCCGGGGTCTTTCCAGGGGCCATAATGCCGGAACCAATGAACGCCTGGAGTTTCTTGGAGACCGCGTTCTTGGGCTGGTCGTTGCGGACATGCTGTATCATCGTTTTCCTGTTGAGAACGAGGGGGCTCTGGCGCGCCGCCATGCTGCCCTTGTCCGCCGGGAAGCCTTGGCCGATGTGGCGTCAGCGCTCAATCTTGGGGACTTTCTGATCCTTGCCAAGGGTGATGAGGATTTGGGAGGAAGAACTAATCCCGCTCTTCTTGCAGATGCCTGTGAGGCCGTTATCGGGGCGATCTATCTGGATGGCGGGCTGGATGCGGCTTCTGGTTTTATCCGGCGTTTCTGGATACCGCTGATGGACAAGGTGACAGAGCCGCCCAAGGACCCCAAGACAGGCCTTCAGGAATGGGCGCAGAAGAGGGGCCTTCCTCTTCCGGTTTATGAAACCGTTGCCGCTGATGGACCGGATCATAATCCCTTATTTACAATCCGGGTCATGGTGCAAGGTGTGCCGCCTGCAGTGGCATCCGGCCCATCCAAGCGGATTGCCGCGCAAATGGCGGCCCGTATTCTTCTGGAGAAATTAGGTTAATGACAGTTTCTGAGCCGACCCGCTGTGCTTTTGTGGCTGTTCTCGGGGCGCCCAATGCAGGCAAGTCAACGTTGGTCAATGCGTTTGTTGGTACCAAAGTCAGCATTGTATCCCCGAAGGTCCAGACAACGCGCACGCGGGTTCGCGGGGTTGCCATGTCGGGAAATGCCCAGATTGTATTCATTGATACACCGGGTATTTTTCGTACAGCCAAGCGTCGGTTGGAGCGTGCCATGGTTGCGGCTGCATGGGGTGGTGCGGCTGATGCGGATCGCCTGATGCTGACCATTGATGCCGCGCGGGGCATTGATGATGATACCCGTGTGATCATCGACACGTTGAAGTCTGCATCAAGCACAGGCGTTATTCTGGTTCTCAACAAAATCGATCTTGTTGAGCGTTCAAAGCTTCTGGCGTTAACCGAAAGCCTGTTCAACGAGGGGATTTTTGAGCGCGTTTTCATGATTTCGGCAAAATCAGGTGATGGCATCGCCGATCTTCTGGCCTGTTTGGTGGAATCTGCCCCTGAGGGACCATGGATGTTCCCCGAAGATGAGGTGTCGGATGTGCCGCAACGCCTTTTGGCTGCCGAATTGACGCGGGAGAAGGTCTTCCTGAATCTGCACGAGGAGTTGCCCTACAGCATTACAGTGGAGACAGAACGCTGGGATGAGCGTCCGGATGGCTCTGTGCGTATTGATCAGACAATTTATGTGATGCGTGACAGCCAGCGCATGATTGTTCTTGGTAAGGGGGGGAGCAAGATCCGTTCAATCGGTGCCAGTGCCCGCAAGGAACTGGAGTCCCTTCTGGAACGTCGGATACATCTTTTCCTGCATGTGACTGTACGCGAACAGTGGGCTGAAGATCCGTCGCGTTACAATGCCTGGGGGCTGGACTATAACGTCTAAGGCGCATAGCAGAGGATGTTGACATGGCTGTGGCGTGGCAGGATATCGGGGTCGTTCTGTCTATCCATCCTGTTGGTGAGGGGCGCGTTCGCCTTTCTGTCCTGACGGCTATGCATGGGCGGTGGAATGGTCTTGTCATGTCATCCCGTCTGGTCCGGAAAGGGGGGGTGGGGGGTCTCCAGCCAAGCAATATTGTGCAGCTGTCCTGGAAGGCGCGTCTGGGGGAGCAGCTGGGAATATTCGAGGTCGAGCTTCTTGAAAGCATAGCCCCGCATTTTTTTGATCAGCCAATCGCCTTGGAAGCTTTGGCATCGGCCTGTGCTGTTCTGGATACGGTCGTGCCTGAAAGACAACCGTATCCCGATATCTGGGCAGCGCTGTTGGCTCTTCTTGCAGCCCTGCGGGAATGCAGGCGCATAGATGTTTACGTGCGGTGGGAAGTCAAGGTTCTGGCTGGCTTGGGGTATGGACTAGATTTGTCCTGTTGTGCTGCGACGGGTTCTACCAGCAATCTGATTTATGTTTCTCCCAAAACAGGCCGTGCTGTCAGTGCGTTGGCCGGGGAGCCTTATCGTGATCGCCTTCTGGCCTTGCCGTCGTTTCTGGTCGATCCGGACGAAGATGCCGATCCATCAGACCTGCTTCAGGGATTAAACCTGACAGGATATTTCTTGGAGAAGCATCTCCTTGTTCCTTCCCGCGCGTGTCTACCGTCTGTTCGCCAGCGCCTTGCACAGCGCTTCTTGTCCCGGCCTTGACCTGCAGGGGGGATGGCAAGGTATAGTGCGGCCTTTGCTGTCCTGCCATCTGTAGCTGCTTTTCCTTCGGGGTTTTTTGCATGAGCGCGTCAAAATCTGCCGAGATCATACGTCACCAGCCATTGGCCGAAGCACTGTCGGAGCGCTATCTCGCTTATGCTCTTTCGACCATTGTGTCCCGTTCACTTCCCGATGTGCGGGATGGATTGAAGCCGGTCCATCGCCGCTTGTTGTACGCCATGCGGCTTCTCAAACTGGATCCCGCCGGTGGTTTCAAGAAGTGTGCCCGCGTGGTCGGGGATGTCATCGGTAAATACCATCCTCACGGTGATGGTGCCGTTTATGATGCCTTGGTGCGTCTGGCCCAGGAGTTTGCTGCCCGGTACCCATTGGTGGAGGGACAAGGCAACTTTGGTAACATCGACGGCGATGGCGCTGCGGCCATGCGTTATACCGAATCCCGTCTGACAGAGGTGGCAACGGCCTTGATGGATGGGCTGGACGAAGATGCTGTCGATTTCCGCGAGACCTATGATGGGGAGGAGTCAGAGCCGGTAGTCATGCCGGCAGCCTTCCCCAATGTCTTGGCCAATGGGTCTTCTGGCATTGCCGTCGGTATGGCAACCAATATTCCCCCTCATAATATCGGGGAGTTGTGTGATGCTCTTTTGGCGCTGATCAAGAAGCCGGATCTGTCCGTGGATGGATTGCTGACCTGCATCAAGGGACCTGATTTCCCCACTGGTGGTGTTCTGGTAGACAGTCCGGACTCTGTGCGCGAAGCTTATGCAACCGGGCGCGGAACGTTCCGTTTGCGCGCCCGCTGGGAGATAGAGAAACTCTCGCACGGCTTGTTCCAGATTATCGTCACCGAGATTCCCTATCAGGTCCAGAAATCAAGGGTGATCGAGAAGATAGCGGAGCTTCTGAACGCAAAAAAGCTGCCCCTTCTGGCTGATATCCGCGATGAGTCTGCCGAGGACGTGCGCGTTGTTCTGGAGCCTCGTAACCGGACGGTTGACCCGGAACTGTTGATGGAGCACCTGTTCCGACAGACAGATCTGGAAATACGTTTCAGCCTTAACATGAATGTTCTGTCTGCGGATGGAACGCCCCGCGTGATGCCCTTGAAGGATGTTCTTGAGGCTTTTCTGGAACACCGGATCGAAGTGCTGGAGCGGAGGTCGCGCTACCGCCTGGGGAAGATTGACCACAGGCTGGAGATCTTGGCAGGCTATCTGATTGCCTATCTTAACCTGGATGAAGTCATCCGTATCATTCGTGAGGAAGATGAGGCAAAAGCAGCTTTGATGAAGGCTTTTGGTCTGTCGGATATGCAGGCTGAAGCCATTCTGAATATGCGGCTGCGGTCCTTGCGGCGGCTTGAGGAAGTTGAAATCCGCAGCGAGTATGACCGTCTGTCTTCAGAAAAAGCCGGCCTGGAAGCATTGCTGGCTGATCCTTCCCTACGGTGGGCTGAAATTTCACGGCAGCTGACAGAGACGAAAAAAAAATTTGGTCAGAAGACCCGCCTTGGAACCAGAAAGACAGAGATTGCAGGGCCACCGTCTGCTGTGGTTGTTCCGATTGAGGCGGTGATTGAGAGGGAGCCTGTTACACTTCTGTTGTCGGAGAAAGGTTGGATCCGTGCCCTGAAGGGCCATGCGGAAGATGTAACGGAGACCCGGTTCAAGGAGGGTGATCAGCTCTGGATTGCCCTGCATGCCTACACAACAGACAAAATTCTGATCTTTGCCACCACGGGGCGGTTTTATACCCTGGCAGCCGATCGGATACCACGGGGACGTGGTTTCGGCGAACCGCTGCGGTTGATGGTTGATCTGCCCAATGATGCAGAAGTGGCCGCTCTTATGGTTCACGAGGCGGGGAGAGAGCTTCTTCTGGCTTCTTCCGGTGGGCGTGGTTTCCGTGTTGCGGAAGATGATGTTGTTGCCCAGACTCGTGCCGGTAAGCAGATTCTTGTCCCGGGAGAAGGCGAAATAGCCGCATTCTGCATGCCGGCGGATGGCGATACGGTTGCAATCATCGGGCAGAACAGGAAGCTATTGGTCTTCTCGATAGAGGAGGTTCCCCTGATGGCAAAGGGGCGGGGTGTTATTCTCCAGAAATACAAGGATGGTGGAACCTCGGACGTCAAGGTTTTCAGTGCCGAGGATGGTTTGACATTCCGTTCCGGGGAGCGTATTCGCACCGAGATGAACTTGGTGCCGTGGCGGGGGGCGCGTGCCGGGCAGGGCAAGCTGCCTCCGACAGGCTTCCCCCGCAGCAATCGTTTTTAGGGCGAGAAAGGCTGGAGAACGGGCGGACGCGGTGCCCCCGTTTTCTCATCCAGAAGATGCCATCCATTCCCCGTAAAAACTTCGAGCGGGGTGAACCGTTTCTTGTAGCTCATTTTCGGGCTTTCTGCGATCCAGTAACCCAGATAGACATAGGGCAGTTCAAGGGTCCGGGCCGTCTCGATCATCCACAGGATGATGAAGGTACCAAGTCCCCTCCGGCTCCTGGAGGTGTCGAAGAAGCTGTAAACCCCGGAAACGCCGTCGTCCATCTTGTCCATAAGGCAGACCGCTGTCAGCTTTCCTTGGTGATCACGGAACTCAACCAAGTGCGTTTCGATCGGACTGTCTTCAACCATGGCTCTGTAGTCGTAGAAGCTCATCAAGGCCATATCACTGCCGCTGTGACGGCACGCTTGGTAGGCGCTGAAAAGCCGGTATTGTTCGGCTGTTGCTCTTGGTGGCACCATCCGCCCATAAAGATCTGCATTGCTGTTCCAGGTGCGACGAAAGCTGCGGTTTTTTGCAAAGTTACGGACCACAACCCGCACCGGTGTGCAGGCCGCGCAACTGGGGCATGCGGGGGCATAGGCGATGGAGTGGCTCCGGCGAAAGCCGGATCGTGACAGCGTATCGTGCAAAGCCCCGGCATCCGGTCCGGCAAGCTCGGTCACAATCTTCCGCTCCATCCGTCCTTCCATATAGGGGCACGGCATGGGGGCGGTTGTGAAAAAGAAGTGCGGTCGCCGTACCGGAGAGTTTTCCATCGTTCATTACCGATGTTGTCCTGCCGCCACTATGATGGTGAAGCGTGTTCCCTGTAAACACAGCCTTCCGGACCAGGAGTCCCCCCAGAAAAGGGGCATCCCCTTGTTTCATCGGGTATCGAGGATACTGGGCAGGGGGCCGCTGCCCGGTGAACCCGGATTGCCGCTGTCGGCTGGGATAGCAGAATCATCACGGAGGAGAACAATGCTGATCCGCCGGTTGCGCGGGCTATCCGGATTGGATGGTTCCAAGGGATCATTGGGGCCAACGCCTGCGATCCGGGCAAACCGGTCATCTGGCACGCCACCCTGTAACAGGACACGCCGGGCCGCCAAGGCCCTGTCGGCTGAGAGCTCCCAGCTTCCATAGCCGGACGGGTCTGTGAAGCCCCCCGAGTCGGCATGGCCGGAGACTGCAATCTTCTGTGGCATCAGTTTGACAACGCGGCTGACCAGAAGGAGCAGTTTCTGGGTATGCTCATACAGGGCACTGGACCCGGCCGGGAACATAGGAAGCCTGTCCTGGTCAATTAGTTGGATGCGCAACCCCTCGGGAGTGTTGTCAATGATCAGGCTGTCTTGCAGAGCCTTCATTTGTGGCAACGCATTCAGGGCTTGCCTGATTTCGCGTGAGATGGTGTCAAGCTGTAGTTGCTCGCGTTGTCTGCGGGCATCTTCTTCCTTGCTTTGTTGTTGTTTCTGCTCTGCAGAGCTGTCCTGATCTTTTTCAGAACGCCCTTCCTGTGGATCGGTAAAATCCTGTCCGCCAGAGCCGACTGTAGAAGGGGGAAGGTTGATATTAGTCGCAGGTGGAGCTGAATTGGACTGGGATGCCCCTTCGCCAACAACCAAGCCACCGAGCATACCACCTGCTCCGCTTGGGCTTTGCGAAACAGCCGTGGGTGCAAAGTAGTTTGAAATCCCTTGCAGCTGTTCTTCCGTTACAGAATTAAGGAGCCACAGAAGAAGAAAGAAGGCCATCATCGCGGTCACAAAGTCGGCGTAGGCCACTTTCCAGGCACCACCATGGGCCGCGTGACCACCCTTCTTGATCCGCTTGATGATTATTGCATTTTTGCCTTCTTCCTCGGCCATTTATCCCGCGCTGCCTTTCATTCCGGACCGGATTTCCCTGGTTTTACATCAGTCGTGCGAAAGGTTGGTGACCGTTTCTTCCAGTTCCTGGAACGTTGGACGTACATGAGGGGGGACAATTTTCCGGGCAAATTCGATGGAAACCTGTGGAGCATAGCCCTGCATGTGTGCGAGGAGGCCCGCCTTGATGCAGTTCAGATATTCCGTCTCTGATGTGTACGCGGCATCAATTGCCCGCGAGAACGGAGCGAAAAAGCCATAGGACAGCAGAACTCCAGAGAACGTTCCGACCAGGGCAGCGCCAATCAGGTGCCCAAGAACTTCTGGCGGTTCTGTAATCGATCCCATGGTATGGATGACGCCAAGCACGGCGGCGACGATGCCCAATGCAGGCATACCATCGGCCATGTCGCCCACGGCCTTTACGACCAAGTGATGCTCGTGGTGGTGGGCCTCTATTTCCTCTGTGATGATGGTCTCTACCTCGTGGGCATTGTTCGTGCCCAGTGTCAGGAGACGTAGATAATCACATAGAAACACCAGTGTATGATGATCGGCGGAAAAGTTGGGAAATTTCTGGAACAACGGGCTTTCTTCCGGTCGTTCCACGTGGCTTTCAAGTGCCAGATCGCCTTTGGTCTTGGCAAGACGAAATACCGAGTAGAGCATACTCAGCACTTCAAGATAGCTGTCCTTATGGTGGCGTGGCCCCTTCATCATAGGACCCATGGCGTGCCCGATTCCCTTCAGCACGCTTGTCGGGCTTCCGATTACCATGCTGCCACCGGCCGCCCCGAAAATAATCAGGAACTCCAGCGGTTGCCAAAGAACGTCCAAGTGGCCACCACCCATGGCATAACCACCGATGACGCAGGCAATAACGATAACCGTGCCTATGATTACGAGCATGTGCCCTCTGTCCCATGCGGATTCCGTGCGGCCGCTTCCTGACCAAAGGAACCAGACCCTCTGGTTTTAGCCAACCGGGACAGAAACTGCAACACAGGTCGGGAATTTGCTGCCCCTGTTGGCAATTCTGTCATGATTGTGCCATGTCCGGTCATGTCATGCGGGAAAATCCTTGTTTGTAGGTTATACAATTTCGTAGTACTGGGGCACACTGGTGTGTACCGCCTGAAACAGGCCAGACAGGTGAGGGTTTATGCTGCCTGACGATCATAGCTTTCGTAAGACTCTTGGATGCTTCCCGACCGGTGTGACAGTCATGACCACCCTGGGGAAGGATGGTGTTGCCACTGGCGTCACGATCAGCGCCTTTAGTTCGCTGTCGTTGTCGCCCCCTCTTGTATTATTCTGCTTGGACAAAAAGACATCTTGCCTTGACGCGTTTCTGGACGGTCACTTTGGCGTGAATATTCTCTCACAGGACCAAAAAGCTGTTTCGGTTGCTTTTGCCCGCCGCAGCGGTGACAAGTGGCAAGGTATTTCGCAGCGTCGCGGTGTAACGGGCATTCCTCTTATAGAGGGATGTGTGGCGTGCTTGGAGTGTAAGGTTGTTCAGGTTGTTGATGGCGGAGACCATAAGATTGTTATTGGTCAGGTCGAACATCTTGAAAGCGATGACGCAAAGCTGCCGCTTCTCTATTTCCGTGGTGATTACAGCCGGATAGGGGATGCCGTCTAGTATACACGCTTTTCCAGCCCGTAGCCGGTGGGATCAATGTCTGGTGTTCGTCCGGATACAAGATCTGCCATCAGGCGTCCTGATCCAGCAGACATGGTCCAGCCCAGCGTGCCGTGGCCCGTGTTGAGAAAGAGGCCACGGTAGGGTGTCTGGCATATGTACGGCACGGAGTCCGGCGTTTTCGGGCGTAGGCCGCACCAGATCTCGCTGGCTGCATAGTTTCCTGCATCTGGAAACAGGGACATCGCGTGTTTGCGAATGACATCGGCCCGTTTCTGGTCCAGCTTGGTATCCCATCCGGTCATTTGGGCTGTCCCTGCCGCGCGCAACCGATTCCCCAAGCGTGAGAAAACCATTTTGTTTTCATCATCGGTCACCGAAACAGAGGGCGCACCCGGTGCATGATCGGCCAATGGCACTGTGATGGAATAACCCTTGGCCGGGTACACAGGCAGGTGAATTCCCAAGGGAGCCAGCAGCTTTGGGCTATAGCTGCCGAGGGCAATGACAAAGGCATCGGCCTTGTAGGTTCCCATGTTTGTTGAAACACCAGAAATGGCTGGGCCGTCATACAAGAGGTGATTAATCTGAACTCCGGTATGAAAGGTTGCACCGTTTTGCTGCGCAATAGCGGCCAAGGATTCTGTGAAGGTGCGGGCATCGCCACTTTCATCATCCGGGCTGTAGATCCCGCCGACCAGTTCATGGGCTTTGGCGGTCAGGGCAGGCTCAATGTCTGTCAGGTTATGTCTGTTGACAACATGCTGTGGCAAACCTGCCGATGTCATGACTTCCGCAGATCGACACTGGAAATCATATTCACGTTGATTACGAAAAATATGCAATATCCCCTTGGAAAGGCAAGAGTATTCAAGCGAAAGATTTTCGCGCATCTGCCTGAGAGTCTCTCGACTGTAAAGGGCAAGATGCACGGTTTTGCGTGTATTGTTTTCAACGGCTTGTCTGGGGCAGTTGGCGAGAAAACGCAGGATCCATCGCCACAGGGCGGGATCATAGCGCAGCAAGGGCATGACCAACGGAGCATCCTTGTTCCCCAGCCATCCGACCGCCTTGCGCAGGGTATGGAAGGAAGCCCACGGGGTTGCATGGCTGACCGAAACCTGTCCGCCGTTGGCAAAGCTGGTTTCCCGCGCAACGGCGGGCTGTCGGTCCAGTACATGCACTTCGTGCCCATCCTGTGAAAGCCACCAGGCTGTACAGGTTCCAACCACGCCGGCACCCAGAACGAGGACCTTCACGGAAAACTCTCCTGTAGCCGTGACCCTTCTCCCGGCTTTATAGAAAGGTAGTGGGCGGAAGAAAAGGGGGGATCGGACATGGATGAAGCAGAGAAGCGCTCTGTGGTGTCGTTTTCCGCTTCTTCCAGCCAATTGGAAGCAGCCCTGCTGAATCCCATGGAGATGAGAGAAGCCGATCGTCTGGCCGTGGAAGCCGGGGTTTCATCTTTGTATCTGATGGAAGCTGCTGGTTTTTCGGTTGCCCGCGAGGTTGTTCGCCTGTGTGGCCGGAAAAAGCGAGTTGTGGTGCTGTGTGGTCCTGGCAACAATGGCGGCGATGGCTTTGTAGCGGCCCGCATGCTGACGCGGCGTGGCTGGCCTGTCCGTGTGGCCTTGTCCTGCAAGTCCGATGCCTTGAAGGGTGATGCCGCAATCAATGCACAGCGCTGGAAAGGGCCTGTGGAGCAATTGTCCTCGCATAGTGTGGACGGGGCTGCCATGGTTGTGGATGCCTTGTTCGGGGCAGGTCTGGATCGTCCTCTGGATGGGGATGCTGCGGCTGTTGTCGCTAAAATCAACAAGGATTCGATTCCCTGTCTGGCGGTGGATATTCCGTCTGGTATCAATGGGCACGATGGCTCTCTTGATGGCCCTGCGCCTGTTTGCGTGGCAACCGTTGCATTCTTCCGCCCCAAGCCTGGGCATGTGCTGTACCCGGGCAGGGATTACATTGGTCGCTTGACGGTCGCTGATATTGGTATACCAGCCTTGGTACTGGAGCGTGTTTCGCCCCGAACCTTTGTCAATGATCCTCGTCTGTGGTCTTTGCCTGTCCTGAACTGGAGAGACCACAAATACTCCCGTGGTCACGTAATTGTCTTTTCGGGTGTGCACATGAGTGGGGCCGCCCGTTTGGCCGCTATGGCTGCCCGTCGGGCAGGGGCGGGCCTTGTCACAGTTGTGGCCCCACGGGATACTGCTTTCCTGTGTGCCCTTGATCCAGGACTTATCGTTGTTCCTCAAGATGATAACGATGGGTTTCTGACCTTACCGCAGAATATCTGTGCCAATGCCGTTGTTATTGGACCCGGACTGGGTCGTGTTCCGTTATTGCCAGAGATGATCAGAGACATTGTATCTCGGCGACTGGCCATTGTTCTCGATGCGGATGCCATCGATACTTTCGCGGGACGAGTCGATGAGCTACGCGCAATTGTGCGTACGGCTGCTGCGCCCATTGTCATGACGCCTCATGAAGGCGAATTCGGGCGTTTATTTCCAGAAATGGGGACTTTACCCCGTCTGGTGAAAGCGCGTCAGGCTGCCAGGGATTTGGGAGTCTTCATGGTGCTGAAGGGAGCCGACACCATTATTGCAGCCCCTGACGGTATGGCTGCGGTCACAACGCATGCGGTTCCATGGTTGGCGACGGCTGGAAGTGGTGATGTTCTTGCCGGTATTATCGCAGCCAACCTTGCCGGTGGTATGGACGGATTTTCCGCTGCATGTGCCGGGGTATGGCTGCATGCCGAGGCAGGGCGTCATCTTGGAAAGGGAATGGTAGCAGAGGATATTTCTTTGGCCTTTCCGCATATTCTTGCACAATTGACGTGACCCGATGTACCCGGGGTCTGCCCCGGAGGAGATGGATAATGGCGCGGCATCAGGTTCCTGGTTTGCTGGATCGTTTGGGTACCCTGTGGCGGGAATTTGTTGCTCCCCAAGGAGGGGGAGCGCTGGCTCATCTCGATCCGGATCTACCGGATGAGCAGCTTTTGCACCTGCGCGAGCAGATGCAGGCGTGTCTGGATGCGCGTGGTGGGGATGTTTCAGCTCGTACCCGTGCTGCGGCCTTGGGGCATGTGTATCTTGGTTTGAGTGAGCTGGGGCGGCGACGCTTTCTGACCCTTATGGCAACAGAGTTCAGCCCTGATCGTGATGCCGTGGACAGAGCCATTGCAGAACTTGAAGGTGCGGATGACACCGAGCGTGAGCAGGCTGCCTTTCATGTCTATCAGGCTCTGCAGCCACCCAGGATAAGTTTATTGAAGCAATTCAATATATTGCCTGATGGTGTGAAGTTTCTTGTTGATATGAGGGCAGAGCTGCTCAAGTTTCGTTCCGGGCATCCTGAGCTTGATGGTCTTGAGCGTGACCTGATGGAAATTCTGACAGGTTGGTTTGATATAGGTTTTCTGGAATTGCGCCGCATCACATGGGACGCCAGCCCAGCAGCAGTCCTTGAGAAAATTATTTCTTATGAAGCAGTTCATGAAATCAGAAGCTGGGATGATTTGAAAAATCGTCTGGACTCTGACCGTAGACTGTACGGTTTTTTTCATCCCCGGATGCCGGATGAGCCCCTTATCTTTGTTCAGGTCGCACTTCTCAATGGGATAGCAGATAATATTCACGATCTGCTGGATGTTAATGCCCCGGTGGGGGATCCCGCCTTGGCTGATACGGCCGTCTTCTATTCTATTTCCAACGCCCAGAAGGGGCTTTCCGGTATCAGTTTCGGGAATTTCCTGATCAAGAAGGTTGTATCCACGCTGTCAGCCGAGTTTCCTTCCCTCAAGGCTTTTGCCACGCTTTCGCCTCTTCCCGGTTTTCGCGTCTGGTTAGAGCAGCAGGTGGAGAAAGACGGCGATGACCTTCTTCTTCCTGCTGAAATCAAGGCTGTTACAGCCTTGGTTCGTCGCAAGGGAAATGGAGCCCGTCCTCCTGCATTGGGATTATTCGGTCGTCTTTTGTCTGCGGAGCTGTGGCAAAGTGACAAGGACACAGCTGATGTTATGCGTCCCATTCTTTTGCGTCTTGCCACGATTTATCTGGTTTCTGCCCGCCGTTTTCCCGAAAAAGGAAATGTTCCTGTAGCCATTGATCCTGTGGCCCATTTCCATCTGAGCAATGGTGCCCGCATTGAACGCCTGAACTGGATGGGGGACCGCTCCGGGCGGGGTATCAGGCAGTCTGCCGGACTTATGGTCAACTACCTTTACCGGTTACAGGATATCGAGAAAAACCACGAGGGCTATAGCTCTCGGGGGACCGCAGCCCTGTCTTCAGCCCTTAAAGGGTGGCTGAAGGGGTAGGCTGTTTGCTCACTGAGTCGGCTGTTCATGCATTCTTTTGTTGCCATTTGTATCTTGAATTGTCTATGTGTGTGGCTTCGTGCAGCCGATCTTGGTCGGCAGCCGGTGTTCTGCGTGGTGCAGGCAGTGGCAAAAACTGCTTTGTTGACCGCAAAGTTGAGCTTGGCTGTAGATAAGGTGTGGCAGCGCTGGCGGGCGTGGCGAAATTGGTATACGCGCCGGATTTAGGTTCCGGTGGCCTTGTGTCGTGGGGGTTCAAGTCCCTCCGCCCGCACCACATTATCCGCGAGGATTGTCACTGTGCCTGTATATCCGGGCAAGGACAGGACCCGGGTAAAAAAGGGTTTTCGGTTTGTCATAAGGGGAAGCAGGGCCAAGATTGTCGCGGTCCGTTCGGTACCCAAGAACTTCGGGATATTCCATGCAGGTTACTCAAACGAATGCTGACGGTCTGAAGCATGCTTTCAAGATTGTCGTTCCGGCCGGAGACATTGGCAACAAGGTTGAAAGCCGTCTCAAGGAGGTTGCGACCCGGGTTTCTATCGCCGGCTTTCGTCCGGGGAAAGTGCCGATGTCCATTGTTCGCAAGCGCTATGCGGCCTCTATCATGGGTGAAGTTCTGGAAGATGCCGTCCAGGGCGGTGTGCGTTCGACCTTGGAGCAAAAGAAGCTGACACCGGCAGCGCAGCCCAAGATTGAGGTTGTGTCCTTCGATGAGGGCAAGGATCTTGAATTCACCATGGAATTCGAGGCTCTCCCTGAAATCGGTGAGACAGACTTTGCGGCCGTTCAGCTGGTCAAGCCTGTTGTGGAATTCGAGGATGCCGAGGTTGAGGAAGCCTTGGCCCGTATTGCGCAAAGCCGCAAGGTGAATGAGGTTGTCGAGGAAGCGCGTAAGGCTAAAACTGGCGATATCCTTGAGATTGATTTCGTTGGACGTATCGATGGCGAAGAGTTCCCCGGCGGCAAGGGTGAGTCTTATGACCTGGAGCTTGGATCGGGATCTTTCATCCCCGGCTTTGAGGATCAGCTTGTCGGTGCCAAGCCCGGTGACAGCGTTACGGTGACCGTAACCTTCCCCGAGTCCTACCATGCCAAGGATCTTGCCGGTAAAGAGGCTGCGTTTGAGGTCAATGTGAAGGCTCTCAAGCAAGCCAAGGTGCCCGAGCTTGATGATGCGTTCGCGAAGTCTGCTGGATTCGATGACATGGCGGCTTTGCGTACCGCTGTGCGTGAGCAGATCCAGTCGGATTATGACAATTTGGTGCGCGGACGCATGAAGCGTGAGCTTCTGGACAAGCTGTCCGAGATGGTCAGCTTCCCGGTCCCTCAAGGCATGATCGACGCTGAATTTTCAGGGATCTGGCCCGAAATTGAGGCTGCGATGAAGAACGATGCCTTGGAAGAGGAAGACAAGGGCAAGTCTGAAAATGATCTGCGTGCTGAATATACCGCAATAGCCGAGCGTCGCGTGCGCTTGGGGCTTTTGCTGGCCGATACCGGGCGTCGTGGCGAGGTTCAAGTTACCCAGGAAGACCTTAACCATGCCGTGATGCGTGAGGCCATGCGCTATCCCGGTCAGGAGCGTGCTGTTTTCCAGTACTTCCAGAGTAATAAGCAGGCACTGGATCAGTTGAGGGCGCCTATTTATGAGGATAAAGTTGTTGACCTTATCCTTGGAAAGGTTACGTGCACGGACCAGAAAATGTCGCCTGCTGGGCTGATGGAGACCGGAGAAGCTTCTGCGGCCCCAAAGAAAGCTGCAAGAAAGAAGGTATCCAAGAAATCTGGCGCTGCTGCTGAGTAAGTAGCCCTGCTTTTGTTATACCAAGAGAAGGCGCCCTGTCTGGACTGGGCGCCTTTTTAATTGGTTGTCTGCTGCCCTCTGCCGTATAACAGGACTTTTCATTGCCCAGTCAGTAGCCTACAGTGGCCACCGGCAGGTGTTTCCGTGTAATGAGCAAGGAAGAGTAGAATGATGCGCGAGCGGGATCCTTTTGACGTTTATATGAACACGCTGGTGCCGATGGTTGTCGAGCAGACCAACCGTGGAGAGCGCAGCTATGATATTTATTCCCGTTTGCTGAAAGAACGCATTATCTTCCTGACCGGGCCGGTCAATGATGTTGTGTCCAGTCTGGTTTGTGCGCAGCTTTTGTTTCTTGAGTCTGAGAATCCCTCCAAGGATATTGCCTTTTATATCAACTCACCTGGTGGTGTGGTGACGTCCGGTCTGGCCATGTACGACACCATGCAGTATATCCGCTGTGATGTAGCCACGCTGTGTATCGGTCAGGCTGCTTCCATGGGGTCACTGTTGTTGACGTCTGGTGCAAAGGGCAAGCGGTTCTCCCTGCCAAATTCAAGGATCATGATCCATCAGCCATCGGGCGGATTTCAGGGGCAGGCCACTGATATAGAAATTCATGCCAGGGAGATCCTGAGTCTTCGTTCTCGCCTGAATTCCATGTATGCAAAGCATACCGGTAAGCCAATTGAGGAAATTGAGCAGGCGATGGAGCGCGACAAGTTTATGCCAGCGGAGGAAGCCAAGGAATTTGGGCTGATTGATGAGGTCGTACAGGAGCGCCCAAAATCTGTTGATACAGGATCAAAACCTGGTGACTGAGGCGTTTGTTGCAGATTGGTTTTGAGTGTCCCTTATTGTTCCGGTATACATATTATATCGGAACAATAAGGGTTCCTTGTCCGTTTTCCGGGTGAGGGGTGTGGTCGTTCCCAAGCCGTTGGTTTTTCCGGTAGCAGGCATTTTGAGATTGTGCGTGCCTTGCTGTAACGGCTAACATAAGAGCTTGGAGCAAGGGCCTGTTGGCCGAGTATAGTCTTCGCGGTGAGATCAGGGTCGTTTCCCGATCCGGCGCTTCTTGCCGCATGGAGTGGAGATACAATGAGCAAGTCCCCGGGCGGCGATTCAAAAAATACCTTGTACTGCTCGTTCTGCGGGAAAAGCCAGCACGAAGTACGCAAGCTTATTGCCGGTCCAACCGTTTTCATTTGCGATGAGTGTATTGAGCTTTGCATGGATATTATCCGTGAAGAGCATAAAACTCACATGGTGAAGACCCGTGATGGCGTTCCTTCGCCGCGTGACATCATGAAGGTTTTGGATGATTATGTTATAGGGCAGGCGCATGCGAAACGCGTTCTGTCCGTCGCTGTGCACAATCACTACAAGAGACTGTCAGTTGTTGGGAAAGGCAATGATATCGAGATTGCCAAGTCCAATATTTTGCTGATTGGCCCGACTGGTTGTGGCAAGACCCTTCTGGCTCAGACGCTGGCTCGTATTCTTGATGTTCCCTTTACCATGGCCGATGCCACGACGCTGACGGAAGCCGGATATGTTGGGGAGGATGTGGAAAACATTATCCTCAAGCTGTTGCAAGCTGCTGACTATAATGTCGAGCGTGCGCAGAGGGGCATTGTTTATATTGATGAAATCGACAAGATCAGTCGAAAGTCTGATAATCCCTCGATAACCCGTGATGTTTCCGGTGAGGGTGTTCAGCAAGCCTTGCTGAAGATTATGGAAGGTACTGTTGCATCGGTACCTCCCCAAGGTGGTCGCAAGCACCCTCAGCAAGAATTTTTGCAGGTTGATACAACGAACATACTCTTTATCTGCGGTGGCGCTTTTGCCGGTCTGGATCGTATTATCAGCCAGAGGGGCAAGGGAACATCGATTGGTTTCGGTGCGGATGTCCGTGATCCCGAGCAAAGAAAAACCGGCGAGCTGTTGCGTGAGATTGAGCCAGAAGATTTGCTGAAGTACGGCCTTATACCAGAGTTTGTCGGGCGTTTGCCGGTCATTGCTACGCTGGACGATCTGGACGAGGCTGCTTTGATTCAGATTCTGACAGAGCCAAAGAATGCATTGGTCAAGCAGTACCAGAAGCTTTTTGAGATGGAAAATGCTCACTTGACCTTCCAGGAAGATGCTCTTTCCACGATTGCGCAGAAGGCAATCGCTCGGAAGACCGGGGCGCGTGGCTTGCGTTCGATCATGGAAGGTATCCTGCTTGATACGATGTTTGATCTTCCGGGCAATGAAGGTATTGAGGAGGTCGTGGTCAACAAAGAAGCTGCTGAGTTGAGAGCCAAGCCCTTGGTCATTTATTCCGAGAGGCCTCGTTCCGAGGAATTGGGCAGCGCCTGAGGATTCGTCCTTTCTTTGAAGTCCTGCTTTTCTGGCTGGGGAGTATGATGCTCCCCGGCTTTTTTATGTCCGGATAGGCACTTGAAGCCAATTGATAGGGGAGCTTTATTACAATTTTCCGGGAGGGATTGGCCCCTTCTGTGCTGGCCTATCTAGCATATTGTTATTATAAGGGTATTTTTATCGGACAATAAATTCGTTTTAGAATCATAACGCGATATAAAATTCCTTCATTCCTTGATGATCAGTTGCGATATACATTCTATACAAATGATTAACTGGTAAATGGTTTAAATCTCGTTGTGCGTTGCAAAACAGAGGGTTGGTTGTAGATTCGTGCTTGCAACTGCGTGATCTTTGGATACCTTTGCCGGAAATAAACAGAGGTTCCCGGCAGCCGGTGCAGAGCCACGGCTCGTCGTGCTTTTTGTCGGGACCGCGTCTCGTTTGCCCCCAAATCCGGAGGGATCATGGCATCCACATCTCGCCGTAAACTGCGCTCCGATGCGCCGGACCTTGCTCAGTTGAAGACCTACTATCGCGACATGCTTTTGATACGCCGCTTTGAAGAGAAAGCCGGCCAGCTGTATGGCATGGGTCTGATCGGTGGTTTCTGTCATCTTTACATCGGCCAAGAGGCCGTTGTTGTTGGCATGCAGGCCGCAGCGCTTGAAGGAGTTGATACGGTTGTAACCAGTTATCGTGATCATGGTCATATGTTGGCGTGTGGCATGGATGCGCGTGGAGTAATGGCAGAGCTGACCGGCCGTGAAGGGGGATATTCCCGTGGCAAGGGCGGCTCCATGCATATGTTCTCCGAAGAAAAGGGGTTTTACGGCGGTCACGGTATCGTTGGGGCACAGATCCCAATCGGGACAGGTCTTGCTTTTGCTCACCAGTACAAGGGCGACAATGGCGTTAACTTTGCCTACATGGGCGATGGGGCTGTCAACCAAGGTCAGGTATATGAAAGCTTCAATATGGCTGCTTTGTGGAAGCTGCCGGTAGTCTATGTCATCGAGAACAACAAGTATGGTATGGGCACCAGTGTTGAACGTGCCTCTGCCTCGACCGAGTTGTTCCAGCGTGGTTATGCCTATGGCATACCGGGTGAGGCTGTTGATGGTATGGATGTCCTTGCTGTACGCGATGCTGCCCTGCGTGCTGCGGGCCATGCACGCTCGGGCAAGGGGCCTTATATCCTTGAAGCCAAGACGTATCGTTACCGTGGTCACTCCATGTCGGATCCGGGAAAATACCGGAGCAAAGACGAAGTGACCAAGATGCGCACCGAGCGTGACCCGATTGACTTGCTCAAGGTTCAGCTTCTTGAAATGGGTGCCATTGATGAGGCGGGCCTGAAAGAACTTGACCGGGAGGTCAAGCAGATCGTTACCGAGGCGGCGGAGTTCTCGCAAAGCAGCCCCGAGCCGGATCCTTCGGAATTGTATACCGATATTCTGGTTGGCGCCTGAGCGAGCGGAGGAAGTTCTATTATGTCGATTACCGTTCTGATGCCCGCCCTGTCGCCGACAATGACAGAGGGAAAGCTGGCAAAGTGGCTCAAGAAGGAAGGGGATGTTGTTGCGTCCGGCGATGTGATTGCCGAGATCGAAACGGACAAGGCAACCATGGAGTTTGAATCTGCTGACGAGGGAACTCTGGGCAAGATCCTCATTCCTGAGGGAACAGAAGGTGTGGCGGTGAATACACCGATTGCTCTTTTGCTTGAGGAAGGCGAAAGCGCCGATACGGTTCAGGTAAGCCAGGCGCCACAGATTACCCCCCGTGTGGCAGAGGCTTCTTCACCGTCTCAGGCTGCATCTGCGCCCCGTCCTGTTCAGATGGCTGGTTCGTCCAGCGATGGCGAAGTGTTTGAGCCGGCTGTGCCGACAACCACGGCTTATTCCCCGCCAATGGCAAGCGAAAAGACTTCCGGACGATTTATTCGCCAGACGGTTCGTGAGGCCCTGCGCGATGCTATGGCCGAAGAAATGCGTCGTGATGACAATGTATTTCTGATGGGTGAGGAAGTTGCCCAGTATCAGGGTGCATACAAGGTATCCCAGGGGCTTCTGGATGAATTTGGTCCCCGCCGGGTTATTGATACGCCGATTACGGAGATGGGCTTTGCCGGGCTTGCAACGGGTGCAGCTTTCAAAGGCTTGCGTCCAATTGTCGAGTTCATGACGTTCAACTTCTCCATGCAGGCGATTGACCACATCATCAATTCTGCAGCGAAGACCCTGTACATGGCCGGCGGGCAGCTTGGTTGCCCCATTGTGTTTCGCGGTCCTAACGGTGCTGCGGCTCGCGTTGGTGCCCAGCACTCCCAATGCTACGCATCCTGGTATGCCCATGTGCCGGGATTGAAAGTAGTAGCGCCTTGGTCTGCTGCTGATGCAAAGGGCCTTCTCAAGGCTGCCATTCGTGATCCGAACCCCGTTGTGTTCCTGGAGAACGAGATTCTTTACGGGCAGTCTTTTGATGTTCCCGATGATCCTGATTTCGTCATTCCGATCGGGAAGGCCAAAGTCGAGCGGGTTGGTACAGACGTCACGCTGACAGCCTATTCCAGAATGGTTGGTGTCGCGCTGGAAGCTGCCGATGTTCTTGCTGCGCAGGGAATTTCGGCGGAAGTGATCAATCTGAGGTCTATCCGTCCTCTTGATGTTGCTACGATCCTGGAATCGGTCAAGAAAACCAATCGAATTGTATCTGTCGAAGAGGGATGGCCTGTCGCAGGCATAGGATCGGAAATTTCGGCTGTTGTGACCGAGCTGGCGTTTGACTGGCTGGATGCCCCTGTTCGCCGTGTGACCGGCGCCGATGTGCCGATGCCATATGCGGCAAATCTGGAAAAGCTGGCGTTGCCAGATGTTGCCCAGATTGTCGATGTGGCCAAGTCTGTTTGCTACAAGTCCTGATTCGGTGAGGGGAATATTGTTATGGCTCAAAAGATTCTGATGCCGGCCCTGTCTCCGACCATGACGGAAGGCACGCTGGCCAAGTGGCTGAAAAAAGAAGGTGATGCAATTTCAGCTGGTGATGTGATTGCCGAGATCGAAACGGACAAGGCAACCATGGAATTTGAGGCTGTCGACGAGGGTATTCTGGCGCGTGTCTTGATTCCTGCGGGCACGCAGGGCGTTGCGGTGAATGAGCCGATCGCTCTTTTGCTGGAAGAAGGTGACGATCATGCCGCTCTTGATGCGCTGATGACGGCTTCTTCGCCTAAGGTTGAAGCAAAGACTGCAGCTCCTGCCGCTGTGTCATCTTCTCCGGCCTCTTCGGTTTCGGTGTCTCGGTCGGCTTCTGCATCCGGTGGGGCTACGCGTGTATTCGCTAGTCCCTTGGCGCGTCGTTTGGCAAAAGAAGCCGGGCTGGACCTTTCCGTGCTCAAAGGAAGCGGTCCACGTGGTCGCATTGTGCGCCATGATATTCAGGAAGTCTTGGCATCCGGCGTGACAGCGCGCGTGGCTCCTGCTTCTTCTGCTCCGGTTGCTCCGGCCCCCAAAGCATCTTCGTCTCCGCAGTTGCAGCCCATGCCATGGCAGGCTTATACAGCTGAACCCAATACCGGGATCCGCAAGACCATTGCCCGACGTCTGTCGGAAGCCAAGCAGACAGTTCCTCATTTCTATCTGACCGTTGATGTGGAGCTGGATGCCCTGATGGCCCTGCGCAAACAGCTTAACAATGTTCCCGATGCGGGGCACAAGCTGTCTGTCAATGATTTTGTCATCAAGGCATGTGCACTGGCCCTCCAGAAAGTGCCGGCTGCCAATGCCATGTGGACGGATGAAGCCATTTTGCGGTTTGATGAGATTGATATCTCCGTTGCGGTGGCGACAGAGGGCGGTCTTATTACACCGGTTATCCGCAATGCAGACCGTAAGGGGCTGGCAACAATCTCTACGGAGATGAAGGCTCTTGCGAAGAAGGCAAGGGATGGCAAGCTGCGCCCTGAAGAATTCCAAGGTGGCGGATTCAGCATTTCCAATTTGGGGATGTATGGCATCAAGTCATTCTCTGCCATTATAAACCCGCCACAAAGCTGCATCTTGGCTGTTGGCGCGGGTGAAGAGCGCGTTGTTGTTCGTGACGGGGCTGTTGCCGTGCGAACGATGATGACCGTGACCCTTTCTGTTGATCACCGGTCTGTTGATGGAGCAGTTGGGGCCCAGTTCCTCGCGGCCTTGAAGCCGCTCTTGGAAGACCCTGTCCAGCTTATGCTGTGATTGCCCTGATCTGACCGAAACGGAGAAATGTAATGTCCGATACGTCCTTTGACGTTGTGGTTGTCGGGGGTGGTCCCGGCGGTTATGTGGCGGCCATCAGGGCCGCCCAGCTGGGCCTTAAAACAGCTGTTGTCGAGCGTGAACATCTGGGTGGTATTTGCCTGAACTGGGGCTGTATCCCTACCAAAGCACTTTTGCGCTCTGCTGATGTTTATCGTACTTTCCGGCACGCCAAGGAATACGGCCTTGCGGTGCAAGGGGCTACGTTTGATCTGCAGGCCATTGTGAAGCGGTCGAGAGGGGTTGCTTCCCAGCTTTCCTCTGGCGTCAAACATTTGCTCAAGAAAAACAAGGTCCAAGTTTTTGATGGTTTCGGCCGCCTTGCCGGAAAAGGCAAGGTTTCTGTCGAAAACAACGGCAAGGTTATCGCCAGCTTGTTTGCCCCCCACATTATCCTGGCAACAGGGGCCAGAGCGCGTACGTTGCCGGGCATCGAGCCCGATGGCAAGATTGTGTGGACCTACAAGAATGCCTTGGTCCCTGATACAATGCCCAAGTCTCTTCTGGTAGTTGGGTCTGGTGCTATAGGCATTGAATTCGCCAGTTTCTTTAATGCGTTTGGTGCTGATGTTACTGTTGTCGAGGTGATGGACCGAATCGTTCCGGCTGAAGACGCTGAAATATCAGGGCTTCTGCAGAAGTCCCTTGAGAAACAGGGCATGAAGATCATGACCAAGGCCTCGGTAAAGGGCATCAAGACCTCGGCAACGAATGCTGTTGTGACTGTCGAGAAAGATGGCAAGAGCCAGGATCTTGTGGTGGACCGCGTGATTCTTGCCGTCGGTATTCAGGCCAATATCGAAAATATTGGGCTGGAGGGGACGGCTGTAAAGGTTGAACGTGGCATCGTCCAAGTTGATGAATGGTGTCGGACAGGTGAGGCCGGCGTTTATGCTATTGGCGATATCACTTTTGGTCCGTGGCTTGCGCACAAGGCCAGCCATGAAGGCATCGTGTGTGTCGAGAAGATTGCAGGCGTGAAGGATGTTCATCCCATCAATCGCTCCACGATACCTGGATGTACGTATTGCCATCCTCAGGTCGCTTCTGTGGGCCTTACCGAAGCCAAGGCAAAAGAAGCCGGTCACGAGGTCAAGGTTGGTCGGTTCCCATTTGTTGGTAACGGCAAGGCGATCGCCATGGGAGAGCCGGAAGGGCTTGTCAAAACGGTGTTTGACGCCAAAACGGGCGAGTTGTTGGGTGCTCACATGATCGGGGCCGAGGTGACAGAGATGATCCAAGGCTTTGGTATTGCCAAAACGCTGGAAACCACAGAAGCAGATCTGATGCATACTGTATTCCCGCATCCGACCCTTTCCGAGATGATGCATGAATCTGTCCTGGATGCATGGGGTCGGGCTATTCACTTCTGATAGCTTGGTGCTGTATTCACGGTAATCCGTGAACAAACGAGGATCGCATGAGCACAATGGAATCTTTTCACGACAAGGAAGCAGCACCTTTGCGCAAGCCGGACTGGATTCGTGTCAAAGCTCCAACGTCACAGGAGTTTGAAGAAACCCGTGCGCTTATGCGATCCAAGTCTTTGGTTACGGTGTGTGAGGAAGCAGCGTGCCCCAATATAGGGGAGTGTTGGAAGAAGAAGCACGCGACCATGATGATCATGGGCGAAATCTGCACGCGTGCATGCCGTTTCTGTAATGTAAAAACGGGCAAGCCAAACCGGCTTGATCCCAACGAGCCGCAGAATGTTGCGGATGCTGTTGCAAGCATGGGTCTGAACCATGTTGTGATTACCTCGGTTGACCGTGATGATCTGGAAGACGGGGGTGCTGCCCATTTTGCCAAGGTTATCCGGGCTATTCGTGATACGGCTCCCTTTTCCACAATTGAAGTGTTGACGCCCGACTTTCGTCACAAGCAGGGTGCCTTGGAAGTTGTTGTCGAGGCCAAGCCGGATGTTTTCAACCACAACCTTGAAACAGTGCCACGGCTGTATAATGCTATAAGGCCCGGTGCGCGTTACTTTGGGTCTTTGCAGCTTCTGTCCCGTGTCAAGGAGCTTGATCCGTCTATTTTCACAAAATCAGGCATTATGGTTGGTCTTGGTGAGGATCGACAGGAGGTTCTGAACCTCATGGATGATCTGCGTGCCGCTGATGTTGATTTTATGACCATTGGCCAGTATCTTCAGCCGACACCCCGCCATGCGAAGGTGGAACGCTTTGTTCCCCCGGACGAGTTTGAGGATTACGCCCGTATGGGACGTGCAAAAGGCTTTTTGCTGGTTGCTTCTTCTCCGCTCACGCGCTCTTCGTATCATGCAGATCGTGACTTTTATGCCCTGCGGCGTGCCAGGGATGAGCAACTCCGGGCAGCGGCGTTGTCACCTCGTTCTGTGAAAGACAGTTGCTGAGATATGCCGACACATGCTGAAAAGAGAAAGCTGCCGTATACAAAAGAGCAGCTTTTTGCCTTGGTTGCGGATGTCGAGAAGTACCCTGAGTTCTTGCCTTGGTGCCTTGCTGCCAGAATTAACAGGCGGGAAGGAGATGTGTTCTGGGCGGACTTGGTTATTGGCTTCAAGATGGTGAAGGAGCGGTTCACGTCCAAGGTTGAGCTGACATCTCCCGATCGTGTAGATGTTTCCTATTCGGAAGGACCCTTCAAGCATATGAACACGCATTGGATTTTTGTCGAAGATCCAGATGACCATGGAACTTGGATCGATTTTTATGTCGATTTTGAGTTTCGCTCTTCCCTCCTGCAAAAGATCATAGGTTTTCTTTTTGGTGAGGCTGTTGCGAAGATGGTTTCCGCGTTTGAGGCACGCGCTGAAATTCTTTATGGATCAGAAAACTCTCAGCGATAGATTTTCTATCTCAGGGCTGTAGCATGGTTTTTATACGTTTTCTTGGCTTTTTCTTTCCTCACAATAGATTTATTCATTCTGCCATTGATGAAATGAATTTTAATAAACTATAGCCTATTGGCTTATAGTTGTTCTTATAAGCCTGAGTGCGCGAAGAACTGTTTCTTCCCTGACTTCGTGGCGTGTTCCCTTGATGATGTCTGCGCTATGCGCTATGCCCCCCAAGCTTGTTGCGACAGCAATGTGGACCAGCCCGACAGGTTTGTCCGGGCTTCCGCCGCCAGGGCCAGCGATACCCGTTACGGCAACAGCCAGATCTGCGGATGAAGCCCGGAGTGCGCCTCGTGCCATTGCCAGGGCAACATCTTCGCTGACGGCTCCCTTGATCCTGATCAATGAAGGAGGCACTCCCAGCATTGTTTCTTTTGCTACATTGGCATAGGCCACAAACCCCGCCTCAAGAATATCAGAGCTGCCCGGAATAGCGGTGAGACACGCTGCAATCAGCCCACCAGTGCAGGATTCAGCCGTAACCAATCGTACATCTTTATCACGACACATATCCAGTGTACGTTCTGCCTCGGCTATCATTTGATCTGAGAACATGCATTATACCCTTTTCACTTTATGATGATCTCGTAGTTCAGGCAGAGCAGTGCGACGATGATGGCATATAGAGATGCTGCAATGTCATCCAGCATGACACCCAAGCCTCCTTTGACATGTTTGTCGATGTAAGAAATAGGGAAGGGTTTCACAATATCCGTAATCCGGAAGAGGATAAAAGACAGAAGCCAATTGATTGGGGTTGCTGGTACAGCGCACAGGACAAGCCATTGCCCCACAACCTCGTCAACAACAACCTCTTTTGGATCATGTTGCGACGCTGCACGCATATAAATATTGCTGTAGTACCAGCCAGCAAGAAAAAGCCCTGATGCCGCGCCAAACAGTAACCAGCGACCAATCTCTGGTCCGCATGGCCACATGATGATTGCGGCAAAGGGGAGCGCGGCCATTGATCCCGCTGTTCCCGGCATGACAGGTGACAAGCCGCTGCCAAACCACGTAGCAATTATCAAGACAAGGCAGGAAGGTTTGCGTGCTTGGTGCTGTTCTTCGGTTGTGGGCTCTTGTTTCATGGAGAGATGCAGGTCCATATTTTTGCCGTATCAGGTAAAGACAGAGATAATGTAACTGTTTTTCTTGCGTTATGGCGGCAACCAAATGTAGCTTTCATTATGTGGAAAAGGTTCTTTTCGTGGTGGTTATGAGGTGAAGGTACCATCTGCTGAATTTTTTCGACAGTATGCGTAGAGTTTCTATGCCAGACCCATCTTGCTCAGGAAGACCATGTCGCTCTACGACCCAAGAAAGTACAAGCAGGCAAAACTGTTGCGGGCGGTGGAGCGCGTGTTTCCCGAGCGGCGCCTTGTCTTGTGCCAAGAAGGGCGATCGCTGCGTTCATTCCGGCTGACGACAGCATTCCAAGCGGCCTCTGTCCTTCTATCGGTCACTGCTTTGGGGTGGTCTGTTTACGCGACGTGGGGTGTGCGCGTCTATAGTGACGAGCTGGAACAGCGTCACCAGGAGATACAGTATTCCAAGGCTGCCCATCATGCCTTGCTCGACGAAATTGCTGACCAGAGACGGAGGCTTATGGATGTGGCCGCTGGTCTTGACCGGAGCCATGGCCGTGCTGTTCAGCTTGCGGGCGAAACTACCAAGTCAGCAGGCAAGAAGGGACGGGAGCTGGATGATGTCCGTCGGGAATATGACTCGCTCCGTGAAGCGTTGGGTGCTGTAGAACAGAGTCTGGCTTCGTTGCCAGATCATGTGCCATCTTCTGTTTTCTCGCTGGAAGATGTGGAGATTCAGCTCCGCCAGACAGAACGTGAACGAGACGATGCCGTCTCTGAGAGTGAAGTTCTCCGTGGCCGGGTTGATGATCTTGAATATCGTATGGCCGAAATGGCCGAGAACCAAGTTGCTTTACTTCGTCGGTTCTCGGGCATTGCAGGGGATCGTGCCGAGGAGCTGCATGAGGCCATGGCGGGTACAGGTATTGATATCAACAAGCTGATGTCATTGCCCCGTAACAATAGTGGGCAGGGCGGTCCATTTGTGCCATTCGATCCGGCTGATACAGATACTCAGGAGCTGAAGAATTCTCTGGTCTCGTTGAACACGCATGTCGAGCGCTGGAATGCGTATCAGGGCCTTGTCGATACCTTGCCCCTGGGATTCCCGGTCAAAGTCAAGTGGAGCCTTAGTAGTCCATTCGGTGTTCGCTCGGATCCGATCAATGGTGTCAAGGCTGTGCATCAAGGGCTCGATATTCGCGCTCCTTGGAGGTCTTCGGTTTATGCAACAGGCCAAGGCACGGTTGCGTTTGCCGGTTGGCGCGGGCGCTATGGTCGCATGGTCGAGGTCGAGCATGGTAACGGCTTGAAAACACGTTACGGCCATTTGTCGAAGATCGTTGTGAAAAAGGGCGACCGGGTTGACCGGTCTGTTGTTGTCGGGCTGTTGGGGAACAGCGGTCGTTCAACTGGTGCTCATTTGCACTATGAAGTTCTTGTCAACGATGTTCCGCGCAATCCCCAGAAGTTTATCAGGGCGGGTGCACATGTTTTCAAAGGATAGCAAGACTCGCGGCGATCACCGTTCAAAAGGTTCCGCCTCAGTACCTTCTATTGTTGCCGGCGATCTGTCTGTAACGGGCAATTTTGTCGGAACGGGTGAGATGCAAATTGATGGGGCTGTTGAAGGTGATATCGACTGCCAAACGTTGACAATTGGGGTCAGCGGGACGGTGTCGGGCCATGTAAGGGCCGAAACGGTACGTCTGCATGGCCAGCTGATGGGGCAAATCCATGCCCGGAATGTTTTTCTGGCTTCGACCTCGCGCATGGTTGGTGATGTAACCCATGAAAGCTTGGCTATAGAGCCCGGGGCGTTCTTGGAGGGGCATTGTCGTCGTATGTCGTCGGACTGTGGTGGGGCAGCCCTTGATGTGTCTGACAAGGCCCGTGGTGCCGGCTTGCGCCTTACGGACAGCAGTCGCAGCGCTACGGCAAGTCAGGAAGAAGATGTTCTGGATACAGTCGTCGGTGCCTGAGTTTAACGGGCCTTGACGATTTTTCTGGCTGCTTCAAGGGCGTAGTAGGTCATGATGGCATCGGCTCCGGCCCTCTTGAAGCACAGCAAACTTTCCATCATCGCGCGGTCACGGTCCAGCCACCCGTTCTGGGACGCAGCCTGTAGCATGGCGTATTCCCCACTGACCTGATAGGCCCAAGTTGGTATCTTGAAAGAATTTTTTACTTTGGACAGGATATCAAGATAAGGCATCCCCGGTTTTATAATGATGGCGTCGGCCCCTTCCTGAATGTCCAAGGCAACCTCCCGCATGGCTTCGTCACTGTTGGATGGGTCCATCTGGTAGCTTTTCTTATTTCCACTTTTGAGGGACTGGGCAGAACCTATTGCATCTCTGAAAGGGCCATAGAACGCTGAAGCATATTTGGCCGCATAGGCGATGATTTGTACGTTGCTGAATCCAGCCGAATCCAAGGCATCGCGCACAGCGCCCACCCGGCCATCCATCATGTCAGAAGGCGCGACAGCATCAGCCCCTGATTTAGCCTGTTGCAGGGCTTGTTGTACCAGGACAGCAACAGTTTCATCATTGATAACATGCCCATTATGGACCAAGCCATCGTGCCCTGTATCTGTATAGGGATCCAAAGCGACATCGCATATAATCCCTAGTTCGGGGCATGCGGCCTTCAGTGTACGGATGGTGCGGTTGACTAGGTTATCGGGATTATGGGCTTCGGTTGCCGTACTGTTCTTCAACGGGTCTTCAATACATGGAAAAAGAGCAAGTGCTGGAATGCCAAGAGAGTAAGCCTCGCGTGATACGTCAACCAAGCAGTCGGTGCTATAGCGAAAGACGCCAGGCATTGATGCAACGGGTTCCTGCCTTTCCTTGCCTTCAACAATAAAAACAGGCCATATCAGGTCATTGACTGTTACGCTCTTCTCAGCCATCAGGCGCCGGGACCATTCGTGTTGACGGTTGCGGCGCATGCGCAGGCGAGGGAAGGATCCGGACAAAGAGGCAGCAGTCATGACGGGGGGAGACCTTTGGTGATGCAGAGTGAGCGCCGCAATAATGGCCCAGGACAGTCATGTTCGCCAATATCAGAAATAAAGAAGCGTGAACGTTTTATGTGTCCCATTCCTTGGGGGAGTGCCTTTGAGTGAATGAGTATACTGCGGTGGTGTTGGGGGATAGGCATTATGTACTCCTGAGGCGGTTAGTCTTGCTGTAGTGTATGCTCTCCAGGAATTCAGATTGTTCGTGTTCTTTGTGGGTTCGAGGGGGGGTTATGGTGTGTATCTCCGAGATTCATGCAGTCTCTGATGAGGTTGTATTTTCTGCCCGAAATGGCTTGGGTCTGGTTTTGTTGAACAGGCCGGAGGCGTTGAATGCCCTGTCTCTGGAGCAGGTTATTCTTCTTACGCAGCAGCTCCAGGCGTGGATGCACGATGATGCAATCAAGGCTGTTTTGATCGAGGGGGCAGGGAATCGTGCTTTTTGTGCCGGTGGTGATATCCGTGCCATGGCTGATGCGGGTCGATGTGGCGATGTCATAGCGCTGCGGCAGTTTTTTTCTTCTGAATATCGCCTGAACCGCTTGATAAAGGTTTATCCAAAACCGTTTCTGGCTTTTATGGATGGCATCACCATGGGGGGCGGTGTTGGTTTGTCTGTACATGGAACGCGTCGCATTGCAACGGAGCGTACTGTTTTTGCCATGCCCGAGACCGGAATTGGCCTCTTTCCCGATGTCGGGGGAACTTTCTTCCTGCCGCGTATGCCGGGTCGTACCGGTTTATATCTGGCTTTGACAGGTGCCAGGATGGCAGCGGCTGACACGGTATTTACCGGTGCCGCTACGCATTTCATGCCCAGCAATCGTCGGGATGATTTTCTTGATGCGTTGGCCTGTGCTCTTGAAGGCTGCGATGCATCACGCGTCCTTGACACAATAGATGGCGTTCTGAACCAGTTTTCTGAAGACGCGGGGCCGGCGCCATTGCAAGCTTTGCAAGATGAAATACGGCGGTGTTTTTCTGGGTGCTCCGTGGCGATGATCCTTAAGGATCTGGCGGCAGAGGGAACGCGGTGGGCGTGTCAGCAACGTGAAGAGTTGCTCAGGAAATCCCCGCTGTCACTTCTTGTTACGTTTAACCAGATGCAGAGCGGTGCAGAGCTGGATTTTGATATGGCGATGTCCTTGGAATATAGGTTGGCGCCAAGAATGGCGTTGGGACATGATTTCCTTGAAGGTGTACGGGCAGCTCTGATTGACAAGGACAGGAACCCTGTCTGGGTACCGAAAAATATCGACAGCATTTCTCCTGCTGAGGTCGATGCCTATTTCAGGCCCGCAGAGGAAGGGGAGCTTGTGTTCTGTTGAGAGAGTATATTCTTTTGAAGAAAAAGATCTTGACGGGGTTGGGAAACAAGAATTACAACGTGCGCCTTCCTGAGCCTGCGTCCCCATCGTCTAGAGGCCTAGGACACCGCCCTTTCACGGCGGCGACCGGGGTTCGAATCCCCGTGGGGACGCCATACACAAAGTCGCTGACAACCACTCGACGTGCTGTATAGTCGCGATGTGGGCTTGGAATAGTCCCTAATGCCAAAATATATGAGTGCAGCAAACCACACCACTTGCGTGCGGTTTGGCAGGTTGTATCGTGTAGAGCTTGTTGTGGGGAAGGCATGCATGGCTGCGCCATCATCAGATGAGGTGCTGTTTGAAATAAGAATTCTTGGGAATTCAGCACAAGTTTCTGCGATACATGTGCCCACAAATACGGAAGTAAAGGTTATTTGTCCGGCTGCCTTGCCGACGACCTTTATGCAAAAGGCAGCCCTGCGCCGGCTGCTTTGGGTCCTGAATCGCTCAAAGAAACCGTGAATGTATTGTCTCTGCCTCTTTTGAATGGCGCAGGTAAACAAACGTGTATATAAGATTACCATCCGTTCTTCTTATTGCGGCAGTTCTGTAAATGACGCCAAAATCTGTGGCTATTGCCAATGATCATGCAGCGCTTGATCTCAAGAAAGCCTTGGTTGGACACTTGGTTTCGGCGGGCTGTGCTCTTCTCGATCTTGGAACGAACAGCCCTGATTCTGTAGACTACCCTGATTACGCTGGGAAAATGGCGGAATCCTTGGCGGCAGGTGCTGCTGATGTTGGGATTTTGCTGTGTGGGTCCGGTATTGGTATTTCCATGGCGGCCAATCGTTATCGTCACGTTCGCGCTGCACTTGTGCATGATGCCCTTGGCGCACGGTTGGCGCGCCAGCACAACGATGCCAATGTCATTGTGCTGGGGGGGCGCACAACCGGCGTGGAGACAGCAATTGATTGTTTGAGTGTATTTATGAGTACCGCATTTGAGGGTGGGCGCCATTGTGCTCGTATTGAGAAGATAAGCTGACGCCTGCTGTTCTATCAGTTTTTTTTTGGCCCGGGTGCATAATGCCCTGTCACAGAGGATGCTTGTTGATGACCTACGCCGTTTCTCCCGCCTACTTTACGCAGGATATCTCTGCGGCCGATCCCGAGGTAATGGCTTCATTATCCGCAGAGTTGCGTCGCCAGCAGGATCAGATAGAGCTGATTGCGTCAGAGAATATTGTTTCCAGGGCTGTGCTGCAGGCCGCAGGATCGGTGCTGACGAACAAGTATGCGGAAGGATATCCAGGGAAACGGTACTACGGTGGCTGTGAGTGCGTGGACGTTGCGGAATCCTTGGCAATAGAACGGGCCAAGAATCTTTTTGGTGTTGAGTTTGTCAACGTCCAACCACATTCCGGAGCCCAGGCAAACGGTGCTGTGTTCCAGGCCCTTCTTCAGCCTGGCGATACCATACTGGGTATGAGCTTGGCTGCTGGCGGTCATCTTACTCATGGTGCTCCTCCGGCCCAGTCCGGCAAGTGGTTCAATGCCATCCAGTACGGCGTGCGGCGCGAAGACTCTGGCGTCGACTATGACCAGGTGGACCGTTTGGCAACGGAACATAAACCAAAGTTAATTATCGCGGGTGGTTCTGCTATTCCGCGTCATATTGACTTTGCCCGTTTCCGGGCTATTGCCGACAAGGTTGGGGCTTTGCTTCTCGTGGATATGGCTCACTTTGCAGGGTTGGTAGCTGGTGGTGTTCATCCCAGCCCTGTACCGTTTGCTGACATCGTCACGACCACAACGCACAAGACCTTGCGAGGCCCGCGTGGTGGTATGATCATGACCACCAATCCGGAGTTGGCAAAAAAAATCAATACAGCCGTGTTCCCTGGTCTTCAGGGTGGGCCGCTGATGCATATTATTGCAGCCAAGGCCGTTGCTTTTGGAGAGGCGTTGCGTCCGGAGTTCCGTGACTATGCGGCCCAGATTGTCACCAATGCCCGTGCCCTTGCCGATGAACTCGTCAAGGGAGGGCTTGATATTGTAACGGGTGGCACCGATACGCATTTGATGCTTGTGGACCTGCGTCCCAAGGGTTTGACGGGTAATATCACGGAAGCTTCTCTGGAGCGCGCCGGCATTACCTGTAATAAGAACGGCATTCCATTTGATCCGGAGAAGCCGACGGTAACATCCGGTATTCGCTTGGGTACGCCAGCTGGAACTACACGCGGTTTTGGTGAACAGGAATTCCGGACTGTTGGTCGTCTGATTATTCGGGTCCTGGATGGATTGTCTGCCAGCCGAGAGGACAATGGCGTGGTCGAAGCGGCTGTGCGGGCCGAAGTCGGCGCGTTGTGCCGCCAGTTCCCCATCTATCCTCATGGGGATAAAATGTTGTAAGCTCCGGCGAGAATGTGAAGTATCGCAGGGGATTACTATGCGCTGTCCGTTTTGTGGCAATGATGATACGCAGGTTAAAGATTCGCGACCGACAGAGGATAATTCAGCCATTCGTCGTCGTCGTTTCTGTTTGGCATGCTCGTCCCGGTTTACGACCTTCGAGAGAGTGCAGCTGCGTGATTTGATTGTTATCAAGAATAACGGACAGCGCGTTTCCTTTGACCGGGACAAGCTGTCCCGGTCTATCCACATTGCTTGTCGTAAACGCCGTGTTGACGAAGAGCGTTTGGAGCGTGTCGTCAATGGCATTCAGCGGCGGCTTGAAAGTTCAGGCGATACGGAGATTCCTTCGGCCACAATTGGTGAAATGGTTATGGAAGCTCTTCAAGCATTGGATCCTGTCGCCTATGTGCGTTACGCTTCTGTTTACAAGGATTTCCGCGAAGCCCGTGATTTTGAGGAATTCGTTGAAACCCTTGGTGGTGCCGAGCCAACAGCGGAACACTGATTGTGGATGCAGGCACCGTATACGGGGATTTCTCTGACGCCGATCTTGGCTTTATGGAGCTGGCTCTTGGCTTGGCAAGGAGGGGGTTGGGTAATACGTGGCCCAATCCTGCTGTTGGCTGCGTTCTTGTTTCGCCTCAGGGTGTTGTTGTGGGGCGGGGGTGGACGAAACCCGGCGGCAGGCCTCATGCTGAAACCGTTGCCCTTTTGCAGGCAGGAGACCGGGCACGCGGTTCTACAGCTTACGTGACCTTGGAGCCTTGTAGTCACTTTGGACAGACTCCTCCTTGTGCCACGGCTCTGATTGAAGCCGGAATTGCCCGGTGTGTTGTGGCATCCTCTGATCCGGATCCGCGTGTGAGTGGTCGCGGCCTCGATATGCTCCGCATGGGCGGGGTAGGGGTGTTGACTGGCCTTCTCTCTGATGCCGCAATTGATCTGAACCAGGGATTCTTCTCTCGTATAAAGCGTAGTCGCCCGCTTTTTACGTTGAAGCTGGCAACCAGTATGGATGGGAAAATAGCGACAGCTTCCGGTGAAAGCCGCTGGATCACGGGAGAGCAGGCAAGGCATCTTGTCCATTGTATGCGGGCAGAGCATGATGCGGTCTTGGTTGGTTCAGGTACAGTTTTGGCTGATGATCCTGATTTGCGCTGCCGTCTTCCTGGTTTTGACCGGCGCCCGGTTGTGCGCATTGTGCTTGATGGGCGCCTGCGGTTGCCCGATCACGCGCAGCTTCTATCTTCATCGCGGGAAGCGCCGGTTCTGGTTATAACATCGTCATCTTCTGACTCGATGCGTGTTGCCTCCCTCCGGCATCGTGGGGCTGAGGTTCTTTGTCTGGATTATCTTGAGCCTTTTCATGTTGCCAACGAGCTGGGATCACGTGGTTTTACACGTGTTTTTCTGGAAGGTGGGGGGGCTGTAGCCGCTTCATTTCTGAAGGCTGGTCTGATTGACCGTGTTGTCTGGTTTCATGCCCCAATAGTTATTGGTGCCGATGGTATCGACGGCGTTGGTGCATTGGCGCTATCCCGCCTTTCAGGAGTAAATAGGTTTCTGTACAAATATTCTTATCCCTGTGGCAGTGATACTGTTACGGTCTTGGAGGCTGAGAATGCTTCTGCGGACCGACGTGTTGGCAAGGAGTTAGCCTGAATGTTCACCGGCATTGTCACAGACTTGGGGGCGGTCAAGCATATTGAAAGGAACCAGGGGACCCGGTTCTTTTTTTCGACGTCCTATCCGACCGGGGATATTCCTTTTGGTGCCTCTATTGCCTGTAATGGCTGTTGCCTGACTGTTGTTGACAAGGGTGACGGATGGTTTGCTGCTGATGTGTCTCCCGAAACATTGGCCGTCACGACTTTGGGTGAATGGACTCCCGGGACGCCGGTCAATCTGGAGAGGGCCATGCGTATGGGGGATGAATTCGGGGGGCATATTGTTTCGGGCCATGTTGATGGAGTTGCAACGGTGACCAGCCTGCTCCCCGACCATGATGCGGTCCGGATAGTTTTTCAGTTTGAACCGCAGCTGTCTCGCTTTGTTGCGGTCAAGGGATCCGTGACCGTGGATGGGGTTTCACTGACCGTCAATGCTGTGTCTGATGCAGATTTCGAGGTTTCGGTCATTCCCCACACCAGAAAGGTGACAGCGCTGGGAAGGGCCGGTATAGGTACCAGGCATAATTTTGAAATTGATCTTCTTGCGCGTTATGTTGACAGATTGACGGGTTCTGGCTTGGCCTGACCGCACTGTTTCCCAGATCCGGAGCTTTGTCTGTGTCTTCTGATTTTTCTGAGTGTTTGTCTCCCGCCCAAGAGATTATCGAAGAAGCCCGCAATGGGCGTATGTTTATCTTGGTTGACGATGAGGATCGTGAGAACGAGGGTGATCTGGTTATTCCGGCGCAGTTTGCAACGCCGGAAGCTGTGAACTTTATGGCAACGCACGGTCGTGGCCTTATTTGCCTGGCCCTGACGGCTGACCGTTGTAATACGTTGCAGTTGCCGATGATGGACAGCCACAACCAGTCACGTTTGGGAACAGCTTTTACCGTATCAATTGAAGCGCGCGAAGGTGTTACGACCGGTATCTCGGCATCGGACCGGGCCCGGACGATTGCAGTGGCCATTGATCCCGGGAAGACCAGGAATGATCTTGCGACCCCCGGGCATGTTTTCCCTTTGATGGCCCGTGATGGCGGGGTTCTCGTTCGTGCCGGGCATACTGAAGCTGCGGTGGATATTGCCCGTTTGGCTGGATTGAACCCTGCGGGGGTTATCTGCGAGATCATGAACCATGATGGCAGCATGGCCCGGATGCCGGATCTGGTGGCATTTTCCCAGAGGCACGGGCTGAAGATTTCGACCATTGCTAATCTTATTGCTTGGCGCCGTCGTACAGAAAAGCTGGTGGAGAAAGTCCTTGAAAGCCCGTTTACCTCGAAGTGGGGAGGGGACTGGACGATGTCTGTCTACACAAATACTTTGAACTACGCTGAACATATTGTGCTTGCAAAAGGTGATCTGTCCCTTCCAGGGCCGGTGCTTGTCCGGATGCATGCTCTGCATGTTCTGGATGATGTACTGGGTGATGTCCACGGCGGCAAGGCAGGGCAGCTGCAGGCTGCAATGGATATGATTGGCCGTTACGATCGTGGTGTTGTTGTGTTGCTGCGAGAGCCAAACCGCTCGACATTGACCGATCATCTCAGGGAGAGAATAAGGGGCGGCAATGATCGTGGCAGGCTTGTCGATTATGGTGTCGGGGCGCAGATCCTTCTGGACCTGGGTGTGAAGGATATGATCCTGTTGTCCAACTCGGAAAAGAATATTATCGGACTGGATGGGTACGGCCTTCGCGTCAGTGGGTGGCGGCCAATCGATGAAGATATGGGGGACTAAAGCCATGGTTTCTGCAGCGCCACGCGTTTTGATTGTTGAAGCGCGTTTCTATGACGATATTACAGATCACTTGGTGAAGGGGGCCATTCAGGAACTGACCGAGCATGGCATAGGATACAAGCGAATTATTGCCCCCGGTATTCTTGAACTTCCTGCTGTCATTCGTTTTGCGATCCGTGCTATGGAGCTGCGTGCCATAGAGGAACGCTATGCGGGATACGTTGTCCTTGGGTGCGCCATACGTGGTGAGACCGACCACTATGAGCATGTTTGCAGAGAGGCAATGCGTGGAATTCAAGACTTGATCCTTGAATACTCCTTGGCTGTTGGAAACGGTATCCTGACCTGTGGCACCCGGGAACAAGCCGTGGAGCGCGCCCGGTTTGACCAGAAAAATATAGGTGGGCAGGCGGCAGCAGCGTGCCTGTCCATGATGCAGATAAAAAAGGAAATAGGGCTCTGAGAGCTCGTACCAAACATGACAAAACACAAGAATTCTGATACCGCTCTTCGTCGTAGTGCAGCCCGTCTGGCAGCTATTCAGGCAACTTATCAGATGATTCTGACATCCGCCTCCGTGGATGCCGTCATTAGTGACTTCATGACCGGTGCCATTGGTGGTGAAGTGATTAAAGAAGATCTGGATCTGGAAACCGAAGACGTTGTGCCCTTGATAGAGTTACATGCGGAGATCTTTGCCGTTCTGGTTCGTGGAGTTCATGCATCGGCCACTCGCCTTGATGCCATTATAGATGGTTCTTTGGGAGCCAGCTGGGATCCTGCACGCTTGCAGCCGCTTCTTCGTGCTGTACTGCGCTGCGGTATTTACGAGCTTTCTGACCGTCCGGATATGCCTGCGAGGGCCTGTATCTCGGAGTATGTCGATATTGCACGCTCATTCTTTGATGGATCTGAACCTGGGATGGTCAATGCCATGATGGACAAGTTGGCTCGCCAGTTGCGTCCCGAGGAGATGAACGCCGTGCACAAACCGCGTTCTGACGGCAATAATGACGGCACGGTCTGAATTCCAGATTATTGCAGATTTGTTTGCGCCTTTGGCCCGTTCTTGTCCCGGAGCCTATGGCCTTCTGGATGATGCTGCTGTCATTGATATACCAGCCGGGCGAGAGTTGGTTGTCACGGTAGATGCCTTGGTGTCCGGGGTTCATTTCTTGCCTGATGACCCTTCTGGCTCCATTGCACGCAAAGTGCTTAGGGTGAATTTATCTGATTTGGCGGCCATGGGGGCAGATCCCTATGGCTTCCTGCTGACCTGTGCCTTTCCAGTGGAGACTCCTGATCATTGGCTGGTGGACTTTGCCCGTGGTCTGGCAGACGATGTAGCCTTTTTTGGCATCCCCTTACTGGGAGGGGATACTGTTGCTACGCCGGGACCAGCCAGTTTTACTATTACCGCCATGGGTACCGTTGATTCCGGGACAGCATTGCGTCGTGGGTTTGCCATGCCGGGAGATCTGGTCGTGGTTACGGGAACCATCGGCGATGGTGCACTTGGCTTGATGTCAGCTCAGGGGGTGGTGGGGCTGTCTTGTGATCAGGCAGGGAAAGATTTTCTTGTCGATCGGTATCGTATACCCCGTCCAAGACTTTCTGTGCCGGCTGCTCTGTCTGGCGGTATACGGGCGGCGATGGATATATCGGACGGTCTTGTTCAGGATCTTGGTCACATGTGTCAGCTTTCTGGTCTGCGGGCTGACATTGCGTTGGCCGACGTCCCTCTTTCTGGGCCAGTACGCTGTTGTGTGACGAGCAATTCATCGCTCTATGAGGCTGTCATGGCTGGCGGTGATGATTATGAGCTTCTTATGGCTGTTGACCCTTCCTTTGATCTTCCATCAGAGGTGGGTGGGGTTCCCCTCAGTGTTATTGGTCGTTTTACAGAAGGCAATGGTTGCCATGTAGCGGGGATTTCCGGGGGGACATGGCAACCTAAAAAAACTGGTTTCAAGCACTTCTGATGGTATCGTCAGGCATCTCGGCAATATGAAAATGGGGACAGGGTCGATGCTCCGCCTCATGCTGTTGGTGGTTGCTCTGGTTGTTATTATTGCTCTTGGAGCTGTCGGCTTGGTCCGATTCGGCGTTATTCCCGATTTTACCGGGATGATCACCCCGATGGAGGCGCGTGTCGAGGAACCAGAGACTCCAGCACCTGTGGCGCATCCTCAGGTTGATCCTGTTTTCGTTGATCTTCCGCCCTTTGTTGTGCCGGTTGTGCGTGATCGTGAGGTTCAGAAGAATTTTACTATTACCCTGCGTCTGGATGTCGAGCCTGGGCAGGAGGAGGTTGTGAACCGGCATATGTCCAAATTACAGGCGGCATATTTGCAGATGCTTTATGTTGTTGTTCCCGAGCAAATTCATGCGCGTGTTACTTTGGATGTTCGTGCCCTCAAACAGCGCCTTCAGGGAATAACGGATCGTATTGCCGGGCCTGGTGCTGTGCGCGAGGTGATGGTGATCTCCGTTTTTGATCGCTAACTCCATACTTCTGTCCTTGAGGTATGGAATAGAGGGCTTTGTTCTTTCCTTTTACTTTTCCTTGGGTAGCAACCAATTGTTGCGGTCTGGACATGCTTCTGTCACGCTCACCCGTCGTCTTCGGACTGGAGGGTAAATGATGACAGCCTCTTATGTCTTTATCTTTGCCTGTGGATCTCTTGCCATATTGTACGGCATTCTTGTTACGCGCTCTGTTCTTGCCACCGGGGTGGGGACGGAAGATATGAGGCGCATTGCAGATGCCGTTCAAGAAGGTGCGTCGGCCTATCTTCGGCGTCAGTATACAACTATTGCTATTGTTGGTGCTGTAATATGCTTGTTCTTGGGATGGCGTCTCGGACTGGCAGTTGCTGTTGGCTTTGTGATTGGTGCGGTTCTGTCCGGTATTGCCGGCTTCATCGGTATGAATGTTTCTGTCAGGGCCAATGTTCGTACGGCTGAAGCGGCGCGCAGTGGTGGCATGAAAGCTGCCTTGTCCGTGGCTTTCCGCTCGGGAGCTGTGACTGGTTTCTTGGTCGTCGGGCTTGGGCTTATCGGAGTTGCCGGTTATTACTTCTTCCTGAATACGATGGATATTCCCCGGCGCAATGTGCTGGAAGCCTTGGTTGCGCTTAGCTTTGGCGCTTCCTTGATTTCCATCTTCGCCCGGCTTGGTGGTGGCATTTTTACAAAGGGAGCTGATGTTGGTGCTGATCTGGTTGGAAAGGTCGAGGCTGGCATTCCCGAAGATGACCCCCGCAATCCGGCTGTGATTGCCGATAATGTTGGCGACAATGTCGGGGATTGTGCCGGTATGGCGGCCGACTTGTTTGAAACTTACGTTGTAACGATGGTCGCAACCATGCTCCTTGGGGCTATCTTCTTTCCCGAAAGCTTGGCACCACTCATGATGCTCTATCCGCTGCTGATTGGTGCTGTGTGCATTATAGGGTCAGTTCTTGCAACCTATCTGGTGCGACTGGGGGCGGACGGTAATATCATGAATGCCCTTTACAAGGGCTTCATCGGTTCCGCTGTTTTCTCGGGTATATTGATTGTCGCCATTACCTTCTGGCTTTTCGATGATGCTACTTTTGGCCAAGGGGTTGGGCTTGCAGGGGTCGCACCCGGGCCTCTCGTGATCTGTGCCCTGACGGGTCTGGCGGTAACAGGTCTTATCGTTTGGGTTACAGAGTACTATACGGGAACCAATCACCGTCCGGTCCATTCTGTCGCTGATGCATCTGTTACTGGGCATGGTACCAATGTCATCCAAGGGCTGGCTGTTTCCATGGAAGCGACAGCCTTGCCTGTCTTGTGCATTTGCGTTGGTATTATCGTTTCCTATATCGCAGCTGGGTTGTACGGTATTGCGATTGCAGCAACAACGATGCTGGCTTTGGCGGGTATGGTTGTTGCCCTGGATGCTTATGGCCCGGTAACAGACAACGCGGGTGGTATTGCTGAAATGGCTAACCTTGCGCCGGATGTACGCAAGGTCACAGATGCCTTGGATGCCGTTGGAAATACAACGAAAGCCGTGACAAAGGGCTATGCTATTGGCTCTGCTGGTTTGGCGGCCTTGGTGCTTTTTGCCGCGTATACTGAAGATCTCCAGTATTACTTTCCTGATATGGAGATTGCCTTTGTGCTGCACGACCCTTATGTGGTGGTGGGGCTTTTTATTGGTGGTCTTCTGCCGTACCTGTTTGCAGCTCTTGGTATGCAGGCTGTGGGACGCGCTGCTGGAGCTGTTGTGGTCGAGGTGCGACGCCAATTCCGCGAGATGCCCGGTATTATGGCGGGTACATCCAAGCCAGAGTATGGAACATGTGTTGACATGTTAACCAAGGCGGCTATCCGCGAAATGATCTTTCCTTCCCTGCTGCCGGTTCTGGCGCCGATTCTTCTTACCGCCCTGGTTTGGGCTATAGGTGGGCCTGTGCCAGCATTTACAGCTTTGGGGGCTATGTTGCTGGGAACGATTGTGACGGGGTTGTTTGTGGCAATATCCATGACGTCGGGTGGTGGCGCATGGGATAATGCGAAAAAGTTTATCGAAGAGGGGCATCATGGAGGGAAGGGCTCCGATGCTCACAAGGCTGCAGTTACCGGTGATACTGTCGGTGACCCATACAAGGATACAGCCGGCCCCGCAATAAATCCCATGATCAAGATTACCAATATCGTTGCGATACTGTTGCTAGCGATTGTTGCGGGATAAATCACAAAAGGAGGGAGACTATAAGACGTCTCCCTCCTTTTCTTTTATGCCAGGATTATCTGTCTGTTATTGGCCGGGTATATTTGATTTCCCGTCAAATGTACTTGTAGAATCTTTGTTAAACTTCCCGATGTTGCCAAGAAGTTGCTCAAAAATGTTCATTTTATTCCCTGCAGTTGGTGTCTCGCGGGCGACCAAGGTCACATCGGTACCATCTTTCAGGCCATTGCGCTGAATGCTCTGGATTGTCTCTGAACGGTCGAAGCGTATGGCGATAACCGAGCGCTCCAGCTCCTCGTTCGGGTAAAAAGCAAACTGCTCCTGCTTGGAGCCGATGTAGTACCACGTTTCCTCTCCATCGAAGAGTGAGGTGGTCGAAGGAGAGCCCAGCGCGGCAGCAACATCAGCTTTTGAGCTTCGCCCCTCCTGTATATCTTCCATCTGGGCAGCTGTTGGCAACGCGCCGTGAGCCTTGATATCCGGAGAACAGGCAGAGAGCAACGTGACGGCAGGCAGGACAAGCGCCAAGGCCGTGACTGTGCTGCGACGCAATAACGCAGAGAGTGATGAATGATCGATCCTTGGCATTGGCATATCCGTCAGGTATGGGTATCCGTTCATTGGTCGGCTGCACACTGCTGCGCCAAGCCCCATACATAGACTGAAACCTGGATCAGGTCCAGCCTACCCGTTGCTGATGCACGGTGCTTTATATTTCAGGCATTGTCCACTTGGGGCGGCCACGTTACACCAGATGCATCTGCTTTGATCCGGCTTTTAAAAGAGAGCGTAACCATGTTTTCAGCTTTCCTGTCCCAGCGGCGTCGGCGCCGTGCTGCCGAAGACCTGTACGTTTCCGCTGTGTCTCAGGCGCGTGCCCCGTTCTTTTTTGAATGTTGCGGTGTCCCTGATACAGTGGACGGCCGCTTTGATATGATAGCGCTTTATGTTTTTTTGTTGATTCATCGGGTCAGAGCTGAGAAAACCCAAGAATCATCTGCCTTTGCCCAAGAAATATTTGATGCCATGTTTCGCGATATGGACCGTAATTTACGCGAAATGGGCGTTGGAGATCTGAGCGTTGGCAAACATATCAAAGGGATGGCAAAAGCTTATTATGGTCGTGTTGCGGCTTATGAGCCCCCTGTTGAATCTGGCGATATCCAGACGCTTGAGGCAGCCCTGTCGCGGAATCTATACCGTTCGGCTCCAGCGCCAGGCCCCGCAGCAGAACAGGTCAGGAGCATGGCCGTCTGTGTCCTGCAGATCGTTGAGCATATGACCAAGCAGCCTTTTGATGATGTTATGGGCAACAGACTGGTATGGTGGACGCCATCTACCGATGAACGAGCAAGGATTGATGCCTGATGGCAAGTGTACCAGAGCTTTGTGTGGAACCTGAGTTTTCGCGACCAGTCAATGTTGAGCGCCTGCCTGCCGGGGGGCGCTGGTTTGTGCTGTCTGCCTCGGCAGAGGAATGTCAGGCATTGGCCGCCCGGTTTGGACTGGTCACGCTTTCATCGTTTGAGGCGAGGATCCATCTCAAGGCCGTTGCCTCTGGCGACGTTATACGGGCTGAAGGTGAATTTTCGGCAGACATTATACAGGTTTGTGGCGTCTCCCTGCAGAAGTTTGCAACTTCTCTTACCGAACGTTTCAGTCTTTCCTATGCCTTCTCTCCGGATGGGGCAGACTCTACCGAAATAGCTTTTGATCCCGAGGGCGAAGATCCACCCGAACCAATTGTCAATGGGATGGTCGATCTGGGGGAGATCTCGGCCGAGTACTTGGGATTGTCAATCAACCCGTTTGCTCGCTCCGAGGGAGCCTTGTTGGCTGTTCCGCCGGGGGTCAGCGTGAATGAGCCCGAGAGAGAAAGTCCTTTCTCGGCCCTTGGTAAACTCCGCAAGGATTAAGGATGCGTTTTCCTGTGGTATGATGCTTGCGGTTTTTGTGCTTTTTGTATATTAAGGCTGGCTTCCATGCAGGCCCGAACAGGATTGAAAGTAGCGAAAAATGGCCGTTCCCAAGAAAAAAACTTCCAAGTCCCGTCGCAACATGCGTCGTTCTCACGATTCTGTCTCTGCGGGTGCCCATAATGAATGCTCTAACTGCGGCGAGATGAGGCGTCCTCATCATGTCTGTGGAAGCTGTGGTCATTATGATGGCCGCGAGGTTGTTGCTTCCGAAGCGGCTTGAGCCGTTTATCTGTGGGCTGAAACCAGGGTTTGAGGTGATGTTTTGAGCAGTCGGCTCATTCTCGCGCTTGATGCTATGGGGGGCGACCAGGCCCCCCATATGGTTCTCGAGGGTATTAAGGTAGCGCGCCTGCGTTACCCCCATGTTCATTTCTTGGTTTTTGGCGATTCCGCAAAAATCGATCCTCTTCTTTCTAACGATATTCGTCCTTTTTGCTCTGTCCGTCATACGCCCGATGCTGTTGCCAGTGGAGACAAGCCGTCTCTTGCTGTTCGGCAGGGTCGCAATTCAAGCATGTGGTTAGCCATAAAAGCCGTAAAAGACGGTGAAGCCGCTGGCGTTGTCTCTGCCGGCAATACCGGTGCCCTGATGGCAATGGCCAAGCTCATTTTGCGAACATTGCCTGGCATCGATCGTCCGGCAATAGCGACCTTGATCCCCACGTGCCGTGGCGAAAGCGTTATGCTGGATCTTGGTGCCAATGCAGAATGCTGTGCCCGTAATTTGGTCCAGTTTGCTGTGATGGGCAGTGTTTTTGCCCGTACCTTGATTCACGTTAGGCAACCTTCGGTCGGGCTTCTCAACATTGGTTCGGAAGATCAAAAGGGGACTGAAAGCCTTCGTGAAGCTGCCACTATTTTGAGGGGTTTTCCCGGTGATTTCATGGCATTCAAAGGTTTTGTGGAGGGTGATGATATTGGTGCGGGCACCGTTGATGTCGTCGTGACTGATGGGTTTACCGGCAATGTTGCCCTGAAGACCGCAGAAGGGACGGCAAAGCTGTATGGATCTTTCCTGAAAGAAGCTTTCCGATCCAGTTTGTTGTCACGCTTGGGCTATTTGCTTGCGCGTGGTGCCCTTGCGCATGTTCGGAAGAGAACGGATCCACGGCGGTATAACGGGGCCTTGTTCCTTGGCTTGAACGGTATTTGCGTCAAAAGCCACGGGGGTGCAGATCATGTTGGCTTTGCCAATGCGATTGGCGTAGCGATTGATCTTGTGTCAGATAACTTGAATGACAAGATCAAGCTGGGTTGTCAGGATGTCCAGTCTGATATTGCTGCTGTAAGCCCGGATGCAGTTGATAAAGGCATCGATGCTACATTTGTTGCCACGCCGGACAGCAGTTCCGGGAAGATTATGGAAACGTGATGGTTTGGCGATCTGTTGTGTGTGGTACGGGATCATTTCTTCCCGAGCGTGTTATGACCAACGCCGAGATGGCGTCAGTCGTTGATACATCTGATGAGTGGATTGTTGAGAGAACAGGTATTCGGCAGCGTCATATCGCAGCTGATGATCAGCTGACGTCGGATCTGGCCTTTGCGGCAGCAGAAAGGGCGCTGCATTCTGCCGGCGTTCATTGTTCTGACGTTGATCTTGTTATTCTGGCGACGGCGACTCCAGACAAGACTTTTCCTTCAACTGCAACGCGTGTTCAGGCCCGTTTGGGGTGTGCCGGTGGTCCGGCATTTGATGTCCAGGCGGTATGTTCAGGCTTTGTTTATGCCCTTGCCGTTGCGGATAATTTTATAAAAGCAGGTCAGGTTAAAACGGCGCTTGTTATTGGTGCAGAAACCTTTTCTCGTATTCTGGATTGGTCTGATCGTGGCACTTGTGTTTTATTTGGTGACGGTGCAGGTGCGGTTGTCCTGAAAGCTGAGCAAGGACAGGGGGATTGCAAGGATCGTGGCATTCTCACCACCCACCTGCATGCAGATGGAACGCATCATGACCTTTTGTATGTAGATGGTGGTCCGTCTTCTACAAAAACAGTGGGATCCCTGCGAATGGCGGGGCGAGATGTTTTCCGGCATGCCGTCAATAATTTGTCTTCTGTTGTGCAGGAAGCTTTGGATTCTGTTCAGCTTGACATTGCAGCTATTGACTGGCTTGTGCCGCATCAGGCTAATCAGCGGATCTTGGACTCAACAGCTCGTAAGCTTGGTGTCTCTGCCGAGAAAGTCGTTGTAACGGTTGATCAGCATGCCAATACATCGGCAGCGTCTATTCCCTTGGCCTTGGATGTGGCTGTGCGTGATGGCCGTATTCGTCCGGGTCATCTTGTTTTGATGGAGGCTATGGGGGGCGGTTTTACGTGGGGTTCAGCTCTGGTCAGGATGTAAAGCCCAGCGGTTGACAATATGTGCGGGATGTCTCTTGTTCTGGACATCTTCAAGTCTTTGATATTGACGCTGTTACCCGGTGCATATACCGTCATGTGCGGTATTGGTTTAGCGAGGTCTCCATGTCGGAACGCACCATTACACGGGCCCATCTCAGTGAGTCTGTCTATCAGGAGGTGGGACTTTCCCGTAACGAGTCTGCAGACTTGCTGGAAATGGTCCTTGCCGAGATTTCCCAAGCTCTTGCCAAGGGGGAGATTGTCAAGATCTCTTCGTTCGGCACCTTTTCTGTGCGGCAGAAAGGGCAGAGGATTGGCCGGAATCCCAAGACCGGGCAGGAAGTTCCTATCCTCCCGCGCAGGGTTCTGACTTTCCGGCCTTCGCAGTTGCTGAAGGACCAGATTAATGATGGCTTGGCCAAGAAAGCAGGAAAAGCTCGTTAATACGGGCTCCCTGTTTCTTTGTTTTTCCGTTCTGGCGCCAGAAAGAGTTTGTGGCGCTATGTTTTCTTTGTGCCTTATCTGTATAGTCATGTAGGGATACACCAGTGTTTTAGCCTGTAGCGTCTGTGTCGGTGCAGGCGAGTTCAGGATGTAAGAACAGTGCAGTCTAGAAAAGAAAAACAACCCGTAAAATCCGAGAATGCATTCCGTACTATTGGTGAAGCATCGGAGGATCTTGGTGTCCCCCAGCACGTTCTGCGTTTCTGGGAAACACAGTTTTCCCAGATCAAGCCTTTGAAGCGTGGTGGTGGACGGCGTTACTATCGTCCTGAAGACATTGCTTTGCTGGTGGATATTCGCTCATGTCTTTATGATCAAGGCTATACAATTCGCGGCGTGCAGAAATTGCTATGTACGAAACAGAATGCCCTTGAATGCCGTGTGACACCTACATCAGGACAGGATATTGATTCTCAGGACGAGGTATCTATCTCACAGGGGTTGACCGGTGAGCAAAGGCGGGAGCTTGAGTCTGTGCTTGCTGAGTTGGAGGATGTTCGCGCTTTTCTCGGTATTCCCGAATTTGCCTGATCATGGTGATCCGCGCGTGCCATGGGGGTGGCTGTGCTGGTATTATTGACTGATTTTGGGGTGAGTGGACCTTATATTGGTCAAGTCAAGGCTGTTCTGGCTCAAAGGGCGCCGTCTGTTCCTGTCATTGATCTGTTTCATGATCTTCCTGTTTTTGAACCGGTTCTTGCCGCAGCTTTGATACCGTCTTATTGTGAATCCCCTTTTCCAAAGGGGGCAGTTTTCCTGTGTGTTGTCGATCCTGGAGTTGGCACCAGTCGCTAGGCATTGGTCATGTCTTCACGTGGTTTCTGGTACGTAGGGCCGGATAATGGGTTGCTTAGCCGGATTGTTGACGATGATCCGCAAGCACAGATTTGGAGTCTTGATTGGTTTCCTGAAACGGCAAGTGCGACGTTTCATGCCCGGGATATTTTTGCTCCCGCGGCGGCGGCCTTGGCCTGCGGATATACCCCCGGTCCCACATGTAGAGCACCGCTTGTCGCCACTATTGTTGGTTCTGATGACATAATTCGGTGTTCTGCAGGCATGGGGCAAGCCGTATGGCAGAAGGTGGTTTATATTGACCATTATGGTAATGCCATGACAGGTATGCGTGGTGGGGAGATAGATAATCAAGATACTTTAGAGGTTGGCGGATATCTGTTGCGCAGACAACGCACATTCGGGATGGGGGAAAGCGGGGTGCCGTTCTGGTATATCAATTCTAACGGGTTGGTGGAGCTTGCTGTACGCAACGGATCTATAGCCTCGGCTTTTGGGATCGTGCCCGGAATGCCTGTTTTTGTCAGGTCAGGTCTGTCATGAGCCTGCGCGTTAAATTCTGGGGCGTTCGGGGTAGCATTCCGTGCTCTTCCCCCTCTCATGTGATCTATGGCGGGAATACCAGCTGTGTAGAAATCACGGCCAACGATCAACACCTGATTCTTGATGCGGGAACAGGCATGCGTGGTCTGGGCAATGATATGCTCCGCAGGGGTATTTCGCAGTCCAACATGCTGTTGTCTCATACGCACTGGGACCATATCAGCGGCTTTCCATTTTTTGCACCTTTGTTTCGTGCCGATTTCTCCATGCGCATTTATGCAGGCCATTTGCACGATTATGGGGGGATTAAACAGGTTCTTTCGACCCAAATGGCAAGCCCCTTGTTTCCAGTCCCCCTTTCGGCTCTCAAGGCTCGTCTCGAGTTTGTAGATTATGACGCAGGTAATCCACTGGCATTCTCCGACAGCGTTCTGGTGCGTACTGCACCTTTGAATCACCCAGATGGTGCCGTAGGATACCGTGTAGAAGCTGATGGCCTGTCGATTTGTTATGTGACGGATACGGAGCATAAGCCGGGTGAGCCTGATTCCGTAATCTTGTCTCTGATCGAAGGGGCAGACCTTGTTATCTATGATTCAACTTACACAGATGAGGAGTTTCCTGCCAAGGTCGGTTGGGGCCATTCCACATGGGAGGAAGGCGTGCGCCTGTGCCAGAAAGCAGGTGCCAGAAATATGGCGCTTTTCCATCATGACCCAGACCACGATGACCTGATCATGTCCCAGATTGAGGAGCGGGCCAAACGGCTCTGGAGCGGGACCTTGGTTGCGCGTGATACAATGGAACTTATTTTATCCTGATCATCAGGACATCACCGTGGATAGACCCGGACCACAACACGCCGGTTTATGGCTTGGTTTTGGGGAAGGACATCGCCGTAGGGTCCCCGGTTTGCAACCTTGGGCGCCGTATCAGCCATTCCCACTGTTTTCATACGTGCCCGGGGAATCCCGGCTTCCTCGAAATACCGCACTACAGTTCCGGCACGGGCACCGGACAGTTCCCAGTTTGATGGGTACTGAGGGGTTTCAGTTGGGCTGTCATCGGTATGCCCCTGAACTTCAATCTGAAAGCTTTTAAATTGTTCTGCGCCAATTGTTGCAGCGATTTTGGCTAATATTTCCCGTGCAGACTCATCCAGCTCGGCACTGTCCGGGGCAAAGAACGACCCGGATCCCATTTCCATGACAATGCCCTGACTGTCTGTCGAAATGGCAACAACATCCTGCATTTTAAGAGAGGTGACAGATTTCTGCACTTGTTGCTTCAGGTCCTCGGTCGGGGTTTTTATTTCCCGTTTTCCGACCCCTTTGGCCATCCCGGCGCTGACCTGCTCGAAGGCAACAGCATCGATTTTCGAAATGGCAGCCAGCAGAATAAAGAAAGCCAGCAACAAGGTCGCCATATCGGCAAAAGTTGCAATCCAGCTTTCATCGTCTGCGGGTGGTGAGGGACGGGAAAATTGGTTGTTGCCATTGCCCATCATGATGGTCGTCTTCCTTCTGGCGTGCTGGCTCAGGCGTTGGAGCGTGACCGATCTATGCTGAAGTGTGCTGCTGGATCCAGGAAGGCGTTCATCTTGTCCTGAATGTAGCGCGGGCTTTTGCGTTCTGCCAGAAGGGCAAGCCCCTCTGCAAGAAGGTAGTTCCGGAAGCGTATGATTTCTTCACGTTGTTGCACCTTTGAAGCCGCAGGTAACAAGATCATACGTGCAAACATGACACCGTATAGCGTTGTGACCAGTGCAACGGCCATACCCGGACCGATGGAGGATGGATCACCCCCCATGGAGTCCAGCATGATGATCAACCCGACCAAGGTTCCGATCATGCCGAAAGCGGGGGCAATACCGCCCATATTGCGCAGGATATCAGCCTGTACCGTATTTCTCTGGAATGTACTTTCAACCGTAGCCGCAAGAATCTCGCGGAGTTCTGGCCCTGTATAACCGGCAACTACAAGATCAATGCCAAAGCCCAGGAAGCGGTCGGATTTTCGTACCTTTCCGGAATCTGATTCCAGTCCGGCCAATCCGTTCTTCTGAATGATGTAGCCCCAGCGGATAATCCGTCCAACCTCGTGGGTCAAGATGCCTTGCCCCACCTTGTTTGTGAAGAGAATGGATTGCAGGCTCAGCATGGACTGTATGACATAGCGTGGCTCATACGACACAAAGGTCGCGGAGAATGTGCCACCCACCACCATGATCAAACTGGGAACATCGATAAACAGCATGAAGTTATCGGTGCTGAGCAGAATAGCACCGACAAACAACCCAAACCCCAGAATGGCACCGAAAACCGTTGCGAATGACATGGTTTGCCCCGCCTGCCCAACTGGCAAAACAGCAATACCCGACATGATGTCTAGGTACCGCTTACACACGATGACTGGAAAATGCCATTTTCCGCAAGGGTTGCTGTGGTTCTGTTTCTGTTGGTCGGTCAGAGCGTTCTGAAACTGCTTTGCTTACGATACGTTTGGAGTAATAAAAATGTCGAGAAACTCTGTATCCGGTGCTGTCCGCACGATCCTGGTCGGACGTCCCGTCGTATCCAGCAAGCCATAATGCTGTAGATGGTTGAATACTTTCAGAAAGTGCTGGCGATTGTGAAGAGAGGCGCCGCCTTCCAGCCAATTCTGTTCCAGGAACGCCAGGATCGCTGGGTGTCCCAGTTCAACTTCCCACAGAATGCCGAGTAATGAAGCCATGGCTTCTTCCATTTCACGTTGTATGCCATGAACACTCATCCACTGATCTGCCTGCTTTTTAAGCCCTGTTTCAGGCCCTGCACCAAGTCCAAAGTCAGGAATGTGGCGGCGTTCAGGTGCGCAAACCTGCCAGTGGGCAACATCGTGAATGATAACAGATGGCTCCATGCTTCCGCTCAGGACCTGTCCATCCCATGTAAAGCCATCTTCAGGCGGTTGTGATGAGACAGACATTCCAAAGGACTGGGCAAGCTCAATGGCTTCCTGACGTTGTTCGGGGCATTGTGAAAGTGTGATGTTGTCCCCGGAATCCACATACGCCAAGGTAAAGCCAATACGCTCAACAGCAGCCTGTGCCGTGCCGGTACCTTCCAGAGAAGCCAAGAATGCACCCAGGGCAGTGGGTATTTCGGACATGACAAGGGGAGAGAGTATCATTCTTGATCCAGAGCGGGTGCATACGTCTTTTTGTGCCATATCCTGTTTTCTGTCATATGGCAAGAGACGTAAACTGCTCGGGGACGCATTGTATCGCTTTGCCGCCCTTGGTAGATAGAGTGCTCTTGTCTGGATTTTCAGGGTTTGTGGGAGTTTTTATCGTATGACTGGCATCGACACCGTGACCGCCGTTGCTGATTTCAGGACAGTCCGTGATTTTATCCGCCATGCTGTCAGCCAGTTCAATACTGCAGACCTCAGCTATGGCCACGGAACCACTTCAGCGTGGGACGAGGCTGTTTTTATGGTTCTGGAGGCCCTGCGGCTGCCTGTTGACCAGCTTGAACCTTATCTTGATGCCAGGCTGGCCACACCAGAAAGAACCCGCCTTGCCGGTTTGATAGAGGCCCGGGTAAAGACCAGAAAGCCGGCGTCCTATCTTCTTAATCGCGCTTATATTCAGGGTTTTCCCTTTTATGTTGATGAACGTGTGATTGTTCCGCGCTCCTACATTGGTGAAATCCTGTTTTCGGGCATTTTTTCCGGGGAAGGGCTGGCCTTGGTTGATGATCCGACTGAACCAGTCCATGTTCTTGATTTGTGTACCGGCTCAGGCTGCCTGGCAATTCTTGCTGCCCATGTTTTTCCTGAAGCAGACATTGATGCGGTGGATCTGTCTCCTGATGCCTTGTCTGTCGCCCGGCGTAATGTAAAAGACTATGCTTTCGAGGAGCGTATTCGTCTGTTTGAAGGCGATCTCTTCTCTCCCTTAAAAGGACGAAGATACGACGTAATACTGACGAACCCGCCGTATGTTGATGCTTCCTCTATGGAGACCCTGCCGCCAGAATTTCGGCACGAGCCCTCTGTGGCTTTGGCATCCGGTGAAGATGGGCTCGATCTTGTTCGCCGGATTTTGCGTGAAAGCCCGCACTATCTGACTGAAAAAGGCGGTATCCTGTGCGAGTTCGGTACCGGACGGGAGATTCTTGAGGCGGAGTATCCCGATCTTGACTTCTTGTGGGTTGAGACCGAAAGCAGTTTCGGGGAGGTATTCTGGCTGACCCGGAAGCAATTAGTGGCCGGGGGCAGGGATAGGTACCGATAGTCAGGCTCGCGCACAGCTATACTTTGTTGTAGCCTGCCGTAACCGCTGTTTTACGCTGCCTGTCCGGGAGGGAAAGCATCCATGAGCAAAAGGCGTCTGCTTTTTGTGATCTGTGGTTCCATCGGCGGGCTTCTGCTTGTGCATTCTGCTCCTGCTTTGGCATTCAGGGTACCAATGGGGCGCCCGTATATCGTTGATCTTTCCTTGTTTTCACTTGTTGTGCCCGGACTTTGCCTTGGCCTCGGCTTCGCCTTGTGGCTGGCTGGACCATCCGGGCGCTATGGTCGTTCTCATTATGCTGGTGGTCTTGCAGTTCTTGCTGCGGTGCAGGGAATCAACCTCGCTGACATCAGCCTGTTTTTTCCTCATCTGCTTATCCACTTGGAGGCTATGGATCGGCTTACTTTGGCTTTATTGCCCATGGCGCCGGCATTTTTTCTTCTTCTGGTCCGCGATCAGGTGGTCAGCCGCGTTTTGTATCGTATCGTTCCTTTTGTTTTTGCCCTTGTGTTGGCAATTTTTCTGTCTGCTTTTTTCCTTCCCTATAATCACCTTCTGATCTTGCACACCATTGTCAGTGTCTTCTGCCTTGCTGGCTTTGCCATCGGTATTCTGGAGGTCGGTCTGGGTCGGGGAGGGGAGAGGCTTCGTCCGGCCTTGGTTATCCTGTGTGGAGCCAGCGTTATTCTCTCCCTTGTCAATGATTTGGTTTCCGGATGGAGCGGTGGCCGCGATACCTCGCTTCTGGCTTTGTCGCTGGGGGGAAGTGCTCTGGTGTGTGGTGCTCTTTCGGCGCGTGACATGAGACGAAGCCGTCGCAGTCGAAAACTGGAGCTGCGACACCTTCTTGACCTGCGTGCAATTCTTGAACAGCGTATCAAGGATACATCCTCTAAAATCAATAGTTTGCATATCCGTATTGACAATTTTCTTAAACATATACCGGAAGCTGTTCTGACCTTGGACTCTGAGGCCAGGATTCTTCGTTACGAGGGGGGTGCCGAGGTTCTCTTCGGTTGGAGTGCGCCGGAAGTTGTTGGGCGTTCAGCCATTTCCCTTCTTTCGGGAGAGTGGGCAGAGCGCTTCCTGCATGCCTTGAGACATCTGGAGCATGACGAAGAGGTTGAGTGGGGTGGTACGCGCCGTTTCGAGATCCATCTGCGTAATCGTGATGGGCGCGTTGTGCCAGCAAACTGTTCTATATCGGTTGTACACGAGGAGGGAGCCAAGCTCTTTCAGGTCTTATTGCGCAGCACAGAAGCAGAGAAAAAGGCGCAAATGGATCTTTCCGCACAAAAGGCCCTTGTCTCTGAGCTACAGGACCGGTTGCGGCATATGGAGGAGTGTACGGCAACGGGATGGTATGAAACATCCTCGGCTACCGGGAAAACCCGTTGGTCAGCAGGACTGGAGACAATCTGGGGATTCCGTGATGGTGCAAAGCCTGCAGGACTGAGGGATTTTGTCTTTAGAGTTACCGAAGAAGATCGTCCGCAACTCATTCATTCTCTTGATGATCCATCATGGGACGAAACCCGCCATACAGTACGCGTTCAGATTGATGATGTCAGGGTGGCCACAATCGAACTCTCACTGGTTCGTGAACGCGCCGCAGACGGTACCATTGTCCGTGAAACTGGTATAGCTCGCCGGTTATACGAGCAAAGTATCGCACCCTTGTCTTTTATGACGGCAGGGAAGCCTACAGAACGGGAAACCTATGTCATGGGCAGTATGGATGTATCAGCTGGTCCGGATACAATGGCCCCCCAACCGGGGCGAGGGGAGCCTCTTGATATTCTTTTGGTTGAGGATGTCGAGGTAAACCAAAGGGTTGCGGTTATGTTTCTGGAGCGTGAAGGCCACCGCGTATCCGTTGCTTCTACAGGTAAGGATGGCGTTGATGCCGTATCGCAGGGATGCTTCGACCTTGTGCTCATGGACATTCGTCTTCCTGATATTGATGGCGTTGAGGCTGTACGTCGCATTCGTGCCCTTGATGATCCCGTGCGGGCGCAAATTCCTGTCCTGGCGTTGACGGCAAACGTCTTTGAAGATGATGTGAAGCGCTACAGGGCTGCTGGCATGAATGGTGTTGTAGCCAAGCCTATACGCATAGAATCATTCCGACAGGCGTTGTGCTCCATACAGTCATCGGGTTCCACAGATGACACTGTTTCTGCCGGGGGAGTTTTTTCATCCACGGCTTCGCCTTCCCTGGATGAAGGATTCATTGCAGACAGGCTGTCTGCCTTGGGTACGGAAAGCTTCAAGGCTATTCTGGGGCTGGGGCGACGGAGTATGGATAATGCGGTATCCGAGCTTTCTGTTGCTTTGGGGGTGTCCGATCCAGATCTGCTTGCGCGTTCAGGGCACAAGCTTGCCGGGGCCGCCAGCAACTTCGGTTTTTCCAGGCTTATGAAACTGGGGCGGGATATAGAAGATCTTGCCTTGGGTGGTGATGTTGCGCAGGCGCGTGCAATGGCTGCAGAAGGAGAGGCGCTGTGGGTTGAAGCCAGCAGGGCTCTTGATCTTTGGCTGAGTGCGCGCAACCTTCTGGACCATCGCCAGGAGTTGTCAACGTTCCTTTAGATCTTTATCCGTGTTGCCGGGATTGAGTTCTGCACTGAAGCAGGTATGATCACGGCCATGTCAGCAATACCTCTCTATGGACTTCCGGCTCTTTTTACCCTTGTCCCTGCCGCTCTTCTGGTCTTCCGGCATGGGGGAGGGCGTGATTCTGCATTCTGGGGAGCTTTAGGGCTTGCTGTATTTGGGTCAGGTGCCCAGGCCGTTGAATTTTATCAGTATGGCCTTGGCGAGGGATTTTCTTTCTCCCTCTGGGTGACAATTACGGCGACCTTGGTCTTGTTTATTTTTGGGGCCTTGGTCTTGCGGCAAGGGTGGCGCTTGCTGTTTCTTCTGGCCCCCTACCTTCTATTGCTGGGTGGGGCGGCAACCTTGTTCCACCTTCTGTTTGGGGAAAAACATGTTTCCTTTCCTGTTGTGTCTGCGACGGATGGCGAAGGGGCATGGTTTTTTCTGCATGTATTTGTTGGCATTCTATCTTACGCTCTTCTTACATTTGCGGCGGTTGCGGCCTTGTCGGCCTTTTTGCAGGAGCGGGCACTAAAGCATAAGTCACCAAACATGTTGACCCGGAAGCTGCCTTCCGTTGCCGAGAGCGAGTCGCTGTCCTTGGCCATGCTGCTTCAGGGTGGGCTTGTTCTTGGCCTTGGCTTATGTTCAGGACTTGCTGTAAATTGGCTTGGACACAGGACGCTGCTTGATTTCAATCACAAGAGCATCTTGAGTATCCTGACGTTTGTAACGGTTATGACCCTGATTGTGGCCCGTTTTGTCAGTGGTACAAGAGGGCGGGTCGCTGCGCGTCTTGTGTTGTTGGCGTGGCTTTTTTTGACTTTGGCCTGGCCTGGGGTCAAGTTTGTGTCCCAAGCTTTGCTCTGATCTTGGGCCGGGTCTTGTCGGTACATTACAGGGCAATACGGAAAAAGCCTGAATTCATGAACAATACCCTCGATCCTTTGCGGATTGGCCGTCTTGATGCGGTGTCGCCGGTTCTTCTTGCCCCTATGTCAGGGGTAACTGATCAGCCTTTCAGGCGTCTGGTCAAACGGTACGGGGCTGGCCTTGTTTTTTCGGAGATGATTGCCAGCGCCCAGATGATCCGTGCTCATCGGGATACCTTGCGTATGAGCACGGCCTGTCAGGGTGAGCACCCTATGGCTGTGCAACTTGCAGGAAATGAGCCTGCGGTTATGGCAGAGGCTGCCAGAATGAACGAAGACAGGGGGGCTGCCCTGATTGACATCAACATGGGGTGCCCGGTGAAGAAGGTTGTCAAAGGGCACGCGGGGTCTGCCCTGATGCGTGATGAAGCCTTGGCTGGGGCTATCATGGAGGCTGTTGTCCGCGCAGTTGCGACGCCGGTGTCGGTTAAAATGCGCCTTGGCTGGGATTCCGGGACGCAGAACGTGGTTCGTATGGCGCAGATAGCGCGCGAAAGCGGTATTGCGATGATCACAGTGCATGGACGAACCCGGTGTCAGATGTACACGGGAAAGGCTGATTGGTCTGCCATTCGTCCTGTGGTCGAGGCAGTAGATCTACCCGTCGTGGTGAATGGTGACATTATTGACTTGGGCACTGCACAGGCCGCTTTGGCTCAATCGGGCGCTGCGGCCATTATGGTTGGGCGAGGGGCGCAGGGCAGGCCATGGCTACCAGGGGAGCTGGCACGTGCCTTACAGGGCGGGAGTCCGGTTGTTTCCCCTTCTCTTTCCGAGCGTCGGGATCTTTTGCTTGAGCACTATAGCGATATTATTGCCCATTATGGTCTGGATGTTGGCTTGCGTATTGCCCGCAAGCACGTCGCGTGGGGGGTGGCAGGCCTTCCCGGTGCTTCTGCCTTCCGGGAGTCCTTTAATGCTTTGACAGAGGTTCGGGAAGCTTTGCTGTCCATATCGCTCTTTTTTGAGCAGGTTATTGACAAAGCGCCATTGGCAGCTTGATATCCGAGCCTTGCCCGTATCCGGAAGGTGTAGAAAGTTTATTCCGTTGGTCTCTTGATATGAGAGGATAGTATCTCGGTGGTTTCACGTGCTTGCCCTGTAGATGGATTGTCTTCGTCCGACGCTGCAAGCGGTATGCCCAATAGGGATTCTTCTGAAGAAAGCGCTTCGGTCTTGCCTTCCTGCCATGGGGCGGAAGAGCGTGCTGCTGTTCAGGTTGAAGGACTGGCCGAAGCCGTACAGCGGAGTTTGGCAGCCTACTTTGCCGTGCATAAGGACGGGTTGCCCCCAGCCGGTTTATACAACCGCTTGCTCTCTGAGTTCGAGCGTCCCTTGTTGACGCTTGCTCTGGATGTCACAGGTGGTAACCAAATCCGGGCTGCTGCCTTGCTGGGGCTGAATCGCAATACACTGCGCAAGAAAATCAGGGCCTTGTCCATCAGTCCAGTCAGGGGATCTGTATGAATCAGCCTGTACAAGATGGTTCCGTCATGCGTTTTTATGCTTGGTTGCGCCAGGGGGGTGTGGCAAGAAGGCTTGCCGTTCTTCTTGGTGCGGCAGCCTTGGTCTTTGGTGCGGCAACATGGGCTGTTCTTGCCGGATTCTGGGAACCGGTTCCAGATGGGGGGCACGCCTTATCCGTCTTGTTGAATCTTGACCTTATTCTTCTTCTGGTGCTGTCAGCGCTGGTTATTCGCAGCATCGTTGCGTTATGGCTTGCACGCCGAACCGGAGGAGCAGGATCAAGACTTCATCTGCGTCTGGTTGGGCTTTTTGGTGCCGTAGCGATTACCCCGACAATTCTGGTCGCTGTCTTTTCAGCCCTGTTTTTTAACCTTGGGGTTCAGTTCTGGTTTGGGGAACGGGTTCAGACGGTCCTGTCCGAGAGCCAGGCTGTTGCGCAGGCTTATCTGGACGAGCATCGCCAAGCCATAGCTGGTCAGGCATTGGTTGTTGCTGGTGATATCCAGCGCAACTGGGAAAGGCTTCTACAAAATCCCGATGACCAGTCGCGCTATCTGCAGACCCAGGTTTATGTGCGTGGATTGACAGAGGCTGTCTTGTTTGAGCGCAGCGGTAAAGTTGGTGCGCGGGCGGGGTATACGTTTTCCCTTCAGTTCGAGGATGTTCCCCTCTGGGCGCTGGAGAAAGCAGATCAGGGTGAAGTTGCGGTCCTGACAGGTGAGAATGAAGACAGGGTTCGTGCCTTGGTGCGTCTTGATACCCTGCCCGAGATATTTCTGTACGTTGGTCGTTTTGTTGATACCGATGTCATTCGGCACATCGACAATACAGACAATGCCGTGCAGCAGTACCAACGGATGCAGTCCGGTCGGGCTGAGCTTGAGTTGCGTTTTTCCTTGGTTTTCATCGTGGTATCACTTTTGCTCCTGTTGGCTGCCGTTTGGGTTGGCTTGAACTTGGCCAATCGGTGGGCCATGCCCATAGTGGAACTGATTAATGCCAGCGAGCGTGTATCTGTTGGTGATATGGCCGTACGTGTTTCGGAGATTGATGCTTCTGATGAAGTTGCGGCCTTGTCCCGTGCCTTTAACAGGATGACCGCTCGTATCACAGCCCAGCAGAAAGAACTTCTGGAGGCGAACAGAACCCTGGATGAGCGGAAACGGTTTACCGAGACTGTTCTGGAGGGGGTTTCAGCCGGCGTTATATCAACGTCTCCCGATGGTTTCGTGACTCTGGTCAATCGTTCGGCGCAGACTCTTCTGGATCTTCCGGCTGTTTCTTCGTTGGAAGGCCAGCATATTTCTATTGTTATTCCTGAGTTTTCTCCTCTTCTTCCCGAAAAGGAGATTCTGTGCGAGGGGCAGTCAATCCAGCGCGAAATGGTTCTGAGCCGTGGGGGAAAGGATTTGACCTTTTTGGTCAGGGTCAGCGCCGAGTATGTTGATTCCAGGGTTATTGGTAATGTCATTACCTTTGATGACATTACGCTTTTGCAAGCGGCACAGCGGACTGCAGCCTGGGCGGATATTGCTCGTCGTATAGCGCATGAAATCAAAAATCCCCTGACTCCTATACAGCTCTCTGCAGAGCGCCTGAAACGGCGTTATCTCAAACAGATAGAAGAGGGGCAGGATGTCTTTGTGCAGTGCACAGATACCATTATTCGCCATGTGGGTGATATAGGACAGATGGTTGATGAATTCTCGGCCTTTGCACGGATGCCTCATCCTGTTATGAAGGATGAAAATCTTTGTGAAATCATAAGGCAGTATAGTTTTCTCCAACAAACGGCTTATCCTTCTATTCGTTTTGTGCTGGATATTCCGGAAGAAGAGGTTGTTGTTTTGTGTGACACGCGTCAGGTTGGGCAAGCATTGACAAATATTATAAAGAATGCGGTTGAAGCTATTGAATCACGGGATAATCCAACGGATCCTGGCTGTATAATCGTCTCTCTTCGGGAGCAGGGTGGCGTCATCAGGGCATCGGTTACAGACAATGGGCGTGGGTTGCCCAAGGCCAACCGGGAGCGTTTGGTTGAGCCCTATGTCACGACGCGATCCAAAGGAACGGGGCTTGGTTTGGCTATTGTCAAAAAAATTCTGGAAGATCACGGTGGTGATCTGTTACTTGAAGATGCTTCTGACGGAGGAGCACAGATTTCGATGCTGTTTGCAGTGCAGTCTGCTGTAGTACAGGATGGTGTTTCTGTTTGATCCGGAGCACATTTCAGATTTTCAGGCATAAGGCAGCACGTTGGTTTCATGGCACGTGATATCCTGATCGTTGATGATGAAGCTGATATTCGGACAGTTCTGTCAGGAATTCTGGAGGATGAGGGGTATGTGACCCGAGGTGCCGGCAGCACCGACGAAGCTCTGCTGTCTGTGGCCGATAAGGCTCCGGGGTTGATTATCCTCGATATATGGCTGGAAGGCTCCGGAATGGATGGTCTCCAGCTTCTTGATGTTCTGCGCCGTGATTATCCTTTGGTTCCCGTTGTTATGATTTCAGGCCACGGGACAATAGAAACAGCTGTTTCTGCCATTCGTAACGGTGCCTATGACTTTATCGAGAAACCATTCAAGACAGACCGGCTTTTGCTGGTTGTCGAGCGGGCCTTTGAGGCTGCCCGCCTGCGGATGGAAAATCAGCAGCTGAAGAGTGCTATTTCTGTTCCATCTGATTTGCATGGGACGTCGATGGCTATTATGCATGTTCGACAGGCGATTGCCCGCGTTGCTCCATCGGGGTCAAGGGTTCTGATCGTTGGACAAGCTGGATCCGGCAAGGAAGTGGTGGCCCGGCTGATACATGCTCATTCCCGCCGTGCAGATGCTCCATTTGTCTGCGTAAACTGTGCCACCATGCACCCGGACCGAATGGAGATAGAGCTTTTCGGGACCGAAAGAGGGTATGAGGGAGAGCAAGCATCCCGAAAGATTGGCGTGTTCGAGCAGGCAGACGGGGGCACCCTGCTTCTGGATGAGATTGGTGACATGCCATTGGAAACACAGGGAAAGATTGTCCGTGTTTTGCAAGAGCAGACATTCGAACGCGTGGGTGGAACCAAGAAGGTAGCGGTCGATGTTCGGGTTATTGCCACGACCACCCGTGATTTGCGCCTGTCCATTGCGCAAGGCGAATTCCGTGAAGATCTGTATTATCGTCTGAGTGTTGTGCCAATACATGTTCCAGCCCTGCAGGACAGGCGGGAGGACATTCCGGTTCTGTCACGTGTTATCATGGAGCAGGCTGCCCGTAGCACTGGTGCTCTACCTAGGTGTATCGGTGATGATGCCATGGCTGTGCTGCAATCCTATGATTGGCCAGGCAATGTCAGGCAACTGCGCAATGTGATTGATTGGCTGTTGATCATGGCTCCCGGAGATAACGAGGAGGTGATTCGTGCTGATATGTTGCCGGCTGAAATTAGCCTGATTGTGCCGGAGGTCTTGTTACGGCTTGAAGGATCGGCTGAAATCATGTCATTGCCTCTGCGTGACGCCCGTGAGATGTTTGAGCGGGAGTACCTGCTGGCCCAGGTTACCCGTTTTAACGGCAATATCTCGCGAACGGCTGAATTCGTTGGCATGGAACGTTCTGCTCTTCATCGGAAGTTGAAGAATCTCGGGGTGTCCAGCGAGGAGAAGGTAAGGGCCCTGTAGCCCTTATCAGTTGGCTTGTCCAGGACGGCGGAGACTGTTGACCATGAAGGTTATTATTTGCGGCGCTGGCCAAGTGGGTCACAACATTGCGCATTATCTGGCTGCCGAGAAGGACAACGATATTACCGTTGTTGACCAGCGACCGGAATTGATACGCAAAATACAGGACACACTGGACGTAAAGGCCGTGGTTGGTCACGCCTCTTATCCCGAGATCCTCGAACAGGCGGGTGCCCGTGATGCCAGTCTGCTGATTGCGGTAACGGCTGTTGATGAAGTGAACATGGTTGCTTGCCAGGTTGCGCATTCCCTGTTTTCTGTTCCGACCAAGATTGCCCGTGTACGGAGCCAGTCCTATCTGGATCCCATGTGGGGCAATTTGTTTAATCACAATGATTTGCCTATCGATGTGATTATCAGCCCGGAGATTGAGGTCGCCCGTGCGATTGCCCGTCGGTTGCAGGTGCCGGGAACGACAGACATTATCCCGCTTGTTGACAACAAGGTTCAGCTTCTGGGGGTGCGTTGTACACCGGATACCCCGGTTCTGCATACGCCCTTGCGCCAGCTTTCGGCACTGTTCCCGGATTTGCATCTGGTTATTGTTGGCATCATCCGCAATGATCGCCCGATTGTACCTTCTGCAGAAGATCAAATGCTTGAAGGGGATATTGTCTATTTTGTCGTGGCGACCGAGCATGTGGGTCGCGCCTTGGCCGCCTTTGGCCAAGAAGCACCGCAGGCCCGCCGCATTCTGATACTGGGTGGCGGGAATATTGCCCTGTTTCTGGCCCAGCAGATTGAGCAGGATCACCCGGACATATCCTTGCGTATGGTTGAATTGCACAAGGACAGGGCGGAATACATTGCCAGAACCCTGAGCCGGGCAACCGTTATCAATGGGGATGTCCTGGATCCTGAAATTCTGAAAGAAGCCGGTGTCAGTCGCGTTGAAACCGTTATTGCGCTGACCAACGATGATGAAACAAATATTCTTTCGGCTATGCTTGCCAAGCGCTATGGCGCGGAGAGAACCATCGCTCTGCTCAATAAAACGACATACGGCGGTTTGGCGGGGCCTTTGGGTGTTGATGTTGTTGTCAATCCGCGTGGTATTACGGTTTCAAGCATTCTGCTTCATGTCCGTCGGGGGCGGATCCATGCCGTCCATTCCCTTCAGGAAGGGTTTGGAGAGGTCATTGAAGCTGTTGCCGTCGATACATCCCCCTTGGTGGGCAAATCCTTGCGCGATTTCAAGCTGCCTCCAGGGGTTATGCTCGGGGCTGTCGTACGAGGAGAACAGGTTATCATGCCCCGTGGCAATACCGTTGTTCAGGGTGGTGACAGGGTGGTGCTGTTTGCTGTTGCGGATGCCGTCAAGAAGGTTGAGAAGATGTTCTCTGTTCGCTTGGAATATTTCTGAGTATTCGCAGCTCTGTGCCATGAGATGAAGGTCATGATGGATCCTTTGCCTGTTGTATCCCCGCCGCGGGCTGTACTCTTTGACTGGGATAACACGTTGGTTGATACGTGGCCGTGCATCCTGAAGGCCATGAATATGACCTTGGTCCATATGGAGCACGATGCTTGGACCCGTGAAGAGGGTATGACACGCATTTCCCGTTCGCTGCGCGAAAGTTTCCCCGGCCTTTTTGGAAAGCGATGGAGGGAGGCCGAAAGTGTCTTTTATGAATCTTTCCGGTCATGCCATTTGGATATGCTGACGCCTCTTCCCCATGCGGAAGCCTTGGTGCGACATATATGCGGCATGGGAGTATGGGTTGGTATTGTCAGTAACAAGACTGGGGATCTGTTACGGATCGAGGTAGAGCATTTGGGATGGGGGGGCTTGTTCCATCAGGTGGCCGGGGCGGGTGATGCAAAAGCCGACAAGCCTAATATTGAACACATTTTGCATGCCCTGCAGGGATCGGGCCTGAAACCCGGACAGGATATCTGGTTTGTTGGTGATCATGCTATCGATATGCAATGTGCCAGGGAATCAGGCTGTACGCCCTTTCTTCTTCACCACCACGGACCTTTGGTTGGTGACCTTTTGTCGTGGGCACCGCAGGGCATTTATGGTAGCTGCGGGGAATTTCTTGATGCCTTGCGTACTCTTGCTGTTCCCAGCAACGAAAATAGATGATAACGAAGGAGACCCGACCGAAGGACGGTCCCCCCTGATGAAGGGGCAACAAAAAGTGGAAAGGTCATGACTGTCATGCCCAGCGAAAAATCCCAGAATATACAGGATGTTTTCCTGAACCATATCCGCAAGGCAAAAGTTCCGGTTACTGTTTACCTCGTTAACGGAGTGAAGTTGCAAGGTATTGTAAGCTGCTTTGACAATTTCTGCCTTCTGCTTCGCCGGGATGGCCATACCCAGCTGATATACAAGCACGCTGTTTCCACCGTAATGCCGGGTGGTCCCGTGCAGCTTTTCGAGCCTAAGCCTGAAGATGAACAAGAGTGAGCCAGTCTTGCGCTTCGTACGCTATGGATTCTGATCATCCTGCTGTTTCCTGGCGTAGTAAATCAGCTGTTCTGTGTCCGTTTTTAAAAAAGACAGCGAGTGGTGTGCGCACTCCAGAGGCCCGGCTGGCCGAGGCTGTTGGCCTCGCCAAGGCTATTGATCTGGATATTGTCCTGTCCGAGGTCGCCTTGGTCAGTGCCATCAGGCCAGCCACCTATATAGGGGGGGGATTGGTCGAGCGTCTTGCCCCTGTCCTCGCTGATCTGGACGTGGATATCGTCATTGTTGATGCGCGTCTGTCTCCTGTTCAGCAGCGAAATCTTGAGAAGGCGTGGGGAACCAAGGTCATTGATCGTACTGGACTTATTCTGGAGATCTTTGGTGCCCGTGCACGAACTCGTGAAGGTCAGTTACAGGTTGAGCTGGCCCATCTGGAGTATCAGAAATCGCGCCTTGTCCGTTCTTGGACGCACCTGGAGCGGCAAAGGGGCGGCTTTGGTTTTATGGGGGGGCCGGGGGAAAGTCAGATCGAGATTGATCGTCGTCTTATCGGCGACCGTATTGTCCGCCTGAAGAAAGATCTTGAGTCTGTCAAGAGGACCCGGGCTCTTCATCGTAAAGCGCGGAAGAGGACACCTTTTCCCATCATTGCCCTTGTCGGGTATACAAATGCGGGAAAGTCCACGCTTTTTAACCAGATGACCCATGCTGCCGTTATGGCAGAAAACCAGCTGTTTGCAACGCTGGATCCAACCATGCGGGCTTTGCAGTTGCCATCTGGGCGGACAGTGATTTTGTCGGACACAGTTGGTTTTGTCTCTGATCTTCCGCATGAGTTGGTCGCTGCGTTCCATGCCACGCTGGAAGAGGTTCTTGAGGCTGACCTGATCCTGCATGTCCGCGATTATGCGCATCCAGACAGTGAATCCCAGAAACTGGATGTTGAGAAGGTTCTGCGTGATGAACTGGGTCTGGATCCCGCTGTCGGGGATAGCGTTGTTGAGGTTCTTAACAAGGCGGATCTTCTTGTGGAATCCTCCATTGATCCGGACACAGGCGCACTTCTTTTGTCAGCCTTGTCCGGGGATGGTGTGGACAATGTTCTGCGCCGTATTGACGATTGTCTTGCCTTGGCACGTGTGGCTGTAGAGCTTGTTGTTCCGCCTTCTGATGGAAAAATACTAGCGTGGATCTATCGAAGGGGAGAGGTTCTGAGCCGCGAAGACCATGAAGAGGGAGTGCGTCTTATCGTACGGCTTGATCCTGCTGATGCTGGACGTTTGGCGACCAGGACAACAAGTCTTCCCGATTGACATGGGCATCCGGGCAGGTCCCATTGTGCTGGTTACTCCTTGATCTATGGGGTATACCTATGAAATGGACGATGCTTTTCTGGCCCTCGTATCAGATATTATCCGGGACACTGCTAAGACAGAAATCCTGCCCCGTTTCCGTGCGCTGTCCGCAAATCAGGTGCAAAGCAAGACATCAGCTAATGATCTGGTAACGGAAGCTGATATCTTGGCCGAGCAGAGGCTCTCGGTCTTGCTGACGGAAATTATGCCGGAATCTATGGTTGTTGGTGAGGAAGGCTGTCATGCCGATCCCGATTTGATACGGGCTATTGGAACGGCACCGCTTGTGTGGGTTGTTGACCCTTTGGATGGTACGGCCAATTTTGTTAGTGGAAATCCTGTTTTTGCAACGGTTGTTGCCTTGGTCCGTGATGGTGTAACCATGGCGGGATGGCTGCACGATCCTGTTAACGATGTCATCCTGTGTGGGTATCGTGGCAATGGCGTGATCCGTAATGGCGTCAGGGTTCGGTTAGAGCCGCATGATCGTCCCTTGTTGGAACGCACGGGATCACCGGGGGCCAATACGCCCAAGTCCCTTCAGGGGCGCTTTGCTCATAACATTCGTCATGGAAGTGCCGCCCATGATTATATGGCGCTGATCTCGGGGCGTATAGAGTTTGCTGCTTTCCGAAGGCTTGCCCCATGGGATCATGCAGCCGGGGTTCTGCTGTATGAAGAGGCTGGGGGTATTAGCAGGTTCATGGATGGCAGTCCGTATAGTCCGAGTATCCATCAGGGGTTCCTGATAGCAGCCCAGAGCCGTATGCTCTGGAACGAAATTGCCGAAGCTTTTCGCTCTGCGACGCCGTAGAGACTTTATGAAAAGAGGTCACCTTTCCGCCATGCGTCAAGATCGGCCAGTGCGCGTTGTGCATACAGGGGCTTGCGTTCCCGTCCCTTGATTTTCTTGCCTCTCGCATCGCGATCATCGGTCAGCTCCGGGAAAAGACCGAAGTTGATATTCATGGGCTGATAGGTATCTGAAACAGCGCCCCCGGTGATATGGGCAAGCATGGACCCCATCGCGGTTGTGATGGGGGGGGAGTCAAGGTGTTTGCCCAAGGCATCGGCAGCGGCAAAAAGCCCTGCCATTAGCCCAACAGCAGCGCTCTCGACATAGCCTTCGCAGCCTGTAATTTGTCCGGCAAAGCGGATGTCCGGCCTATTTCTCAGGCGCAGTTTATGGTCCAGAAGGCGGGGGCTGTTCAAGAATGTGTTTCGATGAATGCCGCCCAGCCGTGCGAATTCGGCGTTTTCAAGCCCGGGTATCATCCTGAAGACACGGCTTTGTTCTCCGTACTTCAGTTTGGTCTGGAAACCGACGATGTTGTAGATTGTGCCCAAGGCATTATCTTGCCTCAGCTGCACAACAGCGTAAGGCTTCTGTCCGGGTGTGTGGGGGTTGGTCAGTCCAACGGGTTTCATAGGGCCGTAAAGAAGCGTTTGTCGTCCACGTTCAGCCATAACTTCAATGGGCAGGCAGCCTTCAAAATACGGTGTGTCTTTTTCCCAATACTTGAATTCTGTTTTTTCGGCTGCCAGAAGAGCATCCAGAAATGCTTCATATTCTTCGCGCGTCATGGGGCAGTTTATATAATCTGTTCCGGTGCCCTTGTCATAGCGTGACTGGAACCATGCCTTTGATAGATCAATAGAATCCTTATGCACAATTGGAGCAATGGCATCAAAGAAGGACAAGGATTCCTCACCCGTGGCGGTGCGAATTGCTTCTGCCAAGGGTGATGAGGTCAGGGGGCCTGTTGCAATGATTGTTTGGCCCCACGTTTCCGGAGGAAGTGTACGTAGTTCGGTACGCTCGACACGTATATCCGGATGAGCCTGTACACGTTTGGTAATGAATGTGGAGAAGGCTTCCCTGTCGACAGCCAAGGCGCCACCAGCTGGTACTTTTGTGTGATCTGCTGCTTCCATGATCAGGGATGAGCAGCGCCGCATTTCTTCGTGCAAAAGACCTACGGCATTGTACAGGGCATCATCAGAGCGAAAAGAGTTCGAGCAGACCAGCTCGGCAAGCTGATCTGTTTGGTGAGCGTTGGTTGTAGTTTGTGGACGCATTTCATGGATAACAACTGAAACACCGGCATTGGCCAGCTGCCAGGCGGCTTCGCATCCAGCCAGTCCACCGCCGATAATATGAACGTGCCGGGCTGTGTTGTTATGTGTAGCCATGGAAATAGCATCCCTTTTCCTGCACTGTTCCAGAGGATGCTCTCCTATCCCGGTGGTACAAAAACCTCAAGCGGCAATTTTCTATAGATGCGCGCAGCATGGATTTTAGGATCTGTTGCTTGCAGTATATAGATCTATGCGTGTTTTTTCCATCTATCTATTTGATAGATAGAGATAATTATGTATTTCGACGTTCTTGATCTCATCAATAGAGGCGAATATGATCCTGGTTCTTCGCCTTCAGCATGTGGCTGGCGGGCGGAGAGGCCACCGGGCTGTAACCCGGTGCCCAGAGGGTCTTGCACACCCCCCGGCAAATCAAACTGGCCAGGATTGACCTGCCGCCGCCCGGTCCATGCGCATGGACAGGAGACGGCATAACATGGGGTGTTTTTCTATGTGCGAAAAAAGCCGGGGTTGTGATGGAAAGTCTGTTTCAGATACCGGGTTCGATCAGAATAATTATTTCGGAGCGCCGATCTGGCGCAGCTCTATCCTCTGGAAGTACGGAATACTTCGTCTGCTGCCAACGCCTGACGATTATCCCGAATGGAAAGCAGGGGGGGTAGAGGATCCCAAGGGCAGCAGTGCCTGATAAGCACCAATAACAATGGCAATTACAGATGCATGAGGTGCATCAGGAGCAGGCCAGGGAATGGGCGGTAATATTGGGTCTGGTGATGGCACCGTTAGTACGTGCGAGCCATCTTTCTGAACCTTGAGACGCCTTGCTGTCAATTCGTACCGATCTGGGGACGGCATGAAGCGTCGTACAATCACCCACATACCATCTGTTACAGAGACAGGGACATCTGCAACAGGAACGCATATGAGAACGCTGCCTGCCTGGAAGATATCGTATATGCCCCCCGAACCAACCTGTAACCCGTATGCAGTTGGCCAAGGGTTCCCGGGGGGCAGGGGGCAGGTCCGGTGTTTTTCTGGTGGCCATTCGGGAAAATTCACCCACTTCCCCGGACAAACTTCTCCTCGAACAATGACTTGTGAGGGAAGGGTACTGGATTTATGAGAGTTATTTCCCTCATTGCAACCCGGGACTTCGCCGTGAAGAAGCCAATCGGACGAAACGCCAAGAAATTCACCAAGCTTGGCCAGGTTATCAGCGCGTGGTGATTTTGTGCGTCCTGACCTGATATCCCTCAAGAAGTCAGGCTTTAGTCCTGCGGCAAGGCACAGGGCCCGCTGTGACTTGATTCCTCGTTCAGAAGCCAGGAGCATCGCCCTGGCCACGATGCTTTTACTGGTCATGGCATTGGCCTGATTCTAACGAACCGGAGCGTGAAATATCCCTTATGGAGCCGCGCCTGTCATCACGGAAGTTTCCGTTTGACTTTTGAGGTATTTTTCCCTCATATCCACTCTTCTGATGAAAACGTGTTCAAGGGGAAGGGAAGTGGCTGGAGTCATGTTCCTTAAGACCGGGTTAAGGCCAAGGTGGCTTTGGGCGGGTTCCCTGAATATGCGCCGTCATTTCAGGTATGGCTTATTATATAAGAAGTGTAAGGACCTGCGCGCCTTTCGCAAAAAGTTGGAAGTGGTTTTTTCGTCTTTTTCTACGGATATCGTGTTGTATGCGAATCCGTTCCAAGGTTATGGTGTATCATCTGAAAGTCTTGGTCAGGTCCTTGTTATAGAACAACTTTCTTCCAAATATTCTTATGTATCTCAAGAGATTGACCTGTCTTCGGATGCCTGTATCCTCAGCTCTCGTTTCATGGGCGATGAAGCTTTGAAGCCATGGTGCGATTGTGTTTGTGACCGTCGTTTGTCAGGTATGAAATTTCCCCTTTGTGCTACGGATTGCATTTGCAATGGGGTTATGCAGCAGTATATTCGCCGCCCGGAATGTTATCCGATGCCCGTTCTTCAGGAGAATTGCTGATGTTGATTTCCCCCGCCCATGCCCAGGCTGTTGATGCTGCGGCCGGAGGCATGCAGTCTGGTCTTCTGCAGCTTTTGCCACTGGCACTGATTTTTGTTGTTTTTTACTTTTTGCTGATTCGCCCCCAGCAGAAACGCATGAAGGCTCATCGCGAAATGCTGACCAACGTGCGCCGTGGTGATGTCGTCGTGACGTCGGGCGGGATTATTGGTACCGTTACAAAGGTTATGGATGCCGAGCTTCAGGTTGAGATTGCAGAAGGGGTAAAGGTCAAGGTTGCCCGTGAAATGCTGGCTTCTGTTAATGCAAAGACCGAACCGTCCAAGCCTGCAAAGGAAAAGGAAGACACCAAGGAAAGTGTCTAGTCTGATCGCGTGATGATGGAGAGCGCAATGGACATTACGCCGGTCGTTCCCGCAGGTAGGCAGATTATATCTGCCTATGGCGACGGTAACTTTCGTATTGCCGGTACTGTCTGGAGCTCTCCTGTTCTTGTGTTTCCGACTTTTTCGTGCTTGTGGGATGTTTCATCACCGGAAAGTTTGACCGTAGAGTCCTTCCAGCCCGTGCAGGAGTATAAGCCCGGTATTGAGATTGTACTGATTGGGGGAGGGCGGAGCTCTCCCTTCCTTCCAAATTCTCTGCGTCAAATGCTATGCGAGATGTTTGCGTCCTGCGACATTATGGATACCGGGGCTGCTTGCCGTACTTTTAATGTGCTGCTGGCCGAGGACCGCCGTGTCGCGGCGGCCCTTTTCCCTGTTTGAGAAATAGTATTATTCCGCGGGCAAGGACACGGTTGCAATAGCCTGTACGGCTATGCCCTCTTTCCGTCCTGTAAATCCAAGACGTTCTGTCGTCGTCGCTTTGATGCTGATACGGGACTCCGGGATATTCATAATCTGTGCAAGGGACAGGACCATGTCCCGACGATAGGGACTGAGCTTTGGCTCTTCACAGATTATGGTAACGTCGATGTGGATAATGCGGCCAGCACGTTGGAGGATCAGGTTACAGGCGTGTTCCAGAAAGATTCGTGACGGTGCGTCTTTCCAGCGTGCGTTTCCGGGGGGAAAATGCACACCGATGTCGCCAGCTCCGATGCAGCCATACAGGGCATCGGTTAGAGCGTGCATGGCAACATCGGCATCAGAATGACCAGATAGCTTTCTGGAAAAGGGAATGCTGATGCCACAGAGGGTCAGGGTGTTTCCTGTCGTGAAGGCATGAACATCAAAACCAATACCCGTTCGCGTTTCCATGTTGACGCGAGGTGGCGGATTGCTTTTGTCCAAATCATCTGACCAGGTAATTTTATAGTTTTCAGCTGACCCGGCGACCATTTGTACCGGGCCTTTGCCCAAGTGCTCCAGAAGGGCAGCATCATCTGTCAGTGACATACCGGCACACTGTCTGTGTGCGTCGAGGATTGTCTTGAAGCAAAATCCTTGGGGTGTTTGTGCGCGCCACAACCCTTTCCGACTGACAGAGTGGAGGACGACGCAATCGCTATTAACGCTTTTGAGCGTGTCTGCAACCTCCGTCCCCGGTATTGCAGCGGGAGCGGACTGTAGGGCTTGCAGAACAGCGTCAATCACATTCCGCCCTGCAAAGGGGCGTGCTGCATCGTGGATCAGGACAAAATCAGGAGCATGTTTGCAGAGGGCCTCCAAGCCGTTCCGGACACTGTCCTGTCGCTCTTGCCCACCAAAAACAGGCGTACACAAGGGAAGATCACCAACAGCTTCTTGGTACAGGGCTTCATCATCGGGGTGAATAACAACCTGTATGCCAGCAATATCGGGATGATTCAGAAAGGAACATACAGATTGCCGAATAACGGGTTGACCATTGACCATGGCATATTGCTTGGGAACAGAGCTGCCAAAGCGGTTGCTGCGCCCTGCGGCAACAATGACAGCATAGACTTTTTTGGGGGTAGGCACAGAAGGAAACACCATGAACAGAAGGCTCCGGCACGGGATATCAGGGGGACGTTATAAAAGAGTTCAATGCGTTTCCAGAAGATCCAGTTCAACCTCGGCAACGTCAACATCAACATTACGTACACGCCGGAAACCAAGTTGTTCAACAAAAGCCAGCATCCTTTTGTTTTCTATAAGGATCTGCCCGGTCATCTTTCGCACCTCCGTACTGCGACAGTAACGGATCATTTTGTGCATCAAGGCGTTCCCCAAGCCGGTTCCCTTCAGGTCGGAGCGCACGACGATCGAGAACTCAGCCTCTTCATGGTCTGGGTCATTGACAACCCGAACCACGCCCAGTGTCTCGCTCTGACCCTCTGCGTCGTATCCTACGGCAATGAACGCCATCTCACGATCGTAGTCGATCTGGGTCATCCGCGCCATCTGGCTGCGTGGCAATTCCTGGATCACGCCAAAGAAGCGGAAGCGGATATCTTCCGGATCAAGCCTTGATACAAAAACGTGATGATTTGGCTCATCCTCCGGACGAATGGGACGCAGGATGACATCCTGCCCGGTGCGCATGGTATAAACCTCTTCCAGCTCCTTGGGGTATGGCCTGATCGCCAAGCGGTCGACAAGGGATCCGCCTCTCCATGGTGCGATCTCCACCTTGGCATCCAAGGCAATAACACCTTGGTGGTTGCAGAACAGGGGGTTTATATCAAGCCACTGTATCTCCGGAAGATCTATGGCCATCTGGGCAACCTGCACCAATGCCAGGCACAAGGCTTCCATGTCGGCTGGCTCCTGATGCCGGAACCCTTGCAGAAGGCGAGATACCCTGGTTCTCTCTACCAGATCCCGTGCCAGGGTCATGTTCAAGGGTGGCAGGGCAATTGCGTGATCATTGATAATTTCTGTTGCCGTTCCGCCATGACCAAAAAGGATGACCGGGCCAAAGACAGGATCAACGTGCAGACCAATAATAATTTCGTGCGCATTTTGCCTTTTTTCCATCCGCTGAACGGTGAAACCACGTATTTCAGCATCGGGAAAATTATCTTTGATACGGGAGAGCATACGCCGGGCAGCTGTTTCTGTATCATCAGCCCCGAAGAGGCCGAGACGAACACCACCCTTGTCGCTCTTGTGGTGAATGTCCGGTGACAGGATTTTCAGAGCCAAGGGGCCAGCCATTTCTTCCGCGATGCTACGAACTTCCTCGGGCGAATGGGCTACCCGTGTTTCCACAACAGGAATGCCATATGCCGATAAAAGGGCTTTTGCTTCGGGTTCGGAGAGGGTGCTGTGTCCAGCTTCCAGGGCTTCAGAGATAATCCGACGTGCCATTTTTGTATTGGCCGTGAATTCTGTTGGCAGGCTTGCCGGGGTTTCCATCAGCAGATCCTGGACCTGCCTGTATTTGATCATATGCAAAAAAGCCCTGACAGCCTGGTGCGGGGTCTGGAAATTTGGTATTCCGGACTGATGGAACAGGGCTCTTGCTTTCTCCACGCGATCGTCCCCAACCCAGCAGGCCATGACGCTTGTGCGCTTGTTCTGACGGGCTGTGGCAACAATCTTTTCGGCGACTTCCAATGGGTCGCTTTGACAGGTGGGGGCGTGCATGACGAGGATGCCATCCACCTCACGGGCTTGCGCCAAGGCACCAAGTGCCGCAGCGTACCTGGCTCCGTCTGAGTCGCCGTGGATTTGCACCGGATTGCCATGCGACCACGTGGCATTCAACGCTTTTGACAGGCTTTCCAGGGTTTCGTCCGATAGCTCTGCCAGCGTTCCGCCTTCATCCAGAAGATCATCGACTGCAAGTATGCCTATGCCCCCACCATTTGTCAGAATGGCAAGGCGTGGTCCTTTCGGGCGGTTGATGATGGCAAGCGTTTCGGTTGCTGAAAAAAGTTCCTCGATGTCGTAAACCCTCAACATGCCCGCGCGCCGTATGGCCGCTTCATACACGTCATCATTGCCGGCCAGGGCACCGGTATGGCTGACCGTGGCGCTTTGTACTGCAGGGTGACGCCCTGCTTTTATGACCAGAACAGGTTTGTTGCGCGCGGCCGAGCGGGCGGCGGACATGAAGTTGCGGCGTTCGGGAATGCTTTCCATGTACAAGAGGATGGCGCGCGTGTCGGGATCACCGCCCAAGTAATCCAGGATATCGCCGAATCCTGTATTCATCATGCCGCCAAGCGAAATAAAGTGAGAGAAGCCAATGCCGCGTGGCCAGGCCCAGTCCAGAACGGCTGTGCACAGGGCTCCGGATTGCGAGACGAAGGCAATTTTTCCCGGATGTGCGGCCTGAGGGGCCATGCTGGCATTCAGGCCAAGGGCGGGTACCTGGAGACCAAGGCTGTTGGGTCCAAGAAGGCGGATGTCGTAGCGCAGGGCTATATTCAGCAGCTGTCCGGTCAGTGCCGGGTTGTCGGAGACGCGCCCCAGTCCGGACGTAACGGATATCGCTGCCTTGGTTCCTCGTTGCCCAAGGCTTTCAAGTGCGACAACGGATTCCTCCGGCGGGACAGCTAGAATCGCAAGGTCCGGCACAATGGGAATGGATGCAATATCAGGATAGGCCAGTACGCCCTGAACCGACGTGTACTTTGGATTGACCGGTAAGACGGGTCCCTTGAAAGCCCCGTGCAGAAGATTCCGCATAACAACGGTACCGACGCTGCCCTGTGCATGGGATGCACCGATGACTGCCAGTGAACTTGGACGCAGTAATTTTTCAAGATGGCGTACGCCCATGGTTTCCGACCTTCGGGAAGAGCAGGTCAACAAGAACAAAAATTGCACCGGCAAGGATACACCACATGGCGCATTTCTGCACACATCACAAAGACCCGTGTGTCTGACGATCAGGCGGCATATTTCAGGGGGGTATGTTTTGGAAAGATGGCTCCGGCGGTAGGATTCGAACCTACGACAACCCGATTAACAGTCGGGGGCTCTACCGCTGAGCTACGCCGGAACACAAAAACGTTGGAGGCCGGGACCGGAATCGAACCGGTATACAAGGATTTGCAGTCCTCTGCATCACCACTCTGCCACCCAGCCTCGCGACTCGCTGCAAACCCGTACAAAAAGCAGAACTGCAACCGAGGAAGCGGTTTATATCGATGACCTATCATCCGGTCAACAGAGAAAATAGCCCCGAAGCACCAATTATTTCCGGGATCGGACCAATCCGAGTGTGTCCATTGTCAAGGCTACGACAGAAGGCTATAAACAGGGAGTGTTGTGTCTGCACACAACCTGTCCACATTGAAGCATCACGTTTGCAAGGGGTTGCCGCATGGATTACGCCATTGCCCGCCACAACATGGTCGAAGGCCAGATTCGTCCCAACGGGGTGACCGATCCGGCTGTCATCGAGGCAATGGCCGCGGTCCCCCGCGAGGCTTTTGCCCCGCGCCATCTGCGTTCTGTTGCCTATGCTGACGATGATCTGGAAATAGGGAATGGCCGCATTCTCATGGAACCCATGGTTCTGGCCCGTCTGTTGCAGGCCGCCGAAATTGATCCGTCCGATGTGGCCCTTGAGATTGGCACCGGCAGTGGTTATGCGACCGCTGTTCTGTCGCGTATGGTATCGACAGTGGTTTCCGTTGAATCCGACCTTGAGCTGGTCAAGGGAGCAAGTACGACCTTGACCTCGCTGGGTGTCGATAACGCCGCTATTGTATCCGCTCCCTTGGTCAGCGGGTATCCGGCCCAGGCACCCTATAACGTGATATTGGTGAATGGGGCGGTTGAGTTTATTCCGGATGCCCTGCTGGAACAGATTGCCCCGGGTGGCCGTCTGGTTGCTGTTCTTGACAAGGGCGGGCAGGGAACCGCCGTGCTGTACACCCGTTCCGGGAATGCTGTTGGCCACCGGCGTCTTTTTGATGCGAATATCCCGTTGCTCCCCGGGTTTCGTGCGCCGCGACGCTTCCAGTTCTAGTTTCTGTTGCAGATTTGGTAGCGTAGCCAGCAGTCGTGGGTTGCGTTACGCTTCCAACACTCTATAGTCTTACCCGCTTTATGTATTTTTGCGTGTCCGGTCTAAATTACGGGCACGGTGGTTTTGTTGCTCCCGTATTTGGCGGGACGTTGCGGGTGGACACGACGGATGAAAAAAACGCTTTCAGTTTTTGCTGCTGCCGCATTCTTTCCCAGTCTTGTTTTTCCCGTTTGTACGCAAGCTATGTCGCTGGAAGATGCACTGGCTGCTGCGTATGCCGGTAATCCGGAGCTGCAGGCCGATCGGGCACGGGTTCGTGCTGTCGATGAAAAGGTGCCGCAGGCTTTGTCCGGATGGAGGCCACGTGTCCAGCTTTCCGGAACGTCTGGTTATGCGCGCGACCAATCCAGCACCCGTCAAAGCCGCGATGGATACCAAAGCTCGAACCCACGCACGGTTGGGGTAAAACTTGAGCAGGAGATTTTTTCTGGCTTCAGGACCATCAACAACACAAAAGCGGCTGAGAATACCGTGAGGGCGGCCAGGGCCCAGCTGGCTTTTACAGAACAGACCGTTCTGCAATCTGTTGCCGAGGCTTATCTTAATGTTGTGCGGGATCAGGCGGTTGTCGATCTGAACCGGAATAATGAACAAGTGCTGGCCCGTCAGCTTGAGGCCACGCAAGACCGGTTCCGGGTTGGCGAATTGACACGTACTGATGTCAGTCAATCCGAAGCGCGTTTGGCCAAGGCAACGGCGGATCGTATTAATGCTGAAGCCCGGCTTAAAGCAAGCTGTGCCAATTTTGAACGGTTGGTTGGTCTTCCTGCAGACGACATGCGGTATCCGTCCGAACCTCCACACTTGCCTGTTTCACTCGATGAAGCGGTGGAAGCGTCACAGGCCATGCATCCCAATGTTCTGGCTGCGAAGTTTTCTGCGGAGGCGGCCCAGAATACGGTTGATGCCACGGGTGGTGAGTTGATGCCTGCGGTGAAGCTCCAGGCCGATCAGACCAAAACCTATGACCAGTCAATTGATGGTGCCCGGACCAAAGGATATAGGGTTATGGCTGTTGTCGATGTTCCCCTGTACGAGGCAGGCGGAACTTGGTCCCGTTTGAGGGAAGCCAAGCAGAAAGCCGGACAGGCACGACTTCAGGTTGATGATGCAAGGGACAAATCGCGTGAGCTTGCTGTCCGGGCTTGGGAAAGTCTTGTTGCCTCAAGGGCGCAGATTGAATCAATCCAAGCTCAGATAGAGGCTGCTACTGTTGCACTGGAAGGTGTGCAGAGGGAGGCTCAGGTCGGATCAAGAACTGTTCTGGATGTTCTGGATGCTGAACAGGAGCTGCTGAACGCAAGGGTCAGCCTTGTTACGGCCCAGCGGGATGAACGGGTTGCAGCGCATTCTCTCCTCTCTGCTGTGGGGCGTCTGGATGCCAAAACTCTTGGTCTGGATGTTGGTATTTATGACCCCGTCGAGCATTATAATGATGTGGAAGGAGCATGGTTCGGGTCCTGACAAGGCTGTGATGCCCCTGTTTTGGCTGACAGGACCAATCTTGGGATACCGCAGCCAAGCTAGGGCTGCCCTGCTTGGAATGGCAGAAAAAGGCGTTCTTGGCCCGATTTCCTGTTTCTGCTCCAAGGGTTGCCTTGTCGCTCGCGTCGTGGCAGCATTTTTTTTGCCGCAATCAGATAGAAACAGCGATATCCTGTTGTTTGCAAAATCTTAGGCGGCAATGATATATCGGTTCCCCGGACGGTGGGCGTACGGGCAGGAAAGCGCGTTAGGGGCTTGGAGATCGTCATGGACGGCAAAGGTCAGGAACCATCGATGGAGGATATCCTCGCCTCCATCAGGAAAATCCTGTCGGAGGACGAAGAGGCAGAGATGCAGCAGCCGCCCCAGCCGGCTCCGGTTCAACCTTCCGAGCCGGCATCTGCTCCGGAGGCTGATGGTGACGATGTTCTTGAGTTGACTCCTGCCATGGTTGAGGATGGTGAGGAGCCCTTGGTCTTGGGGGCAGCGCCTGAGCCGCCCCCTCTGCCACCATCGCAGGAACCTTGGGCTGTCGAGGAAGATGAAGGTGAACTGGAACCAGAGCCCGTGAGAGTTTCTCCCCCCCCGACAATGACAGCTGATGATGGCAGTGCCTTGCTGTCTCCACCTGCCGCGGCTCAATCGGCTGCGGCTTTTTCCGAGCTTGCGACCATTGCCCGGGTTAGGGCTATTGGTATGGGTCACAGTGACGTCACGCTGGAGGGGATGGTGCGTGACATGCTGAAGCCCATGTTGGCAAGCTGGCTGGATCAGCATTTGCCCGATATGGTCGAGCGTCTTGTACGCAAGGAAATTGAAAAGCTGGTTTCCGGGACCGAAAAGCAATAAAAAGCGATTTGATCGAAGGGATGTGCGCGTCAGCCCCTGTAAGAGGGTTGGCGCGTCCCCGTTTTAGGGGCATCCGGGTGTTACTACGTGAAGTGGAACAATAGAGATATGCTCGACAAAACCTATAATCCGGCTGGTGTTGAGGAGAAACTTTACAAGCAGTGGGAAGAGGGCGGAGTATTTCGCGCACATGTCGGGTCGGGCCGGGTGCCCTATACCATCATGATGCCCCCCCCCAATGTGACAGGAAGCCTGCATATCGGGCATGCCCTGACCTTTACCCTTCAAGACATCCTGACCCGTTACCATCGGATGACCGGACGTGATGTCCTTTGGCAGCCGGGAACCGACCATGCGGGCATTGCTACACAGATGGTTGTCGAGCGTAATCTGGAGAAGGAGGGTATTTCCCGGCACGATCTGGGGCGGCAGGGATTTCTGGAGAAAGTCTGGGAATGGAAGGAACAGTCCGGCGGTACAATCGTACGACAGCTGCGCCGCCTTGGTGCTTCGCCTGACTGGAGTCGTGAGCGCTTTACCATGGATGCCGGCCTTTCAGAGGCTGTACGCACCATTTTCGTCAAGCTGCACAAAGATGGTTTGATCTACCGTGCCAAGCGCTTGGTCAACTGGGATCCAAAGCTCCATACAGCCATCTCGGATCTTGAGGTAGAGCAGCGCGAGATCAAAGGGAAGATGTGGTACCTGCGCTATCCTGTTGATGGCATGGATGGTACGTTCATCACGGTCGCCACTACCAGGCCGGAGACAATGCTCGGCGATACCGGTGTGGCGGTTCATCCCGACGACACGCGTTACGCCCATCTGATAGGCAAGCAGATACGTCTGCCGGTAACCGGGCGTCTTATCCCCATCATTGCCGATGAGCATGCTGATCCGGAAAAGGGAACCGGCGCGGTCAAGATAACACCGGCCCATGATTTCAACGACTTTGATGTCGGCAAGCGGTCCTCCTTGGACCTCGTCAATGTTTTTGATCGGGATGCCCGTATACTGGCAGAGCCAACACCGCTTTTGCACTTTGTCAACGGACAGGCGCAGGCCGTCTTGAATCCTGATGACTCACCTGTTTTGGTCACTTTGCCTGCCGCATTCCATGGGTTGGATCGTTTTGTGGCGCGCGATAAAATTCTTGAGATCCTTGAGGCACAAGGACTCCTGGAGCGTGTCGAGGAAAATCCAATGACGGTCCCGTATGGTGACCGATCCGGTGTTGTGATTGAGCCATGGTTGACGGACCAGTGGTTTGTTGATGCACCCAAGCTGGCCAAGGGCCCCATTGAGGCTGTGGAAACGGGGCGCACTGTTTTTGCCCCCCGCCAGTGGGAAAATACGTTCTTTGAGTGGATGCGCAATATTCAGCCATGGTGCGTGTCCAGGCAGCTGTGGTGGGGCCACCAGATCCCGGCCTGGTTTGGTCCGGATGGCACGCCTTTTGTTGAAATGAGTGAAGAAGAAGCGCGTTCAGCTGCAGAAAATCATTACGGCCACCCTGTTGAGCTGGTGCGCGATCCTGATGTTCTTGACACGTGGTTCAGTTCAGCCCTGTGGCCGTTTTCCACGTTGGGCTGGCCCGAAAAGACCCCTGAACTGGCTCGGTACTATCCCGGTGATGTGTTGGTCACAGGGTTTGACATCATCTTCTTCTGGGTTGCCCGGATGATGATGTTCGGCATGTACATCATGGACGACGTGCCTTTCCGTGACGTTTATATCCATGCCCTTGTGCGTGATGAAAAAGGGCAGAAGATGTCCAAGTCCAAGGGGAACGTTATGGACCCCCTGGACCTGATTGACCGGTATGGAACGGATGCCCTGCGCTTTACCTTGGCTGCCATGGCGGCTCAGGGGCGCGATATCAAGATGAGCGAACAGCGCATAGCAGGATATCGCAACTTTGCAACCAAGCTGTGGAACGCCGCACGTTTCTGTCAAATGAACGCATGTCATGGCGTTGAAGGCTTTGATCCATCCACCGTCAAGCATACGTTGGCACGCTGGATCGTCGGCAAACTGGCCGAAACGTCGGAAAAAGTTTCTGCGGCCTTGTCTGCCTACCGTTTCAATGACGCCGCCAATGCGGCTTACCAGTTCACGTGGGGTACGTTCTGTGACTGGTATCTGGAGTTTGCCAAGCCTATTTTCAATGGGGATGACCCGGCTACCCAAGCAGAAATTCGTGCGGTTACAGCGTGGGTTCTGGACCAGATTTTGGTCATTCTCCATCCCTTTATGCCCTTCATTACAGAAACCCTGTGGGCTGAAACAGCCGAGCGATCAGGCATGCTGGCCTTGGCCCAATGGTCCGGTCTGAGTGGCTTGGACCAACAGGATGCCCGTGAGGAAATGGACTGGGTTGTGGATTGCATTTCCGCCATACGGTCTGTTCGCTCTGAAATGAACGTGCCCCCCTCTGCCAGATTGCCAATCTTCGTCAAGGATGCCTCTCTTGCCACGCAAGAACGCCTGAAGACGCATCAGGCATTAATCCAGGCTCTCGCCCGTCTTGAGGATGTGAAACTGGTGGACCGAGATGATGTCTCCGGAGCAGCACGGGTCGTTATTGGTGAGATAACCGTCATTATTCCGCTGGAAGGTATCATCGACCTTTCTGCGGAAAAGGCCCGTCTGACAAAGGAGCTGGACAAGCTGGACCTTGAAATCAGGAAGCTGGCAGGCCGGTTGGATAATCAGGCATTTGTTGCCAAGGCGCCGGTAGAAGTTGTTGATGAGCAAAAGGCCCGGATCAGGGACTTGCAAACCACCAAGGCAAAAATGCAGGAGGCTCTGGGCTGTTTACTGGCCTGAGATGCCTGAATAAAGAGCCTCGTCTGTTTTCTTGATGGGGCTCTTTTTTATTATGCAAAGATGGCTGACCGACGAGAGGTGAGGACCATTGGTTTTTGACAGAGAGCGCCGATTATTATCGGCAGAAGTGTGGTCAAAGTGTGGTCAAACGCAACAGGCGCTCTGTAAACTTCTTATAAATCAATGCGTTAGAGAACGAATATGGCGGAAGGGGTGGGATTCGAACCCACGGTGCGTTTCCGCACGCCGGTTTTCAAGACCGGTGCCTTAAACCGCTCGGCCACCCTTCCTGCTCAATACGCCAAAAAAATTGGCGTAGTTTTGTCTCTGTTACCATTTCAGGGCCCACAATCGGACCCTTCAGCAAGCAGGGCACAGTAACTATCCGACCTTATCCATTTCGTCCAGACTCTATTTTGTTTTACAGACCGCTTCTTTGCCATATTGCTCGTTCTACATGCTCCATGAGACAACAACTGCCTCAGATAAGTGTTTCTGTGTCAGGTGGTCGTTGGAGACAGGCATGACCAATCCTCTTTCATCCCGTTGTGCGGTTCTTGTTACTGCGTTTGCCTTGGTGCTTGTCGGCTGTGCGGCCAGTCAGAAACAGGATACTGGGGTAAAGGGTGCGCCGTCGGTGCTGTCTCTTTCTACACAGGAGAAAGAGGATTTTTCACGGTGGCTTGACTCTTTTGTGGCAGAGGCCGAGGCAGGGGGACTGAGCAGACGTTCTTTGGATTCCTTGCGAAATGTGCAGCCAAATGCCAGTGTTCTGGATCTTGATCGTCGGCAGCCGGAATTTGTGCGAACACTGCGATCCTACGTCGGAAGTGCCGTTGACAAGAAGCGTGTTATGGAAGGCCAAGCGCTTCTGAAAAAACATGCACGCCTTTTGGCTCAGATTGAACAAGCGTATGGTGTTCAGCCTAGGTTTATTGTTGCGTTCTGGGGAATGGAGACTCATTACGGGCAGAATTTTGGGGGGTTCTTTGTCCCTGAGGCACTGGCAACCTTGGCTTGGGACCAGCGGAGGCCAGATTTCTTCAAAGCCCAGCTTTTACAGGCACTGTCCATCTTGGAAGAGGGCCACATAGAGCCAGCGCAGATGTATGGGTCGTGGGCCGGTGCCATGGGGCATTTTCAGTTTATGCCTTCTACATTCCGTGCGCATGCTGTCGATCATGATCGTGATGGACGTATTGATATCTGGAGAAGCCAGCCGGATGCTTTTGCCTCTGCTGCTCGCTACCTTGCTGCGACCGGATGGAAGAGGGGGCAAACGTGGGGCCGTCAGGTCACTCTCCCGAAGTCATTCAATTTCAACCTTGCCGATTTCTCTGTCAGCAAATCGTTGCATGAGTGGTCACGTCTGGGGGTAACCCAGATCGGTGGCCAGCCTTTGCCAAAAGGGCTTGGCGGCATGCAGGGCAGTGTGATTGTACCGGAAGGAGCTAACGGCCCGGCATTTCTGGTATACGATAATTTCCGCAGTATAATGGACTGGAATCGTTCTGTTCTTTATGCAGTGGCTGTTGGCCACCTTGCAGACCGTTTGGTCGGTGCACAGCCTTTCTTGCTGGGCAAGGTATTGGCTCCTCCTTTGTCGCGCGCTGATATAGCGGATATGCAGAACTTGCTGAACAAGGCCGGTTACGATGCAGGAATGCCGGATGGAGTGCCGGGATACAAGACACGCAACGCGGTCAGGGCGTTCCAGAACAAGACCGGGCTGGTGCCCGATGCTTATCCCGGACGGCCTGTGCTTGATGCCTTGCGGGCTGGCAATACAGCGGGACATATTCCGAGCGATCCATAAGGCATGTATTGCGCCTTTGTTGCAATCCCTTTACCCTACCTCTCGGTTTTTAGCATTGTTATTATAGTGGGAAAAAGCTGCGGCGATCCTTCGAGGAAAACCGTCTGGCGCCCCTTTGGGAACGGATCCGTAGCGGCATGCGCTTCTTTGTTGTCCGGGTATTTTTTCTTCTGATGGGGGCAAGCCTTGTTACGGGGTGTGCTGAAACGCGTCTTGCAACAGACTTTGGCAAGGGGCAGCGCGTCGGAGCTTGGAAAATCGGCAAGCCGTACCAGATTAATGGGCAGTGGTACTATCCGGCGGAAGACTGGAGTTACCGTCAAGAGGGTGTCGCCTCGTGGTATGGAGGGGAATTTGGCGGGCGTGAAACGGCCAACGGGGAAGTTTTTGATCCCAATGCCTTGACAGCGGCACACAAGACGCTGCCTCTCCCCACCTTGGTAAGAGTAACCAATCTTGAAAATGGCCGGGCCCTTGTCGTGCGTATCAATGACCGTGGGCCGTTTGTGGGAGATCGGCTGATTGACATGTCACGCCGGGGTGCGCAGCTTCTTGGTTTCAAGGATGCAGGTATGGCCCGGGTACGAGTTGAAATTCTGGAGAAAGAAAGCCGTATCCTGAAAGCCAAGGCCATTGCGGGTGGCGGTGATTCCATGCCCGAGGTGGCAGCCGTCCCCCGGCCGCATGTGGTCAAGGCGGAACTTCTTGATTCTCCTGCCGATACGGGGCATCAGCTGCAGCGTGATGTCCCGCCTCCGGTAAAGCCGCATGGAATGGTTCCTGTGCAGGACGCAAGGAAAAAACCGGTTCCTGCGGAGAAGCCAGCGAAGGTGGCTGCAACCGGCAAAACGTGGGTGCAGGTGGGGGCTTTCTCAAGCCGCAGCAGTGCGGAATCCCTGCGCAAGCGTTTGGGTTCTGTTCATAGTGGCGAAATCAGCTCTGTGAAGTCCAAGGGGCGCACCATGTTCAGGGTTCGTCTTGGACCTTTTGCAAGCCAGGATGAGGCTCGAAAAGTTCTTCCCCGCCTGAAGAAGCTTGGTGTTGACAAACCGCGTCTGTTAACAGAGTAGAGACAGTATTGTGATCCGGCCAAGCTTTAACCTTGATGTGGCCGCATTACCTGCTTATTTCGTTTCCTTGTCCTGAATGCAGACTATCTGGGAAAAGCTATGTGCGTTGCGCGTAATATGAAAGCAGGGAATTTGTTGTCATCTGTTTACAGACTGGCATTTCGTCTTGCGCTTGTTGCAGGTTTTGCCGCTGTAGCGCCCTCGGCTTTTGCCTTTCCTGTGGATACCAGGGCACGCGAGGCCTACCTCGTCGACTATGAAACCGGGACGGTTTTGTACGACAAGAATGGCGACGTTCCGATGCCTCCCTCGTCAATGAGCAAGCTGATGACGACAGCCATGGTTTTTGAGCGGCTGAAGGAAGGGTCACTCTCCTTTGATGATGTGTTCCGGGTTTCCCAGACCGCTTGGCGCAAGGGTGGTGCGGCGTCCGGTGGATCGACAATGTTCCTGGCCCCCAATTCCGAAGTAAGGGTAGAGGATCTGCTGAGGGGCGTGATTATTCAGTCTGGCAATGATGCCTGCATAGCACTTGCCGAGAACCTGATGGGGACTGAGGAAGCCTTTGCCAGCGCCATGAACAAAAAGGCAAAGGAAATTGGCCTTACGGGCAGTTATTTCATGAACTCGACAGGGCTGCCCGACGAGGGACATGTGATGACCCCTCGCGATTTGGCTGTTCTGGCCAAGTACCTTATCCGGTATTTTCCTGAATACTATTCAATGTATGCGGAGAAGGAATTTACACATAACAAGATCAGGCAGCAGAACCGCAATCCCCTTCTGTATACCATGACGGGCGCGGATGGCCTGAAAACAGGCCATACATCTGCTGCGGGATATGGTCTGACTGCTTCTGCACAGCGGGGCGATCGCCGGTTGATCTTGGTTATCAATGGCTTGAAAAGTATGCAGGAGCGGGCTGATGAGGCCAATCGCCTGATGGATTGGGGCTTTGCCAACTTCGAGAACAGAACCTTGTTTGTTGCTGGAGATGCCGTTTCATCGGCCGATGTCTGGCTGGGCGAGCAAGAGGTTGTGCCCTTGGCTGTTGCCCAGGATGTCCGCCTGACACTTCCTCGCCGCGCGTCACGAAACCTGGAGATGAAAGCTGTTTTCACAGGTCCGGTGCCGGCTCCGGTCCAGAAGGGGCAGTCTATCGGAACGTTGCGTATCAGCGGCACGGATATGGCGCAGGCGATCGAGATTCCACTGGTCGCAGCCGCTGATGTGCAAAAGCTGGGGCTCTTTGGTCGTATAGGGGCTGCAATCAATCATATGCTGTTTGGTTCTGCTCATAAAGATGATGGAGAGACGGTGCTGACTGTTTCTGTCAGAAGCTGAGCGGGCAATGACATCTGCACAGTTTATTACCTTTGAGGGCGGAGAAGGATCCGGAAAGTCTACCCAAATTCGCCTGCTTGCGGATTTTCTGCGCCAGAGGGGGATTGGTGTTGCCATGACCCGGGAACCCGGCGGGGCGCCCGGGGCCGAGGAGATAAGATCTCTCCTGGTTCGCGGGGAAGCCAGCCGCTGGGATCCTGTGTCTGAAACACTTTTATTGTATGCAGCACGTCGGAATCATGTTCTGCAAACCATACGTCCGGCCTTGATGGCTGGGCAGTGGGTCTTGTGTGATCGTTTCAATGATTCAACGCTGGCCTATCAGGGAGTGGGTCATGGTTTGGATCCTGCATTTCTTGACATCCTGTTCCAGGTGTCTGTCGAGGACACACGGCCTGATCTGACCTTTCTGCTGGATATCGATCCCTCCATCGGTCTGAACAGGGCTGAACGTCGTGGTGATGCGGAAAACCGCTTTGAGTCCATGGATCTGTCTTTTCATGTGCGATTGCGCGAAGGATTTCTGTCCCTTGCAGCCAAGGATCAGGAGCGTTTCCGCGTTATTGATGCCACACGTCCTGTTGATCAGGTTCATCAGGATATTACCAAGGTTCTTGGTGAGGCTTTTACGCTATGACTGCGTTGCTTCCGTTCTTGCCGCCGCGTCAGCATACAGCCTTTGTGGGACACAGCGATGCCGAGCAGGCTTTTCTACAAGCTTGGAACCAGGGGCGCGTGCACCATGCCTGGCTTTTTTCAGGAATGCGCGGCATTGGCAAGGCAACGCTTGCCATGCGGATTGCCCGGTTTGTACTTTCTGATCGTGCCGTAGTCGGGAAAACCACCCTTGCTGTTTCAGAAGATGATCCGGTTTGCTCCCACATCGCCCAAGACACGCACGGTGATTTTCGTGTTCTGGAGCGGACGTGGGACGAAAAGCGCAAGCGTTTGAAGGGCGATATCCCTGTCGATGACATACGATCCCTCGGCGAGTGGTTGTCGATGACATCCTCTCGCGGCGGATGGCGCGTTGTACTGATCGATACAGCCGATGACATGAACAGGAACAGCGCCAATGCGCTGCTGAAAATTCTGGAGGAACCGCCGCAGCGGACCCTGTTCCTGGTGCTGTCGCATTGCCCGGGGCGTTTACTGCCGACGTTGCGCAGCCGCTGCCGTCATGTTCCCATGCGTCCGCTTCCTGAAGCGCAGTGTCAGGAATTGATGGAGCGTTATGCGGCCTCCTCTCTGGATGTTGTGTCCCGTCGCATCCTTGTGCAGCTGGGCGAGGGCAGTATTGGCCAAGCCCTCGATCTTGCCAGCCAAGGGGGGGTAGAACATTATCAGTCCTTGATGGGGATTCTGCGCAATGTATTGGAAGGCCCCCCTGATCTACCTGCATTGTATACCTTTGCTGATACGGTCAGCCGAACAGAGGATGTCTTTCGCCTCGCAACTGATTTGATGCTGTGGTGGTTGGGACGCGCGATCCGCTATGCCGGGCGTGAGATGGAATGCCCGGTGATTGTTCAGGATGATGCCTCTCTTGCAAGGATAGTTCTTGCGGCAGCTCCCCTTGATCAACTGATCGAAGTATGGGAAAAGATCAGGGCTTTGTTCGAGCGAGCCGAGGCTGTGCATCTTGATAGAAAACAGGTTTTTATCAGTGCCGTACTGTCTCTTCAGGCGCTGGTCCGTTCCGTTCCGCAAACAGCTTCTTCTGTTCGCTGACGGCCTATTTTCAGGAGATACCCGTGATGACCGGGTCAAGGTCTTATTACGTTACAACCCCGATTTATTATGTGAATGACCGGCCGCATATCGGTCATGCCTATACCACCTTGGCATGCGATGTGCTGGCCCGCTTCAAGCGGCTGGACGGGTATCGGGTGATGTTTCTGACCGGAACCGATGAACACGGGCAAAAGGTTGAGAAATCGGCTCATGCAAAAGGGATAGATCCTCAGGCCTTTACGGATGAGGTTTCCCGCAATTTCCGGGATCTTGCGTCGGTCATGAAATACAGCCATGACGACTTTATTCGTACGACCGAGCCGCGTCACAAGGCTGCTTGTGCTGCGTTGTGGAAGCGGCTTGTCGACAGGGGCGATATTTATGCTGGAAAATATGCAGGCTGGTATGCCGTACGTGATGAAGCATTTTATGCAGAAAGTGAGTTGCAAACGGCGCCCGACGGCACGCGCATGGCTCCAACAGGTGCTCCTGTGGAGTGGGTGGAAGAGCCAAGCTACTTTTTCCGTCTTTCGGCTTGGCAGGACAAGCTGCTGCAGTTTTATGACGAGCATCCTGACTTTATTGCGCCGGAAAGTCGCCGGAATGAGGTGATCAGTTTCGTTGAAGGTGGATTGCAGGATTTGTCGGTATCCCGCACCACGTTCCGGTGGGGGGTTCCCGTTCCGGGCGACAGCGAGCATATCATGTACGTCTGGCTGGATGCCCTGACCAATTATCTGACGGCGACAGGTTATCCAGATACGGGGCATGAACGATACAAGGCGTTCTGGCCCGCAAATCTGCATATGGTTGGCAAGGATATCCTGCGCTTTCATGCTGTTTACTGGCCAGCCTTCCTGATGGCAGCCGATTTGCCTCTGCCAAAGAGGATCTTTGCTCATGGCTGGTGGACGAATGAAGGACAAAAGATTTCCAAGTCGCTGGGCAATGTCATTGACCCCTACGAACTGGTTGGAACGTTCGGTCTTGATCAGACCCGCTACTTTTTGCTGAGGGAAGTTCCTTTCGGCAATGACGGTGTTTTTTCGCGTCAGGCCTTTGTCCGGCGGATGAATACTGAACTGGCCAATGACCTTGGGAACCTGGTCCAGAGGACCCTGTCCATGATTGCCAAGAACTGTGGCGGCAAGGTCCCGGAGGTTGGTGTTCTGGAAGACAGCGACCGCCACATGCTGGATTCCGCTTATGGCCTGCTGGATGTCTTGAGGGAGCAGCTGGATCGTCAGGCGTTCCATGAGGCTTTGGAGAGTATCTGGGTTGTTGTGCGGGCCGCCAACGCCTATGTTGATCACCAGGCGCCGTGGTCCTTGCGCAAGACGGATCTCAAGCGGATGGAAACCGTTCTCTGGGTGTTGGCAGAATCAATTCGTCAGGTTGCCTTGCTGATGCAGGCGTTTGTTCCGGATGGAGCCGGGCGGATTCTGGATCAGTTGGGTCTGGGGCAGGAGCAGCGTAGCTTTGACACATTTGGTCCCCGGTTTGCCCTTGTTACAGGATCGGAATTGCCTGCGCCGCAGGGTATCTTCCCCCGCTATGTCGAGGAAGAGGTTGTGCGTTCGTGATGCTTGTTGACAGTCACTGCCATCTTGATTTCCCGGACTTTTCGGATACCTTGCCCGACGTTGTTTCGCGTGCTCGTTCTGCTGGCGTCTCAACCCTGTTGACGATTTGTACGCATCTTTCACGCTTTGACGGTGTGCTGGCTGTTGCAGAGCGTTTTGATTCTGTGTGGTGCAGTGTGGGCATTCACCCGCACGAGGCCGGCCATGAACGCCTTGAGGATGCAGAAACGTTGTTGCGTCTTGCCGATCATCCCAAGGTTGTGGCTTTCGGGGAGACCGGGCTTGACTATCATTACGAGCATAGCCCGCGCGAGGACCAGAAAAGGACCTTTCGCCTGCATATGAAGGCCGCGCGGCAGTCCGGGCTGCCTGTCATTATTCATACCCGTGATGCTGAAGAGGATACTGCAACGCTTTTGCGGCAGGAAATGGACGCCGGGCCATTCCCGGGTGTTCTGCATTGCTTCAGTTCATCCTATGAATTGGGAAAGATAGCGGTTGATCTGGGTCTCTATATTTCCCTGTCGGGTATTATTACGTTCCGCAAGGCTGACGTATTGAGGGAAGCAGTTCGTGCGCTGCCGCTGGATCGTATGCTGGTTGAAACGGATTCTCCTTACCTTGCCCCGGTTCCCATGCGTGGTCAGTGCAATGAGCCATCCTTTACGGTCCTGACGGCGCGCAAACTGGCCGAGATCAAGGGGATTTCAGAAGATGAGGTTGCCCGGATCACAACAGAAAATTTTTTCCGTCTTTTTTCAAAGGTAAAGCGTCCGGGATCTGTTTGATATAAAGGGATAGGCTGTGAAAGTAACAGTTCTGGGATGCGGTGTTTCAAGTGGTGTTCCTTCCCTGGAATCCGGGTGGGGAGCTTGTGACCCCACTCATCCCCGTAACCGTCGTTCACGGGCATCTATCTTGATCGAAGAGAAGGGATACCGCCTTCTGGTCGATACGTCGCCTGATTTGCGTTGTCAGCTTCTGGATGCAGGCGTTACCCGCTTGGACGGGGTACTCTATACTCATGCCCATGCGGACCATACGCATGGTATTGATGACCTGAGGGGCATTAACAGAAATATTGGTGGGCCGCTTCCCACATGGGCGGATGATGCAACCTTTACGCATATCCAGTCTTGTTTTGCTTATGCCTTTGAAGGCATTCCACCAGGGCAACCGATCTTTCGCCCTTGGTTGCAGCGTCATCCGTTACAGGACCAATTTATGGCTGGCCCGCTGTTGGTTCGCAGCTTTGTGCAGGATCATGGCTATAGCCTGAGCCAAGGCGTACGGATTGGATCCTTTGCCTACTCTACTGATGTTGTGCGCCTTTCTGATCAAGCATTTTCTATCCTTGAGGGTGTTGATACCTGGATTGTCGGTGTTTTCTCAGATCAGGCGCATCCAACGCATGCCCATGTTGATCTTGCCCTAAGCTGGATTGAACGCGTCCGTCCCCGGCGCGCTGTGTTTACGCATATGGGCAACAGACTGGACTATGATGTTCTTAAGAACTCATTGCCAGCGGGTGTGGAGCCGGCGTGGGATGGTATGGTTCTGGATATCCCGGACAATGAAAAAGCGCCACCTTTTGGGTAAGGCGGCGCCTGTTTCATGAATCTGCAGGTTCACTGCGCAGTGTTTCTCAGCACGAACGAGCAAGGTTGGCGTTGACAAATTCCCAGTTGACCAAGTGGTTCAGGAAGGTGTCAACAAAATCAGGGCGACGGTTCTGGAAGTCGAGGTAGTAGGCATGCTCCCAGACATCCACCGTCAGCAGTGCATTCTGGCCGTGCACCATCGGTGTTTCTGCATTTGGTGTCTTGACGATCTTCAGGGTGCCATTGTCCAGAACCAGCCAAGCCCAGCCCGAACCAAACTGTCCGACAGCGGCCGCCTTGAAGTCTTCACGGAACTTTTCGTAAGATCCGAATGTGGCGGTAATCTTCTCTGCAATGATGCCAACAGGTGCACCGCCCCCGTTGGGCTTCATACAATGCCAGAAGAATGTGTGATTCCAGACCTGGGCGGCATTGTTGAAAACAGGCGTATTACCCGTCTTCCAGGATTCCAGGACAATCTCCTCCAGAGCTTTACCTGACAGTGGTGAGTCTTTCAGGAGATTATTCAGGTTTACAACATAGGCGTTGTGGTGCTTGCCATAGTGAAAGTCAAACGTCTGGACCGACATGTGTGGCTCCAGCGCGGTCTTGTCATAGGGCAGGGGCGGAAGTTCAAAGGTCATAACGGTCCTCTCGAACATGATGGTGCGGACTGTATCCGGTGCAGGGCAAACTTTCCCTGCGCAGAACATAAGAAGGCCATGAAAAAAAGAAAAGCCCCCAGCAAGAAGGGAATGTGCCTGATGTGGCATATACTAACGCGACAGCGCTGCTTGTGCCGCTGCTATACCTGACACCGCCGCACCTTCCAAGGTACAGGGGAGTCCGGTTGCCGTCCAGTCTCCGGCAAGCCACACGTTATTCCAACAGGTTTGTGTTGGCGGACGCAGGAGGTCCGTTTCCTGTGTCAGCATAAGGGTTGCGGCGCGTTCTTTGATCAGGCGGGCAGGGGGGATATGGCCTGCCAAGCTCAGAACATCTTTAACCTCTTCCCACAGCAGGGATAAAAGACGCTCCGCACTGATCGAGAGCAGCATCCGGGATACGCCAATATTGGCGCTGACAAGGGAACCCTTGGTCTGTATCCAATCGCACAGCCCACCGATAACGCCGACCAACTGATGATCCCGATGCTCGGGGATACGGAAATGGGCTGTGATGATCGGGCTCATGGGAAGTTCCGGAATGTTTGGCAGTAACCTGTGTGCTGCGCGGGCCGGTACGGCGAGAATGATTTTGTCAGATTCTTGAATTGTCAGCGTGCCATTCCTGGCCCGAAAGCCTGTCATTATGGAACCAGACAGAGATACCTGCTGAACCGGGCTTTCAAGGCAGAACCGGCCACCTTGCGCTTCAATCGTATGTATCAGGGGAAGGATCAGGTCACGGGTGTAACCTGTTCGGGGCACCAGTGGCTCCATGGCCTGCGCACCACGGAAAAATGTTTTGCGGAGAACATCCCTGAGAGGGTTCCAGGATACAACAGGAACCGGCGTATTGGTGACAGCAAGTGCCAGAGGCTGCACAAGATGCGTGTAGATAGGGTGCCCAATGTGGTGTTCCATCTGCTCCGGATTCAGACTGCGGTTCAGCAGGTGCAAAAGCCTTATATGCTCGAGAAAAGAAGCCCCGGCAACGCGGCGTCCCGGGTGACATAACCACCAAGGAAACCATCCGCGATTAGGTTGAAGGCACCATGCTTTGTTGGAAGCGAGGTCAAAGAAATCAAAGCGGGCAGGATGCTGGATCCATTGGTCTTGGGCGTTACACTGTGTGATCAGTGTTCGTAAAGCTTGATTCGCGGACAGAACAAGGTGCGTCCCACAGTCAATATCCTGTCCTAGGTCAGGATCGTTAAAAGACCGGCAGCGCCCACCAAGTTGTGAGGTGGCCTCGTATACAATGGGTCGCGCATTGTTTCTGCACACTTCCAGTGCCGCAGACAGGCCGGCCAGTCCTCCCCCTATAATATGGACTGTCGGCCATTCTTTCATCGGAAGCACCCGGCCAGAATTCCCTTGATCCGGGCAAAACGGGAAGGATGTACCCGCCCTGTTATATGACAGAACAAGCCCCAATATGTTGCCAACATCAGAAGGGCAGGCCACATACGTATACGAGTGGTCCAGGGCAGTTTCTCAAGGGCTTCCCCGGCACGGTCGAACTGCTGTTCTGTAGCGTGAGCAAAAGCTTGCCTGGAGAAAGCAACCGGGTCCGGCTGTTCACGTGCTGCATCCAGAAGACTGGAGGGAAGATAAAAACGCCCCCGGCTGGTGTCTTCATCCAGATCCCGCAGGATATTTGTATATTGCAAGGCTCTTCCGGCCTGATCTGCAAAGCTTCGAACCAGAGGGGTATTGCCCATGCCAAGGATGAAAAGAATAACCCGTCCGACAGCACCGGCAACACACTGGCAATAGTGGTCCAGGCTGGCCTGATCCGGAGGAGGATAGAACGCTGGATCAAGGTCCATGCAGCATCCTGCCAAGACAGCTTGCAGTTCATGTCGGGGTAGATCGCCACGGAGCAATGATTCTGCAAGTGGAATGGCAAGAACAGGATCAGGGCACGGGAAATTGCCAGGATTACACAGAAAGTGCCCCCAGTCATCAAGCTCTGCTTGTCTGTATGCCCGTGGCTGATCGCTGTCTGCGCAGTCATCAACAGCCCTGCAGAACAGATAAAATATTGTCATAAGATCCCGTTTCCGAGATGGAAGAAGCCTGATGACAAACCGGAAGCTGCTGCCAGTTTGTAACAACCTTTCTTGCAGAACTTTGCGGGCTGATCTGTTGGGAAAAAAAGCCAGCAGGCATGCAGACAGCACGGTAAACAGGCTAAGCTTTCCTTGGTTCATTTTCAGGCGCGGAGATACCTTTTGCAACCTGCGGAGCAGGATTTCTGCCATGCCCAAGGCTACAGAAGCTTGGTATCGCAGACGTCTGTTTCGAATTGATGCGGGAAGAAAAGATGCAATCTCGAGCAGGCTTTCCACCTGTTGCAGACAGCGTTCCAGAACACTTTGCATGCGCGAAGACTCAAGCGAACCGGAAAGATCGGCCGGATTCAGTCCAGCCTCACGCAACCATGTTGCGGGCATGTAGACACGTTGCAGGACAAGAATGTCATGGCGTATATCCTGCACATGATTCAAGATTTGGTGTGCACAGCACAGGGCGTCAGCCGGGCGTCTGTCGTGGTACGATTCTTCGTGTATATCCAGCAGGAAATGACCAACAGGAACCGCTGAATATGTGCAGTACCGGATCAGGTTATCGAAGGTTTCAATATGGGTTCCCCTTGCATCCTGTAGAAAAGCCTTCATCATCGTCCGGGCATGAGCCTGGTCCTGCGGAGCTTTGACTTCCCTTGGCAGGTTGTCCTCCAAGGCCATAAGCTTGGCGATCTTGTCTTTTGTCGACAGGACAGGGTTATCAGCGATATCGTCAGCTTTCCGTACATAATGATAAAAGGTCAGCACACGCCGACGTAAGGAGGAGTCAAGAAAGCGGGCGACCGGAAAATTCTCGTCCGATGGTGTTTTTGCAGCATATGTCACCATCCGTGTCACAGGGAAATGTTCCTTTTTGCAGTCTTTCCTTTTATATACCCGGCGGCTGGCGACATATCAGCTCTTCTTTATGGATGTCATCCCCACATGGATATTCATCAGCCGTTTTCCCAGGTGGCCAAGGATGTGAAGCGTCATGATCCTGTCCGTTTCCTGACAACCCTGTTTGTACCGGACAGGGTCCGTCCGGCCTTTTGGGCTTTGTATGCCTTTAATGCCGAGCTGGGACGTATACGGGATGCTGTTACGGAACAGATTCTTGGGCAGATTCGCTTTCAATGGTGGCGTGACACATTGGGGAATCTGGAGGCCGGTGTTGTTGCCAAGTCTCCTGTTGTGCAAGACCTAGCACCCTTGGTCCATACGTATAATGTTCCCGTTTCTTTGTTATGCCATATTGTGGATGCCCGATCTGCAGAAGTAGAGAGCCTTCCTTTCGAAACGGAACACGCCCTGGAACAGTATTGTGACGGCTATGGTGGTGCTTTGGCAGAAGCCGTATGCAGGATTGGTGGCGTTCATGACGAGGTTGTTGTCAGTGCGGCTCGTCAGGTTGGGCAGGCCGCTGTTGTTGCCCGAACCATGCTTCGGGTTCCGGCTTCTCTTGCTGCGGGGCATTGCCCCGTTCCGTCCTGTGTTCTGGATGCCTTGAGGCTTGATCCGGGACAGCTTAGTGATCCCGATGCTGTGGCAAAGCTTGCCCCATGGAGCTTGGATTTGTGCCGGATGGGGCGTGCCATACTTGGTGCAGCCCGGCATAATGCCCCGCGTCCGCAACGCGATGTGTTGGCGGTTTTTCTGGAGGCCATGATCGCCGAGCGCACGTTCTCGATACTGGAGAGAAATGGTGGCAATCTGATCGATCCAGACCTGCACCGTCCGGATAACCGGGCTCTGGGGATGACATGGCGCGTCCTACGAGGCCGGTGGTAATCCTTGCTGCCGGCACGGACCGGGCTGGGATGTGCGAACATGCTCGGGATTGCGACGCCACCGGTCAAGAATGGCATCAGCCTCCTTGGCAGACAGGCGAGAAAAGAAATCCAGGGCCGACGAGAAAAGCCTGGAGGGTTGGCAATGTCCGAAAGGAACGATTCCATTGAGGCGCGAATACAGTTCCTTGAAAAGGGGCATGGAAACACCGTGGGAGCGACACAGGACAGCCAGTCCCTCCCCATCAGCTCCGTACAGGACCCGCGAAACGGCAAAGGCAGGCAGGCGTGACAGGCGTGCGACCTCGGCTTCAGCCTGCGGCATCCTGCCATTACGGACAGCGCTGACCATTGCCTCAACGCCGCTTGACAGGAATGCCTCGATGGTATGTGTCTCTGATGCTTCTGTCTCCTTGCGTACGTCCCGCACGGCTTGCTTCAGGGCATCTTTGACATCCGGGGGAAGTTCGTCGCCATAGGTTTCTGCCAAGGCAGACCGTACGGCATCATCAGCCCAGTGCACCATGACTGCGATCAAGCGGGCAGGCAGGATATGTCGGGATACAAGCGGCAGACGCAGCGCGGCCAAGTGCTCTGCCCGCTCCAGAAGCTTCAATGCCCCGTTTTCGGAAAAACGAGCCCCGGGATTTCGAACCAGGGCCAAGCAGATTGTATCGTCGTCAAACGTCAGCAGAACATCGCTGATCCGGACCGACACTTCGGGGCGCTGGCATATGGCCAGGCGATGGGCGTTGCTTTGGTTGGTGATGATGTTTTCAAGACCCTCATCGTCCAGAACAGGGCTGGACAAAAGCACGGGGTGCGCAATTTCGATTGCATCGCTGGCCATGAGTGTTGCCAGATTTCCGGGAACATCGGCCCGCCCGGCAATGGTTCCAGCCAAGCGACGGCGAACAGCCAATTCTATCCTGGGGTAGAGGCGCCCCAAGATTTCATAGGCCATCGCAATTTCCGATGGGCTGAGGGCATCATCCCCTTCCGTACAGAGAGAGGAGACAGCATCTGCAAGCTCGCCCCGATCTATGGGAACGCCGGGCTCGGCAAACCGGATCAGTCGTGTCCAGCGTGATTGATTCACGGCATTCCTCTCCATACAGAGGTCTATACCGTGGATGATAGCATATCTGCACAGTCAGGTCATGGCAGAAGGCAAGATGTGTACAATTATAACTCGTGATTGCCGAATCCGAACGCGCACATGACAGGCGTGTGGTCTGATGCCTTTTCGCAGCCCCTGGGGGCGCGGTCAATTTCAACGGAAAGCAAGGCATCCGTTGCCTGTGGAGACAGCAGAAAGTGGTCAATACGCAGGCCATGGTCCTTGGGCCATGCACCGGCCTGATAATCCCAGAATGTGTAGCGATGGGGTTCATGGTTTACCACCCTGAACGCATCCCTGTAGCCAAGGTGAAGCAAGCTTCTGAAGCGTGCCCGGCTTTCTGGTCGGCACAGCGCGTCCTCTGCCCATTTTTCAGGTGCATAGACATCATCATCTGTAGGGCAGATGTTATAGTCCCCGCCCAGCACAACCGGACAGCCAAGCCCAAGCAGGGACTCGGCCCGTTTATACAGGCGATCCATCCACTGCAGTTTGTACGCGTATTTGTCTCCGGGAGCAGGGTTTCCATTGGGGAGATACAGGCTGGCAACGCGGACTTTCCCGCTTATGTCAGCCTCAATGTAGCGTGCCTGCTGGTCTGTATCATCCCCGGGCAGGCCGCTGCAAACGTGGGAGACGGGCAGGCGGGAGAGAATGGCAACACCATTATAGGCTTTCTGTCCCCACACAAGGGATGTGTAGCCAAGCTCGGTAAATGCATGCCCCGGAAAGTCATCTGTCTGGCATTTGATTTCCTGCAGAAAAACAACGTCAGGTGCCCGCTCTTTCAGCCAAGCCGTGATGTTATCAAGGCGAGCCCTGACAGAATTGACATTCCAGGTGGCAATTTTCACAGGTAACGTCCTTATTCCTTGAAGTATCCGGGCTGTCCCGCAGAGCGCCCGGGTATAGCACGGTCTTTCCCGGCTATCAGAGGGAAAAGGAGGTGCCGCAGCCGCAGGTAGAGCTTGCGTTGGGGTTGTTCACCACAAAGGCCGAGGCCATCAGTGTTTCGGTGAAATCAATACGGGACCCCTTGAGGATATCAAGCGACGCCTCGTCAACAACCAGCACGACACCATCTTGGTCCAGAACCAGGTCATCACTGCTTGTTTCGGCATCCAGATCAAAGCCGTACTGGAATCCGGAACATCCACCGCCGGAGACGGACACGCGAAGCATCAGCCCGGGTTTGCCTTCTGCTTCGACAAGCGCACGAACACGCGCCACAGCGGCCTGTGACAGCGAAAGATCGGCTGGGTCCAGCGCACGCGAACTCATGATGTACCGTCCTTGCTTACATGCTTCATCGGATCATTTTAATGTATGCTGAAGAATATATGCTTCGCAAGGGGTGTTCCCGGTTGCCTTGCCTTTTGCGGCGCGTTACTGTTCGCCCCATGACTTTGTTCCAACCAGTTGATCTTGCACCTTATGCCTCGGACCCGTTGCGTTCCCGCGGTCGCCTGTACGATGAAGGCGAACAGGCGGTTGAGCGCGACGCCTTTCAGCGCGACCGCGACCGGATTATTCACTGTGGGGCTTTTCGCCGTCTGCAGTATAAAACTCAAGTCTTTGTCTATCATGAGGGGGAAAACTACCGGACCCGCCTGACGCATAGCCTTGAGGTTGCCCAAATCGCCAGATCAATCGCCCGATCGTTGTGCTTGAACGAAGATTTGGCAGAGGCTCTGGCTTTAGCCCATGATCTTGGGCATACGCCATTCGGCCATGCCGGTGAGGATGCCCTGAAAGCCTGTATGGAGCCTTGGGATGGTTTTGATCACAATGCCCAGTCCCTCAGAATCCTGACAAAGCTGGAGCGGCGTTACCCCCGCTGGGACGGGTTGAATCTGACCTGGGAGACTTTGGAAGGGCTCGTCAAGCATAACGGTCCTCTTGTTGGATCAAAAGCGGAACGGAGAGGTGAGGGGCGGGAGTTGCCTGCTGCAATTTTTGAGTATGCTGCCCTTCACGATCTCGAGCTTGATTCTTTTGCCGGCCCCGAGGCTCAGGTTGCGGCCTTGTCAGACGACATTGCCTATAACGCCCATGATATTGATGATGGACTGCGGGCCGGTCTCTTTACGCCGCAGGACTTGCAGGATGTACCTTTGATTGGCCCCATTCTGGCGGCAACATCAAACCAGTATCCGGATCTGGAGCCTGTGCGTCTGATTTATGAGTCCGGCCGACGGTTGATAACTTCCATGGTTCTGGATCTTTTGCAAGAAAGCCGCCAACGCTTGGCCGAAGCAAAGCCGAAAGCGGTTCAGGATATCCGCTTGGCCAAGGCTTCCCTGATTTCATTTTCTGCAGAGATGCAGGCACATGACAGCGCCCTGAAAGGGTTTCTTTTTCCTAATATGTATCGTCATTTTCGTGTCAACCGCATGACGTCAAAAGCGCGTCAGGTGGTGCACGATTTATTCGATGTTCTTGTACATGAACCGGGGCTTCTGCCCCCGGACTGGCAGTATGGCTGTGATGGAGCCAGCACCCCCCGTACGGCGCGGCGCGTTGCTGACTATATTGCCGGAATGACTGACCGATTTGCTCTGGACGAGCATAGCCGCCTTCTTGATCCTACGGTGAAACCATGAATGTGTTCAGTGTTTTCAGGGACCGTATCGTCTCTGTTCTTGATAAGTTGACTGCAGAGGGTACGCTTCCTGGTGGTGTGTCGTTTAATGCTGTCACAGCCGAACCTCCACGTGATCCATCGCATGGTGATGTGTCCACCAATGCGGCAATGGTTTTGGCTAAAGCGGCCGGTATGAAGCCTCTGGATTTGGCTGCTGTCATTGCCGACAGGCTTTCTGCTGTAGAAGCTGTCGGGCATGTATCGATTGCTGGTCCCGGCTTCATCAATATCCGTATTGAACCAGCGCTGTGGCACGATGTTTTGCGGTGTGCCCTGCGAGAAGGGACTGCTTTTGGAGACTCCCGGATTGGCGGTGGTCATGCTGTTAACGTTGAATATGTTTCGGCCAATCCCACAGGTCCCATGCATGTCGGACATGCCCGTGGCGCTTGCGTTGGTGATGCCTTGGCCAATCTGTTGAAGAAGGCTGGCTACAATGTTGCCAAGGAATATTATGTCAATGACGCCGGTGCCCAGATTGATGTTCTGGCGACTGCGTTGTACTGGCGCTACCTGGTTGCTTGCGGTGCCGTTGATCAGGCGGAGTTTGACCAGCGTCTTGCTACCAAGGAAATACAGTATGGTGGTGGGTATCTGATAGAAACGGCGCAGGCTCTCAAGGAGCGGGACGGAACACGGTGGGTCGATGTTCCCGAGACAGAGTGGCGGCCTGTCCTGCGGGATTTTGGCATCGAATCCATGATGCAGATGATCCGCGGTGATTTGGCGGCGCTTGGTGTTCATCCCGATGTCTTTTCTTCCGAGAAGACCATTGTCGAAGCCCGGCGTGTCGAGGCTGCGGAGAAGGACTTGGCAGCTCGCGATCTTGTTTACGTTGGCGTTTTGGAACCCCCGAAAGGGAAAACTCCTGATGACTGGGAACCCCGCCCGCAGACACTCTTCCGTTCGACAACCTATGGCGATGATGTCGACAGGCCGCTGAAAAAGAGCGATGGATCATGGACGTATTTCGCTGGTGACATTGCCTATCACTATGACAAGTATCAGCGTGGTTTCCTGAAAATGATTGACGTTTTCGGGGCGGATCACGGCGGGTATGTCAAGAGAATGCAGGCCGCTGTGCACGCCATGTCGGACGGGAAAGCATCCCTTGACGTCAAGATTTGCCAGTTGGTCAAGCTGATGGACAAAGGGGAACCTGTCAAAATGTCAAAGCGGGCAGGAACCTTTGTAACTTTGCGTGATCTGATAGAGCGTGTTGGAAAAGATGTTGTGCGCTTTATCATGCTGTCACGCAAAAACGATGTGCCGCTGGATTTTGACTATGCCAAAGTGACGGAACAATCACGCGACAATCCGGTTTTCTATGTGCAATATGCGCATGCACGGGCAAGCTCTGTCAGGCGCCACTTTGCAACGGTCTTTTCCGGTGTTGACGTGTCTGCTACTGCACTGGCTGAGGCAGACCTTTCACAGCTTTCCGATCCTGATGAAATGGCTGTTATTCGCTTGATCGGCGGTTGGCCTCGCGTGGTGGAAAGTGCGGCCGAGGCCGGAGAGCCGCATCGTATTACCTATTTCCTGGGCGATGTCGCCGCAGGCTTTCACGCCTTGTGGAATAAAGGACGTGAACACACACATCTCAGATTTCTTGATCCGGATAATCAGCCTCTGTCTGTGGCACGCCTTGCCCTTGTGCAAGGTGTAATGACAGTGTTAGCGTCTGGTTTAGCTGTTATTGGTGTTGAACCGGCAGAGGAGATGTAGCTATGGCCGATCCCAGAGGCTATGGCCCCAGAGGCGGAGACCGCAATGTTGGTCCGCACCGTGCCGCAGGAGGGGGAGGCCATCCTTCAGGAGATGATATCGCTCTTGATGAGATGTTCGCCCGTACATTCGAGCGAGATAGTACGCCATCTTCTGGTCATGGCTCATCGGCAGAGGATTTTGATCTTGCGCCTCCGGTTGATGCTGCACGCGTTGCCGCAGCAGCCAAGCTGGCAGCAGGGCGTGTTGCTGGTCAGCGTGGTGAGCCGCATGACTACTTCTCTGTTGTGCCGGATCGTATTGCTGGTACAGGTGTTACAAAGGATACCGATGATTCAAGGCGTGGCCGTGGACTGCTGTTGGCGGCTTTTCTTATCGGTATTGCGATTGTCGGATCTGCCGGAGTGTATATGGCGCGTAGCAATACATCCGGAACCGATGGCCGGATAACGGCGCCGACCATCTTGGCGGAAACAAATCCCTATAAGGTGCGTCCTGCCGACCCAGGGGGCTTGCAGGTTCCAAACCAGGACAAGCTTGTCTACGATCGCCTTTCTTCTGGTACGGTACGCTCGTCTGGTGTGGAGAGGCTATTGCCAGAACCTGTTGAGCCTGTGTCTCCGTCACAGGTGGAGCGCATGCCTTCAATTCTTGGCGGTGCCAATAACAGCTCGTCTGTTCCTGCAACAACACCTGATATCTCACCTCCGTCAGCGATTAAGTCGAATGCAGCAAATACAAAGCAGTTGATACCGCTTCCCGATGTTCCGGCAGGAAAAATTGTTGCTGATGTGCCCACGCCGGTTCCGCCCGTACAGCAAGCGCCTGTCGTGGAAACACCCCCGGCCACTGTGAGCGCGCCTGTTATGGGTGAGAAGGCTCCTGTAGAGAAGAAGCTCGTTGCCCCGTCAAACGATCGTGAGCTTATGGATAAATCAGCACCTGTCCGCCCGGGGGTAACCGGGGGATCTTACGCTGTGCAGCTTGCCGCGTTACGGGATGAAGCATCTGTTCGTAAAACGTGGGAAAATTTGAAAGCGAAGCATCCCCAACAGCTGGCCTCGTTGTCCATGTCCATAGAGCGAGCTGATCTGGGGCAGAAGGGTATTTATTACCGTTTGCGTGCAACGGGACTATCGAGTGAAGCTGATGCACGCCGGCTGTGTGCAGAGTTGTCAAAGCACAAGGTGGGTTGTCTCTTTGTAGGAAAGTGATGTGCTATGGGCGTTTCAGAGGCATGCCGTGCCGTTATATTCGGATGTTCAGGGTTAGTTCTAACCCCTGAGGAGGAGGACTTCTTTGCCTCTGTCAATCCTGTCGGCTTTATTCTGTTTGCCCGCAATATTGGGGATCCAGACCAAGTATGCGCACTGACAGATGCTCTTCGCCGCTGTGTTGGTCGTCCTGATGCTCCTATCTTGATTGATCAGGAGGGAGGGAGAGTGCAACGTATGGGGCCGCCGCACTGGCCGGCTTATCCGGCAATGCGGACATTTGGTGATGCATGGCAATCGGACCCTGCCGGGGCAGAAAGGATGTTGCAGGACACAATTGCACGCATGTCGCGCGATCTTGTTAATGTTGGCATCAACGTAAATTGCGCCCCTGTTCTGGATATACCCCAGCCTGATGCATCAGGTGTCATTGGTTTGCGTGCCTTTAGCACGGAATGTGATGTTGTATCCCGTCTTGCTTCGGTTGCTGTCGGCGCTTTTATCAGAAACGGGGTTGTGCCCGTTGTAAAACATCTTCCCGGTCACGGTCGTGCCCGGGTTGATTCCCATTTTGATCTCCCGGTTGTTGATTCGGATCTCAAAACCCTTGAGTCCTTTGATTTTGCTCCTTTCCAAGCTGTGGCAAGTGCTCCGGTCGGGATGGTGGCGCATATTGTTTATACCGCCATTGACTCCGAGAACCCGGCGACTCTCTCCGGGAAATCTTTTTCGACCATAAGGGAGGGCATTGGATTTAAAGGCGTCCTTCTGTCGGATGACATTTCCATGAATGCCTTGAGTGGTTCTTATGAGAACCGAGCCTATCGCTCTTTGAATGCGGGATGTGATACCATTCTTCACTGCAACGGCGATATGGAAGAGATGCGTGCCGTAGTTAAGGGAAGCTCTTTGCTACGTCCCGAGAGCTTGTTGCGTTGGCAGGCGGCACTTGCTGCTCCGGTTATGTCCAGCGTTACGCCTGCTGTCACTGAAATATAAAAGAGTATATGTTTTCCTTGATTGCCAATATCCTCCACGCGGCATCTGTGTGGGTTATTCCCGTTCTGTCCGCTGTTGTTCTTCATGAACTTGCCCATGGTTTGATGGCTGATGCCCTTGGTGACCGCACAGCCCGTTTGGCAGGGCGGTTGACCCTGAATCCCGTCAAGCACATTGATCCTGTTGGAACAGTTATTCTGCCCGGGCTTTTGCTTGCTTTCTCATCTCCATTCCTGTTCGGCTGGGCGCGTCCTGTGCCTGTTAATGCCGGTAATTTTTCCCGTCCACGACAAGGTATGGCCTTGGTGGCTCTTGCCGGACCTGCCATGAATGTTGTCTTGGCTTTTGTATCGTTTATGTTGCTGTGGTTTATTGATGGTTCAGGGTGGTGGTCTTCGATGCTCTGGAACTCTTTCTACTTCAATATTGTACTGGCTGTTTTCAACATGCTTCCCCTCCTGCCCCTTGATGGGGGCAGGGTTGTTGTCGGTATTCTGCCCGAAGCCCTGGCAATACGATTCATGAGAATGGAACGGATTGGCTTTGGAGTCCTGATTGGACTCCTGATCATTCTTCCCTTGATTGGTCAGAAGATTGGCGTAGATCTGAACTTTCTTTCGTCTCTTGTCACGCGTATCGTCCGTGCTGTTGCCGAGATCTTTTTTATGATGGCCGACTGACAAGAAAATGGTTGGGATCTGTCTCTGTCTCTTTCTGGGCTGGCATGGTCATGGGCTCAGCAACGGATCCCTCTGATGCAATGTCAAGCATGCGGGCCAGAATTTCTGACTCCTGCGCTCCGGCGATGGCGTAATCATGATTGAATATGAAACAGGGAACTCCGGTAATATTCATGCGATGTGTCGCGGCATTTTCTGCCATGACAGTGGCAAGTGAGGTCTCATCCTGCAAGCTGTGCAGCACATCATCGGATGCCAAACCGAACTGTGTAGCAAGCTCATAAAGAGTGTCATTATTTCCTATATCAAGGCCTTTTTCGAAATAAGCCGAAAAAATCACTTCAAGAAAGTCACTGGCAACTCCGTGTGATCCTGCCAGCAGCATAAGTTGATGAGATGCTGTGGAGTTGGGTGCTGTTTCAATAGAAGCGAAATTGAAATGGATACCTTCTCTTGCGCCGGCCTCAACCTGCCCAGCCAAGATCCTGTTTGCGCGGGCCAGGCTCCCAAACTTGCGTTCCAGGTAAGCAGAACGCAGCATGCCTGTCTTTGCGATCTCTGGATTGAGAATAAAGGGACGCCACCGCACCCTGACGTCGGTTGCTGTACGGTTGGACAATGCTTTCGAGAGACGACGGCTTCCTATGTAACACCATGGACATACCGTATCAAAAATAATCTCGACAATCATATGGAGGTCCCCACAGCACCGAATCAGATTATAGACCTTTCGTCAAAGACAGGGCGTGCGCGTTCCATTAATGATTGCACAGTATCACCGCTCTGGACTTCAGAGGCACCAACAAAAGGGGATACCGAGACAGGGCGGAACACGTCCTCAACGGCAAATTCCGTGTTGCCGATAACGCCTGCTATACGTTGCATGACGACATCGGCTTCATCCAACGGCGTGTCAGCCAATATGACAGCAAAATTAACGGGCGTTAGACGGGCAACCATATCTTCGGCTCTGACAAGAAGAGTAAGCCACTGCCCAATTTGCCTCAGCAAATCATGCTCGGCTTTCTCACCAAAATCATGCCGCATGGCATCCAAACCGGCAAAAGCAAAAGTAACAAGGGAAAAACGATGACTGCGATTGCGCAGACTGGATGCTGCAGCTTCTTTGATTCTCGATTCCAATGACTGCATCAAGAAGCTACGGCTGTATACTTCCGGCATGTTGCTGTCGGCATCACTGCCTGTCGTCAGAGTTTCTCCCAGACTGCGCCGTAATGCCCATCGCATTCTTTGCCGACGAATTAAGACGTGCAGCGAGAATCGTAAGTCCTGGATAATAGGGACACCATCAATAACCCTGCTGGCACCCATGGAAAGAGGTGTTTGCGGATCTACAGGATGGGGTGTGCGGTTTATGAAAAGAACAGGCAGATTGAACAATCGTACATTTCTTCGCATTTGAAGACATAGATCAAGCCAAGGCTGCACTGTGTCTGATGGCGCCATCACCATTGCATCAAGGAAGCGATCCTCAAGAATACGAGTGGCTGTTGCAAGGTCTTTGGCAACAAGAATTTCCGCATCTGGAAAGGCTGACAAGATTTTCTCACGCGTATCATCCGCCCCGGTCAGAAGGATGGAGGGCGCAGACACAGAAATATCCTCTGGCGCAAACAGCGAGGCATTGACGGCACGTTTGCCGATATGCTCCAGAACGTGTATCCGATGCAGCAACTCAGCTCGCATGGTCGAGACGCGTATCATGGGCCGAATATGCGACTGAATGAGTTCAGGGCTTGTTGGCCAATGAACAGCGTCGTCTATGCCTGACTTCAGGAGTACATCGATCTGCTCTGCGACGGGAGCTGATGTCAGATAAAAAATGGAAAGATGGACAAAAGAAGGGTCTGCCCGCACAGTTCGGACAATTTGTTCCGGATTTCCGCCGCAAAATGCGGAATCAAGAACCAGAACGTCAGGCTGGAATTTCTTCAGAACCCCGATAAGATCGGCTGGGGCCACCACGTGCTGGCAGTCGTAGCTGTCAGCCATGAGATGTCTCTCAAGGGACGCCGCATCTTGTGGGTCACGGACAGCAACTACTGCTGTGGCCAGATGGATCATCTCCCATTGCCCCTGTCACACATCATGCTGCCCAATCTGGCTAGCTTTCCCCCTCCACAGTAAGGTCCTTATTTTTACTGAACAAGCAGGCAGTGCATCTCGTGTCCGTTCAGACCCGCGAGAATACCGCCACTAATTCAACGTGCATGCTGCGATGGAACTGATTAACGGGGATTATTTTCTCAATGACAAATCCAGCATTAGTCAGTGTGCGCGCATCTCTGGCACATGTGAAGGGGTTGCAGGATACCATAACAATCTTTTTTGGCCCTTTCTTTGGAGCACATTGCGTTATCTGTAGAACCTGTGCGGCCCCTCCGGCGCGAGGGGGATCGAGAACAACAGCCTCATAGCCTTCCAGTTCGTTTGGCAGAAGGGGATTACGGAACAAGTCTCTGGCAAGAGCTTTAACCATACCTGTTGCCGCCAAGCATTCCACGGATTTCTGATCCGAGTCGATAGCCGTAACAGGATGGTAAAGGTTGGCTGCAAGGGGAAGCGCAAATGTTCCCAAGCCACAAAAAAGATCCAATACGGGGCCGCTTAACGCATTTAACTCTTTCAGCACCAGATCAACCAATAATTTTTGCCCCTCACGGCTTGGCTGCAGGAATGCCCCCGGCGGCAAGCGAACAGGGTTTTCACCCATATAGATGATGGGCTCACGTTGTACCGCTATCGGTTCGATAACGGTTCCAATCCTAAGAGACAAACGCGCCCAGTCATGTTCATGGACCAAGGCGGCAAGAACCTCCAAGGCTTGAAGGTCAGGCATTCCAATCCAGTCGAGCACAACATCAATGCCGGAATCGCTATCACAGATAGAAATAGATCCTTTACCAAGCGGGACCAAATCTTTTATGGATTCATGTAATACGGCTAGGGCATCAGATATTGCCTTAGTCAACAGCATGCATTCGTGTGTTGTAACAATGTAGTGGGTTCTGCGAGCATTATACCCCATCACAAATTGCGATTTTGATTTATTCCAAGAGAACGTTGCTCTACGCCGTGTTCCGTATGGAATAGATACAACAGGCTCTACCACGCTTGTGGCTATACCGGATTTGGCCAGAGCTTCAGCAACCAGATCCCGTTTCCAAGTTAGTTCGGCAGTTACCGAGGCATGTTGCAAGGAGCATCCACCACACGAAGACGCAACAGGGCAGGGAGGTTGAATGCGCTCTGGAGAAGGGCTCAGGATACGGTGAACATATCCTCGCTCACCTTCGACTTGAGCTAGCACTCTTTCGCCTGGTAATGCACCGTCAATAAAGATGTTCTTGCCATTATAGAGCGCAACACCGTCGCCATGCCGCCCAAGACGCTTAACAAGAAACTCCAGCAAGAATTCTGAGGATGCGGATGACAGTTTTTTGGTTGCAGGCATTGTAATTTTCTATACAGAACAGAAGAGAGGAAAAGATATGGATTTTGTGCGGGCCAAATTGTCGCATAATTTTCATTATGAATACATTATTAGCATATGAAACATTATGCGACAAAGCCATGCCGCTCTTCACGGCTTTTTGGTTGGTGCCATGAACTGAATTTGCATTGATGGTGCGGGTTGGTTGGGTCCGTTTACACTCCAGTCATATACGCTCCAGTCACGAAAGCTCCCATCATCAAAGCCATGCGATATGTGCTGGGCATTATGTTTAATAACGGCAGAATTTGTGATAACACGAATCTTCCCGCTTGGCCTTAAGCCTAAAGCTTCCAGCTGTTCTTTTGCCCCTGGCTTTGCTGTTGGAGCCGATGCAACATACAAAATGCCACTGGTACGAACTTCAAGACGAACAATGTCGGCGCCTCTTCTCGGGAAGCTAATTTGGGACGTGCCGCTCAGGCGTCCTGTCTTTTCATAGACGACTCTGAACCGCCCCAGTCCCACAGAGGTTATTTCCGAGAACCCGGTATCACGGCCTAGATCTTCTTTAATGGCAAGCTCTTTGGCTGCTATATCTTCTGGTTTCAACTTGGCCTCTTTCATCTCCTTGAATAGAGGCGCCCATATAAGAAGACCTCGATAGATTATTCCGTAATCACCGTTCTTTCCGACGCGAATTTCCATAAGGAAGTCATCTGGGACATAACAGCTTGATACAAGAGGAAAAGCAAGGATGGCCGCCCACACAGGTGGACGGACAAAACGAAACATTGCACTGAAAAAAGATCTAATCATTGCAAGGTGTCTACTTTTCCTGACTTTTTACCTGCGCCCAGAATGCTTCCATCACCTCAAGCTCTGAATTTTCCGGCGTTTTCCCTGCATTGCGAAGCAAAGCCTCCATATGTCGGAATCGCCTGTCAAATTTTGCATTAGCCTGACGCAAGGCTGTTTCTGGATCAACATCGACCTTACGGGCCAAATTAATAACAGAAAAGAGTAAATCGCCTATTTCATCAGACAAACGACTATGGATCATAGGAGATGTATCAAGCTCATCCCTCACCTCTCCAATTTCTTCCATAATCTTATCAAGCACATCGTGAATATCGGTCCAGTCAAAACCCTCCCGTGCAGCCCTACCCTGCAGCTTAAGGGCCTTAGTAACAGCAGGAAGTGCCCGAGAAATACCGTCCAAAGCACTCTCTTCGACCTTATCAGACTGCAAGCGCGCGCGCTCCTTTGCTTTTATATCTTCCCATACGCCCATCTGCTCAGCTGCTGAAGAAATCCGACTATCCGACGAAAAAACATGAGGATGGCGTCGCAACATCTTGTCAGCGCATCCTGTTGCAACATCATCGAAGCAGAAAACTTTATTTTCTGCGGCAATTTGGCTGTAGAATACAACCTGTAGAAGAAGATCTCCAAGCTCATCCCGCAAAGATGCAGCGTCTTTACGCTCTACCGCATCAACAACTTCATAGGCCTCTTCCAGAGTATAGCGTGTCAGGGACTCCCAGTTTTGCTCCAGATCCCAAGGGCAGCCCTGCCCCGGATCCCTCAGGCGTTGCATGATAGCAAGAAGCCTGTCAATAGGTGTAAGATCGTCCTTCACTGGGCCTTGGGAAGCAGTTTTTGACATTAAAGACTCCAAATGCAGCAAGGCCAAGTGTGTGATATCAGAAACAAACATCTCGTGCCACCTGTCGAAGAGTTCACTTCCTTATAACAGAAGCGTATAACAGGGCACGGGATCTGCACTTTTAGCAAAAGACGGAAAGCTATGTCCGAAAAAAGATTTTATGTCATCGGGGGAGAGTATTCCGATAGCGCATTCTCGAAAATCGCTGCAGGCAAGAGCTTGGAAAAATATGGGCCGTACACCGAGGCTGAGGCTCATGCTTTCTGGCGCGATATAACGGGGCGTACGGTTGACAATGCGATGGTCCGCTATGTCGTGGAGGAAAATCACTCCCAGCTAGATGATAAGAGCTACTACGTCGTCGGGGGGGAATATGCTGACACAACCTTTGCAACGATAGCATCGGGGCATTCCTTGGAAGTATATGGTCCCTTTACGCAGCAGCAGGCACAAGACTTTTGGCGAACAATTACAAGCCAGACCATCGATAGCTGCTTGCACAGGTACGATATTTCTCACGAGGACCCGCGCCGTTAGATTTTCATAGGGTTATCTCTCGCAACTAAAAATCCAGCACCCTATAAAAATGGCGCTGGATTTTCTGTTTTGGTGTGCCCGGAAGGATTCGAACCTTCGGCCATTCGATTAAAAGTCGAATGCTCTACCGACTGAGCTACGGGCACTTAAAGTGTTGTTTTTTCACCGCCACAAGTGACGAGGCCCGCAACATATTCGTATGCCTCTGTGTGGTCAACACCTAAAATGGAGAAATCGGGTATTTTTTGCAAAAAGTCGATTTCAATCAACGTCAGCAGCCAGCTTCATCGTTACAATGCGGTCAGGGTAGGCAACCTTACCGTTCAGGGCTTGGTCCCCCTTCTTGATTTGGTCAACATGCTCCATGCCATCAACAACCTGCCCCCAGATCGTGTACTTCTTGTCCAAGAATGAAGACCTATCAAAACAAATGAAGAATTGGCTGTCAGCTGAATTCGGGCTTGCTGCACGAGCCATGGAGACGGTTCCTCTTACATGAGGTTCCTTGGAGAATTCGGCCTTTATGTTCTGCCCGGAACCGCCTGTTCCTGTTCCCGTGGGGTCACCACCTTGAGCCATGAAGCCGTCGATAACCCGATGAAAGGGGGTGCCGTCGTAGTAACCCTGCCGCACCAATTCCTTGATTCTTGTAACATGATTTGGTGCCAGATCAGGGCGCATCTTGATGACAACCCGACCGTAGTCCAGATCCATATACAGGATATTTTCCGGATCCGTGGCCGTTTCCCGGGCATCTACCGTATTGACAGTCATAAGAAACATTACTCCAGCAAGAAAAAGTATAAATGAGCGGATCAGCACAGGGTTCCTCCAAGCTAGCGGGGCTACCATGGACGCTCGCCCTCGGCAAAACGTTGTTTCAGGGCTTTGCGTACAACAGCGGGCACAAAACTATCGATCTTTCCTTCCAAGAAGCTGATCTCTTTCACAAACCGAGAAGAGATAAACTGGCTTCCCTCTGAAGCCATCAGAAAGATGGTTTCAACGCGTGAATCCAGGCGGGCATTCATGCCCGCCATCTGGAACTCATATTCAAAATCTGAAACAGCCCGGAGTCCACGAACAATAACTGACGCCCCCTGCTGTAAAGCAAAATTCATGAGAAGACCGTTAAAAGGCCTGATCTCTATGATAGTACCTTCAAGGTTTAGAGCGTCCACAGCTTCCCGTGTCAACTCGACGCGTTGTTCCAGCGTAAAAAGGGGCCCTTTTCCAACATTCTGGGCTACGCCGACAATCAACCGGTCCAGAACCTTGGCAGCCCGGCTGATAATGTCCAAGTGTCCATTAGTGACAGGATCGAATGTTCCGGGATAAACGCCGGTTCTGTACTTTTCCATCAGGGATCATCCCTCATCTGGAAGAGACGCTATGCCATCACTGTCCTGATCCTGTGCTCCATCACCATTTCCTTCACCGACATCCGGCAGCCGTGCAACAGAAACCACTTTTTCTTCTGCGGCTGTACGGAAGAGCGTAACGCCTTGCGTTTTACGCCCCGCGATTCGCACATCGTGAACAGGCATACGGATCAGCTGTCCCCCATCGGAAATAAGCATGATCTGATCATCAGTACCAATTGGGAACGAGGCAACGACAGCCCCGTTACGCTCTTTCATTTCAATATTGGCAAATCCCTGTCCGCCCCGGCCTGTCACGCGATATTCATATGCAGACGTTCTCTTTCCAAACCCATTCTCGGTAATGGTCAAGATGAACTCTTCGGCATCCTGCAGTCTCTGGAAGTTGTCCGGAGTCATGGTCGTGTCATCACCCTCGGATACGACATACTCTTCCTCGTCACCTTCTCCGGATGACCGCCGGATCTGGGCTGCCATTCTCAAGTATGCATCACGCTCAGCTGTTTCAAAGTCAACATGCTGCAAGACTGTCATCGACATGACTTTGTCTTGTGTGGCAAGGCGTATACCACGCACCCCTGTCGAGGTCCGGCCACTGAACACGCGGACATCACCGACATGGAAGCGAATGCATTTGCCAAGACGGGTGGACAGAAGAATATCCTGCTGTTCTGTACACGGGACAACCGAAACCAAGCGTTCCCCGCCCTCTTCCAGCTTCATGGCTATCTTGCCGTTGGACTTGACATTGGTGAAGTCAGACAAGCTGTTACGGCGTACGTTCCCGGTTGACGTGGCAAACATAACTGTCAGATCAGACCATTGGTTCTCATCTTCGGGAAGAGGCATAACCGTAGCAATACGCTCTCCTTCCTGTATGGGCAGAAGATTGACCAGAGCCTTGCCCTTGCTTTGTGGGCTACCTTCGGGGAGACGATACACTTTCATCTTGTACGCCATGCCCGAGGTCGAGAAGAACAGGACCGGCGTATGGGTATTGGCAACAAACAGATTGGTCACAAAATCTTCTTCTTTGGTTGCCATTCCGGAGCGCCCCTTCCCACCACGACGCTGTGCACGGTAGGTCGAAAGCGGTACACGCTTGATATAGCCTGTATTGGTGATAGTGACGACCATGTCCTCTTTCTGGATCAGGTCTTCGATATCATGCTCAAACTCAGATTCCTCTATAACTGTCCGACGAGGCGTAGCGTAAGCCGCACGAATATCTACCAGTTCCTCCCGGATGATAGTGTACAGCCTCTCGCGGCTACCCAGAATGGATAAATACTCTTCAATCTGGCCGCCTATTTCCCGCAGCTCTCCGTGGATCTTGTCACGCTCCAGCCCAGTCAGGCGATGCAGTCTAAGGTCCAGAATGGATTTTGCCTGAACTTCGGAAAGCCTGTACCGACCATCCACAACAACATGCTCAGGATCGGCGATCAGTTCAATAAGGGGAGCAACATCCGCAGCATCCCAGTCGCGTGACATCAGCTCTTGTTTGGCAACCTGCGGGTCAGAGGCCGCCCGAATCAGCTTGATCACAGGGTCAAGGTTGGCAACGGCTATTCCCAGTCCAACCAACACATGCGCCCTGTCCCGCGCCTTTCCAAGCTCGAACATTGTACGACGACGCACAACTTCTTCCCGGAACCTGACAAAGGCCGTCAGAATCTCACGAATACCCATCAGTTCAGGACGGCCGCCGTTGATGGCCAACATGTTGGCCCCGAACGATGTCTGAAGGGGAGTAAACCGGTACAGCTGGTTCAGGACAATTTCAGCAACGGCATCACGCTTGACTTCGATGACAACGCGAACCCCTTGGTGGTCGGACTCATCACGCAGATCCGAAATGCCCTCGATCTTCTTGTCACGGACCAGCTCGGCCATTTTCTCGATCATCGAGGCTTTGTTAACCTGATAGGGGATCTCGGTCACAACAATGGCTTCACGACCATTCCGTGTTTCTTCTATCGCGCATTTTGCCCGCATGACGATCGAGCCACGCCCGGTCATGTAGGCGGAACGGATGCCCGAACGACCAAGAATACTTCCGCCAGTCGGAAAATCCGGGCCGGGTACGATATCCAGGATGGCATCGTCCGGAAGGTCGGGCGTATCGATCAGAGCAATGCAGGCATCCAGGATTTCCCCAAGATTATGAGGGGGGATATTGGTTGCCATACCAACCGCGATGCCCCCGGCTCCGTTGACCAACAGATTGGGGAAGCGGGCAGGAAGAACGGAAGGCTCTGATGTGCTTTCGTCATAGTTAGGATGAAAATCGACAGTTTCCTTGTCAATGTCATCCAGCAGGGAGTGTGCGGAACGAGCCATGCGTGCCTCGGTATAGCGCATGGCAGCCGGGGGATCCCCGTCCATCGATCCAAAGTTTCCCTGACCATCGACCAAGGGAAGACGCATGGAAAAGTCTTGGGCCATACGCACCATGGCATCATAGATGGCGCTGTCACCGTGTGGGTGATATTTACCCATAACATCCCCGACGATGCGGGCCGACTTCTTGTAAGGGCGATTATAGTCGTATCCGCCTTCTTTCATGGCGAAGAGAATACGACGGTGCACTGGCTTCAAGCCGTCCCGAACATCTGGCAGGGCACGGGATACAATCACGCTCATTGCATAATCGAGATACGAGCGTTTCATCTCGTCTTCGATAGTTACAGGCGCAATGTCACGATCAAACGGTGTCGGGATGGCGTTTTCGGTCAAGGCACAAACTCGATAGACAGCGAACGGGTAAATAGTTCCGGCCCTACAGGGGGCAAAAGTTACCGTTCCGCAGATTGGGACAATGAACTGAAACTACAGGAAGGGGACTGTAGCACAGGGTGCTCCCGACCGACAACCGGGGCCGGCACAAAAGGCACCGACGGATATCATCAACCAGCCAGGAAGGGGTGCCAAAAGATCAGAACGGAATTTCATCATCCAGATCATTGCGGGGTGCCGCATCCCAACCACCACCCCCGGACCGGCCTCCAGACTCGGGGCTTCCACCAAACCTGGGCGATGCCCCGTATGTCGGCGCGCTGTCGGCCCCGGCAAAGCCTGCTGTTTCCATGACAGGCATATCGCCACCCTGTCCACCGCCGGAACGACTGTCGAGCAGGGTGAGCTCACCCCTGTAGGCCTGCAGGACAATCTCTGTGGAATAACGCTCCTGACCATTCTGGTCTGTCCACTTGCGGGTTTGCAGCTGCCCCTCCAAGTATACCTTGGACCCTTTTCGCAGATAACGCTCTGCAATTTCACCCAGATTCGGGTTAAAAATCACAACGCGGTGCCATTCTGTCTTTTCCCGTCGCTCTCCGGTCTGGCGATCTTTCCAGCTTTCGGACGTTGCAACAGTCATGTTGACGATCTTCTGGCCGTTTTGTGTGCTCCGAACCTCGGGGTCACGACCAAGGTTGCCGACCAGAATCACTTTGTTGACACTGCCTGCCATGGCAAGGGTACTCCTGTTTGTAACGTGGCCGAACTCTACCCCCCCCTGACCAGAAGGAAAAGACTGCTTTTACCCAAAGACGGCCCGATGTTCGCTTTTTGTTTTTGACAGCCGTACAAAATATGCGAAACAAAGAATGTTTTTTCGTCCAGAAACATCCCCCGGTTGACTGTCAGGTTCTTGATATCATGCATGAAATACGCATCCGCGGAGCCCGTGAACACAATCTGAAGAATCTTGATGTAACCCTGCCCCGTGACAAGCTTGTTGTGATCACCGGGCTGTCCGGATCGGGGAAGTCATCGTTGGCTTTTGATACGATTTATGCTGAAGGACAACGGCGCTACGTGGAATCCCTGTCTGCCTACGCCCGGCAGTTCCTTGAATTGATGCAGAAACCGGATGTCGATTCCATTGAAGGTTTGTCGCCTGCCATCTCTATCGAACAGAAGACAACTTCGCGCAATCCACGTTCAACAGTGGGGACCGTAACCGAGATCTATGATTATATGCGCCTTTTATGGGCGCGCATCGGCGTTCCTTGGTCACCAGCCACAGGTCTGCCAATTGAATCCCAGACTGTCAGCCAAATGGTCGATCGTATCTTGGCTATGCCCCAAGGACAGAAGATCCTGCTTCTGGCGCCAATTGTACGAGGACGCAAGGGCGAGTACAAAAAAGAGCTTCTGGAGCTTCAGAAAAAGGGGTACCAGCGGGTAAAAATTGATGGATCCCTGTACCTGATTGATGAAGCCCCTTCCCTGAACAAGAAAATCAAGCATGACATCGATGTTGTCATTGACCGGCTGGTTATCCGCGAAGGGATAGAGACACGCCTTGCGGACTCGCTGGAGCAGGCCCTCCAGTTGTCAGACGGTCTTGTATGGGTCGAAGATGCAGAAAGTGCCGAGAGAGTGACGTTTTCTGCAAAATTTGCCTGCCCGGTTTCCGGCTTTACAATTGATGAGATCGAGCCAAGGCTTTTTTCTTTCAACAATCCGTTTGGTGCCTGCCCGGCGTGTGATGGCTTGGGAATCAAGCTCTACTTTGATCCCGAGCTGATTGTTCCGGACCCCCTGCTGTCCTTGGCAGAAGGAGCTGTTGTCCCTTGGTCCGCTGGCGGAGAGCCATCACCTTACTATGCCCAGGCACTTGAAAGTGTCGCTGCCCATTGTGGCACAGACATGAAAACACCTTGGCAAAAAATCCCTGAAACAGCACGGGCTGTGCTTTTGTATGGGTCCGGTCGTACATCTGTCGCCATGACCTATCATGACGGACGACGGCGCTATAGCGTGGAGCGTCCGTTTGAGGGCATTGTGCCAAGCATAGAGCGGCGGTGGCGGGAAACAGAGAGCCAGCAGGTCCGTGATGATCTGTCTCGTTATCAGGCGTCATCTCCTTGCGAAACATGTGGTGGACGCCGCCTTAAGCCTGAAGCCTTGGCTGTGCGGGTCCATGGGTCTGATATTGCTGCTATCAGCGATCTTTCTATTGCTGAATCGCTGGCCTGGTTCTCTGGCCTTGATCAGCACTTGACGGCAAAGGACCGGGAGATTGCCGCACGTATCCTGAAGGAAATTGTCGAGCGTCTCACATTTCTAGGGAATGTTGGGCTTGGGTATTTGACCTTGTCCAGGATGTCGGGAACTCTATCCGGTGGCGAGAGCCAGCGTATTCGATTGGCTTCCCAGATTGGTTCAGGCTTGACTGGTGTCTTGTATGTTCTGGATGAACCATCAATTGGTCTTCATCAGAGAGATAATGATCGCCTTCTAGAAACCCTGCGCCGACTGAGGGATCTGGGTAATACCGTCTTGGTCGTGGAACATGACGAGGATGCCATACGAACCGCTGACTACCTGGTCGATATGGGTCCGGGAGCGGGAGTGAACGGCGGAATGGTTGTTGCTGCCGGTACGCCGGATGAGGTAATGAGACACCCCGATAGTTTGACAGGGCACTATCTTTCCGGAACCAGATCCATCGCGATCCCGGATACACGTCGCCCCGGCAATGGAAACGCACTGACAATCATAGGGGCTAGAACCCACAATCTTCAGAACATTGACGTAACAATCCCACTAGGGACATTTACGTGCGTCACCGGTGTTTCCGGAGGAGGTAAGTCATCTCTTGTCATTGAAACGCTTTACAAGGCACTGGCCCGTTCTCTTCATGGATCGCGGGAGATACCCGGCCCTCATGAGAGCATCGACGGGATAGCTCATATTGATAAGATTGTTGATATAGACCAGTCCCCAATTGGAAGAACTCCCCGATCAAACCCTGCTACATACACCGGCGCCTTTACGCCTATTCGCGATTGGTTCGCCAACCTTCCCGAGGCAAAAGCTCGTGGCTATAAGCCCGGCCGTTTCAGCTTCAACGTCAAGGGGGGACGATGCGAGGCATGCCAAGGAGACGGGTTGATCAAGATAGAGATGCATTTTCTGCCCGATGTCTATGTCACGTGTGATGTATGCAAAGGAAAGCGATACAACCGTGAGACCTTGGAAGTAACCTACAAGAACAAGTCAATAGCAGATGTTCTTGAGATGACTGTTGAGGAGGCTGTTGACTTTTTTCAGGCCGTTCCATCCATCCGTGACAAAATGAAACTCCTGTCCCGGGTTGGGCTGGGGTATATCCATATTGGGCAACAGGCAACCACGCTGTCCGGTGGTGAAGCCCAACGCGTCAAGCTGTCAAAGGAGCTTTCCCGTCGCGCGACCGGACGAACGCTGTATATCCTGGATGAACCAACAACAGGTCTGCATTTTGAGGATGTAAGGAAGCTTCTTCATGTTCTGCAGGAACTGGTGAACCAAGGCAATACGGTTGTTGTAATCGAACATAATCTCGAAGTCATCAAAACTGCGGACTGGATTATCGATATGGGTCCAGAGGGCGGTTCAGGAGGAGGCCATGTCGTTGCAGCAGGAACACCAGAAAAGATAGCAGAAACAAGAAAAAGCTATACAGGGCAATATCTTGCTCCGTATCTCATCAAAGGTAAGATGAAGTAATAAGTTGTCCCTGCTTATCGGACTGCGACCATTTTTGGGAGGTAGACTTGGGGGTCGAGTGCTTGAGACCCCCTCCGGATTTCAAAGTGCAGCTGCGGATGTTTTACATTGCCTGTAGACCCGATGCGGGCGATGGCCTGCCCCCGCTGCACAATATCGCCACGACGTACCAGAATATCAGAACTATGAGCGTAGGCTGTCATCCAGCCTCCCTCGTGTTTTACAAGAATAAGATTGCCAAACCCTTTGATGCCATTTCCGGCATAAGCAACAGTCCCTTTGTTTGCAGCACGAACAGGCGTGCCTGCCGGGGCGGCAATATTGATACCATCATTCCTGAAGCCCTTGCCCGCAGGTCCAAAACTACCAACTATCCTGCCTTGAACAGGCCATACAAAAGCTTGTTTGCCATGGGAAGATGCTTTTGTGTCTGGCGACATACCTTTCTCTGCAGAAGCAGGGCGTATAGCTGCTTTTTTTGTGGGCTGAGGTGAACTATTGGGTGTATGCTCTGCTGCTTTCTCTACCTGAATCGGTGTGGATTTCCGGGATTTCACATCAGGTGGAAGGACAAGAACCTGCCCGGTGCGAATGATGTATGGCGGGGAAAGGTTATTTTTCTGCGCCACATCATCTACGCCAACGTGATAGCGGTTTGCAATTGCGCTCAAGGTTTCGCCGGGAGCAACAGTATACCACCGGGAGGCTGGTACGTGCAGCTTTTGTCCGGTGATAAGGGCATAAGGTGGCTTAAGATCATTTTCAGTAATTAGAACACGAACGGGGATCTTGTGACGTCGAGAAAGCGAATACAAGGTATCCCCACGCAAGACAATAACCGTCTTGTCTGTATCTGTACGACCAAGGCGGCCTGTTGTCTCTTTACTTGAAGATGACACCCAAGGTGCCTTGAAACGCTCGGCACCGCCGCAGCCTGTCATGGCAGGAAGCAGCAGAAGCAAGATAATGTAAAATGCTTGCAATGAACCGGGGCGTTTCATAAAAGGAACAATACGCCTACTCATGCCTCCACGACAATCTAAAGAAATGCCTTTTGGCACCGTCAAGCTTGAACGCGGCCAGGATTACCAATTCCCTGGAGCATGGGGACGAAACGAACAGGGAACAAAATCTCTCCACTCAAGCAACCCGTAACAGGATCTTTCATGTAACGCCACAGTTGCTGGATACCAAACTCTGGGCCAACAGGAATGACAAGAATTCCCGATGGAGCGAGCTGTTCAGCCAAGACACTGGGGACCTCCGCTGCTGCTGCTGTCACAATGATACGATCAAAAGGAGCTTGTTCGGGCCACCCGCGCCAACCATCCCCTATACGAGGTGTTACGTTTGAAAGCCCAAGAGATACAAACCGCTTTTCAGCGGCCAGATAAAGGTCCCTGTGCCGCTCCAAGCTATAAACACGCCGGCACAGGCGGGCAAGAACAGCAGCTTGATACCCGGAACCTGTCCCGATTTCCAAGACTTTATGCCCTTCTTTTGTATCAAGGGCTTGGGTCATTGCCGCAACCACAAGGGGCTGACTAATGGTTTGCCCACAGCCGATAGGAAGTGCCCGGTCTTCCCATGCCTCTGTTTCCAAGGCGTTATCAACAAAAAGGTTACGCGGTACCAGTTCGATAGCTTTCAGCAGGCGGGTATCCGTAATACCAGCCTGCCGAAGATCCATGATCAAACGGGCAGCACGCGCATCCCTCATGAGAGAACCTGTGCACTCAGTTCTTCAAGTGTATGATAATCTGTAAAATCAACACGCAGCGGTGATACCGTTATGGCGCCACGACTGATGGCTTCCACATCTGTTCCGGGTACGGGCTGATCGACAGGTCTTTGGGCGCCTACCCAAACATAGGGCCTTCCTCGTGGATCAAGGCGTTCAACCAGATCATCTCCCAGCTTATGTATTCCTTGTCGTACGGCTTCGACACCCGTTACCCCGGCAGGGGAAGTATCAGGAAAGTTTACATTCATCAGGACATTCTTCGGCCATCCCTTTGCCATCAAACGTCCAATGATTCCGGGGCCAAACGCTTCGGCCGTTGCCCAATGAATATTCTCTGGGTCCTTGAAGACCTGTGACAGAGCTATGGAGGGGATACCAAGAAGTGTTCCTTCCATTGCAGCGGCGACAGTTCCTGAATATGTCACATCCTCGCCCAGATTGGCTCCCCGGTTTACGCCAGACAGAACCAAGTCGGGCATCCTGTCCTTCATCAAATGATTAACGGCAAGCAGCACACAATCTGTTGGCGTTCCATTCACAGTCCATACATTGGTCGATACAGACTGGATGCGCAGTGGATGGTGCAATGTCAGACTATGGGCTGAACCGCTTTGTTCCTGATCAGGAACAACCACCCAGACATCATCGGACAAAGAGCGCGCAATGCGGATCAGAACCTGAAGGCCAAGGCCATGAATACCATCATCGTTTGAAACAAGAATGCGCTTCCCGCAAAGATCAAAAACAGAATCATGCATGAGTGGAAATAACCTCCAAGCCGCCCATATAAGGACGCAAGGCTTCCGGGACGATAACACTCCCGTCTGCCTGTTGATAGTTTTCAAGAACGGCAACCAGTGTGCGTCCAACAGCCAAGCCCGACCCATTCAGGGTGTGGAGAAACTCCGTACCCTTGTCACCAGACGGCTTATAGCGGGCCTTCATGCGTCGTGCCTGGAAATCCCCTACATTCGAGCACGAAGAGATTTCGCGGTAACGGCCCTGCCCTGGCAGCCAGACCTCAAGGTCATATGTTTTGCGGGCGGCCGCCCCCATGTCCCCGGCACAGAGCAGAACAACCCGGTACGGCAAGCCAAGGCGCTGAAGAATTTTCTCTGCACAGCCGGTCATCCGTTCCAATTCATCAGCTGAATCCTCGGGCCGGGTAATGGACACCATTTCAACCTTTTCAAACTGGTGCTGGCGGATCATTCCCCGCGTGTCCTTGCCGGCTGCACCAGCCTCGGAACGGAAGCACAGTGTGTGTGCCGTCATTCTTCGGGGCAGCGTAGCCGGATCGACAATCTGATCAGCAACCATGTTGGTCAAGGTGACTTCAGCCGTCGGAATAAGCCAGTGCCCTTGTTCTGTACGGAACAAATCTTCGGCAAACTTGGGAAGCTGACCTGTTCCATACAGGGCATTATCCAGAACCATGACGGGCGTATTCAGTTCGGTATAGCCATGCTCAGTGGTATGTGTATCCAGCATGAACTGGGCCAGCGCACGGGACAAACGCGACAAGGCACCCTTCAGTACGACGAAACGAGCACCAGACAGTCGGGCTGCAGACTCGAAATCCATCAACCCGAGAGATGTTCCCACGGCATCGTGTTCCAGAGGTGTGAAGTCCATGCTACGAGGCGTACCCCAGCGACGCACCTCGACATTATCATTTTCATCACGCCCATCGGGCACATCTGGATCCGGCAGGTTAGGCAGGCTGTACAGAAGATCATCAAGGGTAGCCTGCAGAGATTGCTGCTCAGCTTCCATATCGGTCATGCGCTTCTTGATATCAGCGACCTCATCGCTGAGAGCCGCCGCATCGCCACCAGCCTTGCGGATGGTTCCTATTTCGCGGGAAGCTTCATTCCGACGTGCCTGCAAAGCCTGTAACGATGTCATGAGGGAACGCAGCTGCCTGTCTGCCTCCAGAATATCGGACGACAAGGTAACTTTGCCGCGACGGAGCAACCCTCGGTCAAAATCATCGGGATTTTCGCGGATCCATTTCAGGTCAAGCATACAGCACACCTCAAGGCATGGTTTTCAGTATCGAATAATTGGCAGAGATACAGGAATTAAGCTACTTCAGCCATTAAAATCGGTCTCATCAGGTCCCTTCCCGGTTGGCATGGCATCCGAATGATCAGGATCACTTTCATCGTCATTCACGGCATTCCTTTCAACCAAGCGCGCTGACCAGATCGAACATTCGTAAAGCAGCAGCAAGGGCAAGGCCAAGCCAATCTGACTGATTACATCGGGTGGTGTAACAATACCGGCAACAACAAAAACAGCCACAATGGCATAACGCCTTTTTGCGACCAGAGCTGATGACGAGACTATTCCGGCCCTTGCCAAAAGCGTAAGAACAACGGGAAGTTGGAAGCAGAAGCCAAACGCCAGAATCAGCTTCATGACCAGATCCAGGTACTCTCCAATCTTGGCCTCAAGCTGCACCGGCAGCACGGTTTGCTCTACACTGGTCTGGAAACCAAGCAGGAAGCGCCAAGCAACGGGCATGACAAAATAGTAAACAAGGGCTGCACCGCCTGCAAAAAGTAGAGGCGAAGCAATCAGGCTGGGCAAAAACGCTCGTTTCTCACGGCGATAAAGACCCGGAGCAACAAAGCGCCAAAGCTGAAAAGCGGTGAAGGGAAACGAGAGAACGACAGCACCAAACATTGCGACTTTTATGTATGTAAAAAACGCTTCTGTCAGGGCCGTGTAGATCATGCGTTGCGAGCCTCCCAGTTCAGCCATGACTGCGGCCAACGGGCGGATCAAGAAGCCATATATGTTATCTGCAATGCTGTAACATGTGGCAAAAGACAGGATAAAAACAGCACCACACAGTAAAATACGGCGCCGCAGTTCAATCAGATGCCCTAATAGGGGCATGCGAAACTCATCTGGTGAAGGAGAAGAGTACATCGTGTCCTGCGTATCTTATGTCTCTGCTTCCCCGGAAGGAGTACTTTTCTTTCCGGGTGATGTACTGTTTTTTTCTTCCGGATCAAGAACCTGCCGACGCATCTGTCTTGCCTTCTCCTGCATGTCAGCAATTTCGGCATTGTATATCATGTCGTCTACGTGGCGACGAACGTCACGGCTGACCGCTCGGAATTTTTTCATGAGATGAGCAAAAGCACGCATGGCACCAGGGATTTCCCTTGGCCCAAGAACAAGCGCTGCGACAACTCCGACAAGAAGGATCTCTGACCAAGCTAGATCAAACATGAGTATTTACCCACTACATGCTACTAGAATGGTTTTTCTCTCGATTGACATGTCCGGCCTGTGAAACTGACTCCCCTTCAGTCTTCTGGATCTGCATTGAATCCGAGCTTGTCGCATCCTGCATATCTGCTGCGGGAACGGACTTGCCTTCTTCCAGTCCCTTCTTGAATGCATTGATTCCCTTGGCAAAGTCACCCATTAAACGTGAAATCTTACCCGAACCACCAAATAAAACGACAACAATGGCCAGCACAACCAGCCAGTGCCAGATACTGAAAGTACCCATAACTACCACTCTCCAGGAGACACGCGCCCACCATCGGGCAATACAACATGGCGGATCATCGCAGAAAGCCTGCGGTACCGCAATGAAACATCCCTGATTTGGCCATGATCAGACGGAGGGAAACACAAAAGTCTGGGATCGATCAAGGGATATGGACAGCACCTCCCCTGCCGGTGGCAGAAAAGAGCCCGGGGTACGCACATGCGCAGCTATCCGTTTGGCAGAAGCGGCTGGCCCTGCCTTTATATACACCAAACTGGTTCTGCCAAGCATCCGGCTATCTGTTACAGTGGCAACGAAAGCGGGGTACTCGCCATCGGCAACCGACGTAAGCCTGATAGCTTCCGGGCGAATCAATACCTCGACAGAGGAGCCCTCCTCTACCCCGTACGGGGCGTCAACCAGACCGAACGGAGTTTCAACAGAACCCCGTAAAACATGCCCTTTTACAAGATTAAAGTCGCAGAAGAAGCGGGCAACAAAGGCAGAAGATGGGTGACTATAAAGCTCTGCCGGGGTCCCTGACTGTATAATCCGTCCCTTATCCATCAAGGCGAGTACATCAGCCATAAACATGGCCTCCTCCGGATCATGTGTGACCATCAGAGCCGAAATACCGCGATCTTTCAGAATCGTCAGCGTTTCGACACGGATTTGGTCACGCAGGTAGCGGTCCAAGCCCGAAAATGGCTCATCTAGCAATAAAAGGGCCGGATTGGGGGCAAGAGCACGGGCAAGGGCAATGCGCTGTTGCTGTCCCCCTGATAACGTATGCGGCCAAGAACTGGCATAAGACGCCATGCCCACGTGCTCCAAGGCTTCATGAGCGCACCGTGTTCTATCGGGTTCGGAGATATGACGAAGCCCAAAGGTAACGTTATCGAGAACCTTGAGATGAGGAAACAGGGCATAGTCTTGGAACAAAAACCCAACGCCCCTTTTTTCTGGTGGGATCATGCGTCCCTCACGGGACAGCATAGTGTGCCCATTAATCCAAACCTCTCCACTTGATGGTTTCTCGAGACCTGCAGCAATGCGTAGGGTTGTTGTTTTGCCACAACCGCTTGCGCCAAGCAGGCACATAACCTCACCCGCTCCAATGCTCAAGGACAAACCGTCAAGCACCAAGCTGTCATCAAAGGCATGGCAAACACCAGCCATAGCTAAACGTGCATTATCCCTTGACGGAGATTGACGGAAGCGAACGGGACGGACAGGTTCGATACGCATTACGACCTTGGTGTAAAAGCTACCTCGCCGGCATTTCTGATGCTTCGGAGCTGGGCTGGAACAAAGAGGAGAGCGCGCCTTCAGTGACAGCACAACCAATAGAACCGGCCATACGGCGGCTCCATGGATCGGGCGCGCAGAAAAGCGGCCTCCAAGCGACGCTGCTGGCGGACTGTGCGACGCCTGACTAGATCGAAGGGCACCGTAAGCACAAGGGCAAAAATTAGAAACTCAATCACGCGACCCCACTGCAACAAAGCGCTGCCAAACGCATCCGAAACAATGACGTTAACGGAGCGTATTGATTATAGGACCGCAATGAACCAAAGAAAAGATGGAATTACGTGAAGTGGCACACACATTTGTAAATGTGCAACAGTGCGCATATTTTATTTTTCAGAGAATGTGCGCGCAATCACCAAAGCACGCTGTATTACTTTTGGCTTCATGGTCGGAGCGGCGGGATTCGAACCCACGACCCCTTGACCCCCAGTCAAGTGCGCTACCAAGCTGCGCTACGCTCCGAAGCCAAACACCCGTACCGAAACAACATCAGTACGGGAGGCGGAATATATCGGCCCTTTATCACAAACGCAATCACAGAATGATGAGCGCAGTCATTTTTTCAGGTTATTCCATACTTAACGGGCCGGCTTAGGTGATGATGCCCCGTGGTACAGATGTTCATTATACTGACACGCCTCACGAAGAGCATCTTTGCCCCCATAACTTAATGGCTCTCCATTCAGAAGAATGGTTTGGTTCTTTATGGTTATCGTCCCAATATAACCCTTTGCCTCAGCAAGAGGGGTAAGCGAGAGACGACGCGCAAGGCTTGTTTCCAGTTCAATAGCAATATACTTCCCGGTCAGATCAGGATTTAGAGTTTGTGCTTCATCACCGTCGACTGTAACGACGGGTTGCCCATGCACATCAACACCTGCAACATAATTGGCACTGCCCCCGGAGGATAAGTCGGCCTGTAAACGGCAGGCTGCGGGGTCAACATCCAGCGTCCAAGATCGACGTACTTCCTTTGCTGAGGCGGCCGCAAGAAGGCTTGCGACCATAAGTGAGCAACCACCATATAAAACCGTACGCCACATTATACCTGATCTTTCACAATCTTATTGTTACGCAAACTAGCTAAAATAGTAGCAGGAAAAGCCGTTTTTATCCCGGAAAAATGCATACTTTTCTTTATAGCCATGCGTTTTACACGTGACAACTCTACCGCAAGCGCATATCTTTCTGCGTGCAAGGGACGTCCTGTTTCGCGGGACGGCCCAAGTTTAGGGAGAAACACCGGGAAATTCCGGAATGCGCGTTACGCAAGTCAAATGTTTGCGGCGGGTAAAGCAAAATAAAGACCAAGGCAAAGAATGTGTGCCTTGGTCTGTTTTGTTTTAGCCTATAAACAGGCCGTGGCCTCTTCGGCCACCTTGGCCAAGTTTTCCATAAGCTGATAAAGACCGGCCATGCGATCCTCTGGTATCGGCCAGTGGCGCATGTAGACAATCTTGTGATCAGGTCTGACCTTGACCAAGGCAATATTCTGGCTGATGAAGCGCACCAAGCCTTCAGGGTTGGGGAAGGTGTTGCCACGCAGCGTCAACACAGCGCCCTTTGGACCTGCATCAACTTTCTCGATATGAGCACGCAGGCAAAGTTGTCGGATGCCGACGACAGACAAGAGATTACGTGCCTCAGATGGCAGGGGACCGAAACGGTCCACCAGCTCTGATATCAGGTTTTCAATCTCATCCGGTGTCTGTAGTTCACCAATACGACGATATAACCCAAGTCGTACCGACAAATCCTTGATATAGGTCTCTGGAAGCAGAACAGGGATGCCAAGGCTGATTTGTGGGGACCACCCGCTATCGCAACTTTCTTCTCCAGGGCTTCCTCCTCCTTTTCTGGCCGTAGCCACAGCTTCCTGCAAAAGACTCTGGTAGAGTTCGATCCCAACTTCCTTGATGTGCCCCGATTGCTCGTCACCCAGCAGGTTACCTGCACCACGGATATCCATGTCATGTGAGGCTAGGGAGAAACCAGCCCCCAGGGTATCTAGGGTCTGCATGACGGTCAGCCTCTTTTCTGCTGCTGGCGCCAGTATGCGGCCAGGCGGCAGGGTCAGATAAGCATAACCACGCTGCTTTCCGCGCCCCACGCGACCGCGCAGCTGATACAACTGTGAAAGTCCGAACATGTCAGCACGATGAATAATAATGGTATTGACCCGGGGCATATCAAGCCCGCTTTCAATAATATTGGTTGCTACAAGGACATCATAATCACCGTCAGCAAAAGATTTCATAACCTCTTCTAGGCGGCTGGCTGACATCTGCCCATGGGCAACAACAGTCCGCACCTCAGGGACAAGAACATTTAAGTGCTCGACAGCCCTGTCAATGTCAGCCAAGCGGGGACAGACAAAGAAACTCTGCCCTCCCCTGTAGCGTTCACGCAGGATTGCCTCGCGGATCACAACGCCATCAAACGGCATGACAAAAGTACGGACAGTCAATCGATCAACCGGTGGTGTGGCAATCAGCGACAACTCACGAACGCCTGTCAGTGCCAGCTGCAATGTCCGGGGAATAGGCGTTGCAGACAGGGTCAGAACGTGCACGTCGGCCTTGAGCTGCTTCAGCTGTTCCTTGTGGGCAACGCCAAAATGCTGTTCCTCATCGACAATAAGGAGGCCAAGGCGCTGGAACTTGACAGACTTGGAAACAACGGCATGCGTGCCGATTACGATATCAAGTGTACCCTTCTCCAGCTCTTCCCGTACACGGGCCGCATCCTTTGCTGAAACAAGACGCGATAGCTGGGCAATACGCACAGGCATGTCCCGGAAACGCTCTATAAAATTCTGGTAATGCTGGCGCGCCAGAAGTGTTGTTGGCACAACAACGGCAACCTGCGTACCGCTCATGGCTGCAACAAACGCTGCCCGAAGCGCAACCTCGGTTTTACCGAAACCAACATCACCACACACCAGACGGTCCATGGGCCGTCCCTTGGCCATATCATCCAAGGTATCGGCTATGGCTTTTAGCTGGTCGTCCGTTTCTGCGTATGGGAACCGGGCGCAGAATTCGTCAAAAAGACCCTCGGGCACAGTCAGAACATCAGCGTCACGTAGCTGACGCTGGGCTGCAACCTGTATCAGCTGATCCGCCATGTCACGGATACGCTGTTTCAGCTGTGCCTTACGGGACTGCCACGCCGGACTTCCCAACCGGTCCAAGGAAACGCCACCCTGCTCTGACCCATAGCGGGTCAGGACATCAATGTTCTCTACCGGTACAAAAAGCTTGTCACCACCATCATAAACCAGGCAAAGACAGTCGTGCGCAGCGCCACCAATATCCAGATTTTCCAGTCCTGTGTAACGTCCAATGCCGTGCTCGGCATGGACAACCAGATCCCCCTCTGCCAGGGCTGAAGCATCCCGTATAAAGGCATCGGCCTTCCCATGTCGCTTGCGGGTTGAGGGACGCGCCAGACGATCACCCAGAATATCCTGCTCGGCTACCAAGACAAAACCGGGACCAAAAAAACCGTGCTCAAGGCCTAGGACAATGACCGGAACAGAGGAAACAGTCTGTTTACAGGCTGTTTTCCAGTCATCAGGACATGACAGATTCTTGACACCGTGATCACGTAAAACACCTGACAGACGGTCTCGTGATCCATGGGACAGGGCGGCAATAACAACGCGTCTCTCTTTTCCTTGCTCCAGGTCAATATGTGCTCGTACGGCGTCATAGACATTTTCGCCATGACGGGCACGAACATCGGCAAAATCACGCCCCGGTCGTCCGCCAGCATCCACACAGTCACTTCCGATATCTGGTGCGGCAAAGGGTGAGAACAAAAGCGACGGCACTGTTTTCAGCAGTCGCGGAAACTCGTCCGGTTCCATAAACAGCCATTCTGGCTGTATCGGGTGATAGACTGTTCCGTTCCCGCTGTTTGACAGGTTGTTCAGGCTGATGCGTGCTTCAAAATATTCCCGGATCAGTGTAGTCCTTGCTTCCCATGCCTGTTCAAACTGGTGATCGCAGGTCACGAGAGCTTGGGGGAGATAGGCAAAAAGAGTGTCCAACCCATCGTGAAACAGGGGCATCCAATGCTCTATTCCCTGCATGGTCCGCCCAGCTGAAACAGCCTCGTACAACAGGTCATCCTTGCCCGGCGCTCCAAACAATTCCCGGTACCGGGTCCGGAAGCGGGCAATGCTGTCTTCGGTCAGGATAACCTCGGACATGGGCTTGAGGAGAACCTCATCCAGATTGCCCGTACTGCGCTGTGTCAGGGGATCAAAAGTTCTGATGGTATCAACATCGTCCCCGAACAGATCAAGACGCAGGGGTTCCCCTGTGCCGGAAGGGTAAAGGTCAATAATACCACCCCGTACAGCATATTCCCTGGGCTCCATGACCTGTCCGGAGCGGGTGTACCCATTGCGTGCCAGATACCCCATCAGGGCATCGACATTCAGCCGTTTACCGGCCAGAATACGGAAGACTGCACCATTAAAAACACGCTTGCCCGGCACGCGCTGGGTGACGGCAGCAACGGTTGTGATAACCAGACGCGGTTTGCCCGGATGTGGCCCGGCCAGGCGGGTCAAGGTGTCCGTGCGTTGTGCGGCAAGGTCTGCGCTGGGTGAAACGCGGTCATATGGCACGCAATCCCAGGCCGGGAAGACCAGAACATCAAGATCGGGGGCGAAAAAACGAACCTCGGCGGCAAGGGTTGCCAACCTCACATCATCGCGGCAAATGTGCAAGACATCGCTGTATGCGTTGCCGCGTGCAAGGTTTGACAGAAAAAGGGCATCGTATCCCTCGGGCAGACCGTGGACTGTTACCTGATGACCGGTACCAAGGGTTTCTATCCGTTGAAGGGCAAAGGAGAAATCAGTCACTGTCTACACGAATCCGTCATAGGGTTTGAAGGCGGTTAGCATATGGAAAACATCATGATCATGCTGTGAAGGAACTGGCTTGCGGCCAATCACCCAGTCCATGATGTCCATATCCAGCTCATCCAACAGGCTTTCAAGCCGATCGAGCTGGGGCGCATCCAGCTCACTGATGCGAGCGGCAACAAAGCCACCAATCATAAGATCAGCCTCTTTCATGCCTCGGTGGGAAGCCCTGTAAAGGATTTTCCTGCGACGCTCATCCATGATAGGTGCACCTTCCCCGCATTTTATGAGAAAAGAACAGGGGATCTGGTATAGATCCTTTCCCCTGTTGCGCAAAGACATTCTGCGGACAGAACAAGAACATTTTCTGCTACACGGAGAATAACGGTCCCCTATGCGCCCGTCGATCCTCAATCCCCTGTTCTGCCCCCTGGACTCTCTGCCCGGCCTGGGAAAGCGGCTGGCCCCGCTTTATGATCGATTGACCGGTGGTGGCGGGCACCTTGTTGACGCCCTGTGGCATTTCCCGACCGGTATTATTGACCGCCGGGCATCACCAACGATCATGCAGGCGACCAACGGCAGCATTGCGACCCTTGATCTCATTGTTGACAGTCACATTCCACCGGCAAGGGGAAGCCGTGCCCCTTGGCGCATACGCTGTCGGGACCAGAGTGGCTATATATCCATCACCTGGTTTCATCCCCGCAAGGAATGGCTGGAGAAATCCTTCCCCGTCGGGCAGCGCGTTGTCGTATCGGGGAAAGTGGATGTATTTCATGATGAGCGCCAGATGGCCCACCCGGATCATGTGGTGCCTCCGTCACAGGCAGACAGCATCCGCATTGTAGAGCCGGTGTATCCTCTCTCTGCCGGAATTGTGAACAAGACAGCCACCAAAGTTGCCCGAACGGCACTGGAGCGTACGCCAGAACTGCCGGAGTGGATCAATCCCCACCTGATCAGCCAGAAGGGATGGCCGCACTGGAAGGATGCGCTGGGCACTGTCCACCACCCGCAAACAGAGGACGACCTGTCGGCCATCGGACCGGCGCGACAGAGGCTTGCTTATGATGAGCTTCTGGCAAACCAGCTGGCTCTGTTGCTTGTACGCCGCGCCAATCGCAAGCGGACCGGGCGTGTCCTGCATGGAAACGGAAGCTTGCGCCGGGCTGTTGCAGCCGCCCTGCCCTTTTCGCTGACCCAGGCCCAGCAATGCGCTTTGGATGAGATATTTGCCGACATGCAGGCGCCGGATCGTATGTTGAGGTTGCTTCAAGGCGATGTCGGAAGTGGAAAGACAGTTGTCGGCCTTATGGCCATGCTGAATGCCGTGGAGTGTGGCACTCAGGCTGCCTTGATGGCCCCGACCGAGATTCTGGCCCGCCAGCATCTTGAAACCCTGGCTCCCTTGGCCAAGGCCTGTGGCATACGGGTTGCCCTCCTGACAGGCCGCGACAAGGGAAAACCGCGTGAAGCTCTGCTGCAGGATCTCAAGGATGGTGCCATTGATATCATTATCGGCACCCACGCCCTGTTTCAGGATGATGTTGTGTTCCGCGATCTTGGCCTCGCCGTGATTGATGAACAGCATCGCTTTGGCGTGCAACAGCGCCTGATGTTGACGGGAAAAGGAAAAGCCGCTGATGTACTTGTCATGACGGCTACCCCCATTCCACGCACTCTGACGCTGACCCTTTATGGAGACATGGATGTCTCCCGGCTGGAGGGAAAACCGCCGGGGCGGAAGCCCGTCGACACACGTATTATAGGACGAAACCGTCTGGAGGAGGTGATTGCCGGGCTTGAGCGTGTGTTGAATACAGGCGCCAAGGCTTATTGGGTGTGTCCGCTGGTGGAAGAATCCGAAACCTCGGATCTGTCTGCGGCAGAAGAACGCTATGCACAGCTGCAAGAGCATTTCGGGCACAGGGTTGCCATGGTGCATGGGCGCATGAAGGGCCCGGACAAGGATGCTGTCATGGAGGGATTTGCCTCTGATCGCCATGACATTCTGGTTGCAACCACGGTGATAGAGGTCGGTGTCAATGTTCCCACTGCCACACTAATGATTATCGAGCAAGCAGAACGCTTTGGTCTTGCACAGTTGCACCAGCTCCGGGGACGGATCGGACGGGGGGACAGGGCATCGGTCTGCCTGTTGTTGTATGGCCATCCCTTGTCGGAAACAGCACGCATGCGCCTTGAGACTATGCGTTCCACCGAAGACGGATTTGTTATTGCCGAAGAAGACCTCCGCTTGCGGGGCGGTGGAGAAATCCTGGGTCTTCGCCAAAGCGGAATGCCGGAATTTCGTACTGCAGACCTTGCTGTACACGGTGAACTTCTGGCTACAGCCCGCGATGATGCCCGTCATGTCATGGAAATGGACCCGGAGCTGGCAACGCCACGTGGTGAGGCCCTTCGTATCTTGCTGTATCTTTTTGAAAGGGATGCCGCCGTAAGGACATTGCAGTCTGGATAACTGTGGCAGGAGGGAGATACCGTCACCATGAATGATGAGGATCCAACCACAATAGAAGTACTGGTATGCCTGAACCGCCGTTACGGAGAAATGCAGAAAAGCTGTTCAGCAAGTGGTGCGGAGCTTGTCCTCTCTGCCCTGAAAGACGCCATTGAGAATGACCCTGTTCTTGTTGACTGTGTAGAGGTAAATGGCTCTCCTTGTATGGGGCGCTGTGTCTACGGACCTAATGTCCGCATTGTCGGCCATAATATGTGGAGCGAGGTTTCTCCCGGTGATCTGGGAGAGATTATGGCCGCGTTGCGGACTCTCGGCGGGCATCAGTCGTAAGAAAATCCATGTTCCATGGCTTTTCTCCATGGGGGGTTCGCAGCAAGAATGCGAGTATAAACGGGACATTGCACGTGGTGTGCGCCAGGGAGCCACCCCGTTGACATCAGAAACTCCTTGACGATTTCCGGCCCGGTAAAGCGGAATGTTCGTCGAAAAACCCGGACCCAATCCTTATGAACCAAGGGGTGGTGAGCATCTATCCAATTGGCAAAGCTGCCATATTCGGCTTTTAAACGCATCAGAATGCGAGCATTCCCAAGTATAGCCTCTACTTTCCGTCTGTTGCGTATAATGCCGGGATTTTGAAGAAGAAATGGCACAGCTTCGTCATTCCAGCCGGCCAAGATGTGCGGATCAAAACCGGCAAATGCTTCCCTCAGGGATGTGCGGCGTTTGAGGATCAACTCCCATGACAAGCCAGCCTGAAAGATCTCCAAGGACAATCGCTCCAGCAACGCTTTATCATCCCGCAAGGGGAATCCATATTCGCTTTCGTGATAAGCGTGATGCACCGGATGCTCCGGAGCCAAGTCGCAGTACCAGCTCACCGTGTCCTGTTCTCCGTCGAAATCAGGCCTGTTCAAGCTCGATCAAGGTACCAAATGCATCCTTGGGGTGGAGAAACAAAACCGGCTTCCCGTGAGCGCCTGTTTTTGGTTCACCACTTCCAAGAATACGCATCCCCTGTGCTTTCAGATGCCTGCTTGCCGCCAACAGGTCCCGGACTTCATAACACATATGGTGCATGCCTCCCCCGGGATGGTCAGTCAAAAAGCTTCTGATAGGGCTGTCATCCCCCAAAGGGTGCAAAAGCTCGACCCGGGTATTGGGAAGTTCGACAAAAATAACACTCACCCCGTGGTCAGGCAAATGAAGCGGCGCAGAAACAGGGGCACCCATTGTATCCTGATAAAAGCGAGAGGCTTTTTCCAGATCCGGCACGACAAGAGCAACATGGTTAAGGCGCCCGATCATGCCATCTCTCCTCCCCCCGCTTCCGCTTGCACAGATCCTAGAGCCTGACGAGATGCACGTCAGTCAAAGGTTTCCGCCCTTGATCTTGATTCATGACACGGCGCACAGCCCGTCGGACCGCTTCCCTAACCGTGTCATCATTTCTGCGATCACGCGGATCGAGGTCACCAACAGCATCCGTTACCGCATCGGCAAGACCGATCCCCTGTGGCTCGTCATCGTCATCGGGAGTAAACAGGCCATGCGTTGTGACAAGCGGTGGTGCCAGAACCTGCCCCTTGTGATCAAGGACCAAAGTAATGACAGCGGCCCCATTGACCATCATTTTCTTGCGGTCCCGCAACACCGGGCTGTCCATGGGAACAATGCGATCCCCCTCCAAGGTAAGACGCCCCACAGGCACCGAAGCAAAAACATGAGGATTATCTGACGATGTCAGATCAAGAACCTGTCCATTATCGAGGACAACAGCCTTCCGTGCCCCATGATCAAGGGCAAAATCCGCATGAACCTGAAGGTGGCGACGCTCCCCGTGAACGGGCACAACAACCGTTGGCCGAAGCAGACGGTAAAGTTCACCGACCTCATCCTGGGATGGGTGGCCGGACACATGAATAAAGGCGTCCCGATCCGTCAGAACATCGACCCCGGAGCGTACAAGGCGGTTCTGTAGACGGAAAATAGCTTTCTCGTTGCCGGGAATAACCCGAGATGAGAACAGAACTACATCACCCCGTCCCAATGTAACGTGAGGATGATGACCCCAGGCAATACGCGCCATAGCGGCCCGGGATTCACCTTGGGATCCTGTGCAGAGATACAAGACCTGGCGTGCCGGCAGATCCGCTGCATCATCAGCCTCAAGAAGCGGGCCAATATCGCCGATATAGCCTGTGGAACGGGCTGTATCCACCATGCGCCACAGGGAACGCCCCACAAGGCACACCTGCCGTCCGTTAGCACGGGCTGCCTTCACGATACTTTCAACGCGGGCAATGTTGGAGGCAAAGCAGCACACGGCCACACGCCCGTCAAAACGCCCCAGCATATCAACAAGACTGCGACGAACATCTCCTTCCGAGCCTGAGCGACCCTTGTTCAGAATATTGGTGCTGTCGCTGATACAGGCTGTAATACCCTCATCACCAATGGCCTGAAGCCGTTCATAATCAACCGTACCGCCAACCATTGGCTCGGGGTCCATCTTCCAGTCCCCGGTATGGTAGATATTGCCATGCACCGTACGAATGACAAGGCCATTCGGTTCAGGAATGGAGTGGGTAAACGACACAAACTCAACATTGAACGGGCCAATGTCTACCCGCCCGCCAAGGGGTACAACGTGAACCGGCACTTCGCCATCCAAGCCCTCTTCCTTCAGTTTATGCCTGAGAAATTCCGCAGCAAACGGCGTTGCATAAACCGGGCACCGCAAATCGGGCCACAAATAGGCAACTGCGCCTATGTGATCTTCGTGTGCATGGGTGATCACGATACCGGCAAGATCAGCGGCATTCTCTTCCAAAAAAGAATGATCCGGCATGACAACATCGACACCGGGTATTTGGTCGTCGCCAAAAGTAACGCCCATGTCTACGGCCAACCACCGCCCTTGGCAGCCGTAGACATTCAGATTCATACCTATTTCACCGGTTCCCCCCAAAGGAACGAAGACAAGCCGATCTTTCGGGGCTTTTGTAAGGCGGGGCAGCGTTGCAGTATCAACAGCAGTCATGCGCGTTTCAATTTTTCTTCCGTAATGTTGTGTCGATAAATCTCGACAAGCCCTCGCAGGGTTAAATCACTGTCAAGATGATGAATAACATCGGTCGCTTCTGCGAACAGGGGAGCAAGCCCACCAGTCGCAACAACCGTCATTGGTTCGCCAAATTCCTTGGATATCCTGCTGACCAAGCCTTCGATCAAGCCTATGTAGCCCCAGTATACTCCTGACTTCATGGCAGGAACAGTTGCCTTGCCAATAACAGACAAGGGGCGGCCAACAGCCACTCGCGGGAGTTGGGCGGCCGCCATGTGCAATGCTTCCAGAGACAGGTTGATACCTGGGCAAATACAGCCGCCGTGATAGTTTCCCTGGCGATCGACAACATCAAAGGTGGTTGCTGTTCCAAAGTCAATGACAACAAGGGATCCACTGTATCTGGTGTGCGCCGCCACGGCATTGACCAGACGGTCTGCCCCCACTTCTTCCGGTCGATCGAGCAGGATTTGCAGATCAAGCTGGACCCCGGGTTCGCCAACAACTAAAGGCTCTGTATGGAAATAGGTACGACACAGCGTCTTCAGTGCAAAGACATTTGCTGGAACAACCGATGCCATAACAGCGGCAGAAATATCTTGGGGCTTTAACCCCTTCAGTTGCATAAGCTGGGTCAACCAGACCCCGTACTCATCGGCTGTACAGTCAGAGCGGGTAGAAGAGCGCCATTCTCCCATGGCTTTCTCACCGTCATAAACAGCAAAAACAATGTTGGTATTGCCGGAGTCGATAACCAGAAGCATTCCGTACAGATCCCAAATTCAAAGAATTCTGCGCCAGATATCAACCGAAGAAGACATCAGCAGCCAAAATACGATGCTGTCCTGCCTCATTATGCAGCACAAGGGCACCGTCTGCATCGAGATCAGAAAAAATACCGCAAACTGATGAGCCATCCGGAAGATTTGCTACCATACTACCGCCCAAGCCACATGCCTTGGATTTCCATGCCTGGCGGATGGGAACAAACCCTTCCTCTCTCCATTGCCGAAGTCTGCCGTACAGGGCATGGCAGAAAAAAGAAGCAACATCAAGAGCAGAAAAAGAGATGCCTTGTTCGGCAAGACTCGTGACAGGGTAGTTTGTGGGAGTAACCTGCGGTCGATGCAACACGTTCACCCCAACCCCCACAATAATCCATGGCGTATCTGTTTCCAGAAGGATACCCGACACCTTCGCCCCGGAAACAAGCACATCATTTGGCCATTTCAGGGCAACATCCAGTGCTGGGGCCATACTGGAAAAAGCGTCCAAAAGAGCCAATGCTGCAATAAAGGATAATGATGCGCTATCAGCCACCCCTTGCGCAGACTGCCGTAAGCGGATGGACAGAAACAGATTTCCTTCCGGGCTTTCCCATGAACGGCCACGTCGGCCACGCCCAGCAGTCTGGGAACCGGCAACGATGACAAACCCCTCTCCTGGATCACTGTTACGTCGGCGCTTTATTTCCTCGTTTGTACTATCCGTTTCACGCAGGAACACAAGGCGCCACCCTTTAGGTAGCGCCTCGTCCCTGTGTGTCCGGATCATATTCGGCATGGAAATCAACAGCAGATTATCCCGGGAACAGTGCTTTGGCAGCCAGATCAGCCTGGGCAATCAATGGGGCGGGCCAAGCCAGGAAGAAGGTCGTGACAAAAGCAGTTCCGGAAAGAATCAGCGTATTTGATGATGGCACCGGATCAAACGTCTCCGATGGCTCATCAAAGTACATCACCTTGATAACCCGTATGTAGTAGAAGGCCGCAACGACACTGGACAGCGCCAGAATGATGGCCAAAGCCAACTGACCTCCGTCCAAGGCTGCGATAAAGAGCCCCAGCTTGGCAACAAAGCCGGCAAAAAACGGAATGCCTGCCATAGAGAATAAAAAGATCGCCAAGGCTGCGGCCAAGCCCGGTGATGCTTTGTGCAGCCCCGACAGATCGCTTATTTTTTCCAGCGCCTGCCCACCGGAACGCATGGAGAGAATAACCGCAAAACTGCCAACACTCATAAAGACATACAGAGCCATATACAGCAGAGCCGCACTGACACCAACTTCGGTCCCTGTTACCAAACCCACCAGCACATAACCCATATGGCCAATCGAAGAATAAGCCATCAGCCTTTTTATATTGGTCTGGGCTACAGCACCAAATGCGCCAACAATCATCGAACCGGCAGACACAAGCCACAACACTTGCTGCCAAGCACCAGCCAAGTCAGCAAACGGCCCGACCAAAAGGCGGATAAACAAGGCAATTGCGGCAACTTTGGGTGCCGCTGCAAAAAAAGCTGTTACCGGGGTTGGTGCCCCCTCGTACACATCGGGTGTCCACATATGGAAAGGAACGGCAGAGACCTTGAATGCCATGCCACACAGCATGAAAACCAAGCCAACAATCGCCCCGGTCGGAGCATGCTCTCCCAAGACCTTTGCCAAGACATCAAAAGACGTTGTTCCGGAGAAGCCATAAACCATCGACATCCCGTACAGCAACATGCCCGAAGCCACAGAGCCCAGCACAAAGTACTTCAGCCCGGCCTCGGTTGACTTGACTGTATCCCGCCGCAACGCAGCAAGAACATAGGATGCAAGGCTCATCAGCTCCAGCCCCAAGTACAGGGACATCAGATTATTAGCCGAGATCATCATCAGCATGCCAAGCGTGGCAAACAGCATGACAACAGGAACCTCAAATCTCTCCATTTGCTCACGTGCCATCCATGACAACGTCAGGATTAGCGTCAAGGCGGCAGCAAACAGTGTCACAAGCTTTGCGTAGCGTGAAAAACCATCAGAGACAAACATGCCATTAAAGGTACTCATTACTCTGGGTTCACCAGCAAATACAACCGCCATAGTGACCAAAAGAGCCAGAACAGCTATCCAGCCCACTGCCGCTGTCGCATCCCCGCGGCGGAACACACCAATCATCAGAAGGGCAAGGCCGGAACAAGCCAGGATCAGTTCAGGGGCGGCGACCCCAAGGTTTGCGATCACAGTCATGGTGTCAGTTACCTCTCCAGTCGCCGGCCTCAGCGAAATGCCACAGCAGTGCCCGAACCGGCATCTGCCAAGGCAGCATGATAATTTTCAACAAGGTGGATTACAGAAGCGTGCATGGGCTCCAGGAATGAAGATGGATAAATGCCCATCCACAGCACAACAAGGATCAAGGGAACAAAAATCGCCACTTCACGCGGGTTCATGTCCAACATGGCCTTCACGTCATCCTTGTCGAGCTTTCCAAAGCAAATCCTGCGATACAGAAGCAAGGCATATGTGGCACCCAGGATCAATCCTGTCGCAGTAAATAGCCCAACCCAGCTGCTGGTTTGGAAAACACCCAGAAGAATCATGAACTCCCCGACAAAACCGGATGTACCCGGCAGGCCGACAGACGCCATGGTAAAGAACATGAAAACCAGCGCATACTTGGGCATGACATCAGACACGCCACCATAACGGGCCATCTCACGCGTATGGAGACGGTCATAAACAACGCCAACACACAGAAAGAGAGCACCGGAGACAACCCCATGCGAAAGCATCTGGATGATCGCCCCCTCAATTGCCTGCTGATTCAGCGCAAAGGTACCAACGGTCACAAAACCCATATGCGCTACAGAAGAATAGGCAATCAGCTTCTTCATATCCTCCTGCACCAAGGCCACCAATGATGTGTAAATAATGGCTGCAACTGACAGCGTGAACATCAATGGTGCGAAATACTGCGTTGCTTCTGGCAGCATCGGGATAGAAAAACGCAGGAAGCCGTACCCACCCATCTTCAGCAAGACACCGGCAAGAATTACCGAACCTGCAGTCGGGGCCTCAACGTGCGCATCAGGAAGCCATGTGTGGAATGGCCACATCGGCACCTTGACCGCAAAGGAGGCAAACATTGCAAGCCACAGCCAGAGCTGCATATCCCGCGAAAAATGCGTTTCCATAAGGGTAGGGATATCGGTTGTTCCGGCAACCAAAAGCATGGCGACAATCGCCACCAGCATCAGGACAGAACCAGCCAAGGTGTACAAGAAAAACTTGAAAGCAGCATAAACCCGACGCGGACCGCCCCAAACACCGATCATGATGTACATGGGGATCAGGACAGCTTCGAAGAAGATGTAGAACAGGACATAATCAAGGGCACAGAACATGCCAACCATCAGGGTTTCCAGAACCAAGAAGGCCAACATGTACTCTCTGACCCGCTTCTCGACAGCTTCCCAAGCCGACAGGATGCAAAGAGGGGTCAGGAACGTCGACAGCAAGACAAAGAACAGAGAAATACCATCCAGCCCCATGTGGTAGCTTATGCCCCATACGGGCAGCCATTCCACCTTCTCGACAAACTGGAATTCTGCTGTGGCCGGGTTGAATCCCTCCCACAAGCCAAGGGAGATCAGAAAGGTTGCAACAGAGGTCAGCAGGGCTACATTACGTGCGTTACGCGCAACGGCTTTTTCGCTGCCGCGCACGAACAAGACAAACGCAGCGCCGACCAGCGGAAGAAACGTGACGATTGACAGAAGAGGAAGGTCGGTCATTGGCGCTTATCCTGCATGTCTGATGATATACCAGGTTACAAACACCGCTACGCCAAGAATCATGGCAAAGGCGTAATGATACAAATAACCGGACTGCATCCGTGAAAACCGGGCCGCTATACTGCGTGTTGCAGCAGCAAGCCCATCAGGACCAACACCGTCGATCAAGGCTCCGTCACCACCTTTCCAGAACCCACGGCCCAGAACAAAGGCCGGACGCACAAAGATGCGGTCAAACAGCTCGTCAAAGTACCATTTGTTCAGAAGGAAAAGGTACAGTGGGCGCAGGGCTTTGGCGATGACACCGGGTACCTTGGGAGCAAACATGTAAAGGATGTAGGCCAACACGATACCACCGCCACTCATATACAGGGGCATCAGCTTGACCCAAGAAGGAACGTGGTGAGCTGCACCGACAGTATCATGCCCCTCCAAAACCAGAATGGCACTCCCCCAGAAGCTGGAACGTGCATCCCCGACAAAAAGATCATAGCCAATCCAGCCAGAGAACACGGCCCCGACAGAAAGAACCAGAAGGGGGATCACCATGATCGCCGGGCTTTCATGAACATGGCTCATGACATAGTCATCAGCACGCGGCTTTCCGTGGAACGTTAGGATGAGCAAGCGCCAGGAATAGAAAGCGGTCATTCCTGCAGCAGCAATCCCCATCCAGAAGGCGTAGGTACCAACGGCACTGTGAGCCGCAAAAGCCGTTTCCAGGATCATGTCCTTGGAATAGAAGCCGGCAAAGAACGGTATCCCGGCCAAGGCGAGAGAGCCAATCCACATCATCGCGTACGTGACGGGGATATGCTTCCAGATTCCCCCCATCTTGCGGATGTCCTGCTCGTCAGACATGGCATGGATAACGGACCCAGCCCCCAAGAACAGAAGCGCCTTGAAGAAAGCGTGTGTCATCAGGTGAAAAATAGCAGCCTGATAAGCGGAAACACCAATCGCGAAGAACATATATCCCAGCTGGGAACACGTCGAATAGGCAATAACCCGTTTGATATCGTTCTGAACACACCCGACAGTCGCCGCAAAGAATGCGGTTGTTGCACCAACGACAGCAATGATAGCCAAGGCATCAGGAGCCAGTTCGAACAGGGGTGACATACGGCTGACCATAAAGACACCCGCCGTCACCATCGTTGCCGCATGGATCAGGGCCGAAACTGGTGTTGGACCTTCCATGGCATCAGGGAGCCATGTATGCAGACCCAACTGGGCCGATTTGCCCATGGCACCAATAAACAACAGGAAGCCAATGATGGTCAGGGCGTGCCATTCCGTTCCAAAGAAACGAACCATACTGTGGGCATGATCTGGTGCAGCAGCAAAAATCGCGTTGAACTCCACTGATCCAAACAGGAAGTAGACGCCAAAAATACCAAGGGCAAAACCAAAGTCGCCAACACGGTTGACGATGAAGGCCTTCATGGCGGCGGCGCAGGCCGACTGTTTCTCGTACCAGAAACCGATCAAAAGATAGGACGCCAAACCAACGCCTTCCCAGCCGAAAAACAGCTGAACAAGATTATCAGCCGTGACCAGCATCAACATCATGAAGGTAAACAGCGACAGATAAGCCATAAACCGGGGAACTGATTTATCATGGTGCATATATCCGCATGAGTAGACATGCACCATCGACGAAACACCATTGACGACAATCAGCATAACCGCCGTCAGGGTATCGAAACGCAGAGCCCATGACACCTGAAAGTCGCCCGATGAAATCCATTTCAGGAGTTCAACCGTAACCGGCTTTTGCCCCATGGCAGCTTCAAAGAAAATAGCAACTGACAGCGCTGCTGATAAAAGAACAGCGGATGTGGTGACCACCTGGGCACCGGTATCTTTCAACCAGTGACGGAAGAACCCGGCGATTACGGCTGCCAGCAGAGGCAGAAATATGGCTGCGACGTACATCTGCTTTCTCAGCCCTTCATCTGGTTGATGTCTTCAACAGCGATTGAACCCCGGTTACGGAAGAACACAACCAGGATTGCAAGACCAATAGCGGCTTCAGCAGCAGCAACTGTCAAAATGAACAAGGTAAACACCTGACCGACCAGATCCCCCAGAAAGGAGGAAAAAGCCACCATGTTGACATTGACGGCCAAAAGCATCAGCTCGATCGACATCATGATAATCACGACATTCTTGCGGTTCAGGAAAATCCCGACCACACCCAGCACGAAGAGTATCGCGCCGACTGTCAGATAATGCGACAGACCAATCTGTAGCATCAGATCCCTCCCCTGGTCGGAACTTTTTTCAGCTCTACCGTACGCCCACGATCAAGCTGGCGGGTAATGTGCTGTTTTCTCACGCCCGGACGCACGCGATGCGTCAACATGATGGAGCCAATCATGGCCACAAGAAGCACAAGACCTGCGGCTTGGAACAGATAGATGTAATCCGTATAGATCAGGTTACCCAAAGCCGCTGTGTTATGAACCTCCGAGAGCGGAGGAATAGGAGCTTCGCGCACCGACTGAACATCAGGCGACAAGGCCCAGCCACCCGTTACTGCCACAATCTCCGCCAAAAGAATGGCACCAATTGCAACCCCGACCGGCATGTATTCGGCCATTCCCTCGCGCAGACGCAGGGTATTGAGATCCAGCATCATCACGACAAACAGGAACAGCACCGCAACCGCACCGACGTAGACAACAACCAGCAACATCGCCAGAAACTCGGCACCGAGGAGGATGAACAAACCCGCAGCATTGAAAAACGTCAGTATCAACCAAAGCACGGAATGAACCGGACTACGGGCCGTGATTACCATGGCGGCGCTGAAAATAGCCACTACAGTAAAAAGATAAAATGCCAAGCCCTGCAGGATCATCGGTCCCCCTTCCCGAATACGCCGGGTACATAAATCAGACAGTGCATTTTCCAAACCTTGAGAAGATATCCCACATAGAGCGGGTCTTCTGAATCAGCGATACGGGGCATCAAGTTCAATCCGCTTTGCCAGTTCTTTTTCCCAGCGGTCACCATTGGCAAGCAGCTTGTCCTTGTTGTAGAGCAGCTCTTCGCGTGTTTCCGTGGCAAACTCGAAGTTCGGCCCCTCGACAATGGCATCAACCGGACACGCCTCCTGGCAAAACCCACAGTAGATACACTTTGTCATATCAATGTCATAACGCGTGGTACGACGGCTTCCATCGTCCCGCGGCTCAGCTTCAATCGTAATGGCTTGGGCCGGGCAGATAGCCTCACACAGTTTACAGGCAATACAGCGCTCCTCGCCGTTTGGGTAACGGCGCAAAGCATGCTCGCCACGGAAACGCGGGCTTAGCGGCCCCTTTTCCATCGGATAATTAATGGTGACCTTGGGCTTGAAGAAATACTTCAAGGTCAGTCCCATACCCTGCAGAATCTCCGTCAGCAGGAAAGACCGGACAGTACGGTCAATAAAAGCCATTGTCCCTCTCCTACTCAGGCCAGCGGCGACCAGCCGGTCATTTTCAGCACCGCAGCTGTCAGAACCAGCCAGATCAGCGAGAAGGGAAGAAAGACCTTCCACCCCAGACGCATAAGCTGGTCATAGCGATACCGCGGAAACGCCGCACGAGCCCAGATAAATACATAAAGAAGCAACACCACCTTGATAAAGAACCAGATTGGCCTAGGTATCCAGGTAAAGATCGGTAGATTAGCCGGCGGCAACCATCCTCCCAGAAACAGAGTGACCGTCATCCCGCTCATCAGGATCATGTTGGCATACTCGCCCAGGAAAAACAGGGCAAACGTCATGGCCGAGTATTCGACGTTATAACCGGATACAAGCTCTGCCTCGGCTTCGGGCAAATCAAAAGGATGGCGGTTTGTTTCAGCGAGTGTCGATATGAAGAAAACAACGGCCATAGGCAGATGCAGGACAATGAACCAGACGCTGTTCTTCTGTGCCATGACAATATCTGTCAGGTTGAGTGAACCAACCGTCAGAAGAACAGAAATCATGATCAGGCCCATTGCCACTTCATAGGACACCATCTGCGCTGCCGAGCGCATCGCCCCAAGAAAGGCATAGCGAGAATTGGACGCCCAACCCGCCATAATAATGCCGTACACACCCAGCGAGGAAATTGCGAAAAGATACAAAATCCCGACATTGAGATTGGCGAGAACCCACCCGTCATTGACGGGAATAACCGCCCAAGCCACAACAGCCAGAAAGAATGTGACCATCGGTGCCATAATAAAGACAGCACGGCTGGCACCGGTTGGAATGACGGTTTCCTTCAGGAAAAGCTTTACGCCATCGGCTATCGGTTGCAGCAAGCCAAAAGGACCAACCACGTTTGGACCACGACGCATCTGCATCGCCCCGATAACCTTGCGTTCAAGCAGGGTCAAATAGGCCACGGCAAGCAGCAGCGGCACAATAATAGCCAAGCACTGGGCGACAATTATAACGCCAGGCCAGACGTATCCTTGCCAGAGTTCATCCATGGGTCCCGGTCTTCCGCTGTTGGTTGCCGTTTACGTACACCTCCGTACATTCAGCCATTGTGGCCGACGCACGGCTGACAGGATCTGTCATGTAATAATTCTTGATCGGGCTTGCAAAGGGAGCAGCCTCAACCGCTCCACTTTGGCCCAAAGAACTCCACGTTACAGATGGGGGAGCCGCATCATCGTCAAATACGGGACTGACAGCTGCCATCCGGTCGCGAACCTGCGCAAGCGTATCTTGTGGAAGCTTACGCCCGATGACTTCAGACAACGCTCTGATAACAGTCCAGTCTTCTCGCGCCTGACCGGGAGGGAAAACAGCCCGGGCCGTACGTTGCACAACACCCTCTGTATTCAGGTAGGTCGCACTTTTTTCCGTATAGGCGGCTCCGGGCAAAATGACGTCGGCACGCATGGCGCCAGAATCACCATGGCTGCCTTGGTAAACGACAAAAGCTTTGCCAAGACGTGTCATTGGCAGTTCATCTGCGCCCAAGAGATACACAAACTCGATCTCTCCCTTCTCGGCACCAGACAAGATGCCTTCCAGGTCACGCCCGTTCGGTCCGGGAACAAAACCTAGCTCCAATCCACCAACGCGTGCAGCCGCAGTGTGCAGAACATTGAAGCCATTCCAGTCCGCACGAACCATGCCTGTGCTTTCGACCAGCTTTGAAACCAAGGAAAGTACAGCTTTACTGTCTTTACGGGTCAGTGCCCCCATCCCAAGGATCAGCATTGGCTTCTTGGCCGACTTGAGAACACCCAGAAAATCATGGCGCCCATCAAGAAGGGCTTGCAGGCTCTCTGGCCCAGTCCCCAGATGCTGACAGCGATAGGTCAGGTCAATCTGCGGGCCAACAGCAACGACCTTCACCTGCCCAGTCAGATAACGCTTGCGAATGCGAGCGTTAAGGACGGGGGCTTCCCACCGCGGATTGGTTCCAACCAAAAGGATGGCGTCTGCTTCATCAATACCCGCAATCCCGGAGTTAAACTGCCACGACAAGCGATTATCGGGATCAAGGGCAGCACCGTCCTGGCGGCACTCCAAGCTACGGCTTCCCAGAGCCGACATCAGGTCCTTGAGCATGATCATGGCCTCGGCATCGGCCATATCACCCGCAATGGCGGCCATGCGGTTACCGCTCATACCCCGGATCTTGGCGGCTATGGCAGAGAATGCCTCCTGCCACGTTGCGGGGACCAGTTTTCCGTCCCTGCGAACGTAGGGTGTATCAAGACGCTGGCGGCGCAAACCATCAATGGCATGACGGCTTTTGTCACCAAGCCACTCTTCATTAACCGATTCATTCAGGCGAGGCAGAACCCGCAATACCTCATTGCCACGCGCATCAATACGAATATTGGCACCGACCGCATCAAACACGTCGATGCTTTCAGTTTTCTTGAGTTCCCAGGGACGGGCATTGAATGCATACGGCTTGGAGGTCAGTGCACCAACCGGGCACAGATCAACCAAATTGCCGGACAGCTCGGAACCGATGGCTTTTTCCACATAGGTGCCAATCTCCATGTGTTCCCCGCGATTAACCCCACCAAGGTCAGGAACACCGGCAACTTCCTGCGCAAAGCGTACACACCGGGTGCACTGTATGCAGCGGGTCATCTCTGTGGCCACCAAGGGCCCCATATACTTGTCCTTGACCGCCCGCTTGCCTTCCCGATAACGAGAACGATCATAGCCAAAGGCAACAGCTTGATCTTGCAGATCACATTCCCCACCCTGGTCACAGATCGGGCAATCCAGCGGATGGTTGATCAGCAGAAACTCCATCACACCCTTGCGGGCCTTCACGGCCATCGGGCTGTTGGTCTTCACCACCATGCCATCAGCAACAGGCATTGCACAGGATGCTGCGGGCTTTGGTGGGCCTGGCTGCACTTCAACCAGGCACATACGGCAGTTTCCGGCAATGGACAGGCGCTCGTGGTAGCAAAAACGGGGAATCTCGATTCCGATTTGCTCCGCTGCCTGCAAAATTGTTGTACCGGCTGGTACTTCAACTTCGATGCCGTCAATCGTCAGCTTGGGCATAACCCTCTGCACTCCCTATTCAGCAGCGACGGCCCGACGACCGAGGCGAGCCTCGATCTCCGGCCGGAAATGACGGATCAACCCCTGGATTGGCCATGCTGCCGCATCTCCAAGGGCACAAATGGTGTGCCCCTCAATCTGCTTCGAAACATCAAACAGCATGTCAATTTCCCCAACATCGGCATTACCCTTGGCAATACGCTCCATGACACGCCACATCCACCCGGATCCCTCGCGGCATGGCGTACACTGCCCGCAGCTCTCATGCATATAGAACTTTGCAAGGCGGGTAATAGCGCGAATGACGTCTGTAGACTTGTCCATCACAATAACAGCAGCAGTACCAAGCCCCGACTGAACGGCACGCAGGCTGTCAAAATCCATCAACACGTCATCACAGATATGCTTCGGCAAAACCGGAACCGAGGAGCCCCCGGGAATCACAGCCAGCAGGTTATCCCAACCGCCGCGAACACCGCCACAGTGCTTCTCTATCAGCTCCTTGAGCGGGATGCCCATTTCCTCTTCGACGTTACACGGCTTGTTGACGTGGCCGGAAATACAGAACAGCTTGGTCCCCGTATTGTTTGGACGACCCAACCCCGCGAACCATTCCCCGCCACGGCGCAGGATAGTCGGCGCAACCGCAATAGATTCCACATTGTTGACCGTCGTCGGACATCCGAACACGCCAACGCCAGCCGGAAACGGAGGCTTCAGGCGTGGCTGACCCTTTTTCCCCTCAAGGGAGTTTATAAGGGCCGTTTCTTCACCACAGACGTACGCACCCATTCCACGGTGGATATACAGGTCAAAATCCCACCCGGAGCCACAGGCATTCTTGCCGATAAGCCCGGCGGCATAGGCTTCGTCTATAGCCTTCTGGAGAGCCTCGGCCTCGCGATAAAACTCCCCACGGATGTAGATATAGGCAGCGTGGGCCCGCATTGCAAAAGACGCGATCAAACATCCTTCAACAAGCTTGTGAGGATCATGACGCATAATGTCACGATCCTTGCAAGTTCCCGGTTCACCTTCGTCGGCATTGACAACCAAGTAGTGCGGCCGTTCACCAACTTCTTTTGGCATGAACGACCACTTGACTCCAGTGGGGAAACCGGCACCACCACGACCACGCAGACCGGATTGCTTCATCTGCTCGATGATCCAGTCGCGACCTTTCTCAAGAATAGCCTTGGTATTGTCCCAATCACCACGGGCACGGGCACCGGCAAGGAACGGATCCTTGAACCCGTAAAGGTTGGTGAAGATACGATCACTGTCTTTCAACATGTCAGGCACCTCCCTTCAGTGTGGTCGGCCCACCTTCGGGGCAGGAGGTTCGACGACCAGTCTGTGAACCAACCTTGACCGGCTTTCCATCTTTCAGTGACTGAAACAGGGATTTGGCATTTTCGTAGGTCAGATCCTCGAAGTAGTCATCACCAATCTGGGCAACCGGCGCATTGACACATGCACCGGCGCACTCAACCTCTTCCAGGGTTGCTTCGGCACAGGACTGACCAAACGCAATACCAAATACCTCTTCTGCGGCGCGCTTCACATCATCGGAACCGCGCAGCCAACACGAAATGTTTGTGCAAAGCTGAACATGGTGTTTACCGACCGGGCGTAACCGATACATGGTGTAAAAGGTCGCAACCTCATACACTTTGATGGGCGGTAGCTCCAACATACCGGCGATGTAGTCCATGGCTGCACGTGAAAGCCACCCATTTTGCCGTTGTGCCAGATCCAGAAGAGGCATAACAGCACTACGCTGACGTCCAGCTGGATATTTGGAAATAAACACCTTGGCCTTGGCCAGCATGTCCGGCGTGAAGGCAAACGTATCCGGCTGGGGTACGTTGGGATCTGGATAGTGCGAACTCATCGGTCAATCTCGCCGAAAACAACGTCAATGGAACCAATAATGGCAGGAATGTCAGCCAGCATGTGGCCTTTTGACATCATGTCCATCGCCTGAAGATGCACATATCCGGGGGAACGGATCTTGCATTTATAAGGGCGGTTTGTGCCATCGGACACAAGGTAGACCCCAAACTCACCCTTCGGGGCTTCGGTTGCAGCATAGGTCTCACCCTCCGGAACACGAAAGCCCTCGGTGAACAGCTTGAAGTGATGGATCAAGGCTTCCATCGATGCTTTCATCTCACCACGACGTGGGGGTGTCGCTTTCCTGTCATCCGTTTTGACCGGACCCCGCACTTTTTCCAGCCGGTCCAGGCACTGGTGTACAATGCGCAGGGACTGGTGCATTTCTTCAACGCGAACCAGATAACGATCATAGCAATCGCCTGTCTGGCCAATCGGAATATCGAAGTCCATGTCTTCGTAGGAGTCATAGGGCTGCGCCTTACGCAGATCCCAGGCAATCCCCGATGCACGCAAGTTAGGGCCGGTAAAGGCCCAGTCCAAGGCTTGCTCAGGCGTGACCACCGCAATATCAACCGTTCTTTGTTTGAAGATGCGGTTGTTGGTAATCATCGTTTCCATATCACGAACGTACGCAGGAAACTCATGTGCCCACTGCCGGATACGACCGGGAAGATCCGCCGGCATATCCTGTGAAACGCCGCCCGGCCGGAAATAGGCCATGTGCATGCGTGCGCCACAAACAGCTTCACAATACTCAAAAAGCTTTTCCCGTTCCTCAAAGGCCCAAAGCATTGGTGTCATTGCGCCAACGTCCATGGCATAGGAAGGCACGTTGAGCAGATGGTTGGCAATACGCACCAATTCGGCAAAAAGCGTGCGGATAAGCTTCGCACGCTCCGGCACCTCGATGCCCAGAAGCTTCTCGACGGCCAAGACGTAGGAATGCTCCATATTGATCGGGGAGCAATAATCCAGACGGTCAAAATAGGGCAAGGCCTGTACGTAGGTCTTGTGTTCGATCAGCTTTTCGGTACCCCGGTGCAGAAGGCCGATGTGAGGGTCTGCACGGTCTACAATCTCACCATCAAGCTCCAGAACCAGGCGAAGCACACCGTGGGCTGCCGGGTGCTGCGGACCAAAGTTAATGTTCAGGTTTTTGATCTGCTGTTCTGCCATATTACTTTTCCCCGGCTTTTGGCGGTTCAACGCCGGCTTTTTCATCACCGGGCAGCCAGCGAGTGGTCATGTTTTCCCACGGGCTCAGGAAGTCAAAAGTGCGGAAATCCTGCGCCAACTTGACAGGTTCGTAAATCACGCGTTTCTGGTCTTCGTCATAGCGCATCTCGACGTACCCTGTCAGAGGGAAGTCCTTGCGCAGGGGGTGCCCCTGAAAACCATAGTCAGTCAGAATACGCCGCAGGTCCGGATGTTCAGCAAAAAAGATTCCGTACATGTCCCAGACTTCGCGCTCAAACCAGTTTGCAGCCGAGAACACTGACGTAATGGACGGCACGGGCATCTCTCCGTCAACCATACACTTGACCCGAACCCGCTGGTTATGCGTCATGGACAGCAAGCAGTATACGATCTCGAACCTGTTTTCCCTTTCGGGATAGTCGACAGCGGTAAGCTCGACCATTTGCGTGAATTTGCAGGTCGCATCGTCACGCAAGGCCATCATCACCCTGATGACACTGGTAGGATTGATGGTTACCACCAGCTCCTGCCTTACCACAGCAACAGAGACGACATCATCGGGCAACATGGCCGCGATATGCGCTCCCAGATCTTTCAGGGCTTGTACCTGCTCTTCGGTCAGCTTCATCGTCTTGTTCCGACTGTCTTTCACGTATCAGCGGTGAAGGCCGCCCGTACGGCGGATTTTCTTCTGCAACTGCATAATCCCGTATACCAGGGCCTCAGCCGTTGGTGGACAACCGGGAACATAGATATCAACAGGCACAATCCGGTCACATCCACGCACAACAGAGTAAGAGTAATGGTAATACCCGCCACCGTTGGCACAGGAGCCCATGGAAATAACCCAGCGTGGCTCAGCCATCTGGTCATACACCTTGCGCAAGGCAGGCGCCATTTTGTTGGTCAATGTACCGGCAACAATCATGACATCCGACTGGCGCGGACTGGGCCGGGGTACCACGCCCAGACGGTCCAGGTCATAACGGGGCATGTAGGCGTGAATCATCTCCACGGCACAGCATGCAAGTCCGAACGTCATTGGCCACAGGGAGCCAGTACGTGCCCAGTTGACAAGACTGTCCACGGAGGACAGCAGGAAACCACGTTCCTGCAAAGCATCATTGACTGTCTGGACAAAGGAATCGCCCTGACCGGAAGGCGCAACCGGAACACCGGCGCCGGATTGTCCGCTCACTCCCATTCGAGAGCCCCTTTCTTCCATTCATAAATAAAGCCGATGGTCAGCACGCCAAGGAAGATCATCATCGACCAAAATCCCAGCAAACCAATGTCTCCGAAGCTGACAGCCCACGGGAACAGGAAGGCAACTTCCAAGTCAAAAATGATGAAAAGGATAGCGACCAAGTAGTAGCGAACGTCAAAACGGGCCCGCGCATCGTCAAATGCCTCAAAGCCACACTCGTAGGCCGAATCCTTCTCAGGATCAGGTCGCTGGGAAGCAACAATACGGGATGCCAAGATGGCAATCCCTGAAATAGCGACTGCGATTCCGAGGAAAATCAGAATCGGCAGGTATTCGCGGAGCAGATCCTCCATGAGTGGCTCCAACCTCCTGCTACAGCGGATAGTGTGGCATCAGGATAAAGACACTGGAGGATACAACGGATTCCACACAGACCAAACAGCCTGCATCAAACGAAACCGGAGGCAGAACCATAGATTCCTGCCCGAAGTATCCACACCTCTCCTGTACAACACACAACCACCCGCGTGCTTCTCTCCAAAATGCCGCACGGGCCCAGCTTGCGCTGGAACGTCGCCATATTAACCCAGACACCCGACCTGATCCAACGGACAGGTCATTGATCTGTTACAAACTTCCCCCCAGACACATAAAGCATGCCCTGAGACAAAGCTTGATGAAAAACCCGGCAAAAACGGGCCCATACGGAAACGGCGTGATGTAATCTGGGTGATTGTCCCAAGTCAAGAAAACATGCGTATTGACAGGGGTGTTTTCATCTCGTCACAAGGAGGGTAGGCAGGAGTATTACACACCAAGTTCTGGATCATATATGTCTGTCGGAAACATACCATACGCCTGCAAACCTCGCTGGGCTGACATGCCCCGTAAAAACCAAGAGGGCACGACAATGACATCCCTGACTGTTGGCAAGAAGGTTCCCTATAAAACAGCCCAGATGTTTACCCTGGTTGCAGATGTTGCCCGTTACCCTGAATTTGTTCCTTTCTGGCAGGCGGTTCGTGTAAAAAGCTCAACAGATAAACACTACAAGGCCGAACAGATACTAAGGGCCGGTCCTTTGCGCTATAGTTTCCACACAGACACTTTTCTGGACTATCCATCGTCAATCTCCGTGCGAAGTCAGGATACACCGTTTCGCTTCATGTTTCTCGACTGGACCTTTGTGCCTGAGCCACACGAAAAATGCCTGGTAACGCTTCACGTGGATTTTGACTTCCGCTCCGGAACCTTGAACACGCTCTCCGGCCTTTTTTCCGAGTCATCAATCCAGCGTATTGTTGATGCCTTCGAGAAAAGAGCTGATGCGCTCTATGCAAAGACCGAGGCGAATACACATGCCTGATGGAAATGGGGGCCCCGTACGCGTCGCGCCAGAAGCTAATGAAGCACTTGTGCCGACCTATCTCAGGGAAACCTATGCATGGGCCTATCTTTCACCGTTTGGCACACGCTTCTTTGATCGCCAGGCTATCGTCAACACGATCTTATGGGGCAATGCGTCGCGCCTGTGCGCGTGGGCCTGCAAGGAAATACAGCCCGGTAGCCGCATCATGCAGCCAGCGGCTGTCTACGGTAATTTCTCGCGTAAGCTGGCAGACGCTGTTGGCCCGACCGGTCTGCTTGATATACGTGATATCGCACCTGTCCAGGTACGACTTACAACGCATAAAATGCAGGACATCACGCATGCGCATGTTTATCAGCACGATGCCCGCCAGCCTTCCAAAAAGCGCTATGATTCGGTAGTATGCTTTTTTCTTCTGCATGAAGTTCCGGAGCAGGACAGGCCTTCCATTGTCAGAAACCTTCTCGAGAGCCTCACGCCGTCAGGGCGTTGCATTTTTATAGATTACCATCGCCCTGCCCGATGGCATCCATTGCGCCCCGTTCTGTCGGCTGTTTTTCATTACCTGGAACCCTATGCCAGCAGCATGGTCGCACATGAAATTTCCCACATATGCGCAGGGATGGAAGGCTGGTTATGGAAGAAGGAAACATGCTTTGGCGGGCTGTATCAGAAAACAATAGCACAGCGACGCCAACTCACCCCGCAAGACATAATGAAAGAAAGCGCACCCCTTGATACCGAAAACGAAATATCCAAATGAAAAGCTGATGCCATCCATGACAACAGAACATGAGCTGCTTCACCGTATTGATGAGCTGGAAATCCACGTGGCGCATCTTGAAAAGACGCAGCAGGAATTGAGTGACGTTATGACCCGTCAATGGGACGCTGTCACGCATCTTGCCAAAACGGTAAACGCCCTGCGCCACGCTCTGGAAACACTGGAGCCATCCCATGAATCACGCAAGCCTCCTCATTACTGAGGAGCAAAGACTATGAATCGCGATTTCGGCAGGCATCTGTCCGGCTGACTTTCAACCCGGTACATGGTGGGCGGTGAGAGTTTCGAACTCCCGACATTCGCCGTGTAAAGACGACGCTCTACCAACTGAGCTAACCGCCCCACCTGTGGATGCGGGGGAGTAAATAGCCCACCCGCTTCTTGTTTGCAAGAAAAGATTTCGGCCTTCCGGGCGAAAAACAAAGGTATTCTGCCGTTATTATCGTTTTCTCTCGATTGACCTGTGCTATCTATCGCCCTGCCCTTTTGGCTATATATTTCAGGAGCGACTTTGTGAAGACCTGTCTGGACCTGATTGGCAACACCCCCCTGATTGAACTGATGTCTTTTGATACAAAAGGATCACGTCTTTTTGCCAAGCTGGAGAACCATAATCCCGGAGGATCCATCAAGGATCGTATCGGCCTGAGCATGGTTCGATCCTTTGAAAAAACAGGGGCTCTTAAACCTGGCGGCACTTTGGTGGAGGCTACAGCCGGAAATACCGGGCTTGGATTAGCCCTGGTGGCGGCAACCCGTGGATACCGGTTGATCTTGGTCATTCCCGACAAAATGAGCAAAGAAAAAGTACAGCACCTGAAAGCCATGGGTGCAGAAATTGTTATGACACGCTCTGATGTGGAAAAGGGACACCCGGATTATTACCAAGAAAAGGCCGAACGCCTTGCTGCCAGCATCCCGGGCGCTGTCTATGTGAACCAGTTTGCCAATCCGGCCAACCCAGCGGTTCACGAGGAAACAACCGGTCCTGAAATCTGGGAACAGATGGAGCACAATGTTGATGCTGTTGTGTGTGGTGTTGGCTCGGGCGGCACCCTGACCGGACTGTCACGTTTTTTCAAACGAGTTAGTCCCAAGACGCGTATTGTACTGGCTGACCCACGCGGCAGTATTCTGGCAGAGTACATCCGGAGCGGCAAGATCGGACAGGCCGGAAGCTGGCTGGTCGAAGGAATAGGCGAAGATTTCCTCCCCCCCATTGCCGACCTCTCAAACGTTTCACATGCCTATACGATCGGTGACCGGGAGGCCTTTGAAACCGCACGCTCCCTGCTTCGGCATGAAGGAATACTGGGGGGATCCTCCTGCGGCGTCCTTCTGGCTGCCGCATTACGTTACATTCAGGAGCAGGACACGCCGCAGCGTGTTGTCACCTTTGTGTGTGACAGCGGCAACAAGTACCTGTCAAAAATGTTCAATGACCAATGGATGGATGAACACGGCTTCCTGGACCGCTTGAAGCACGGTGACCTGCGTGACTTGATCAGTCGCAGTCACCAACGTGGAGAAACCATCACCGTTGGCCCGGATGACACGTTGAAAACAGGCTGTAACCGGATGAAGCAAGCCGACGTGTCCCAATTGCCCGTCTTGTCAGGCGACCGGCTTGTTGGCGTACTGGATGAGTCCGATATCCTTCTCGCAGCCTTGGATGATCCGGATACTTTGGCCGACACTGTATCCTCGGCGATGACAAAAAATCCGGAAACCGTTCTGCCCTCTGCCACCCTCAGGGATCTGGTGCGCCTGTTCAACCATAACCGTGCTGCGTTGATCGTCGGGTCTGATGGGACCTTCCATGGCCTGATTACCCGCATAGACCTGATCACACACCTGCGCAATCGGCTTGACACCTGATCCGCTGACGGAGCCTTTCCCAATGTCCTCCCACTCTTCAAAACATTCCAGGGGCTTTTCCACACGTGCCGTGCACGCTGGACAGGCCCCTGACCCCTCGACCGGGGCCGTTATGACCCCGATTTATGCTACCTCCACCTATGCCCAGAGCAGCCCGGGGCAACACACCGGTTGGGAATATTCAAGATCCGGCAACCCGACACGGCGTGCCTTTGAAGATTGCCTTGCCAGTCTGGAATCCGGTGCCCGCGGCTTTGCCTTTGCATCCGGCTTGGCGGCAGAAGCAGCCATTCTTGACCTTCTTGACCCCGGCGCACACATTATTGCTGTTGATGATTTGTATGGAGGAACATACCGCCTGTTCGAGCGCGTTCGCAAACGTACGCAGCATATCGGGGTTTCGTATGTTCCTGCTGATAACATCGATGCCCTGCGGGATGCGATCCAGACTGATACCAGAATGATCTGGGTTGAAACACCGACCAACCCCCTGATGAAAATCGCTGATCTGGCTGCCATTGGAACCCTTGGGCGCAAGCATGGTATCCTGACTGTTGCCGACAACACGTTTGCTTCACCAGCCCTGCAGCGCCCGCTGGAACTGGGCTTTGATCTAGTTGTGCACTCTGTCACCAAGTACCTGAACGGACATTCTGACATGGTTGGGGGAGCCGTTGTAACCTCGTCGGACGCACCAGAACTTTCAGAACGGCTTGAATTTCTGCAAAATGCATCGGGTGCTATTTTGTCCCCCTTTGACAGCTTCCTGGCCCTGAGGGGCTTGAAGACGCTTCCCTTGCGGATGGAGCGTCACTGCCGCAGCGCTATGACCTTGGCTACCTTCCTGTCAGGACACAAGCTTGTTGACCACGTCTGGTACCCCGGCCTTCCCGGACATGCCGGACACAGCGTTGCACAACGGCAAATGACAGGCGGGTTCGGGGGCATGATTTCCATCCGCCTGAACACAGATCTGGCTGGAACCAAGCGTTTCCTGGAAGCGCTGGAAGTCTTTACCTTGGCTGAATCCCTCGGTGGTGTTGAAAGCTTGGTCAATCATCCGGCCTTGATGACTCATGCCAGCTTGGGGGAAGAGCGCAGGCAGACATTGGGGATTACAGACAGCGTTGTCAGGCTGTCGGTCGGGGTAGAAGATCCGGATGATCTGATCGCAGACTTGGAACAGGCATTGACCACCATCAATCCGGCCTGAAACAAAGAAGGCTGCATCTGACTTCCGGATGCAGCCTTTTCTCTTACCCCTTGTCGCGCATCAGCCTTTGCTTCTGGCGGTTCCAGTCTCTTTCCTTGACCGTTTCGCGCTTGTCTCCCTTCTTCTTGCCGCTACCCAAGCCAAGCTGAAGTTTGGCAATGCCACGATCATTGAAGTACAAGGACATCGGGACCAAAGACATGCCTTGCCGTGCCAAGGCTGCAAGAAGACGCCGCGCCTCCTTGCGATGCAAAAGAAGCTTACGGGGACGCCTTGTTTCATGCGAGAAGGGGGACTTGGACTGATATTCGGGGATATAGGCGTTGTAAAGCCAGACATCGATCCCATCGCCCATACGCCCTGCATAGGCCTCGGTAATATTACAATGCCCGTGTCGCAAGGATTTTACCTCGGTACCGGTCAAGACAATGCCGGCTTCAAAGGTATCACTGATCGCATAATCAAAACGTGCACGACGGTTCTGAGCAACAGGCCCCTTGCTGATGAGGCCATTCCCGGAAGGCTTTGACATATCAGGAAACAGCCTCCAGAAGGCCGGCATCCGTCATCGCGGCGCGTACACGTTCCCGGGCATTCTGACTGGCTGGAACCAAGGGAAGACGAACACGGTCCAAACAATGCCCCATCAGGCTGGCAGCATACTTGACCGGGGCCGGATTGGTTTCACAAAACAGAGCATTGTGTAACGGGACGAGACGATCGCGCAAGGTACTCACCTTTTCCATGCTTCCCTCTTCCCAAGCGCGGTGCAAGTCAGCACACAGGCGGGGAGCAATATTTGAAGTTACGGATATACAGCCATGCCCACCCTGGGCCAGAAAGGCAACCGATGTATGGTCATCCCCGGAGAACTGGCAAAAACTGTCACCAAGGGCAAGACGCAGCTGCGACGGACGCGACAAGTCAGCCGTGGCATCCTTGATACCAGCTATTCTCGGCAACTCGGCAAGACGCTTCATCGTGTCCAGTGATATGTCCACAACGCTCCGCCCGGGGATATTATAAATAAACACAGGCAGATTACAGGAATCGTGTATGGCCTTGTAGTGTTGGTACAGTCCTTCCTGTGTGGGCTTGTTATAGTAGGGCGTTACAACCATAACTGCGTTGGCACCAACCTGTTCTGCGTACTGTGTGCGCTCTATGGATTCGGCGGTACAATTGGTGCCCGATCCAGCCATGATGACAGCACGGCCAGAAGCCGCCTCGACACACAATCTCAGAAGTCTTTTGTATTCATCTGGGCTGAGTACTGGCGTCTCCCCCGTTGTTCCCGCAGGAACAAGGCCATTGGTACCTTCGTTGATTTGCCACACGACAAAGTCCTGGAAGGCCCGCTCGTCAACAGACCCATCCGCAGAAAATGGCGTAATCAGGGCTGTAAAAGACCCGCTGTACATGGTTGGCTCCGTCAGGCATGGTTTGTTCGGGCACATCAAAGGCCCCAAGCCAAGGCAAGACAATAACGATCCATCAATCCAGGGGCAAGCATTCCTGGACCATGAATTCTGCGAAAACAAGAAACATATAGTATGTTGCTGTCATTCAAATTCCATATGCCACAGTACGCCCTATCTGCTATACAGCCAAAAGTATAGAGTTGTTCCGGAAAGCAGGGCATACCCTGCAAACTTGGGGGCAAGCCGAGCGTTGCTGATCTTGCGGGATATACGGAACTCCGTCGCGGTTCTGGCTTTTGTTGCCGGGTTGCAGGTATCAACCTCGTCAGCCTTGGCATCCGTTCATTTCAGTGGGTTGAACGCTGAGGATCAGGTTCTGTATACACGGGCCTTGTCGGATGCGGATTCTGACCGATGGGATGATGCCCTGCGCAATGGACAGCTTGCCGACAACCCGGTGCTTGTGAACTATCTCAGGTGGCGCTGGCTCACTGATAACGACAGCGCCCCAAACTTTTCCGATGTCCGCGACTTCATCGCAAAATATCCAGACTGGCCCATGATGTCGGTCCTGCAGCGCAAGGCTGAGGAGCGAATGACAGGCGATGAGGACCCAGAAGATCTCCTCGAATGGTTTCGAGCTTGGCCACCACGGACAGGGCGTGGTCGTATGTTTATGGCCGAAGCCCTTCTGGCCACAGGCAGGAAAGGCGAAGCCGAGGAGTTAATCCGTGACACATGGATCAGTTACGGACTGGCACGGAGCGATGAAAACCGCCTGCTCGCCCGGTTCGGGAAGTGGCTTCGAAATCAGGACCACAGAAAACGTCTTGATGAGCGCCTGTGGGCCGGGGATCTTGGCGATGCCCGTTTCCTTTTGAAGGAGCAACGGGTCGATGCCGATACCCGCACGGTTGCCTTGGCCCGCATCGCACTGCAGGAACGCTCTGGTGCCGCAGACAAGCTTGTCCGTAACGTTCCCCGCAACCGCGCTGACGACCCGGGCTTTGTCTTTGACCGCATGGTGTTCCGACGCCAGAAAAACTTGGAAGAGTCTGCTGCCGAACTTCTTGGTCACCCCTCTGCGGACAAGGGAAAACCGGATCTATGGGCAAAAGAGAGACTGGTTCTGGCCAGAGCGATGCTCGACAAGGGAAATTATCGCAGGGCCTATGACATGGCTCGTAGGCATGCCATTCAAGGTGGAGCCGTCTACGCAGATCTAGAGTGGCTGGCCGGGTGGATTGCCCTGCGCTTTCTCGATCGCCCCAAAATGGCCCTGCCCCATTTTCGCAATGTTGCGTCTGCCGTCAGCTTTCCTATCAGCGTTGCCCGGGCTCACTACTGGATCGGGAGAACCTTGGAAACGCTTGGTGACAGCGCAGAAGCAAAGAAAGCCTATCTTCGGGCTGCCGACGAACCGACAACGTTCTACGGTCAACTAGCTGCCGAGCGTACGGGCACCATACCGTCACTGCCTCCCGCGCCACGGGCTTCTGGCGACGAGAAGGAAACCGCCAGCGCACGGTCGCTGACCCTTACAGCCTTGGCCCTGGCCTCCCTAGGACGGCAGCAAGAGATGATGCCGTTCCTTATTCGCCTGATCGAAGATGCCAAAACACCAGGAGAGCGGGCCATTGCCCTGAACATCGCACGCGAAGCCGGGACAGAGGCCGGCGTTGCGATCGCGCGCCGTGCAGCCCAAAAAGGGCATCACGACCTGAATACGGCATATCCTCTGCCGGATTTTACGTTACCTGATGGGCCGGAAAAGGCTTTGATTCTTGCTGTTATTCGCCAAGAAAGTAACTTTGGTACCGGCGCAATCAGTGCGGCCGGTGCCCGCGGTTTGATGCAGTTAATGCCCGCCACAGCCAAAGCTGTGGCCAAGCAGCGCGGCGTGTCCATGAAAGGCAGCGAGGTGCTGAACCGGAACCCGGATCTGAACGTCTCATTGGGGTCACATTACCTCTCGACGCTTTTACGGCGCTTCGATGGGTCCTATGCCATGGCCATTGCAGCCTATAACGCAGGTCCAGGACGCCCTGCCCGCTGGGCCCGTGAGTACGGAGACCCCCGCACCCGAGAAATTGACATGCTTGACTGGATCGAACGCATTCCGTTCCCTGAAACGCGTAACTATGTGCAAAGGGTTATGGAAGCTGTCGCTGTTTATCGCTATCGTCTGGGATACACTCAGGACGCCTTCCGGATCGGCCGTGACTTAGGAAGCTGATGACCGTGGTAATTCACAGTATTGAGAAAATCCATTTTGTTACAAGCCTGATCTGATCTTCCTCCATAAGAGATGGCGCATGGCCGCATTCTTTGACTTCAATCACGCTGGTACCGGGCCGCATGCCCATGCGGTTCGCTGTTTCACGGGATAAAAGACTGGATCGTTCCCCTCGCAGAACCAACACGGGTATTGTAAGGCTTTCCCATACGGGCCATAAATCAACATCCTGACCGGCTGCAGCCCGCAATGGAAGCCCAATAGCCGGATCATAATGAAAACGAAATCCCCCACCCTCTGAATCCGACTTGAGAGAAGATCGCACAAAGTGATCTTGGCGGGATTCCGGGATCGGACCAAAATCTGCATACCGATCAAGGATCTGTGCTTTTGCGTCAGAATAATCAGGAAAGAGGGGAGTGTCTCCTACATAATTGCGGATACTCTCTAATGACGCATCGGAAATAAATGGCCCCACATCATTCATGACAAGGTATTGAACAGGTGATCCGGAAAGGGCAGCCAACAACATACCGATAAGCCCACCCATGGATGTTCCAATCCATAGGGTAGGAGGAGAACCAAAGCGGGATATCAACGTTGTCATATCAGACAGATAACCCGGATAAGCATAACCAGCAGAATCTGCCAGCCAGTCGGATTGACCTCGGCCCAGAATATCTGGACACACAACGTGATAACGGGGTGTCAACGCGCGAGCCAGAAAATCGAAATCTCTCCCGGAGCGCGTCAATCCATGTGCGCAGACAACAAGTGGATGCTCTGACGGTCCCCACTCGACCCAAGCCATACGCCGAAAACCCTCCGGTCGCAGGCACAAAGTACTTCCTGACTGCGGTTCAGGCATTTGGGCATCTCCTGAACAGAGAGTGGCGCTGATATACTACGGGGAAGCAGGACGCAGCAGCGAGCTAGCGGCTTGCCGTACGGGCTTCCTGCCCTGAAACCTTGCACTGTGGGAGGCTATCATCGTGGGCGGGCATAGAAGATACAGCAAAACGCTTCAGGCCTTCGGCTGTTTCCAAGGCATTGACGGCATCAAGAACCTTGGCCGCATCCTGACAATATGAAGTAATGCCCTGACTGCGGATAGATGCGTCATTGGCAAGGCGGGTCATAAAGCGGTCAAAATGATAGGCAGAGTTCTTCCCATAAGAGCGCTTGAAGTAGCCACGTAACTCATTGGCATTACTTGATAACGCGCTGCTGTGAGCTTGGACATAACGGCCATAGCTATCACGAAGGCCAGAGCCACCGTTTCCGCATTTCAGAGCCGCAACCATAAGCTCAACATGAAGTTGACGAACACGAATCGCCTCATCATCGGCCTTGTGGAGACAAGACGAAGCAAGAACGCCCTCTGACAACAGAGAAAGAATAAAGAAGCCAAACGAGAAAAAAGAAACTCTCACGCGTCCACCATGAAGAAGATTCTACAATTAAAGGGCATCATATTGCCTTATCCATCACAAGCACAATTACTTTCTTGCCCTCTCGACCGAGCTGACAGAAGGAGTCGCTCTGAGGGCTGCTATTATATTAATAAGATGCTTCACATCACGAACATCAATATCGACAATCATATCAAAGAACTCAGCAGTTCGACCAGTTATCTTGAGGTTTGTTATATTGCCCATATTCTTGGCTATTATGGTTGATAGAACGCCAAGACTGCCCGTTTCATTAGAGACAACAAGATTAACCCTACCAATATAGTTCTGCCCTGTTCCTTCTTGATCCCAAGCCAAGTCAAGCCACCGCTCAGGCTGGTCTGAAAAGGGTCCCAATTGTTCGCAATCAATAGTATGGATTGTAACACCCTTTCCAGTTGTTACAATGCCAACAATACGATCCCCGGGAAGAGGGTGGCAGCATTTTGCATAATGGAGCGCCATCCCCGGAATTAATCCCTTGATGGCAACAGCATGCCTCCTGCTACCATTCTTCTCTCGATGGCGACCATCCAGATGCCGGGGCCGAGGCAGAGTCTCTTCCACAGGCTTGGCCATGCGGAGACCCGGATAGACGGCCAGAACCACTTCCCGCCCGGTATGAATCCCCTCCCCCACATGGGCACAGAGATCATCGATTGTATCAACCTTGAATTTTTTCAGAACGACAGACAGCGCCTTGTCTGTCATCTCGTACCCTTCATCACGAAAGGCTTGGGACAGGATTTTGCGCCCAAGCTCCGTATGCTGGTCTTTCTGCTGGTTGCGGATATAGCGCCGAATCCGGGCGCGCGCCTTGCCGGAGGCAACAAAACGCTCCCATTCAGGATTGGGAGTTTGCTTTGGGCTGGTGATAACCTCGACTTGATCACCATTGGACAAAATGGAACGCAAGGGAACAATCCGGCCATTCACCTTCGCCCCGACACAGGTATCACCAACGTGCGTATGCACCGCATAAGCAAAATCAACCGGCGTTGCGCCTCCCGGCAAGGCAATAAGATCTCCCTTGGGCGTGAAGCAGAAAACCTGGTCCTGAAACATCTCCAGCTTGGTATGTTCCAGAAATTCCTCTGGATTGGTTGCGTGATCCAAGATTTCCAACAACTCACGCACCCAGCGATACTGTCGCCCGTCCGTCAGTGTCCCAGCAGCAGGAACCGCCACCTGCTTGTAGCTCCAGTGCGCCGCAACACCCATCTCTGCGATATCATGCATGGCATGCGTTCGGATCTGGATCTCAATCCGATGGCGCTGTGGCCCGATAATACCGGTGTGGAGAGACTGATAACCGTTAGGCTTGGGCGTTGAAATATAGTCCTTGAAACGCCCGGGAACCATGGGATAGGCCGCATGAAGCAACCCAAGCGTCCGGTAACAGTCTTCTACCGAAGGAACAAGAACCCGGAAGGCCATAATGTCTGATAGCTGCTCGAATGCGACATCCTTGCGCTGCATCTTGCGCCAGATGGAGCAGGGCGTTTTTTCCCTGCCTGATAATGTTGCCTGCACACCCCCGTGAGCCAAAGTATCACGAAGCTCACCAATTACGCGGGAAACCAGATCTCCGCCCTGCTCTTCAAGATAGCGCAGGCGTGCCACAATCGAGGCATGCGCATCGGGATGCAGCTCTGCAAAAGCGCTTTCTTCAAGTTCAACCTTGAACTCCTGCATGCCTATACGCTCGGCCAAGGGAGCGTATATTTCCATGGTTTCCAGAGCAATACGACGACGCTTTTCCGGCTTCTTGATGTAGTGCAGCGTACGCATGTTGTGCACACGATCCGCAAGCTTTACGAGCAAAACACGGATATCTTCGCTCATAGCAAGAAGAAGCTTGCGGAAGTTCTCTGCCTGCTTTGTCTGGTCTGACTGAAGCTCTATGCGCGCCAGTTTGGTCACACCATCAACAAGACGCGCCACATCACCGCCAAAAAGGCGTGTAACTTCATCAAGGGTTACATCCGTATCCTCGATCGTATCGTGGAGAAGAGCCGTAATAATAGTCGCTGTATCAAGGCGATAGCGGGTAAGAATACCAGCAACCTCAACAGGATGAGAGAAATACGGGTCCCCGCTCGCCCGCAACTGCGATCCGTGCCTTTGGACAGCGAAAACATAGGCACGATTGAGGGCATCCTCGTCCGCCGTCGGATCATAGGCCTTGACGCGCTCAACAAGCTCATACTGCCGCATCATTTGCCAAGCACCTGTTTTTTCTTCTAGATCAGTCCAATAGCATGTCTGACACAAGGGGCCGGTACACACACGCCAAGGGCAGAACAAGAAAGGGCTGCATACCCATAACCATGGTATTACAGCCCTTTCAGCAACACAAATACTAACCCGAGATTTATATCAAAATATGACCATCAACCTTCTTCATCAAAGTCATTGTCCTGCATGACGAAGGCACCTTCTCCCTTTGTCTCCGCACTATCCTGGACGGTCAAGCTGTCATCCGTATCATCCAAGATGATCATGGAACCAATTTCTCCGACCGCTTCAACAGAGAGGCTGCCAAAGTCTTCATCTTCAGGCTCATCGACCTCGACGTGACGCTGCAGCCCCTGGACAAGAGCGCTCTGCAAGCTATTCACATCAACCTTGTCTTCTGCGATTTCCCGAAGAGAAACAACGGGGTTTTTGTCGTTATCACGCTCGACAAGCACAGGAGCCCCGGACGATATCTGTCGTGATCTTTGGGCAGATACAAGAATCAGATCGAAACGATTGGGTACCTTGACAACACAATCCTCAACGGTAACTCGGGCCATCGGGCTCTCCCGCAAACAGAACAAGGGACAAAATGGAGGACAGATAAGTCTGCCTGTATAAACGAGTGTCCACCCCCTGACAAGAACCATCCTTACTGCGCGGCAAGGCAACGGATTTCCTGTGAAGGATCTAAGGCGGCCGTCATATCGGGGATACATGCTCCTGAAACCGGGTGAATCCAGTTCGGAGCAATTTCCTGCAAGGGAAACAGGACAAAGGCCCTCTCATGCAGTCGTGGGTGCGGCAACATCAATCCCTCTCCACCTTTCTGGCCAATGACTTGAGCATGATAGGCTAAAAGATCAAGATCTATGGCCCTGGAAGCATTGGCCTCAGAACGAACCCTGCCCATTGCACTCTCTATACGATGCAGGAGACCCAAAAGATCATGGGGCGCCAGATCTGTATCAACCTGTACAACGGCATTAACGTACCATGGCTGTTCGGATCGTGGCACAGGAGCACTCTCCCACAGTGAAGAACGCTGTGTAACAGGCACACTATGCCGCTCAAGCAATGTAACAGCTGCATCAAATGCTTGGGCAGGGGAACCACAAGGCCCTGCCAGATTTGCCCCAAAAGCAACAAAAACAGACACTAGAAACGCTCCCTGCCCTCTATACCCATAACGAGACTGGCGATGAATACTGCAAAATTGTTTGCAGCCCCGTTGACCTCTCTTAACACTGGACTATAACCTTCACAGAAGTTAACGACAGCACGTATTGCCACCGTTCCGGCACCACAATGCCTGACCGAACATACTGAAGGAATAAAAGACATGATTTTTTACCCTGCTGAACGCATTGCCCTGTTTATTGATGGATCCAGTCTGTATGCGGCAGCCCGGGCACTGGGCTTTGATATAGATTACCGCAAGCTTCTGGACTTGTTTGCGACCAAGGGACGCCTTATCCGGGCCTTCTACTACACCGTACTGATTGAAGACCAAGATTACTACGCGGCTAAATCACCGGCTTCACCGGTTCCACAGACCAAATCTCCCTATTCATCTATAAAGCCCCTTGTCGACTGGCTCGACTACAACGGCTACACAATGGTTACAAAGCCTGCAACAAAGGAATATGTAGACGCATCTGGCCGACGCAAGGCACGGGGAAGCATGGATATTGAAATGGCTGTTGATGTCATGGAAATGTCCGAGCATCTGGATCACATTGTTCTTTTCTCCGGGGATGGCGACCTGCGCCGACTTGTCGAAGCTGTCCAGAAACGTGGGCTGCGTGTGACAGTTGTTTCAACGGTCAAGTCCTCATCGCCAATTGCCTCTGATGACCTCCGCAGACAAGCAGACAACTTCCTCGAACTTCTGGACCTCGAACCCCTGATTTCCCGCAGCGGTATTGTTCGTCAGGATGAACGCCAGCATTACCAAGCTCATAATGCACCACAACAAGATGTATCTGTTACGCAAGACGAAAATGCTGCTTCCTGATCACAACTGCTCTTTGTGCCCACGTCTGAACCATTATATTGCAGAAGCCCGGACGACAAATCCGGGCTGGTTCAATGGGCCTGTGCACCCTTTTGGCGACAAGAATGCGCGGCTGCTTATCGTTGGCCTCGCTCCCGGTCTTCGTGGTGCCAACCGCACAGGACGGCCTTTTACTGGTGACTTCGCCGGTGAGGTCCTGTATCCGACATTGGTAAAATATGGCTTGGCTCAAGGTATCTTCCGGGCCGACCCATCTGATGGGCTGGAGCTATCCGGAGCCCGTGTTACCAATGCCGTCAAGTGCGTTCCGCCCGAGAATAAACCAACACCCGAAGAACAGAGGCAATGCCGTCAATTTCTTGCTGCCGATATTGCGGCCATGCCTGATTTGCGGGCCATTCTTGCATTGGGCCGTATCGCACACGATTCTGTGTTGACTGTCCTGAATGAGAGAAAGTCACTGTGGCCGTTTTCCCATGGGCGCATACACCATATTCCAGGCAAGGCTATTGTCGTGAACACCTATCATACCTCACGCTACAACGTGAATACGGGGCGTCTAACGCTTGATATGTTTGAGCGCGTTATTGCCTCGCTTTTGCCAATACTTGACGCATAAAGAAGTGCCGGGGCCTTGAGATAAAAGCCCCGGCATTCTTTACGAAATTCCCTCTTATTGAACGGCTTCTTTCAGGCCCTTGCCGGCCCGGAATTTTGGCTGCTTGGATGCCGGAATCTTTATGACATCCCCTGTACGCGGGTTGCGCCCTTCTGTCGCTGCGCGCCGGGATATGGAGAACGTACCAAACCCCACAAGCCGCACCTCGTCACCTTTCTTGAGGGATGAGGTGATTGTGGAGAATATACCGTCAATAGCACGCCCCGCATCATTCTTGCTCAACCCGCTTGTCTCGGCAACGGCAGCAATCAATTCACTTTTGTTCACGTGAAGCTCCCTTCTGTCATGACAAAAACAGAACTGGCAGAATCTGCGGAAGAACCGGACCTGCACAATAGAAATCAGATCATCAGCGCTGCATTCCGTCAACGTCATACTGATAGAGGAAGAGTATATTTCTCTCTTTTCATCTCTTACCTAAATTGTGGATTGATATATTTCCAATAGAAATCCATACATCAACAGCATGCAATAACAAAACGGGGTCCAGAAAGGACCCCGTCAGGCGCGTGTTTCAGACAGGTAGGAACACTCAATGAGGTCGAATATCCGTCACATCATCGTCACGGGAACGTGCGATGTCAGCAGCCTTGTTTTCTTCATCCTCTGACCATTCGATCGGCACAGGACGCTCAACCAAGGCATGATCCAAGACTTCATCAACTGTCGCAACAGGAATGATCCGCAGTCCTTTCCTGACATTATCAGGGATTTCAGCCAGATCCTTCTCATTCTCCTGCGGAATCAGAACAGTTTTGATACCGCCCCTCAAAGCCGCCAATAATTTTTCCTTCAGCCCGCCGATTGCCAGAACCCGCCCCCGCAGAGTTATTTCGCCGGTCATCGCGACGTCAGCCCGGATTTTGATGCCCGTTAGCGTCGACACGATGGCTGTCGACATTGCAACCCCGGCAGAAGGCCCGTCTTTAGGTGTCGCCCCTTCGGGAACATGAACGTGGATATCTTTTCGATCAAAAATGGTGGGCTTCAGACCAAACGTCGTTGCCCGTGAGCGGACATAGGATCGAGCCGCTTCTATAGACTCCTTCATGACGTCGCCCAGCTGACCCGTAACGGTAAACTTGCCTTTCCCGGGAACAGTAACCGCCTCAATCGATAAAAGATCGCCACCAACTTCTGTCCAAGCCAAGCCTGTTACAACGCCGACCAAGTCCTCCAGCTCCGCCTCTCCATAGCGGTACTTGCGGACCCCAGCGTATTTCTCCAGGTTTTTTGGGCTAACCGCGACCTTTTTCAGACCACGCAACAAAATTTCCTTGGTTGCTTTGCGGGTCAAGGTTGCCAGTTCTCTTTCCAGATTACGAACGCCGGCTTCCCGCGTGTAATAGCGAACCAAGTCACGAAGAGCCTGATCCGTAATAGACCATTCATCTTTCTTCAGGCCATGGGCTTCCATTTGCTTGGGTATCAAATGGCGCCGACAGATCTCCACTTTCTCATCCTCGGTATACCCGGACAGCCGTATAATTTCCATCCGGTCAAGCAAAGGCTGCGGCAGCCTGAGCGTATTAGCTGTGCACACAAACATCACGTCGGAAAGATCGTAATCCACCTCCAGATAATGATCCTGGAACGTGGTATTCTGCTCGGGATCCAACACTTCCAGCAAGGCAGAGGACGGATCACCGCGCCAATCCTGCCCCAACTTGTCAACCTCATCCAGAAGGAACAGAGGGTTGGATGTCTTGGCCTTCTTCATGCCCTGAATAACCTTGCCCGGCATCGACCCTATGTAGGTGCGACGATGTCCCCGTATTTCGGATTCATCACGCACCCCACCAAGCGAGACACGAACAAAGCTACGATTTGTCGATTTTGCGATGGATTGACCGAGAGACGTCTTCCCGACACCGGGCGGCCCCACCAAGCACAGGATAGGCCCCTTCAGCTTGCGCGTACGCTGCTGAACAGCAAGATACTCCAGAATGCGTTCCTTGACCTTCTCAAGGCCATAGTGATCCGTATCAAGGACTTTACCCGCTGCCTTGACGTCATTGCGCACTTTAGAGGGTTTTTTCCAAGGAATAGAAAGCATCCAGTCGAGATAATTGCGAACAACTGTTGCTTCTGCCGACATGGGGCTCATTGACTTCAGCTTACGCAGCTCGCCCAGAGCTTTTTCCTTGGCTTCCTTGGAAAGCTTGGTCTTGTTTATGCGCTCCTCAAGCTCGGCAACTTCGTCTTTGCCATCCTCACCTTCACCAAGCTCTTTCTGGATCGCCTTCATGCGCTCATTCAGATAATACTCGCGCTGGGTCTTCTCCATCTGCCGCTTGACACGGTTACTGATACGCTTTTCAACCTGCAAAACACCAATCTCGGACTCCATATGCCCCAAGATCCGCTCCAGGCGCTCTGTAATGGTCTGGAGTTCAAGAAGTTCCTGCTTCTCGGAAATTTTCAGGGAAAGGTGAGAGGCTACGGTATCTGCCAGCTTGGCAGAATCCTCAATTTGATTGATCGAGACAAGAACTTCAGGCGGTATTTTCTTGTTGAGCTTTATGTATTGCTCGAAACGGCTGGTTACAGAACGGGCAAGAGCCTCAAGCTCCTGACTGTCACCCTCTTCTTCTTCCAGCAGAACGACCCCTGCTTCATAAAACTCTTCACGCGGACCATAAGCAGAAATACGGGCACGTTGCCCACCTTCCACCAGAACTTTGACCGTCCCGTCAGGCAGTTTCAGCAGCTGCAAAACCGTCGAAAGCGTCCCAACATCATAGATATCCTGCGGAGACGGGTCGTCCTGTGATGCGTTTTTCTGGGCAACAAGCAGGATCTGCTTGTCATCCGTCATAACATCCTCAAGTGCACGGACACTCTTCTCACGACCCACAAACAGTGGGACAATCATGTGTGGGAAGACGACAATATCCCGCAAGGGCAGGACAGGGAAAGTTTGCAATGAGCCCGTCTCCACAATGAACCTCTTCTTTCCAGCAACCGGCCCTCTCAGAGGCACCAAGTCGCTTTTGTGACTTCAAAATCAAGGCAAGAGCCGTGAAAAACAGCCCTGAGCACCAAGTGTAGATGGGATATAAGCAGAAACCAAGCTGCCAGCCACTGTTATTGCGTTAAAAATCGACTCTGACAGCAAAAATATGCTTCCAGGAACGCAGGTAAGGCAGAAGAAGAGCAGCACTCTCACTGTAAAAGGTGCGGCTCGGAAGGCAACAAGGACTTATCTTCGGTAGAAAATTTCGGAAGGAGAATAACCTGCTCACCCGGACGACCCATATTGAACATAACACGCGCCCGCTCCTCTAGAAGATCCGGATCTATCCCTTCTGGCCGGAGTAAGGAGACCCGATTTTCAAGATCGGCCCGCTTTGCCTGCAATGCCTGAAGGGCGGATTCTGCTCGCACTATTTCTTGACGAATTTGCCACCACGAGAACAGGCCACGGTCACCTTGGATGGCATGAAATGCGAAATAGAAGACAGCAGCCATACCCAACAGTGGAGCAATGGCCTTGTTCAGCCTTCGACGTATTTCTTCAACTATGGACATGTCTTACAACAAACACGGCAATCTCATGTGGGTCAATAGTGCCACGCCATACAGCGCAGCAGGCAGTAACATCTCTGCACCGCCTGCTATGCACTAAAGACTAACCCCGCAGAATGCTGCGCCCGGCATAAGCAGCAGAACCGCCCAACAGCTCCTCAATCCGAATAAGCTGATTGTACTTGGCAATACGATCCGACCGGCTCAACGAACCCGTCTTGATCTGCCCGCAATTGGTCGCCACAGCAATATCAGCAATGGTGCTATCTTCTGTTTCACCAGAGCGGTGGGAAAGAATAGAAGTATACCCTGCCCTATGCGCAACCTCTACGGCCTGTAAAGTTTCAGATAGCGTGCCGATCTGGTTGACCTTAACCAGAATAGAGTTGGCAACACCTTCGCTCAAACCACGGGAAAGGCGCTCAGCGTTGGTCACAAAAAGATCATCACCAACAAGTTGAACTTTCTTACCCAGCGCATCCGTAAGAAGTTTCCAGCCCCCCCAGTCATCCTCAGCCAATCCATCCTCAATGGAAAAGATCGGGTAGCGACCACAAAGATCCTCATAATAGCGGACCATCTGACCCGCATCGAGCACCTTGCCTTCACCTTCCATATGATAACGCCCATCACGGAAAAACTCTGTCGAGGCTGCATCAAGCGCCAGAACGATGTCGTCCCCCGGTCTGTAACCGGCCTTCTCGACAGCCTTTACGATGAAACCAAGCGCTTCATCCGCTGATTTCAGACCGGGGGCAAAGCCACCCTCGTCACCTACATTGGTGTTGTGACCTGCGTCGCTCAACTGCTTTTTCAGCGCATGAAAAACTTCTGCACCCATACGTACTGCATCCGCCATACTGTCGGCGGAAACCGGCATAATCATGAATTCCTGAATATCAATTGGATTATCAGCATGTTGACCACCATTAATGATATTCATCATCGGAACCGGAAGGGTCCGGGCGAAAACGCCACCAACATACCGATAAAAAGGCAGACTGACCTCATCAGCCGCAGCCTTGGCAACAGCCAAGGAAACACCAAGAACCGCATTGGCCCCCAGACGAGCCTTGTTTGGCGTGCCATCGAGGTCAACCATGGCTTGGTCAATGTCAATCTGCTCTTCAGCATCCATACCGGCCAAAACTGGAAAAATTTCCTCATTGACCGCGTCAACAGCTTTCAGAACACCCTTGCCCAAATAACGGGCCTTGTCTCCGTCACGCAGTTCAACAGCCTCGTGGGCACCTGTTGACGCCCCAGAAGGAACCGCAGCACGGCCAAAAGCACCACTTTCCAAGATAACATCAACCTCAACGGTCGGATTCCCACGTGAATCAAGGATCTCACGTGCGTGCACGTCGACAATAACGGTCATGGCAGAACAAACTCCTCAGGCAAGGTGTACCGGATGCTGTTTGGCCAAGCGATCAAATGCGGAAAGTTCGCGCAAAAGAGCCGGCATCTGGTGAAGGGGAATCATATTCGGGCCGTCAGAAGGTGCCCTGTCCGGATCTTCATGCGTCTCTATAAACACACCGGCCAGCCCCAAAGACAGGGCAGCACGGGCAATAACAGGAGCAAACTCACGCTGTCCACCAGAAGAAGAACCACGTCCGCCTGGCTGCTGCACGGCATGCGTTGCATCAATAATAACCGGGCACCCCGTATCACGCGCCATAATGGGCAAGCCCCGCATGTCTACAACCAACGTGTTGTAACCAAAGGACGCGCCACGCTCCGTCAAAAGCACAGAGGAATTCCCGGCCTCATCCAGTTTGGAGACAACATTTTTCATATCCCAGGGCGCCAGAAACTGTCCCTTCTTAACATTGACCACACGCCCCGTACCGGCCGCCGCTACCAACAGGTCTGTCTGTCGGCACAAGAAAGCCGGAATCTGCAATACATCAACGACTGAGGCCACCTCCGCACACTGCCACGGCTCATGCACGTCTGTGAGAACCGGGATCGAGAAGAGCCTGCGAACGTCGTCAAAAACAGGAAGAGCTGCCTCCAGACCTGCTCCCCTCTTCCCACTGGAAGATGTCCTGTTGGCTTTATCAAAAGACGTCTTGTAAATCAGCGGGATACCAGCCTCGGCACAGATCTCGACGAGACGACCGGCTGTATCCAGTGCATGAGCACGGCTCTCCATCTGACACGGTCCTGCGACGAGAGCCATCGGCAGATCATTGCCAAGAACAAGACTGCCGATAGAAACATGGCGCGGCGGAGTAACTGGGTTTGACATCAAAACCGTCCTGACAGGGTTAAGCCACACAATCCATCAAACCAAACGGGACTTTGTAACCGCAGCCTGAATAAAGGATGTGAACAGTGGATGCGGATCAAATGGCTTGGATTTCAACTCCGGGTGAAACTGTACGCCAATGAACCACGGATGATCTGAATACTCAACAATTTCCGGCAACAAGCCATCCGGAGAAAGCCCGGAGAAACGCAGGCCAGCCGCTTCAAGCTGCTCACGGTAGTGAACATTCACCTCGTAACGGTGCCGATGGCGCTCAGAAATACGCTCATGCCCATATATAGACCGTACCTTGCTACCCTCTGCCAATAGACACTCATAGCTCCCCAAGCGCATGGTTCCGCCCATGTCATTGGTAGAGGATCTTTTGACAAGCTCTGTGCCGCGCAGCCATTCTGTCATCAACCCAACCAAAGGCTCACTGGTCGGACCGAACTCCGAGGACGACGCATCAGGCAGATTGGCCAGATGGCGTGCGCATTCAATAACGGCCATCTGCATACCGAAACAAATGCCGAAATAAGGAATCTTGTGCTCTCTCGCAAAGCGGGCGGCACGGATCTTGCCCTCAGCTCCGCGTTCTCCAAAGCCACCGGGCACCATAATGCCATCAACGGACTCAAGAAAACGCGCAGCATCCTCTCGTTCGAAAATCTCGGAATCAAACCACTCAAGCTGAACCTTGACATTATTGGCGATACCGCCATGAACCAAAGCCTCGGAAAGAGACTTGTAGCTATCAAGAAGGCTTGTGTATTTGCCAACAATACCAATCGTCACAACCCCTTCGGGCTTTGTAACCCGTCCGACGATGGTGTGCCAACGCCCCAGATCCGGGGAAACATCAGAGGGCAGGCCAAAATGACGGCAAACCTGCGTATCAAGACCCTGTGCGTGATAGTCTATTGGCACCTGATAAATCGTGGGAGCATCAAGGGCCGCAATTACGTTCTTCTCGTTGACATTGCAAAACAGCGCAATCTTCCGACGTTCACTTTCCGGTATAGGCCTATCGGAACGGCACATCAGAATATCAGGCTGGATCCCGACCGATAAAAGCTCCTTGACGGAATGCTGCGTTGGCTTGGTCTTCAGCTCACCAGCCGTCGGAATATAGGGCAGAAGAGTAACATGGATCACCATCGCCCGTTCGCGACCAAGCTCGTTACCCAGCTGGCGAATAGCTTCAAGGAACGGCAGGCTTTCTATGTCACCAACCGTACCCCCAATTTCACACAAGCAGAAGTCCTCATCGGTCAGATCAGACAGAATAAAGGTTTTAATCTGGTCCGTAACATGGGGAATAACCTGAACGGTTCCCCCCAGATAATCGCCCCGACGCTCTTTCTCCAGAACGGTACGATAAATACGACCCGCGGTTACGTTATCGGAACGACGCGATGCGACGCCTGTAAAACGCTCGTAATGACCGAGATCAAGATCAGTTTCCGCACCATCATCGGTGACGTAAACCTCACCGTGCTGGGTCGGACTCATGGTGCCGGGATCAACGTTAAGATAGGGGTCAAGCTTGCGAAGCCGTACCTTGTATCCCCTTGCCTGCAGACTGGCCCCCAGCGCGGCAGAGGCAAGCCCCTTGCCAAGGGAGGAAACTACACCGCCTGTAATAAAAATAAAACGGGTCATGGTCCGCTAACTCTTGCCTTCAAAATAAAAACGACGCAGAAGCCCAGATTGACAAGCACCGGAACAAAGCTTGGATATTGCATACAGCCAACACGCAGAACTGCCACAGACCAGAACAAGGCCAAGGGAATAATGCCCGACAATCCCTGCACAAGCAGGGTGTCTGCCACCCCTGACTTTACTCAGAAAGGGGAACCGAAGGCTCACCCGAACGCTGGCCAGACGGTGCAGAAGCAGGTTGCTCCGGAACATCCAGAATGGAACCAGCCCGGTTCCCACCCGCCAGAACAGCCAGGATCATGCTGGTCGAAAAGAATGCAACAGCCAGAAGGGCTGTAGCGCGGGTCAGAATGTTGCCCGCTGCACGCCCCGAGACAAAGCCCGCATTCCCACCGATGCCAAGAGCACCTCCCTCGGAACGCTGAAGCAAAATGACGCCCACAAGAGCCATGGCAATCAGAAGATGAATAACAAGGACAACCGTAATCATGAGATAGTGCAACCTGTCAAAGGGCTGGTCTGCGACACCCGAATCCAAACTCACATGGACATCAGGGACTTCAACGCACGGCCTGAATCATCAAACGGGCATTTTTAATGCCCTTGATGTCAGGATGCCAGAACAAATTACCATTTATCTGACAGCGGCAGTCACAATGGCCCAGAAATCATCCAGGATAAGACTGGCTCCACCGACAAGGGCACCATCAACATCCCCCAGGCCAAGGATCTCTGCCGCATTGGAAGGCTTCACAGAACCACCATAGAGAATGCGTGTGGCACCAGCATCATCCCCGATTATCTTTGCAAGAAGACGCCGTATCTCTCCATGCACATTCGCAATCTCTTCCATCGTCGGCACTTGACCGGATCCGATGGCCCACACGGGCTCATACGCTATGATCGTGTTGGCATACGTCGCACCTGCTGGGAGTGATTCCTGCACCTGTCGCCCGACAACAGCAAGAGTTTCCCCCCTGTCTCTTTCCGAGCTGTTCTCGCCAACGCATATAATCGCAACCAAGCCAGCAGCTTGGGCTGCCTGAGCCTTGTCCTTGACCTGCGCACTGCTCTCTGCATGTCCCGTACGCCGCTCGGAGTGACCCAGCAGAACATGAGAAGCACCAACATCGCGCAACATCCAAGCCGACAGATCACCGGTAAAGGCACCCTTCTCGGCACGGTGGCAGTCCTGTCCTCCTATGGCAACAGGCGTATCATCAAGGGCACGTACCATGTAGTCCAGCAGGGTTGCCGGGGGAAAGAGCGCAATATCAACAGCAACATTCCCCATGGCATGGCAGCAGGATGCAAGGCCTTCCACCATAAGCTCGGCGTCGGCACGCAGGCCATTCATTTTCCAGTTTCCGGCAACCAAAAGGCGCTTCTGCCCCATGGGTCAGCTCCTTACCTTCTTGTTCATGTCTGTCTACTTGATTTCGCACAACAATGGAGCGAACAAAAGCCCCCCTATCTAACACGTTGAGAGCACCTTTCCAATGAACGAACGCGCCAGAAAATGGATTTGCAAAGAAAATTTCCATGCTGAACATCACGCTCGATCCAGGATGCCGGTTGCCCGTACGCCATGGTATGCTTATCATATGCTTCCCGATGTCACTCTGGACTGAACCAGGAACAAACATGCTTGATGCGCTGCGTAAATCCACCGGCTCTCTGGTGGCGAAAATTCTTTTTGCTGTTCTGATACTCAGCTTTGGCATCTGGGGGATCGGGGATGTTGTCAATTCCAGAGCCAACAACAAGCCTGCCATCACGGTAGGCGCTATAGATATCAGCGGCCTTATGCTCAAGGACCAACTGGCACGCCAGATGGACAGGCTCCGTCAGATCTTTGGTCCCGGTTTTGATGCTGATTCAGCCCGGCAGATTGGCTTGATAGAAAGCACTGTCTCATCGCTTTCAGCCTCTGCCGCTCAGGAAATGCTGGCACGTGATCTTGGCATCGTCGTTTCTGATACCGCCCTTAGAGAAGTCACCATACAACAGCCAGCTTTCCAGAATGCCGAGGGCACATTTGACCGTACACGATTTAACCAAGTTCTTGCCGCCAATAACCTGACAGAACAAGGCTGGCTTGACATAGCCCGCAAGGACTTGGTTCGCGCCCGCCTTGAGGATGCCTTGACCAGCGGCATTGTGACACCGCTCAAAATGGCAGAAGTATTATACCGCATTCGCGAGGAACGCCGCGACGCTCATGTCCTGCAAATCAGTACAGCCGCACAGGACGTGGCAGCTCGGCCGGATGACGGCACTCTGCATGCCTTCTACGAAGAGAATAAAAGTGTGTTTGCAGTGCCAGAGACACGGGATCTTTCTGTTCTCGTCATGAATCCAACCATGCTTGAAAGCAGAATAACGATTAGCGATGAGGATGTTGCCAACTATTACAGTACAAACCAGGATCTCTTCACGACCCCAGAAAGCAGGCCGGTTACGCAGGTCATTGTTGAAACCGAAGATACCGCCAACCATATCTTGGGGCAGGTAAAGGCCGGCTCAAGCCTTGCTGATGCCGCGATCAAAACAGGCTCAGGGAAGCCTTTGGATATGGGGCTCATTACCAAAAATAGCCTACCTGAAGATATTGCAGCCGTCGTCTGGTCCTTGCCCGGAAATGGCGTGTCACAGCCTGTTCAGTCAGCTGTGGGGTGGCATGTCTTTTCTGCTGGACCTCTTGTTCCGGCACAGACAAAACGACTGGAAACTGTGTCAGAAGAGATCAAGGCCCAGCTGAAGCGTGAAAAAGCTGCCGAGGCATTCTATGATATCGCACAGCGCATTGAAGATAGCCTTGCCTCTGGAAAAGACCACAGGGAGATTGCGGATACGTTCGGCATCAAGCTTGTAGCTGCTGATTCAATTGCGGCGGATGGATCGAGCCTCTTGCCAGCCGATCTGGAAGAAGATGTTCTGAAAGAAGCCTTTGCGTTGGCACAGGGCGAAGAAAGCCGCCTTATTCACGTGGATGGCGGCGCTTTCGTTGTGAAGGTCAATGCCGTTCATGCGCAGACAATCCAGCCATTTCAAGATGTACGGGAAAAAGTTGAGGCCTTGTGGAAGAAAAATGCACAAAAGACTGCTGCTGCTGCTATGGCCGAACAACTTGCAGCCGAACTGACATCCGGGAAGGTGCCGAACGACATCATTAACAAGGCACGCGGCATAACGGTCAGCAAAATATCGGGAATTGGCCGGGACGGACGGCAAGTCAACAAGACAGACACCCCCATGCCCCCACAGATTGTGCAGGCCCTCTTTACCCTGCCTACTGGAAAAACTTCTGTGGTCAAGGATGATCAGAATGTCTACGTCTTGCGTATGGACATGATCAAACCGGCAGATCCAAGCAAAGACAGCCACGAGGTAACGACCATGCGGAATAATGTACACTCTGCACTGGTCAACGATGTAACCAGAATCATTACAGATACTCTGCTTGACCGTTATGGCATGCATGTCAATCAAGACGTTATAAACAACCTGTTGCCATAAATCATACGGCATGCTTTAACCGCAGACGTGTGCGGGGCTTACACCAAGGCCCCGCACTGTTCCCTTATAAGGAGTCTTGCGCGCCATGCAAACCAATGTGTCATTCCAGACGTTTGAGTCCTCTTGGAAGGCTGGAAAAGCACAGGTTCTCTGGCGCAGCATATCCGCAGATATGGACAGCCCCCTGTCCGTCTTTATCAAGCTGAAGCAGTCAGATCCCCTCGCCTTTATCATGGAATCCGTCGAAGGTGGAGCTATCAGGGGGCGTTATACCTTTATGGGCCTCAATCCTGATCTTGTGTGGCGCAGTCTGTCTGGCAGTGCCGAAATTAACCGCGCAGCCAGCCTTGACCCCAACTGCTTTACGCATGACGGGAAGTCAATGGAATCACTGCGGCGCCTTATCGAAGAAAGCCACATTGATCTTCCGGACCACCTACCCCCAATGTCAGCCGGTTTGGCGGGCTATATGGGGTATGACATGGTCCGGCTGGCTGAAAAGCTTTCCAATCCGAACCCCGATACCATTGGCATACCGGATAGCCTTTTTATCAGGCCAACGATCATGGCTGTTCTGGACAACGCGCGTGATATCCTGACAATCATAACGCCTGTCAGGCCAGATCGTGCGATGTCTGCGGAACATGCGTTTGAAGCAGCCTTGGGCCGTATCAATGAAGCCATTGCACGTTTGCAAAAGCCCGCCACGGAAACCACCGCAGCTTGGAAAGAAGATTTGCCGGCCAATAACAGATCCCTTGCTCCAAGCTCGAACACAACGCGCGAACAATTCAGGGGCATGGTGGAACGGGCAAAGGAGTATATTGCAAGTGGCGACGTCTTTCAGGTTGTTCTGTCGCAACGCTTCCGCATCCCGCTCAAGGCATCACCTCTCTCTTTTTACAGAGCCCTGCGCCGCACGAACCCATCCCCGTTTCTGTTCTTTTTTGACCAAGGTGAATTCTCGCTGGTTGGATCCAGCCCTGAGATACTCGTCCGCCTCCATGACAAGACTGTAACGGTTCGTCCTTTGGCAGGGACACGAAAGCGCGGCGCAACGCCAGAAGAAGACAAGCTGCTGGAAGAAGACCTTCTTGCGGATACAAAGGAAATATCAGAACATCTGATGCTTCTGGATCTTGGGCGGAACGATGTCGGGCGCGTTGCACGCCCCGGAACCGTTCGCGTGACCCAAAAAATGTCTGTCGAACGCTATTCGCACGTTATGCATATCGTTTCCAATGTCGAAGGACAGATTGCAGACAACCATGATGCCGTTGCTGCACTGATGGCTGGTTTCCCCGCCGGAACAGTATCAGGAGCCCCGAAAGTCAGGGCCATGGAAATTATTGATGAACTGGAAAGTGAGAAACGCAGCTTCTATGCGGGTGCTTTTTGCTATATCTCGGCAAATGGGCAGCTTGATACCTGTATTACACTACGGACCGGTCTGATCAAGGACGGTGAATTGATTATACAGGCTGGTGCTGGCATTGTCGCTGATAGCAACCCTGACAGCGAATATGAAGAGTGCATCAACAAGGCGATGGCGCTCGTGCGCTCTGCACAGACAGCGGAAGAGTCTCTGTCCAGAGCAGAAGAGCAAGCCTGTATCTGACTGGAATACCTAGTCTGCCCGAATATCGAATCCTGCTTGCTCTACAGCTTGTTGCACAGCGGAAAGCTGTAGAGCCTCTTGGGCCTCAAAAGTTACTTCTTGGCGCGACAGATCAACGCGAGCCGAGTTCACACCGGGAATGCTCATAACGGCTTTTTCTACAGTACGGGCACAGCCAGTGCACGTCACACCGGAAATCTTTATTGTAAGCTTAACCATTACCTGCTCTCTTTGGTTTGATTAAATCAGCGGCCGGGGTTCCGTAGCGCATGTCAATCAGCATCGACACAGGAACCAAGTCGATACCCTTGCCGGAAAGAGTTGGCAACCAGCGACGCAGGGCCCCTATGGTGGCGTCGCGCGGGTGACCAATGGCTATGGCGTATCCACGCCTCTTGGCCAAAGCCTCTGTCAGTGCCAATTGTTTCTCGACATAACCCGGCCTGTTCTCATGATCGAGAAAAATGTCGCGATCAATGGTACGCACACCCGCCTCCTCTGCAACGCGACCACCGACACTTTGCCCACTGGTGCGTGAATCCAGGAAGAACAGCCTTCGCTGCTTCAGGGCAGTCATCACAACTTTCAGACCGGCTTCATCCTCTGTAAATTTGCTTCCCTGATGATTATTGATACCAACATAGTTTTCCATACGGTCCAACATGTTGTGTACCCGGCTTGCAATCTCTTCTTTCCCCATGCGAACAAGCAACGCATCTGGACCAGGAGATACCTTTCCCTTCGGCTCCATCGGCATATGCATCATCAACTCATGTCCAGCAGCGGCAGCAGAACGCGCCTGACGCTTCAGGTCACGCGCAAACGTAAGAAAAGATGTCGTCAACGGTCCCGGTAAATCAATAACACGCCGACTTCGAACCTGGTCAACGCCCATATCATCAATGACAATAGCAACAAAAACAGTGGAATGTGGTGATCTAGGATGTGAAGAGGCAGGAGGCAAGGACGCGATTTTTACTTCAGGCTTCTGTGTTTGTGGTAACGCTGCCTTCTCCTTGGCAGAGTCAGACACAGGCAACAACGGGGCAACCGCACTCTCTGCCGACGTACTTGGCGATGGCTTTGAAGGCGCTTCGCGTGGGGCAGAGCGCCACTGATCCGAGTACGCCTCTGGTTCTGCCAAGGGCGAAACACCTTGCAAAGGGACATCGGCACGTTCTGGAAACAACGGATCCCGGCCACGGGTTATGTTATCTGCCATGACTCCAATGGGATCAATGCCCTGAGCAGCTAAAAATACAGGCGAACCAGAACGGTAAATATGCCCGATCACCAAGCCGATGACGACAGCCAGAACCAGTACAACAGCGACCATGCCACCAAATATCGCAGGACGCTGAGAAATTCTCTCAAAAAAACGAAAGAAGGATAAAAGCCCTCCCAAGCTACCTGCCCCTTTCCGGACACTTCGCCTTTCCTTTCGTCCTCGTACGGTTTTGCGGGAAGACGAAACCTTGGAGCGCGTCGGTCCGGTACGCGAAAGGCGCTGTTTTGGCAAGGTCCTGATCCTGTTTTGTCTTTACTCTATTATGAAAGGGGGCAGTATACGTGCCAAGGATTCAAGGTGCCACCCCTGTTCTATCCCGGTGTGTCACCTGCGGGATAAATCGGGAGGGCTCCAGCGCAAAAGCACCAACGAGCCCAGAACAACACTGACGCTGGAAAAAGCCATGGCTGCTCCGGCAATCACCGGATCAAGAAGACCCGCAACAGCCATTGGAACAGCCGAGATATTGTATACAAAAGCCCAAAAAAGATTTTGAAGTACTCTACCCAGAATTGCTTCAGCAATAGCAAAAGCATATGGCAACAGGGCAATATCCCCGCGCATCAAGACAACAGACGATGATTCCATAGCGACATCTACACCCGATCCCATTGAAATCGCAACATCAGCCATCGCAAGTGCAGGGGCATCATTGAGACCATCGCCAATCATGCCAACGCCATGCCCTGCAGTTTTGAGAGATACAATAATGTCCGCTTTTTTCTGTGGAAGCGTCTCGGCATAGACATTGGAAATTCCGACAGCCATGGCAACAGAGCGAGCAGAACGCACGCTGTCACCTGTCAACATCACAACATCCAGGCCACGGGACTTCAGCCACCGAACAACTCCCGGCGATTCAGGACGAATACGATCTGCCAAAGCAAAAGCTGCTGCTACCGGGCCATCATCCGGGGCCAGCCATACCAAAGTCTGCCCCTTGTCCCGCCGAAGATCGGCCCACTCCTGCCATGGCTCACATTCCTTGCCTTCCTGCTGCATACAGACCGATGATCCCAGAACCCAGCCGCGCCCCCCAATCTTTCCGCGTATACCTAGGCCGGGCATTTCAATCCAGTCTGTAACATGCGTGACCTCACACCCTTCCTCCTCTGCCTTTTCCACAAAAGCACGGGCAAGGGGATGAAGGCTCCCCTGCTGAAGGCTGGCGGCAACAGTCAGCATGGCACCAAGATCATCAGCGAGACAATCAACCACGACTGGTCGGCCTTCCGTCAAGGTTCCTGTCTTGTCCATAACAACGGTAGAGAGCGTACGTATCTTCTCAAGCACCGCCGCATCACGCAGAAGAACACCATGGCGGGCAGCAACAGATGTACCGACAACAAGTGCCGTTGGTGTCGCAAGGCCCAGTGCACAAGGACAGGCAACCACCAGCACCGAAATTGCCGCGATCATCCCCACCTCGAGATTTCCGGCAATCACCCACCACCCCGTAATGGTCATCAAGGCAAGAACCATAATGCAGGGCACGAAAATCGCTGAAATCCTGTCCACCAAAGCTTGCACGGGTGGCTTTGAAGCTTGGGCGGTCTCGACAAGATGAATGATGCGGTTCAGCACAGATTCTGCACCAACGGCCTGTGCGCGAATTCTCAGAACACCATTGATATTCAGGGACCCACCGACAACGGCATCACCAACACGTTTTGATACCGGCATACTCTCACCGGACAGAAGGGATTCATCCACATCGCCCATTCCCTCCTCAAGACATCCATCAACCGGTATTCTCTCGCCCGGACGAACGCAAATCACCATTCCCGGGACTACCTGTGCAGCGGGCAGCATGTACAGCCCCTTGTCCGGTATATGGACGCACACCTCATCAGGACGCAGCTTCATCAGGGACTGCAGTGCTGCACCGGATGCGTCACGTGCCCTTCCCTCCAGCCACTTTCCAAGAAGAACCAAGGTGATAACCACCGCAGATCCCTCGAAGTACAAGTCCTGGTGATGTCCCCCGGTGCCCCATATGACCCTTTGGACGGACAGACCCCACGCAGCAGATGTTCCAAGGGCCACAAGGCAATCCATTGTGGCATACCCCTTCTTCAGGGCAGACCAGGCACCACGATAAAAACGGGCTCCTCCGGCTATCTGCACAACGGTCGCCAATACCGCCTGTATCAGTACAGGAACACGCCATGGAGAAGACAGCAGGTGCAAAACCATATCAGCGACAAGGGGAAGAGAAAGCAGTCCAACACCAACAAGAAGAACAATCTCACGGCGCTGTCTCTGTTTCTTTTCATGCTCGTAGGCCCGAAATCCCGCCGCCGTTTCGGGCAGGTCTCCTGGAATAAAACCGGCATCCCGAACTGCTTGATGCAGCGCCTCCTGCCCACCGGCGAATGAGGCACTCATCCAGATATCGGCCCGCTCTAGGGGGAACAAGACACTCGCATGCTCCACGCCCTCCAGCCTGGACAAGACTTTCTCAAGACGTGATGCGCAGGCAACACAGGTCATCCCCTGTACGGAAAGGCCTATATGACCGGCAGACGATGCAACCTGGGTGCGACGAGAATCCATAGACATCTCTCCGGGCACGATGTACCAAGAACGGGCGACGTGCAGTAGGCATGTCAGAAGCTATCCCTTCGTAATAACAGGCAGGGATATTGGGTCAACAGAAATGAAATGCACAACCACATTGTGTGCTTGTATCCTGGTTAGCATGGTGTAACAAAAAAATGCCCATAGACGTGCAGTCCCAATCCCCGGAACAGACAGTCATGCCATTGGTTTTGATCGATAACTACGACAGCTTTACCTGGAACCTCTGGCATTATCTGGCAGAGCTGGGAGTGGAAGCAAAAGTTGTGCGCAACGATGCTGTAACAGCCAAGGATGTCATGGCGTGGCAACCAAGAGGGATTGTTCTGTCACCCGGACCATGTGACCCTGACAAGGCCGGCATTTGCTTGGAGCTGATTGAAAAGGCTGCCGGACAGGTTCCGGTCATGGGGGTATGCCTGGGGCATCAGGCCATAGGCCAAGTTTTTGGAGGGCGTGTTGTCCGCGCGCCAGAGCCAATGCATGGCAAGATTTCTCCTGTCCACCATACCGGGCAAGGGCTTTTTTCAGGCCTGCCCAATCCCTTCCGGGCTACGCGCTACCACTCTCTTTTGGTCGCTCGCGATTCCCTGCCGGACTGCCTTGAAATCACGGCACAAACTGAAGACGGTTTGATTATGGGCCTGTCGCACCGCGACATGCCAATTCATGGCGTTCAGTTCCATCCGGAAAGCATCGCCAGCGAACATGGCCATGATATATTCCGTAATTTTCTGAATATAGCTGGTTATACTTGCAATGAAAGGGCCGCCTGAACCATGAGCGGAGGACTGGGAAAATTTCTGCCGCGCCTGGCTGATGGCGAGGTTCTGTCTTCAGAAGAGGCCGCCGAGGCTTTTGATGTCATCATGTCAGGACGAGCTACCCCTGCTCAGATCGGTGCCTTCCTGATGGCCATGCGCCTGAGAGGTGAGACCGTTGATGAAATAACAGCAGCGGCCAGGACAATGCGCTCTCATGCTGTGCGGATACAGGCTCCACCCGGCCGCCATCGACATTGTCGGAACCGGTGGTGATGGCAGCGGAACCTATAATATATCCACCGCTGCGGCCCTTGTTGTCGCTGCGGTAGGGGTTCCTGTTGCCAAGCACGGCAATCGCGCTGCATCGTCGCGCTCGGGATCTGCGGATGTTCTGTGCGCACTTGGCCTGAATCTGGACGCCGATTTCACAGTTGTCGAAAAGGCCATGCACACGATTGGAATTGGTTTCATGATGGCTCCTCGCCACCATTCGGCCATGCAGCATGTTGCCCCCGCACGCCGGGAAATTGGGGTAAGGACGATTTTCAATCTCCTTGGGCCGCTGACCAATCCTGCCAGTGCTGATTATCAGCTGATGGGTGTATTTGATCGCAAGTGGCTTGAACCGGTTGCCCACTGTTTGGGAAAGCTGGGACTCAGGCGGGCAACAGTCGTATGCGGTCACGACGGCTTGGACGAAGTAACAACGACAGGCCCAACCTATGCCGCCGAACTCAGAGATGGCGACGTCCGATGCTTTGAGATTGTTCCGGAAGATGCAGGCCTGCCGCGGGCAACTTTAGCTGAGTTGAAAGGGGGAACCGCCGAGCATAATGCGGAAATGATCCGCAAAATACTGGGGGGTGAGCCGGGGCCATTCCGTAATATTGTGGTTTTGAATGCAGCCGCAGCGCTTGTGACAGCCGAAAGGGTCAATACCTTGCGTGAAGGTGCCGAGCTGGCTTGTCGCGCAATCGACAGCGGCAAGGCATCCAGCATACTGGCTTCATTGGTACGCCTCTATGGATCGCATCACTCTGTCAGCGTGCGTGAGGTCAACGTATGAGTGATGTGCTCGAACGCATCTGCGCACAAACCCGTTTGGATCTGGAGCAAAGGAAGAAGAAGTTTTCCCTGCGTGACTTGGAAGACAAAGCTACAGCCGCTGACCAGGCCCGTGGCTTTGCCAACGCCTTGGACCAGCACGTGGAGCAGGGACGCTATGGCCTGATTTGTGAAATCAAGAAGGCATCACCGTCCGGTGGATTGATACGCCCCGACTTTGATCCATCTGCACTGGCCAAAGCCTACGAAAAAGGTGGGGCATCATGCCTCTCTGTTCTGACAGATGTTCCCTTCTTCCAAGGATCGGATGCCTATCTGGTTGCGGCCCGCGCCGCTTGCTCCCTGCCCGTCCTGCGCAAGGACTTTATGCTTGATCCATGGCAGATCGTTGAATCCCGCTCCATGGGAGCCGACTGTGTCTTATTGATTGTTGCAGCACTGGATAAAGCCTTGCTGGCAGAAATGGAGTCACTGGCCCTGTCGCTGGGAATGGATGCCCTGATTGAAGTCCATGATGAATCTGAGATGGAATGCGCTTTACGTCATACACAATCAGGATTGATCGGCGTCAACAACCGCAATCTGCGAACCCTGGAAACCAATCTGGCAACAACCGAGGCACTGGCTGCCATGGTTGGTAAAGATCGCACCCTTGTTTCAGAGAGTGGGCTGAAACAAAAAGCAGATCTCGACAGAATGGCACAATCAGGAGCCAGACGGTTTCTTGTTGGTGAAAGCTTGATGCGCCAAGAGGATGTTGAGACTGCTACACTGAGGCTTGCTGTCGCATGATGCTGTAAAACCTCTTCTCGCATACAGCCTGTTGGCGTTGACCTGACGAAAGAACTAAAGTAGAACATACTATTGTTCTTCTGATCTCTTGGCTGGCGCCTACAGCGCTGGGTAGGGTGGGGTCCATGCTTACAAAAAAACAGCATCAGCTTCTCTGCTTTATTGATCTCAGGCTACGCGAGAATGGGGTATCACCGTCGTTTGACGAAATGAAGGATGCCTTGGGACTACAATCAAAATCTGGCATTCATCGCTTGATTACGGGATTGGAGGAGCGGGGCTTTATAAGGCGCCTGCCCCACCGCGCCCGGGCGCTTGAAGTTATACGCATGCCCGAAAGATCATCTGGGCAAGCAGGAACAAAAGGACGGCCTGACGAAACAGTGCGGACAATCAGTCATGTTCGCAGCAACTTCGGGCAACCCCTGTCAGGGATTCCCATCCCCGGTAACAGCGAGGCCGTACAACTCCCTCTCTATGGCAAGATTGCTGCCGGAACGCCGATCGAAGCGCTGTGTGACCAAACAAGCCTGGTGGAAGTTCCTGCATCCATTCTGTCGGGAGGAGATCACTATGCCCTTACCGTGGAGGGCGATTCCATGATAGAGGCCGGCATTCTTGATGGTGATACCGTGATTATACGGCGCTGCGAGAAAGCCGAAAACGGCACTATCGTTGTTGCGTTGGTTGATAACGAAGAAGCAACCCTCAAACGTCTGCGCCACAAGGGCAATGCAATCGCGCTCGAGCCCGCCAATCGTACATATGAAACGCGTATATTTGGCCCGGATCGGGTTACGGTACAGGGACAACTGGTTGGACTCCTGAGAAGCTACTAGAGATATCAGAAGACATCCACCATTGGCATAGAACCTTCCGTTTCATCTTCATTGCCCCATGATACGGGCTGTTGCGAGTGGCTCCATAGCCTCTCCCCCTGGTCGTCGACGACCGTACGGACCTGTATGCCCGTATTATAAAAATAGAAAACATGCGTCCCTGCTCGCTCAAGAGCCCAGCCATCGATAAAACGATTTGCTTTGCATCTGCTTCGCAAGGAAGAGTTTGAGGGAACTTTCAGGGGTGTTACAATAACGTCAACTTGGCTACAGTCTTCAAGGATCGCTTCTTCACGATAGGCAAGTGCAAGACGATGCCCACCATGCTTATACAGGCAACCATACGGGTCACAGCGCCAAGGCCCTTCCCCCGTACTCCAGCGATCCCAGCTTTCCGAACTTTTCCCCCACCTCTCCAGCCATGTAGAGCGGGTAAAACGACCGGAACGCCCGGGCAAGAGAATCAATCCTTCGCTGTCACTCACGGCAGTCACTTTCCCGTCTCCGCTGACAACAAGCTGTGGAATATCCCGCCATATCCAAGGCGACACGAGCGAAATCAGCAGAACAGGTACTCCCCACCAACGCCATGCACCTTGCCAAACGCAAAGCCAAAAACCTGACAAAGTTGCTGCAACCAAGGCAGCCGAGGTCATAGGGGGTGTATGAAGGCTCGCATGCGGGAGAGCTGAAATAAGAATAGCAAGCTCCCGGACAAGATCCACGCCCCACGCCAAGGGAATCAAGGCCAACGCTTCCATATCAAACGGCACCAGAACCAGGGCCAGAACTAACCAAGGCATGATCCAGACAGCTGTTACAGGTACAGCGACCAGATTGGCCAGAAGCCCGTAAAGAGGGAGACGATGAAAGTGATAAATGGCGTATGGGGCCGTTGCAACAGTTGCCAACAGAGTGGAAGAAACAATACCAAACACATAAACAGCACCTGATCTCCAAGCCGCCGACACTGGGCCACCTGACTGGGCACGCCAGTTTGTCAGGCGCGGTTGCAGAACCATATAACCCGATATCAAAGCCAGAACGGCAGCAAAAGACATCTGGAAACTGGGCCCAAGAATACTTTCAGGCCGGAAAAGCAGGATCAACAGGGCCGCAACCGCGAGAACGCGGAATGAGAGGGCCTTGCGGTCAAGGACAATGGCACACAACACAACCCCGCTCATAATCCAAGAACGTACAGCTGGTATGCCACTTCCGGAGATCAAGAGGTAAACAGTTGTTGCCAACAGAGCCAGAACCGCAGCCAATTTCTTGGCATCCCACCGCAACGCCACGGCGGGTACCATAGCCAGCCCACCACGCACGACGACAAAGATAATTCCGGCATAAATTCCTATATTCAAACCAGAAATAGCCAAAAGGTGTGACAGTCCGGCATCGCGATAGGCATCAATTGTGGCAGAAGAAATAGCCTGCCGCTCTCCGGTCACCAAGGCTGCCGCAACAGCCCCCCCCATCACCCGGAATACCCTCTCTCAGTCGCTGGCCAACACGTTGACGCACTGTCTCGGCAAAAGCCCAGACAGAATCAGACAGATCCTCACCAATAAACTCTGGGGTACTGACACCGTAACCAACCGCTCCGATCTTCTCAAACCAGGCTATACGCTGAAAGTCATAGCTACCCGGTGCAGACGGCGGTGATGGTGGCAAAAGACCCGCCCGTAGACGTATTCTCTGGCCTGGTAATGCGTGAAAGCCCCTGCGCATAATCAAACGCACGCGATTCGGTGTATTTTCAGGTTTAAATCCCGTAATAACAACATCTTCAAGAAGAATACGGGATCCGACCGGTAATGGCTCGATCCTGACAACAACCCCCTCAAGAATGACAGGAGGAACCTCCCGCATCAGGACCGGGGCGGAGACCCTCACCGCAGACTGATGTGCACACATAAAACCAGCCAGAAAAACCAAGCTGGCAATAGCGCACCCCATCCAGAAACCACGCCGCACATAAACAGACCATGCCAAGACACACGCACTGACAACAGCGATAAAGACCAATGCGCTGATGAGGTAGATGGATGGTTCTATATGCAAAGAGAAGTAAACCCCTGCCCCACTGGCAAGAAAGACAGCCCCCCACGGCAAGCCCCAATCCTGCTCCGCAGCCATTTTCCAACGAATTTGATCAAAAATATGTGATATGCGAAGGAAAAGATGAAGGAACACCGTGGCTGACAGCCACGTCCGGGCGTACATGTTTACGATCTCCCTGCTGCAAGTGCGCAAAGAATATGCTACGAAGGGCTGCTGCTTGCAAATAGCCTCTGAGGCAGGGCAGTATAGGATCCTTTTTTTGGCATCGGCCCCAAACCTAGGCTTTGTCTATGAATGTTGTTACACGATTTGCACCGTCGCCTACGGGCTTTCTTCATATTGGCGGTGCCAGAACAGCCTTGTTCAACTGGCTGTACGCCAGACATAACGGCGGAAAATTTCTTGTCCGGATTGAAGACACGGATCGCGCTCGCTCAACCCAGGATGCCGTTGACGCCATCTTTGACGGCTTGAGCTGGCTGGGGCTAAACTGGGATGAGGAGCCTGTCTTCCAGTTTTCCAAAGCCCAGAGGCATGCTGAAGTTGCCCGCACGCTCGTGGAGCAGGGCAAGGCGTATTACTGCTACTGCTCTCCAGAAGAGCTTTCAGCCATGCGAGACGAGCAGAAAGCCGCCGGGCTGCCTATGCGTTACGATGGTCGCTGGCGTGACCGCCCCGCAACAGATGCGCCAGCCGGCATCAAACCCGTTGTCCGCCTGAAGGCACCCCAGAACGGTGAGACGGTTTTGTCCGATCTGGTTCAGGGGGAAGTGCGTATTGCCAATGCACAACTGGATGATATGGTCCTGCTGCGCGCAGACGGCACACCAACCTACATGCTGTCCGTAGTGGTCGATGACCACGATATGGGCATAACCCATGTCATCCGTGGCGATGATCATCTGACAAACACATTCCGACAAATCCAGCTTTATCATGCATGCGGCTGGGACTTGCCGGTCTTCTCCCATATTCCCCTGATCCATGGACCGGATGGCGCAAAACTGTCCAAACGTCATGGCGCATTGGGGGCAGAGGCCTACCGTGACATGGGGTTCCTGCCCGAAGCCATGCGCAACTACCTGCTGCGTCTTGGCTGGGGTCGTGGTGATGAGGAGATTATTTCCACACAACAGGCCATTGAATGGTTTGATATTGCCGATGTAGGCCGGGCACCATCCCGCTTTGACATGGCCAAGCTGACCAACCTCAATGGCATTTACCTCCGTCAGGCTGATGATGGCCGCCTGTGCGACCTGATTATTCCGCTCCTTGAGAAAGAGACACGCCAATCTCTGGACAAAAAGGCCAAGGACCTTCTGCTCCGAGCCATGGATAGCCTGAAACAAAGGGCAAAAACGATCAACGAGCTGGCACAATCAGCCCTGTTCTATGTGCAGCCCCGACCACTGGTGCTTGAGGAAAAAGCAGCGCGGCAACTGGACGACAATGGCGCCCGACAGGTTCTGGAAGATTTGATCGTTCGCCTTGACAGCGCAGAGCCTTTTTCCAGAGAAGCGCTGGAAGACCTTGCGCGTGTTTATTCAGAAGAGAAACTGTTGAAACTGGGAAAGGTTGCCCAACCGTTACGGGCTGCACTCTCTGGCTCAACCGTATCGCCACCCATCTTTGAGGTTATGGAGCTTTTAGGAAAACAGGAAAGCCTGGCTCGCCTGCGTGATGCGCTCAACCGTGCCATTGCGTGATGTTCACTGCTGCCCGTAGGTTGCTCTTCAAGAAAGAGGCCTTGTACCAACGCATTTCCAGAGGGGTTTACCAACATGTCGAAAACCAAGAAGACAGTCACGGTCACAGACAACCGGAACGGAAAGTCCTGGGAATACCCCGTCATGGACGGCAGCATTGGCCCCAGTGTCGTGGATATCCGCAAGTTCTATGCCGATACAGGCATGTTCACATATGATCCTGGCTTCACGTCAACGGGGTCCTGCGCATCCGGGATCACCTATATTGATGGCGATGAAGGCATTCTGCGTCATCGCGGATATGCCATAGAGGACTTGGCCCAGCACTGCACGTTCCTGGAAGTTGCCTATCTTCTTCTGAGAGGTGAGCTGCCCAACCCGAAAGAACTGAAAGAGTTCGAGGGCACGATCACCTATCACACCATGATCCATGAGCAGGTGACACGCTTCTACCAAGGCTTCCGCCGGGATGCCCATCCGATGGCCATCATATGCGGGGTCGTTGGTGCGCTGTCTGCTTTCTACCATGATTCACTGGACATCAGCGATCCACACCATCGCATGATATCCCAGCACCGCATGATTGCCAAAATGCCAACCATAGCGGCATGGGCTTATAAGTACTCCATAGGCCAGCCCTTCATCTATCCCAAGAATGAGCTGAGCTACGCCGAGAATTTCCTGCGGATGATGTTTGCCACTCCATGCGAGGAGTACAAAATCAGCCCAACACTGGCAAAAGCCATGGATCGCATCTTGATCCTGCACGCTGACCATGAGCAGAACGCCTCGACATCAACAGTACGCCTGACAGGGTCATCCGGCGCAAATCCCTTTGCTTGCGTTGCAGCGGGCATTGCCTCCCTGTGGGGACCAGCACATGGTGGTGCCAATGAAGCCGTTCTCAAAATGCTGGCTGAAATCGGCACAGTGAAGCGGATTCCGGAATGCATCAAACGCGCCAAAAGCAAAGATGATCCATTCCGCTTGATGGGCTTCGGACATCGTGTTTACAAGAACTACGATCCCCGCGCCAAGATCATGGCACAGACGTGCAAGGAAGTGCTCGATGAGCTGGGCATGAAAAATGAGCCTCTTCTTCAGATCGCGATGGAGCTGGAGCGTATTGCCCTGGAAGATGACTACTTTGTCCAGAAGAAGCTCTATCCCAACGTAGACTTCTATTCCGGGATTATCTTCAGGGCTATGGGCATACCTGTAAGCATGTTCACATGCATCTTTGCACTGGCCCGGACAACCGGGTGGATATCGCAGTGGAATGAAATGATTGGCGATCCGGACCAGAAGATTGGCCGCCCACGCCAGTTGTTCACAGGACACGCCCAACGCAAGTTTGTGCCACTGAAGAAACGGTGATCTCTCAGAAGGAAGCGACCGATACATATGGTCGCTTCCCCTTCTCAGGGATCAGGCCATGATTGCGAGGATCATGTGTTCATCGAGAGGTCGTGATGCTGAAGTCCCTGTATGGCGCGGCGGTCTCTGTGGCTGTCGTCCTTAATGTCGGCGGGGTAAAAGCCCAGACCTTCGTCTTCAATACGGAGGAATGGTACCCCTACAGCTATAGCAGCCGCGGAACATTCGTGGGAACTGCGACACAGATTGTCCGGCTTATGGCCGAGAATGCAGGCATCGCATACACAATTGCCGTCCATCCACGGGCACGATCCTATAACATGACGATGAGCAAGAGCTTTAACTGCTCGTTTCCCGTGCCCCTCTCTGATGAATCCAGCAAGAAGCTGAAGTGGATTGCACCGATAGAAATGAATCGGTGGGTTGTTTACAAGAAAAAGGACAGCACATTGGCCCTGCAAAACTTGGGGGACCTGAAAGGCAAAACCATTGGTGGTTATATAGGGGGCAGTGTCAGCGCCTATGTCAAAAGCCTTGGGCTGAAGGTCAATTATGAAACTGTTGATGACGCGAACCCGAAAAAACTTGAGCAGGGAAGCATCGACGTCTGGGCAACAACAGAATTTTCTGCCCTGACTTTGGCACGGAAAGCAGACGTTGAAATCGAAGAAGCCTTTGAGATTGAGAAAAATATCATGGGCATTGCATGCAACAACAATATTGATGATATGATAATAGACAGGCTGCAACAGTCGCTCAACGCACTCAACAACTCTGGAGAGGCAGACGCAATCCGCCGGTCGAAATTCTAGAATAGGCCGGGAACCACACCGAGGTCTCCGGCTTATCCCTTTCCAGTTACCCCTTTATTTTGAGAAAACGGACGTCAGGATTGTCTTCTGCCGTACGATCCAGATGCCAAGCATTGCGGGCGAGGAAAACAGGCTGGTCCTCATGATCATCAGCTATTGAGGCTTGGTTGGCATCAATCATTTTTTTCAGGGCTACAGGATCTGTGCTCTCAACCCAGCGGGCTGTATACAAAGGCGTTGGTTCAAAAACAACCGGCACCTCATATTCTGTACGAATACGATCCGCCATGACTTCAAATTGCAATGCCCCGACTACACCAACAATCCAGTCCGCACCGAAGCGGGGCTTGAAGACACGAGCCGCTCCCTCTTCAGCCAGCTGGAGCAACGCCTTGCTCAAGTGTTTTGCCCGCAAGGGATCGTGTGGACGAACTTTTTGTAAAAGCTCGGGAGCAAAACGGGGAATACCGGTAAAATGCAGCTCTTCTCCCTCTGTCAGGGCATCACCAATAGCCAGATTGCCGTGATTGGGAACTCCAATGATATCGCCGGGAAACGCTTCCTCAGCCAATCCACGATCCTGTGCCAGAAACATGACCGGATTGTGCATGGTCATGATCTTGCCGGAACGCACATGCTTGAGCTTCATCCCTCTCTTGAAGTGACCGGACGCCAGCCTGACAAAGGCTATACGATCCCGGTGCCTTGGATCCATGTTGGCCTGCACCTTGAAGACAACACCCGTAACATGCGGCTCTGTCGGCATGATCGGGCGCTCAACACAAGGCTGGGGCCGAGGGGGAGGAGCTTGACTCGCCAAGCCGTCCAGAAGCTCCCGGACACCAAAATTATTGACCGCCGATCCAAAAAAAACGGGGGTCATATGACCTTCACGATACGCCTGGATATCGAATGGTTTGCAGAAAGCACGAGCCATTTCAACATCATGCCGCAAAGCCTCCACGGCCAAGGCAGGCAGTTGCCGATCCAGCTCGGGGTCATCCAGACCGGTACAGGATGCCCCAAGCCCAGGCATTCCTCCCTTTGAACGCTCCATCAGAATCAACTGATCCTTCCAGAGGTCATAACATCCCAGAAAGGCCTTCCCCATTCCAATCGGCCAAGAGGCGGGCGTTACATCCAGTGCCAAACTCTGCTCTATTTCATCAAGCAGGTGGAAAGGATCTTGCCCTTCCCTATCTAACTTGTTGATGAACGTCATAATCGGAACATCACGCAGACGACAAACCTCGAACAGCTTACGGGTTTGCTCTTCTATTCCCTTGGCCGCGTCGATAACCATGACAGCGCTGTCAACGGCTGTCAGGACACGGTAAGTATCCTCGGAAAAATCCTCGTGACCAGGCGTATCCAGAAGATTGAATGTGCAGTCTGCATAGTCAAAGGTCATGACTGAAGACGCGACCGAAATGCCCCTTTCCCGCTCGACCTTCATCCAGTCAGAATGAGCACGTCTTTGTTCTCCTCTTGCCTTGACAGCACCGGCCACCTGAATCGCACCTCCGAACAGGAGCAGCTTTTCAGTCAGTGTTGTTTTTCCGGCATCAGGGTGCGAAATAATAGCAAACGTGCGCCGCCGGGATACGGCATGGGAAAGATTGGACATGGAATACGATCGCCTGGGCAACATAACAGAAGCGGGAAGAGGTAGACCTAACCGATGCAGGCAATCCATGCAAGAGCCATGGATACAAGGCCGATCTTCAGGCGTGCTCTCACATATAAAAGAACAGCTAAAGGATTGTAGTGCCCACGTGACACAATCTGGAATACTTTACCGCCTTGTTGGCCTTATATCACTCGCACTTGCCCTTTCTGCCTGCAGCAGTGATACAAACAGCCACATTATTCCCCGGGAACGTGGCTCTGCCTGCCTTGTTTCTTTATCCTATCATGCATCAGCATTTGATACTGCGGCAAAGAAAACCGGCATGAAAACAGGCTGCTCCGTCGAAACACCAGTTTCCCTGTCCGGGACTCAGGTTCCCCTGTCCAGACCCGCGCTGATGGACTGTACGTTAGCCTTACGCTTTTCAGTCTTTGAGACCGCTTCCATCCAACCCTTGGCAAGAGAGATCTTTCATCAGGAAGTGCAGGTCTACCACCACTATGGGGCCTATGCTTGCCGGGGTCGCAGCTCAAACCGCAAACGGCTGTCTGAACACAGCTATGGCAAAGCACTGGACATCGGCGTTTTTGAACTCAGGGATGGCACCCGGATCTCTGTTGCCAAAGACTGGAAAGATGCTGGCAAGAAAACTGAATTCCTCAGAAAACTGTCACAATCGGCCTGTAAATGGTTCAGTGTGGTATTGACCCCAAACTCTGATAGGGACCACCACGACCACCTTCACCTTGATATTGGACCATGGAAAAAATGCGGCATATGACCCGGACCCGCTTCTTGAGCATGAGCACCCTGATCTGGCTTTTTGCCGGAACCTCGCTGGCTGCTTCAAGCAATACCGATGCATATGTGGAAGGTGATATCATCGAGAAAGCGGAACCATCCCTGGTCATGATGGCAGAGACGATCAGAAAGGGGCTACGTACAGGCTATGTCCTGATTGATATCAAAACAGGAGCCGTCCTGGATGCGGAACAGGCACGAGAGACCTTCATACCAGCCTCTGTAGCCAAGATCCCTTCTCTCATCGCTCTGACAAGCCTGACTGATGTGACAAAAAGGCCCAAGACCCGTATTATTGCAACGGGCCCCGTTAACAAGGGTGTTGTGCGTGGGAACCTGGTCCTTGTCGGCAGCGGGGATCCGATGTTTGATACACCTGCAGCAGAAAAAATGGTTGGTGATCTGAAAAAAAAAGGAATTAAAAGCATAAGTGGAAGCTTCCTTTTTTATGATGGCGCCCTTCCTCATCATCCTGCCATCAATGCCAAGCAGCCTGCCGATGCACCCTATAATCCCGGAGTTTCAGGATTATCCATCAATTTCAATCGCTATCGGGTGGCTTGGAGAAATGGTCAGGCAGAGGGGGTAGAAATTCCTCTCCGTCCCCTTCCCGTCAGCTCACAGCTGCTGGAATCAGCTGACACAGACAGAAGCCGCGAATGGCTGCCAGTCAATAATCCCGGTCCCTTTGCCGCAGCTGTCTTTCGTGCTGTAGCTGAAAAGAACGGCATCAAAATGTCAGCGCCCGAGCGCATTGACTCTATTCCAGATGGGACAGAATTAGTGTCCTACCTTGGAGATAGCCTGTACACAGCAATCAGCCGCGCCTTTCACTACTCCAATAATGTGGCCTTTGAAATGATGTCACTCTCCGTAACCGGTGAAAGGACGTTAGAGAAATCTGCAAGCGTACTGCTATCAAAGGTCAAGGATGTCATGCCTCACGTATCATGGACAAACGCAGAACTTCCTAATGCGTCTGGCTTGTCGTCCGAGGCCCGCATGTCGCCGGGACAATGCGCTGCAATGGTTCGTTACATGGCAACGACGCGCGTCAACGGCAAGCTACTGTCAGCTTTGCTTCCCGGCCTGAAACTGATCCCCTTCGGGAGACCCGATGAATTGCCGGAAAGCTCATCACCCCTGCACGCAAAAACTGGGACCATTTACTATGGCCGTGCCTTAGCGGGAACAATCCGGGCTGACAGTGGAAGGCAGCTTGCTTGGTGCATCATGAGCGATGATCAAAAAGAAAGATCTTTGTACGACGGCATGACAATTACAGAGCAACGAACAGAGCCGGTCCGGAATAATGTGCAAGCTTGGCTGATGGCCGCCAAACGGGCAGAGGCAGAGCTTGTCCTGACGTGGAAGTCGAAGTACTAGACCGCATCTTTCCTGGACCGTGTGCTTGATATGGAGAAGCTGAGAATAATCACAGGCACAATACCGGTAAGAACGATAGCCAGAGAAGCCAACGCGGCCTGTTCCAGCATTTCCTCACTGGCAAACTGGTAAATGTGCGTTGCCAAGGTTTCAAAATTGAAAGGACGAAGAAGCAAGGTTGCAGGCAGCTCCTTCATACAATCAACAAACACCAGAAGAACTGCTGTCAAAAGGCTGCCCCTTAGCATAGGGACATGCACAGCCCAAAGAACACGTCGCGGTGAACAGCCAAGTGTTCGAGCCGCCATACCCAGAGAAGGCCGGATACGACCAAAGCCTGCCTGCACAGTGCCAAGAGAAAGCGCCAGAAACCGGATCACATATGCCACAACAAGACCAATAAAAGATCCGGACAGGATCTGCTCCATCGAAATACCGAATGTTCCGGAAACCCACTCCTGCAAGGCTGTATTGAAATAACCAACCGGCACCAGAATACCAACACCCAGAACCGCCCCTGGAATGGCATACCCTAAGGATGCTGACTGTACGAAGAAAGAAGCCAGTTTCCGCCCCCGACGTATAGTGCCTGCATATCCCATGAACAAGGCAAGAAGGGCTGCCACAGCCGCAGCAACAGATGACACCAGCAAGCTGTTCAAAGCATAATCAGCAAATTGTGGGGTCCAGCTTTCTTCAAAGCGCTTGACCGCAAAAAAAAGAAGCTGAAGTGCTGGTATAATAAAACCCAGAACAACAGGCAGCGCACATATCAGAAGTGCCATCCACCGCCGTATACCCGGCAAAGAGAACCGAACCAAGGACATACGGCGGGTTGACAGATCATGATAACGACGACCACGCCGGCCATATCTCTCCAGGATAATCAGGGACACCACAAAAAATAGAAGAACGAGAGAAACCTGGGCGCCACCACCCAGATTACCCATAAGAAGCCAGACATTAAAAATGCCTGCAGTTAACGTTCTGACTGCAAAGAAATCAACGGTTCCAAAATCGTTCAGCGTCTCCATAAGGGCCAAAGCCAATCCAATGACCAGAGAGGGACGCGCCATCGGCAAAGCAATCCGGAAAAAGCTTTGCCACGGGGTGCATCCCAAGGTCCGGGCTGCTTCCATCACCGCAACTGATTGATCAAGAAAAGCTGAACGTGCCAGAAGATAAACATATGGATAGAGGACCAATGTCATCATCAAGACAGCCCCACCCAAGGAACGAACATCCGGGAAATAGTAATCCCGGGCAGACTGCCAACCAAATAATGCCCGAAGAGCTATCTGCACAGGCCCTGCATATTCCAGAAGATCGGTATAGACATAAGCAAGAACAAAAGCCGGAACAGCCAATGGCAAAAGCAACGCCCACTCAAGCACAGCACGGCCGGGAAAGCGACACATTGTAACGAGCCATGCTGTTGATGTACCAATCAGAAACGTCCCAACTCCAACACCAATCATCAGCAAAAGCGTATTGCGGATATAACCGAACAAAACGGTATCAAAAAGATGTGGCCATATGTTCTCAACCGGGAAGAAGGCGAGATACGTAACGGATACAACGGGCAACAAAACAATACAGGCCACGGCAAAGCTGCCAAGAAGCCAATAGTTTGGAGCAAAAAAGGCCCGGATGGACGTAGCCCACCCGGCTCCTTTGGTCGTGTCAGGCACAACTGTATACGCGCGCATTATGCCCCGGCGTTGAAGTCAACTTCATTAATCAGTTTCAAGGCATCGGTGCGATAACCTGCGACTTCGGCCAAACGAATTATATCAGCCTTGAAGTCACCCCACGCACGAACGGTTGCAGACCATTCAACACCGGGCTTGACGGGATACTCGTTATTAATCTCGGCGTACATTTTTTGTGCCTCGTCTGATGACAGGAATTCCATCAGCTGAATGGCATTCTCGCGGTTCGGGGCAGATTTGGTCAGAACCATACCCGACACATTCACGTGCGTCCCATTCCCTTTCTGGTCCGGAAAAACAATCCGCACGGCTTCTGCCCAAGCCCGTTGTTCAGGGTCCTTAATCATCGCAGCCATGTAATAGGTATTACCTATGGCAATATCACAAACGCCCTCTTTTACAGCCTTGACCTGGGAGCGATCATTGCCTTGAGGCTTGCGCGCAAGATTGGCCTTCAGGGCCTTCAACCAATTGCGTGTTGCATCAACACCCTTATGGGCAATCATGGCTGCCGTAAGGGCAACATGATAGTCACTGTCGCCGGGACGCGTGCAAATGCGCCCTTTCCACTTGGGATCGGCCAATTCGGCATAAGAAGAAATTTCACCAGGCGGAACACGGTCCTTGGAAACATACAAAACCCTTGCACGGGATGTCAGTGCCCACCAAGCTCCATCAGGAGCGTGATACTGTTCCGGGATGTTATCTTTCAGTGTATCCGTCAGAACAGGCTGCGCCACACCGGCCACGACCAAGTCGTTCAACCGCCCGATATCAACGGTCAATACCAGATCAGCGGGACTTCCCGGCCCCTCCGCCTTCAAGCGTTCTTCAATACTTTTTTTGTCAAAGACTGTATTGACCCGAATGCCGGTCTTGTCAGTAAACGCCTTGAGCATGGGCTCGATCAGGAAAGGCTGACGGGCCGAATAGACATTCACTTCCCCAGCCAGGGACGAACAAGAAAACAGAAGAAGCGCTGCAAACGAAACAGCACCAGGCAAAGAGCGGGCAGTGAACATTACGGTGCTCCCGTCCATAAAAGATAAGCGCGACTGCCCTGAAAGAATACCGGCACAACTCATGCAGAACGATGTGCTCAATACATCAAGGCAGTGAAAATAGTTCGCAGTGTCATCTAACAGATATGGCGTTGAATGGCAAGCCAGAAGAACAAAAAGCCGCGTTACCGGCTATTCCGGATCTTGGCGAATGCGTACTGGCGTGGCATGGTGCATGCCTTGATACAGCCATGCATATGATTGATTGCCCCATGATCTCGAAGACACTTCAGCTCTTTAATTCCCTTGGACGTGAACTGCGCGAATTCACGCCGATTGACCCTGATCATGTGCGTGTCTACTCCTGCGGGCCAACTGTTTACAACTATGCTCATATTGGCAACCTCAGGGCTTATGTCTTTGTTGATGTCCTGCGCCGTACCTTGGCCTGGAAAGGCTACGACGTGACGCACGTCATCAATATCACCGATGTCGGCCACCTGACGTCCGATGCCGATGAAGGCGACGACAAGATGGAAGCTGCCGCAACCCGGGATCAGAAATCCGTATGGGACATTGCGGCACACTACACCCTTGCTTTCAAAAACGATTTGCAACGCCTCAACATCATGCCCCCATCACTGTGGTCGAAAGCGACAGACCATATCCAGGAAATGATCGCTTTCGCCAAGGTTCTGGAACGGAATGGCACAACATACATGCTGGAAGACGGCCTGTATTTTGATTCATCAAAAGTCCCGGACTATGGGCTTTTGGGATTGCTCAATCTAGAGGGACAGGAAGCCGGAAAGCGTGTCGCTCATGGTGGCAAAAAGAACCTTTCAGACTTCGCTGTCTGGAGAAAAAGTCCCACCAACGCAAAACGATTGATGGAATGGCAGTCTCCGTGGGGGACAGGTGCGCCCGGGTGGCATCTGGAATGCTCTGTCATGGCGGCAAAGTATCTGGGAAAGACATTTGATATTCATACGGGCGGCATTGACCACCGTAGCGTTCATCACTGCAATGAAATTGCCCAGAACCAAGGCTACAGCCAGTGTAGTCATCCAGGTGCGAACTGGTGGATGCACAATGAATTTCTTGTTCTGCGTGCCGAAGGCGGGGACGAGAAGATGTCAAAGTCAAGTGGCAACTTTCTGACGCTTCAGAGCCTTGTTGACCGTGGCATTCATCCGCTTGTTTACAGGCTGTTTTTGCTGAGTGCGTCGTACCGCTCGAGTATTGAGTTTTCTTGGGAGGCCCTTGCCGGAACCCGTGCACACCTGCGCCGGATGTTACTACGGATAGCACGGGTCAAGGAAAACGTGGACAATGGAACCATGCAACTGGCCAAGGCTATCACGCATGATGCGCACTTCCAGAGCGGGGGGCCGTTCACGTTCCTGATTGAACAACTGACGAATGAATCTACAGAAGAGGAACGTAATTATATCCTTGCTGTAGACCAAGCGCTCTCCAGTGACCTCCATACCCCGGAAGTTCTGGTTGTACTGGGAAAAATTCTGGACGATCCAGCCCTGACTCCACAGGCAGTCATTCGCCTGGTTGCGCTGGTCGATCTTGTCCTTGGGACAAAGCTGCTGGATACTGACCCGGATGCGCTCTCCGTACGCCCACTGTCAGCATCCATAAGTGAAGATACAATTATACAAAAAATCGTCGAACGTACCGAAGCCCGTAGGCTAAGGGATTTTGCGCGTGCAGACCAAATAAGAGAGGAACTTCTGGCTGCCGGTGTCGAGATTAAGGACACCACAGAAAGAACCGATTGGGAGTGGAGGGTTACGCCTCACGAATCATGAGGCGGCAAACTTTTGTGTAGGCTTTACGTTCACCCAGTCTGTGAATGCCGAGCTTGGCATGGGCTTGGCAAACAGGTAGCCTTGGCCGATCTCACAATCAATATCTCGCAGAAAGCTGGCGTGAAACTCGCTTTCAATCCCCTCGGCAACGGCCTTTAGACCAAGGCCGTGCGCCATCTTGACGATGGTGCGCGTCATGGCCTGATCATCAGTATTCTGGTCCAGATAGCGCACAAAAGATTGGTCCACCTTCAGGGTAGTCAATGGAAGCTGGCGTAGGTAGGACAAGGAAGAATACCCCGTACCAAAATCGTCCAAAGCAATGGAAATTCCAAGCTCACGGATGGCATCAAGAACATTCTTGGCCTGCTCCAGATCATGAAGAAGGGCAGACTCTGTAATTTCAACTTCCAAGCCGATCGGATCAAGCCCTGTTTCACCCAGAAAGCGTTCGACAAGACCTGGAAGATCAATGCCAGAAAACTGACGGCCGGAAACGTTAACCGCAACAACGATATCATAACCCTTCTTACGCCAAGCCGTGCAATCAATCATGGCCTGCTTCAGAACCCACTCACCTACCGGAACAATTGCGCCCGTCTCTTCCGCAACAGGGATAAACTGCCCCGGAGAGACAAACCCCATTTCGGGATGAATCCAGCGGACCAATGCCTCCATCCCGATAGCAACACCATCACTGAGTCGAAGCTTCGGCTGATAGTAGAGTTGCAACTGATTACGCTCGACAGCTCTTCTCAGCTCACGTTCAATGCCATGACGTTTTGCCGCTTCTTCTTCCAAGGCAACGCTGAACGGATAGTGATCAACACCATGCCGACGGCCCGTAATCATTGCAAGCCCTGCACGCTGGACCAAACGGTCAGCCTCAACACCATCGTCCGGATAGACACACGTGCCGATGCGGGCATCCAAAACGACTTCTACCCCATCATAGACAAGGGGCTGAGAGAAGTATTCCAGAACCTTGCGAACGCAAATATCAATGTCACCACCGGGAACATACACAAAGAAATCAGAGCCACCCCAGTACCCCATCAGTGAATCTTTTGGCATGCGATCGCGCAATTCCTCTGCGCAGGATCGTAACACCATTTCACCAACAGCAGGCCCCATGACATCGCTGACATTGCCCAGACGTTCAATGGCAACCAGCATAACAAGACCTTTCCCCTTTCCTTCCATCCGGGCCACGTCACGCCGTATGGATGCACGGTTAGGAAGGCCGGTGATCAAATCATGGCTGGCCATATGAGCCAGCTCCTGCGTTCTCTCGCTTACGACCTCTTCCAGAAGAGAGGCATGTTCACGGCGCTCGTTATAAACCAGCTTGGTTTCCAGCGTATTCCGAATGCGGTGCAGAACCTCGGCCTGATCAAATGGCTTGGACAAGAAGTCCTTTGCCCCTCCAGCCAATGCCTTGATCCGCGTTTCCTCGTCGGTTTGTGCTGTCAAAACAATAATGGGAAGGTACTCTTTTATTTCGCTTGTAATTCTCGCCATTACTTGGTGCCCATCCATAAAGGGCATGCGAATATCAAGAAGAACCAGATCCGGCGGTGCTTTCAAAATCGAGTCAAGAGCAGCAACAGGGTCTGTAAACCCCTCGACAGCCTCGTACCCATCTGCCTCCAGCATTGCCTGAAGCAAAAGAACGTTTGCCGGCGTATCGTCAACAACGACGATCCGTGCAGACCGGAGCACCTGTTCACCAGCATTCATGCACAGACCCCCCCTAAAAGGGACAAGACGCTACTGGCAGAACTGACCGGTGACAGTCAGACAACACCCCCCAGATATGCGACAAGCCCTAGCGCTATTGTGCTATGCGCTGTCTCCCGCTGTCCATAAAAGCCCTGTTAGAGCCTACTCCTGTTTCTTGGCGGCAAAAATCTGAGCATCAACAACCGAAAGTGCCGTCATATTCAACAAACCGCGTACGGTAACCGATGGCGTTACGATGTGTGCAGGATGTCCAAGCCCCAACAAGACTGGCCCCAAAGGCAATCCGTCCCCCAACACCTTGATCATGTTAAAGGAAATATTGGCCGCATCAACAGAAGGTGCAATCAGCAGGTTTGCCTGCCCGTTAAGACGACTGCCGGGGAATATACGTTCACGTATGTTTTCAGACAAAGCAGAATCGGCGTGCATTTCCCCCTCTATCTCCAGATCAGGGGCTGCCTGGTTAACAAGGTCCAATGCCTTGCGCATTTTCAGGGCTGAAGGGCTATTGGAAGTCCCGAAATTCGAATGTGACAGCAATGCTACTTTCGGCTCTATACCAAAACGACGAACCTCATCCGCAGCCATCAAGGTAATGGCGCAGAGTTCCTCCGCTGTCGGATCATGATTAACGTTGGTATCCGCAATGAAGAAAGTACCTTTCTCCAGAATAACCGCATTCATGGATGCGCAGACAGCAACGCCTTCACGCAACCCCAGAACATCGCGCAAATTTGTCAAATGCTCGACATAACGCCCTGCCGTCCCGCAGATCATGGCGTCAGCTTCGTTACGTCGCACCATCATGGCCGCAAAAATGGTGGAGTTTGAACGAACCAACATACGGGCGTGCTCAGGCGAAACACCTTTCCGACGCATCAATCTCCAATACGCATCTGAAAAGTTGTGATAGCGGGGATCCCTTATAATTTCGATAATTTCGATATCCTTGTCCGGGCGCATCCGCAAACCCAGATTGGCGATCTGATCTAAAATGGCTGAACGACGACCGATTAACAGAGGGCGCGCAACACGCTCATCCAGAGCGGCTTGAGCTGCACGAAGAACGCGATCATCCTCACCTTCTGCATAAACAACACGGCGACATTCCTGCCGGGCCCGATCCATAACCGGGCGCATTGTCTGGCCAGAACGAAAAACATACTGCCCAAGATCCTGCCGATACCGCTCCAGATCAGCAATGGGGCGGGTTGCAATGCCTGTCTCCATGGCCGCCCGTGCAACTGCCGGGGCGATAACCTGTATCAGGCGGGGATCAAACGGCTTTGGAAGGATGTATTCAGCCCCGAAACCCAGCTTCTCTCCAACATAGGCGCTGGCCACGACATCATGCGTTTCAGAGCGTGCCAGTTCTGCAATAGCTTCCACACAGGCAATTTGCATCGGCATGTTGACATCTGTTGCCCCAACGTCCAGCGCCCCTCTGAAAATAAAAGGAAAGCACAAAACATTATTGACCTGGTTGGGATAATCCGACCGTCCTGTCGCGATAATGGCATCATCCCTTACCGCTTTTACCTCATCGGGCATGATCTCGGGTGTGGGATTGGCCAGCGCCATGACAATTGGCCGGGGCGCCATTCCTGCAACCATGTCCTTGGCAAGGACACCGGGACCGGAAAGCCCAAGGAATACATCAGCCCCTTCCATCGCCTGACCTAACGTGGTCGAACGTGGCAAATCAGACCGGGCATAGACCGACTTATGAGGATTCATATCCTCTACACGATCCGCATACACCAGCCCAAACTTGTCGAACAGCGTGACATTCTCACGCTTCAACCCCATACCAACCAGAAGATTAAGACAGGCCAGACCGGCAGCGCCACCCCCAGTCGATACCAGCTTTATGTCTTCGATCTTTTTCCCGACCAAATGCAACCCATTGTGAACGGCAGCACCAACCACAATCGCCGTACCATGCTGATCGTCATGGAAAACGGGAATCCCCATCATGCCGCGCAAACGGGTCTCGACCTCAAAGCATTCAGGAGCCTTGATGTCTTCCAGATTAACGGCACCAAAAGTTGGTTCGAGCGCGGCAATAATGCGCACCATATCGTCGGCTGTCTCAGCGTTGATCTCTATGTCAAACGCATCGATACCAGCAAATTTCTTGAAAAGGGCCGCCTTGCCCTCCATCACCGGCTTGGCAGCCAACGGGCCAATTGCCCCCAAACCCAGAACAGCGGTGCCATTGGTCACGACAGCAACCATATTGCCCCGTGATGTCACATCATAGGCAGCAGCAGGATTCTCCACGATTGCCCGACACGCCGCAGCAACTCCCGGCGAATAGGCCAAGGCCAAATCACGCTGGGTTGCCATTGGCTTTGTCGCAACAACGGCAATCTTTCCTGGTCGCGGCGAGCGGTGATAGTAAAGGGCGAGATCGTCAAGGTTTTCATTCGGAGTTTTCATCACAGCCCGAACCAGATGTTTGCGAGTCAGAACTGCCTGACTGTAAAGGCTGTTTGTGCGCCTGACCAGCGTCATTCCGATGTGCGCGACACATTGTCAAGAAACGGCAAATATTGTGCTGAATTCAAGCCCGGGTAGATCTTAACGTACACATATGTGTATCAGTTATGAAAATTCCATAATCACCTGATCAACCGAAATAGAACCACCTGCGGCGACATGAATCTTTTTAACGGTTGCATCCTGTTCGGCACGCAGGACATTTTCCATCTTCATCGCTTCGACAACAGCCAATCTTTCCCCCGCCTTGATGGTCTGCCCCTCGGACACATCAATGCTGATCAGGAATCCCGGCATTGGAGACAGCAGAAATCTGGAAAGATCAGGCTTGGCACGAGAGGGGATCATGCGATTCAGCGCAGCAACATGCAGATCAAGAACGATAATATCGGCACAGAAGCCATCGACATGCATCTGAAAAGACGTACCTTTACGTTCCACCTGCGCCACAACGCCTTTTCCATTCACCGTGCCATGCCATATGGGATCATGAATCTGCCATCCCGATACAACATGATGAGCAAGCCCCCCACAGAAAACGGACCACGCATTCAACCCCTCAACACACGACTGACGCTCAAGCTTGACCTCCAGATCGCATGAACCAGAAAAACAAACAACAACACTGTAGCTTGTCGCCTGTTTAGACACGTTTCCATTTTGAGTTGGAAACAGAAATACCCTTTCTGTGTGCAAACGATGAACAACGGCCATGATACAAGCCATCGTAACCCTGTAGGCCGAAGACGGAGCCATCGACACGACCTCCTGCCCATGTGCATCCACGAAACCTGTGGTACAGGCACCAGCCATGAACGTCTTGTGACGTACAATAGAGCACAAGAGCGGGATATTGCTGGTAATGCCCCGAATGTAGAAACCCCCGAGTGCAGTCTGCATACCACGAATAGCGGCGCCCCTGTTCTGCCCCCATGTCACCAGCTTGGCAATCAAGGGATCATAGTGGACAGAAATCTCCCCCCCTTCACAAACACCACTGTCAACCCTGACCCCGTTCTCCGGCTCCGGTTCACGGTAACGAACCAGACGACCACTGGAAGGGACGAATCCACGCCCAGGATCTTCGGCATAGATACGACTTTCCATCGCCCATCCCTTCAGGACAATCTCGTCCTGGGACAGGGTCAGACGTTCCCCGGCTGCAATCCGTATCATCCACTCAACCAAGTCAAGGCCGGTTACACATTCTGTAACCGGATGCTCGACCTGAAGACGGGTATTCATCTCAAGAAAATAGAATTGCCGTTGTTCATCGACAATAAACTCAACCGTTCCTGCAGAGCGGTAGTCAACAGACCGAGCCAACACCACAGCCTGATTAACCATGGCCTGTCGCAGGGGACCATCCAGAAAAGGAGAGGGTGCCTCTTCCATGATCTTCTGGTGGCGTCTCTGGATAGAGCATTCTCGTTCATAAACATGCAAACAGGTTTCACCATCGCTGAGAATCTGGATCTCTATATGCCGTGGATTGCTGATATACTTTTCCAGTAGTAAACGATCATCGCCAAAAGCAGAGCGGGCTTCAGAAGCGGCATGACGAAAGCCCTCCCGGACATCCGCTTCGGTATGTGCGATCCGCATCCCCTTGCCACCCCCACCGGCAGAGGCCTTGATCATGACGGGGAGCCCAATATCATTTGCAATACCAACCGCTCGATCCTCTGTTGACACCGCTCCGTCATAACCGGGTATGACAGAAAGCCCTGCTTTCCTGGCCAGCTCCCGGGATCGAATTTTGTCTCCCATCAAACGGATGGCCTCAACCGGCGGACCGATAAAAACTATACCTTCTTTTTGCAGAGCCTCAGGAAAAACACTGTTCTCCGAAAGAAAGCCATAGCCGGGATGAACAGCGTCCGCTCCGACATCACGACAAGCCCGGACGATACGATCAATCAGCAGATAGCTCTGCCGCGCCGGGGCAGGACCAATGCACACCGCCTCATCAGCCATATCGACATGAAGGGCACCTGCATCAGCTTCTGAATAAACAGCGACGGTTGCAATGCCCATTCTGTGGGCAGTGCGGATAATGCGGCAGGCAACTTCACCACGGTTTGCAACCAGAATTTTTCTGAACATGCTTCCCCTCCTATTCGCCGCATGTCCATTTCAAAGCGGAATATTGCCGTGCTTGCGCCATGGATTTTCTATTTTCTTTCCGCGCAGCATAGAGAGTGATCGACACAAACGTTTCCGTGTTGCATGTGGCATGATGATATCGTCAATGAAACCGCGAGCACTGGCCACGAAAGGGTTGGCAAACGCACGACGATACTCGTCTGTGCGAGACTGTATTTTTTCATCATCATTACGCTCATGACGAAAAATAATTTCAACGGCACCCTTGGGTCCCATCACCGCAATTTCAGCTGTCGGCCAAGCATAATTGACATCGCCACGCAGATGCTTGGATGCCATGACATCATATGCTCCTCCATATGCCTTACGGGTAATGACCGTTACCTTGGGAACCGTTGCCTCGGCATAGGCATACAACAGCTTGGCTCCGTGCCTGATAATTCCCCCATGCTCCTGCGTTGTACCGGGTAAAAAACCCGGTACATCAACGAATGTAACCAAAGGAATATCAAAGGAATCACAGAAACGGACAAAGCGTGCGGCCTTGCAGGCACTGTCAATGTCAAGACATCCTGCCAATACAAGCGGCTGATTGGCAACCAACCCAATAGGTTGTCCATCCAGACGGCCAAACCCTGTCATGATGTTGCGGGCATGATCAGGAGCAATCTCATAAAAATCACCCTCGTCCACCACTTTGGTGATCAACTCCCGCATATCATAGGCTGCATGTGGATTGGCCGGTACAAGCGTATCAAGCGAGGGTTCAACCCTGTCCACAGGGTCCGGCGTTGGACGCTCCGGCGCCCTGACACGGTTGCTTGATGGGAGGAAATCAATCAACCGTCGCACTTCGAGCAACGCCTCGACATCTGTTTCAAACGCCAGGTCTGCAACCCCTGACCGTCCCGTATGGATCACAGCTCCCCCAAGATCTTCGGCTGTCACGGTCTCATGTGTAACCGTCTTGACAACATCCGGACCTGTTACAAACATGTACGATGTTCCCCGGACCATGGCGATAAAATCAGTCATCGCAGGCGAGTAGACAGCCCCACCCGCACATGGGCCCATGATGACGGAAATCTGCGGAATAACGCCGGAGGCCAAGACATTGCGCTGAAACACGTCAGCGTATCCGGCAAGGCTATTCACCCCTTCCTGAATACGTGCCCCCCCTGAGTCATTCAGCCCGATAACCGGTGCACCAACGCGCATTGCCTGGTCCATGATCTTGCAGATTTTCTCGGCATGTGTTTCCGATAGGGAACCACCAAAGACCGTAAAATCCTGACTGAACACAAAGACGACACGGCCATTGATCGTCCCGTATCCGGTTACAACACCATCACCGGGAACAGGATCTACCTCGGCCATGCCGAAGTTGGTACACCGATGTTCCTTGAACATGTCCCATTCTTCAAAAGAACCCGCATCAAGAAGAACTGCAAGCCGCTCCCGCGCTGTTAACTTGCCTTTCTTGTGCTGAGTATCAACACGTTCCTGCCCACCCCCCATACAAGCAGCAAACCGCTTGTCTTCAAGTTGCCTCAAAATATCCTGCATGGGCGCACCTCGCTTCCCGGACAACAGAACTGGCAATGGCACTCAATAACGACGGCAACCTTCCCAACAGGGATGACACCGTTGCCTATTTTTGAGGCATAGCGTAGAAAACAAGTCATTTCAGAGTGAAAAAGAATAAATCAACAGAGTTATCCACAGATTGCGTGGACAGGTCACTGGGCCGTCCAGCCCCCATCGACCGACAAAGTCGTTCCTGTGATGTTATGGGCAGCATCCGAACACAAGAAAGCAGCCAAAGCCCCGATATCTTCCGGTGCAGAAAACCTCATGGAAGGCTGCTTCTCCCCGACAAGAGAACGAACACCGTCGTCCAATGTCCCACCAATGGCCTTGGCACGGGCCTCGATCTGTGGCTCGACCAACGGCGTACGCACCCACCCCGGACAAATAGCATTGCAGGTAATATGGCCCTCGGCATTTTCCAAGGCCACAACCTTGGTCAATCCGACCAGACCATGCTTGGACGCCACATAGGCCGCCTTGTTGACAGAAGCCACCAGCCCATGCGCCGATGCAATATTGATGATACGGCCCCACCCGTTTTTCTTCATGCCCGGCAAGGCCGTCCGGATGATATGAAAGGCAGATGATAGATTGACAGAGAGAATTTGCTCCCACTTCTCGACAGGAAAGGCCTCTACAGCCGAGACAAACTGTATTCCTGCATTGTTGACCACGATATCAACGCTTCCAAAGGCCTTGATTGCCTCATCGACCAGAAGCGAACACTCGTTTGGCTTGGACAGGTCAGCCGGACAGAGACGCACATCCACCTTATAGCGCCCCTCCAGCTCACCCCTTGTTCTTTCCAGGGCAGCAGCATCACCAAGCCCGTTGAGCATGACACGCACACCCTGCGCTGCCAAGGCTGAAGCGATTCCAAGCCCTATGCCGCTGGTTGATCCCGTCACCACCGCCGATTTACCCTTGAGCATAACCCCCTCCCCCTTTTCCTGTTCAGTCGGACTATTGTCAGGCCCCCCCGGACCTGAACAAGGTCTCGGCAGCCTGCCTGGCTGAAACCTTGTTTCCGATAACCCCACGCACACGCACAACCTCTGCCTCAAGGGTCGTGATATAATCCTGCAACTGCTCTATACTCATGGCATCCAGATCAGGAAAACAGATCAGGGCCGCTTGTGAAAGAGGATCATCCATGTCCATCACGGTTACTCCCCCGTATCGCACATGGACAAGAAAGTATCAGACCCTGACAGCACCGCAAACCTTCCACTTTCATCAGGACTCTCTTTTCTCATGTCACAGCCCGATCTCATGCGCTGCATAGAAATTTCCGCTCCCGGTGGCCCTGATGTTCTGTGCTTGGTAACGCGTGCAATTCCGACCCCCAATGCAGGGCAAGTCTTGGTGAAAGTCGATTACGCAGGGGTCAATCGCCCGGACATCCTGCAACGGGAGGGAAAATATCCGCCTCCGCCGGATGCATGCGATCTCCCCGGACTGGAAGTCTCCGGCACCGTTGTTGCGACCGGACCGGATGTATCGTGGCCCCTGCCCGGTACAGACGTAGCCGCACTGGTGGCCGGGGGTGGATATGCCGAATATGCCGTGGCAGACAGCACCCTGTGCCTTCCCGTAGCGGGTACACTGAAGGCAGAAGAAGCAGCAGCTCTTCCAGAGGCCTTGTTCACAGTATTCCATAATGTCCTTGAACGCGGACAGCTTAAGCCCGGTGAAGTCTTTCTGATCCATGGGGGCGCCTCGGGTATTGGAACAACAGCGATACAGGTTGCCCGCTCCATTGGGGCAATCGTGTATGCAACAGCAGGGTCAGACGACAAATGCGCTACATGCCTCCGGCTGGGGGCAGATCTTGCAATCAACTGGCGCAAGGAGGATTACGCTGCAGTTATCAAGAAAGCAGGACGCGGCGTGGACGTCATCCTGGACATGGCCGGGGGCGAACGGATCCAGAAAGATATCCGTCTTATGAATCCGGACGGAAGGCATATCAACATTGCCTTTCTCGAGGGATCAAGAGTTGAGTTGGACCTTATGCCCGTCATGCTGAAAAGGCTGACCCTGAGTGGCTCTACCCTGCGTTCACAGTCCGCCACCGCAAAATCCAAGATGGCAGAAGCGATTCGACAGCAGCTGTGGCCCCAGGTTCTGAAGGGCGACATCCGTCCCCTGCTGCATAGCACATTTCCGTTGGAACAAGCGGCAGATGCCCACCGCCTCATGGAAAGACGCACCCATGAGGGGAAGATCGTGTTATCAAACAATTCAAAATAATACAGTCTTGGCAAATACCCCCAAACACTCCATATTTCCCCCTAATTCGTCCTGCAGCGGGGCACACCCCTTGTCCGGGGCTGCAATTTCCCGTAAAGAAGCACGACGCTTACCGTTCAAAGACACATCCGAAAGGGACAACACAATGGCGCTGCCTCTCATGCCGAAGGCAACGGCCGTCTGGCTGGTAGAAAATACATGCCTCTCGTTCGAGCAAATTGCCGCCTTCTGTGGAATGCACGAACTGGAAGTCCAGGCCATTGCCGACGGTGAGGTAGCTGGCGGGATCGTCGGTCTTGACCCCATCGCCAATGGTCAGTTGACACGGGCCGAAATTGCCCGCTGTGAGAAAGACGATGCCCTGCGCCTGCAACTTTCGGCATCTGATATTCCGCGCCCTCAGGCCCGCTCCAAGGGAGCACGTTATACGCCTGTGTCAAAGCGGCATGACCGCCCGGATGCCATTGCTTGGATCCTGAAGCATCACCCTGAACTGTCTGATGCCCAGATCTGCAAACTGATCGGCACCACAAAGCCGACTATTGAGTCAGTCAGAAGCAAGACACACTGGAATGCCACGGCCATCAAGCCGCGCAATCCGGTTATTCTTGGCATGTGCTCCGAAGCTGACCTGGAAAAGGAAATTGCCTTGGCTCCACGTCGTGCCGGCGGCACCGTTCCGCAGGTTGACTACGGCAACGAGCCGGAGGAAAAAGTCGAGCACCACACCCGCAAGGAACAGGAAGAAGAAATTCCTGCATTCCTCCGCAGCAAGCCAAAAGCGGATACGCGGGATGAGGATATCGAACTCTAGTCTTCGCCACACCATTTCCCTGGTAACAAAAAGGCCGCTGCGTACAGCGGCCTTTCTTGTGGTCAATCCATGGCCTGAAGGTCATCAATAAAGCCTTCAATCACAGACAATCCCTTTGCCCAGAAGCCAGGATCAGACGCATCAAGACCAAAGGGTTCCAGCAATTCCCGATGACGCAAGGTTCCCCCTGCAGACAGCATGTTCAGGTATTTGTCCTGGAAACCGGGCATGCCTTGCTCGTAAACACGATACAGACTGTTCACCAGACAATCACCAAACGCGTAAGCGTAGACGTAAAATGGCGTATGGACAAAGTGCGGAATGTAGGCCCAGTAATGCTGGTATTCCGCATCAAAGCGAAAAGCCGGCCCCAAACTCTCGGCTTGGGTCTGCATCCAGATTTCGCCAAGCCTGTCTGTCGACACCTCTCCCGTTGAACGACGCTCGCTGTGCACTCTTCTCTCGAATTCGTGGAAGGCAATCTGACGCACAACGGTGTTCAACATGTCTTCCACTTTTGCAATAAGCAGAAAACGGCGACGCCTTGTATCGGTCTCGGCATCCAGCATGGCGCGGAATGTCAGCATTTCCCCGAAAACAGAAGCTGTCTCAGCCAAAGTCAGCGGCGTATCAGACATAAAACATCCCTGACGGCCGGCCAGGATCTGGTGACAACCATGTCCCAGCTCATGGGCCAAGGTCATGACATCACGCCCTCTTCCCATAAAATTAAGAAGAAGATAGGGGTGTACACTCGGCACTGTTGGATGGGCAAAGGCACCAGATGCCTTGCCGGGACGTGCAGGAACATCAATCCACGCATTGTCAAAGAAACGCTGTCCGACAGCGGCCAGTTCAGGAGAAAAACGCCCATAGGCAGCAAGAACAAAGTCCGCTGCTTCCTTCCAGCCCCAGGTCCGGCTGCTGTCCCCTGGTACCGGCGCATTACGATCCCAGTAATCCAGAACATCAACACCGAACCACTTGGCTTTCATCGCATAATACCGATGTGACAAGCGCGGAAAGGCGTCCCGCACAGCAGAAACCAAAGCATCGACAACAGGCTCTTCAACCTGATTGGCAAGATTACGGGCAGCCATAGGGCTTTTGTAACCACGCCAGCGGTCATCAATTTCCTTGTCCTTGGCCAAGGTATTTGTAATCAGCCCGAACAGACGAATATTATCGCCCAGAACCTGACCGATACTTTTAGCGGCACTCTTCCGGCGCTGTGGATCGGTTTCCCCCAGCAGATGGGTGGCTTCCGTGATGGTCAGATCTTTTCCATCAACAGGAAAACGCAGCGACGCCATAGTTTCATCGAACAGACGAACCCATGCTCCGGCACCTGTAATTCCCTTCTCGCTCGACAGCTTTTCCAGTTCATCGGAAAGCTGGTGATTCTTGCTCAGACGAACATCCCGGATCCAGGGAGCATACCGTGCAACCACCGAATCTTCCGCCAACCGTGCAGCCAGCGCGGCATCATCCATGCGATTGATTTCCAGAACAAAGAAAAGCGTTCTGGTCTGAACCTCGGTCGCCTTCTCATTGATATCCTGAACAAACCGTCCTGTTTCAGGGTCGGTCACATGACCGGCATGCAAAAGTTGCGCATATGACAAAATACGGTACAGGCGCTCACACAAGGTTTCATATTCAACAATGGCGGCACCGAACTGTACTGCACTGAGCGCGCTGACTTTCCCTTGATAGCTGGCCTCAAATTTTTTGGATTGCGTGTCAACCTGACCAAGGTCCGCTGCCAATTCAGCGGAATCACGGCCCGGGTACAAATCTGACAGATCCCATTCCGGTACCCCGCTATGGGCTGCAAAACCCGTTCCCTCGCTGTCACGGTTGATGATTGGCAACATCCCATTATCTCCTTATGATCCCCGTTGATCCACGAGGCAGAACAAAAAGATGACGACAGCCTCTACACACCGTAAGCCCGTTGTGGTGCTGCCGCCCAGTTTATGGCACCCAGTGTGCCGAGACTCGAGGATTTCCACAAGACCGGACAACAAGACCGGCCCATCAGGAGAAGGCATTTGAGGGGACGTGCCGTCAATTATGAAACCATAACCAGTCTGGTTTCCATGTTCTTCGAACAGGCCGCATTCTTTGGTACCGCCCCCTTTCTATGGAGGGTGGTAAATGGATCTTACTGCCCGATAAGCTGGGAAGATGCAGCCATAACGGTGCGGTCCTTGGCCCATGGACTGACCGAAATTGGAATTAAAACCGGTGACCGTGTCGTCCTGGTCTCGGAAAACCGGCCGGAATGGTGCCTTGGCGATCTAGCTATCATGGCTGCTGGCGCTATTTCCGTTCCGGCCTACACAACAAATACACCCAATGATCACAGACACGTGCTGACTGATTCAGGTGCCCGCGCCGTTATTGTTTCCAGCGGTCGGCTGATGCGGCCTCTGTTGCACGCAGCGGCCCATATCGCACACCCGCCGCATGTTATCCTGATCAACGCGGGGGACCTGAAGCAAAATCCGGGGGTCTCGCTGTTCTTCTGGGACGACCTGATTGCAAGGGGAGCCAAGAAACAGCACCTTCCCTTGCCTACCCCACCACAACGTACAGACACCGCCTGCATCATTTATACATCGGGGACCGGTGGGGCACCCAAGGGGGTTATGCTGTCCCATGCCTCCATTCTTGCCAATTGCCGTGGCGCCCATGATGTTCTGGTCAAGCTGGGATTGGGGCAGGAACGATTCCTGTCCTTCCTTCCACTCAGCCATGCCTATGAGCACAGCGCAGGTCAATTCTTTCCGGTTTCAATCGGAGCGCAAATCTATTACGCAGAAAGCATTGATGCGCTTGGTCGCAATATGGCTGCAGCCAAGCCAACCCTTATGGCCGCCGTGCCGCGCATTTATGAAGTGATGCGGACAAAAATGCTGCGGTCCGCGGAAAAAAGTTCAGGACTCAAGGCTTGGCTGTTTCACAAGACCCTTAGCCTTGGCACAAAGCGATATTGTCATAAAAAACGACTTGGACCCTTGGAATTCCTGATAAATGCAGTCTGTACACATCTTGTACGGCGGAAAGTCGCAACAGGCTTCGGCGGGCACCTGAAGGCCTTTGTATCAGGCGGCGCTCCTCTCAACCCTGATGTTGGATACTTCTTCACAGCCTTGGGGATCCGCATTCTTCAAGGATATGGCCAAACCGAGGCAGGCCCCCTGATTTCAGTCAATACGCCGGACAATCCAAAAATGGAAAGCGTTGGCCCTGCCCTGAATGGCGTTGAAGCAAAGATCGCAAAGGATGGGGAGATTTGCGTCAGGGGCGAAATGGTCATGCAGGGGTACTGGAACAACCCGGAAGCAACGGCTGCGGTTATTGACCCTGATGGATGGCTTCATACAGGTGATATCGGGCATATCGACCCGGAAGGGCACATCTTCATCACAGACAGAAAAAAGGATATCATTGTCAATTCCGGCGGGGACAACATATCTCCGCAAAGGATAGAAGGTTTCCTGACATTGGAGCCTGAAATTGCACAGGCCATGGTTTACGGGGACAAACGTCCGCATCTGGTTGCCCTTGTCGTTCCAAGTGAAGAGCTGATCAGTGCTATTGCAGCAGAAAAGGGCGTGCCTCCCGATCTGACTGCACTAACCAAGGAACCGGAAGTACTGCGACGTATCAGCGCCGCCCTTGAAAGGGTCAACAAGGAACTCTCCACCATAGAGACCGTGCGCCGCTTTGTGATTGCCCCCGAAGCCTTCACCATCGACAATGCCATGCTGACACCCACCCTGAAAATAAGACGCCATGTTATCCTTGAGCGATGGAGAGCGACTCTGGATCAGCTCTATCGATCGTAACAGATAATTCTTGCCCGCCTGCAATACTTGGGCGCAAGCAAAACAATCTTTGTTCTTCTATGGACCAGAAGAAAACATAAAGATGCGCCGAATTCGTTGACCTCATCAAATCAGATTCCATAATCAGGTCAGCATGACAGTCCTATTGTATTTTCTCCTGCTCCCCCTATCCTTTTGCCGGGAACCATATACCGCAAGATCAAAACAACTGCGGAAAAAGAACGGCCTGAAAAAAGAAAGGCCGTTCCAGGGAGGAAAACATGGGGATTGATCATCGCGTCACTCTTGAAGACAAGTATGCTGCATCATCCGGACGAATCTATCTGTCGGGGATTCAGGCCTTGGCCCGCATACCCATGACACGGCGCATTCTGGATCTCGGGAATGGACTTGATACAGCCGGCTTTATATCGGGATATCGAGGATCACCGGTCGGCACTCTTGATACAACACTACTTGCAGCCCGGAAGCACCTTGAGAAACACCACATCGTGTTCCAGCCGGGGCTTAACGAAGATCTTGCGGCAACAGCCGTGTGGGGAAGCCAGCAAGGAGCCATGTTCCCGGGACAACGGTATGATGGTGTCTGTGGATACTGGTATGGCAAAGGCCCAGGCGTTGACCGATCCGGCGACGTCTTCCGTCACGCAAACATGGCAGGAACAAGTCGACATGGCGGGGTTGTGCTGTTCTCCGGTGACGATCATGCAGCCAAATCATCCACCGTCCCCAGCCAGACCGATTATACCTATATGGATCTGCAAATACCGGTTCTATATCCATCCAATGTTCAGGATATCCTGGACTATGGGGTTATGGCTATTCAGATGAGTCGCTATTCTGGATGTTGGGTTGCCCTGAAATGCGTCAGCGAGGTTCTGGATAGCTCATCAACGGTTGAAGTTAATCTTGGGCGCTATGCTTTTTCAGATCCTGAACAGGGAAACATGCCCGAGGACGGTCTTCACATCCGCGTACCAGACTCACCACTGGAACAAGAGTACCGCCTCATAAACTACAAGATTCCAGCAGCCGTGGCCTTTGCCCGCTACAATCGAATAAATTTTGTTTCCTTTGCCTCCACTGCAGCACGTATTGGCATTATTGCGGTAGGAAAAAGCTGGCTGGATACCCTGCAAGCTCTTGATGACATGGGCATCAAGGAGAATGAAGCCCATAGCCTTGGGCTGAGGCTCTTCAAGGTTGGCATGCCGTGGCCTCTGGAACCGAATGGCATCCTCTCTTTTGCAAGAGGGCTGGAACATCTTGTTGTTATTGAGGAAAAGCGTCCTGTTATCGAAACACAGATCAAGGAGCTGCTGTACAATCAGCTGCGGCATAACGCCCCAAGAATAACTGGCAAATATAGCCTTGCCGGAGAGCCCGCTTTTCAAGCCACAGGAGAACTGGGACCAGATCAGATTGCCCTTGTCCTCGGCCCTATTCTTTCCAGCATAAACCCTCTTGCCTCGATCAAGGAACGCTTGCTCTTCCTTGAACGTGCCAAACAAAAAGAACCCATAACGGTTAAAAGAATTCCTCACTTCTGTGCCGGCTGCCCACACAACACGTCAACAAAGGTACCCGAAGGATCGCGGGCAATCGGTGGCATTGGCTGCCATTACATGGTGACATGGATGGATCGGTCAACCAGCACATTTACCCAGATGGGAGGAGAGGGCGTTCCCTGGGTTGGGCAAGCCCCCTTTACTGAAGAGAAACATGTGTTCGCCAACCTGGGGGATGGTACCTATCTTCATTCAGGCATCCTGGCCATACGTCAGGCAATCGCAGCCAATGTTAATATAACCTACCGCATCCTGTTCAATGATGCCGTTGCCATGACGGGCGGGCAACGCTTCGATGGCCCACTGACTGTTCAGTCCCTGGCAGCACAGGTTGCAGCCGAAGGCGTCAAACGGATTGCCATCGTTTCCGATGCACCCGAAGTATTCCGAAAGGTTATGCCATCCCTACCGCCGTACACAACACTTCACCACCGCGACACACTGGATGAACTACAACGCCAGCTGCGCCAATCACCAAGCGTCAGCGTCCTGATTTATGAACAAACATGTGCTGCCGAGAAACGCCGTCGTCGTAAAAGAGGCAAAATGCCTGACCCTGACAAACGGGTCTTTATTCATGACCTTGTCTGTGAGGGATGCGGAGACTGTGGCTCACAGTCCAATTGCGTTGCCATCGAACCTCTGGAAACAGAGTTCGGGCGCAAAAGAAAGATCGATCAGTCTTCCTGCAACAAAGACTTCTCGTGCATCAAAGGCTTTTGTCCCTCGTTCATTACAGTCACAGGCGGGAAACTACGGCAACGCCAAGGAAGTGCATATCTCTCGCACCTTGAATGCCCTCCCGAACCCACAATTCCCACTATTGAGCTCGGCTCCTATGACGTTGTTATCACAGGGATTGGTGGAACAGGGGTCATTACCATATCGGCGTTACTTGGCATGGCCGCCCACCTGGAAGGCAAAACAGCCTCGGTTCTTGATCAGGTTGGACTCGCCCAAAAGAATGGAGCTGTTATCAGCTACCTGCGCATTGCTCAATCGCCTGATCACGTACACGCTACGCGTATCTCGCCGGGCAAAGCACATCTTGTGCTGGGGTGCGACGGCCTGACAGCAGCAGGTCATGACGCAATTCTAAGAATGAGTTTCGGGCACACCTCAGCTGTCATCAATACAGAGGAAACCATGACAGCGGAGTTTACGCGTAACCCCGATGCTGTTTTCCCCGGAACAGACATTATTCAAACGATTGAACGCACTGTCGGCAGAGAGCGCGCCTCCTTTGTCAAGGCATCAGAGCTGGCCACAACCCTGATGGGGGACAGCTTGGCAACCAACTTGTTCCTGATTGGCTATGCTTGGCAGAAGGGCCTTATTCCCCTTTCCTGGGAATCGATCATGAGAGCAATAGAACTCAATGGTATCAGGCCCGAATTCAATCGTATGGCATTTATGTGGGGGCGTCATACCGCCATAGCACCAGAAAAGGTTGCCAGCATAGCCTCTCCGTATAAGGCACCAGCGCACCATAGCCTGTCAGAAAAACTGGATGATATTATATCCAGACGTTCTGTATTTCTGGAAAGCTGGCAGGATCGTCATTGGGCCAATCGTTATGAAACCAGCATCAAAGAACTGCGCAAGGCTGAAGAAAAGCTGAGAAACAACAGTACGGCCCTGACTGCTGCAGCGGCACGCTCCTTATTCAAGCTGATGTCCTACAAGGACGAATACGAAGTTGCCCGCCTGTATACCGACAGCAGCTTCATGTCTAACCTGAAAGCTCAATTTGAAGGGAAACTGAAGCTGACATTCTATCTTGCACCTCCCCTTCTTGCACGCCGCAATCGTGAAACCGGTCATCTTGAAAAATCAGCCTTCGGAGGCTGGATTTTGCCCTTCATGAGAGTTCTGGCCCGGATGCGAATAATAAGGGGAAGCTGCATAGACCCCTTTGGCTATACACCTGAAAGAAAGATGCAACGACAACTGATCACCGATTTCCAAACCTTGCTTTCAGAAATAGCTTCCAACCTGAGCACCGAAAACTTGGATACCGCTGTCAAGTTGGCTTCACTACCGCTTACCATGCGGGGATACGGCCACATACTGGAAGATAACGTACGCAAGGCACGCCGGCAGCAGGAACACCTTCTGTCCGAGTTCCGGGCGAAGCGACACGCCATGGAAGCCGCTTAAAAAAGTCTCTCTTCCCTGAAGAAAGCTATAGGAGCCTTTCTTCAGGGAAGGATACGTTCCCTTATATACTTTGCTCAGACCCCGACAGCCATACGATAGAGTGTCAGCAACTGCTCTTCTTCTTCCAACTCATGGGGCTGCTTTTTACGCAAGCTGATAACCTTTCGTATGATCTTCACATCGTATCCCATTGATTTTGCCTCTCCATAAATGTCCTTTATGTCAGAGGCAATATTGGTTTTTTCTTCTTCCAGCCGCTCAATGCGCTCAACGATTGAACGCAGCTGCTCGGCTGCAGAATTGTCCATACTTTCCATATGCAGATGTACCTCAAATTTGCACGGGCAGCAGAGGCAGGAAAAGCCCCTGGCCCCGGGCTTGGCCACGGGTTTCACAGTTTCTCTGTCTTACTCCGAACTATCCGGGTTTGGTCAAGAGAAAGGACACCCGTGCAGCATTAATAATGACAAACCCTATGCACATCAGGGTGACCGACCAATGGCCCCAGAACCTCAACGAGGCGGCAAGCCCATACATGCGCCTTATTCTTGGTATCAATTTCATCCTGTCGGACTTCGATGCCCGCATGCGGTAAACCGGCAGAGGCTGCGTGGCGATCAACAGTAAAGGCAATATCACGCCCGCTGTAAGGTTGATTGTCTCCGATGCAAAAGCCACCTTGTAATGCGCGCAGCCTATCCATCAGTGGAACCGCAAGCCGGGGGTCACGATTCCACAAAAGCCCCACCTGCCAAGGACGGGGAGGATGCTTGATCGACAGCAGCTGCGGTGTAAAGGAATGAATGGCAAGCAGGGCCGGTGGTACACTAGGACAACGGCGCCACATGTGTGCCAGCGTGTCAGCCACAGCCTGATGATAGGGATTGAAGATATCCGTTGTACGGATTTCCTGCCCTGCCTCGGATAAATCGCAGTTTCCGGGAACAACGGTTCCGTCAGAGGACACAGGAATGGAATCCGGGTCTCCGGGCAACCTGTTACAATCAATGACCAAGCGCGAATAACCACACAAGACAGCGGGCGCATTCAAAAGAAGGGATAGGGACATGGTCAGATCAGCAGACCCAATATCCCAGGCGATATGTCTTTGCTGATCGGCAACAGACAATCCAAGCCCACCAAGACAGCGTGGAATGCGGTTGCTGGCGTGATCTGCCACGAACAACACAGGAGCTCGCCCATCCGGATTAAAAATCTCGAAAGGAGCAGGTTCATCGGCATCAAGCAGCGAGGCGGTATCAAGAAACGTAACCATATCCCGTGTACCAAAACATAAAGTTACAGGAACAACCTGAAGAAAAACTCCTTGGCATCATCACACTCTCCGGCAGAAAATCACAGGTCGCTTTTGCGTCTGTGTCCTGCTAAAAACATGACCTCATAAAAGAATTCAGATGATCACCCGGGACTTCATCAATCCTGCATCACCCTATGAAAAGAACAGTAACTCCATGAGACGCGAACGCCACGCCAAAATCATTGCCACCCTCGGCCCTTCGTCCTCAACGGCCGAACAAATTGAAATGCTGGCACGCACAGGTGCCGATGTTTTCCGGCTGAATTTCAGCCATGGATCACACGAGGATCACCGGACCCGTTACAATATGATCCGTGCCGCCGAAGAGAAAACCGGAAGGCCGATCTCCATTATCATGGACCTGCAAGGCCCGAAACTACGGGTCGGAACCTTTGCCCAAGGGAAGGTTACTCTTGAAAATGGCCAGAATTTTTGTCTGGACATGGATAAAAACCCTGGTGACAAGACCCGTGTCTGCCTGCCACACCCGGAAATTTTCGCGGTACTGAAGGTCGGCACCGAGCTCCTGATGGATGATGGCAAGATCAGGGTACGGGTTATAGCGCGCGGTGAGAATCACGCTATGACAACTGTTGTTGTCGGCGGCACTCTCTCCAATAACAAAGGCCTGAATGTTCCCGGTGAAGTCCTCCCTATTTCTGCATTGACCGAAAAAGACAGGAAAGACCTGATGTTCGGCCTTTCTCTTGGTGTGGACTGGGTCGCCCTGTCGTTTGTGCAGCGGGCAGAGGATGTTGCGGAGGCACGCGCCCTGACAGGTAATCAGGTTGGTATTATTTCCAAGCTGGAGAAGCCACAAGCCATTACCGCCCTACACGATATCGTAAACCTGTCAGATGCCGTTATGGTTGCCCGCGGCGATCTGGGAGTTGAGTGTCCACCGGAAGTGGTTCCCATCCTGCAGAAGAAAATTCTGTCTGTCTGCCGCCAACAGGGAAAGCCCGTTGTTGTGGCAACCCAGATGCTGGAAAGCATGATCAATGCCCCCACGCCAACCCGAGCTGAAGCGTCCGATGTAGCAACAGCTGTCTATGACGGAGCCGATGCTGTCATGCTTTCGGCGGAAACCGCAGCAGGACAATACCCTGCAGAAGCTGTCTCAATCATGAGCAAAATCATAGCCAGCGTTGAACATGATGAAACATATCGCCAGATTATCAACTCTCATCCCTTGAAACCTGAAAATACCGCCGCTGATGCCATTTGTGCCGCAGCAAGCCAAGTTGCATCAACGGTTGAAGCCAAAGCAATTGTCACGTTTACCTCGTCTGGCTCTACAGCCTTCCGGCAAGCTCGTCAACGGCCCCCCGTACCCATTCTGGGCCTGACTCCTGATGTCCGGGTTGCCCGACGACTGGCTCTGGTTTGGGGCATTCACGCCGTAACCGCTGAAGGCGTTCGTGATTTCGGGGACATGGTGCAAAAGGCAACCCGGCTTGCTGAACGGGACCAATTGGCACAAGCTGGAGACAAAGCCGTCATCATTGCAGGCGTCCCGTTCGGTACCCCTGGCAGCACAAATATCCTGCGCATAGCAGAGATTGGCGACAACCTGTAAGCGATAGGCCGCAGCGAACAGGGTAGCCCTGAACAGAGAAGGGCTACCCTGTTTTGGGGTAGAGTAGACACGGACAATAAAAAAGCCACGCTTTTGCGTGGCCCTTCTACGGACACTGGCTGCCAAATCTTACCAAGAGATCAAGCAAAACAGGAACCTATAAAAATGTAACACCGTACAAGATATCAGCCTTGACGCACTTTCATGCGCGGATTCTTCTTGTTGATAATGTACACACGGCCCTTGCGACGAACTACACGGCAGTTCTTGTCACGAGTCTTGGCCGACTTAAGAGAATTCCGGACGCGCATAACTCCAACACCCTCAAACACTTTCTGGTCTGGAAAGAGGGCGCACCCTATCTCCTTGACCCACAGATGTCAAGCTTCACTTATCTTGGTACATCAGAAATCAAACCAGCTTCATGGACCTGCAATCAGCAACATAAGGAAACGGTCAAGGAACAGATCCTGACAGACTGGAGATCAAGTCAATGTAAAACAAACAATAACAAAATACTACACACAGAACCGATATCTCGACGAGCAAAGATTATATCTTAAGGAGTAAAATATAAAAAAATCATTCTAAAATGGCATTGCAGCGGCGGCATGAAAAAAGCAAACAACAAGCCATCTTGGCAACAAGGAGAGGCTATGGTCTGATGCTTTATAAATTTATTGATTTATATCATTATGATAGATAGCAACATAAAAAATAATATTCTAAAAATAATATCTTACACCGTCTTTTTTGGCCACAAGATCAGCCATGCAACGTAAACTGACTTTGACGTTGGTGACGTCAATGATGATGTTTCCCCAGGTGGTGGAAACCATTTACAGCCCGGCGCTGACGCACATTGCGGACGGGTTCCGGGTGAGCGCCGAAATGGCGGCGCAAACGCTCTCTTGTTACTTTTTCGCCTTCGCTCTGGGCGTGGGGACGGATGTGAGACGTGACCGGACGTCGTCCCACCGCATTATCTGGGCTGGCTCTTTATCTACTGGCATCAATCGCCGCGCTGTTCAGTGGCAGCTTCAGCGTACTGCTGGCAGCCTTGCTGTTGGGATATGCCGGCTGGCAGCTGCCGGAAACACGCCCGCAACAGATTGCCCGGATTTCGTTTTTCGGCACCCTGGGAAAAATGACAAAGGATCCCGATAGTTGGCACAGTGCGCTCTTGGTGGCACTATTCAATATCTGCATGTTCAGCTATTATCAGCTGGCGTCGTTCCACTTTGCAGCGCTGGAACTGCCGGCGCAGTGGCTCGGCTATACCGGTCTGGTGCTGGCGTCGGGGTCAGTATCGGCGCCGCGATCAACACGTTCTTGATCGGTAGACGCTGGCCGGTTACTGCGCTGCTGACGCCGGCGTGTACGCTGTCACTGATCGGCGGCGTGCTGGTGTTGCTGCTGGCATGGCGGGTGGTACGTAGCGAACGTCGCTTGGCAATACCTTCAAGTGGACACGCCTGAACAGATGATCAAATGCCCACTGGCTATATTACAAGGCATCAACAATCCCCTGCTTCTCTTCCTACCGGATCAAGCTGTCCATCAGAGTACGGAAGACTGGGCTATCTTCTGTACCAACCCATTCAAAAAGAAGCATTTCCGTTGTAATAATCTGACACCCCAGCGCTTGCATACGTGCCATGGCAACCTGCTCTTCGTCAGCATGACGCGATGAGCAGGCATCAGAAACCACAAACACACGATAATCCGCAGCCAAAAGGTCCAGAACGGTCTGGAGAACGGAAACATGGGCCTCTACGCCGCCAACAATAACGGATCGTACGGCCTTCCCTGCCAACCGTGTTGCCACAGAATGCTCATCTTGGTCCGCCAAGCAGGACAGAGCACGTCGGGCAACAGGGCGATGATCCGAAAGAAGATCGCGCAAATCAGGCATGACGGGCCCAAAAATATCGGGACACAGCTCGGTCACAACGGCAGGAATCCCGAACATGGATGCCCCCCTCAGCAATCGGGCACAATTAAAGATAACCTTGCGGGGATTATCAACAATCGGGCACCGACCTTCCTGGACATCAATTACAAACAGGACAGAATCCTGTACCCGCGCCCTCACTGCACCACCCTCCCTAGTTGGCATTCACAGCCATTGAAGATAGCGCGATGCAGCATTAGCAATCAAAGATAAATATGTTATGACAAGGAACCGCAGCAATGATTGACAGAGCCGGAGGACTATCTATTATCGCCCCCCAAACTCCATGATGATGGAACCGGGCATGGGCGTGTCCATGCCACTGCCGCTCCATCGCCAACTGTACAGGCCGTGCTGCGACTTCCATGAATTTTGCCGATCTGGGCCTGAGCCCTGAAACACTCCAAGCCGTTACCGAAGTAGGATACTCAACGCCTACCCCCATCCAGGAACAGGCCATCCCCTGGGTTCTTATGGGGCGCGATGTCATGGGCATTGCCCAGACCGGAACCGGCAAAACGGCAAGCTTTACCTTGCCCATGATCGATATTCTGGCCAACGGACGTGCCAAGGCGCGCATGCCCCGGTCCCTTATTCTTGCCCCCACGCGGGAACTGGCGAACCAGGTGGCTGAGAACTTCACCCTGTACGGGAAGTATCACAACCTTTCAATGGCGCTTCTTATCGGCGGGGAAAGCTTTACCGAGCAGGAAAAACTTCTTGACCGGGGCGTCGATGTTCTTGTGGCAACACCTGGTCGGCTTATCGACCTCTTTGAAAGAGGTCGGATCATCCTCCGCGATGTAAAAATTCTAGTTATCGATGAAGCCGACCGCATGCTGGATATGGGCTTCATCCCCGATGTTGAACGCATTGTTTCCCTGTTGCCTCCCCTGCGGCAAACCCTGTTCTTCTCGGCAACAATGGATGACCAAATTCGCAGGCTGACAAACGTGTTCCTGAACAATCCCAAGGAAGTCAAGGTCGCGCGCCAAGCGACTGCTGCTGAAACTGTGCTTCAAAAGATGCTTGTTGTTCAATCCGGCGCAAAACGGGAAACCCTGCGGCGCATTCTTCAGGTGGAAGATGTCCGGAATGCCTTCATCTTTTGTAACCGCAAACGCGATGTTTCCATTTTGCATCGCTCGCTCAAGAAACACGGCTTTGACTGCGCACAACTGCATGGGGACATGGCCCAATCCGAACGGACTGCAACACTGGCAGCCTTCAAGGCAGGGGAAATCCGGCTGATGGTCTGCTCCGACGTCGCGGCCAGGGGCATTGACATTGCCGATGTGTCCCACGTTTTTAATTTTGATGTCCCTCTCCACGCCGAAGACTACGTGCACCGCATTGGCCGCACAGGTCGTGCCGGACGCGATGGTATTGCCTGGACCATAGCAACAGAAGAGGATGCGAAGCTGGTTGCCTCTATTGAAAAGCTGACAGGCAAGGAAATACCCCGCGTTGCCATTGAAGGGGCAGATCCCGCCGTTCTGTTACCCGAGGTACGGAATGAGAGTAATCCGCGCAGGCAGCAAGAAGACATGAGGTCAGGCAACGCCCGTGGAGAGCGGCGCCCACGTGACAATAGACGACATGAGGGGCGTGGACGTGACAAGACACACCCTGCCTATGAAGTTGCAGAGATGACCTTTTCCGATAATGCCGTTGCATTCGGTGGGATAACACCCGCCTTCCTCCTTGCCCCACTGACACGTACAGAAGAAAATGCCCTGCGGGTGGCATCAGGTCTCACACCGTTACCCGCTCCTTTCCCTCCCGAAGAGAGAGAAGAAAAATCGGACAGGAACGTAGATCCAAGTACAGGCATGACAGAACTGGCAGAAGAACAAAAGCCGTTCGCTGAACATAAGGAAGAGATAATCACCCCTGAGGCGGAACGCCCTGTAAGCACACGCCGTACACGCAAGCGTCCCTCCAGAAAGCGGGGCGCATCAGCATTTGCTGAGCCGGAAGGTACCAGCCATGAAGATATGGGATCGGAATCTGCAGCAGAACCTTCCGAGGTCAATGAAGCACCCAAGAAGGACTCTGTGCCTCGTCGGAAAGCACGCCGCCGCTCCACTCCAGCCTCTGACGAAGCGAACCAAGTACAGCATAGCGCTGCAGTAGACGAAGGCAATGAGACGACATTAGAAACCCCCAAGAAGTCGACGCGCCGCCGTTCCCCCTCTTCTGCTGAGGCCCAAGAAACATCTGAAGAGACGGCGCCCACCAAGAAACTTGCAAAACGGCGCACGCCTGCCAGGATTGCAAAGAAAGCAAAAGAAAAACCGGAATAGCAAAACTGCGCATAACAAACAGGGATGTACTCCATGTCTCTTTCCGGGCCAGAATACCGTCACCCTGCCAACTCCAACACCCGGCAAGCGGTCATTTTCTTGCATGGCTATGGCGCTGACGGTCATGATCTTATCGGGCTTGCCCCACAGATGGGAGAAGCCCTGCCCGGAACGGTCTTCTACTCCCCGCATGCCCCTGAACCTTGCGAAATGTCTCCTTCAGGTCGGCAATGGTTCAGTCTTGCTTCCTATGATCCGGACATGATGCGGCGGGAGCCCGAAACCATGTCCCCTATCCACACCCGTCTGCTGCAAGGTGCACGGACAGCAGCTCCCTACCTACAGAACTTTATGGATAGCATTACCGAGAAGGAGAAGATTCCGTTAGAGCGCATTGCCTTAGTTGGATTTTCCCAAGGGTCGATGATGGCTATGCATGTTGCACTGCGACAAAGAACGTCTTTAGCTGCTGTCGTTGGTTTCTCAGGGGCCCTAGTTGGGGCGGAGGTGCTTCCCAATGAAGTGACATCACGCCCCCCCGTACTTCTCGTTCATGGCGATGCAGATCCTGTGGTCCCCTACCTGGCAATGGAACTAGCTGAACGTGCTCTGCGGGAGAACTGCGTTGATGTGGGTACCGTCACATGCCAAGGGCTGCCTCACGGTATTGACGAGTATGGACTGTGTCATGCTATTCGCTTCCTGAAACAACGCTTTACTCCTAAAGATAATGAATCAGGTCATCTCCATGACTTGGAAACACGTGAATCCTGAAAAATTTTCGGTACCTTCCTTTAACATGTTGACCTCTAGTTTATATTTCGATAGAAAACACCGTGTTCAGCGTCATGCGCCATGTGAATTCAAGGAGCGGTGGGTGAGTGGCTGAAACCAGCAGTTTGCTAAACTGTCGCACGGGGTAACTCGTGCCGAGGGTTCGAATCCCTCCCGCTCCGCCATGTTCGTTCTCTAAAGCATTGATTTATAAGAAGTTTACAGAACGCCCGTTGCGTTTGAGCAAACTTTGACCACACTTCTTCTGGAAAAAATAATTACGTTGCCTTGGCGTTTAGCTGTATTTTCTGGGCCCGCAAGAAAATAGAAAAATAGCCCCAAAAGTCTGCAGAATCGTTGACAGGATCAGTCCTTTCTATTCACCTCGGCTAGGAGCTCCCGCGCAGCCAGCTTTCCCAATGCGTTCCCGGCAAGCGGGCTATCGCCTGTGAGGATTCTTCCATCCTTATGGACTTGCCCGGAGATTTGGTCATTGAGTATTTCAAAGCCCAGCCGCTTCAGTTTCTCACCAAATTTCCATGTCAAATGCCCCAGCATATAGCCGACCTCCGGTGTTTTTGCATCCATTACATCGGGGAAGGCAACAATCTTTTTGCCCCTATAAAGAAGGCTATCTTCACCAACAGCCAAAAAAGCTGCAGGTCCGTGGCAAATAGAGATCAAGAATTTATTCTTCTCCGCAACCCATTCCAACAATGCCTTCATCTCAGAGCTGTCGGGCAAACCTATCAGGGCGCCATGTCCACCTGGTATAAAAACGCCTATGTAATCAGAGTGCTGACCAAGAGCTGTCTCCACAACATCCCCCAACCGCCTTGGGCTCTTCATGGCAGCATTATACTTTCTATACAGCCCTACCACTTCCGTATCCTGACGAGGCATTGCCCATAACTCGAACTTTATCGGATAGCCAGAGAGGGTAGCAAAATCGAATTCAAATCCGGCCTTATGAAGATGATACATAGGAAGCAGGGTTTCTACCGGGTGATTCCCCGTAGAAAAAAAGTTCCATTATCAAGCAGCAGGTAGCGCTCATCCGCGCCAATGACCAATACTTTCCACCGCCCACCCTTGTATGCACTTGGATACTCTGCATCAGATAGATTGGAGATCTGAGAGGTAAATTGCGCGAGAGAATAGGGAGAGGGAAAGAAGGCATTGTCTTCTGCAGAGTCAGGCGTTGGATTCATATCGCTCTTCCCAGAATCCATAACTCGCTCCATGCTAATTTATTCTGATGTCAATATAAGACAATGATCAAAACTCACAAAATTACAAAACAATTTATAATAATATTACTTAATATATATCCGCATGTAATCGGTATAATAATCATCACCCTTGAACTGAACGCTTTTACACAAGCTCTTGGTGCCACAATCCCTCGCAGCACCAAGGCACAAGTGTCAGCTAGGCTAGCTCTTCGACCTTCTCCACAGGAGTTGCCCTCTTAAGAATAAGCAATCCAACAAGAGCTGACAGCAAAGACCCCCCCAGAACACCAAGACGAATTTCAGCATCGTGAAGGCCAGAAGGGAAGGCAAGCGTACCGACAAACAAGCTCATGGTAAAACCAATGCCCGTAATAACAGACATCCCATAAAACTGAGCCCACGACACCCCTTTGGGCAAGGAGCCTATGCCACGAACCGATGCAAACCAGGTAAAGGTCATAACCCCAACCTGCTTTCCAATGAAAAGCCCCAGACCAATACCAAGCGTAATGGTGCTGAAAACAACATCATATGTAACGCCAGCCAATGAAACGCCTGCATTAGAGAACGCAAAGATCGGCATAATTCCAAAGGCAACCCATGGATGAAGCGCTTCCTCGACATGCTTCAAGGGAGACTCTGAAGCTTGGCCAGATCCACGCAAAGGAATAGCCAGTCCAAGAACAACCCCCGCCAACGTGGCGTGAACACCGGACTTCAACACACAAACCCACAAAAAGATACCAACAAGAACGTAGGGAGTTATTCGGTTGATTCCCGCCTTGTTCAGGCTGAACAAAATCATGATTGCTATAACAGCCAACCCCAGAGAAAGCATGGAAAGGTGGCTGGTGTAAAAAAATGCAATAATAATAATGGCTCCAAGATCATCCATGACTGCCAAGGCCAAAAGAAAAATCTTGAGCGTAGCCGGAACTCTCTTCCCTGCCAGAGCCATAACTCCCAAGGCAAATGCTATATCGGTTGCTGCGGGAATAGCCCATCCATTCAACCTGTCAGGCCACGCCATATTGAAAGCGATATAGACGAGAGCAGGCCCTATCATACCACCAAGCGCAGCAATGCCGGGCATCAACGCCTTCTTGCGGGATGATAATTCTCCCTCAAGGACTTCTCTTTTGATTTCAAGACCTACCAAAAGAAAAAAGACAGCCATAAGGCCATCATTGATCCAAAGAAGAAGAGGCTTGTCTATACCAGCTCCATTGAAGGTCACAGCAAGCTTTGTCGTCAGAAAGTCTTGATAAAAGGGTGCCCCCGCACTGTTGGCTAAAAGAAGGGCTATGCATGCCGCACCGACAAGGCAAAGCCCTCCGGCAGCCTCCATATGCATGAACTTCCGGATCATCGACAATGCCATACCAAGAAACCTTTCTTTTTCTTTCAAAACTACCAACCCCATAGAAATAATGAATAAAGTACGGATCCTCCCGCATCAACCAAAAAGGCCCCTTTCCCGCACGGTATGATGCTCTTTCCCTTGCGTACAGATCTCAGACGAAGGAACACGTTCCTTGACTACAAACGCGGTCCCATTCCTTTGGGGATCTCAACAATGGCCTTTCCTACAGGGAAGATGGAAATCCACGCCAGCTTCAAATGCGCCCATGCCAGCGGCAAACCAACAAGAGTAATAGCGCAAGCCAAGGCAGACGATATATGGCCCAACGCCAGCCACCAACCGGCAAGGACAAACCACAGCACATTACCCAAAAGGCCCCAGACCCCCGTCCCGATATCACGCTCCCCGTATAAATCCTGGCGGTCAACAGCCATACGGCCAAAAGGCCATAGCGAATAAAATGCAATATTCAGGGAAGACCTGACCCACGGAATCCCGACAATGGTCAAGGCCATCAGACAAGCGGCCAGAACCCAGCCCAAGAACATCACAAAACCACCCAATAGAACCCAGACCACATTCAAGACAAGAACAATGGGATCAGGGGTTTGGGGATACTCTGCGCTGTTTTGTCTCACAACAAGATCCCCTCTCGAGGCATGTTAAGACTATCGCCAATTATAGCAGGAGGAAACGATCCAGGATGCTTGGCGCTGAACATATATCCATAGGACAGGCACGTAACCCTCTTTTGGCAAGCCCCCCCAAAAACTGCTCGGTCAAAATTAAGGACGTTTCGGCACGCACGGAGCTGTCTATATCAAAGGCCATATCGTGCAGCAACATCACCGCCCCTTCCAGACTGCCCGTATCCAGTGCAACATCAATCCGCTTCTGTCCTTCGAGGCGCACCTCATCAGGTGTCTTGCACATACGTGCCAAGCCGGGATCATCAACATGCAACGACCAGTGAGCAACCTGGGCAGAAGGCCAGAACGAGCGAATGGTATGATGGACTTTTGGATTACGATAGCCACCAGCATAAGGAAGACGGACGAGATAAGGATCTGGCGTCGGACGGAAACGGGCCAGCAGCTCCTCTCCCCTGAGAAGGTCGGCTTTCAGACGTTCAGGACCGGCATGGTCAAGACGAATATGGTCCCACCCATGGGCATAAACCGGATGCCCTGCCCGCACAATGTCTGCTACAAGATCGGGGTACTGAACGGTGCGGCACCCTGACAGGAAAAAGGTTGCACCGGCATTATACTCCGACAAAAGCTTCAATATTCCCGGCGTTGCTTCCGGAGTAGGGCCGTCATCATAGGATAACCCGACCCTCCCATCATGATGAGAGAGCCGACGAACGATAGGCAACCAGCGGGCGAAAAGATCAAATTTCATTGCACTCAATATTTTTCCGGAAAAACGGATGCGGGTCGATTATGCTCCCTTAGCAGATCCATAACAATTGCACACCAATGAAAGTTACGGGCCGGTGAGAATTATTATTGCTGATGATGGCGTTCATTTTAACGGATTATGCTTGGAGCAGAGACCTCTTGGGGGAGCGGAAAGCTGTGTTATCTGGCTTGCCGAAGCCTTTGCCAGACTGGGGCACCATGTAACATGTCTGACAAACTCCAATACCTCACTTCTACATAATGGCGTGAACTGGGAACCCATCGACGGGAACCACCCGGAATCAGCCGACTTGTACATTGCCAACCGGGGACATACGGTGCTGCGCCTTATTCCAAAGGCAAGGCACGTTGCTTTCTGGATCCATAATCCCGCCCAATACCTTCTCAAGACACGCTACCTGTGGCCTCTTGTCAGGCGCAAGTCTGCCATGGTCTTTTTGTCAAAATTCCATGCCTCTACCCTTCCGGCATGGGTTCCAGGGCGGCGGCTTGTTATACCTCATGGTGTCGATCCCGTATTTTACCCCTCCCCCCACATAACTATCCCCCCCGGACCACGTGCCGTTTTCCTGTCCAATCCCCTGCGTGGACTGGATCCCCTGCTCGATATGTGGAAACAGCATGTTGTTCCTGCCATTCCTTCAGCCGAGCTGCACCTGTTTACGGGGCCGGGCATTATGAGCCAGCGGGAAGGTGGTTCAGAAGAAACGCAGGCTGTTCTTGAAAAAGCGCAACATACTGCGGGCGTTTTCCTCAACCCTCCCCTGCAGAGGAATAGTCTGGCATCCGCCCTGAGGTCAATGAGGGTGCACTGCTACCCCTCAACGGTACCAGAAAGCTTCTGCTTGGCCATTGCCGAGTCTCAAGCCTGTGGCGTTCCAGCCATCGTCAATGATACAGGGGCACTGCCTGAAAGAATAACAGACAAAAAAACAGGCTTTGTCACAATGACAGCCAACCCTCGATCTTTCGCAGACGCAACAATCCGCCTGCTGTCCGATGACACGTTATGGCAGAGCATGCATCAAAGCCTGTTGCTGGCGCCAATCCGACGCTGGGAAGACGTAGCCCGTGATTTTATCAATCAAACAATAACTTGAGATTGATAAAAGCCAAAGGACGGTTTGTATTTGCACCATCGCACAATTTTGCATTGCGACATGAATTCAAACCGCAACATGGTGATGCATTATCCTGTCCTATGGAGAAAGAAGGAAATCGGGGGTTGTCAGGACAAAAGAATTCAGGCATCTGAAGGCATCACGCATACCCCCGTTTTGGGGAAACCGGCAAAAGAACCGGTTTGTTTCAGAAGCGCTGAACAAAGGCTGTTCCGATGTCCACTGCACATCAAAATCGCTCCTATTTTGGCCCATTGGCCGTGTTGACCGCACCGTTCTTTTTCCTTGGTATGATTACATGCCTGAACGACGTGCTTGTACCTCATCTGAAGGCTGTTTTTACACTCAGCTATGCCGAGGCCGCACTGGTCCAGTTCTGCTTTTTTACCGCTTATTTTTTCGTGTCCCTGCCTTCGGGCATGCTGGCTGAACGGATCGGCTACAAACGTGGCCTCGTTGTGGGGTTTCTGGTGACGGCTGCCGGGTGTATGGCCTTTTGGCCTGCAGCCAGCGAACGGTCCTATCCGCTTTTTCTGGGTGCCCTGTTTATCTTGGCCTCTGGCATTACCCTGATCCAAGTTTGCATGAACCCTTATGTCAGCATTCTCGGCAAGCAGGAAACAGCATCCAGTCGCCTTGCTGTCGTTCAGGCATTTAATTCCGTCGGCACAACAATTGCTCCGTACATTGGATCCTTGTTCATCTTGAGTACGGTTGTCTTGTCAGCCAGCGAACTGGCAGGCATGTCAGAGCTAGAGCAGGCTGCATATCGGGCAAAAGAAGCCGCTTCTGTGCAAGGCCCTTACATGTGGCTGGCAGGTATCCTGATCGCCAATGCGCTCGCTTTGATGTTCATCAAGTTGCCAGACATCAGAAATACCAACTCGGTCATTGATCTGGACAAGAGCACTGATGCAAAAAACCATGGCAGCATCTGGTCCCATCGTCATCTGGTCTTGGGGACCATCGGTATCTTCATGTACGTCGGTGCAGAAGTGGCAATCGGCAGCTTTTTGATTAATCTGTTAGCAATGCCGGAGATCGCAGGCCTTCCAGAAGCCGGGGCTGGTTTTTACCTGTCCCTGTACTGGGGTGGCGCAATGGTTGGACGCTTTGTTGGGGCAGCCATCATGCGCTATGTGAATCCCGGAGCGTTTCTGTCCTTCAACTGCACCATTGCTATAGGGTTGATCATTACAGCTATCCTGTCCAGTGGCCATGTTGCCATGTGGTCCTTGATAGCCGTTGGCCTGTTCAACTCCATCATGTTCCCGACAATCTTTACCCTGTCGGTCAGGGGGCTTGGTCATCATACCAGCAAAGCATCGGGTATTCTGTGTATGGCCATTGTCGGTGGGGCTATTGTGCCCCTGATCCACGGCTTTGTTGCTGATCAAGTCGGGCTTCTGGCCGCGTTCTTTGTGCCGCTCGTATGCTACGCCTATATTCTGTACTATGGCGTCAAGGGTCACCGTGCCGGAGATGCTCATCAACATGCGAACAATCGATCCTTGGCCAGCAAGCCTGCTGCCGGGTAAGGTTTATACGCAATAATTTGAAAGGCCCCGATATAGCTCGGGGCCTTTTTTTTATCCCGCATAGAGAAAGTCACAGCTTTCTAACCAAGCAACTTTTTCTTGAGAACTTCTTGCAGCACACCTGGATTGGCCTTGCCTTGAGTTGCCTTCATAACCTGCCCTATAAACCAGGCAACCAGCTTTTCTTTACCATCCCGTACTTCCTGAGCTTTCTCGGGATTAGCTGCAATAACAGCATCACAGGCAGCTTCAATCGCACTGCTGTCTGTAACCTGTTTCATACCCCGCTCTTCCACGATAAGAGCAGGATCTTTTCCCTCCTCCATCATGATCTCAAAAACGTCCTTCGCCAACCGCCCGGATATAGTGTTGTCTTTTACCAGATCCACCAACTGACCAAGCTGGGATGGACTGACCGGGCTTTGTGAAATGGAAAGCCCCTTTTTGTTCAGGCCACCAAAAAGCGTTGTGATCAACCAGTTCGCAACCTGCTTTCCGTCACGTCCCTCCGCTGCCTCCTCAAAATAAGCAGCAGTTTCCTTCTCCATAACCAGAACGCCTGCATCATAAGGTGTCAGGCCATAGGAGGATACAAACCGCGCTTTTTTATCATCAGGAAGCTCGGGCAACGTTGCCTTGATGCGCTCAACAAACGCATCATCAAACTCCAGGGGCAAAAGATCCGGATCAGGGAAATATCGATAATCATGCGCATGTTCCTTGGACCGCATTGACCGTGTCTCACCACGTGAGGAGTCAAACAGACGTGTCTCCTGAACAATCTGGCCACCGCTTTCATACACTTCAACATGGCGGCGGGCTTCATATTCAATGGCCTGCATGACAAAGCGAACGGAATTGACGTTCTTGATCTCACAACGTGTCCGATATGGCTCCCCGGCTTTGCGGACCGATACGTTGACATCGCAACGCATGGAGCCTTCCTCCATATTGCCGTCACATGTTTCAAGATAACGCAGAATGGAGCGCAGCTTACGCAAGTATGCCCCGGCTTCTTCCGGCGTACGCATATCTGGCTTGGAAACAATCTCCATCAGCGCAACACCAGAACGATTCAGGTCAATCAAAGACTTTGCAGGGTGCTGGTCATGAACAGACTTCCCTGCATCCTGCTCAAGATGCAGGCGCTCGATACCAACCGTACGGCTTGATCCATCGGGCAAATCCAGCACGATCTGCCCTTCACCAACAATGGGTTGATCATACTGGCTGATCTGATACCCTTGGGGTAAATCAGCATAAAAATAGTTCTTGCGCGCAAAAATACTGCGCTTGTTGATCTGTGCTTTCAGCCCCAAACCCGTACGAACGGCTTGCTCCACACACACGCCGTTGATAACCGGCAGCATGCCGGGAAAGCCGGCATCAATAAACGAAACCTGCGTATTCGGCTCCGCTCCGAACGTTGTTGCGGCACCCGAAAACAACTTGGATTGAGAGATAACCTGGGCATGAACCTCAAGCCCGACAACCAGTTCCCAGTCCCCGGTTTCACCTTTGATATGATAGCTCATCGCGCCTTATCCCTTTACCAAAGCCGGAACACCCGGAAAACTAGCGGCCTTTTCCAGAACATCCCCGGCCCGCAGAACAGTCTCCTCATCAAAAGGACGACCGATGATCTGAAGCCCAAGAGACAGACCCGATGCATTCAATCCCGCAGGCACAGATAATCCGGGCAAACCGGCCAATGAGGCAGGGACCGTAAAAATATCATTCAAATACATTGCGATAGGATCATCCATTTTTGCACCCAGCGCGAAAGCTGCAGTCGGGGCGGTTGGCGTCAAGATCGCATCAACCGACCGGAAGGCATCGCGGAAATCCCGCGCAATGCATGACCGCACTTTCTGGGCTTTAAGGTAATAGGCATCGTAATAGCCGGCAGACAGGACATAGGTCCCCATCAGGATACGCCGCTGGACCTCTTCACCAAACCCTGCCGCCCTGGTTTTAGCATACATCTCGTCCAGGGATTTGCCTTCCACCCTCATCCCGAAGCGTAAACCATCGTAACGAGCCAGGTTCGAAGAGGCTTCGGCTGGCGCAACGATATAATACGTTGCGAGAGCATACCGGGTGTGCGGCAAGGTTATGTCATGAATGTCGGCCCCCGCATCCTTCAGCCACGACACCCCCTTGTCCCACAGGGAAGCAACCTCGGGATCCAGGCCATCCGAACGATATTCAGCCGGGATACCAATCTTCAAACCACGGATATCACCAGTCAGGGCCGCCTCAAAATCAGGCACCGGAATGTTTGCGCTGGTGGAATCTTTTGGATCAAAGCCAGCCATCGCGCCCAGCATAATTGCCGCATCGCGAACCGTGCGGGTCATGGGGCCAGCCTGATCCAAGGAGCTTGCAAAGGCAATGGTGCCATACCGGGAACAACGCCCGTACGTTGGCTTCAAACCCGTAATCCCACAATAAGCAGCAGGTTGCCGGATAGATCCACCGGTATCTGTACCCGTTGCGGCCAGCACCATACGGGCCGCAACAGCAGCAGCAGATCCACCGGACGATCCGCCGGGCACCAAGTCCACATCCTGGCCACGTGGCTTCCACGGGTTACGAACCGGGCCGAACCAGCTTGTCTGGTTGGATCCACCCATAGCGAATTCATCCAGATTCAGCTTGCCCAACGAAACAGCACCAGCCTTTCGCAGATTTGCCGAAACCGTGCTTTCATAAGGCGGAATGAACCCTTCCAGCATTCGGCTTCCAGCAGTAGTGCGAACACCTTCTGTACAGAACAGGTCCTTGAGGCCAACGGGAATGCCCGTCATCGGTCCTGCGCTTCCTGCTGCCAAGGCAGCATCAGCTTCCACGGCCTGTTGGCGCGCCTGCTCCGCTGTTTCAGTAATAAAGGCATTCAGCGGGCGCTTCTGCTCCATGACACTAATGTAGGAATCAACCAGCTCAACAGCTGAAAACGTGCGAGAGCGCAGGGCGTCACGGGCCTGGGCCAGGGTCAGGTCAAGAACAGACATTTATTCCACCACCTTCGGCACGGCAAAAAAACCATCCATGGCTTCCGGCGCATTGGCCAGAATGGAGTCACACATACCGCCATCAGAGACGATATCCTCCCGCCAGCGCAGAACCGCATCCGTCACGCTGGTCATAGGCTCTGTTCCTTCGGTATTGACGTCAGCAAGCTGTTCAACCCAGTCAAGAATACCGGAAAGCTGGCTGGCCAGAGGATCAAGCCTGTCTTCGGGCACCTCAATACGGGCTAGGAACGCAACGTTCCGGACGATATCTTTGTCGAGCGACATTGAAAAAAGTCTCCTGGCGGGAGTAAGTGTCTTGGGAGCATCCCCGTCGGCACACAGTACGCGCCGATCCGGGGCTGTACACGCGTAAAATCGCCGGAAGGTATCACTCGTCATGACTGACTGCAACAACCCCGCACCACTTCCTGTGACAGGTCTTTCGCCCTTGCAGATGAAACACGCCCTGCCCACCGCCGGCAGGCTGGCCGGGCTGGACCTTGGCACCAAGACCATAGGCATCGCCCTGTCAGACCCCTTGCTGATCACCGCTACTCCGCTCACAACAATCCGGCGAACCAAATTCACCAAGGACATGACCCTATTATCCGAGCTGGTTGCAGAGTACGAAATAGCCGGCCTGGTCCTTGGGCTTCCGGTGGAAATGGATGGAACAGAAGGACGTCGCTGCCAGTCGACAAGAACGTTTGCCGATAATATCAGAGCGCTGGAACAGCCAATATCCCAGCTTCCAATCGCATTCTGGGATGAACGTTTGTCAACCGCAGCCGTAGAACGCGTCATGATTGATGAGCTGGACATGTCCCGCAAAAAAAGGGCGAAAACCGTGGATAGAAACGCCGCATCCTGGATTCTTCAAGGTTTCCTTGATGCCATTGCTTTTGCAGACAAATAAATCTACCGTCAATCGATATATGACTTCCTTGCATGGCATGCAGGGCCGCCATAAAGCCCTAGCGCACACCATTCTCCCCTTGCCGGAATGATGTTTTAACTTCATAGTCCGCCCTTATGAAAAATCCGGCATACTCTCATAGGCATTTTCTTGGTATGGAGGGGTTGTACCCTCACGAGATTGAAGAATTTCTCGATCTCGCGGATAGTTATGCAGACAGGAATCGCCAACCCCGGTATGAGTCCAATCGCCTGACAGGACGGACGCAGGTCAACCTGTTCATGGAAGCATCAACCCGCACACGGGCTTCTTTCGAGCTTGCCGGACTCAAAATGGGGGCCAACGTCATTAACATGACATCGGCAGGATCCTCCATCTGCAAAGGTGAGACCCTTGTTGATATGGCCGTAACCCTGAACGCCATGAAGCTGGATATACTGGTTGTTCGCCACCATGATTCAGGCGCAGCAAAGCTACTGTCCAAGCATGTACAGTGTGCCGTCGTCAATGCTGGCGACGGCCTGCACGAGCATCCGACGCAAGCCATTGTCGATGCCCTGACCATACGGCGAAACAAGGGGCGGCTTGCGGGATTGGAGGTTGCCATTTGTGGAGACATCGCCCATTCCCGGGTTGCGCGGTCCAATATTCATCTTTTGAGCACCATGGGGGTTAATATCCGGGTTGTTGCGCCCCGCCCATTGCTGCCCTCGCATATTGAATGCATGGGCGTAACTCCCTTTACCGACATGCGTGAAGGCATACGGGATGCTGACATTATCATGATGCTCCGCGTACAGAATGAGCGCCTTGGTGAATCCTGCATTCCTTCTGCCCGTGAATACGCTCACTTCTTTGGCCTGAACCGCGACAAACTTGCCTTGGCCAAACCCGATGCGCTTGTCATGCACCCGGGACCCATCAATCGGGGTATCGAAATTGATTCCGATGTCGCTGACGATCTTGATCGTTCATTAATTCGCCAACAGGTTGAAATGAGCATTGCGGCCCGTATGGCCATTCTGGATATCCTGATCCGCAATGCCGAGAATAATGGCTTGTAAGCCACCCCGGGAACAGAAACGTCCATGCATCGTACGCACTATTTCAACGCCCGCCTTCTGGATCCATCCGTTGACCTGGATGTTCCGGGTGGCCTTCTGGTTGAAGGGTCTTTTATCCTTGATTGCGGGCCGCATTTGCAGCACTCAGGCGCGATACATGCAGACAGTACAATTGACTGCAGAAACATGGCGCTTGCGCCTGGTTTGGTTGACATGCGAACCCATCTGCGCGAACCGGGATTTGCGCACAGGGAAACACTACGCACGACTGGGTTACTGGCTGCATCGGGCGGCGTAACCTCAGTCGCCGGCCTTCCCGGAACGGATCCTCTGGTTGACAACGAAGCAGCCCTTGCCTTTGTCCTGAACAAGGCACGCACAGATTCAGCCGTGAAAATTTATCCCTATGCAACGGCCACAGCCGGGGCAAAAGGAACAGAGCTGGTTGAGTATGGCCTTATGTCTGCAGCGGGCGCCATCGCTTTTACCGATGGAGAGCACGCCGTATCGAATGCAGGCACACTAAGGCGGATCATGCAGTATACGTCCATGTACGGGCTTCTGTTAATCCAGAGACCGGAAGACCCCTCACTGGCAAAGGGTGTTGCAACCAGTGGAGAACTGGCAACCCGCATGGGCCTTTCCGGTATACCATCTGAGGCTGAAGTCATCCTTCTCGAGCGAGACCTGCGCCTTGTCGCGATGACCGGTGCCCGCTATCATGCATCACTGATCTCGACAGCAGACAGTGTCGAGGCCATACGTCAAGCAAAAGCAAAGGGGCTTTCTGTCACATGCGACACAGCCCCTCCTTATTTTACACTGAATGAACTGGCCATATCCGGCTACAACACATCAGCAAAACTAAGCCCCCCGCTACGATCCGAGAGCGACAGAAGAGCTGTCATTGCCGGCTTGATGGATGGCACCATCGATGCCATCGTTTCCGACCATGCGCCGCAGAATAGTGACGCAAAAGATGTTCCCTTCGCGCGTGCCGCCTGCGGAGGTCTTGGACTGGAAACGCTTTTACCCCTGACGCTGGGTATGGTCCACGATGGGAGCATGCCCATATTGCGGTCTCTTGCTCTTCTCAGTCTCAACCCAGCACGCATACTTGGTCTCAAAGCCGGAAAACTGGCAGCAGGGTACCCTGCCGATCTGATTGTGGTAGATCTAGACAAGCCTTGGAAGTACAGTGCAGACAAGTCTTGCTCAGGCTCCAGAAACTCGCCTTTTGACGGACACCTCTTACAGGGGCGGGTGTTGCGTACCATTGTTGACGGGAAAACAATTTATGTTCACGGTACCTGAGGTGCCTGCAGAGCTTGCCCTGCTTCTATGCTCTGTTTTTGGATACCTTTTTGGCAGCATACCGTTCGGTATTGTGCTGACGAAGCCGTTTGGGTACGACCTTCGATCCATTGGATCGGGAAACATCGGCGCCACCAATGTCCTGCGTACAGGGCGCAAGGATCTGGCGCTGGCAACCTTGGTCATGGATGCGGGCAAAGGAGGTATTGCAGCTGCGCTGGCCGGAATACTGGTTGACGCATCTGGCAGCCTTGTTGCCGGATGTGCCGCCGTTCTGGGGCATAACTTCCCGATTTGGCTTCGCTTCAAGGGGGGTAAAGGAGTTGCCACCACGCTGGGCGTTTTATTCCTGACAGCTTGGCCTGTCGGAGCCATAGCGTGCAGCGTCTGGTTTCTGATGGCACTTCTGACTCGCTACTCTTCTCTCTCTGCCTTGATGGCCTTGGGTACAGCCCCGGTTTCAGCATGGTTCTTGGCCTCCCCGGCCCATACTGTGGCGTTTGCCGTCTTGGCCATTCTTGCCTTCGTACGCCATCATGAAAACATACGACGGCTCCTTCAAGGCACAGAGTCAAAGATCAGGCTGAGAAAGGCACAGTAACTAGCAGATCCGCGTTTCTCCACAAAAATCACGAAGGAACATATCGGCGGCTTTCTGGCCACGCAGGCTATGAGACAAGATAAGGTGTAGCTTGGCAAAAGCCGTTTCCCGTGTCAGGCCACGCCCTGCAAGGACACCTGCATCGCGTAGCACCGCACCTGCCTCATAATGATCCAGATCGATGGCTCCGTCCGCGCATTGACTAACAGCAACGATCAATGTTCCGTGATGCACCAGATCGGATAGTACCCGTTGCAAGGCTCCCTCTACAAAAGGAGCTGTACCGCTGCCAAAACATTCCAGAACCAATCCACTTGGATTCCATGCCGTCAGCCCAGCCAAGAACCCGGCAGAGAGCCCCGGATGGCAGGTAACAAAACCAATGTCTATAACAGTTGGTGACAGCGGTGGGGAACCGAGACGAATCCCATCGTTGCTCGGGATTAACCATGAAGCATCTGCATGCGCCAAGGACAAAACATCACGAAACGCATCAGGAGTTGATGTAGATATTTTACGGCTGCGTACAGCAGGGATGATGCGGCCTCCAAAGCAAACGAGAACGCCATGGACATCGGGGTCCCGCGCAACTGAAAGTGCCTGTTCCAGATTCCCGATACCATCACTGCCATGAACAACCAAAGGGATTATGGAACCAGTCAGAACAACAGGTGCTCCACATGCAACCTGTTGCAGGGCAAGGCTTGCGGCTGTCCAGGACAATGTATCAGTACCATGCACGACAATGACACCATGGCCAGATGATGTCGCACGTACACACTCGCGACCGATCTTGTACCAAAGAGCAGGATCAACATGAGCACTGTCAACAGCAGGGGCATATTCCAGCACCACATCCCTGCCATCCATACAACCCGGCAGCATACGATCAAGGAGCGAGACAAAGGAAGCAGCAGGACGCCACCCCCTCTCACCAAGCTCCATTCCAATGGTACCACCTGTATACACAATTGTGACTGGACGCATATCACCCCTGCTGAGCAGAAAAATTAACATTAACGCTTGGTAATAATGGGGAAGAGTATTGGAAGGTCAATCATCGCCTTGATATATAACCTTGGATAGATAATATATCGTCATGATGACGACTCTTTTCTCTCCCCCCGCCTCCACCCTGTCTCACTCCGACAAGATTAGCTGGCTTCGCTTGATCCGCAGTGAGAACGTTGGCCCCATTACATTTTTCAAACTTCTTGACCGATTTGGAACACCCCGTGATGCTTTGAATGCCTTGCCGGAATTGGCTCGCCGTGGAGGACGGGGCAAACCCATCAAGATATGCTCCACCAGCACAGCAGAGCATGAGCTGATGACAGCCAAAACAGTGGGTGCACGGCTGCTTTGTGCCATTGAACCAAACTATCCTGCTCTTTTGTCTGCAATCGATGATGCACCACCCTGCATTTATATCATGGGCAATGAGTCAGTCCTGAAAAATCCCTGCGTATCCATTGTCGGAGCACGAAACGCATCAGCAAGCGCACGTCAACTGGCTTGGCGGCTGGCCATGGATCTTGGGAAGGCAGGGATGACCGTTGTATCTGGACTAGCTCGCGGCATTGATACGTCCGCACATGAAGGGTCTCTACAAACAGGAACCATTGCTGTGATGGCTGGCGGCCCCGATGTGATCTATCCACCCGAGAACAAGGATCTGTATGATAAAATCCGGGCCACAGGTGCTATTGTTTCTGAAATGCCTCCTCTGACTGAGCCACAAGCCCGCCATTTTCCACGACGTAATCGTATCATATCCGGCCTGTCACGAGGCTTGGTCGTGATGGAGGCAACAGCCCGATCCGGCTCGTTGATTACAGCACGTATGGCCGCTGAACAGGGGCGAGATGTTTTTGCCGTACCGGGATCACCCCTGGACCCCCGTAGTGAAGGCCCCAACAATCTGATACGGGATGGTGCAACACTGGTCAGAAGCGCGGATGATATTCTTTTCGCGTTGGGCAATGCCGGGCACACGCCGTTCCGCGAACCCGGACACACCCGTTTTTCCATGGGAAAACCGTCGCATTTCAACGAAAGTACCTTGGCAGAGGCCAGAGAGATTGTTGGCGGTTTGCTGTCACCTGCTGCTGTGACTGTTGACGAAATCATCCGGCAATGCCAATTGTCTCCGGCTGCTGTCTCCATGGTTCTCTTGGAGCTGGAGTTGGCGGGGCGCCTTGAACGGCACCCCGGAGGTCGCGTGTCAATGCTTGCTTAATTCTCTGGAACAGAAGGATTATCGCGGGACGACACCACTCTGTGATCAGGAAAGAAGTGTGCCCGGATATCCCATGAACGTTGTCATTGTCGAGTCGCCGGCCAAGGCCAAAACCATCAACAAGTATCTGGGCAAGGATTATACCGTTCTTGCATCCTTCGGCCATGTGCGCGACCTGCCGCCAAAAGACGGATCTGTCCGACCGGATGAAGACTTTGCAATGGACTGGGATACAGACAGTCGGTCAGAAAAGCACATTCGCGAGATTGTTCAGGCGGTCAAGAATGCCGAGCGCGTTTTTCTGGCCTCTGACCCGGATCGTGAAGGGGAAGCAATTGCTTGGCATGTGCTGGAGGAACTGGCCCGTCGGCGCGCCCTGAAGGGGGTGGATGTCAAGCGTGTCACCTTCAATGCCATTACCAAAACTGCGGTAACAGAGGCTATCAATAACCCTCGCGACATAGATCAGCCTTTGGTTGATGCCTATATGGCCAGAAGGGCCTTGGACTATCTCGTCGGGTTTACATTGTCGCCCGTGCTGTGGCGAAAGCTGCCCGGATCACGCTCTGCCGGCCGGGTGCAATCTGTTGCCCTGCGCCTGATCTGCGAGCGTGAGTCCGAGATTGAGCGGTTCCGTTCCGAAGAATACTGGACCATTACAGCTGACATGCGGTCAGCCATGGACAAGCCTTTTACAGCACGCCTGACGCATCTGGATGGCCAGAAGCTTGAAAAGTTCTCGCTGCCCGATGCATCTTCTGCCGAAAGAGCACTTGTTGCCGTCAAGGCAGGTACCTTTACCGTTTCATCTCTGGAACGCAAGCAGGCCAAACGCCATCCTGCCCCGCCGTTTACAACATCGACACTGCAACAGGAAGCCGCACGGAAACTGTACTTTTCTGCCACCCGGACGATGCAGACAGCACAAAGGCTGTATGAAGGTGTCACTATCCGCGGTGAAACCGTTGGTCTGATCACCTATATGCGTACAGATGCTGTTTCCATAACACCGGAAGCTGTCAATGACATCCGTACCCTGATTGAACAGGGATGGGGCAGCAAACTGCTTCCTTCAACGCCCCGGGTTTACAAGACGAAACAGAAGAATGCCCAGGAAGCGCACGAGGCCATTCGCCCGACCAACGTCTTTCTGCGTCCGGCAGATGTTCGCGATTCCCTAGATGATGATCAGTTCAAACTTTACGAACTTGTCTGGAAACGTACCGTTGCCAGTCAGATGGAAAGCGCCCTGCTTGACCAGACCGGCGTGAACCTGTCGACCCGGGACCGGAAAACAGTACTTCGCGCAAATGGGTCAACCGTTGTCTTCGAGGGCTTCCTGATCCTGTACCGCGAAGATCTGGACGATGTATCGGGTCAGGATGACGAGGACAAGGAACGTATACTCCCCCCCCTGCATGAGGGAGAAACGACAACGCTGTCCGACGCCCGGACCGATCAGCACTTCACCCAGCCTCCGCCCCGCTATTCTGAAGCCAGTCTGGTCAAGAAGATGGAAGAGCTGGGCATTGGGCGACCCTCGACCTATGCTTCTATTCTCCACGTCCTGCAGGATCGAAGCTATGTCAGGCTGGAGCAACGCAAATTCATCCCCGAAGATCGGGGGCGTATTGTCACAGCATTCCTTGAAAGCTTCTTCCGCCGTTATGTGGAATATAATTTCACGGCTACCCTTGAAAATCAGCTCGATGAAATATCAGCTGGCGCAGTGAACTGGAAAGATGTGCTCCGCAATTTCTGGCAGGATTTTACACAGGCCATATCCGGAACCAAGAACCTGAGAATCAGCGAGGTTCTTGATGCCTTGGATGCTGACCTTGGCGTGCATCTGTTCCCGGAAAAGGAGGATGGATCCGATCCTCGCATCTGCCCATCCTGCCAAACCGGGCGCCTTTCGCTGAAACTTGGCAAGACCGGGGCCTTTATAGGCTGCTCGGCGTACCCCGAGTGTCGCTATACCCGCCCCCTGGGCGGAAATGCCGAAGATGCAGGTGCCGGAGACCGTGAATTGGGGACAGACCCGGAAACCGGCTTGGCCATTGTGGTACGCAAGGGGCCATATGGCTGGTACGTGCAGCTGGGGGAGGCAACCGGGGAAGGTAAGGCAAAAACCAAACCCAAACGAGCCGGATTGCCAAAGGACATAGATCCTCAGGCCATCGATCTGGAGCGTGCACTGTCTCTTCTCTCCCTGCCAAGAACCGTTGGTCAGCACCCCGAAACCGGTCTGCCCATTCTGGCTGGCATTGGCCGCTTTGGTCCATACATTGTGCACGATGGCAAATACGTCAACCTGCGCCAGGACAATGTCCTGGATATCGGCATCAACCGTGCCGTGGATCTTCTCGCATCGGCAAAGACACGCGCACCCAAGGCAGCCGGCAAAGAACTGGGCATCCATCCCGATGACGGAAAGAGCGTGCAGCTCCTTTCAGGGCGCTATGGCCCCTATGTGGAACATGGCAGCATACGGGCCAATATTCCGAAGGGTACTGATCCTGAAACAGTAACGCTGGAGCAAGCCTTGGAATGGCTGGCGGCCAAGGCCGAAAAAAATCCAAAGACTGGCAAAGCGACCACTGCCAAAACAAAAAGCAAGAAAGCAGCTACAAAGCCGGCTGACAAGAAAGAGAAGACAGCAAGCAAGCCCGCACCACGATCCCGTAGCAAGAAGAGAACCAATGACGATGATGTCTCCTGAGTGCAGGAGGCCCTGATTTTGGCAAAGAAAAATCCAAAACATGTCCCTGTTCCCACCCGCAAGGATGTGCTCGACTTTATTCAGGGAAATCCGGGCCGGATCAGTAAACGCGAACTGGCCCGGGCCTTCAACCTGACCGCAGAGCAGCGCCCGCTGCTACAACAAATCATCAAAGGGCTGGAGAAAGAGGGTAAAATCCAGCGCCGCCACAAACAGCGCCCCCAGTATCCGGAACGTCTGCCCCAGATGGTCGCGGTTCAGATAACCGGGACGGATTCCGAAGGGGAACTGGTAGGGCGCCCATTAACGTGGGAACAGGAAGGATCGCCTCCCCGGGTTTTTGTCACGGCAACCCGCCGCGGCCTACCAACGGTCGGGGTCGGGGATCACGTACTGTGCAAGCTGACACCGGGACGAAGCGGAAATTACAACGGCCATGTCATCCAGAAGCTTGTCGAAACGCCAGCGCGCGTTCTGGGTATTCTGGAAGCGGGAGTTAATGGGTTGCTCTTGCGCCCCACAGATCGCCGGGACCGCCAAGGCTATGTTATCGCCAGAGGTGACGCTGCCGGGGCCCATGTGGGGGAGCTGGTGGAGGCAGAGATTCTCTCCGGACGGCGTTCCGGTCTACGCCAGGCGAAGGTTCTGGAAAGGCTTGGCACCATGAACAGCCCCGGGGCTGTCAGCCTGATTGCCATCCATGCCCATGGTATCCCTGTAGAATTCCCTGCAGATGCCCTGGAGCAAGCCGCCAAGGCCCGGAAAGCCCCCTTGGGAAAGCGTACAGATCTACGGTCTGTTCCTTTGGTAACGATTGACGGCGAAGACGCACGGGACTTTGATGACGCGGTATGGGCAGAACCAACAGAGGATGGCGGATGGCACGCACTGGTTGCCATTGCTGACGTGTCTTACTATGTGCGTCCCGGTACCCCGCTGGACAAGACAGCGTATGAACGCGGCAATTCGGTCTACTTTCCTGACCGGGTTGTTCCCATGCTGCCAGAGGCTCTTTCGAACGGATGGTGCTCACTCCGCCCGCATGAAGAGCGACCCTGTGTGGCTGTCCACATGTGGTTCGATGCCAAAGGCAAGAAAATCAGGCATACATTCGTCCGTGGCTTGATGAAATCCAGGGCCCGTTTGACCTATACCCAAGTTCAGAATGCGTTCGATGGCATTATGGATGAAGCAACGTCGCCTCTTGCCGAAGATATTCTGAAACCTTTGTACGGTTGCTTCAAGGTTCTTCGCTCATACAGAGAACAGCGCGGTGCCCTGGAGATCACGATCCCGGAGAGAAAGATCCTGGTCGATGACACCGGGGCTGTTACCGCAATCCAGCCACGCATCCAGAGCGACAGCCATCGCCTGGTTGAGGAGTTGATGGTTGCAGCGAATGTTTGTGCCGCAGAAACACTGGAATCGCTGGAGGCCCCCTGCATGTACAGGGTGCACGACGAGCCCCCGATGGAACGTCTGGAAAACCTGCGTACATTTTTGCGTACAATTGGTCTGAATCTGGCGACTGGTGCCCTGACACCCCGCAACTTCAATCATATTCTGGAACGGGTCAAAGATACGGCCCACGAGCATCTGGTACACTCGGTCGTTCTGCGCAGCCAGTCACAGGCCATCTATACGCCTGAGAACCGAGGGCATTTTGGCTTGGGCTTGCGTCATTACGCACACTTTACCTCCCCCATTCGACGCTATGCGGATCTTTTGGTACACAGGGCCCTGATATCAGGACTTGGGCTGGGAACACGGAACGAATATCTACCGGAAGAACAGGCTGCATCCTTTCCCCAGGCAGGCGAGCATATTTCGTCTACGGAGCGGCGTGCTGCACAGGCCGAACGTGATGTCATAGACCGGTATACGGCTCATTTCATGGCATCAAAGGTAGGGGCCCGCTTTGCGGGACGTGTTGCCAGCGTCAATCGTTTCGGACTGTTTGTCGAGCTGGATGAAACAGGTGCCAACGGCCTGATACCGATATCCACACTGCAGGATGATTTTTACCATTACGACGAAGGGGCACATCGCCTGACCGGACAAAGCGGCAGGATGTCGCACACCTTGGGAGATCGGATTATGGTCACCCTTGCAAAAGCTGACCCTCTGACCGGCTCATTGATTTTTGGAATCGTTCGCGAAGGCAGAGACCATCAGGACTTGCAACGTGAGAATACCAATACACACGCTCATCGGGGACCAAAACCTGTCAAGAACAATCGGCGCAAGATTGGGTCCAGACAAGCACCACGGGATTTACAAGTGGCCTACCCAGCGTCGTCAACAAAAAGGAAACCGGGAAAGAGGAAATAGCGGTGTCTGCGCTTGTTTGGTGTTTCCTTCTGCGATCATAATAAGAACGGCTGGTTTTCAGACAGCACTGACGTGAAAGTCCGAATGACCAGGCGCCCCGGTGAACAGTTGGAACAAATTTACCCCATGCCAGTCACAATGCACTGTCGGTCGCGGACACCCAGCAAGCTGGCTTGGATTCTGGGAATAGCCATGGTGCTGACCCGGATCTCGGTGACTTGTTATGCGTCACCTGTATCCTTGGAAGGTCAGCCCCCTGCCGAGGTGCATGACCAAGAAGACATGGTCCGGGTTATATCCTATGGCCTTGACGTGATTGCAGCACGTTCTCTAGAGCCAGCCGAGATCAGTACAATAGCTCAAGATGGTCTCCATGGTATCATAGCCATGGACCCTGATCTGAAACTACGTGCCGAGAACAACTGGCTCCATCTGCACCAGAAAGATACACCAATCGGTGCATTTGCCATGCCCATGCAAAAAGACCCAACTGCATGGGGGCATCTTGTTGTCAACGTTGTCACCCATGCAGGGCAAATCTCTCCTCATATCCAAATTACAAAGCCAGAGCCTCTCTACCGGGCCTTGTTTGGTGCTATCCTTTCACATCTCGACCCATTCTCACGGTACGCCAGCCCGGAAGAAGCCGCTGAACAAAGAGCCAATCGCAGCGGCTATGGCGGCATTGGTATGCGCTATCAGATTATGAGTGATCATTTGCTGGTTCTCGACGTCCAGCCCGATACGCCAGCGGAACTATCCGGCCTCCTGAAAGGAGATCATATTACAAGGATCGGGCACACAGACCTGTCGGATATAAAAGGCAATCACGAAGATATTGCTCGCTATATTCGTGGTCTTGTGAGATCACCAGTACGCTTGAAAGTCGAAAGAAACGGCCTTAGCCGCGACATCAATATCAAACCGGGACAGGCTGCCGTTCAGACCGTAGATGCCCAGCTTGCTGAAGATGCTGTTCCAATCATTCACATTCGCTACTTCATTCAAAATACAGCTGAAAAATTGGCAGCCTTTATCCATGAGGCTAAAAGGAAACACAAAGGCTCGTTAAGAGGACTGATCCTTGATTTACGCGGCAATCCAGGTGGCCTTCTGGATCAAGCGGTAGAATGTGCGGGGCTCTTTATTTCTTCAGGGCGTCTGCTCTCCACCCTTGGGCGCCACCCGGAATCCGTGCAAAGCTACAGCACCAACGGCCGTGATATTATGGACGGACGCCCCATCGTTGTTCTGCTGGATGAAAGATCCGCATCGGCCGCAGAAATACTGGGTGCTGCACTGCAAGACAAAGGGAGAGCGCTTGTTGTTGGCACCTCAACATACGGGAAAGGCACGGTACAGACGATAATCCGCCTTCCTAACAATGGAGAGCTGACACTGACATGGTCCCGGCTCCATACACCTGCCGGATACTCCCTTAATAAACTTGGGGTTATGCCCTCACTGTGCACATCGACCCTTAGATTTGGGAATATACAACCATTACAAACTGTTGGCGGTAACATTGATGCTACTGCCGCTATAGCGTCGCGGTGGCGTACAGTTGGTCTGACAGATCATGAGGGACGAGAGTCTCTTCGTTCCCTATGCCCACCCGAAGGTCATGGCGGACGTTATGGCGATATTCTTGTTGCCAGAGACATTATTAATAACAGTGCCTTATACAAGGATATAACGGCCGCAATCATGATGCCCCCTGCCCCCTTGTCTTATCACTGACAAAGCCGGTGCGGATGGATGCCTGTTATGTCCACGACCTCTTTCTCTTGACTCTCTCAATATTATCTGTATGCTTCGCGGCTCGGGTAATATTTCGGGTTCAGGAATTCGGGTTATGGCGAAGCCGACCACTATTCAGATCAAGCTTGAGAGCACCGCAGATACCGGGTACTTCTACATTGCCAAGAAGAATCCTCGCAATATCACGGAAAAGCTTCAATTTCGCAAATACGATCCAGTTGTGCGGAAGCATGTCCTGTTTCGTGAAACGAAGATGAAGTAAGAGAGCTCGCTCCGTAAAAGCCGGCATCCCCGAGAATAAAGGGTGCCGGTTTTTTAGTGCGCCCTATCCAAAACACGCTTTACCGTCTCCAGAAAACCAGAAACCTCTATCGGCTTTGATATATAGCCATCGCACCCACTTTCCCGGATTCTGCGCTCATCATCGGACATAGCGAAGGCCGTTATGGCAATGACGGGTATTGAGCATAACTCGGGGTCTTTTTTAAGATCACGGATTATCTCCATTCCGGAAATCTCCGGCAGTTGAATATCCATAAGTATAAGGTCAGGTTGACTACGACGAACCAGATCAGTCACATTCCGCCCATCTCTCGCTTGCAGGGTTTCGTATCCACTGGCCTGCAACAGGTCATTAAAAAGCCGCATATTCAGTTCATTATCTTCAACGATCAAGATCAACTTGCGCATTCCGATATGCCCCCTCGCCCACCTTATCTAGTATTTTCCTACCTTGAGCACCATGCTTGGCACCCGCAAAAACACACATCACCCATCCTGCCATAAAGCTGATTCCACCAAGTGGCGCTCCATGATCGGCAGGAACATCCAAGAACGCGATCAGATAGAGAGAGCCACAAAACAAAATCTGTCCCGACCCAAAGAAGAGGCCCGCAATACGAAATAAAATGGATCTTTCAGCCAGAATGGCAACCCACATGATAACAGTAGAATGAACCAACTGATAATATGATGCTTTCGTGATCAAGCTGCTTTCATAAGAACCTTCGATGACGCCCCCATGGCTTGCCCAAGCCGCAAGGATAATTGCAACGAAGCCGTTAACGGAAGCCCAGATCATCATCAAAGGCATCGCATCTTCTCCAAGCTCTTGTGTAAAAAAAGAGGCGGAGCAAACAGCCCCGCCTAGTGCGCTTTTGAGGGAAAGTGGATCTATACAACGCAGCCACCATCGTAGCAGCAAGAGCGTCTGACTCTCTTACGTCGCAGAAACGAAAGATGCGGTGTACGATTCCGTCGAACCCAAGGCCATTGTCCTCGCTAAACACCAACCAAGCAAGCCAGAAGAACAGCTATACCTATAAAACATGGGCCATTAACCAGAAGCTCCATCTTGACCGCCCAGATAAACAATAAACAGAAAAATACGTCTGTTTTTGCAACATAGATAGTCTGATATATGTATGCTTACTCTTCCTCTGTGACAGGAGTATCAGCCGCCAGAATATCTTCGCCTGTATCTGCACGGGAGACTTCTGCCCCCCACTCTTCCAAGAGTTGCTTCTGACGTGCCTGCAGTCCAGCAATTTTGTGCGTTGAGGTCACAGACATAATTGTTGAGGCCAGAAACGGAGCGGTAGAGGATAAAATCCATCCAAGCCCTGCACTACCAAAAATGACAATCAGCGCCCAGACATTAGTTAAAAGATCAAGGACATGCGGCACCGAGTGATCACGTAGCCAAAGATCCATCAGCCATGGGAAACAGCCCGCAAAATTCATTCCCCCAACTGTTATGGCCCCATAGCGTTGCTTGCTTCTGTCAACAACAAAGGCTACAAGGCTTGGCATCATGACGATAGTCAGAAATATGAACGTCGGCATAAACATAAAAATAAGAGGAATGATAAGCAGAAGGGTAATAATATTCCCACCCGACTTCTTCCTGGCAACCGACGCATTCTTGGGATCGCCTGCCATTATATCATCCTCAGGAAAACAAGCGTCGTAACAGTTAAAAGCGCAACAGCAACAGACAACAGGGCGCCCATTTGCTGCCCCCGTGCATAACCCCTTTCATCCCTGACAAGATTTCCCTGCTCAAAACTACGGATTTTCTGTTCGGCAGAACTGTACTCTGCCCTGGCCCAGGCAAATCCTTCTGCATCCTTTTGTCGTTCCTCCTGATTGTCCAAGGTATTATAAAGCTCTGGCAAGCTCCCTTTGCGAACCAGGTTGGGGATTTGCTCCTCCAAATCTTTACGCCGAATACGGCTGTGATAGCTGTTTATAATGGGTCCCAACTGCCCACCAATCCAGCCACATAGCCCATGCAAGGCAGGGGGGCCAAGGCGCCACTGCAAAACGGCCAAGAGACTGACCATACCCAACGTTGCCCTGTATACATCTGGTTCCGCCATGGCACGAAACTGCACCTTGGTGTCACGCTGCCACTTCACCGCGATATATGCCGCTATATGACGATCAACAACCTGTGTCTTCGGATCAACCTTGGACGAAACGCGATCCAGAGCTGGAAGCAGCTCCCTGATCTCACTCACGTACTCCGCTTCTACAAGAGGACTAAGGCAATGGAGAGTATCACTCATTTCATATGCGCACCTCTCTATACCATACCCCATCATTGTTGTACTCAGATTGCCGGCATGCTCCTTCGCCTGACTTTCAAAATGCCCCAGCTCTGCATCATGATACCCTTGGGCCTCAACCCAGTACTTCACCAATTCCCGGCCAATAATTTCTACATAAGGCCGCAGAGCTTTCTTTTGCATAATAGTCACAGCCAACGCATTCCCAAGTCCCTCGGGATGCACATGAATATCCCGATAACGCACTGGCGCACGGGGGTCCATCAACATCAAGACGCGTGCAATAGTCAGATCATTAACCTGACGGGCTTCTATCTGGACGGCCTGGCTCATACGGATAGCCAATGCAACAGCATCGGCCAGCTCTATGACTTCCAACCCACGCCGTAACCATATTTCCAGACGACCATCCAGAATAGGGGCCAAAGCGGCATCCCAGTTCATGGCCATGGCATTGGCGAGCTCTCTGGCTGATGTGTAGTCCTTTCCCTCGAATTTAAAAGGTCTCTGTGATCGCCGCGCTGGCTGTGGCTGTATAGGGGTAAGACGTCGACCGTTCAACCACATGTCCACACTTTCCAACCCCCAGCGGTCCCGTTGCTCATCAGCAACAAGCCCTTTTATAATTTCCAGGAAATTCATGGGCACACGTCCCTCGCCCGCATAATTGGCATATGTTGAATGCGCCAATTTTGACAGGACAACGTCAACATCAGACAGCTGGGAGACGTAATCACGCCCATTCATCAGGCCAATACACGTGATACCCAACGCATACATGTCTTCCTTCAGGGTTCCGCTTCCTCTCCCCTCCGGTATACACATAGCGTATTCAACAGGCTCATAAGCTGGCGGATTATCGTATCCCGGTGGTGATGTCGTGCAGTCACCCAGAACCAGACGTTCTTTCTCCTTGTCAAACCAATACATATTGTCAAGCCGGATAGCCCGATGCGTTACCCCATGCTGGGATATTTCATTCAAGGCGTGATACAGTGGGCGAAAGACTTTCTTGACGAAATTAACCTCTGATATCGGATCGAACCGCTGACCGGGAGCCGGCAGAACTCGACCGCCGGAAGGACGATCGTAGACAACAACCATCACCTTGCGCCCCAAGGCAGGCCACTCTACCGTACCCCATTCCAGTAATTGCAAGAGGCCAGGAGACTGAACCCCCTTCAGGGCGCGCATGGCTCCAATACGCACAGGAAGATCTGTACGACATACGAGCGCATAGACCGGCTTACCAGACCCACGGCGGTCTTCGGCATGATACGCATCAGCATGAGGCATATTGAGATCTTGCAGGGGCATAGAGGGATCAATTGTAAAACGATCCCGCAGAACGACAGTTTCGGCTGTATCACCCCCGCTTGGCATCCTACGCATCCCCGCCAAGAAACTGACTTGTGATCAGCTTTTCTCATGCAGGTTACCAGAATTTTCTAAATGATAAATGACTGAAAAAGAATACGGCCCAGTCCTGTCAACCGAGCCGCATTGAAACAGAGACGAAGGTACTGGATTAATCCTCGAACGGATCGTGCATCAGAATCGTGTCATCTCTCTCAGGGCTGGTTGAAAGAAGAGCAACAGGGGCTTCAATCAATTCCTCTATACGGCGCACATACTTGACAGCCGTCGCCGGCAGCTCTGCAAACGATCGTGCGCCTTCCGTGCTCTGGGTCCATCCTTCCATCTCCTCGAAAACAGGCTCAACACGTGCCTGCTCACTCATGGACGAAGGAAAATAATCAATCTCTTTTCCATCAAGGCGGTAAGCAACGCAGACCTTGAGGGTATCAAAGCCGTCAAGCACATCAAGCTTGGTCAGGGCAATGCCGTCGATTCCACCAAGTTTCACGGACTGGCGCACAAGAACAGCATCAAACCAACCACAACGGCGCTTGCGCCCGGTCACTGTACCAAATTCATGCCCACGAACACCAAGACGTTCACCCTTGTTGTCAAATAATTCCGTCGGAAATGGCCCCTCACCTACACGGGTCGTATAAGCCTTTGTAATCCCGAGAACATATCCAATACCGCCAGGCCCCATACCCGAGCCAACCGCAGCCTGTCCTGCCAACGTATTTGACGACGTTACAAAGGGGTACGTTCCGTGATCAACGTCAAGAAGAGCCCCTTGGGCACCTTCGAACAAAATTCTCTTGCCCATCTTGCGATAAGCCGCCAGCTCGCGCCATACAGGGCGCGCATAGGGCAGAATGTGCGGGGCGATCTCTTCCAGCTCTGCCCGGATCGAAGCTGCATCCAGAGTCTTCGCCCCCAACCCCTTCAACAAGGCATTATGATGCGTCAGCAGGCGATCAATCTTCATATCCAGAGAATCGGGGTCAGCAAGATCGCAAACCCGGATTGCCCTGCGCGCTACCTTGTCTTCATAAGCAGGCCCGATACCACGCCCGGTGGTCCCGATTTTCCCCTTGCCGGCAGCCTCTTCACGCGCACGATCCAGATGACCATGCAATGGCAAAATAAGGGCACAATTATCGGCAATCATCAGAACATCGGGCGTAACCGTAACGCCTTGGCCAGACAAAACCTCAATCTCGCGGGACAACGCCCACGGGTCGATAACGACGCCGTTACCAATCACAGACGGAGTGCCGCGGACGACACCCGACGGCAACAGACTCAACTTATAGGACGTTCCATTCACAACCAGTGTGTGACCGGCGTTATGCCCACCCTGAAACCTGACCACGACATCGGCCCGGGAAGCAAGCCAGTCAACAACCTTGCCTTTGCCCTCATCCCCCCACTGGGAACCGATAACAACCACATTGCTCATGGAAGCTTTCCTTGCTTCAGAGAGGACGCCATACAACGACGACCACACACAAAAACTGAAACCATGCAATACGGGCTCTATCGGACAATAAGACAGGCCGCACAAGGCTCCGCCGGCCACGGGAACCCCATGACCGGCGGTAACACTCTTTATCCTATTGTCGCAGAACCAGGCAACCTCAAATACGGATATCCTGCATACTATTTTTTGTGTTTCTGGATACAGTCTCCACTGCCCAGTCCAGCCACGGCAGAAGACATGCCACATCATCGGTCAGAACTGTGGCACCAGCCCATATACGAATACCGGGGACGATGCCACGATAGGATGCCAGATCGAAACCAACCCCTTCTGCTTCAAGCAAATCCGTTATGGCACGAGCCGTGGCAACTTGCCGTTCAGGCTGAAGATCCAGAAACCACTGCGCAACGACTTTCAGGCAGATGGAGGAACAAGAGACGGTTGCCGGATCCTCGGCCAGAAAAGCAGCCCATTGCGACCTGTCAACCCATTCACGAACAAGAGCCAACGTTTGCGAGGACTTCTTCTGCAAGGCCTGAAGCCCCCCCTGATCCTCCGCCCACTTCAGGGCATCCAGAATATCCTCTACACACAAAAGCGAAGGCGTGTTGAGTGTTTCACCAGTAAAAAGGGCCTCATTCAGCTGCCTTCCTGTCGTCAAACGCAGAATCTTGGGCAAAGGCCAAGGCGGCGTATAGGAATGGAGGCGCTCGACAGCGCGTGGACCAAGAGCCAGCATGCCGTGGGCTGCCTCACCACCCAAGGCCTTCTGCCAAGACCATGTTACAACGTCCAGTTTCTTCCACGGCACATCCATGGCAAAAAGAGCCGACGTTGCATCACAAATCGCCAACCCCTTGCGATCATCCGCGATCCAGTCTGCATGGGGGATGCAAACGCCCGATGTTGTGCCATTCCATGGAAAAACAACATCACGGGACCAATCTACCTGTGCCAAGTCCGGTAAATAGCCCGGGGCAGCATCATAAATTCTTAAATCAGGCAGACGTAGCTGATCACGTGCATCATCGGCCCAGATCCGCCCAAAGACTTCCCAAGCCAGAACATCAACTCCGCGCGCACCAAGGAGATTCCACATTGCCATCTCGACGGCACCAGTATCCGATGCTGGCACAATCGCCAGCCGCCAATCTTCGGGGATGTACAACAGATCCCGGTGGCGGGTAATAACCTCTTCCAGCTTGGCACGTCCGGCAGCAGAGCGGTGCGAACGCCCAAGAAGGGCACCCTCAAGAGCCGAAGGCGACCACCCCGGTCGCTTGGCGCACGGGCCGGACGAAAAGAAGGGACGCCGGGGATAACGAGCCGGTTTTTCTGACATGAACGAATGCTCTGCGACAGAAGTAAAAACAAGGGTGCGAAAGATAACTCTGTCACAGCCAGATAGAAATGCAAAATATCAGCCCACGGTTTCGCTATTTGCCCCGGTTATCGCGACGGCGGGCAATCTTCCAGGCATCTGCAGCACTCAAACCGACATCTCTCAAAAGACGCTCGTCAAGACCAAGGATCTGGCGGCGATGCCGATCCATTTCAATTTCTTCACGCACCCGGTCAAAGGACGTAAAGGCACGATGCCACAAGGGATCCAACCGACGGAGAATACTGTGAAAACCACGATCAACGATTCCCTTCCACACAATCATCCTGTCCCCGCTTTTGGTACGGGCATCAACACGCCTACCAGAATCCCCCACGATATGCCTCCTGGATAACACACCCCACTACCCGCGCGATGGCCGACATGGTTGACAACCAAGGCACGGAGTTATCACAACATTCAGATAGTAATAGAGTATAATTTCCCCCATGTTTCCACGGAAAAAAGTGAGGATATTTTTATCCTTGAGTGTTCATTTTATTCTGAACAGACACATAAGATTATCCACGCCTATAAGACCTAGAACATATCGCGTGTTGTCTTTGCCATTTCATCACCAGTCCTGAAGACTGTGGCTGCACTGCTATAGGCCCTCTGCGTGATAATCATGCGACTGAACTGGTCCTCAAGTCTGACATTTGAGTACTCCAAGGCACTCCCGACAAATTCTGATATTCTGTCATCAGGGCTAAGAGACTTGATTGTGGGTTTCCCTGCTTCTTCTGTCGCTGCGTAGATGTTGTTATTCTGGAGATCAAGCTTCTGGGGGGCTGGAAATGTTGCAATTGGCAACTTGTACAGGGGCTTCTCAACGCCATTGGAAAAACGTCCCAGCATAACCCCTTCGCTGTTGAAGTAAACATCACGCATGACACTGGCTGTATAACCATCCTGTATCAGCTGACGCAGCTCCAGGTCATCACCACCACTGAACTGCGTCATTTGCCTGAGATCAACGGCAACATCCTGCGTTTGACCTCCATCATATGTGATTGTCAGGGTTGTTATTCCCCCGCCTGAAGCAGCCACATCAAGTTTACCTTCACCTGTAAACTTAATTTCATTAGGCGTCGTGGTCACACTTGTGATGCCAGCATCGCCTGATGGCACCAAGGTCCAGCCCCCCGGAACAGCATCCCGTGGGGTAAAAGCAAGACGAACCCCATGTGTTACAGTTTGCGGAACACCTTCTGGAGACGTAATTTGCTGAATAACAGGAACATTGAGACGGTAGGTAATTTTCTGCAGTTCCGTTGCCGGTACATTCCCGCGCAACTCAACCTTGGATGTTGCTCGTCCAGGATCGATGGCTTCATTGGAATAGTCAATCGCTGACATGGCGCTGGAGAATGTTCCGTCCTCCGCAGCCTTGTAACCCATGACGTAAACGCCACTCCGGGTTACCAAGTGCGTCCCTTGGTCAGGAAGGCCATCCCCATTTGTGTCCCCACCCCGGACATAAACCTCGCCGGTAAACGAGCCGTCACGCGTATACTTTTGCTCTCCCGACCCATCAACCGCAGTGTTAAGCACAAAAAAACCGGCTCCATTGATTGCCACGTCCAAATAACGTGCCGTGGGCGCTACAAGCCCCTGCTCCTCCACACGACGAATTTCAGCCGTCTTAACCCCGAAAAAATTACCAAGAGGGCCTACCCTGTTCTTCAGGGTCTGGTAATGCGTCTCGATATCTTTATAGGACGTCGTATTCAGATTGGCGATATTCGTACTGATCTGGTGCATATGAACACTGTGCGCATTCATAGCTGTACCGGATGTATTCAGAACTCCGAAAATCGCCATGGTACCCCTCGCTTGCAAAGCCGGCCACACACCGTAAGAGCGATTGACCCAGAAGCAAGACAGGGGCCAGAAGAGAGAGTCTTTCTAAATCAATGATCTAAAAAGAACGGGAGGTCTCTCCAGACCTCCCTGTCCCACTGAAAGCCGGCATATTTTGCCGGCCTGCTGTTCATATCAGCCCAGCCAAGGGCGATGATGGATCGGCATAAAGTTTCTTGGGCATCCGACCAGCCAGATAAGCCAAGCGACCGGACTCAACAGCCAACTTCATGGCCAAGGCCATCTGAACAGGGTTCCGTGCCCCCGCAATAGCGGTATTCATCAGAACGCCATCGCAACCCAGTTCCATTGCAACCGCTGCATCCGATGCTGTTCCGACGCCGGCATCAACCAGCACAGGAACTTTGGCCTGCTCTTTGATAAGACGGATATTGACAGGATTCAGAATACCAAGCCCTGACCCGATAAGGGAACCCAAAGGCATGATGGCGACACACCCCATATCCTCAAGGATATGGGCCTGTATGGGATCATCAGAGCAATATACCATCACTTGGAAGCCGTCCCGAATAAGCTCTTCCGTCGCCTTCAGGGTTTCTGGCATGTTCGGATACAGCGTTTTCTGATCCCCCAGCACCTCCAGCTTCACCAGATTCCACCCCCCGGCCTCACGCGCAAGGCGCAGCGTCCGTACGGCATCATCGGCTGTAAAGCAGCCTGCCGTATTGGGCAGATAGGTGTACCGCTTGGGGCTGACATAATCGACCAGCATCGGCTGCCCCGGATCTGCTATATTGACCCGGCGTACGGCCACTGTAACGATCTCGGCGCCTGATGCCTCTATGGCCAGCGCTGTTTCCTCAAAATCCTTGTACTTACCGGTCCCGACCAGCAAACGGGACGCGAACACCTTTCCCGCAATGCTGAAAGTATCCGCACGCTCACACACCAGCGCCTCGGCCATGGCTCAGCCACCTCCAATAAAATGAACGATCTCAATCCTGTCGCCCTCATCGAGGAGTGTTTGCCCATAAGCCGAACGGATTACAATCTCACGGTTACGCTCAACCGCGACCTTGCGGGCGTCCAATCCGACAGAATCGAGAAACTCTTGCACAGTCACCCGCTGAGCCACAGCGTGACGTTCTCCATTGACAATCAATTCCATAAACGCAATCCACAATTAACGGGGCAAAGGGCTGATTGGCCGGCTACAGACGGAATATGGGCCGACAGGCCTCTCTTGGCAACACATCACGGTCCCTGTTGCCCGAAAGTCCGCTTTGGGCTATGCAGAAGCCACGTTATGTCATTTCCCTTCACCCTGTACGGCAGGTCAAGACGCGTGCGCACATCGGTTATGATCCTGAATGGACCCAACCTTAATATGCTGGGAACACGGCAACCAGACCTCTATGGCCATGAAACACTGGCTGACATAGAGGCAATGTGCCATACGCATGCGGCAGGGCTGGGGATGACGTTGGCTTTCAGGCAGTCCAACCATGAAGGCGAACTGGTCTCCTGGGTACAGGAAGCACCCGGGGCCTTCGGTGGCCTTGTGATAAACGCCGCAGCCTACACACATACGTCCATTGCGTTGATGGATGCCCTTCTTTCGGTCCAGATCCCCGCAATAGAGGTGCATTTGACAAACATTCACCGGCGTGAACCTTTTCGCCATAACTCCTGGATTGCCCGGGCTGCCCACGGAATGATCTGCGGCTTGGGAAGCCACGGGTACATCTTGGCCCTGGATGCGCTGAATGCGCTGCTGACCGACCAGAAACAGAAAGAGAAATAAATGAGCAAGACCACTATCAACAGCGAAGCCATCCGCCAGCTTGCTTCTTTGCTGGATGATACAGGCCTGCATGAGATTGAGTACGAAACAGAGGCCCTGCGTATCCGCGTTGGCAAGGCGGCTACCGTTGTCACCCATGCAGCACCGGCAGCAGCACCCTTGGCAGCGCCAGCGACCAGATCAACTGCGGATGAACCACAAGCCCTGCACCCGGGTACCGTTGTTTCAAAAATGGTTGGGGTAGCTTATTTGGCTCCAGGCGCGGGAGAGGCTCCCTTCGTGTCCGTCGGACAAACTGTCAGCCAAGGGCAGACCCTGATGCTGATAGAGGCCATGAAGACCTATACCCCGGTCACAGCGCATTGCGCAGGGCGCGTCGTCCAGATTCTTGTCAGCGACAAACAGCCTGTCGAGCACGGCGAACCCTTGGCCATCATTGAATAAGCAGCGCGACGGAAACATCAATGTTCGATAAAGTGCTTATTGCCAATCGTGGTGAAATTGCCCTGCGGATTCACCGTGCCTGCCGTGAGATGGGCATAAAGACCGTGGCTGTACACTCCACAGCAGACGCCGGGGCCATGCATGTTAGATTGGCTGATGAATCCGTGTGCATTGGCCCGCCTGCCACGCGTGACAGCTACCTGAACAAGGTTGCGATCATCTCTGCGGCCGTCATAACCGGTGCTGATGCCATTCACCCCGGTTATGGTTTCCTGTCGGAGAATGCCGACTTTGCCCACATGGTGGAAGAACACGGCATTACGTGGATCGGCCCCAGCCCGGACCATATCCGTTTGATGGGCGACAAGGTTACTGCCAAAAAAGCAGCCGTAGATGTTGGCTTGCCCGTCGTACCTGGATCACCGGGGGCTGTTGAAACCTTGGAAGAAGCCCATGCTGTTGCTGATACAACAGGCTTCCCCGTTCTGATCAAGGCCAGCGCCGGAGGGGGAGGGCGCGGCATGAAAGTTGCCAACTCGCGTGATGAACTGGCCGAAGCTTGGTCTACGGCCCGGGCTGAAGCGCTGAGTGCTTTTGGCAATGCTGAAGTCTATATGGAAAAATACTTGGGTAATCCCAGACATATTGAAATCCAGATACTGGCAGACAACCACGGGAACGTCGTTCACTTGGGAGAACGCGACTGCTCCTTGCAACGTCGCCACCAAAAAGTTCTGGAGGAAGCGCCCTCTCCAGCCCTGAACAGCGAAGAGCGCGAACGCATCGGAGATATTGCAACAGCCGCCATACGGCGCTTGGGTTACAGAAATGCAGGAACGATTGAGTTCCTGTATGAAAATGGTGAATTCTTTTTCATCGAAATGAACACAAGGCTACAGGTGGAACACCCTGTCACCGAAGCCGTCACTGGCCTTGACCTGGTTCGCGAGCAACTACGCATCGCCAATGGCGCTCCCTTGGGTTACAGCCAATCTGACATCACATTTTCCGGGCATGCCATCGAATGCCGCATCAATGCCGAGGATCCGGAAACTTTCCGGCCCTGCCCAGGCCAGATCAATGACTTTCACCAACCCGGCGGGTTGGGCGTTCGTGTTGATTCCGGGCTGTTTTCCGGGGCCAAGGTTCCCCCTCACTATGACAGCATGATTGCAAAACTGATTGTCCATGGCACCAGTCGCAACGAATGCCTGATGCGCCTGCGTCGTGCTTTGGGAGAATTTGTTGTCGGTGGTATCGATACAACAATTCCTCTGCATCGCCAACTGCTGGAAGACAATGACTTCCAGAATGGTGCCTATGATATTCGATGGCTTGAAGAATTCTTGTCTCGTTCCAAATGAAATGTTGGTTGCTTCCATCCCCCGTTCCATACGGGGGATTTTTCCATGGGCACTCTTTTCAGGAACGGCACATTTCAGGCTGCATCACGGAAATGCGCTGACGATCTGACACAGGCACCTTATCCTGAGCAGGCCGAGTTTTCCCTTTGCTGTGGGGATCAATGACGCCCATCACACCAGAACTTATGCTAAGAGCCTATGCCTACGGCGTTTTCCCAATGGCACGCTCACAGGGTGATCCCACGGTATACTGGATTGATCCGGACGAACGGGGCATACTGCCCTTGGATACAAACTTCCATATTTCCCGATCATTGCGGAAAACACTGCGCAGTGATCGCTTCCACGTAACCTGTAACAAGGCGTTTGCCGAGGTCATACAAGGATGCGCAGAAGCAACAACGACCAGACCTGACACGTGGATTAACAAAGAAATTGCGTCCCTTTTCAATGAACTGCACGATATGGGGCTCGCCCATTCCATCGAAACATGGAATACGGAGGACGTATTGGTTGGTGGACTTTATGGCTTGGCACTGGGCGGCGCATTCTTTGGAGAAAGCATGTTCTCACGCGCAACAGATGCTTCAAAAGTAGCACTGTGCCATTTGGTGGGACGCCTGCGCCTAGGTAGCTTCACGCTTCTCGACACCCAGTTCATAACGGACCATTTGTCACGGTTTGGAGCACGACAAGTGCCGAAAAACGAATATCGGTCTATGCTGGCTTCGGCTATCGTGGTTCAGGCAACGTTCCCGGCTCATGCACCAGCATGGATGATCAGAAGCCATATCTACTAAGATATGGTCTTCTTACTATTCCTTGCAGTCCAGAACCCAGATGTCATAAACAGGATGCTCCATAGCAGACAAGCCAGGGCTGGAAGCATACATCCAACCACGGAAGACCTCGACAGCTGGCTGATTGGCTTTATTTTCCCACACATCGAGAAAAACAGCACTTTCAGGTGGCTCCTCAGGAGGGCGTTCGACGCACGCACGGGCGATAATCTGAAGCGTTTGGATCTGGAAGGTGCGGTTCACTTCAACTTCCATGGTCTGAACTCTGGCAGCGGCTTTATCCAACCAACGCAAAACAGCCATACGCCGCTCGATTGTTTCAGCAGCATCGGACGGCGTAACAACCAATACCTCAGCGACAACAACCAGCAACACACACAAGGTGCGCAGCAAGAATTCAGTCCGGGCTTCCAATGCCCCCATCACTCTGGTACAGACCCTTTGTCGGGCACCGGAATAGCACCAGTGGAAGCAGGTTCCTTCGTCGCAAGGAAAATCAGTTCACTCACCATATCTTCCACAGACCGGAAATCCTGACTGTTCGCGATCGTTCCGCCTGATTGCAGGAAGGAACGACTCTGACCAGGTTCCAGTCGGACAAACTTGCCGCCCAGAAGGCCATCAGATGCAATACTGGCAACGGTATCTTCCGGAAGTTGAACCCCGGGCATAATGGAGAGCGACACAATGGCCCGATAGGTCTGATTATCAAGAAACTGGCGGCTGACACTACCCACCTTGATGCCAGAGATACGAACATCCGCACCAACAGCAAGACCACCAACCTTGTTAAACTGGACGTGCACAGGGTATCCGGAAACGGGACGAAGATCTGCACTCTGCCAAGCGAAGAGCAGAAAGAGCAGAGCCACGGCCAGTACAAGAGCGCCTATCACGGTTTCAATAGGATTACGTGTCATCAGCCTTCCTGCTTGTCCATCCGGGTTGTAGCCCGTGTGTGCTGCTCATCATCCGGAGATACATCCTGCCTTGGTAAAACGCCCGGATCCCTTGTTACGGGACAGGACGGCGGAACAAGTTTCGACTGCCTATTGCGTGCCATCTCCAGAACACGCCCCAGCAAGTCCTCAAGAACCAGTGAATCCTGCGTATACCCGAAAGTCTGTCCTGCCTTCAGAAGATCGTCGTCGCCACCAGGCTGTATTTCAATATATTTTGCCCCCAGAAGACCATCGGTCTCGATCATTGCAGCGCTGTCCAAGGGAATGGAAACACTATTGGCAATGATCATATCAATATCAGCACGACCGGCCTCACCCAAAGACTGGGCAGAAACGCGACCAACGGAAACACCGGCAAGACGTACATCCGCACCGACAGACAAACCCTCTGCGCTGTGGAAAGAGGCCCGCAGCAGATATCCCTCAGCCACTTCGGAACGACTCCGCCCCAAAGCATTTGCGCCCAAAGCAAATGCAAGGCAGGCAAGAACGACACCGCCGACAAGCGTGTCCCGATAAGTTACCAGAGACGCCATACGTACTGACATCAGGAGAACAGCCGCTTTCTGAACATTCAGGCCGGACGCCACGGCTCATAGTCGCCGGTCGCAGGGGCACGCCGGCCACCTGCCCGGTCATCACCGGGAGGAACATAGGCAGAAGAGGAACCCGTCATATTCTTGGTATGGGGTTTCTCCCAAGCATGCGTAGACACCACTATCGGGGCGTCCGTCGTATAATGCAGCCAAGCATGCCAGTGGGGCGGCACCTTTGATGCCTCAATCTCTCCCTTGAAGAGCACCCAACGACGGCGGCGCTCCCCCGTCCGCGGGTTCTTCCGGGCCTCGTAGTAACGATTTCCAAACTCATCAGTGCCAACCTGGCGACCGCAGAGCAGGGTATGTACCAAGGTGCCGGTGATCATCCTCGCACGCCTCCTTCGAGAACAGGAAACTAGGGTGTACCAGCATTAACCGGCACAAATCAACAGGAGAGGCCCTGTGAAGGGGGCTTCACAGGGTACCACTCCCCTTATTATGAGGCAAACCCCCGGCAGCGTCCAGCGTGCACAGATACAAACACGGCACGGCATTGGAATAACCTGGACGGAGAACAACATTTTTTTTGCCGTCCAGGTCAGATAATTGATTTGTTCGCGACAGCCATAAATCGTAATGTAGTGTTGTTGAAGCGAATGAAGCACTACATATTGTGCTTGCATCGCGTCTCACAGAAAAATCATCCACCGGACACCCTCCGGAAGACCTGCGATGCAGAACCGCATGTCACCAGCGGAAAAAAGGCTGAGAGCGCCATGAAGATCAACCGTCTGTTCACAACCAAAAGCCAAGATGCTTACGCCGGAATAGAATTCCGCACAGCATCCAGTGAAATTCGCAACCCGGACGGCTCGATGGTGTTCCGACATGCCGATATCGTTGTTCCCTCTGCTTGGAGCCAGGTTGCAACCGATATCCTGGCACAAAAATACTTTCGGCAGCGTGGCGTCCCCAAGACGGTAAAACCAGTACGGGAAAAGGGCGTACCCTCTTTTCTGCAAAGACGCATTGCCGATGTTGATGCCATGGCTTCTCTTCCGGAAGCCGAACGCAGCGGGGGAGAGCATGATGCCCGGCAGGTTTTTGACCGCATGGCTGGTACATGGGCTTATTGGGGGTGGAAAGGCGGTTACTTCTCAACAGAACAGGATGCTGCAGCCTTCTATGACGAGACACGTCACATGCTGGCCCGCCAAATTGGTGCCCCGAACTCCCCACAGTGGTTCAATACAGGACTGCACTGGGCCTATGGGATCGACAGCAAGGGACAAGGGCATTTCTACGTTGATTACCAAAGCGGAAAGCTGACACGTTCGACATCGGCATACGAACACCCCCAACCTCATGCCTGCTTTATTCAGTCGGTCAATGACGATCTGGTGGGGGATGGCGGTATCATGGACCTGTGGGTCCGTGAAGCACGCCTGTTCAAATACGGTTCCGGAACCGGCAGCAATTTCTCGACCCTGCGTGGAGAGAATGAACCCTTGGCTGGTGGGGGGCGGTCGTCTGGCTTGATGAGTTTCCTGAAAATTGGCGACAGGGCCGCCGGAGCGATCAAATCCGGCGGAACAACACGCCGGGCTGCCAAAATGGTTATTGTTGACATCGACCATCCAGATATTGAGTCCTTTATTGACTGGAAAATGCGGGAGGAGCAGAAGGTCGCCGCCCTTGTCGCAGGATCGCGCAGTATCCGTCGCTACACACGTGCCCTGCTGGCTGCATGCCGGAATGCAACGGGGGAGCCCGAAGCCCGCTGTGACCCGGATCGCAATGCCTCTCTGAAGAAGGTCATCCGGGAAGCACGCAAGGCCGATGTTCCCGAAGCGTTGATCCACCGCACCCTTCAGCTGGCAGCCGAAGGCTTTGTCGATATCACCTTCCCGGAATACAGCACAGACTGGGACTCCGAAGCCTATGCCACGGTTTCCGGCCAGAATTCCAACAACACCGTCAGGATCAGTAATGTGTTCCTGGAAGCTGTTCGCGAGAACAAGGACTGGACCCTGCGACAGCGCACAGATGGTACAATAGCAAAAACTGTTCCGGCCCGAGACCTGTGGGACCGCATTGCCGAAGCTGCCTGGTCCTGTGCCGATCCCGGGGTCCAGTTCGATACCACCATCAACGAGTGGCATACCTGTCCCGTATCCGGCCGGATCAATGCATCAAACCCCTGCTCCGAATATATGTTTCTGGATGATACAGCCTGTAATCTGGCATCCCTGAACCTGATGGCGTTCCGGGAAAAAGATGGCACCTTCAACAGCGCCACCTTTGCCCATGCCTGCCGCCTGTGGACGCTGGTGCTTGAAATATCGGTCATGATGGCACAGTTCCCGTCAGCACGTATCGCCGAGCAGTCGTTCCGCTTCCGTACCCTCGGGCTGGGATATGCCAACCTGGGTGGCTTCCTGATGGCCAATGGCATCCCCTATGACAGCGAGGAAGGCCGGGCTACGTGTGCCGCCATCACAGCCTTGATGACCGGAACTGCCTATGCAACCTCTGCCGAGATTGCCAGTGAACTGGGGGCTTTCGCCGGATATGCCGACAACGCCCCGCATATGATGCGTGTAATCCGCAATCATCATCGGGCAGCCCATGGACATACAGAAGGGTACGAGGACCTCAGCGTTGCGCCACCCCCCCTCAATGCCGCAGCCTGCACCGATATCCAGTTGACAGAGATGGCCCGACAATCCTGGGATCATGCCCTTTCAATGGGAAAACGACACGGATTCCGCAATGCCCAGGTCAGTGTCATCGCACCCACCGGGACAATCGGGCTGGTCATGGACTGTGACACCACCGGCATAGAGCCGGACTTTTCGCTGGTGAAGTTCAAGAAGCTGGCCGGGGGCGGATACTTCCGGATCATCAATCGTATGGTCCCTCTGGCACTGCATTCTCTCGGATACCGCTATGCCGAGATTGATGCCATTGTATCCCATGCCCTTGGTCATGGATCCTTGGAAAAGGCCCCGGATATCAACCATGAAGCCCTCTCCCGTCTTGGTTTCACACCCGAGGTTCTGGACAAGCTGGAACAAGCCCTCAAATCTGCATTTGATATCCGTTTTGTCTTCAACAAGTGGACGCTGGGAGATGATTTCTGCCGCACCGTTCTCGGTTTCAGCAACACCATAACCGATGACCCGGGATTTGACATGCTGAAGGCTCTTGGCTTCAACCAGGAACAGATTGAACGTGCCAACACGTGGGTATGTGGCTCCATGACCATAGAGGGAGCACCTCATCTAAAACCGGAACACCTGCCGGTCTTTGACTGCGCAAACCCATGTGGCCGCACCGGGACCCGGTTTCTATCCGCTGAAAGTCATATCCAGATGATGGCTGCGGCCCAGCCATTCATTTCTGGTGCCATTTCAAAGACCGTCAACATGCCAAACCATGCCACCGTGGCAGAATGCCGACGTGTCTATGAACTATCGTGGTCACTGGGACTCAAAGCCAACGCACTCTATCGTGATGGATCCAAATTGTCGCAGCCCTTGCAGGCTGTACTGGATACCCATCCCGACGACGATACCGAAAATGCCATTGATCTTGTTGAAACAGTTGTCAAGGCGCCCTCTCCGCAGCGGGCTGCCCTTGTGGCCGAAAAGGTCACGGAGCGTCTGATCAGGACAGCTGTGCGCCGTCGCCTTCCCGACCGGCGCAAGGGATATACCCAGAAAGCCGTCGTTGGCGGCCACAAGGTGTACCTGCGAACAGGAGAGTATGAGGATGGGACGCTCGGCGAGCTGTTCATTGACATGCACAAGGAAGGAGCGGCTTTCAGGTCCTTGATGAATAACTTTGCCATCGCCATTTCAATCGGCCTGCAATATGGCGTGCCGCTGGAAGAGTTCGTCGAGGCATTTACCTTTGTCCGCTTCGAACCGTCCGGCGTAGTGGAGGGAAATGACGCCATCAAAATGGCCACTTCCATTCTTGACTATATCTTCCGGGAGGTTGCAGTTAGCTACTTGGGTCGCACCGATCTGGCCCATGTTGAACCTGCGGACCTGGTTCCCGATGCCATTGGCGACGGCCATGAAGAAGGTGACTTGGACCAATGGGGTGAAAACCTGGTCGAACGCACTGTTTCCAAGGGGTACGTTCGCACGGCTGACCTGTCCAACCTGTATGTTCTGAAAACAGCACAGGGCGGCGGGAACAGCTATGGCAGTACGCTTCCCAGCACTCCTTCAGCTGATCGCAGCAATCGTATCCGGGAAGCACGCCTGAAAGGATACGAAGGTGACAGCTGCACGGAGTGCGGCAACTTCACACTGGTCCGCAATGGTACTTGCATGAAATGCGAAACATGCGGCTCGACCAGCGGCTGCTCGTAAAAAGAAAGGGACCTGCACACAAGCCCCTTTCCTTTCCCGGGCTTCGGTACTCAGGGTGAGGGCACGTGGCGTGCCCTCACCCTTCCTGTCTTGGAAGCGTTCGCAGGACGACGCCCCTGCCCGGCGTGCGTGGTAAAGAATGACTGCGTACCGTGTTTGCGCCCGGTACGCTTTCCCTCCCCCCCCTGTCTTCCGGTCCCTGCAGGCTGCCAGGACGGCACAAGATGCTTCTTGCCATTTCCAATAAGATCTGCGCGCCCCATGCGCTGTAACGCCTCGCGCAGCATGGGCCAATTTTCCGGGTCATGGTAACGCAGGAATGCCTTGTGCAAACGACGCTGCCTCAAGCCCCGGGGCGTATACACAATGTCTCCCTCATCGCGTTTCACAGGCTTGAGCGGATTGCGCTCGCTGCGATACATGGCCGCAGCCAGCGACATGGGGGATGGTAGAAAAGCCTGAACCTGATCGGCCCTGAATCCATTGCGTTTCAACCAGAGTGCCAGATTCATCATGTCCTCATCCGTTGTGCCGGGATGAGCCGCAATAAAATAGGGGATAAGGTACTGCTCTTTCCCGGTCTCGCGGGAGTATTTCTCGAACAGGGTACGAAACGCTTCGTAGGTCCCGATCCCCGGCTTCATCATCTTGGACAGGGGACCTTCTTCGGTATGCTCGGGCGCAATCTTCAGATAACCGCCCACATGATGCGTAGTAAGTTCCCGCACATATTCCGGACTTCGGACTGCAAGGTCATAGCGTAAACCGGACGCAATCAGGATTTTCTTGATCCCGTCAATATCCCTGGCCTTGCGGTATAGCTGGACAAGACTGCTGTGATCTGTGTTCAGGTTGCTGCAAATGGATGGATACACACAGGATGGCCGACGGCACACATCCTGGATAGCCTGATCCTTGCAGGCCAGACGATACATATTTGCCGTAGGACCACCCAGATCGGAGATAACACCGGTAAAACCCTTGGTCTTGTCGCGGATTAATTCAATCTCTTTCAGGACCGATGCCTCGGACCGACTTTGGATAATGCGGCCTTCGTGTTCCGTAATGGAGCAAAAAGAACACCCACCAAAACATCCCCGCATAATATTGACCGAAAACCGGATCATCTCCCAAGCAGGTATCCGTGCATCACCGTACGACGGATGAGGGGCACGGGCATAAGGCAAGCCAAACACATGATCCATTTCCGCCGTCGTCAAGGGGATAGGCGGAGGTGTCAGCCAAACCTCCTTGTCCCCGTGACGCTGGACCAGAGCCCGGGCGTTACCGGGATTGCTTTCAAGATGCAGGATACGCGAAGCGTGACCATACAGCACCTTGTCATCTGCCACGGATTCGAACGAAGGAAGACGTACAACCGTTCTCTCCGCAGGATGATCAGCCGTATTCACCCGACGCAAAGCACTCTCGCCACCAGCCACTTCCGCACCCTCTCCCACATGGCGGCTGGCGCAATCAATCGTACTGGCATCCAGCACAACCCAGCCCTCGGGAACGGAGTCACGCATGACGGCAACGCCCCTTATATCCGTCATGGTGCGCGGATGCTGACCCCGGGCAGCACGATGGGCAATCTCTACAATGGCACGTTCGGCATTGCCATAGCACAAGATGTCAGCCTTGCTGTCCATCAGAACGGACCGGCGCACCTTGTCTGACCAATAGTCATAATGAGCAATCCGGCGAAGCGAAGCTTCTATACCGCCAATAACGATCGGCACGTCCCGCCATGCTTCGCGGCAACGCTGTGAATAGACAATCACAGCCCGGTCAGGACGCTTCCCACCTTCATCGTTGGGCGTATAACTGTCATTGTGGCGGATGCGGCGGTCCGAGGTATAGTGATTGACCATCGAATCCATATTGCCGGCCGTCACCCCAAAAAACAGGTTGGGACGACCCAGAGCCCGGAAAGCATCCGGGTTTGTCCAGTCCGGCTGGGCAATGATACCAACACGAAAGCCTTGATCTTCCCACGTGCGCCCAATAACCGCCATGCCGAAACTGGGGTGATCGACATAAGCATCCCCGGTCACAAGGATGATATCGCAACTGTCCCAACCCAGCGCATCCATTTCGGCACGACTTGTGGGAAGAAACGGCGCTGTCCCAAACCGACTGGCCCAGTGCTTCCGATACGATGTTATGGCCTTGGCGCTGTCCATACTCTCTCCTGACAACACGAAAACACCCGGAACAGGGTGTTTCCAGCCCGGGTGCGGACAATACGCGAGAGCACAGCAGGGTCAAGAAAGACCCTGCCTTCCGGAACCCAAAACCGCCGGATGCCCTTTTTATAAGGCACCCGACAACAACCATGGCGCTATTCAAAGCCCACGAATCATCCCTTGGATCAATAACCTGTCCGAATCCGGGACCACAATCCTAGTGGGACATCAGGATAGGAATTCCGGCATGACGCAACAAATGGCTGGTCACGCCACCCAGAACCATTTCGCGCAGACGCGAACGCCCCCAGGCTCCGGTCACGATCAAATCTGCATTGGCGGCCTGAGCACACTGCAGCAAGGTCTGCCCGATGTCATAGCATACATCTCCAACCACTTTTCCGTCGGCTTTCACACCATGATGGGAAAGATTGGGCATGATGGTAAGCTGTGCATCATCCTGGCGGATTTTCTCATCATGACGTGTATCGTCCACCGCAATAACTTCGACACGCTGCGCAGCCTTCAGCAGAGGCATCGCGTCATGAACAGCACGACAGGACTCCCGGCTTGAGTTCCAGCCTACAACAATCCGGTCACCAAGCGTATCAACCTGCACCGATCCCGGCAGAACCAGAACAGGTGCGCCGGAATCCAGAAGCAGAAGATCAGAAAGGTTCCGTTGTGCGTCTGTTGCCGGATCATCGGGGTTATATTGCCCAACAACAGTCAAGTCAGCATGCATGGCATGATGAACAGCCTCGTCGACCAAATCACCTTCAAGCTGTTTCCAATATGCCTTGGCATAACGGGACGCCCTGTCATCGAAAACAGCTTTTGCCTCCCCTTGGGCGGCGATAGAACAAGCTTCTACGGCTTCCAGAAAATCAGCAGCAACCTGCCCTTCAATAAAAGGCGGGAAAGAGGGGGACTGACGCACAAAAAGCACCGTGACATGGGCATCAAAACGCACAGCAAGCTTCAGGGCAACATCCAGACGCAGCGCAAACCCGGGTGTCGTATCTGCAATCACGAGAATATCTTTGAATGACACGCACAATCTCCTGCATAGTCCCGGATTATATCAGGTACACAAAACTGTCTCTGGCATCATACCCGGATGTACGCATTCCTCAACCCCCGTTCGTACAACACAGACCGAAATCACCTGCCTTGTCTGCTATCATTTCCCATATATCGCGAGGTATCCGGAATCATGTACGGCCCCGTCCATGCACCTGAGCTGAAAGGCAAAGACCTTGTCTGGATCAATACTCCGTCGCCTCTGCTGCTGTCAGATCTCAGGGGGCGTCTGGTTATTCTGGATTTCTGGACCTTTTGTTGCATCAATTGCATTCAGGTCATGCCAACGCTTAAACAGATTGAAAATGCATTTCCCGATGATGTTGTTGTCATTGGCGTCCACTCTCCCAAATTTATGGCCGAGGAAAATGCGAACGCTGTACGCAGTGCCGTACAGCGTTATGATCTGACACATCCTGTGCTTCATGATCCCCACCATATCCTGTGGAATCAGTATGCTGTCAGGGCGTGGCCAACACTGGTGTTTATTGGCCCTGACGGAAAAATCATCGGACGTCTGGAGGGAGAACCTGACCCTGAACGCCTGGAAAGTGCCGTACGGGACATTGTTACCGAGATAAACCAACAAGGCCAGAAAGGGACAGGAGTAAAACGACATCTCTCGACGCCATTGGAGCGCAGCGGAAATCTGCGCTTTCCCGGCAAGATCAAGCCAATCCCGAACAGTACGCGTGCCGGTGGCACCCCGGCATGGGCCGTTGCTGATTCCGGTCATCACCGCATCAGTGTTCTGGATGATTCTGGAACACTGCTGTTCCAGGTCGGAAATGGCAAGCCGGGATACCAAGACGGAGACAGGGAAAAATGCCGCTTCAACAGCCCCCAGGGTCTTGTCTGCACAAAAACTGATATCTTTGTTGCAGATACAGGAAATCACTCTGTTCGCCGTATCAATCTCAAAAGCGGGCATGCTTCAACCTTGGGCGGCAATGGGCAACGCGGCACACCGATCCTTGGCACCCACGAAGCACCACATACGGCGCTAGCGTCTCCCTGGGATCTGGAGATCCACGAACAGACCCTGTGGATTGCCAACGCGGGCACGCATCAAATCCTCGCCCTGGATCTTGACCGCATGATGATCCGTCAAGCGGCAGGAAGCGGGGGTGAGGATCTACTGGATGGAGCCGCAAGGCACGCACTTCTGGCCCAACCCAGCGGATTATATTGGAGGGAAGAGGAACAGGCGCTGTACTTCGCCGACAGCGAAACATCATCCATACGGCGCCTTGTTGTTGCGCGGAATACAGTCGAAACCCTTGCGGGGCAAGGATTATTTGACTTCGGCTTACAAGATGGGCCTGGCAAACAGGCTCTCCTGCAACACCCATTGGGCCTCTGCGGCCATGGGAAGACCATGTACGTTGCCGACAGCTACAACAGCTGTATTCGTATGATCGATACGGCCACTCAGGTCGTGACAACACTTGATCACAGTAAGCTGGAATGCCCCGACATGCTGTGCCAACCCCTGGGAGAACCGGCCGGGATTTGGTGTGACGGGGAGTCCAGGTTGCTGGTCAGCGACACCAACAATCACAGAATTTTGGAAATTCATCGCCACAACAATACGATGATATCGTGGTATTCGTAAGCAAAGCTGTTGTTCTGCCTTGCCCCAAAGCAATACAGGCGTGATAAACAGGTCTTGTTTGCCCGAAAGCTGGCCCGCGTCGTCCGGGCGGAGGATTATTGAGAATGAATTACGACGATTACTTCAGGTCCCGCCTGGATGGTTTGCGTTCATCCGGCAATTATCGGATTTTTGCCGACCTGGAGCGTTATGTCGACGCCTTCCCCAAAGCCCGGAGCCACCGTAACGGAGCCGTGCAGGACATTACCATCTGGTGCAGCAATGACTATCTGGCCATGGGGGTCAGCCCGATGGTGCGCGAGGCCATGAAGGATGCCATCGACCGCTGCGGAGGTGGCGCCGGGGGCACACGCAACATATCCGGTACAAACCACTACCACGTGCTTCTGGAACAAGAGCTGGCCGACTGGCATAACAAGGAAGCCGCCCTGCTGTTCACATCTGGCTATATTGCCAACATGACCACCCTGATGACCTTGGGATCGCAAATTCCGGGCATGGTTCTGTTTTCCGATTCGGACAATCACAATTCAATGATCGAGGGAATACGGCATTCCCGCGCACCGAAGCATATCTGGAAGCATAATGATTACGATGATCTGCATCGCCAGCTATCCCAGCACGACCGCACCACACCCAAACTAGTTATTTTCGAGTCCGTGTATTCCATGGACGGCGACATTGCCCCACTCGAGAAAATCATAGATGTGGCCGAGCATCATAACGCCATGACATTCCTGGACGAAGTCCATGCCGTCGGAATGTACGGGGAACAAGGATCAGGCGTTGCAGAGCGCGACGGCGTTCGTGACAGGGTCGATATCATACAGGCCACCATGGGGAAAGCCGTAGGAACCATAGGGGGGTATATTACGGCCAAGTCACACATTGTTGACTTCGTTCGTAGTTTTGGGGCCGGCTTCATTTTTACAACATCGTTGCCCCCAGCTGTTGCAGCAGGAGCCTTGGCCAGCATTCGCTGGCTGCGGACACACAATACCATCCGCGAATGCCATCAGGAGCGGGCCAGAACACTCAAGCAACGCCTGCAGTCATTGGACATACCGGTTATGGCTTCGGAAAGTCACATCGTGCCTGTCATGGTTGGTGATCCCGCCCTCTGTAAACAAGCAAGTGACGAGCTTCTCGAGAAACACGGAATCTACGTGCAGCCCATCAACTACCCAACTGTTCCCAAAGGTACGGAGAGACTGCGCTTCACACCAACACCCCGCCACACAGATGAGCACATCGATCACCTGTGTCACGCCCTTGTCCAAGTTTGGGAACGCTTGGGCATAAAAGCAAAGGCTGCTGCAGCCTAGCCCACAATGGACAGAAGGGTGGGATTCTATCTCTACCCTTCTGTCATGATACAGGATCTATGCCCTCAAGGCCCGGATATTGGCCGCGTACTGACCGGAACCACCCGAAAAGACGGCGTTCCCGGCGACCAGAACATCAGCCCCGGCCTCGACACATTCCAGCGCCACAGCCGACGTTATACCCCCGTCAACTTCCAGCTCAATCGGGCGGGATCCGATCTTTGCGCGAATACGGCGGATTTTCTCCAGCTGTGAAGGAATAAATGCTTGGCCCCCAAAACCAGGATTAACGGACATCACCAGAATCAGATCCAAACGATCAAGAATATAATCCAGAGCGGACTCCGGTGTTGCCGGATTGAGTGAGATTCCCACTTTCTTGCCGAGGGAACGGATCAGCTGCAAAGTCCTGTCCAGATGCCCACCAACCTCGGCATGCACGGTGATAATATCGGCCCCGGCAGCTGCAAAAGCCTCTATGTACGGATCAACCGGATCAATCATAAGATGCACATCAAAAGTCTTGGTGGTATGCGGCCGTAGAGCCTTTACCACAGCAGGACCAATCGTGATGTTGGGAACAAAGTGGCCATCCATGACATCAATATGGATATAATCCGCCCCCGCCGCATCAATGGCACGCACCTCCTCGCCAAGGCAGGCAAAGTCAGCAGACAGGATACTGGTGGCAATCTTGACAGCCATGGAGGCCAACCCTTTCACACATCTAAAACCGCTTCTTATAACCACCGACTATCAGGCAACCTCGGTCAAAGCACCCGCTTCTGCATAGCGCTTGGCCATGTCAGCCAACGGAATGACCTTGATTCGCGACGCATGCCCGGCAGCCCCGAAACGTTCAAAGCGATTGACACACACCTTCTCCATGGCGTCCATGGCTGGTTTCATGTAACTGCGTGGATCAAACTCTGACCGGTTTTCCGCAAACACCTTGCGAATAGCCCCGGTAATCGCCATACGATTGTCGGTATCAATGTTGATCTTGCGGACACCATACTTGATCCCCTGCTCAATTTCTTCCAGAGGAACACCAAAGGTCTGCGGCATATCACCGCCATACACGTTGATAATATCCTGCAAGTCCTGCGGAACAGAAGAAGCACCGTGCATAACCAGATGAGTCCGGGGAAGCTTGGCATGGATCGCCTTGATGACGTTCATAGCCAAGATATCGCCCGTAGGTTTACGACTGAACTTATAAGCCCCATGACTGGTGCCAATAGCTACAGCCAATGCATCAACGCCTGTTTTTGAAACAAAATCAGCAGCTTGATCAGGATCTGTCAGAAGCTGGGAATGATCAAGCGTGCCTTCGAACCCATGCCCGTCTTCCTTGTCCCCCTTTCCCGTTTCCAGTGACCCCAGACAGCCCAGCTCACCCTCGACAGAAACACCGACCATATGCGCCATCTCTGCAACGGTCCTGGTAACACGCACATTATAGTCATAGCTTGCGGGCGTCTTGCCGTCGCTTTCCAACGATCCATCCATCATGACCGATGTAAAACCACTCATCACCGCTGACATACACGTTGCAGGGCTGTTACCGTGATCCTGATGCATACAGACCGGTATGTGGGGGTACATCTCGGTCACGGCCAGGATCATGTGCTTGATCATGACATCGCCCGCATATTTGCGGGCACCGCGACTGGCCTGTAAAATAACGGGTGAATCGGTTTTGTCAGCAGCCTTCATGATGGCCAGAACCTGTTCAAGGTTATTCACATTGAAGGCTGGCATTCCATAAGAATATTCGGCTGCATGGTCCAGAAGCTGGCGGAGTGTAACGGAAGCCATTCAGCTCTCTCCTCTAATAAACAGTTTATGTGACCCGCACCGACAAAGCGCGATTCACCAATACGATCAGGCCATCACACGCAGGGCTTCTGCTGCAACAGCCTCGGCTGTAATACCGAAGTGACGGTACAGATCCGCAGCCGGTGCCGACGCCCCAAAGGACTTCATGCCGACAATCGCGCCATCCAGCCCGACATAACGCTCCCACCCCAAGGTCGCTGCCGCTTCAACAGCAACGCGCGGAGCGTCACCCAGCACAGAGCGACGATACTCTGCCGTCTGGGCATCAAACAATTCTTGGCAGGGCATTGATACAACGGCAGCCCGAACTCCACGACCAGCCAGACTTTCCCGTGCCGTCATGGCAATCTCAACTTCCGAGCCGGTAGCCAGCAGGGTGACGTCACGGACCCCATCAGCTGCCTCGGCAAGAACATAGGCGCCACGCGCTGACTGATTCTCATCGACCCGGTCACGCAAACACGGAAGGTTCTGACGCGACAATGCCAGAAGGCTTGGCCCGGTTGTGGTTTCCAAGGCCAGCTGCCAACACTCCGCTGTCTCAACAATGTCGGCAGGGCGGAACACCAAAAGATTGGGCATTGCACGCAAGGACACCAGATGCTCCACCGGTTGATGGGTCGGCCCATCTTCACCCAGCCCGATGGAATCATGCGTCATGACATAGACAACCCGGATTCCCATAAGGGCTGCCATGCGGATCGCAGGACGCGCATAATCCGCAAAAACCAGGAAGGTACCGCCATAGGGAATGAAGCCACCGTGCAGGGCAAGGCCATTCATAACCGCTGCCATGCCATGTTCCCGGACACCATAGTGAATATAGTTGCCAGAGGCGTCATCGGGGAGAACCGACATCATCCCCTTGGCCAGGGTAAGATTAGAATGCGTCAGATCGGCAGATCCCCCGACCAAGGAGGGCAAAAACGGGGCGATTGCATCCAGTGCCATCTGGCTGGCTTTTCGGGTTGCTGCAACCTTTGTTTTTTCTGTAACTGCCTTGGCTTTCAGATCGATCAGGCCCTGCTCCCAGCCCTCTGGCAATGCCCCTGACAGAGCTGCAAGAAACGTGTCCCGACGTTCACCGGGCAAGCAAGAAACACGATTATCCCAAGCCTGACGCTCTGCCCTGCCACGCTGACCAGCTTTGCGCCAAGCTGACAAGACAGGGGCAGGAATATCGAAAGCATCACAATTCCAGCCAAGTTTGGCACGGGCACCCGCAAGCTCGACATCACCCAAGGGGGCTCCATGGGTTTTTTCTGAACCTGCCAAAGTCGGAGCACCAAATCCTATCACTGTCTTGCAGGCAATCAGGGTCGGACGATCGGATTTCTTGGCTCCCTCAATCGCAGCGGCAACCGCTTCCGGATGATGACCATCAACAGCGACCGTATTCCAACCTGCTGCACGAAAACGGGCGTGCTGATCTTCTGAGGTTGCCAAGGACACCTGCCCGTCAATGCTGATGGCATTATCATCCCACAGTACAACCAGCCGGTTGAGCTTCCAATGCCCGGCCATGGTTATGGCTTCCTGCGACAAGCCTTCCATAAGGCATCCATCGCCCGCAATCACATAGGTCCAGTGATCAACCACATCCCGGCCATGGCGTGCAGCCATCATTTTTTCAGCCAAGGCGAAACCCACGGCATTGGCAATCCCCTGCCCCAAGGGGCCGGTCGTTGTTTCTGCCAGAGACACATGGCCGTATTCCGGGTGCCCTGCCGTGATCGCACCAAACTGACGGAACGCCTTTACCTGATCCAGGGTTACGTCTTCATAGCCCAGCAAATAGCCAAGACTGTACAGCAGCATCGAGCCATGACCTGCCGAAAGGACAAAACGATCCCGGTCAGCCCAACAGGGGGCAGAGCTGTCAAATTTCAGGAATCGGGTAAAAAGAACAGTTGCGACATCTGCCATTCCCATTGGCATGCCCGGGTGCCCGGAATTAGCCTTCTGAACCGCATCTGCAGCCAGAAAACGGATTGCATTGGCCATCTCAGCATGGTCAGGGGTACTCATGACTCTCGGACTCCGGTCAAAATTCACCAAGGCTTACCGGAAAGACGCAACGAAGATAACCTGCCGACCAGAATGAAAGTCTACCTGAACCAAAGGAGCAGGGATGTGACCTTAAAACCCACGTATAAACAAGGCATTCCACGGCAAAAAGACCTGTAGCACGTCCCTCCATATTGACCACACGGCACTGGTACAATCACCGCGCAGCAAAAACAGACACTCCATACCACGTCTGGCAAACAGACAGATATCGTTTTCTATACGAGTAAAACTGCCTTTCCCAACGCTTGGGAACCCGCGTACTACGCGCCCCTACAGCCAACCGTATGGGCACAGGTTGTCTCCCCTGTCACCTCATCCCAGAATGCAAAGCCATTCTTGCCAGACTGTTTTGCATGATACATGGCTGCATCCGCCTTCCTGAGCAAATGACAGGAATCCTCACTCACACAGCCAGACAGAATAACAATGCCTATCGAAGCCGAGATATCCTGTATCCGGATGCTTTGTTGCCCGCACAACAAACTGTAGGGAGCCGCGAGAACCTGTAAAATGCGACGGGCAACGTGGGCCGCGCCCTCGCATCCATCTACAACCCCCAGAATAATTGTAAATTCATCCCCGCCAAAGCGAGCCACGGTGTCACTGTCCCTGACGCACGAGACAAGGCGACGGGCAACTTCCTGAAGGAGAATATCGCCAACCTCATGCCCGAAATCATCGTTGACGCACTTGAAACCGTCCAGATCAAGAAACATGAGGGCAATAGACCCTTCTGTACGGCTGATCACACGCAGCATATGCTCCAAGCGATCATTGAACAGATTCCGGTTGGGCAAGGCCGTAAGAACATCGTAATTGGCTTGATACTGAACCTTCTCTTCATCCTGCTTGCGCTGGGTAATATCGTTGGCAACCAAGACCACACGATGCAGCTGCCCATCGGTCAAGCGTAACGCTGAAGCAGTCAGACGCAGGGCAAAACGCTCCCCGCTACAGCGAACAGACCACATTTCGCGACGACAGTGCCCCTCCTGAGCCTGCATACCGTCCAGAAGCGACGGCCAACCACGACTGTCACCACCGAACATGATATCGGTTACCGACAGACCAACAGGTACATGGTCCGACACACCAGACAGGGACACTGCTGCCGGATTTGCAACAAGGATGCGCCCCTGCAAATCACACACAAATATGGCCTCAGCCGTTGTTTCCAGAACCTTGGCGGCAACACCCAGACGCTCTTCGGCAACCTTGCGCCCTGTGATATCACGCAGGACAACCACTGCACCGATCATACCCGTATCGTCTTCAAGAGGACGCGATGAATATTCGGCAACAAAGGAAGAACCATCCCGTCTGCACAGGGTAAGTTCCATACGCTCATGAAACAGCCTTCGCCGCAGAGCCGCGCGAACCAATACACTACGCCCGGAACGGACCCCGTCACCATGGATAAAAACATCATCTGCCAGCTTCCCCGGAAGAGACAGCGGCGGATATCCCAGCAGGGCGCCCGCAACCGGATTGGCAAAGGTTATACGTCCATTGATATCAATACCCATGATGGCATCACTGGCAGAGTTCAAAATTCCTTCGGTGCGCCGGTGAAGCTTATGCAGCTCCCCCGTACGCATCTCGATCTGACGCTCAAGGGCTTCCATATAACGCAGTTCCGCCTGCTCCGAGCGGCAGCGGTCCGTGATGTCCCGCAGGACAACCGCGAACATCGGCCCCTCCCCTTCATCAAGGTGGGTTACCGTAACCTCCAAAGGAAACAACGTGCCGTCGCGGTGACGACCCGACATCTCCTGGCTTCGCCCGACGAGCCAGGATGCGTTGACACAGGATGCCCAACGCCCTGCGGCAAACTGGGGGATCATTGCGCAAATCCCCAGCCCCTGCATTTCATCGGAATGTCGATTGAACAACAGCAATGCAGCACGATTTGCGGAAACAACTATCCCTTTTGGATCAACAACCAGAATCCCGTCAACAACGGCGTCAAGAATAGCAGCAAGCCGGGAAGGACGGCAAGAAGATGCCTCATCAACCCTGAAGCGCGAACTGACCCGCAAGGAAATCAGAAGGAAAGGAACGTCCTCATCAGAAAAGCCGGCAGGAAGAGGATAAACCTGAAGCTCCGCACTCAGCTTTCCTTCCTCTCCATGAACATCGACATTGATGGGCCCCCGGGATACAAGGGAAGACAGTCCAGCACAGGCTGGATCACCCACAGCCATCCCCAGAAGATCGGCGACAGACCCCCCAAGACACAAACTCCCACCGAAAAGACTCAAGGCCGCTTGGTTATAACGCACAACAGTGCCCTGCTTGCACACGAAAACAGGCTCGGAGAACAGGTCAACAAAGTCCAGGGAAGCATCCAGACACTCTATCTCAGCACATTGCACGATCTGCTCCGTCCGGGCTGACGAAGAAACACTGCCCACCGTCCACCTTCGTACTTCTGGCACCACACTTCATGCCTTTGCAAAAACAAGATTAATTATACCCTGCAACAATAACTTTTATACCACTTATACCTTTGGAATCCTCGCCACGGAGAATGCCTGTCGACCCACAGGACGTCAAGCACAGCCGTATAAAACCTACTTTTCTTGCCAGACCCCCCACTCTCCTGCTATGCCGTTCCTTGTATACGGGCTCTTTTGAAAGCAACGTGCCGTGAACAGAAAATTGACTAGAACGGGCATTCTTGCATGTGCCTTGGTCCATCTTGCGACACCAGCCTCCGCCGGAGACGCACATGCGAAGAACCCAATTTCCGAGAAAGCGTACGGTTCCTGGACCCAGCATTGCCTGACACGGGAAGATGGAAAGCAATGCATCCTGCACCAGAAAGCCCTGGATGAAGACAAAAAGGTCATCCTCGTGGCAGAAATCACAGCACAGGGCAACACACCTGATCTATCCATGCGGATTGTTGCTCCACTTGGGATTATCCTTCTTATTCCCCTGCGCGTAACTATTGATGACAAGAATCCTGCCGATCTGCCCTATACACGCTGTATCCCCGATGGCTGTATGACAGACGTTCTGCTGACCACTGATGCAGTCGAGAAAATGAAAGCCGGGAAAAAGATGATACTGACCTATACGCTGCCCAACCAGCAAACAGTCAGCGCAAAACTCTCTCTTGATGGCTTGACGGCGGGAATCAATGCCATGCCAAGCAGCAAGCAATAACACGCCTGTGTACAGATAATGAAACGTAGAGGCATTGCTTGATGAATATTTTCGACCGCTACATACAGCAGGATCAAGGCCTGAGCCACATCCCGTATTTTCTGTCAGAGGAAAAGCAGCACTGAATGAAATTTCTTGTCGCAGATGATCACCCCTTGGTTCGCAAGGCACTCAGCATAACCTTGGAAAAAGTTGATTGTACCGCTTCTGTTCTTCAGGCTGCCGACATGACAGAGCTGCTCGGACATCTCGGTGCTCACCCTGATATTGACCTGATTTTGATGGACCTGACAATGCCAGGCACATCAGGCATCGGGAGTCTGGAGCAAGCAATAAACCATGCTGCGCCAAGCCCGGTGGCCGTTGTTTCTGCGGATGAACGCCCTGAAACCGCGCTTGGGTCCTTGCGCGTTGGTGCCGTCGGATATCTGCCAAAATCCCTTCCAGAAGATGTTATGAGAGCTGCCCTCACCTTGATACTTTCAGGTGGTACTTATATTCCTCCCTTGGTGCTGTCAGCATACCGGACAACGCCCTCCTCCTCTACCGAACATGGACAAAGGCCCTTTGCCGGTTACAGCAAGCCGGATCACGGCAATTTTTCCTCAAGTACACCTCTCGTGGAACAAGGCAGGGCAACAACCCTGACCCCAAGGCAAGCAGAGGTCTTGGAGCTGGTTATCGAGGGATACTCCAATCGCGAGATTTCAGAAATTCTCTGTGTTGCCGAATCGACTGTAAAAGTACACATTACAGCTATTCTAAAAGCCTATGCCGTCAGCAGCCGGGCAAAAGCCATCTATGCTGCGCGACGTGAGGCAGAACAGGTACCCTCCTGATATTCTGACCCAGCGGAATCAGGATATAAAGAACCCCCCTGCCAGAAAAAGCAGGAGGGTCTTCTGTTGGCCGTAATCTGCCAAGGGTTCTTCAGGCGATCGAATCCTTGAGGGCCTTTCCCGGCCGGAACTTTGGCTGCTTGCTGGCAGCAATCTTGATCTCTTCGCCTGTGCGCGGATTTTTCCCGGTACGGGCCGCACGCTTGGACACGGCAAAGGTCCCGAAACCAACCAGACGCACCTCGTCCCCCTTCTTCAGGGCAGAGGTCACAGCATTAAAAAGTGCATCAACAGCACGGGCAGCATCTGTTTTGCTGAGGCCGGCTTCATTGGATACAGCGTCGACGAGTTCGCTCTTGTTCATAACTCAAGATCTCCTTGCGTTCAGACAACGAATGGCAAATAGCAATCCATCCCCCGACCCTTGGTGGGGCAGGCCTCTTCGGGAAACCATGCCCTCCGAAACCAACATCCTGGTCGAGGCGGCAGTTTCATCTGCTTCACGCCCGGACGCAAGAGAATCCCTTACCAAAGGCACATGTTTCCTACCTTGACAGTTTATTTTTTCATCACATCCCCCTTGTTCTCACCCACCAAACCAGAACATAGAAAGAACAAATGATGTTTTACCTTGCAGGAAGCCTGAAGTCAGTATCCTCCAAGGTCGGCAGGAGATACCCCATCAGGCGGCAATATTTACCGCGTCGTACGCCAAGGCGAACCACAACAACCGCCCAAACATAAAAGAAGCCCCCGCGACAGCCCAAAACTGATCTGGCACACCATTTGCTGCACTGGTGGTGGGAGCACCTGTCTGCCCCGGGACGACAGATAAATGGGACAACAAAGTCAGGGATAGCCAACAATGGATGTGTCAGCGGTCAAAACGAAAGCGCTTTCGAATCAGTCAAGCAATCCGGCAAACCCGGATGCCACACCTTCCCTTGATGGAGAGACCCCGGACTTTGCCGCTCTTCTGGCCAAGGGTGCATTGACGGATGGCACGGATGCCCTGCGTGAGAAATTGATCCAGTCTGCCGATACCCTGACGGCGGCCCACTCCGTAACACGCACCATTGAACGCGCCGAGCGGCCTGAACCATCCCAGCGGAGCGTACGTCAACGTACAGAGCCACGACGGACGGCAGGAGAACGGGATGAAGCACGGGCCTCAACAGGCTCTACCCATACCGAGCGCAAAAACAACACCAGCAGGAGTGAGACTGAGTCCTCCTCCTCGGATAGGTCGGAAGGGAAGGACAGGGCTACGGAAGCACTGGTTCCGCTGGTCTCGCAGACACAGGCAATGTCCTTTGTTGCCACATCAGAGGGTGATGAGTCCCTGGGTGTGAACGCAGGGGCGCAGGTCAAACTAAACGGGCCACAACAGGCCGGTAATGGTCTGGTTGATGGGTCTGTACGCCAAGGACCGATAAACCCCGTTGCTGATTTACAGGCTGCAACCACAGAACCCACCGATCAAAAAGAGGCAAAGCAGAACCAGATACGGCCACAAGATCTCCGGACAGCCAATATCGCGCAGTCCGAAGGCATCGAGGCTGCCGTCGGAGATGCTGTAGAGGGGGGTATAAAAGTAACCGTGCGGGCAGAAGCCCGCGATGGGCAAGCCCGCTACCAAGGACATGATTTCAGCCAGTCCACCAAGGGAGAATCTTGGACACTGGCATCACAGGCATCAGATCAAGGAACGACCGGCCAGAATGGCAACAACGGCGACGGAACAGGCCAGAATGGCAAGACAACACAACACCTTCCGCAAGGGAACAGCCTCCAGAACGGCGGTTCAGCTCTAGCCGGAACAACCAGTACATCGACACCCTCCTTCCGCACGACCCTTGACGCATCATCCGGACAGAATGCCGAAGCCGCGTCAGGCTCAAAGGCAACATCCGCACAAGCAACTGGTGCAACAACCCAGCAGCAGCGCGAAGCATCCAGAACTACGTCTACTTTCAGACCGACACAAACACCCAAGACACCTGACCCCAGTCCGGTCGAGCAGATCCGGCTCAAGATAACCAAAGGGGCCATCAACGGTGATACCATTCGCATACAGCTGCGCCCCGAAACGCTGGGGAAAGTTGATATCCGTCTGGAAGTCCATGAAGGACGGGTCAGCGCACATGTTGTTGCGGAGACCCGGGACGCGCTGGATCTTCTCAAGGCAGATGCCCGCAACCTGGAACGTGCCCTGCAGGACTCGGGGCTGAAGGCAGACAGCGGCAGTCTGAATTTCTCCCTACGTGGTGAGGGAAACCCACGGCAAGCCGATCAGAATGACGGCGGACGCCAAGGGGCTGGCACCCCCTATGACCCTCACCGTCACACCCTGGACGATGACCTGGCAGAAGCACCGGACATCGAAAGCCTGCGCAGAACAGCAGCCGCAGCCCGCGGCGGCGTTGATGTCCGCATCTAGATCTGGACGGAGAGAGAGACCATGCCATCGGTAAGTGCTTCGGCCCATGATCAGGCTCTTTACCAGCAGCTCACCAAAGAAAATGGTGGGAAAGAGAATGTATCACGGAACAAGCTGGCCAAGGACCTGAACACATTCCTGACGCTTCTGACCAGTCAGCTGAAGCATCAGGATCCCCTGTCGCCGATGGATTCAACAGAATTTACCCAGCAGCTGGTTCAATTTGCACAAGTTGAACAGCAAATGTCACAAAACGAGAAACTCGATAAACTGGTCGCTGCGCAGAATGCCAGCCTGGCCGCAACAGCTGTCAGCTATATCGGTAATTACGTGGAAGCAGAAAGCAACCAGGTTCCCCTTCAGGATGGAAAAGGCCGGTTTGCATACGGCCTGCGTGAAGCGGCCAAGCAGGTTGGTATTCTGGTCAAAGACGCCACCGGGCGCGTTGTCCGCTCCTTCAATGGTGAAACATCGGCCGGGATGCACGACTTCCGCTGGGATGGCAAGGACGACAACGGCGACCAGCTGCCCGACGGAACCTATAACCTTGCCATCACGGCCACAAACGACAAGGGATCTGTCGAAACGTGGTCCACGGCCTTTGGCAAGGTCACAGGCGTCACCAGCAAGGATGGTGAAGTGCTTCTGGTCATGGACAAGGCCGGTGTCCCGATTTCCAAGATCCTGTCCATCTCTGCCACATGGGACGGCAAGAATGCCTCCCTGGATTCTGCCCTTGGTTATGTGGGCAAAAGCGTCGAGGTCAGAAGCAATATGCTGACCCTGCAAAATGGCAAGGCCAGACTGGGGTATACACTGCCGTCAATGGCAGACAGCACAACAATCAGCATTGTGGACAGTGACGGATTTGTTGTCCGGACCCTGGACGGTCGTACCGGAAGCGGAAACCATACCCTGGAATGGGATGGTACCAATGACGAGGGGCTTCTTCTGGAAGACGGTCCCTACTCTGTACGGGTCACAGCCAAGCAAGGAGAAACCTTGCTGGAGAATATTGCCACCACAACCTTTGGAACCGTAACCGCAGTCAGCAATGCCGGCGGCACACCAATGGTCGTGATGGGCACATCAACCATTCCGGTTTCTGCCATCCTGGCAGCGGCAGGCGTGTAGGTCAGGACAAAGAAAGACTGTCCACATGAGCGGACACAGTATCCGCCCCGGAGCAGTCAGAAAGCAGAAAGAGTGATCTTCCGTCCCGAACAGAGGCGAAAAGGGATGGAGCAAGAAGCAAGGAGTTCAACCAATGTCGCTGTACGGAGCCCTGTTTGCCGGTGTGTCCGGCCTGTCCGCCCAGTCTACGGCCATGGGGGCAATTGCCGACAACGTCACAAACATCAACACGATCGGATACAAGGGGACAAAGACAAACTTTTCCACCTTTGTGACCCGTCAGGTCTCGTCAACTTCCTACAGCGCCGGCGGTGTGCAGTCACGCCCCCGCACTGGGGTTGACATACAGGGGCTTCTGCAATCCTCCACTTCCTCAACCGATGTTGGCATATCCGGTGCCGGCTTCTTTGTCGTGTCAAAGCAGGCCCTGAACTCCACGGGCTTCGGGTATTCCCGGGCCGGCTCCTTCAAGATCGATAAAGACGGATATCTGCAAAACGTTGGCGGATACTATCTGCAAGGGTGGCCCTTGGAAAACTGGGATGGATCATTAAGTGCAGCCACCGTTGTCAAAGACGGCAATACATATATGAAATCGTATAAAAACAATCTTGGCGAAACGTACTACATGAACGATAACGCCATTGATAATGTCAATCTGCAGCCTATGAACCTCAGCAGCATCGGGGGGACTGCACGTGCAACCTCGATATTGTCCATTGCCGCCAATCTGCCTTCCGGCGCTCTGGTCGGTGCCACCGAGAAGACAAACGCCCCGATTTTTGACAGCCTTGGAAACAGCCACAACCTGAACTTTTCATGGATCAAGCGGGGACAAAACCAGTGGGACTACGAGGCAATGCCGCCGGAAGGAACCACATACCTGACCCTTGATGACCAGACAGACGCCAAACGCGTGTACTTCGCTGCAGGACGGATTGATTTCAGCAATATCCCCGCCAATGGTAAAACTATGACAATGGCTCTGGGCGGGAACAACTACACATTCCGCTTCAGTACGGCAAATCCAACCAGCGGATACCGTGATGACGGAGCCAAGAATAACAGCGTGACGGCAAATGCAGCGGGAGCAAACGGAGATACGATAGTAATAGGAGGTATTACCTTTACCATTCGGACACCCGGCCCAGCAAGTAATGCAACCGAAGTTGACGTAAGCGGCCTCACAGGGGCCGCAGCTATAGCCAATCAGATCGCTCAGACAGCACAATCCTATTTCAGTACTCGCCTTGGACCAGGAAATTGGGTAACAAGTTCGGCAGGGGATATTCAATCATCCTTTGAGATAAGCGCGGTTTCAGGAACCACGTTTGCAACAGCACCAGCTCACGTAACAATTGGAAGCGGAACACCCAACGAGTTCGTCATCAACACCACCGGTAAATCATTGAGCCAGATCTTGGATATTCTTGGCAAAATGATCAATACGGCCTCCTCCGCGTCGCTGAATGATGTTGCTGGCCGGTTCCCTCCCTCTCCTCCTGCTAATCTGGCCATCCGGGTAGCAGGGGAGAATGGCATTATGTTCCGTCAGTTCTCGGCTATACCCGGTCAGGAAATTTCTGTTGATGCATCCGCACTGGAAGACATCAACAGTCAGAAATCTGTTCTCCAGAGCACTGTCTTTACGGTACCAGCCCTTGGCCCCAGCATGTCGTGGATCAAGCCTACCGGGGGTGAGCCACCCGCCGTCAAGTTCAATGGGGATGGTACCATTAATGAACTGCACGGATCGGATGAAACAACAGCCGTTGACCCCCGCTTGCGGGTTCGCGTTGGTTGGGCCAACGGGGCCCTGAATATGGATGGATCAACGCCACTGACAGGCGGCAGCCCCGGTATTGCCCTGTTTCTGGGCAACTACAACAGCCCTAACGAAGCCATGCAGCAAAAAGCCGGGGCCTATCAGCTGAACAAGGTTGCCCAAAACGGTAACAAATTCGGTAACTTTGCCGGTCTGACAATCGGGGAAGATGGCGTTGTAACAGCCCGGTTTGACAACGGGGTCACCATTCCCATCTTCATGATCCCGCTGGCCACGTTTGTGAACCCAAATGGCATGAACAGCCAAACCGGCAACGTGTTCCAGGAAACAAGCCAGTCCGGCCTGCCAACCCTGCGCGAAGCGGGAAGCGGAACAGCCGGCGTTGTATCCGGTGCATCTCTGGAGGCTTCGACCGTTGATCTGGGGGAAGAATTCACCACGATGATCACGACACAGAGAGCTTATTCAGCAGCATCAAAAATCATTACCACAACCGACCAGATGCTGGATGAACTGGTCAACATCAAGCGCTGATGATCCTGACTGATATTATGTGTGCAGATTGTCTGTGCTGGTAACTACAGGAAAGCTCCGGGCTTTTGCGTCACGGAGCTTTCCTGTAGCCCCGTTTCTCTTGTCCGGAAAGCCATCATGCCAGGCAAAAATTGCCCGGTATTAACCGGTTGTTCACCGTCACAGCATAGCCTCCTGAGTACGGGTGCAGGGGTGATCTTGCCCTTGTTTTCAGAAACGTACAGTCTCGGGCATAAACCGGGATATGGCTTGGCGGGAAGCGGACTGTGGACTCATTTGTTCAGCAAATGCGTAATCTGGGACCGGCACGCTTGGCTGCCTTGGCTGGCGTCGCAATCGGCCTTCTTGGCTTTCTTGTTTATTTTGCCACACGTCTGGGCACACCGCCTATGGAACGCCTGTTTGGCGATTTGTCTACAGCCGATGCAAAAGCCATTATTTCCGAGCTGGAAAGCCAGAAAGTCCCTTTTGAGCTCCGCAACAACGGTACTGAAATTGCGGTACCATCCAGCCAGGTTCTTAAACTTCGGGTACAACTTGCCGAAAAAGCATCTGCAACAGGCGGGGCCGTTGGTTACGAAGTATTCGACCAAATGGACAGTCTGGGCGCCACCAACTTCATGCAGAACGTCAATCAAGTGCGGGCACTGGAAGGTGAGCTGGCACGGACCATCATGGCTATAGAGGGAGTCAAGGCGGCACGCGTACACCTCGTCATGCCCAAGCGGGAGGTATTTACCCGCGAAACGCAGGATCCATCTGCTGCCGTCTTCATCAAAATGCATCGTGGCCGCCTGTCCCGTGAACAAGCCAATGCCGTACAGCGCCTGATCGCCGCCTCGGTGCCGCGCCTGAAACCAGCACGGATCTCTATCGTGGATGATCGGGGAACCCTTCTGACACCGGGTATGGAAGATGAAGGCGTCGCCAAGCTCAATACCCAGGAAGAGATGCGCCGCAGGGAAGAAGCACGACTCGCACGCTCCCTGGAACAGCTTCTGGAAAATGTCGTGGGGCTGGGCAAGATTCGGGCCGAAGTCCGCGCCGATATCGATTTTGACAAAGTTGTGACCAACCAAGAAATCTACGATCCAGAAGCCCAGGTAGCAAGATCTACCGTAAATCGTCAGGAAAGCAACGAATCATCGGAAAATGATCCTGGCAATGTCAGCGTTGCCAATAATTTGCCCAATGCACAAACGGCCTCCGGTGGGCCTGCCGCCACATCGCGGGAAAACAGGACCGAGGAAACAACAAACTTCGAGATTTCCCGGAAGGTTACCAACCAAGTCAAGGAAGGCCCCCAAATCCGGCGGTTGTCTGTCGCAGTCCTTGTTGACGGCATTTACAGCACAGGGGACAATGGAGAAAGGCAATTCCAGCCTCGTCCCGCCGAAGAAATGGACAAGCTGGCTGCTATTGTACGCTCGGCCATTGGTTTCGATGCCGCGCGCGGCGATCAGGTTGAGCTGGTCAACATGCAGTTCCAGGCTTTGGACGAGGCCGATCTGGAAGCGCCATGGATGTTCATGGGTTTCACCAAACCCGAAGTCATGCGTATGGCTGAAAGCTTTGGTGTTGCGATTGTTGCGATCCTGATCATCCTGATGGTAGTGCGTCCCTTGGTGGCACGGGCCTTCGAGGGCATGGCAGCAAGCGAAGACAACCAGCTGCTGACCGCAGATGGAATGCCCAATGCGCAGCTGTCCGGCCCAGCGCCCATTCCGGAGGAAGAGGACATTTCTGACGAGCTGATTGATATCGACAAGGTTGAGGGCCGCGTAAAAGCATCATCCCTGCGCAAGATCGGGGAGATTGTCGACAAGCATCCGGAAGAGGCCGTGTCGATCATTCGTAACTGGCTGTACCAGGAGGCCGCATAGAGGTTGGGCTTGTGCCCGGGCATGCACATGTTCTGGCCTGTTGATGCATACCTGACAGAGGAGAAGGCACCGTGGGGCGCCTGAAAGAAGATTACAGAAGCCTGACCGGACCACAGAAAGCGGCCATCTTTCTGCTGTCCTTGGGTGACGAGCATTCAACCCGCTTGTTCTCAATGATGAATGACGACGAGATCAAGGAACTTTCACAGATCATGGCGAACCTTGGTACCGTCTCGGCGGCCCTTGTCGAGCGCCTGTTTGTGGAATTTGCCGATGCCATCTCCAACACCGGGTCGCTGGTTGGTTCGTTTGACACGACAGAACGCCTGCTGATGAAAACCCTGCCCAAAGACCGCGTGGAATCCATTATGGAGGAAATTCGTGGTCCCGCAGGGCGTACCATGTGGGACAAGCTTGGTAACGTTAACGAACAGGTGCTGGCAAACTATCTGAAGAACGAATACCCGCAAACCGTTGCCGTTGTGCTTTCTAAGATCAAGGCGGATCACGGTGCCAGAGTTCTGGGCCTTTTGCCCGAACCCTTTGCGCTGGAAGTCATCATGCGCATGCTGCACATGGAAGCCATCCAGAAAGAAGTTCTGGATGGTGTTGAAAAGACACTGCGGACCGAATTCATGTCGAACCTGGCGCGGACACAACGCCGCGATGCGCATGAAATGATGGCCGACATCTTTAATAACCTTGATCGCAACACTGAAGCCCGGTTTATGGGTGCCCTTGAAGAGCGTAACCGCGAAAGTGCGGAAAAGATCAAGCAACTCATGTTCACGTTCGAGGATCTCAACCGCCTGGATGCAGCCGGCGTTCAAACTTTGCTGCGCCATGTGGAAAAGGACAAGCTGGCCCTGTCCCTGAAGGGGGCCTCGGATGGTCTGAAAGACCTGTTCTTCAAGAATATGTCCGAGCGCGCCGGCAAGATGCTGCGTGATGACATGGATGCCATGGGCCCTGTCCGTCTGCGCGAAGTGGACGAAGCGCAGAATATTATTGTTGTCCTGGCCAAGGAGCTGGCCAATTCCGGGCAGATTGTCATCTCTGAAGGGAAGGAAGACGACGAACTGGTCTATTGATTCCTTTCCCTGCCTGATCCCCGGAGTACTTCATGGCCCCGCCGACTGTCCGCAAATTTACCTTTGATGTCCGTTTCGACGAACCGACACCTTCGGAGCGACAGCCTGTTCTTTCCGAACTCCTGATCAGCGAACCTCCGCCAGAGCCAGAGCCGGAACTGCCGCCAGAACCAGAAGAGCCGCCCCCGGTTGTTTTCAGTCAGGAAGAGCTCGAATTTGCCCGCGAAGAAGCCTATGTCGCCGGCCACGCTGCTGCCCTTCAGGAAGCGGCCGCATCCGTGGAGCAATTTGTAGCCGAGGCATTAAATCGCTGCGCAGAGTCAATGACTGCTCTTGCAAGCAAGACAGACCCTCTTGCTGATGCGGCCACATCTGCAGCCATCCAGGTTGTACACACGATTTGCCGGAAGTTGCTGCCACATACAGCCGACGATTATGCCATACGGGAGATTACCAGCCTTGTGCAGTCCCTGCTGCCAGATTTGATCGGTCAACCCCGTATCCTGATCCATACCAGCCCGAAAATGGTGGATCTCCTCCGCAAACGTCTGACTGAAACAATCAGCAAAACGGGTTTCGAGGGACGTATGGTTCTGCTGGGTGATTCCGTCATGCTTCCCACTGATGCCCGGGTTGAGTGGGCCGATGGTGGCGCAGAGCGAAACATGGCCAAGGCGCTTGATGAAATAGATGCCCTGATGCAACGGAATATTCCGCTGTTCCAGCAGGGGCAAGCCTTGGAGCCCGGGCACCTGTCCCATAGTGGGGAAGCCGATACCATAACCAAGACAATCGAGGACATTTGGCCCGATATTGATCCGGCCAAATGGTACACGCCTCCGGACAAGCCTGTGACAACGGTCTCCATACAGCAAGAAACTCATCCGGAACAAGAGAACATGATGAGCGAAGCCCCTGAACAGGCCACTTTGGTCGAACCAAAACCCGTGCAATCCGAGGCCATCATCAGTGAAAACACAAATACAGGTGAAGACGCTGAAATAATGAAAGCAAGCGAGATAACACAACAAGCTGCGGATGCAGATCCGACAGAAGACCTGAAACCCGAAGCGTAAACAGGGAGGAACGCTTGTCATGGCTGACAATGATCTTGAACTGGATGAAATGCCGGAGGAAGAAGATGAAACCGGCCAACAAGATGACGATATAGAGATTGCCGAGGAACTTCCGGATAAACCACGCTCGGCCGCTGATCTTGAGGCTGTCTACGATATCCCGGTACAAGTGTCCGCAGTTCTCGGAAAGTCATCCATGCAGGTCAACAACCTGCTGCGCTTGGGGCGCGGAGCCGTTGTAGAACTGGACCGAAAAGTCGGGGAAGCTATTGACATCTATGTCAACAATCGCCTCGTCGCTCGTGGAGAGGTTGTCGTCGTCGAAGACAGGCTCGGCATTACCATGACAGAAATTATCAAGACAGACCGTACCTGATACATCCCTCAATGCGCATCAAGGACCAGACCTGATGGCCGAAAGCGGTAACATACAGGAAAGCCTGCCGGACTCCTCGGATGACTACACAAGCCGACCCCGGGGCGTTGATGTTGCAACACTCTCGGGCATACTGGGTGCTGTTGCCCTTACGGGGATGGCTATTGCAGCCAGCGGCTCGCCATTGTCATTTGTCGACATGTCGGGCCTGTTAATTGTGTTGGGTGGCACCATACTGATCACAGCAACCAGCTTCAGTTGGGCTGATATACGGCAAACACTACGCGAACTGGGTCGATCGGCTGGATACAAGATGCCCGCCCCACAGGATGTGGCGCTCGATATGCTTCGTATCGCCGAATATACACACCGCCATGGCATCCTGAGACTACGCGGCGTTGTTCTGAATTCCCTGCATCGCGACCAGATTCTGCACAAGGGGCTTCAGCTTGTGCTGAACGGTACAGCCGAAAATGAAATTGCACGTATTCTCTCTTCAGATATCGCCTCAAGCCGGGTTCACAGTGACCGAGCGGTCTGCGTCCTGCGGCGCGCAGCAGAGACCAGCCCTGCCATGGGACTGATCGGAACCCTGATTGGCTTGGTACAAATGCTGGGGCATCTGGATAATCCGGCCGCAATAGGACCGGGGATGTCAATTGCCCTTCTGACCACTTTCTACGGTGCCGTCATGGCCTACATGATCCTTGGCCCCCTTGGGTCACGGCTGGAACGAAATGGTCAGGAAGAAGCCTTGGTGCACCAGATATGGCTGACAACAGTCCTGTCGATTGAACGCAGGGAGAGTCCATCGCAACTGGAACTGCACTTCAACAGTATCCTGCCCCCTGGTCAGCGGCTGCCCATACACGCCGACCTGATCCGACAACCGGCAGGAGGATAAGATTTTTTTGACATTTGCCGTTCTATAGTGCGGTAGCAGCCTTGGGTCGTGTCTGTTTTGTAGTGGGGGATTGTACGAATGCGTTTGTTGATTGTTGGCTCCTTGGGCGGACAGATTGGTGCGGCAAGCCAGATTGCCATGCGCCGTGGTGCCAAGGTCAGTCAGGCCGACGATATTCACGCTGCGCTGACCCAACTGCGTGGTGGCCATGGTGCTGATTTGATGATGGTTGATATCGGGCTGGATATCCGTCTTCTTGTCGCCAGCCTTGAATCCGAACGCATATCTGTGCCCGTCGTTGCCTGTGGCGTTTCTACCGATACCAAGGCAGCCGTGGAGGCAATACGGGCCGGCGCAAAGGAATACGTCCCCCTTCCTCCTGATCCGGAATTGATTGCCGCTGTCCTTGCCGCCGTTGTGCAGCAGGACAACACCATTATATTCCGTGACCCCTCCATGCAAAAAATCATGGACCTGGCCAATCAGGTTGCTCCTTCCGAGGCCGGTATCCTGATCGTCGGAGAGTCCGGAACCGGCAAGGAGCTGGTTGCCCGACACATCCATCAGAAGTCACGACGGGCGAACCGTGTTTTTGTTGCTGTCAACTGCGCCGCTATTCCCGAAAATCTTCTTGAATCAGAGCTTTTTGGCCACGAGAAGGGGGCCTTCACCGGTGCCATTGCCAGACGTATCGGCAAGTTTGAGGAAGCCACCGGCGGTACCTTGCTGCTGGACGAAATATCGGAAATCGACGTCCGCCTTCAGGCCAAACTGCTGCGCGTTCTTCAGGAACGGGAACTGACACGCGTCGGGGGCAACCAATCCGTCAAGGTTGATGTCCGCATTCTGGCAACGTCCAACCGCAACCTTCAGGAAGAAGTACGCAAGGGCAGATTCCGCGAAGACCTGTTTTTCCGCCTGAACGTCGTGACGCTGTCTCTTCCACCACTCCGTGACCGCCCCCGGGATATCGAGATTCTCGCCAAGCATTTCGCAGAAAAGTATGCGTCCCTGAACAAGGTACCGGCCCGCCCCATTGCGGCCAATGCGATGGAGTCCTTGCAGCGGCACATATGGAGAGGAAATGTCCGCGAGCTTGAGAACACGATCCATCGCTCTGTTCTTCTGGCACGCGGCGACACAATTGACCGTGACGCCATTCTTCTGACGGAAGACGGGGAGAATGTACCCAACCCGGGCGGCAGTATCGGAACCTTGGTAGGACGGACCGTCGCTGATGTTGAGCGGGACCTGATCATCGATACCCTGCGCCATACGCTGGGGAACAGGACGCACGCTGCCAATATTCTCGGGATCTCGATCCGGACTCTTCGCAACAAACTCAGGCTGTACACTGATCAAGGGCTTCCGGTCCCGCCACCAACAGGTGGGGAGGCCGATGTTCCAGCCTGATTGTGAAATAGCATCAGGTTTTCGAATCTAGAACAGTTCAACACACTCTTTGCGCGGGAACTGACAAACGCATGGCAGAACAGGCAACACACCTGCAAACGGCAGACCGCGTTGATCCCTCTTCGACAGAGGCGACAGCAACAGCGGGCTTGTCCGGTGCCATGAACGGCGGGGCGGCGTTCCTCAAACGGGCGGCGCTGCGTGGTGACTTGTTCCTGGCTCTTGGTATTGCCGCAACACTGGTCATCCTGATCATTCCGCTGCCACCATGGCTTCTGGATATTGCCCTGGCTCTGTCCCTGACCCTGTCTGTTCTTGTCCTGATGACCGTGATTTTCATCCAGAAGGCCATGGAGCTGAACAGCTTCCCGGTCATTCTCTTGATGACAACATTGCTTCGCTTGGCCCTGAATCTGGCATCAACCCGTTTGATCCTGCAATACGGGCATCAGGGTACCGATGCTGCCGGTCATGTCATAGAAGCCTTCGGTGGCTTCATCATGGGTGGAAACTTCGTCATCGGGGTAATTGTCTTCCTGATCCTTATTCTTGTTAACTTCATGGTTATTACCAAGGGATCAACCCGTATCGCTGAAGTCACGGCCCGGTTTACCCTGGACGCCATGCCCGGCAAGCAAATGGCGATTGATGCGGACTTGTCTGCCGGGGTCATTGATGAACGTGAAGCCATCGCCCGCCGTCGTGAGTTGCAAAAAGAAACAGACTTTTTCGGGGCCATGGATGGTGCCTCGAAGTTCGTAAGAGGCGATGCGATTGCCGGCCTGATCATTACGGCCGTCAACATCATGGGTGGCATGATCATCGGCATGGCCCAGAATAATCTGAGCTTTTCGGTCGCTGCCGACACATATACCCGTCTGACCGTCGGGGATGGGTTGATCAGCCAGATCCCGGCCCTGATTGTTTCAGTATCCGCCGGCTTGATGGTTTCCAAGGCAGGGCTGAGCGAAAGTACCGAAGTGGCTTTGGGAAGCCAGTTTACGCAGTATCCAAAAGCATTGGGCATGTCATCGGCTGTTGCAGGTCTTCTGGCTGTTATTCCGGGCACACCGGCCCTGCCCTTTCTGCTTCTTGCAGGCATAACCGGCGGAGCCGCATGGTTTACGGATCATCGCCACCACAAAGCCGCCATGCATGCGGCAGAGATGGCCGCCCAAGCCGAACGTGAGGCCGCACCGGTCGCAGAAGAGCCTATTTCAAGCGCCCTGCGGATTGATATGGTTCGTCTCGAGCTTGGGTATGGACTGTTGTCCATGATCTCTGCCGGGGGTAACCAAAGGCTGACAGACCAGATCAAGGCCCTGCGCCGCGCACTGGCCACAGAAATGGGATTTGTCATGCCCAGTGTCCGTATCCAGGACAACATGCAGCTTGCAGCCAATGAATACGCGCTTTTTATCAAGGAAGTCGAAGCTGGGACCGGTGATCTGCGCCCCAACATGCTGCTGGTCATGGACCCGCGTGGCGAAGACATAACGCTGCCCGGCGAAAAAACACGCGAGCCGACCTTTGGTCTGCCTGCTGTGTGGATTGAAAGCTCCAATCGCGAGGAAGCCCTGTTCCGGGGCTACACGGTTGTTGATCCTGCAACGGTCATCACCACACACCTGACCGAAGTTGTCCGCGATAACATGGCGGAACTTTTGTCCTATGCCGAAACGCAAAAGCTCCTTGATGAGCTGGACAAGGATCATCAGAAACTGATTGCCGACATTGTCCCCAACCAGATCAACATCAACGGGATCCAGAGGATTCTGCAAAATCTTCTGGCGGAGCGGGTTTCGATTCGTGATTTGCCAACTATTCTGGAAGGCATATCCGAGGCATCGGGAATCAGCCGGAATCTGACAATGATGACAGAGCACGTCCGCATGCGGCTGGCCCGCCAGCTGTGCGATGCCTGCACCGATGAAGAAGGGGTTATCCCCTTGGTCACGATGTCGCCAGAGTGGGAACAGAACTTTGCTGAAGCGTTGGTCGGTCAGGGTGAAGAGCGCCAGCTGGCTATGCCACCATCCACGCTTCACGAGTTTATCAACGGTGTGCGACAGGTCTTTGAACGCTTTGCCATGCAGGGGGAAACCCCGGTCTTGTTAACAAGTCCGATGATCAGGCCCTATGTGCGATCAATCATCGAACGTTTCCGTCCCATGACCATGGTGATGAGTCAGAACGAAATCCATCCCAAAGCTCGTATCAAAACACTGGGGCAGGTATGATGGCAGACCGCGTTTCCCCATATAAAGCACATATCTCCTCCAAGTGGGGAGGCATGCCATGCGGATGAAATATTATACAGCACCCTCGATGGCTGAAGGTATGGCCATGATACGGGCAGAGCTGGGTGATGATGCCATCATCATTTCAACCCAGAGAGCCAATGGTGGTGAGGGTGTACGCATCACCGCAGCACTGGAGGAAACCGCACCGGACGAGGAAATCAACGAATACCTTGCCTTGGGGACACCGCCCTCTGTATTGACCGAAACAATCCGCGAATGCCTATCCTATCACGGCGTCCTGCCCCGCCTTTCAGAACGTATTGTGGCCGCAGCAAAGGCCATTGGAACCGATGACCCCACACTGGCAACGGCCGGCGCCCTGGATGAACTGTTTGCTTTTGCCGCATTGCCTGCAAAACGCTCGCCAGTACCAGTCATGCTGGTTGGTCCTCCGGGGACCGGCAAAACAATCACGGTAGCCAAACTAGCCGCACGGGCGCGTATTGCAGGCCGCTCTGTTTCTGTTGTAACAGCGGACTCTGTCAGGGCCGGTGCCTTGGAGCAATTATCTGCCTTTACCAATATCCTGGGCGTTGAACTCAAGAAAGCACGCGGCATAACCAGCCTGGAAACGATGGTTGCAGAGGCTGCGGCCTGTAGCGACCTTGTTTACATTGACACCCCGGGCCTTAATCCGTTCAGCCCGGAAGACATGGGTTTTCTGCGTGGCCTGACCCGTGCCATAGAGGTGGAACCCGTACTGGTTCTGGCGGCGGGGGGGGACCCTGTGGAAGCAACGGAAGTCGCTGAAGCCTTCGCAGCGGTGGGAGCAACACGCATTCTGGCAACCCGTCTGGACATGACACGACGGCTGGGGGCCGTTCTTGCTGCAGCCGATTCCGGGCAGTTCATGTTCTGCGATGTCAGCATCAATCCACATGTTGCCAATGGATTGTGCCCTATCAATCCAATCTCCATGGCACGCCTTCTGGTCCCGCCAGGAGACAACTCGCTGACGGCTGCTCCTGATGACTGGGCCAGCCGTAGACCTGCAACACCACCACAGAAGAAAACCTCGTGGAATCAAGATACTCCAACTCTGATGGACGAGCAGGAGGATCCCGTGGACCTGCCCGACCCGGATCAGGATACCAGGCCAATGTTCGCCATCCACGCCGGGGCGGATATTCAAGAAACAGGAAATGACATGAGTGAGGCCCGCGGATGACTCTTCAAACCGATTACGGACAGGCGCCCGTTCTTGCACCATCGGCTCCGGGCCGGCACAGCAGCAATATTATTGCCATTGCATCCGGCAAGGGCGGGGTCGGTAAAACATGGTTCTCGATCACATTGTCGCACGCCTTTGCCATGCGCAAACGCAAGACCCTGCTTTTTGACGGAGATCTTGGGCTTGCCAACGTGGATATTCAGCTTGGGCTGATGCCGCGTTACGACCTGGCCAGTGTTATCACCGGACGCGTAACCCTGAACCAGGCCTTTACGCCCTATCAAAGCGGGGGGTTTGATGTTCTCGCCGGTCGTTCCGGATCTGGTTCGCTGGCGAATATTCCGCTCTCGCGTCTGCAGGTACTGGCCGAAGACCTTGAACTGGCCGCCCCGGCATACCACAAAGTAATTATCGATCTGGGGGCTGGGGTAGAAAAAAGCATACGCCAGCTTTCACGGGCTGCCGGAACCATTCTGGTCATTACCTCGGATGAACCAACATCGCTGACCGATGCCTACGCCTTTATCAAGGTAACGACCATGGAGCGTCCAAATGCGGATATCCGGGTTGTCATCAACGCCGCCAATTCCGTCCGTGAAGGGGAACGCACCTACGCAACCCTGCGCAAGGCCTGCGAGGGGTTTCTGAAAATAAGCCCGCCCTTGGTTGGGATTGTGCGGAGGGACATGCGTGTCCGGGATGCAATCCGGAACCAAACATCCATTCTGCTGCGCTCCCCGGGGGCCGATGCTGCGGTTGATGTAGAGGCAATTGCCGACCGTCTGCTGGCAGGGTAAGCAAAGACTGGGAGGGGGCGTACATGTCGAATGTTCCCCCACCTCCCCCATCAGGCCCACCCTTGCCTCAGACGTCATCTGTTTCAGGCTCTGTAACCCTTCTTTCTCCCCCTGCTCCGGTGGCATCACTGCCCGCTGGCACAAAGATCGAGGCCGTTGTCGTTCGCGCGCCACAGCCATCGCGTTACGACGTTCTTCTTGATACACCCTATGGCCAAATAAAAGCCAAGCTGCCCGCCATGATTACACTTGCGGCGGGAACACGTCTTGTTCTGGAGACAACAGAAGCCCGACCCGGACAGGCTGTCATGCTCCGCATCATGGCTGTAAACCCTGTGCCATGGCTATCCCCCAAGCCTGATACTCTTTTGGGATCCCCTCCTCCCGGACCTGGTGTAAATCCAACAGCTGCAGCCGTATGGCAAACATCATTGCCCAGTCACATACCTGCACAGGTTATCGCCGCACCGGATCGTTTCTTCCCGGCTCCTCCTGATCGCAGTTCAGCCCCCTTGCCTCCGTGGCCAATAGGGACAAGTGTTCTGGTCCGCCTCACCCCAATTGCGTCCGACAATGCCGGAGCAGCACCCGCACCGTCATCCATACACTCTCCGGTCCCTGCCTCTCAAACCGGATCGCTGACAGGGCAAGGTTCCGTCCCCCAACCTGTGCCGCAGGGCACTCCATCCGCGGTTCCTGCCGGAGCATCAATACCCACTCCTGGATCCATAACCGGAATCATCGCCCCACATACCAATTCCGGGCATACCATTATTGCCACTCCCATGGGCCTGCTATCCATGGATCGTCCCCTGTCCCTTCCGGCTGGTACACCTGTTACGCTGGATATTATGCAGGTCACCTCACAATCCGTTCGCCCAGACATCATATCATCAGCTGAAAGCATGAAGACCGGCCCCGTATCCGCGCCTGGCTGGCCAGGGATGGAGCGGGTCTTGGCCATGGCCCTGCAGAGCAACGGACCTGAAGGGATCAAGGCTTTGCTCCGCCACCTTCCAACCAGCGACGGACGCATGCTGCTCGCCCTTATGGCGTTCAGCCAGTTATCACGCCCGGTTGGGAGCATGCGCCCATGGCCGGGGGAAACCCTGCGCGATGTTCTTGAACAATCCTTGGGGCGTGAAAGTGCCCGTACCCTTTCCGCAGAACTGCGCGAAATGATACGCCCCTCTACAGATGGCGGAGGAGACTGGAGACTTCAGAATCTCCCCTTCCTGAATGGAAACAGTATTGAAAAGATTGCCCTTATCAGCAGGCGCGACGGAGAGCAGGAAAGTGAAAAGGACGCAGCGAAAGCAAAAAAAGGAGAACGGTTCCGTTTTCTGCTTAATCTCAACCTTTCCCGCCTTGGCCCAATGCAATTCGATGGCCTTTACCTGTATAAGGACCGCCGTCTGGACCTTCTGATCCGCACGCACATCCCCTTGGATACAGAGATCAGAACCACCATGCTGGCCTTGCATACCAATGCATCCCAAGCCCTGAACCTGGTCGGAAGCCTGCTGTTTCATGTCTCAACAGCCTTCGCAGGACCGGCTGATGCCATACCCGGACACCCTGATCCAGGCCCGGGTCTGATTGTATAAGGAAACGGGGACAGCATGACGTGCAGATCATTTGACATGCATGTAATGCCTGTACTAAGGATCAGAACGTGAAAGACAGTCCGTACAGATTCAAAGGATACGAGGAGACCGTACGGAATGGCTGCCAAGCTCCCCGGTGATCCCAAAGGATATTACCACGTTCTGGGCCTTGATCCCGGATCGGATGGCGCCGCTGTCAAAACAGCTTTTCGTCAGCTGGCCATGGCGCTGCATCCGGATCGGAACAACAGCCCGGATGCACACGAAAAATTTCATGCCATTACCGCAGCCTATAAAATTCTCTCCAACCCCGAGAAAAAGGCGCAATACGATGCGCTGTCCCGGAATACTGATACAGCCGAAAAACAGCAAACACAGTATAAACGGCAAGCGTCCGCAGGAACAGGGGCACGGGACAAGCAGAAGTCCGAACGTACAGACCCCAGACCCTCAGCCAATCAAGCCAGACAGGAAAAACCGCAAGACCAACGACGGAAACGGACATGGTCCACATCATCCCCCCCTCCCCTTCTTCCTCTCTCCACGTGCGACCGCTGTGGCCGCGTTGCAGCACAGCCGCGTTACGTTATTTTTCCACTGGTTCGTGGGACATTGGTACGCAGTCTGCACTCCAGCATCGAGGGTCTGTACTGTCGCCGCTGTGCCGATATAACCGGCTTGCAGGTTTCCATCCGGAACTGGCTTTTGGGCTGGTGGAGCCTATCTGGAGCAGTTGATACCATTCATGCCCTTTGGGTAACCGCACGGGGAGGAATTCTGCCTGCGGATCGTAACTATCGGGCCCTTATGCACCAGGCACGCGCCTTCCTGGCCAGGCAGGACAGGGACATGGCCCATAATATCGCGCGGCAGGCCAGGCAATTTGCCACAACAGTCGGGCAACAGTATATGGCGGATAGTCTTGTCCCTGCCTCCCCACAGTCGGCGGCCCGCCAACTGAAGGATCGATGGAGCGGCGTTGGCGCTTTCCGTCTGCTTCAATTGTCGCCACTGTACCTGGCCGGCGCCGTAACAGCCGTTGTCAGCTGGAATACAATCCGTGATGCCGAGACGCCCCTTGTCGGGCCTGATAAAGACAAGCCTGGAAACACTGACTCTGTATCCCCGTCGTCACCGTCCCTGAAAGCGGGGGGGCTGCATGAAACCATGGCTGCGGGCTTGGCCATACGCAGCGGACCGGGGACAGGTTTCCAGAAAACGGGAGAACTTGCAGCCGGTGCCATGGTTCTGGTAACAGAGACAGATACCGGTGGTAACTGGGCCCGCATTATCACACCGGAAGGCATGTCAGGCTATGTCCCGTCCCGGTTTCTTAACCCGGTTCATATTCCACGCCAAGAGCGAACAACGGGAACACAAAGGGAATAGGAGAAAGTATAGTTACAGTAAGGCATACTGGCAGAATCAGGCCAAAAAGCCCGATCATGGGCTGGACCCATCTCCGTCAGGACGTGTATGCTGGCACGAGTCTTGTTGCGGATGACTCTCACTTTCCATAAAGTGCCTGTCTCTCCGGACAATCGGACAGCGCGGGAATCAAGGCAGCGCTGTTCCAGAATGCCCCGCCAGGGCGGACAGGGTTTTTTGAAATGTATAAAATAAATGCAAAAGTATTCTCGACAGACACCATACGCCTTCTGACTATCCCGTCGGCCGTGGTGCTTTTCTGTGTATTTTCCCTTCTGTCCCAAGCGTCCGCGACCGATGCCACAGAAGCAACAACCGCTGCTGCTGAAGCCACCGGAGCCGTTGAAGCCGCCATTTCAGCACTGCCTCATGATCTTTCGCTGGGCGGCATGTTCATGGCTGCCGACAGCGTGGTCAAAGCTGTTATGGGATGCTTGGCTCTCGCCTCGGTTATGACATGGACCACTTGGGGGGCAAAGAGCCTTGAATTACGCAAGGCAAAGCGCGACCTATCCCGTGCCATCCATGTACTGGATGCATGCCGCACAACGGAAGAAGCACGCACCGCACTCCGCGACTATACCGGCTTGTGCCACACAATGATCGAAGCTGCCATTATTGAAATCACCCTGTCCGGAGAAAGCGGTAAGGACGGCATCAGAGACAGGACATCTTCACGGCTTGAACAGATTGAGGCCGATGCCGGGCGACGTATGGCCTCAGGCCTGGGTGTCCTGGCCAGCATAGGCTCGAACAGCCCGTTCATTGGTCTGTTCGGCACTGTCTGGGGGATCATGGACAGCTTTATTGGTATTTCAAAAGCACAAACAACAAACTTGGCGATCGTGGCACCAGGTATCGCCGAGGCTTTACTGGCAACGGCAATGGGGCTGGTAGCGGCAATCCCGGCGGTTATCCTGTATAATCTGCTGGTTCGTTCGATAGGGGCGTACCGTGGTCTTGTTGGCAATATGTCGGCAACTATGCTGCGTTTGGTCAGTCGTGAGCTGGATCTGCGCTCGGACAGCTCCCCCGATGTTCATCAGCCACGCAACCACCAATCCTCCCCCGTCCGGGTGGCAATCCCGCGCTCTGCTGCGGAGTAAAAAGGCATGGCCGGCCCTGTTCATAATAGTCGCGATGAACTGATGGAAAATCACGCTATCAACGTGACACCCTTTATCGATGTTGTTCTGGTGCTTTTGGTCGTCTTCATGGTAGCCGCCCCCCTGTCGACCGTTGACACACCCGTTGATCTGCCCTCCTCAACCGCGATACCAACACCCAGACCAGACAATCCCGTCTTTCTGACAGTGACCCGCGACGGGAACCTTCTTCTGGGGCACGAGACACTGTCCACCGCCATGCTCCCCGCAGCACTGGATGCCCAAACCGGTCAGAACCGTGAACAGCGCATTTTTCTTATGGCAGACAAGGCGGTGAATTACGGAACAGTCATGGCCGTCATGAATGTACTGCGGGACAATGGATATCTGAAAATTGCCCTGACCGGAGTGGAGGAAGGACAAAATCCGTGAGGAAGCACACAGCATCCTTGCCATGGGAGCCAGAATCCTTCAATCGCTGGGCGAGCTGTTTTGGTACTGTGCTTCTGGCTCACTGCCTTCTTGTGGCTGCCGCGCTGGAAACCTGGATCACACCGGAGCCGACAGCAGGCTTTGTCACAGGGCAAGCTTTGCTTGTTGACATGCTGCCTGCGCCGTCAGCCTCTGCACCACCATCTCATGCGGTAGAAGAACCACACCAGCAAGAGCAAAAACTGCAACCCGTTCAGGAAGCAGACGTAACGCTCCCCAAGCCGGCCCCCAGGACAGAAACGCGCCGCCGCAAAACCAATTCCAAGCCTGCTGCATTACGTACTACGGAAGAGAACCCGGTACAACGGGACCAGTCGCAGGATACCCCAGGCCAACAAGCACCTTCTTCCAACACCAGCGTCACAACACAATCCGACAGCTCTGCTGCGGCCAAAATGTCGCTCTGGCATGGCCAGATCCTGTCACATCTTGAACGCCACAAACATTACCCCCGCCTTGCAAAAGCACGCTATCAGGAAGGTACTGTTGTTATCCGGTTCATGATTGCCAGAACGGGGGATGTTTTGTCCGTGGGCCTGGAAGAATCATCGGGCTTCCCGCTTCTGGATCAGGAAGGTCTGGATCTGGTAAGGCGCGCAAGCCCTCTTCCTCCCCCTCCGTCCGGAACAGAAAGCTCTGTTCTTGAGCTTGTCTCTCCGATACAATTCTACCTGAGATAAGATCAAAGATCCCGGTGACACATTTTGGTCAAGTATACTGGTTTTGCGTAAGTATATTTGCCATACTTACTGAGGTCTTCCTGAATACCAGAGTACCCGGTCAACACTCTATCGCATGACAAGGGGTGAGCGCATATGTTCCAGACCATCAGTCCCTGTCAGGCATGGCGGATGTTGAGGTTGGCAATGGTTGCGCTGATGGTTGCCCTGCTTCCCGTATCTGGCCTCTGCCTGGCGCAAGAGCCTATGGAAGTGCGGACGCCTGCCCCGGAAAATCCGGATGATCCCCGCTTTGCCTGGTCTGTAGAAGTGCTGAGGATGGCCCTACAGGCAACAGAGCAGGACTTTGGTCCATGGAAATTGGTTCTGGAATCCAGGGTCTCGGATAGAACACGACTGGAAACAGAGCTTGAGAAGGGGGGCTTGATCAATGTTGCCCTTCTCCCCAGCTGTACGATCAGTGACAAACGCTTCATGCGGGTCAGTCACGTTGCGGACCGGGGTCTTCTGGGATACCGGGTTGCCATTATACGGGCCGGTGAGCAGAACAAGTTTTCCGGCGTCAAAACTCTGAATGATCTTGCTGCCTTCGCCGTTGCCTCTGGCCGGAACTGGCATATAAGCAAAATCTTCATAGGTAATGATTTGCCCGTGACTCTGTGGCCTGATCTGGATGGCCTGTACAATCTCCTGTCTATAGGTCGGGTAGATTATTTGTCCCGTAGCGTCTACGAAGTCATGCGTGAACTTGATCACTACAAGCAGACATACCCGGACCTGGCGATCGAACAAACACTACTGGTCCGAACCCCGATTGCCATGTGGCTTTACGTATCAGTCGGTGAGGACAGGCTGAAAGAACGCCTCGAAGCGGGGATGGACCGCATATTGGCCAATGGAGCCCTGAAGACCCGGTTTGACGCATTGTTCCGCAAGGATCTGGAGGCCCTGAACCTGAAGAGCCGTCACGTTATTATGCTGAATGATCCGGATGCTCACGGTCCCACACTGGCAATCCCGACCACAGAGTTACTTACGGGTCAATAAACTGGTCCGCCCCCCACGACGGCGATAAATCTCAAGACCGATGTCATCTTGCAGGGCACGTTCTTGGCGTTCACGCATGGATGTCTCACGCCCGATACGGTTGTCCTCGGCAATTTCACTGGTCTTCAGTTCCTTGAATGCCTCGGCCAGCGTATCACGGGCAGCACTGATCTGCCGACGAAGGTCTTTCAGAGTTTTTTCAAGTGTCTCGCGGCGCTCCTTGGCCCAGCGCACATAGCCGCCATAGGTCAGGCCGGCACCCAAGGGATCAGCCGCGGCTGCATGACGCTCCTTGATCCCCTGCTCTTCCAGAGCAAGAAGCAAAGCGATAAGCTGCTCCTCCGAAGCGATCAGACGCGCCAGAAAGCGACGTTTCTCATCAACATCCCACTTACGTAGGCGTACAAGACCCTTCAGGGTACGTGACACGACAGACTCCCCTTTTATCTGCTATCAGCTGCCATCTCGAACCCAACGGCCTCAGCCAGAGCGGCATACGTTTGATCCAGCGTTGCGGACTCAGTCTTGCCCTGACCCAGCACGGCTTCTATACGGGGATACAGGGCTATCGCCTCGTCCACTTCCGCATTGGATCCATCTTTGTAGGCACCAAGACGGATCAGTTCACTCATATCCTCATAAACAGACACAATCCGGCGGCAACGTGAAATCAACTGGTTTTGCCATTCCGTATTGCAGCCGGGCATGGTCCGGGAAACAGATCGCAGGATGTTCATGGCGGGATAGCGACCCCTCTCGCTGATGGACCGCTCCAGCACAACATGTCCATCCAGAATACCGCGCACAGCATCGGATACGGGCTCGTTGTGATCATCCCCCTCGACCAGAACCGTGAATAGGCCGGTTATGTTACCCTGCCCGGGACCTCCCGGGCCAGCACGCTCCAGCAACTTGGGCAACTCGGCAAAAACGGTTGGTGTATACCCCTTGCTGGCCGGTGGCTCTCCCGCAGAAAGGCTGATCTCGCGCTGGGCCATGGCAAAACGGGTCACACTGTCCATCAAACAGAGGACCTCGGCACCCTTGTCCCGGAAATACTCTGCCACCGCCATGGTCAAATAAGCAGCCTGACGCCGGATCAAGGGGGGCTCATCAGACGTGGCAATCACAACAACAGAGCGGGCCAAACCTTCAGGCCCCAGATCATCTTCTATGAACTCCCGGGCCTCACGCCCGCGCTCTCCTATAAGCCCACAAACAATCACATCAGCCGATGAGTACTTGGCCATCATGGACATGACAGAAGATTTTCCGACGCCTGATGCGGCAAAAATCCCCATACGCTGGCCAACGCAACACGTTGTGAAAGCGTTCAGGCACCGAATACCAAGGTCCAGCTTCCCCCCTACTCTCTGTCGTGCATGAGCTGGTGGCGGCGAGGCCCGAACCGGATAGGCAACAGGTCCTGACAACAAAGGCCCCAAACTGTCTGCAGGCTCAGCCATGGCGGTTATGACACGCCCCAGCCATGATTCATGCGGATAGACAGCCGGAGCGGCAGCAACCACCTCGGCACAAGCCCCCAAACCTATCCCGTCCAAGGTCCCAAAAGGCATCAGCAGTGCCCGACCATCGCGAAAACCGACAATCTCTCCCGGCACCATGTGCTGATCCCGCCTTGTGAGCATCACACGGTCTCCGACCGAGACAGATGTTTGTATGCCTCCAACTTCGACCAGAAGCCCCTGTACAGCAACCACGCGACCAAAAAGTCTGTAATCAGGCAAGCGAGCAATGTCTGTCAGCAGATTGCTTGTCGGTATGGGCATACGAGGATCTTTCCGCCATGAATCACAAGACACTGCGTACTGTTACACTACGGGCACACAGACACTTGGTGCTTGCACGTAACAATCAATCACTCTATCGTTAATCTCGGGTTAATCGGATGTCCGGATTCAAAGAACAGGGATCAAGACATCTGCGCAGAGCATGAGGGTGCCCCATGCGCGTTCTTGTCGTAGAAGACGATACAGCCACCCGGCAGAGTATCGAACTCATGCTTCGCAAAGAGCAGTGGGTTGTTGACTCCACCAACTTGGGCGAAGATGGCCTGGAGATCGGCAAGCTCTACGATTATGACATCATCTTGCTCGACTTGGTCCTCCCGGACATGGACGGGGTGGACGTCATCCGGCAGCTGCGGGCTGCGCGGATTGAAACACCAGTCCTGATCCTGTCCGGCCTTGACGAACCAGACAGAAAAGTCCGTGGGCTTGGCAGCGGCGCCGATGACTATTTGACAAAGCCATTCGACCGCTCAGAACTGATCGCACGTATTCAGGCAATCGTGCGACGCTCAAAGGGTCACTCCCAATCCGTTGTGCGAACAGGGCGGCTGTGCGTCAACCTGGACGCCCATACCGTCACGATCGACAGCAACCCCGTACACCTGACGGTCAAGGAATACGGTATTCTTGAGCTTCTGGCTCTCCGCAAGGGCACGACACTCACCAAGGACCAATTTCTCAGCCATCTTTACAATGGCATTGATGAACCAGAGCTGAAAATTATCGATGTTTTCATCTGCAAACTACGGAAAAAACTTGCCGTAGCATCAGACGGAGATAATTACATCGAAACAGTCTGGGGGCGTGGCTATGTACTGCGCGATCCATCTATTGCCGGCGAAACAGCCGCTTATCAGACCTCCGATGCTGTGTCAGCCTGAAACAGGCGCATACTACACAAGACTTTCAGAATCAAACAGGTATGGGGGTGTCAGGAGATATTCTTGGCATACGATCAGTTGAGGCTCCACCTCTTCCCGATGAACGGTCTCTTTAATAATGGCATGCAGCGAGGATGCCGCATGTGACATTGCCTGAGGAACAGGCACATCGTGTAACAAGGCACCGGTCAGCAATGCGGTGAAAATGTCACCGGTTCCATGCATGCTGGCCTTGACTGGAATACGTTCGACACGAACCAACCAAGCCTGTTCAGCAGTTACAGCCAAACAACCAATCTCGCCAGGATCAGGCAAAGGAAGACTGGTCGTGACCACAAGGCGGGGCCCCCGTCCAATAACAATCTTGGCTGCCTTCAAGGCATCTTCAACTGTACGAACATCCATGCCAGCAAGAAGAGCCAGCTCAAAACGGTTTGGAACCACAACATCAGCCATTGGTACCAAACAATCGGCAAAGAAGGCCGGGATATCCGCAGGTGCATACAAGACCCCGGTTCCGGAAGCATTGTCATCTCCCATAACAGGATCACAGACATACAAGCTTTCCGGGTTGCAATCACGCATGCGACAAACGGCCTTTGCAATGACCTTTCCCAGTGCGGCACGTCCGAGAAAACCCGATACCATGGCAGAACATTGCCCAAGAATGCCGTTACTGTCCAAACCAGACAAAACATCGCGGACATGCGCCGGACGAAAAATATCACCACGAACATCGGGATAACCAAGCCGGCTGGACAGCTGACACGTATGAACCGGCCACACTTCAAATCCCATCCGCTGCAAGGGAAAGACAGCAGCAGCATTGCCGACATGGCCATAGGCTACATGCGACTGTACGGATACGACACTACGAACAGGAGGAAACATGCCCAAAGAACACTCCTGAAGAACAAAACTGCGTCGCACAAAACATCACGAACATCTTTTGAGTACCGCACTGTGTTGCGGTCACAGCACCAGAACGAACCGGTATATCTCCGAACAGAAAATTTGCCCTGACGACGGCATGACGTAACATCTCATAACTATCGGTATCATAAAAAGAAGTCATGGCTGTACGTTCCATGAATTTTCTCGCCTGTTGTCGCCTCTTTGCATCGGTCATGGCCTCGCTCATTCTCACTACCGCTCTAGAACACATTCTGGATTTCGGGGGAAGAATCCATGGCCAGTACACCAACGTCACATCGCCGCTTACGCACAAAAGCGGGCGCACCAGTTACCAACAACCAGAACAGTATGACAGCAGGACCCCGGGGGCCACTCCTGTTGCAGGATGTATGGTTCCTGGAAAAGATGGCGCATTTCGACCGTGAAGTTATCCCCGAGCGCAGAATGCATGCCAAGGGATCAGGTGCCTATGGCACCTTTACCGTTACCAAGGACATCACCAAATACACCAAAGCAAAGATCTTTTCCAAAGTTGGCAAGAAAACCGACTTGTTCATACGCTTCTCAACCGTTGCCGGAGAACGCGGTGCCGCCGATGCCGAACGTGATATCCGTGGATTTGCCATCAAGTTCTATACTGACGATGGAAACTGGGATCTGGTTGGCAACAACACACCTGTTTTTTACCTGCGCGACCCGCTCAAGTTTATCGACCTCAATCACGTGGTGAAGCGCGATCCACACACCAACCTGCGCAATGCCACATGGAAGTGGGACTTTTTCTCCCATCTGCCGGAAAGCCTGCACCAGTTGACCATAGATTTCAGTGATCGAGGCATCCCCCGTTCATATCGCCATATGCATGGCTTTGGCAGCCATACGTTCAGCTTCATCAATGCCAAAAAGCAACGCTTCTGGGTCAAATTCCATCTGAAATCACGGCAAGGAATCCAGAACCTGGACCCCGCAGAAGCAGCCACCCTGATCGGGCAGGACCGCGAAAGCTCTCAACGCGACCTGTACGATGCCATTTCAAACCGCAAATTCCCGCGCTGGCGTTTCTGTGTACAAATCATGCCGGAAAAAGACGCGGCCAAATATCGATTCAATCCTTTTGACCTGACAAAAGTCTGGCCTCACAAAGATTATCCCCTGATCGAGGTCGGCGAGCTGGAACTGAACCGCAATCCTGAAAATTACTTTTCAGAAGTGGAGCAAGCAGCCTTCAACCCGGCTGATGTTGTGCCCGGTATTGGGTTCTCGCCGGACAAGATGCTACAGGGCCGGCTCTTCTCTTATGGGGACACACAACGCTATCGGCTGGGTGTCAACCACCATCAAATTCCGGTCAATGCATCACGTTGCCCGGCACATGGGATCTACCACCGGGATGGACCCATGCGCGTTGACAACATCAACTCCGGGCGCGTGACCTATGAACCGAATAGCTTCGGATACTGGAATGAACATCCGGAACATGCCGAACCGCCGCTGAAAATTGAAGGCGATGCGGATCATTGGAACCATCGTGAGGATACAGATTACTACAGCCAGCCATGCGCCTTGTTCGAGCTGTTCGACAAAGGGCAAAGAGAAAGGCTCTTCAAAAACATTGCGGCAGATATGGATGGAGTGCCAAAGGATATACAAAAGCGCCAGATTGCCCTCTTCAAGAAAGTGCATCCAGACTACGGGGCTGGCGTTGCCAAAGCGCTTGGCCTGAAAGAAGGTGGGTCAAGTGACAAAACCAAGAAAGCTGCAAAGGCAAAAAAAGAGACAAAGAAAAAAACAGTTACCGCCAAAAGTAAAACGGCAAAGTCAGGAACACGTAAGAAGTAGGCCTAATGTAGCACCTGTCATCTCACACGATGGCAGGTGCTGCCTAAGCGTCTACAGCATCCGGATGCCCCGGTGCAGTTTCCCAACCAAGACCCGGCAGTGCAATCGCCCGGTTCCCGTACACATCGTCACGAATGACAATCACGCCTTGTTCCTCCAGATGACTTAACAAGCCACGGGCACGGCGTGATGACCGGCTGCCTCTGGCCTTGGCAATATCCGCATCGGATGGACAAGGGCCCTTCTCAAAGGCGGCCTTGGCCAACATCAGGAACAACGCCCGTAAATCTTCGGGAATCAGATCTGCAGCCGCCATCACACGATTCCAATCCTCTTCCGGCATGCAACGCTCGGTCAACCCGGCCCGCACAACAGCCAGACGGCGCCGGAAGCCAGGAAGATCAAGGCCCCGACCGCTGGCACCATGACTACGACAGCAGACCAGGAAATCCTGATACAGGACGGCGACTGAACGATAGGGCGCATCGTCATCAGACAACAGATCGCGGAGCACCATGTCGTAAAAAGCGCTCTGTCCAATTTCAGCGATAGGCTTGACGGCCTGGACCGGAGCAGGTGCAGCAACAGGGCAAGGGGCCAGAAGGGAGTCAGCTTCTCCAGCTTCAGCAAAAACAGACGACCGAATTTCTTGCCCCTCATCTTGGGCACGCGCCAACGGCATATCTGATATCGGAGGGGGAGGCTCCGTCGTCACAGGGGTAATACGCGCACAAGACATATGCCGAGTATCATGCCCTTCGGAAGCCATCAGCAAATCGCGGGCCTGCTCCCCCAGCGAAGGAGGTGGAGACAAAAGACGCGGGCTGGAAGAGCGGCCCGAAGTCTCGACCGCACCAATGCGAATGGGCAAGGGACGACGGGAAAGCGCCGGCCCAAGCGCAATAAACTGCCCTCTCTGCAAATCACGGAACATCTCGGCCTGGCGCCGCTCCATCCCCAGCAAATCTGCGGCACGCGCCATATCGATATCCAGGAAGGTCCGCCCCATCAGAAAATTGGAAGCCTCGGCGGCAACATTCTTGGCCAGTTTGGCAAGGCGCTGGGTTGCAATAATCCCGGCCAGGCCACGTTTCCGACCCCTACACATCAAATTGGTCATCGCCCCCAAAGACACCTTGCGGGCCTCATCCGATATTTCTCCCGCTGCAGATGGCGCAAACAGCTGCGCTTCATCAACAACAACCAAAGCTGGATACCAGAACGTTCTATCTGAATCAAACAGCCCCCCAAGGAAGGCTGCAGCCGACCGCAGCTGCCGTTCTGTTTCCTGGTGCTCCAAGGTCAGGACAACAGAAACGCGATGTTCGCGGACCCGCCCGGCCACTTTCTGCAGACCATTCTCGGAATGCTCGGCCGCATCCACCACAACATGCCCAAAACGTTCGGACAGGGTTACAAAATCACCCTCAGGGTCAATAATAACCTGCTGGACATGACTGGCCGCCTGCTCCACCAAACGGCGCAACAGGTGTGACTTCCCCGATCCCGAGTTTCCCTGTACCAGCAAACGTGTTGCAAGCAGCTCTTCCAGATCAAGAAAAGCAGGGGTTCCCGTCTGCGTCCGGCCCATATCGATGCTGACGGTCATGATCTCTCCGGTAATGGTCAACACAGCAAAGGGGCGAATCTGTCCATTGGGGCGTATATGTCAACCCTTGAGCCAACAGCAAAGTTGTCTGTACAGCCCTTTGCCTCCCCCTGCCCAAGGCACCAATTCTCCAGCCTTTCTGCCATTCAGGTCATGGAAATGGGCTTTCACACCGCAGCAAGGCAGATGATACCAGGGCTTTGGATTGCAGAAGCCCCGTGTCTGGGGCACGATACCGGACAACCCTTTGGAAACTGTTCCAATCATTGACAAGAAACGAGACGAAGAGCTACATCACCGACGCACCGTAAACCAGAAATTTTCCGCACCATGCGCATCCAGGGTATTGCGCTCCGGCAGGGAAACCCCGCAAGAGGCTTGGGCCATGAAAGCTGATACCAGACCAGTATCCCCGCATCTCCAGATTTATGCCTTCAGGCTGCACATGGCGATGTCCATCAGCCATCGCATTACCGGCGTTGCCCTGATCGCAGGAACCGCCCTGCTGATGTACTGGCTGTGGGCTGCAGCATCAGGCCCTGATGCCTATGCCCGCGCCGCATCCCTGATTGGTTCTCCGCTGGGCAAGCTTCTGCTTGCAGGGTGGAGCTTTGCGCTGTTTTACCACGTATGTAACGGCATCCGGCACCTGTTCTGGGATGCCGGCAAGCTTTTCGAAATTCATGAAATACGGGGTTCCGGCATTGTTGTTCTCATTGCCTCTATTGCCCTGACGGCCCTGGCCTGGGGCATAGGCATGATGCACTGAGCCGGACAGGGAGTTGAGAATACCATGACCTTGCGCACTCCACTTTCCCGGGCCCGCGGGCTTGGATCTGCCCACGAGGGCGCACACCACTGGTGGCAGCAACGCGTCACGGCGGTTGCCATGATCCCCCTCGTGTTCTGGTTTGTTGCCTCGCTGGCATCACACGTAGGGGCCGATCATGCGGCAATGCGGGGCTGGCTGTCTTCGCCGCTCAACGCAACGCTGCTGATTGCGCTTCTGGTTGCCGTTTTTCACCACGCCCAGCTGGGCCTCCAGGTGGTGATTGAAGACTACGTCCACTGTAATGCGGCAAAGGTTGCCGGAATTATTGTCACCAAACTGCTTGCAGTCCTGTTCGGCATCTTTTCTGTTGTTTTGGTGCTGATGATTGCAATGGGAGGCCGGGGCTGATGGCTGCATATACCTTTATTGACCACACGTATGATGTTGTTGTTGTCGGCGCGGGCGGGGCTGGTTTGCGTGCCACATTCGGCATGGTGGCTGCCGGGCTGAAGACGGCCTGCATCACCAAGGTTTTCCCTACACGGTCCCATACCGTTGCCGCACAAGGTGGCATCGGCGCTGCCTTGGGCAACATGGCCGAGGACAAGTGGGAATGGCATATGTACGACACGGTCAAGGGGTCAGACTGGCTGGGCGACCAGGATGCCATTGAATACATGTGCCGCGAGGCCATACCGGCTGTTCACGAGCTGGAGCACTTCGGGGTCCCCTTTTCGCGTACCCCCGAAGGCAAGATCTACCAGCGTCCCTTCGGTGGCCATATGCGTGACTTTGGCAAGGCCCCGGTACAACGGGCCTGTGCTGCCGCAGACAGGACTGGCCACGCCATTCTGCATACGCTGTACCAGCAAAGCCTGAAGCACAAGGCAGAGTTCTTTGTTGAATATTTTGCCCTTGACCTGATCATGGATCCATCCAGTGGAGAATGTCTGGGCGTTGTCGCACTCGATATGGCAACCGGTGCCATCCACCGCTTCCGGGCGCACCAAACGGTCTTGGCAACCGGGGGATACGGTCGCGCCTATTTCTCCTGTACATCCGCCCATACCTGTACCGGGGACGGCAATGGCATGGTTGCCCGCGCCGGGCTGCCTCTTCAGGATCATGAGTTTGTCCAGTTCCATCCCACCGGCATTTATGGATCAGGCTGTCTGATTACAGAAGGTGCCCGTGGCGAGGGGGGCTATCTGACAAACTCCAGTGGCGACCGTTTTATGGAGCGTTATGCACCAACAGCGAAGGATCTGGCATCACGCGACGTCGTATCCCGCGCCATGACCATGGAAATCCGCGAAAGACGGGGTGTCGGAAAAGAGCAGGACCACATTTTCCTGCATCTGGAACATCTGGGTGCTGATGTTCTGCATGCACGCCTGCCAGGCATTACAGAAACTGCCAAAATTTTCGCCGGAGTTGACGCCACGCGTGAGCCGATCCCGGTTCTTCCAACCGTACACTACAATATGGGTGGCATCCCGACGATCTACACCGGCGAGGTTGTACGCCCCAAAGCGGGAAGCCCGGATAATCTATGCGGAGGCTTGATGGCTGTCGGAGAGGCGGCCTGCGTTTCCGTTCACGGAGCCAACCGGCTTGGTACAAACTCCTTGCTGGACCTTGTTGTCTTTGGGCGCGCCGCAGCACACAGGGCAGCGGAGCTGATAAAGCCGGGCTCCAAACACAAGCCACTACCCGCCGATGCCGGACAGAATGCGCTGGACCGTCTGGATCGCGTTCGTCACGCCAAAGGGCCGCGTCGCGTGTCTGATATTCGCCTTGACATGCAAAAAGCCATGCAAATGGATGCGGCGGTATACCGCACGTCTAAATCCCTGCAGGAAGGCGTGAGCAACCTGAAGAAAATTGCAGGCACCATGCCGGATATGGGCATTACCGACCGCTCACTGATTTTCAACACCGACCTGATCGAGGCTCTGGAGCTTGAAAATCTTATGGCCTGTGCCAATGCCACAATGGTTTCTGCCGAAGCCCGTAAGGAATCACGCGGGGCGCATGCCCACGAAGATTACCCGGAACGCGATGACCAGACGTGGATGAAGCACACGCTGGCTTATGTTGACGAGAAATATTCCGTCCGCCTGGACTATCGGCCAGTGCATACCTACACGCTGTCGAACGAGGTTGAGTATATCAAGCCGCAAAAGCGCGTTTACTGAGCGCGCTGGCTGAAAGGGAAAACACCATGGTTGAATTCAACCTGCCTGCCAACAGCCGGGTTACCGAAGGAAAAACCGTCAAGGCCCCGGCTGGTGCCAAGAACGTCAAGACCTTCCGGATTTATCGCTATGATCCGGACAGCGGGCAGAACCCGAGACTGGACACCTTCGAGATTGATCTTGATGCGTGCGGCCCGATGGTTCTGGATGCACTGCTGAAAATCAAGAATGAGATTGACTCGACACTGACACTTCGTCGTTCCTGCCGGGAAGGTATTTGTGGGTCGTGTGCCATGAACATTGACGGCACAAATACACTAGCGTGCCTGAAACCAATCGGGGATGTGAAGGGCGATGTCAAAGTCTACCCGTTGCCGCACATGCCTGTGGTCAAGGATCTGGTACCGGACCTGACACACGTCTATGCCCAGTATGCCTCCATAGAGCCTTGGATGCAGGCCGACACCCCTTTCCCCCCGAACGGGGAGCGCCTCCAGTCTCCAGAAGACCGGGAGAAGCTTGATGGACTGTGGGAATGCATCCTGTGTTTCTGCTGCTCCACCTCCTGCCCCAGCTACTGGTGGAATGGTGATCGCTATCTGGGGCCTGCCGTGCTGCTGCAGGCCGCGCGCTGGATCAATGATTCCCGTGACGAGGCAACAGGGAAACGCCTGGACGCCTTGGAAGATCCGTTCAAGCTGTATCGCTGTCACACAATCATGAACTGTACCAATACGTGCCCGAAAGGCTTGAACCCGGCCAAAGCCATTGCGGATATCAAGAAGAAGATCATCGAGCGTTCACTTTGATTGAACGCACAAACGCATGTTGGAAGGGGAGGCGTGACCGCGCTTCCCCTTTCTCTTTCTCAGGCCGGTGCCGCATCCTCGACAACCAGCTGGCACTCATTCCGCCCCTGCCACGTATCCAGACGCAGGGATCCGGCCAGATGGTACGCTGTCCCTTGGGCATTAAGCAGGGCAACACCAAGATCGGTATCAATGCTGCGGAAAGCAATAGCCTTCAGGCGCCCGCCGCATGCACCAGTCAGGGTCATCCGCACATGACCTTGCCCGACAACATCTGCACGGACAATACGGGCAGATGGCACAACAAATTTAGGGGGTTCATTACCCGCCCCGAACGGGCCGGCTTTCCCGACGGTCTGTAAAAAATCAGGCGTGGCCGCACGAATATCCACAGCACCATCAACCTCAAGAACGGGCGACAAGGTCCCCTCTTTCAGCTGACTGGACAGCCTGTCAGCCAGAAACTGACGGAATTGATCCAAGCGCTCGGCCTTCAGGGAAAAACCCGCCGCCATGGCATGGCCCCCACCGGCTTCCAAAAGGCCAGCTTCACGGGCAGCAATAACCGCCCGTCCCAAGTCCAAGCCAACAACAGAGCGCCCTGATCCCTTGGCCATTCCCCCATCAAGCGCAACCACGCAAACAGGCAGGTTATAGCGCTCCTTCAAACGCCCCGCGACAATACCAATAACGCCGGGATGCCAGTTTTCTCCGGCTACCATAACCAGCGGATCATCCGTGTTTGCACGACTCTCTGCCTGTTCGATGGCCTCAAATAAAACAGCAGCCTCTATATCCTGACGCTCTGCATTATACTCGTGCAGACGCAAGGCCAGAACACCAGCCTCGACCGGATCGTCACACGCCAAGAGCTTGGCCCCCAGATCTGCTTGTCCTACACGCCCACCGGCATTGACACGTGGCCCCAAAAGATACCCCAGATGAAAAGCTGTCGGAGTTTCGGTGATCTTGGCCACATCAGCCAAAGCTGCCAGCCCGGCATTACCGCGACGCGCCATCACCTCCAGCCCACGTGCGACCAAGGCCCGGTTGACCCCGACAAGGGGAACAACGTCACAAACCGTACCAAGGGCAACGATATCGAGCCATGTCATCAGGTCTGGCTCGGGCCGGGATGAATCGCTGTACCAACCCTGCTGACGCAGCGCACGGTTGACGGCAACAATCAACAGAAAAACCACACCAACAGCAGCAAGATGCTTGTGCTCGCTGGGATCATCCAGACGCTTGGGGTTAATCACCGCCACCGCCTCAGGCAAGGTCGGCTCTGCCTCGTGATGGTCGACCACAATAACATCAAGACCCGCTGTCGCTGCAGCCTGAAGCGGCTCAAACGCTGTTGTTCCGCAATCAACCGTTATCACCAGATCTACACCGCGCTCCTTGAGTGCAAGCATGGCAGGAGTGTTGGGTCCATATCCCTCGGCAATACGATCGGGAATATAAAGAACGGGCTTCAGGCCAAGCATCCGCAAGAAACGCAGCAACAAGGCGGACGAGGTAGCCCCGTCCACGTCATAATCACCAAATACTGCAACCGTTTCCCCTTGCCTGATAGCAGAACACAAACGCTCTACAGCCTGTGCCATGCCCTTCAGATGGAGAGGATCGGGCAAAAGAGCCTTCAAGGTTGGATTGAGAAACAAGGGCGCTGCATCCACATCAACACCACGTGCAGCCAGCATGCGACCAACAATACCAGGAAGCCCGAAACGCTGGCTGATGGTTTCAGCATGGCGCTCATCACCGGCACGTAGACACCACCGACGGCCAGCCAATGACCGCTCCACATCCAGAAATGCAACCATGTTCTTTCTCGCGCGTCCTACATATCGACAGGCAGGAAGCCTACCTTGCGATCAAAATTATGCAAGGCATCAACCCAACGGACCGTTCCAGAACGCGAACGCATAACCAACGAATGTGTCCGCGCCCCGTTATGCCACCGCTGCACACCGCGCAACATGGCACCATCCGTCACCCCTGTTGCGGCAAACATAACGTCTCCCTTGGCCATATCGGCAAGACCGTATTTGCGATCAAGATCCGTAATGCCCCAACGGGCGGCACGCGCACGCTCATCATCGTTCCGGAATAAAAGTCGCCCCTGCATCTGGCCGCCAATACAGCGCAAGGCCGCAGCAGCCAAGACACCTTCCGGAGCACCACCGCTGCCAATATACATATCAACGCCAGAACCCGGCGTTGCTGTTGCGATCACACCCGAAACATCTCCGTCCGGGATCAGGGTAATGCGTGCCCCGGCTTCCCGCACAGCCCTGATCAAGTCCTTGTGACGCGGTCGATCAAGAATACACACAACCAAATCCGAGACTGCAGCCTTCCTGGCCGATGCCAAGGCTTCCAGATTATCCTGTGGCGTTGCATCAAGATCGACGAGATCACCCGGGAGACCTGCACCAACCGCTATCTTGTCCATGTAAACATCAGGAGCATTGAGAAAACCCCCATGTTCGGCACAGGCAACAACAGCCAGCGCGTTGGCTCCTCCGGTTGCAACGATCGTGGTCCCTTCAAGAGGATCCAATGCAATATCGACTTTCGGCCCCTGCCCTTGCCCGACTTTCTCTCCAATATAGAGCATGGGCGCTTCGTCGCGCTCTCCCTCTCCAATCACAACGGTTCCGTCAAACAGAATGGAATTGAGAGCACGACGCATGGCGTCAACAGCAGCTTGGTCTGCAGCCTTTTCGTTACCACGCCCCATCCAGCGGGACGCTGAAAGAGCAGCCGCTTCGGTAACGCGGCACATTTCCAGTGCCAAGTTCCGCTCCAGACCGGGGACCGGTGTACGTGATGTATCAGCCATAACACCGGCTCCGCCCAGTCGTGATCAACAAAAGAGAACTATGCCGTAAAAATTCCGGCAAAAGAATGTCAGAAGGATTCAATACGGATAACCTGCGGAGGCTCAACAACAGCAGCAATGATACGGATCCGGCGCAACGCGTCATTCAAGGCGGCTTCCACCGTCTCATGAAGGATCATGACCACCGGCACCGCCTCACCCGGCGCACGACCTCTCTGGACAACCGCTTCCATCGAAACCTTGGCATCACGCAAGGCCGCAGCAATCTCGGCAAAAACACCCGGCAGGTCCTCGACCATCAGACGCACATAATAAGCACCCTTGCGGGCTTCCATGGTCCACTCCGGCAAAGGCACAAGATCAGCCACCGGAACACCAAAGACAGGACCAACACGCCCCGCCGCAATATCCATCAAATCAGCCACCACAGCGGAAGCGGTCGGACCACCACCGGCACCCCGGCCCTCCAGGACCGAACGCCCGACAAACTGACCCTCGGCGACAACGGCATTAAAAACACCCTCTACGGCAGCAATGGGGGCATCCTTGCGAACCAGGCAAGGATGTACCCTCTGCTCGATACCACGATCTGTAGCCTGCGCAATTCCCAACAGCTTGATTCGGTATCCCAGCTCGTCAGCAAAGGCGATATCCATAGCCGTCAACGAACGAATACCCTCGACATAAATGGCATCAAAGTCAGTACGCGTACCAAATGCAAGGCTGGTGAGAATCGCCAACTTATGAGCCGTATCAACACCATCAACATCAAAAGACGGATCTGCTTCCGCATATCCCAGCTTCTGGGCATCCAGTAGAACATCCGCAAAATTCCGTCCGGTCTCGCGCATGTTTGTAAGGATATAATTGCAGGTACCGTTCAAGATGCCATAAACGCAGCTTATCTGGTTGGCAGACAGACCCTCCCGCAAGACCTTGACGACAGGAATACCACCAGCAACAGCAGCCTCCCAGCCCAAGGCAACACCCTTCTTTTCCGCAAGGGCAGCCAGTTCAGCGCCATGGTGGGCCAACAAAGCCTTGTTGGCCGTAACTACGTGATACCCGCGCCCCAAGGCCGCCCTGACCACCTGTCCAGCTACACCATCTTCGCCGCCAACCAGCTCGCAGACGACATCAACGTGGTGGTCAGAAACCAACGCCACAGGGTCGTCGTACCATGTAATCCCTTCCATGGAAAAACCACGTTCCCGACCAGGTGTTCTGGCAGAGACCGCAACAACCTCTATCGGGCGCCCACAACGGGCCGCGATAACCGGGGCATTTCTCTGCAAGACCCTGATCGTTTCCGCACCAACCGTACCAAGACCTACAACAGCAACCTTCAGGGAATTGGGCACGAGAAAACAAGCTCCTTGGGAATTAAGGGGGAGTTTATATAACCGGACGATCCATAACGCGCCCGATCTCGGATTCCGACACTACACCCGCCCCCTGGCGCTGCAGGAACCCCTTGATATTGCGAACAGCCTGACGGATCCGGTGTTTGTTCTCAACCAAGCCAATGCGGACATAGCCATCGCCATGCTCTCCGAAACCAAGGCCAGGGGCAACCGCGACCTTGGCCTCTTGCATCAGCAGCTTGGCAAACTCGACAGACCCGAGGTGACTGAAAGCGGGTGGAATGGGCGCCCAGGCAAACATGGAAGCCGGCGGGCTGGGAACCATCCAACCTGCGTGGTGCAGACCCTCGATCAGAACGTCACGGCGTTGGCGGTACATGGTGCGGATCTGTTCCACGCAATCCTGAGGGCCATTCAGGGCTGCTGTAGCAGCCACCTGAATAGGTGTAAAGGCACCATAGTCCAGGTAACTTTTGACGCGGGCCAACGCTTTGATCAACCTGGGATTCCCTGCGGCAAACCCAATACGCCACCCGGCCATGTTGTAGGACTTGGACATAGAGGAAAATTCCACCGCCACGTCCTTTGAACCCGGAACCTGCAAGATGGATGGGGGAGGATTCCCGTCAAAATAAATTTCACAGTAGGCAATATCGGACAGCACAAAGATGTCATGCTTACGGCAAAACGCGATGATATCCTTATAAAAATCAAGCGTTGCAACCATCGCCGTCGGGTTGGACGGGAAGTTGACAATAACAGCAACCGGCTTGGGAACACTGTGGCGTACTCCACGCTCCAAGGCACGCAAAAACTCTTCATCGGGACAGGCGGGTATTGACCGCACAGCTGCACCGGCAATGATGAAACCGAAGGCATGAATGGGATAACTGGGGTCAGGGGACAGGATAACATCACCCGGGCTGGTTATGGCTTGGGCAAGATTAGCGAGCCCTTCCTTGGAGCCGATAGTAACAATCACTTCATCTTCGGGATCAAGGCTGACATCAAACCGACGACGGTAATACCCCGCCAATGCCTTGCGCAGACCAGGTATACCCCGCGACTGGGAATAGCAGTGCGCCCTTGGATTGGTGGCAGCTTCGATCAGTTTTTCAACAATATGGGGTGGCGTCGGTTGGTCGGGATTCCCCATGCCAAGGTCAATAATGTCTTCCCCGGCAGCACGAGCCTTTGCTTTCATCGCGTTGACTTCAGCAAAAACATAGGGCGGAAGGCGTTTTATACGATGAAATTCCTGGTCCATGTCCCGTTCCGGAAAAAACACTGCGCACTTGATACTGCACTGTTTACCGCGTCACACAAACGGAAGCGATAGTTGTTTTTCAGAAAACAGCTTTCCAGTGATCAAAATACGATCAAAGCAATTTTCGGGAACATTCATAACAAAAAAAGGAAAAACATAGAATATCAATAACCAAACCAAATCCGGGTATAATGCCCCCCTTCATCCGAAGAAGTCTCCGATTCATGCTCCTCCCTGTCACCTATGACAATAGCCGATGCATAGAGAGCTGTAGCAGGAATTCCTTGGGCCTGTAGAACGCTGACCACACTGCGGGCTCGTTGCAAGGCTGTACTATAAGATGCAGCGTGACCAACCACGTGGACGGTCTCATCTGCCCCCCGCTGATGCCTGAGGCGTGCTACTTGGCGCAGAATGTCATGGTCTGTACGGTCGAGAGAAAAAGATGCGGGCTGATATTCAATGGTTGCTACCAACGTGGTTTTCCCGGACTCTTGGGCTGCCCTTTCAGGAATACTCACCCTGTCGGGAGAGACAGCAGATACGCCTTGCGAATCAACAAGCACGGTAACTGGAAATTCCGGTTGCGTATCAACAACAGGCTTTGCCACGAAGGCTCTGTCCCCATTACTTGGCGTTGCTGATGGAGCAACGTCATCAACAACAGACTCCGCTTTCACAGGAGCAACCGGCTTTGGTACAGCAGGGGCAGGTGCTGTATCGACAGAAACATCAGACGCAGCAGCAGAGCGGCTCAGAATCTTTTGCTCGAAAGGCTGCTCTCTCTTCCTATCCAGCACATACTCTGGATGAGATGGAGCAGAGACCAGGCCTTCAGATCCATGAGCCTGATCACGCACAAGGTCCGGATTCGTCCCGTCAGCCTTGGCAGGCATAACCACTTCCAAGCAGCAGATCAGCACAGCAAGAAACCGAGAAATGACCGAAGGGTGCACATAGAAGGCCCTGAACATGTCTTGAATCCTCCCCTTGCGAGAAACCCGTTCCATACCCCACCCGGGTTTATTATAACTCCCAAGAAAAACAATCTACTGAAAGGTAGTGAAATTCACAGAAACTATCTTCATGATAGCATCTACTTGTTCCCTCCCCAGATCCTGATTTCTGGGCCATCCTCTCTCGTCTGCCTGATTTGTACCCCATCACCAAGACCTGAACGATCAAGGACCCAGGAAAGAAAACGCCCATGCCGGACAAGATCCCTGATCATCCAGCGCGCCCGGACGCCCAGATCCCGGACCCCACGGACATATCCCGGGCCTTGTCCAGTATTGCAGAACGCAGTCAGCGCCTGATTCAGGAATTTATCCGGCGTCATCCCGAAAATGCAGAACCGGATACGCTCGACCCTCTTAATATCGCCGGTGCGTTCCTGGAAATGACAACCCGCCTGATGGCTGACCCAGCCAGACTTGTCGAAGCTCAGGTGTCTCTTTGGCAGGACTACGTCAATCTTTGGCAGAACACAGCCTTGCGCATGATGGGTGAAAAAGCCCCTCCCGTGGTAGAGCCTGACAAGAGCGACAAACGCTTCCGTGACGAGGCATGGCAAGATAACGAGCTCTTCGACTTCATAAAACAGTCGTATCTTTTGACAGCGCGCTGGATCCGCAGCACCGTCAAGGATGTTGAAGGACTTGATGAACAGTCAGCCCGCAAGGTTGACTTCTACACACGCCAGTTTGTTGACGCGATGGCTCCCTCCAACTTCGTTCTGACCAACCCCGAAGTTCTGCGTATTACAGCTGAGACTGGCGGTGAGAACCTGATCAAGGGACTTGAACACCTTCTGTCTGATCTTGAACGCGGGCGCGGACGGCTGCGGATTTCCATGACCGACGAGAATGCTTTCGATATCGGCCGGAATGTTGCATCCACCCCGGGACAGGTCATTTTCCAGAATGACCTTATCCAGCTTATTCAGTACGCGCCATCAACAGAAACTGTGAAACATGTACCCCTTCTTATTATTCCGCCTTGGATAAACAAGTACTACATTCTTGACCTGAGAGAGAACAACAGCCTCGTCAAATGGTGTGTTGATCAGGGTTTCAGTGTCTTTGTCATCTCGTGGGTCAATCCGGATGAACATCTGGCGGCAAAGTCTTTTGAAGATTACATGACCGAAGGCCCACTGGCTGCAATAGAGGCAATCAAGGCCCAGACACACACGGAATCCATCCATGCCCTGGGCTATTGCCTTGGCGGCACACTGCTGGCCAGTACATTGGCATGGCTCAAAGCCAACGGACAGGACAGGTGCATAACCTCTGCCACCCTTCTGGCAGCCCTGACCGATTTTTCTGATCCCGGTGAGATCAGCGTATTTATCGATGACGAGCAGCTGGAGGTTCTTGACAGCAAGATGTCAAGGACAGGATATCTTGATGGCGCAGACATGGCGAACAGCTTTAACATGCTGCGCTCCAACGAGCTAATCTGGTCTTTTGTCGTCAATAACTACCTGCTTGGCAAGGAACCGTTCCCTTTTGATCTTCTGTACTGGAACAGCGATTCCACCCGGATGCCGGCATCCATGCACAGCTTCTACCTGCACAACATGTACAGGGAAAACAACCTGATCAAACCAGGCGGCATTACCCTGAAGGGAACACCGATAAACCTGCGCTGCATCGATACCCCGGTCTATATGCTGTCCTGCCGCGAGGATCACATCGCCCCATGGAAAGCGACCTATGCCGCAACACATATTTTCACGGGCAAGGTACGCTTTGTATTGGGCGCATCAGGACACATTGCCGGCGTTATAAACCCCCCGGCAGCCGGTAAATATGCATACTGGACCAATGGCCAGAAGGCCAAAACACCGGATGACTGGCTGCAGAAAGCCAAGGAACATAAAGGAAGCTGGTGGACGGACTGGATGGCATGGCTCAAGCCACAAAGTGGTGAAGACATACCGGCCCGAGACCCCGAACATGGCCCAATGACACCGCTTGAACCCGCACCGGGCCAGTATGTCCGCATCCGTGCCGGCTGAGAGTCTCTCAAAGTGAGACGATCATCTCCCGGTACTCTTTTCCCAGTGCAGAGTAATGCGCGCACTGGCTGACGATAAAGTCTGTCTCATCCGGCGTCAGATCCCTCATTTTACGGGCCGGACTCCCTCCCCATAATTCTCCGGACGGTATCCTGCGCCCTTGGGGTACCAATGCACCGGCAGCAACCATAGCCCCGCTTTCCACCACGGCAAAATCCATAACAACGGCCCCCATGCCTATGAAGGAGCGACTTTGCAAGGTACAGGCATGGATAATACAGTTGTGACCGACCAGAACATCATCCCCTATCGCGGTACCAGACTTCCCGCGCGAGACGTGGACAACCGTCCCGTCCTGAATGTTGGAGCGGCACCCGATCCGGATCTGGTGAACATCCCCCCGCACCACAGCCCCGAACCAAACCGAAGATCCCGCACCAATCACCACGTCACCAATCACACTAGCGCCCGGGGCAACAAAAACCGTAGGGTCAAGAGCCGGAGTCACACCACGCCACGGCAGAATGATGGGATTGGTCTGCATGCGAAAGCTCCTTTTGCCTGCGCAGACTTAATACAAGTGCTGCCCGCCGGTCACAAAAATTTCGCTGCCATTTATATAACCAAACTCTGACGAACAAAGCCGAAACACACAAGAGGCGACATCCTCGGGTGTTCCCATACGATCAAGCGGAATACGTGGAATCAGAGCCTCATACTCGCTCGACACCATTTCTGTTTTTATCTCTCCGGGGGCAACAGCATTAACCCGGATGCCCAATTGGGCCATTTCAGCCGCCATCTCCCGGGTCAAGCCCGACAAGGCACTTTTGCTTGTGGAGTAGGCAGAACCAGCAAAGGGATGCACAGCATGCCCGGCAATCGAGGTAATATTGACGATTGCCCCCTGCCCCCGGTGCAAATCAGCAGCGAACCCCCGGGCCAAACGCAGGGGGGTGAAGAAGTTAAGCTCGAAAACAGAGCGCCACCCATCGAGATCACCATTCAGGACCCCCAAACGCTCACGGAAAGGCGTTTTTGGGGAGATCCCGGCGTTATTGACCAAGGCATGCAACGGATCACCACCCAAGACCGAATGCACCTGCTCCACCAAACGCTCGACAGAATCAGGGCAGGATAAATCGGCACAGAGGTGCTCGCTCCATTCCCCGGGACGCGGCACAGACACAGCCCCCCTGGCACAGGTTATAACCCGCCATCCTTCGGCACAGAAACGCAAAGCTGTTGCCAAGCCAATGCCACGGCTGGCGCCACTGATAAAAACAGTATGCACAATAGCCACAATCGATGCCCTTTACTCTTCCCCGGTCAGAAGACCATCACTATGGAACAAAGCATATAACAGATATCGGTCTACATATTGGCCTGAACAGAAAAATATCCCGATTGAAAGGACAACGTTTCACTTCTATACATCCGCGCCCGAGCCTGCTTCCACAAATGAGAGAAGAATACCACCATGGGCCTTGTCACGCCCACACTGCCTACAACCAAACGGCGCGATCCCAGGGTTGATTTCTTCCGGGGCCTGGCGCTGGTATTCATGTTCTGGGACCACCTGCCGGACAATCCTCTGGGCCTGATAACAATCCGGAACTTCGGATTGAGCGATGCTGCTGAAATCTTTGTCTTTCTCGCTGGATACTCTGCAGCCATGGCATGGGGGAACCTTCTGCGGCAGAAAGGGTATTGGATTGCGGCAAGGCGCATACTGAAACGGGCCATAACGCTCTACGGAACGTATCTTCTCCTGACAGGATTGCTCGTTGCCAATGCCTGTGCCCTACAGCTCCTGCCACAATCATCGGCGTATAAAGGGGAATGGAGCCAACTGCCCGTCTGGCTGAATGATACACAAGCCTGGTGGGGCATTGTAACCCTGCAATACTGCCTGCCGCTTCTTGATCCACTGCCGCTCTATATTGTTCTTCTGCTTGGCATGGCTCTTACACTACCGCTTCTTGTCTACCGCCCGCTTGTTCTCGGGGCCTTGTCGGCATGCCTGTATGCCTCAACCCTGCTATTTGAACTTTCTATTCCGGGAACGGCTGCAAATCCCCTCTTTTTCAACCCTCTTGGGTGGCAGTTTCTTTTTTGTCTGGGCGGTCTGTGCGCGTTATACAGTGATTGCTTTCTTCCGTCCTCCCACTCCTCACGCACCCGCACCATGGCCCTGCTGATTCTCGGCACCGGCTTCCTGCTTGCCTGGAGCTGGAAATTTCCGGAACTGCACGACGCCTTCGTACCCCAAACGTTGGCAACATGGCTTTATCCCATTGACAAAAGCCTACCAGACCCTATGCGCATCCTTCACTTTCTTGCCCTCGCTTGGTTTAGCATCGTGGTGATCCCCTCGGGACCATGGCTGGATCACACGTATTCTGTTTGCCTGAGAAGAATGGGCCGTCACTCTCTATTTGTTTTTGGTACCGGCGTTATCGTCACTCCCTTCCTGACCATTCCGGCCTACGCGGCGGGAAACAGCCCTGTCGCCCATATTGTGACCGGGCTTGCCGGAACCACACTGCTCGCCCTGCTTGCAAGTGCCACAGACAGGAAAGCGAGCGTTATTCCAATGCATGCATCCAGAACAGATGCAAAAACAGCCTGAAAAGTTTTCTGGAAAGACACAATACCAAAGACCCATATACAGACAGAGGGTTTCTGACGAATCGATACTGCCAGTAAAAAATGTTAAGCATTCCCCCTGCTTCAGGAAGGATCATCCAGAAAAAATCATCGTTAAATTATGGGGTTGCGTGTTTTTACAGGGGCATGCCATTCAATGAGGGTGTAGTATGCATTCGTGCTCTCCTGTTTGTGAGCTTGATCGCTAAATGGCTTTGAATTTTGATTGCTATTTGGCGTGCTCGGTGCGTGTGAGGGTGCGGTACACGGTTGGCCTGGAGACGGAGAACAGCTCGGCCAGATCGCTGATGCTGTAGTCACCGGTATCGTACATCCGCCGCAACTCGCATTGCTGCCGTTCGGAGAGCTTGGGCTTCTTGCCGCGTAGTTTGCCCTTGGCGCGGGCTACCGCCATGCCCTCGCGGGTCCGTAGCCGGATGATGTCCGACTCAAACTCCGCAAAGGTAGCGAGGATGTTGAAGAACATCTTCCCCATGGGGTCGG
>NZ_JAAVSY010000010.1 GCF_012102745.1 Haematospirillum sp. H4485
AGAATGTATAAATATGCCCATCCCTTCAGCAAAAGCGATGCAGAATAAAAAGAGAGATACCGTATATAGGTGTGGCGGAATATCTGCGCAAAAACATGCCTATCAAATAGATAAATATACCCCGGAGCATAAATGCCCCGGGGATAAAAAATTGATTATAGAATGAAGTCATTATGAAGAATAAGTGGGGATTGGGAATAAGCGGTGACTGCGAAGTCTTCCGATGTATCACCATTAACATCGGCGAAAATGTTTATAACGTAATACCCACCGATCTTATTATTTGCAAAAGGAGTAAATCCTTCGCATTCGTACCATATGGAATGAGGTTGTGCTTGATTTCCGTTGAAGGTCAGCGTTTGGTGTCCTGCCTTGTTAATGTCTGCATCCACGTGAGACATCTCAAAGCGATCTCCCTCTATTCTGTTGAAATCGGCTATCCAGTCCTTTTGGTCTGGCGTTGAGTCTCGGAACGACCTGTAAACAAAGGTGTCAGCACCTGCTCCCCCTGAAAGGGCATCAACAAACCCCTTGCCTTCAAGAATGTCGTCACCATCCCCCCCAAATAGAAGGTTATAATCATCGGTTCCAACAATATAATCGTTTCCCGACCCTCCGATTATATTTTCGATATTGATCAGGGTATCCTCAGCCATTCCATTTACATAAACAATAGATGGACTATCTGATGATAGCTTAACCGCAATGGGGAGAGATCTATCCGTGTACTCTGCAAAGTCAAGCCCCTCTCCTCCATCCAAGGTGTCTTGTCCTAGTCCTCCATTAAATTTATTTGTTTGTGTGTTTCCAGTGAGATGGTCATCACCAATTCCCCCTGTAATGTCATCTACATCTATCAGTACATCACGGGGCTCTGTTCCAACATATACGATGGACGGATCTAACCCGTCATGGAGCTTGACTGTTATGGGTTCCTTGAGCGCGGAGTAGTCAACGCGATCAATCCCACCATTGCCGTTGATAAAGTTTGCGCCATATTCTGGCGAGAAGACTTCGTCTTTGGCTGTGCCTGTTGTGAAAATAGCCTGCACAGATTTCCCTCCTGATCCAGTGTGGCTTTCGAGGCCGCTAACTGGTTTATCATTCCGGATGGACTGCAATGCTTACAAGTAAAAGTTGTTGTTCCTAGGGATACATTTTCTAATATGTATGCACCGAAAAAGGTTTTGGATAGGTTTTCCTGGTTCTTGTCTAGACGAATTCGGGCCTATCCGGTCTATAGACCACTTTATTAGCTCGTTCGTATGACTGGATAAATTGCATCAGATCACGCTTTCTGGCCATAGCCGCTGCAACCTGAACGGCTGTGATGGCGCCGCCGTATGATTTGTTTTCCTCAACCATTTGCTTGACGCGTTCCAGAAACACCTTCAAGTTCAGAGCCTCGATTGCATCCGCGCAAAAGTTGATAAATCCGGAATAACGAACGGGTCTGCCGGGTTTGGGTGGATGGTAAGCTGATGTTGCAAACGACCCTGTGCGTCCGCCTCTCCGTTCTAGAATAGCAGCGCGATGGTATTCCTTGAATGGGGTGAAGACGACAGCTGTTTGGCTGTCGTGTTGGGTGACAACATCTTCGATAGCCCCGACGATGGACTGGGAAACCTTCTTGATGTGGCTGTCATTAATGTCCCCACCCAAGGCGATGCGCTCTATTTCATCAATATGTGCCGACGAGTTGGTACTGAACAGTGTGCCGCCTTCATGGTAAATGGATATCCATGATTCTTCCATAAACTGGCGCTCGTAGCTTGAAACACGGCTTTTCCAGTGTTCAGCCCAGTCAAAGCTGGTTGTATGATCTTCTGTGAACAGGGCTGGGTTACGGTTGAACTGCTCAATAACAAGTGCCGTCATTCGTAGCGTTGTTGGTATATTCTGGCCACGTATAATCACATGTTCTGTGACAGGACCAGACTTCAGAATCACCGATACTCGGTTGGAGCGGACTTGGAATATGGCATCCTCATCTCTGTGTTCACCAGAGAAGTCAAACCGGTGAACCGTGCTCTTTTCGCGGTAGAGCGTTATGCCGGAAATAACAGCAGCCATTGCTTCCTGTGTCTCTTTATGTTGCGGTGCTTTGCGGCAGGACTGTAGATACTTCTCTATACTTCAATGATCTTGGAAGGAAATTGGTAACTTGTCCATGCCCCACATTCATCGCGGGAGAAAGGCTTCATTGACGTCAGGTCAACCATCTTCTGGTGTGCATATGAAATCAGGAGGTGCGGTTGCCTTGGTTGCTGGGGCACGGGTTTATCCCGACGGGACACCGTCCTTGGCATTGTATCGAAGAGTGGAGGCGGTTTACGATTTGTGGAGAGAAGGAAAGGTCTCTACGATGATCCTGTCTGGCGGTGCTGTGGGGAGCTCTGTGCCGGAATCCACTATCATGTCTTCCCTTTTAATTGAAAAAGGTTTGCCGGTGCACCGGATTGTACAAGAAGACAAATCCAGAAACAGCCGTGAGAACATCCAGTTCAGCCTGCCTCTTTTGGCTGGCATGATGCCCCCCAAGGTTATTCTGGTAAGCGATGTCTGGCATATTCCCCGCTTATGGATGTTATTGCGTCTTCTGGGATATAGGCATAGGTGGAGAATTGGTTTCAAGCCATCAAAAAGCGACGCCACCAGACTGAGCTGGTGGCGTTCTGCTGTACGGGAACTTCCTGCGTTCTTTGCAGATTATTTATATGCGCTAAGGATTGGCCCTGTTACACGGAGCCAATTGCCTCAGGTTGGACCTTCTGCTCTGGAAGAAGACCGATCAAACCGGGAAACGCGGGAAACGGATGGGTAACCAGCCAAGTCGGGATGTCCCGGACCCAGGACGATAGTCGTCCTTTGTTTTCAAAACGATTCCGGAACTGAGATTCCTGAAGGAAATCGACCATCCGGGGGAGTATGCCGCCAAGAACATAAACCCCCCCCAAGGCTCCTGTTGTAAGCGCCAAGTTCCCGGCAAGGGTGCCCAGCATAGCGCACATAATTTCCAGGGCTTCACGGCAACATGGGTCTCTTTCTCCCAAGGCTCTGGCCGCAATCTCGGATGCAGACAGGTTCAAGGGCTCCAGACCATCCAGATCGCGTATTGCACGGAATAAGGATTCCAGGCCACTGCCGCACACTGTACTTTCACCTGACACATGAGAGCTGCGTTGGCGAAGATGGCAGATAATATCCCATTCCCTTTGGTTCGAGGCTGCCAATGTGACATGCCCCCCTTCTGAAGCAACGGGAATCCAGCCCCCCTTGTTGTCCGGCACCAGCGTAGCCGTGCCAAGGCCCGTGCCAGGCCCGATTGCAGCGATGGGATAACCAGTCCGGGCTGTTGCACCCTGACCTATCTGCACCAGGGAACTGGAGGGAAGTCGTGGGCAGGCCAATGCGTTTGCAACGAAATCATTGACGACATTGAGGGTTTTAACACCCAGGTCACGTCGCATGGCTTCGATAGAGAAATGCCATCCTAAATTGGTAAAGGCGGCATCATCACCCGTAATCGGACCTGCAACGCACAGCGCAACATGGGGGGGCAAGGGTACGCCTGTATCTCTCTGGAAGGTACGGACAATTTCGGTTGGGTTGGAGTATCCCTCGCACCGGTAGACCCGCTCTTCGGACCAGCTGTTGTCAGCGTGGGCAAAGGCAAGACGTACGTTTGTTCCACCAACATCGGCAATCAGGCCAACAATGGGTGCATCTGTGGTGCAAGCAGGATGTGAAGAGTTTTTCATGAGAATGAAGACCGGGCTACGGTTGAACCTATTGTCTCAACGCTCCGCGATCTCAATCCTTCCGAAAGCCACGGGGGCCGAAATGGATGTGTCCGGCGGAGCGGTTTCGCGCTTTTCATCGACGTCCGGCGCAGGGGGTGCACCTGCATTTGATCCGGGTGTAGTCGATGCGCGGCGACTGCCAAGGTATTCTGTCAGTCTATGACTCCGCCAGTTTTCTGCAAAGTCATTTGCATTCCTGCGACTATATCTCTCCCTGGCATGGATACTCTCCGTTTTTGTATTTCTCAGGCCAATGGCCTTCATCTGTGGGTAGGGGTATATCATACGTTTCACAGGAGATGGAAGCGCCAGGTGGCGTCTTGTCTCTTTATGCCATTGCCTTGTATTTGCACGTGACTGATTGTTCAGTTTGGACCATGCCCGGGTCAGAAGTCCGCCATAGCGTGTTGCGCGGACGGGGGTGGCTGAGTGATAACGTGTTGCTGCCTTGGCCCATGATCCGGTTTCGGTGTACAGGCGGGTCAGGAAATCAGCGGCATAGGCCACGTTTCGTGCGGGATCAAAGGCATCTTCAAGGGTTCTGAACGCGTCGGGATGATGCTTGAGGTTAATTTGCATGCACCCGACATCAATATTGCGCACGCCCCTTGATTGCAGGGTACGCACTTCTCGTATGGCTTCGGCCTTTGTCCTGAAATATCTGCCGTTTCCCTCGGCCATAACGGTCCAGGGCCAGGCAATTTTTTCCTGCTTGGCTGTATCCCAGCGTCCGGATTCTACATGAGACAGGGCTGTCAGCATGTTCTGGGGTAAGCGCAGGCGTGTTTCATGGTATTCCGTATGAAGACGACACACATCAGAAGAGTTTTGTGCATAGTACCCACGTGATATAGCCCCTGCCGGAGAGGGGGAAGACGCCGAGGCTGCTCTGTCTGCTCCCGGCAGCAAGGTTATGAGAAGAACTGATAAACATAGGGTGCGCATGCTATATCTCTAGTTTGTGGGGATCAGATACCAGAGTCAACAGCAAGGTTCGTGCCACAGTTGGAGGGGGTGTGTCTAACGAAGTATAGTGTTGGGGACTTCTCAATTTTGGATACGCGTTATGTGTGATCTCTTTCTTTCTTGCCATCTTTGGTGATGCATGATGTCATTGTGCGTCGCAGCAACCCGTCTGTGGTGTAAAGCGGGGTGCTGCTGTAGTGGATGTTTTCTCCCTGAACTCAGGCCGCGATCTCATGTGTCGCGGCCTTTTTTTGTGTGGGAGAGCTTATGGCATGGTCGCAAGTGGCCAATCCTTTATCAGGGACTTGGTGCCTGTTTCATCTAGGATGTGGATCCATTCCGGTGATTGCTTCAGATCTGTTATGGCTTGATTGAATCGGTCTACGTCTTCCGTGCTGAAGAACGTTTTGGACAGGGCAAAGCCCAAGTCTACCCGCCCTATAGACAGAGGCAGTAGCTCAACCTCGTTGGCCAGCCCACTTTGTTCCAAGGTGTGAAGTCCCCGTATTGATGACAAAATTGCGCCATCAAGACGTTTGGCTGCGACCTTGCGTATGTTGTCTTCTTCGTTGTGGACCCGTTCCAGGATAAGATCTGTGACGGAGTGGAGAGTCGGGAATTCAAAGCCAGCAATAGCACCCAGCCGTTTTCCAGAGAGCTGGCTCAGATTCTCGAAGGGGAAGGCATCACCCTTATGAACGATGATGACATTGTATTCGGTCAGCAAAGGAATGGTGTAGTGGGCGAGCAGGCTGCGCTCAGGTGTCTTCATCGTGCTGCCGGCAATTTCTATGGCCCCCCTGTGTATGCTTTCATAAAGGCGGGAGAACGGAAGTTGCAAGGCTGTGGGATTATAACCCATTGTTTTCAGGATATGTGTCCCGGTAATGCCAAATACTCCGTCGGCTTGTCCGTTATGGACGCCACCAAGCGGAGCGTTGTCAGCCAGCCCAAACTGGACATCCCTGTTTTGTGCGTGAGCGGTAAAAGAAAGAAGTGCTATCCAAAGCCATGCGAAGACGGCTGTAGCGCGCGGCAACATGGCTGTCTCCATCGTGTTGGTTCCGGAGCCGTATTCTAGCTGATGTTGTGTGTACCCGCTACGCCGGGACGGCGCATGGCGGCGATCTTGTCTCTACTGGCACCTGTGCAGCAGATGTTCTTAGCAAGATCCAATCTTTTGCGCCGGTGCATTGTGGCCCAAGGCAAGGATCAGATCTTCCATGTGTCCGGCTATCGTGTGGAACGCTGGAATCTTTGCGTACGTATCTTCCTGCATATAGAGCGCTCTGTTGATCTCTATTTGTAAGGTATGAATGCCCTGTTTAGTCTGACTGTAGTGCCGGGTTGTATAGCCCCCGGCATAAGGTGCGTTACGGGCTGTATTCCATCCGGTTCCTGCCAGTGTACGGTGGGCTGTATCCGTGAACGTGCGATCGCATGTCTTGCCATGCCCATCCCCCAGGACAAACCCGACTTTTCTGTTTGGCCCGGACACAGCAATAGAGGGCATGGAATGGCAGTCCAGGAGCAGGCAGTGACCAAAAAGGGCGACCGTATCAGCGATCAGCTTCCGCAGCGCAGCATGGTATGGGCGATAGAAAAGCTGGATACGTTGTTCTGCTTCTTCAATTGGTAGTCTTGTCTTGTAGATGAGAGCCTTGTTGGCAACTATTCGTGCAATGGTTCCCAAGCCGGCGGCAACGCGAACAGATGTTGTGTTGATATGAGCGGGCAGGGGACCATCAAACATGTCGGGGTCCAGTTCATATGGCTCACGGTTGACGTCAATGTATGCACGCGGAAATGTGGCCCGGATCATCGGAGCTCCCAGCCGTGGTGCCGCTGCAAAGAGCTCGTGAACATAGAAATCCTCTGATTGGCGGATTTCGTGGGGATTCAGCTGTGATGTTGCGAGAAATGCGGGAGGGTAATAGTTTCCCGAGTGGGGAGATGCCAGAACGAGAGGCAGTGTTTGCACGTCAGGTTTAATGATTGCAAAGGGAGACGACGGGGGAGGCTGCCTGTCAGTCTCCAGGTTGGGGGTGCCTGTTGTGTGATCGCCCTGTTTTGCTTTCATAAGAGGAGGTTACACCAACAGGTCTTCCCTCGCCAAGATACCTGTTAAAGGGCTTTTGCAAGAGCAAAGCCCCGACATCTCAGTCGGGGTTTTGATGGTGGGCGCGGCAAGGATTGAACTTGCGACCCCTGCGATGTCAACACAGTGCTCTCCCACTGAGCTACGCGCCCTGCTCTGGGTATGTTGCGGTGCAACTTCTGTCACCAAAAGCGAGGAACGCGCTTATAAAGCCCCTTTTATCATCTGGCAAGGCATTTATCTGTCAAATGTTGCAAAGGGTTCCGGGAAAAAGACAAAGCCCCGACATTTCAGTCGAGGCCTTGATGGTGGGCGCGGCAAGGATTGAACTTGCGACCCCTGCGATGTCAACACAGTGCTCTCCCACTGAGCTACGCGCCCTTTATCTGCCCAGTTTCGGATCCTGTCAGGAAACCCTCAGGAGCAGAGGAGGACCTTATAGAAGGCCTTTTGCCGTCTTGCAAGTCCTTTATCTCTCAATTGCGTTCCTTTCAGCTGGAGACAAGTTCACCCCACAGGTCGTAGTCATCAGCGTGCTCAATCCGTGCCGTGACAATATCGCCGGCCTTCAGGTTTACTTCGCCGTTAAGAAAAACATTGCCGTCAATATCCGGTGCATCACCGGTGGATCGTCCAATGGCGCCATCTTCATCCACTTCATCGATGATAACCTGTTGCAGGCTTCCGATCTTGCGGGCCATGCGCTGTTCGGAAATCTGACGCTGGTGCTCCATAAACCGGGCCCAGCGCTCATCCTTGGTCTCTTCGTCCACAGGGTCGGGCAGGGCGTTGGCTACAGCGCCTTCGACAGGCTCGTACTTGAAGCAGCCAACCCGGTCAAGCTGGGCCTGTTCCAGCCATTCCAGCATATCCTCGAAGTCTTCTTCCGTTTCACCGGGAAAGCCGACAATGAACGTCGAGCGAATGGTCAGCTCGGGACAGATGTCGCGCCATGCCTTGATCCGGTCCAGAACCTTCCCGTTGTTGGCCGGACGCTTCATGGCCTTGAGGATTCCCGGGGAGGCATGCTGGAAGGGAATGTCCAGGTAGGGTAGTATTTTGCCTTGTGCCATCAGTGGGATGACATGATCAACCGATGGATAGGGGTAAACATAGTGCAGGCGCACCCATACCCCCATGTCTCCCAGCGCACTGGTCAGTTCCAGCAGGTTGCTTTTGCGGGTCTGCCCTTTCCAGTCAACGTCGGCATAGCGGGTGTCAACGCCATAAGCGCTGGTATCCTGTGAAATAACCATCAATTCCCGTACGCCCGCCTTGACCAGTTTTTCTGCTTCAGCCAGAACCCGGTTCATCGGTCGACTGACCAGGTCCCCGCGGATAGAGGGGATAATGCAGAAGGTACAGCGATTATTGCAGCCCTCCGAGATTTTCAGATAGGCATAGTGGCGGGGTGTCAGTCGGATACCCTCTGGTGGAACCAAGTCGACAAAAGGCTCATGCTGCGGGGGCACCGCGTCATGAACGGCGTTGATGACCGCTTCATACTGGTGGGGACCCGTAACAGACAGAACCCTTGGGTGAATAGTGCGGATGCCATTTTCGTCCTTTCCCATGCAGCCGGTGACAATAACCTTGCCATTCTCGGCCAGCGCATCGCCAATAGCCTCCAGGCTTTCGGCCTTTGCCGAATCCAGGAACCCACAGGTGTTGACAATGACCGCATCCGCTCCCTCGCTGGTTGGTGCCAGTTCGTAGCCTTCCGCACGCAGGCGTGTCATGATTCGTTCTGAATCAACCAATGCCTTCGGGCAGCCGAGGCTGACCAGTCCGATCCGTGGGGCAGGCTTGAGGATTTTGGCTGTGCCGGTCATACAGGTGTTCCATAAACAAGACCGGCTCGTATCATGCATCCTCCCGGTATGTCGGGAGAGGGCACGTATCCGGTCGGGACGGTATCAGGTGATGCCGTGAGGTACAGGGTTGTGCCCGGAATTTCAAGATCAGAACGTGTCTGTAGCAAAGGCTCCCGGGAAGCAGGATGGCTTTATGCCGGTCTGTTCCAGTAGTTCCTGGCAGGCTGTGGAGGCAAGCCAGGCGAATTCCCTCTCCCGTGGCCAGGTCAGGGCATCCCGTTCACAGAGCGATGAATCCACCCAGCCGGGGTGACAGTGCAAAAGGGCCGTTGCCGCTGGTTTCGCAAGAAATTTGTGAAAAAGGCTTTCGTAGCTTCGGCGTGTTGTAAACGGATACAGACCGCGAAAACTGTCATTCATGCGAAATCCCAGTGCTCTGGCCTTGGCTGCCATGCGGCGGCCAATAACGGACAGGTAGGCTTCTTTTGCCGGTGAACTGTTGTAGCGGTTCCATTCATGCAGCGGTGCCGCGCAGTTCCGGATCCACGGTCGTGTTCCGTAACGGCTTTTGACCTCACGCAGGAGCTCGTCGCAGATAACCGGCAGGCAGTGGATGTGCTGATGGCCGTCTATATAGTCAGGGCCTTGGCCCCAGGCATCTTCAAAGGCATCAAGCTGGGCCCGTATTTCAACGCGAATCGGCCCAGATTCCAGACGTCGGGTCAGGGCACGATGGGAGAGGGCATGCAGGGATTCCGGCACGGTTCCACAGAACGCTGTCAGACGCCACGGGCCGGTCAGGGTCAGGTGGAGGCCAACCTCGACGGGATAGCCTTTTGTCAATGCCTTCAGTGTTCGTGCCCGCTTGGGCCATTCAGGCATAACTGCCATGGCACTTGTCGCGGATACTCTGCCCCGTTCTATCAAGTTTTCTATGGCGTCACAGACACCGGGAGAGAGACCGTAGTCGTCCGCACAAATAATGATGGAGTGTTCTTCTTGCGCTTTGTGTCCTGTCTCGCTCATGATCATTCTCCGTCACCGCTCAGACATGATGAAGCGGAGACCTTGGTGCTTCTCGTTGTTCCGGGCACAATCAAGCCCGTATCCGCCGCGTTCTTTGATCCAAGATCCAAGGTGATGCCGTGCCTGATGTCCAGAGTGGTCCTGAAGAACAAACAGCATATCTCCTTTCCATTGTCATCCCTGTCTATAATGAATCAGAATCCCTGATCTCCCTGTCTCGTCGTCTGGCAGAGGTTCTGGAGCGTGCCGGATTGCTACGATATGAGATCATTATGGTGGATGATGGCAGTCGCGACAGCAGTTATGCCACGATCCGGGAGTTGGCACGTGCAGACAGCCGGGTGCGTGGTATTCGTCTGGCGCGTAATTTTGGCAAGGAAGCCGCCGTAGCAGCTGGCCTGCAGGCTGCGTGCGGTGACGCTGTTGTGCTGATGGACGCCGATCTGCAACATCCCCCCGAGTTGATACCGGAATTGCTTGTTTGCTGGAAAGCTGGTGCCCGTATGGTTACGGCGGTGCGGCGTTCCCGCGACACAGATCCGGCTTTGCGCCGCTTGGTATCCCGTCTTTTTTATCAGGTGTTCCGCTGTATTGCGAATGTTGAGATTCCCGAAGGAGCCGGCGATTTTCGACTGTTCGACCGGCGTGTTGTACAGGCCGTCAACAGTTTGCCCGAGCGCAACCGCTTTCTGAAGGGTATTACAGGGTGGGTTGGCTTTACGCAGGGTTTTATCCCTTTTGATCCAGAACCAAGGGCAGGTGGGTGCTCTACATTTTCTTTCTTCCGTCTTTTGCGCTACGCGGTTGATGGGTTGACGGCGTTCTCGGTTGTGCCATTGCGTGTCTGGTCCCTTCTGGGATTGGTACTGGCTGCCGGATCCATGCTCTACGGAAGCTGGCTCATTGTCCGTACGCTTGTTCAGGGGGTTGATGTGCCGGGATATACATCGTTGATGGTATCAATCCTGTTCCTGTCCGGAGTGCAGCTGACAGGTCTTGGGGTATTGGGGGAGTATATCGGGCGGATTTTCCGTGAAGTGAAGGGGCGCCCCCTGTTTCTGGTAGCCGAACAGACGGAAGCTGAACAAGAAGACGAGATTCCTGCAGGCAGAGGTGTAGCCCGGTGATGATGGATGGCGGATGCAATGTTGACACCCGTTGTGTTGCAACTGGTGTTCCGACCAAAAAGCAGGGGACGTGGGAGTACCGTCTCTCCATTCTTTTTTATTGGAGCATGGTTGCCTTTGTTGTCCTGACATTCCGGCGTCATGGAATCAGCAATGACGAGCTGGTGCAGCATACGTACGGCGATATGCTGTGGCGTTATTATGCGTCCGGCCTGACAGATACTTCCCTATTTTCCTATCGTAACCTGTATCTTTATGGGGGAGCGTTTGATCTTCCCGTGGTGGCTCTGCTGAAGCTGGTACCATCTGCCTCTATCTGGGACCTGCGTCACCTGCTGTCGGGGCTGGTTGGTGTGGTTGGCCTGGTTGGTACAGGCCGTCTGGCAACGTATCTATACGGACCACGTATGGGTTTGCTGGCAATCGTTCTTCTGGCCTTGTGCGGGATATGGTCGGGGGCCATGTTTACCCACACCAAGGATATTCCCTTTGCAACGGCAATGATTTGGGGCGTTTATACTCTGACGCGGATTGTATCCTGCTTGCCTCGGGTTCCCTTGTCGCTGGGTCTTGGTTTCGGTCTGTCTACAGGTTTGGCCTTGGGCTTGCGGGTTGGGGGGGGGCTGTTGGTCTGCTATGCAGCGTTGGTTATCCTTGTCTGCGGCGTTTCATATTCTGGTTTATGGAAGGGCAGGGCTCTGTTCTGGTTCCGGTCTGCTTGTTCCCTTTTTCCCGGAATGTGTCTTGCGTTTGTACTGATGGCTTTCTTCTGGCCGTGGTCAGTGCAGCAGTTCGATCATATTCCGCTTGCCATAAAAGCGTTTTCCAATTTTTCTTTCGAGATCGATACGATTCTATCCGGGATAGTCTATCAGGTCGATGATGTTCCACGCACCTACCTGCCGATTTACCTTCTGGTCAAGATGTCCGAGCCTGTTTTGCTCGGCCTTTTTTGCGGCATTCTGGTGCTTGCTGTCCGTCGGCGTGCCCTGATACGGGCGCGGCAATCCATTCTGTGGGTTCCTGTTGTGGCGGCTGCGGTGTGTCCCGTTCTTCTTGCCTTGATAACAAACCCGCCGCTGTATAACGGTGTTCGTCACTTTCTGTTTGTGGTTCCTCCCCTTGTCATTCTCTCTGCGGCTGGTTTGTATACTGTCTGTATCCGTGTTGCGGCTGTTTCGTCTGTTGCTGCAAGAAGGTTCTTTTTTGCTGTTTTCGGTGCTGTTTGTCTGCTGTCAGCGGTTCCGTTGGTCCTGATCCATCCCTACGGATATGTGGGTTACAACATTCTTGCCGGTGGGCTTTCCGGTGCTGTTGGGCGGTGGGAGATGGACTATTGGTCAAGCAGTGTGAAGGATGCTCTTGTCGGGCTGCAACAGTATGCTCTACCTCGTGATACAGGTGGAGAATACCGGGTTGCTGTTTGTGCTGAACTCGTGCAGGCCGATGCTGTTCTTGGGCCGGGATTTCGCGTTGTTGCCGATTGGCTGCAGGCTGATTTTTTTGTCTCGGCGACCCAGATGGGGTGTGATGCGGCCATGGACGGGGATGTTGTTGTTGAGGTGCGCCGTCTCGGGGTTCCTTTGGCTGTGGTCAAGGATCTGAGGCCTGTGCAGGATCGCCCGGCCGGGTATCCTGTGATTGTTCGGTGATCTGTGGTGTTGTCCTGGCGCCAGTTCATGCTGTTTGCTGTTGCTGGCGGCTTTGGTACTGTCGTGCACTATTGTGTTCTGGTCGGTTTGGTCGAACTCCTGTCTTTTGATCCTGTTTCTGGATCTGTTGCCGGTTTTCTGTGCGGTGCCCTGACGAATTATGGAGCCGGACGTGTCATTGTGTTCCGCAGTACCCGGCCCCATGTCGAGACATTGCCACGTTTTTTCATGGTAGCCGGGACCGGGTTTTTGTGGAACGGAGTGCTGATGACCGCTCTGTCAGGCTTCTTGCTCTGGCCCTATCTGGTTGCCCAGGTTGCGGTCACCGGCTTCCTCCTTGTATGGCACTATGTGCTTAACGCGCTTTGGACATTTCGCTGTTCCTGATTCTGGCTGATGCGTAGTTTACGCGCGGCTGCAACCATATTGAGCAGGGCAGGCTGTATGTCATCCCATGCTCTTGTTTTCAGGCCGCAGTCCGGATTGACCCACAGCTGTCGATCGTGCAGATACTGTCGTGCCATGGCAAGGCGTGCGACAATTTCATCGGTTCCCGGAATGCGTGGAGAGTGAATATCGTACACGCCCGGGCCAATGCTGTTTGGGTAGCGGTACGTCCTGAAAGTCTCAAGAAGGTCCATGCCCGATCGGGAGGCTTCTATTGATACAACATCGGCATCCATGGCCGCGATCGCTTCCATGATGTCGTTAAATTCTGAATAGCACATATGGGTATGTATTTGCGTATGGTCTGAAACGCCTGATGAGGTCAGGCGAAAGCACGCAACGGCCCATTCCAGATAGGCATTCCATTCTGTTTGTCGCAGTGGCAACCCTTCGCGCAGGGCAGCCTCATCGATCTGGATGATGCGGGCACCGGCCTTTTCCAGGTCAAGCACCTCGTCCCGCAGAGCCAGTGCCAACTGGCGGCAAGCCGTACTGCGGGGAATATCGTCCCGCACAAAGGACCAGTTCAGGATAGTGACCGGCCCTGTCAACATGCCCTTGACCGGGCGTGCTGTGACAGCCTGTGCGCACGACCACCATTTGACGGTCATGGATTCGGGGCGGGATATATCGCCATAAAGGATGGGAGGACGGACGCAACGCGAGCCATAAGACTGCACCCATCCGTGCCGCGTGAAGGCAAATCCTGACAGTTTCTCCCCGAAATATTGGACCATGTCATTGCGTTCAAACTCGCCGTGAACCAGAACATCCAGTCCCGTTTGTTCCTGCCAACGAACAACCCGCTCTGTTTCCTTCCTCAGGAAGATCTCGTAGTCTTCGGTCGTCAGTATTCCTTTGCTATGGGCTGACCGTGCCTGCCTGACCTTCCCGGTTTGAGGAAACGAGCCGATCGTCGTGGTTGGAAAGAGAGGGAGGGCAAGGTCTTTCTGTTGCTGTGATGCCCGCACAGCGTACGGACTTTTGCGTTTGGTCATGTGTGGCTTTATGCCGTTGACCCTGTCCTGGACGGTCTTGCAATGTATCTTGTCTGAAGTCTTGCGGGCACGGGTAGCCAGTGATGCAGCCTCCAGCTGACCACGTACGGATTCCCTGCCGCGGGCAAGGGCCGTTGCCAGAACCGCCAGTTCGTGGATCTTCTGGTCCGCAAAGGACAGCCAGCTTTTGATATCGCTGTCCAGATCAGTCTCCACGCTGATATCCAGTGGCACGTGGAGCAATGAGCAGGAAGGGGCGAGTTGAATGTGCTCTGCGCCTTTTTGTTTTACCACGGGCTCCAGCTGATCCAGTATGGCCTCCAGATCAGCGCGCCATACGTTGCGTCCGTCTATGACCCCCAAGGACAGGATCTGCTCACGCCTTGACCTGCGTATGACTTCAGGCAGCTGTTCCGGGGCGCGCACAAGATCCAGGTGCAGCCCAGCTACGGGGAGCTGTGTTGCCAGATCAAGATTATCCCCCAGTCCGCCAAACCATGTAGTTAACATGATGTTCAGATTGGGGAGTGCGCGTGCAAAGGCCTGATATGTTGTTTGCAATGCGGTTCGGGCTTCATTATCCAGATCGGTAACCAGGCAGGGTTCGTCGATCTGGATCCAGTCTGCTCCTTCAAGTGACAAGCGTGTCAGGAGGTCGATGTACACCAGCAGTAACGAATCAAGATTCCGAAGAGGGGAGACAATGGGGTCGGTGCTCTTTCCCAGTTTCAGGAACGTAACAGGCCCGAGAAGAACTGGCCGTGTTCTGTACCCCAGCAGGCGTGCTTCCCGATACTCGTTGACAGCCTTCAGGCATGAAAGACGGAAGGGTTGTCCGGGTGTGAATTCCGGAACCATGTAATGGTAGTTGGTATCAAACCACTTTGTCATATCCTGGGCTGGTATGCCGGCCCCTGTATAGGCCGGGTTGCAGGCATTGTGGCATTCCTTTCCTGCGGTGCCCCGTGTTCCGCGGGCCATGGCAAAGTATGTTGTCAGTCCCGGCGGGCCGCCTTGCCAGTCATATCGCTCCGGTATGGCACCAACCATGGCGCTGGTATCAAGGACATGGTCATACAGGGAAAAATCATTTGATGGCAGAATGGTCGCACCTTGTTCAACCTGTCGCGCCCAGTTTCTGGCCTTGAGCTTGGTTGCGGTGTGTACAAGTGCACTTTCCGCTATATTACCTTTCCAGAAGTCTTCCAGGGCAAACTTCAATTCCCTGTGCCGACCGATACGCGGCATGCCAAGGGTTGCTACAGAAAGAGAAGAAACAGTCACGGCTTGACCCCCATGGTGTTGGGGCAAGGTAAAGCGGACACGCAGAAAGGCGACTGGTACAGAGCGACCCGCACACCCTCAGGCGTACCACCGGGACACCCCGCCCGAGGACGTTATAAGTCGGGGCAGGTCTCCTGGCTTGCGAGTCCTCGTGGTCGTCTGGCCTTCCCGGAACGTGATAGTCCCAGTGACACGTAGCGACGGCCTACTCTTCGCCTACAGTTGCGGGGGCAGCTCCGGATTAGTTTGGAGAACGCACCGGATTCCCTCTTAGCTTCGGGCGTTGTCCCGAAGAACCTCGACCATGAGACGATAGGTGGGAGGTGATACAACTGTCAATAAGACATAAAGATATGTTTATGCTTTCTGGTTCGGAAGGAGGGGTGTTGTGCCGAGAACATCCTGTGCCTGGACTGTGCGCCATTGTCCGGGTTCAAGATCACCGAGTGCAAGATGGCCGATCTGCACGCGTATCAAGCGCAGGGTCGGAAATCCCGTTGCGGCGGTCATTCGGCGGACCTGTCGGTTCTTTCCTTCGGTCAACGTCAGGCGTAGCCAGGCGGTGGGAACTGATTTGCGGTAACGTACCGGCGGGTTTCTTGGCGGCAGGTCAAAATCTTCGGGCATCAATTCAACGGTGGCCGGTCGTGTTCGGTATATCCGGCTCCCCACCCTTATATCTGTTCCGGTGCGGAGCATGGTGAGAGCCTCTTCGTCCGGAATGCGCTCCACCTGTACCAAATAGATACGAGGGTGTGCATGGCTGGGTTCCAGCAACTGATGCACAAGCCGACGATCCGAGGATAGAATCAGCAAGCCTTCACTGTCCTGGTCCAACCGACCCGCTGCATATACCCCGGGGGGAAGGCCGAAATCAGCTAGTGTCCTTTGCCCTGATGCCTCGGGTGTAAACTGACTCAACACGCCATAGGGTTTATGAAAAGCAATTGTTTTTGAACGAGCGGGACGTGTCATGATGCGTCTTCAGAGGCAGGAATGCAGCGTGGGGAAAAAGACATATAACAGCATACACATGGCATGGATATGCCTTCGGACGTCTTGGCTCCATAAAGATCAGAACCCTTGATTGCGTAATTGTATGACCTGGGCTAGATTTCAGAGAATGAAAGAAATGTGTACATTGTTCTCTTGCCTGGTGTGTCTCTGCCGGTGCCTTGGCTTTTATGTCCCGGCCCTTGTCGTTCCGGTGTGTTGCTTGGTGGGTTTGGGAATGTATGTGCCGGGGGCTTTATAACAGAGCAGGGTGCACTATGGGTTTCGGAAATCCGACAACAGTGACTTTTGTCGCTTATCTCCTTCTAACGGTTGGCATCGGCTTTTTTGCATGGCGCTATACACGTAATCTCTCCGATTATATTCTTGGTGGGCGCAGTCTTGGGTCGTTTGTTACGGCCCTGTCGGCAGGCGCATCGGATATGAGCGGATGGCTTCTGATGGGCTTGCCGGGTGCTGTTTTTGCCTTTGGACTTTCAGAAAGCTGGATTGTTGTTGGGCTGGTGCTGGGGGCTTGGCTGAACTGGGGCGTTGTTGCCGGGCGGTTGCGTGTTTACACAGAGCTGACAGACAATGCCCTGACGTTGCCGGATTATTTCACAGCCCGCTTCGAGGATGACAGTCGTGTCCTGCGGGTAATTTCATCTGTACTTATCCTGTTATTTTTCACGATGTACTGTGCATCAGGCATGGTCGCCAGTGCCCGTTTGTTTGAAGGAACATTTGGGCTGTCGTACGAGGTGGCGCTCTGGGCCGGTGCTGTAGCAACCATCGTCTATGTGCTGGTTGGCGGTTTTCTGGCTGTCAGCTGGACGGATACCATTCAGGCATCCTTGATGATCATGGCGCTGCTGCTGGTTCCATTTGTTGTGGTCGGAGAGCTGGGTGGGTTGGAGAGTGCTGTTGACAAGGTTCTACAGGTCAATGCGCAAGCTACCGATATGTTTGGTAATATGACCGTCGTTGGCATTGCATCCCTGCTGGGCTGGGGATTGGGTTACATGGGGCAGCCCCACATTCTCGCCCGTTTTATGGCCGTTGACTCGGTTCGCTCCATTCCCAGGGCCCGGCTTATTGGTATGACCTGGATGATCCTGTGTCTGGTGGGTGCGGTACTGGTTGGCTTCTTCGGGTCGGCCTATTTTGCTGAACATACAGGCATTTCCGGCCCTGTTACTGAGAACAGGGAGCGCGTTTTCATCCAGCTGTCACAGGTACTGTTCAATCCTTGGATAGCAGGTGTTTTGTTGTCTGCTATTCTGTCTGCCGTCATGAGCACCTTGTCCTGTCAGCTTCTGGTTTGTTCATCTGCCCTTACAGAGGATTTGTACAAGCCATTCGTGCGTAAAAACGCCAGCCAGGCAGAGCTGGTCTGGGTTGGGCGTGCCATGATCTTGGTTGTCGCCGTTGTGGCAATCTTGATTGCCCGTGATCCGCAAAGCCGTGTTCTGGGGCTGGTTGGTTATGCCTGGGCTGGTTTTGGTGCGGCTTTTGGTCCTGTTGTCCTCTTGTCCCTGTTGTGGCCCTCCATGACACGCTATGGCGCTCTGGCCGGGATGGTGACAGGGGCTGCGACCGTGATTGTGTGGAGCCATGGCGAATGGTTTGGTGCTGCTCCGGGTCCGTTGTTTGGCCTTTATGAACTGGTGCCCGGTTTTGCATTTTCTGCAGTGGCAGTTGTTGTCGGTACATACCTGTCTCCGGTTCCATCATTGGGCATGATTGGTGCTTTTGGATCCATGCGTGAGCAGGTTATGGCAGGGCAGGAGGCGCGTTAGCCTCTGGCCTTACTGTTTTATGATGCAGGTCATTTCTTTTGATTGAATATTATGCGGAGTATTTTGTACAAATAGGTTTTCGCGACGTATCCGGGGCAAGTGTGCTGTGTCTTGTTACAGGGGATTCTGGAAGGCTGTTTGTTTGGTCTTCTTTCTGTTCGTGCCTGTACAATCGGTTCGCTCTGCCCCTTTGCAGGGGTATACGAGGGTTCTGAATGCTGTTGAGGCTGGGGATGATACGGCTGTTCTGGACTCTGTCCTGACATTATCGGAGCAGGCCCCTGAATTGGGGCCGGACTTGGTTGCCTTGGTTGTACGTCTGGCACCATGGCTGGCAGCCCCGGTTGCCAGTGTTGCTGTTATGCGTGCCTTACCCGAACAGCAGACCCGCTTGGCTGCAGCCGTTCTGGCTGCTGCTCTTGCTGCCTCAGAAGGACGTCATGCTGCTGATATTCTGGCCGCAGTTCGTACAGCAGCTCCGCATGCGGATGTTCGTGTCCTCCAACGCATTGTTGCCCGTTTGGGGAAGATGGAGGCTGGTTCATGGGGCACGGTCTATGCCCTGCGTGATGTTCCGGTGGACCAGCCAGATGATTACAAAGCCATGAAACATGGGATGGCAGCATTGCGCCGTGTCATGCTTGTCATAAGGCAGGCAACGCTGGATCCCTTACCAGACAGCATACAGAACATTCCGGATCCAAGCCGGATCATGGTGCGTGATCATGACCTTCGTCTGGGCGGTCTTATGGATGGTGACTCATCTCCATCACGTTCGTACGAGGGGTTTGAGCTTCTGTACAGGCTGTTTCTGTTTCCGCCGCCACATGTTCCTTCCCTCCTTTTGCCAAGCCCGTCATGAACCGCCTGTTGTTATCGGCTTTTTTTCTTTTTGTCATGCCGCTGCTGGTGCTGGTACCGGCATATGCTGGCATTGGTGACCTTGCGACCCATTCAGGGCTTCCCGCCATAACAACAGCCGCGAAAGAGGCAGATGAACGCCGGCGCCTTTACCAGCCTCCGGGGTGGGAGGGGCATGGTATGCACCTGGACCTTGGTATGCATGAGGCTGTTTTGTGGGATAGCAACCCGCATTCCCGCTCATCTTCACAGGCTGACGGTATTAGCAGTCTTGTGACGTCGGTTGATGCCAGGGTCAGGGCAAAACCCGATGTATGGCAGCTGACAACAGGCGGCGAACTGGAGTATGTGCAGCCTGTGTCTGGTTCTTTCGGTGCGTGGTATAATGCGGGTGCCTATACATTCCTGACCGGACGGGCATGGGATCGTTCCTGGATGACTGGGGAACTGTCTGCCCGCCGCCGTCATGAGATGCCGGGGGATTCCTCCCGGTCACGTGTTGCGGCTGAGCCCATTGCCGTTGACATATACAAGGCGGAAGCGCGCGCTCTTATCCGCCACGTCCGTGCCTTCAGCATGGTGGGGGGTAGTGTGCAACGTGATGACTATCATGATGGCACCATGTTCGATGGCCGCTTGCTTGAACAGGATGACCGGGACCGGCATGACATTCGTACCTCTTATCGTGCCGGGTTTTCTCCGATTGACCAACTGGACCTTTTTGTCGGTGAGGACCGCCACTATTCAATTAATGACATGCGTCAGCCTTATGGCATGGAGTTTGGCTTTGGTGAAGCGCGGCGCTTCATTGGTATCGGGATGGATATCAACGAGCGCCTGATTGCTGAAATAACCACGGGGCGTGCCTCGGTTCACTGGTTGTCCCCCATTTTTCCGTCGGTAAACCGTTCTGTTCGGTCGGCATCTTTTGCCTTTGCGCCAACACCTCTGACAACCCTGTCCGGTTTGTATGAGCACAGGGTCCGTGAAGGTGCTGTTTATGGATGGGCCGGTGCCCTGTCCAAGGAGGCAAGGCTTGGGATCAGCCATGAGGTACTGCGCAATCTGGAGATTGGTCTGCGTGTATTCCGCCAGACGTCGGACTGGCAGGCTGCCCCGTGGCTGTCCTGGTTTGGCCGCGAAAGGCGCGATGTTCTGCAAAGTATTGAGGCCGAGGCGCGCTTTGCTTTTGGGCCACACTGGTATCTCAGCCTTCATGTCAGGGATGACGACCAGGCGTCATCCCTGCCGGAGTACAGCTATCAACGGCTCCGGTTGTCCACACGTCTGGGAGTACGTTTATAATGCGATGCTTTGTCGTGTTGTTTGCGCTGATGTTTCTCATTCCTGTTCATGTCACGGCAACCGACATGTTCCGCTTGGGGCCGGGCGATGTGGTGCGCGTAACGGTTTTTGGTGAAGAGAATCTTTCCGGGACATTCTCGCTGGATAGCGACGGGCGCCTGGCGATGCCTCTGCTCGGGCCTGTTATGCTGGGCGGGCTGAGCCTCAAGGAAGCGGAGGAAACGCTGGTCAGTTGCTTGGCAGATGGGTGGTTGCGTCAACCCAATGTGGCGCTTGAGGTCACAACCCATCGTCCATTCTACATTCTGGGAGAAGTACAAAAGCCGGGTGCCTATCCATGGGCCAGCGGGCTGTCTGTTATGGGAGCGGTTGCCTTGGGCGGTGGCTTTACCTACCGCGCGGACGAGGATGATATCAGCATTCGCCGTGATGATGCCAAAATCCGGCGAGTTTCCTTGACGGTGCCGGTTCAGCCCGGAGACATCATTCATGTTCACCAGAGATTTTTCTGATCATCCCCCGGGGTGGCATGTGTGGCTGCCATGCGTTCTGGTGGGTCTTGCCCTGTGGGTACCGCTTCCTTTTGGCAGCAATCGTCCCTGGGTTTGGCACTTGCCAGGAATCATCGCCGGTGCCTGCATGATGGCAGTTCTGGCACGCTGTGATGTTCCGGTGCGTTTGCAGCGTTCCTTATTTCTTTTTTCGGGCGTTCTGGTGTGGATGCTGCTGCAGGCCTTGCCGATCTGGCCTGGTGCTGTTGTGAGCTATCCTGTGACGGGTTCTCTGGTGCCGTTGGCCGTGCAGCCTGTGACGGCAGTTGAGCATGCACTGCGTCTGGCTTCCCTTGGTGGCGTTTTCTTTCTCGGGTTTGTCTTGGCCCGTGATACAGCTTATGGTGCCGTGTGGGTTCTGCGTGGTATGGCTGTAGGTGGTCTGATCTGGGCTCTTGTCTCCATTCTTCTTGAAATGCTGTCGCCGGGGCGGTTGTTGGTCCTGTGGGAGAAGGAAGCTTATATCGGGGTGCTGACGGGTCCGTTTATAAACCGTAATGCAGCGGCTTGTTTCTTTGGCTTGGTTTGTCTGGTGGTTTTAGGATCTGCTGATCGTATGTCGGGCCTGTACAGGTCTGTCATGGTTTCCATTCCCTTTGTTGCTGTGTTGATGGCAGGGAGCCGTGGCGGGTTTGCAGCCTTGGTTGTTGCCTTGGTGGTACTGGTCTGGTTGCGCCGACCACAGCATAAAGACAGCGCAAAAACCCTTTTCCTTTTCTTGATTCTGATCTTGGTGTCCGGGCGTGTTGTTACGGACCGCTGGCTTGCAACAGATCCCGATCACATTGACCGTTTCTATGTGTGGCATTGTCTTGTGCGCGGAATAGCGGATCAGTGGTGGTCTGGTGTCGGTGGGGGTGGGTTTGACCATGCCTTCACGGGCTGGCGCGATGTTGTAACGGTCCAGCATTGGGATCGGGCTCACAACATGTATCTGGAACTGGCAGTCGAGATCGGGATACCCGCTTTCCTGGTTCTGGCTTTTGTGGTTCTTGGCCAAGTGCGCATCTGTTGGCGTCAGGCCCGGGCTGTACGCACTGACCTGGCTCCGGCTGTTGGGATTTCGGCTCTTGCTCTGGCTGCTGTTCAGGGGCTGATTGATTTTGCACCCCAGATTCCAGCCAACAGTCTATGGGTTGCCCTGTTACTTGGTTTAGGGTGTGGAACGCAGGGTCATCGCTTCCGTAAAAGCCGCAGTGCCCGACAAGGCGCGACTGTACAGGGGCCAAGCTTTGCTCACGGGCAGGGATTGGGTCAATCCAGTGCGATCCCACCGCCATAGCATGGCAAGGTCGTTCAGTGCCATGTCCCGTACAGGATGTTCTTGCCTGTTCCACTGTGTTACGGTTTCTAACAGCCTTGGCAGCATAAGCTCACGTTCGTGGCGTCCGGTTCTGAACGCCATCGCCAAGGCATAGGTTGATGTGTCTGTATCCTTTGCCATGCTGGCGATGATGCTCAGGCGCAGGTATCCATAAGCATCGGCGGGCGAAAGGGCAAGCCACTGTTCCTGCTGTTGTTGTGCTTGATCCCACTGTCCAAGCAGGGTAAGGCCGGCCGCGCGCTGTCTCGCTGCCTCGGGGATATGGCCGGGCATAGTGGCCAGAAGGTGTGCCTGTGATTTTGATACAGGATGATTGCGGGACAGGTCCTCCATTAAGCTATATCCGGGCAGGACCAGGATCCACTCCACCATCATGACCGTTGACCCCAGCAGCAGTATCAGTCCATAGGCCATGGCAGGAAGGCAGTTCTTCCTAGTATGCATAGTATTCCTGATAGGCAGAATAATGCTGACAGTACCCGCCATAGCCATACGTTGCCTGTTTACGTAGGTCGATCATGGTCATAACAGCCATCAGGGGGACACCGGCACCGGAGGCATCGAGCAATTCCAGGGCTTGCTGGATTGCGTCGCTGGGTGTGCTTTCCCAGCGCACGGCAAACAGCATGGTTTGGCAGAAGCGCGCCATAACCCGTGCATCTGCAACCGGCATAACGGGGGGCGCATCAAGAAGTACGATGTCAAAGTTATCCTGCATATAGCGGAGCAGGGTCATAAAGCCCGGCCCCTCGAGCAGATCAGGTGCTACGGCCCCGGCAATGGCACCGGGTAAAAGGAACAGGCTGGTCTGTTGCAAGCGGATAATGCTGCTTTCCGGAGTCTGTGTGCCTGCCAGCACAGACATCAGATTTGGTGTTGAAGAATTATCCGGATCCACGGGGTTTCCCGTTGCCAGCGGCGTTAGTGCCGGGCGGCGCAGGTCGGCGTCAACAAGCAGAACTTTGCGCCCGCTGCGCGCAAGGACCTGACCAAGACGGTACACCAGCGTTGTTTTGCCCTCGCCGGGCAGGGTCGATGTTACCCCCAGTATTGATGGTCCGGGGGTATCACCGGCTGGCCATATCCGGGCGATCAGGGCTCGTAATTCCTCGGCTGTGTTGCCCGGTGGCATGGTATTGCGTGGTGCTGCGGTTTCGCGGGGCATCAGTCCGGCCAGGTGAAGGCCAAGCTTCTGTGGGATATCACGTGGGTGACGCAGCCTGCGATCAAGGCGTTCGACCAAAATGGCCAGGACGAGGCCGGGGAGGAGACCGACAAAGAAGGACGCAACAACCAGCGCACCGCGTGGTGTGCCGCCGGGTCGATCAGGAACCGGAGCGCTGGAGACAACCCGTGTATCCGGTATGTCGAGCCCAGCCTGGCTGCCGGTTTCCTTCATGCGCGTCAGAAACGTTTGGTACAGGGCACGACTGGTTTCGGCTTCCCGTTCCAGTTCCCTGAGCCGGATCATGGCTTCGCCTTCTGTCTGCCGCTGGTTTTCCAGGTCCCGAAGCTCTGCTGTCAGGCTGTGTTCGCGGATGCGGGCAATGGATGCTTCGTTTTCCATGCTGCGTAGAATGGTAATAGCCTCGCCGGTTATGCGTCGGCGCAGATCTTCTATTTGCGCCTTGGTATCGCGGATATAGGGGTGTTTCTCTCCATAGCGTGCATTGAGATCGGCCAGTGTGCGGCTGAGTTCTGCCTCTCGCGCTTTCAGATTCTGTACTGTGGGAGACAGCAGGACATCAGGCATGTTTTCCAGATCATCATGGTGTGCAGCCAGGCGCAGGCGTTCCAGGCGCGCTTCCGTACTGACCCGGGCTGTACGCGCCTGTACCAGTTGGTTGTTGAGATCTGTGCGCTGCTGTGCGGCCAATGAAATCTCCCCGTTCTGGCCAAGGCCATGTGTACTCCGGAATGCGGTGACTTTGGCGTCGGCGTCGTTGACAGCCTGACGCAGGGTTTCCAGACGATCATTGAGAAAGCCGGATACCGACATAACGGCTTCTGTCCTGGCTTGGCGTTGATGTTCCAGGTACAGCTCGACCAAGCGATTGGACAGCCGTGCTGATTTGCTTGGCTCTCGGGTGCTGACAGAAATGCCGATAACCAGGGCACGGTTCATCTGGTTGACAGATATTGCCTTGCGCACGGCATGCAGTGCTGGGGATGCACCTGCCGGTATGGGATCGGGTTCTGGTTTCAGCGCGGCCAATAATCCATTCAGCCATGCTGTTGATTCTGATGATGCGAGGGCTGGAACAAACTCTGGGTCATTTTCCAGATCTTCAGCCTTTATCAGGGCAGAGATAAGGGCCGGAGAACGCAGAACCTCGATTTCCCCAAGTATGGAGACAGGCTCGCGCGGCAAAGCAGGATTTACACCCGCAACACCTGTTACGTTTTCTGGCTGTCCCCGGTCCAGCATGATGACAGATGTTGCGGTGTAATGCCGTGGCATGACTGTGCTCGCTATCAGGGTGACCGTCATCAGACCAAATGCGGGCGACATGACAGTGCGCCACCGCCGCCACAGTAGCCTCAGGATGGTGTCGAATGCACCATCATCCCTGTGTTGTCCTGTCGCCTGAATACCGCGCACGCGTTACATCTCTTTGGTAGAAAATAGACGGATTTGTTATCACAATGATGGTGAGTGGTGAAGAATTGTGTGCCGGAATAACAGACAATGAATTCATATGGATGGACGAAACATGAACGTCACGGTTTGAACTTTCGCAAAAGATTTTTCCCGGATTCATTTCACGTTATGCGCGTTGTGTTTTTGCGCCATGGAGCCCTTCTTCCGCGGTCGATTCTTTTCCATGTCTGTAGTGGCTGTATTGTCTTTGGCTTGTCTGTCTTGGCTGTTGCTGTCTTTTCTCCAGAAGATCATGGGCGGTTTGCCCTTTTGCTGTCGGGAATGTGGGTGGGTGTTTCGATTCTAACCGCCGTGTTTCTGGATCCCTTCAGCCAGCGCGGGCGGTGCGGTCGCACGCATGGACGCATGTTACAGGCTATCTTCGGCTGGTTTGGTCTTTCTGCATTCCTGCCTGGTATCCTGATGGTTGGGTTTTCAGATACGCAGTGGTTTGCCCTGCCGGTTTCCGGTTTCTTTCTTTCCCCCGGTCTGGCGACTGTTTTTTTGCACCGCCGCCTTATGCAGGCTGGTATCTGCACAGGTCCAAAGGTGTGGATCTGGGTGGGGCTGTGTCCACTGGCCACCTGTATTCTTGTTCTGTCGGGTGATCTTACGCCGCATAACCTGGTCTTGGTTCTGTCAATAACGAGCATCGGATGTCTGGCCCATTTTTCGCCTTTGCGCGTGCGTGTGCTGAAGAGTGTATTGGCGTGGCATGTGCGCAAGGGGATTTGCCTGGTGCTCGCGTTGCCTGTTGCCTTGGTGGTGCAGCAAGGGCCTGTGCTGGTTGTTGCAGTTTTTCACGGTCCGGAAGGGGCTGGCGACTGGCGACGTGTTCAGCTTCTGATGATGCCTGTCCTGCAGGGCATGGCATTCCTTGGAGGGTATCTACAGCCACGCCTTGCCCGGCTGGTGCGTGAAGAACAGAAAAGATTGGCCAAGGCACGTGCGCTTGTCTTTGGAGTGAGCCTGTCTGGATTATCCTGTCTGTGGTGCATTGGTCTTTGTTTCGCCGGAGATGATCCAGGATCCTTGCGTGTCCTGTTGCCAGCCCATGGCATTGGCGTGGCAGATGGTGTTCTGGCTTGTACCTACCTGGTGGCTGCTTCACTGGCAGCTGCTGCGGGTATCTTTGTGCGTGCCAAGCAGGATAATGCACGGGTTTTTCTGGCAACCCTCTGTGCTGGCGGTATCTGCATGGCTGGTTTGCCGCTGTGTGCTCCTTATGGCATCGCTTGCCTCCTTGCTCTTCTGGCGTTGTCGTACGCTACAAACGCGGTGGTGTTGGCATGGCCATGGCGATAGTGTTGCTGATTGGCTTGGCGTACAGCAGCCTGTTGTTGTACGCGGCCTGCGGTGAAGGACACCGTTTCAGTGCAGCGTTGACAGGCTTGGCCATCAATTATGGTTTGCGTCGTCTTCTGTTTCTTGACCCGTGGCTGGGGCAGAGCGAGCTGGCTTGGTATGTTCTGATTGTAGTAGCGGATGCCTTTATTGTGCTTGTGTTCTTTCTGGGAACGGTGAGCGGCAGATCTGTTCCCGCAGATTGCGTAACAGATTATTTGGTCTTTGCCCTTCTTGCCTTGACCTTGGGGCTTGCTCTGCTGGATCCCCGCGTCCCATGGATGGTGCGTTTTGCGCACTGGAAAGAAGAGTACGGTTGTCTGATTTTTTATTTTCTGGTCCGGCAGTGTGGACCAGCAGCCGGAACACGTTACGGCTTGCCCCTGTTTCTGGTCATTGCGGGGCTTGTTTGGGGGGGCATTCAGATGATGGACGGGCCGGGTATGCTGGATCTGGCCTGGATTGAATCCGGACGGTCCGTTCTGGCTCGTGGTGGTGCCGTTGGCGTGACGGGCGCTCATGGCCTGGGGAATCTGGAAGCCGGGTGGTTACGCCCGTATGCCTTTTTTGGCAATGGAACGGATATGGGCGTCTTTATGGCATTTTCTTGGGTTTTATGTCGCCCCCGTCCCGGCGGGGTGGTTGAGATTCTGGCACGCACAGGGTTGGCTGCTTTGTGTGCGGCCGGTACGGTTCTCACCATGGTGCGCTTTACATGGGTTGTGCTGGCTGGTGCCATGCTGGGCAGTATTCTGGGGCGGTTACGATCTGTCCTGGTTCGTGTACTGGTGCTGCTGCTGATCGGGATGGTATCTGTTCCCGGTCTTGAGGCTATGCAGGCTGTTGCGTTCCGGTGGGAACATACCCACAGCCTTGTGGGCCGGATCTTTGTAACGGGAACCTATCTGCAGCGTTGGCATGCGCAGGTGGCTTGGCTTGAGCATGTGCTCCATAATCCGGGTGTCCTCCTTGTTGGGTACGGGTTTGGAGCCAGCGGCTCTGCCATGACCAAGTTCGCCCCGGAACAGAGTCCGCATGCGGGAGAGGTCTACCATCACAGCCGGGCCATGGATCTTGTCGAAGACGGAGGAATGGCCCTGCTGGTTCTGGTGATGGCTATATTGGTATCAGCCAGTCGTGGCAAGGGGCGTGATGCCTTGGGGCAGGGCATGGTGTCCTTTGCCTGGTCGCTGATGCTTGCATCTGTGTTCCTGGGGGGTAAATCTGTTGTGTTGGCAGCCTTGTTCTGGAGTGCGCTGGGTTTGGCGGTCAACCGGCGGCGCTGCACGATTATGCCATGCGTCTGATGTTGGTTACGCAATCCCTGCGCCCCTTTGGATCTGGGCAGGATGTCGCTGTCTGGCGCTTGGTGCGGGCTTTGGCGTCACATCCAGCAGTACGCCTGACGGTTGTCACGGCTGTTGCCGACAAGACCACCCTGCCGCCGGGAATACGCTTGATTCGTTTACCCACTCTTCCGGTCTGGCATGGATCCTTACGATTTCTGACTTTCTTGCTTGTCTGGTGGATGGCCCGTCGCTGGCTGCGGCGGGGAATGGACTATGTCCTGCTCGACAGTCCCCTGTACGGCGGGGGAGATGCTGCTCTGGTCCATTTTCTGTCATCAAGCTGGTATCCACGTCTTGCTGTCATTTCTGGTCTTGCCGGATGTGTCCGCTATTCTCACGAGCGGTGGCGCCACTGGATCGCCATGACGCTGGAGCATTTTGTCCTTCACCCGTCCCGGGCTGTCTTTCTGTTCCCTGTGTCTACATCCTTGGCCCTTGATCTAGTCCGGAAGCACGGCATATCTCCGGACCGGATACACGTTGTGCCGAATGCATCGGATCCGTATTGCTTTGTTCCCGCAATATCTCCTCCCAAGGGATCAACACGCATTCTGTTTGTCGGTGGAGCTTGGCATCGCAAGCGTCTTGACCTCGCCATTATGGCTATCGTTCCGTTGGCAAATGATGTGGTTCTGGATGTTGTCGGGGCAGGTCCTGTATCGCGCTGGATGGCTTTCGCTGAACGTGCTGGTGTTGGGCATCGTGTTATTTTTCACGGATTACAGCGCGATGTTGTTCCGTTTTACCAGCAGGCTTCGGTTGTGCTGATCCCGTCGGATTATGAAACTGATGGCCTGGTTGGCTGGGAAGCCCTGTGCTGCGCAGTTCCCGTGGTGGCAACACCATCCGCTGCGGTTGGTGGTTGGCTTGTGAATGGCGTAACAGGAATAGTGGCAGAAACCGTTCCCGATATGACCCGTGCCGTGCAGCAGCTTCTTGCCAATCCGGATCGTTGTCGCCGTATGGGCCGCGTCGGGCGCTGGTTGGCTTGTCGTCGGGCACCGGATCGCGTTGTTACCCGTTTATTAGCCAGGATCAGGCTACACACGTGACACGTGTTCTAATTGCACGGGTTGGGGGTATGGGGGACAGCTTGGCCTTGTTGCCTGTTCTTCTGGCCTTGAAGAAAGATCGTCCGGATCTGGATATAACCGTCTTGTTATCGCCTATTGGAGAAACTGTCCTGAATCCGGTACTGGATCGTGTGCGCGTTGTCACCGTGCCACGGGCTTCCCTGTCCGGCATAGCGGGTTTGCGTTGTCTTCCCGCACTGGTGAAGCAGGTTGGGCGTCAGGATAAAGCGTTGTTGTCGTATGATGAAACAGCGGCGGTTCATGGTGTTGCGGCATGCGTTTCTCCATGCCGTATCGGCTTTGATTCTGGCATCAGCCGGGGAGAATACCTGCTGACACATCGCTTGCCATTTGATCCGCACCGCCCTGTTTATGACATGCTGTATGACCTGGCCCGTTTCATGGGGGGCGTGTGCCCTGTTATGCGTTTGGCCCGTTTGCCCGGACGTGTGGAGGGTACTACTGCCTATGGGGAGCTTCATGTACGAGCCGCCACGTCCTTGCAGGAATGGGATGGCATGCATCAGCTTGCCCCGTATCTGGAAGCTGTGACGGGATTCCATTGGCTTGTCCGTCGTGGTGTTGATGACAGGCGTCCCCTTGGTGACTTTCTGGCCGGGATAGCCGGTGCCCGTGCTGTGGTCAGTGTGCACAGTGGCCCGCTGCATCTGGCATCCGCGCTGGGTGTACCGGTTGTAGGGATTGCTGGCCCGACAGCACGGGCTTGGGATCCCCCCGGTGTTCCTGTCCTGCGTCTTGGGCCAAAGTGTCAGCCCTGTGGTTTGCCTGGTGCACCGGCAAGAGTTTGTTGGCGTGGTGATCATGCCTGTTTGTCGCAGCTCTTGCCCCGCATGGTCATGAAGTCCCTGTTACCGGTTTTGCATGCACAGCTCCAAGGTACGGTGTCGCCATGCACGTTTTGATGTTTCATGCCCGCTATCGCCTTGCGGGAGGCGAAGATGTTTCGGTTGAGCTTGATGCCACACGTCTGCGCTCTGCCGGTGTTCAGGTTACGCAGATGATTGCACCCGCCCTGGGGCGTTGTGGAACGGTGTGGCCCGGCGTATGGGGGCATCGTGTTGCCCGTATGCTGGAGCACGGTTCATTTGATCTGTTGCACGTCCAGAATTTCTTTCCGGCAGCGACAACGGCCGTACACCATGCTGCTTTTCATCGTGGCATTCCCGTTGTCCAGCATCTGCGTAATGCCCGTCTGCTGTGTCCATCTGCAACATTGTGGCGGGGTGAAGGCTTGTGTGTGGCTTGTCGCGCTTCCCCTGTTCCGGGGATTTATCATGGTTGCTGGCGTAACAGCCGAATGCAGACTTTGTTGTCTGCGTGCATGGTGCGTTGGCAGCGCAAGACTTGGGACCAAGTTTCTGCTTTTGTTACGCCCTCGGCTTTTTTGCGCGACATTCTGGCCCCGGTCCTTGATCGCAGCAAAGCGGTTGTGGTGCTGAATAGTGCGCCGGATCTGGTGCCCTGTCCCCCTGCACAGCGCAGCGGAGTTGTGTATGCAGGGCGCTTGTCACCCGAGAAGGGGGTTGATGTTTTTCTTCAGGCTGTTCGGGCACTTGATCCCTCTGTCCCTGTTAGCATCTACGGGACCGGACCGATGGAGGCTGAGGTTCGGGCCTGTGACCGGATCAAGGTCTATGGGCATGTACCGCTTGAAGACATCTATCGTGCGATGGAGAAGGCGCAGGTTGTTGTGGTTCCCTCTCTCTGGCCGGAGCCTTTCGGGCGTGCGGCACTGGAAGGCATGGCTGCCGGTGCAGCTGTTGTTGCCTCGGCTGTCGGAGGGCTGCCCGAGGTTCTTGGTCCCACAGGTTTCCTTGTTCCACCCGGGGACCCAGATGCCTTGGGCGTGGCGATTCAGATGGCCTTGGTTGAGTATGCTGCCGTCGGGACTGATGGTTATCGACGTGCGCGATCCTTGTTCACCAGTATAGATCCGTTGCTGGAGGTTTATCGGCGCTGTATTGAACAGAGTTCCAGCAAGGCCAGCCAGCTGAACCGCGGGACAGTTTTGACATAGCGGGGTATCAGGCGTCTTGGTTCCATGGCCATCCGCCACAGCCATTCCAGCCCGAGTGGGTGTAAAAAGCGCGGTGCTTGGCGTACTGTGCCAGCCAGAAAATTGAATGCGGCACCAACCCCCAGGATCACCTTCGCATTCAGGTAAGGGTGATGGGCTGCAATCCATATGTCCTGTTTGGGCGTTCCCAGGCCAACCCACAACAGGTCGGCATTCATGGCATTCAGCTTTTGGATCAGCCCGAAATCCAAGCGTGACCCATCCGTAATATCCGGTGTCAGCATGCCGGCGACAGACAGGTTCGGGAAGGATGTGGCAAGCTTTTCCGCAACGCCCGGTGCTCCACCCAGAAAAGCATGTCTGAGCGGGGTCTGTGTTTTAAGAGAACACAGAATGTGCATGATATCCGGTCCATAGGCGCGCTGGGCGGAGGCATATCCCCGTGCGCGGGCGATCCAGACCAAGGGCATGCCATCGGGCAGGACCAGATCGGCCGCGTGCTCCAGTTGGCGTATGTCTTGTATGTCCCGCCCGGCAAGCAGGCTGTGTGCATCTCTGAACAGGACAAGAGCCGGATATTCTTGTTTGCCTTGTGCCCAGAGCACGATCTGCCGTGCGGCCTGATGCGGAGAGAGAAGTGACAGGGGGCACCCCAGAATGGACAGCTGTGTCCGTGGTGTGGAAACCGGCATAGGCAGCACGGCATGACTCTTGTTGAATTGTCTCGGAAACACGATACTGCGCAGATTATATTGATCCGGCAACAATTTTGCCCGACTGTAGTAGTGTTTCTGTTTCAGGGCATGAGATACAGATACCCGGAGCGGAGCGGGCAGGAGGTGTCATGACCGATAATGTGCAATCGGACGAGCGCGAGGCAGGAGAGATCTGTGTTGATCCGGTCCAGCCGCGGATCGTGCACTTCAAGCTTCAGGCTCCGCATCCCGGTGCGCCTTCTTCCGGGCAAGGTCAGGGTATGGATGGAGCGGGTACCGCAGATGCGCAGTCCGTTGGTGGCAGTGTGGATGCACCAACGCCTGTTCGTCCGGCTCTCCTGCCTGATACCGGTTCTGCCCCTGAATTGTCTGCAGCGTCTGCCCTGTTATCCGATGAGCCGGAATCCCCGTTTGCTATACGGTTTGCCACCCTGATCAGTCTGGTGTGGACATCGGTTGGGGCTTGGTGGGGCAGTGGTGTTTTCGGTCCCGTTCCGGATCTGGGGCGTTTGCCGCCAATTGAGGTGGCGGCCTTGTCGGCTGTTTATGTTCTGCCTTTGATGTTTTTGTGGCTTCTGGTCGCTTTCTTCCGGCGTGGTGCGCAGATCCACCGCGAGGCACAGGTTCTGCGTGCCCAGTTGGCCTTGCTGACGTACCCGGCAGACCATGCGAAGAACCAGGTTGCGACGGTGGCCGGTGCTTTACGGGCGCAGGCCATAGAGTTGTCGGAAGCAACCTATGCCGCAGCAAGCCAGGCTTCTGTCCTGCGCGATATCCTGGGGCGCGAAACGCGCGAGCTGGCGCATATGATCCAGGACGTTGATACCCGAACAACTCCGGCGCTGGAGCGCGCAGCCAGCCAGGTCCGCCAAGTTTCGGAGCTGGTGGAGAAGGTCCGGGACGTCACGGCCACTCTGGATTCCTCCCTGTCACATCACTACGCGAGTTTGACTGAAGCTGCCCGCCAGGCCGACACCTCGGCGGAGGGATTGGCAGCGTCACTGGGGCGTCAGTGTGAGCAGTTGGCCGTTCTTGGTACAGATCTGGCCGAGCGCAACCGGGTTGTTGATGATCTGGTAACGCGTCAGGATGCGTTACTGGCTTCTGCCAAGGTCTCTGCAGATACCTTCAATCACGCTGCAACCACTCTGATGGTGGGTGCCGCCAAGGCAACGCACGGCCTGACCAAGCGGGCAGAGGCAATTGACAACGTTATCCTGACCATGACGGAGCGGGCGCGTTCCCTGGCTGACGCCACCGCTGTCGTAATACAGCAGATGAATGAGCTGGGTGATGGTGTGGACCGCAGGGCGGATGTCCTGCACAATCGCCAGCAGGACATTACCCGCAGTGCACATGCCGCTGCTCAGGAACTTGATGCAGCGGCTGCTACGGCGATTGGCGATTTCAATGCATTCCGTGATGTGACAACGGATGCTCTGGAGGGAGCCCACGCCGCTGCGGCGGCCATTCGTGATACGGCAGCTCATGCAGAAGGCGTGCGTCGCCTTTTGCATAACCAGGCCAAGGGATTGGAGGATGCCGCCCGTCGTATGGGAGAAGAGGTCCGCAATACGGGTGTAGCCTGTGACGAGCAGGGGCAGATGGTATCGCAGGCAACGGATCGGGCAACAGAGCGGATTCGTCACTTGGCTGATCTTCTCAGTCGCAGTGCTGTTGATATTACCCGGACAACAGCGCGTTCGGTTGTCGAGATCGAGACTGTGACCGAATCCATGAAGCAAAGTGGCGGCGCGGCCATAGATGCCTCGCGGGAAATCCAGGAAGCGACGCGTGCCGTTGCAGCTGAGTCTGATCATGCTGTCAGCCGTGTTCGGGCTGCGACCGATGGTATGGCAAGCGGGGTCAGTGCCCTTGCTGCTGCCGGGCAGGCATTTGGTGATGAAGCTGCCCGGATTGGCGAGGCTGCGAATGCCACAATTGTGACCATTCGCACGCTTGCTGCTGACTTGTCTGCTGAAACCCGCCGGTTTGGCGAGACGGCGGATGGTGCCCTGTTGCGTGCTGATGCCGTTCGTGGTGCCTTGGCTGCGGCCTTGGCCAGTTTTGAGGCCACCATCGATGGTGGTGTTGAAAGGGTGGAAACGGCTGGTGTTCGTCTGACCAGCGGAGCGAATGACTTTGCTGTCTCTGCCCGCACAACGATGGAGACCCTGAACGGAGCCGGGGGTACGTTACGGGCGCAGGTTGATGCCTTGAGCCGTGCAACCGATGAGGCGGCGGACAGGTTGCAGGGTGTCACCCGCTCACTGGGGGAGAGCGGTGATATTGTTGCCCGGATCAGCGCTACGGTGACTGAAAAAGCAAGTCGGGCCGGTGATGAGTTTGCGCGACGCGCAAGTGCGCTGGCCGCTGCAGCCGAGGAGGCCAAGGAGCGCGCCAGCGAGTTGATGGTTGTGCGTCAGGATGTTGATGTTCAGCGATTCCTGACCGAGACATCGTATGTGATTGAGCGCCTTCAGGCTACGGCGGTGGACATTACACGACTGTTTACGCCATCGGTGGAAGAAGATCTGTGGAAGCGTTTTTACAAGGGCGAGCAGAACGTTTTCCTCCACCATGCTGCCCGCACGATTACGCGTTCACAGGTTCAGGCCATCAAAAAGCTGTACTCCGAGAACCGCGAGTTTCGTCAATACGCATCCCGTTATGTCACCGAGTTTGAGTCTCTTCTGAAGGGGGCAAGAAGTAATGATCGTGGTGATGTGCTGACGGCTGTCTTCACCAGTTCCGATATGGGGCGTCTTTATATCGTGCTGGCGCGTGCGATTGGTCGTATAGGTGGGGATTGATCAAGAGTGAACAGGGTCTGATGGACCCTGTTTTATATTTTGGGGATCTTCGGGCGATCAAGGTAGGGAAAGTCAGCGCACAGATGGTCCAACGTCACTTCCAAGGCTGATTTGCTCTCGATAATGATCAGAATGGTGTCATCACCGGCAATGGTCCCCAGGATTCTTGGGTGGTCGCTGTCCTTTCCTGATGAGGGCTGTACGTATTTCTGATCAAGGGCATAGGCAATGCTGTTTGCCTGTCCTGGGTGTGTGTGCAGGACGATAAGCCCAAGGGCCGAGACCTGTATGCCCTTGATGACAGGAAGGGTTCCATGAAAAACCTCAAGGCTTTTGTACTGCCCTGATACTTTTGCAATGTTCAGCTTCTTCAGCCGCCGTGAAAGGGTGGCTTGTGGAATCCTGTAGCCTCTTTTCTCCAAGATCTCCTGAATTTCACTTTGTTCATAGATGGAATGGCTTTGGATAATATTCAGAATATGCCCATCAAGGGCGGGTTCATGCGTCATGTTGCGGTCCTTTTTTGACTTTGCATTCATGTTTTTGGAATTGTAGCCGAATTGCCCTTGACGCCGCAATGACCGCACTCCTATAGTCATAAAATGAATATATAATGAGTGAGGCTCCGTTGTGAGTAAGGTGCTGTCTGCCGTTTTTATTGCTTTATCCCTTATTTCAGCATGTTCTGATGAGGACCAGTCTGAAGTAATGCGCTTCGCAACCTCTGCGGAATATCCACCTTTTGAATACAGGGAAGGTGATGAAATAAAGGGTTTTGACATTGATCTGGCCCGCGCTGTTGCTGCCAAGCTGGGCAAGACTGCTGTTTTTGAGGATATGCAGTTCAGTACTGTTCTAGCCGCGCTTCAAAGTGGAACTGTCGACGCGGCTATCTCGACCATCAGCATTACAGAGGAACGCAAGAAAAGTTTCGATTTCTCAAGAAGCTATTATACGGAAAGTCTGTCGGTTGTTTATCCTCTGCAAACGCCTGTTTCTTTTATTGAGGCCTTGAATAACAAGACGATTGCCTGCCAGCTGGGCTCGACTATGGAGATCTGGTTGAGAGAGCATGTGCCTGGTGCTGACATCGTGGCAATGGATAACAACAACCAGGCAATAGAAGCCTTGAAGGCCGGGCATGTTGATCTGGTTTTCATTGACAGTATCCAGGCGGTGGAATTTGCTACCAGAAACCCGGTTTTGGGATCTTCGGTGATCAGTCGCTCCGATACGGGCTATGGCATTGCCTTCCCAAAGGGGTCGCCCCTTCATGCGCGGGTTGATCAGGCGCTGACAGAGCTGGAAGAAAGCGGCGAGCTTGCGCGGCTGAAACAAAAATGGCTTGGGGATTCAGCATGGAAGAGCTGATGTCCCATGTCCTTTTTATCGGCAAGGGCGTTGCCCTGACCCTGCAACTGCTGTCAGGGGGGCTGTTGCTGGGTTTTTCACTGGCCGTTGCGATCAGCATCCTGAGGTTCAGGGGCTTCGGGGTTGTGGTGATTGACCGGTGGGTTTCCGTTCTTCGGGGGACACCACTTATCCTGCAGCTTGCTTTTGTCTACTTTGCTCTCCCGGGTGTCCTTGGGATCAAGTTCAGTGTGCTGACGGCTGGGATAGTGACCTTTGGCCTGAATGCATCCGCTTACATCGCCGAAATTTTGCGCTCGGGTATCGAGAGCCTGCCCCCCGGGCAGTTCGAGGCATCTCGCGCCTTGGAAGTCCCGACTTTCTACATGTGGAAAGATATTATTCTCCCTCAAGTTCTGCGCAATGTTTTCCCGACCTTGGTGAACGAGGTCATTGCCCTGCTCAAGGAAACGGCGCTGATTGGTACGATCAGTGGCCTGGATATCATGCGGATGGCCCAGATTCTGGGGGCAGAGCGTTTCACCTACTTCCTGCCGCTGTGTATTGCGGGTGCCTATTACTACCTTCTGGTTCTCTTGATCGAGTATTTGGGCCGCAAGGTCGAGAAGAGAGGCTTTTATGCTCAGGCTTGAGACCGTATCGAAATCCTTCGGGAGTGCAGTGATTCTGGATTGTTTGGATCTGGACATTGAGAAAGGCAGTATTGTCGGCTTGGCAGGCCCGTCGGGTAGCGGGAAATCAACCTTGCTGCGTCTTCTCCAGAATCTGGAGAAGCCAGATTCCGGTGTCATTCACTGTAATGGCCGGACAGGATTCATGTTTCAGGATTTCCAGCTTTTTCCGCATATGACGGTTCTGGACAATGTTCTTTATGCACCACGGTTACGGGGAAAGGGGGCTGCGTGTCTTGAGCGTGCCTCCGTTCTGCTGGAACACTTGGGGCTCACGTCAAGGATTGCAGCGTATCCACGCCACTTGTCCGGTGGGCAGAAGCAAAGAGTTGCGTTGGCCCGTACCTTGATGATGGAGCCGGATATTGTGCTGTGCGACGAGCCGACGTCTGGTCTTGATGTGGCCTCGACATCCGGCGTGGCGGAGTTGCTTGGCTCTGTCCGGGATATGGGTGTGACCATGGTTATTGCATCCCACGACCTTGATTTTCTGACCCGTGTTGCCGACCGGGTTGTGCTTCTGAGAAACGGCAGGATTGCCGTGGATACCCTTACCTCCGATCTGGGTGACCTCGTTGGGTATCTGGAATCTTTTTATCAGGAACAGGAAGAATGAAAGACAATCCGGACAAAATCGTTCTGGCCTATTCGGGCGGCCTTGATACCTCTGTCATGATTCCGTGGCTGAAGGAGCATTACCCGAATGCCGAGATCACCGCTGTTACCGTCGATCTGGGGCAGGGGGAAGACTTGCAGGCCATCCGTGACAAAGCATTGCGGACAGGGGCTGACCATGCCGTTGTTGTGGATGTTCGCAAGGCGTTCGTAACGGATTATGTGTGGCCCCTTGTCAAGGCAGGTGCTTTGTACGAGGAGCAGTATGTCCTGGGGACTATTTCCCGCCCCCTGATTGCGCAAAAGCTGGTCGAGGTGGCCCGTTCCACCGGTGCATCGGCTATTGTGCATGGCGCGACCGGGAAGGGAAACGACCAAGTTCGGTTTGAGTACACCATTAATGCGCTGGCGCCGGACATCAAGGTCATTGCCCCCTGGAGGAGTTGGTCCATCACATCCCGCCAGGATGCCATTCGCTATGCCCGGGCACATGGTGTTGAGGTGTCGGTCAGCCCGTCATCGCCTTATTCCCGCGACCGGAACATCTGGTTTGTCTCTCATGAAGGGGGATGCCTGGAAAGGCTGGATACGGGGCAGCCCGATGACGTGTTGCTGATGACAGAGGTATTAGAGAAAGCGTCTGCTGATGCAGAGTTTCTTTCTCTTGAGTTTGTGCAGGGGGTGCCGGTTTCGCTGGATGGTGTTCCAATGGATCCCGTATCCCTTCTTTCTGCCTTGAACGTGCGTGCGGGCAGGCACGGCATCGGGGTCGCTGACATTATTGAAAGCCGCCTGGTTGGCATGAAGGTAAGGGGCATTTACGAATCACCTGCTGCTGCCGTTCTGTACAAGGCTCATCATATCCTGGAAACAGCCTGTCTTGACCGGGCCATGCTGCGCTTGAAGCAATCCATGAAGCCTGCCTATGCTGATCTGGTATACGAAGGGCAATGGTTCTCCCAAAGTCGGGAGGCACTGGATGCCTTTTTCAGTGAAACCCAGAAGAACGTGACAGGGACCGTCACCGTGCGCCTGTACAAGGGGAATGTTCAGTATGCGGGCTTGAAATCTCCCTGCAGTCTTTATAATGCGGACTTGGCTACGTTCGAGGAAGACAGCCTGTATAACCAGGCCGATGCGCAGGGGTTCATCAATCTTTTCTCCTTGCCGGCCAAGGTGTATGGAATGGTGCACCGGCAGTCCAGAACGCGGGAGGAGGTTCCGGTATGACCAACGCAGTCTGGGGTGGGCGTTTCCGCAAGCCGATGGACCCGAATGTTGCCCGTTTCAATGCATCCCTGCCGTTTGACTGCCGCCTGTATCGGTTTGATATCGAGGGCAGCCGGGTTCATGCGCGCATGTTGGCCCGGCAAGGGCTAATTACGCAGCAGGATGCTGACGACATAGATGCAGGTCTGGTTGAGATCCTTGTGGAACTGGAGCAAGGGGGAATTCCATCTGATTCCATGGCTGAAGACATTCACATGTTCATCGAGCAGCGCCTGATCGAAAAGACTGGTGATACCGGCAAGAAGCTGCATACCGGGCGGAGCCGTAATGATCAGGTTGCGCTGGATTTGCGCCTGTATGCCCGTGATGCCGGACAAAAGGTACAAGGATATCTACAGGCCGTACATGCAACCTTGTTGGAGCTTGAGAAGCGTCACATCAACGATGCCATGCCGGGGTATACGCACCTGCAGCAGGCCCAGCCTGTACCGTTGGGGCGGTGCTTCGGGGCGTGGGCTGCCATGTTCGGGCGTGATCTCGGGCGGTTGAAGGATTGGACAAACCGGATGAACCAGTGCCCCCTTGGGGCAGGTGCCCTGGCTGGTAGTACCTTGCCGCTGGACCGTTCCTTTGTTGCATCCGAGCTTGGCTTTGATGGCGTTATTGAAAACACGATTGATGCCGTCAGCGACCGCGACTACATCATCGAGTTTCATGGCGTGGCTGCTCTCGTGATGATGCATCTGTCACGGCTTGCCGAAGACATGATTGTATGGGCCAGCACCGAGTTTGGTTTTGTTGTCCTGGATGATGCTTTTTCAACCGGATCATCCTTGATGCCCAACAAGAAAAATCCCGATGTTTTCGAGCTTGTTCGCGGAAAGAGCGGGCGGGTGTTCGGGAACCTTATGGGTATGCTGACGGTGATGAAGGCCCTGCCGCTGAGCTACAACAAGGATATGCAGGAAGACAAGGAAGGTTTGTTTGATACCGTCGATACCTTGGTCGCATGCCTTGGGATCATGCCGACCCTTCTGAAGTCTCTTACCTTCAGGACGGATGCAATGTGCCGCGCGGCAGAGTCAGGTTATCTGGATGCAACCCGCATTCTTGAGGACTTGGTGCGACAAGGCGTTCCCTTCCGTGATGCCCATCACCGCGTTGGTGCCTGGGTGGCTGAGGCAATGGACAAGGAATGCCCCTTGCGTGAGGTTATGGAAAAGAAGCAGATGACATCCTGATCATGGCAGGTATGAAACAGGTGGGCGGGCTTGCAGGCCCGCCCTTTTTTCGACCAGGTTTCAGGTGGCACTCGCCAGGATGGGATAGGTAAACAAGCTAAAGTGGATGAGGTTCAGGCCAAAGTGAGTGACCACAGCAGACCGTAATCCCCCCGCACGCCATGCCAGGCCATAGCCAATGCCGGCGACAGTTGCCAAGCTGATCCAGACCATTCCACCGCGGTGGTAGGCAAGCCCGAACAAGAGCGCGGCAAGAACCAGAGCCAGTGTTTTTCCGTACCGTTTGTGGCCCCAGAGGCGTTCCATCCCTCCCTGTACAAAGCCTCTGAAGAAAGCCTCTTCGGCCATTGAAACCAGAAGAAGATTGTTCAGTGCCCACAGCCATCCCCATTCAGGCCATTTGGGTGCCCAGGTTATACTGTCGGTGATAAAGCCGAGGCCCAGGCATACGGATACCGTTCCAGCCAAGACCAAAGCTGTCTGTATCACGGGATGTTTTGTATGGGGTCCGGCAAGGCACCAGGGAAGGAACAGCATGAGCCAGAACCCGACCAGTGGCTTGTCCAGGTTCAGCCACAGGCTTGCCGGGGCGGCTCCCTCTGACAGCACATCAGACGTGATGACTTCAAGGTTCTCGAATCCCGGTGCCCTGTGCAGGGCAAGGACCGTTGCTGTGAGTGTAAACAGGACGAAGCCGGCGGCCCGGATCCAGTGTTCCCGTTGAATCAATACAGCGCTAAGTCCCAGAAGAAGGACAGGAACCAGAGCCGGAAAGTCAAGGTGCCCGTTCAGGGTTGCTGCACCATAGCCCGCAATCAGCAGGGCATATGACAGCGGGCGGAAGCGGTCGGGCAGCCATAGCAACGCCGCACCGGCAAACAGAAAAAGCCATGGAATGAGGTTCATCAAAAGATCGTGCCTTGCTGTGGTCTGGTGAACAAATACGTGGGCATCGAAATCTTTTACCATCAATGATTGACCCCGCAAGGGGGATTCTGTCCCGGTATTCTCACAGATGTCTTGAATGCAGCCGTGTCTTTGCTTCACCTTGCAGCGATGGCAGCAGAAAGGTGGTACTGTGATGCGTTCTCCCGGTTATATCATGTTCCGGAATGTGGTGTTCCTGACGGTGGGGTTGGTCCTCGCGATGTTTGCCCTTGCCTGGTTCTCGGCGGTGGGTGGCCGTCATCAGGGATCACCGGAGCCAGAACAGGTTGTGCGGCTTTTTGATTCCGTTGCCTTTTCCGGGTTTGGGGAGCAGGGCCCGACGGGGCAGGGGCCTGTGCTTCGGCGCTGGACGGTCCCGGTTACTGTAGGTGTACGGGGTCAGCCGCTGGGGCGTGATGATGACGAGCGTCCCTGGACTATGGCGTTGCGGGAGTATGTCACAGCGTGGAACAGCGTTCGTGGTCTATCTCTTTCCGTGGTTAATTTGCCTGTTACAGAGGATTCTCGTCGCCTTCTGGAAGACCCGTCCGATGCCTCCTTGCGTATCCTGGTTCTGCCAGAGCAAGCCTTGGCCGATCTGGCGTTTCAGAATGTGATCCCGCGTACCCATGCGGCTGAACTGGCTGATCGTCGCCGTGGTTGTACCGTACTGGGCGCAGAAGGGCCTGCCTTGAGCAATGTTGTTCTGCTGGTTCGCGATGATGTGGGGCGTTCAGCGCGTGCCACATGTCTGGGGCATGGTTTGGCCAAGGCCCTAGGATTTGGGATTGATGCCCGCACGGCATCTGATGTATTCCGCAGTCGTCCTGACGGGCTTGGATTTCTTCCTGCCGGTCGCATGGTGGCAGAGCTGGTCTATGACCCCGCTTTTGTGCCCGGGCAGCCCCGGCATGATATTTTGCCATTGATACCGGAATTATTGGAGCAACGAGGAATGATCGACCATGAGTGATATTCCGGCCGAGGCTGGATGGCGGGAACGCGGCAGGGCCTTGTTGCCAAAGGATGTAACGGCTGCACGGGGGGTGACGCCGGCCATTATCCTGGTGGAGCCCCAGCTTGGAGAAAATATTGGGACCTGTGCTCGCGCCATGGGGAATTGTGGCTTGGGTGATTTGCGTCTGGTGCGTCCCCGGCCTGATCATTTGACGGAACGGGCCCGGGCGGCGTCTTCCGGTGCCGATGCGGTTCTGGAGCAGGCCCGTATCTATGATTCGACCGAAGATGCCGTGGCTGACCTTGTACACGTTTATGCAACGACAGCGCGGCGGCGTGACATGATGAAGCGTCTTGTAACCCCGCGTCAGGCCGGGGCTGAGATGCGTCTGGCATTGGCAGCCCAGCCATCCCAGCCAGCCGGGATTTTATTTGGCCGGGAACGGACAGGGCTGGAGAACGACGATGTTGCACTGGCATCTGCTGTCATGGAAATCCCCCTTAATCCGTGGTTTTGTTCCCTGAACTTGGCCCAGGCAGTTTTGCTTGTCGGGTATGAATGGTTTACGGGCCTTGATGAAACCCCGTCCGAGCGCCCCCCTGAACGGCAGTCTTCCTTGGCGACACAAGAGGAACTGTCGGGTCTTTACCAGCATCTGGAGCGGGAGCTTGATGCCAGCGGCTTTTTACGCGTTCCCGAGAAGCGTCCGGGTATGGTGCGGAATATTCGTTCTATCTTTGCCCGCAATGGCCTGAGTTCGCAGGAAGTACGTACTCTGCATGGCATCGTGCGGGAGCTGCGCTGGGGGCGTCGTCCCGATCGTCCGCCCCGCAACAGCAACGGAAGCAACACTCCACCGGACTTTCATTCCGGGGCAGGTGATGCAGAGCCTGAATAGGGTCAGGTTGCAGCGCTGCTACTTTCTGAGGCGCCATAGCCGGCGCCCCCCTCGCTGGTCAGGCGGCCGAGCATGTAATCGCGCAGGATATTGGCGCCAAGCTGTTCCCATGGCGGCAGGATCAGGTTTTGCAGGGGAAGATCGGGCAGCATGCTGAACGAGTGGGAAAGCGGCATCTCGGCCTTGCCGATCAGGATCAGGGTGCGGGGCAGGGCCGGGGCTGCCGCTACAAGGCGTTCAACCAGCTGTGCATGGCGGTCCCGTACCCCGGTCAGAAGCAGGGGTTGGACGTTGCTTTGGCCCATTGCATCGATAATTTGCTCCAGCGTCATGTTGGCCATGGCCCGTATTGGCGCAAAGACAGGGCTTGAGAGCTTGCACAGCAGCGTCGGGTAGAGAAGCTCGACGTCAAAATACCAGATCCCCGGGCCTGTTTTGGGAACAGGCAGCATGGCCTGAAACATCAGGTCTTTCCAGACCGTGGACAGCATTTCCCTATGTGGCTGTGCAGCCGATACGGCGTGGACCGGAATCGCGTGATTACAGCGGTCTTCGCGGGCAATGCCCTGTACCTGTTGTGCTGGTTTGTCGGCCAAGGTTGTCGGTTCGCCGCCCTGGTGCAGCCAGGCAATACCATCGGTCCAGTGAACGCCATAGCAGTCTGCTGTCTGTGTCATGGAAGTACCCTGCCGCCCGGTTCTGCCTGCATAGAGCTGAAAGAGTACCATTTCCCCGGTTTGTCCTCATAGCGGGGTGTCAAGCCGTTGTCCGTCTGGTCACGGCTTGGCGCATGGGGGCATTGCTTGTTCTGCAGGTTTCCTTTCCCGCAGCCCGGATTAATATGCCCAAAAATAATCCGGGTATAGCATTCCATGCTGTACCCCTCTTTTTGAGTGTTCCACGGAGAGTATTCCATGAACCACACCGTTCAGGCTGTCAGTCCCACAGCTGTCAATGAGCAGATCCCTTGTGTGCCTTTGTCCTCATCCTACTCGACGCCTGATGTCTTGCCTCCGGACCTGCTCGCCCGGCAAAACGAGGACCTTGCATACAAGAAAGCGGTGAACAGTCTGTCGGGAAAAATGATCCAAGGGATCCTGGCGGGTATTTTTATCGGGGTCGGTGTGCTTTTCGCCACGGTTGTCATGTCGGGTGATCGGCATTCAGCCTTGCCCTACGGGGTTACCAAAATGCTGGGAGGCATCTGTTTTACCGTCGGGCTTTCCCTAGTTATGCTGGGGGGCGGTCAGTTGTTTACCAGTGATTGCCTGATAACCATGCCTGTTGCCAGCAGGCGTCTGAGTTTTGGGCATATGGTGCGTTCATGGACAGTGGTGTGGTGTTCCAACTTTGTCGGTGCTGTGGCCTTTGCCGGTCTGATCTTCCTTGGTGGACAGTACATGCAGGGGCATGGTGTTGTCGGTGCAAATGCTCTTTATATTGCATCTGCGAAGGCATCTCTGCCAGCCAGCCAAGCTTTTTTTCTGGGCATTCTGTGCAATATCATGGTGTGTATGGCTGTCTGGATGGCCAATGCAGGTCGTACAGTAGCTGACAAGATTATGGTGATTGTGTTGCCTATTGCCGGCTTTGTCGCCGCAGGGGGAGAGCACTGTGTAGCCAATATGTACTTTATTCCCATGGGGTTGATGATCGAGTACGGAGCTCCTGATTCCTTCTGGATGGATATCGGACAATTGGCCGTGGACAGCCGCCCCCACATTGATGTGGTTAGCGCCCTGCAGAATCTTGGTGTCGTGACATTTGCCAACATAATTGGTGGTGGTGTTTTTGTGGGTGGCGTATACTGGAAGCTGTTCAGATCAGCCCGGAACCGGTCTTGCGGCTGATTCATCATTTGACATCCCGATATCGATCGCGATAATGCCAGCCTCCATTTCCGAGAATGTGGGCATGGTTTTTGGTTTGGATGCCTTGCCCCGCCGCCCGTTTCGTATGTATCCGGGGCCGGACTATCGGGACAACAACGTATAGATTTTAAAAGGGCAACGACCTGTTATGTCGAAGCGTCATTCCGCAAAGTACAAGATAGACCGCCGCCTTGGCGTCAACCTCTGGGGCCGCGCCAAGTCTCCGATCAACAAGCGTGAGTATGGTCCGGGGCAGCATGGCCAGCGTCGCAAGAAGCCTTCGGATTATGGCACTCAGCTGATGGCCAAGCAAAAGCTGAAAGGCTACTACGGTAATATCAGCGAGAAGCAGTTCCGCAAGTATTACGCCGAAGCCGTGCGTCGCAAGGGAGATACCTCCGAAAACCTGATCGGTCTTCTGGAGCGTCGTCTGGATGCCGTTGTGTACCGTATGAAGTTTGTGCCGACCGTGTTTGCGTCGCGCCAGTTCATCAACCACGGCCATGTGCGCGTGAATGGCCGTCGGGTCAACATCCAGTCCTATATGGTCCGTGAAGGTGACGTTGTGTCCGTCCGTGACAAGTCCCGTGAAATGGCTTTGGTCATGGAAGCGGTCGCTTCATCTGAGCGTGATGTTCCTGAGTACATGGAAGTGGACGCCAAAGCGCTGAAGGGTACGTTTGTTCGTACGCCGAAGCTGGCTGATGTTCCTTACCCGGTGCAGATGGAGCCCAATCTGGTGGTCGAATTCTATAGCCGCTAAGGCATTCGACCCACTTGATGCAAAAAAGCCACCCGGAAGGGTGGCTTTTTTTTATGCGCGGGACCACAAGAAAACCGGGCGCTGCTGGTATTGCGGCAACCCGGTTCAATGTGAATCAGGAATTGACGGATATTCCCTTGTCCTGGAGCACTTTGACCAGCTCGCCGTTTGTTGCCATTTCGCGCACGATGTCACAGCCGCCGATGAATTCGCCCTTTATGTACAGCTGGGGAATGGTCGGCCAGTTGCTGAACTCCTTGATTCCCTGACGAAGTTCATCGCTATCCAGAACGTTGATTCCTTTAAAATCAACGCCGAAGTGATTGAGAACCTGAACGACAGCAGCGGAAAAACCGCACTGCGGAAAGTTTGGGGACCCTTTCATGAACAGAACGACGGCGTTCTCGTCGATGTCGCGCTGGATGTCCTTGAAAATCGGATGATCTGACATGATATCGTCCTTGTCTGGCGCATTTGCGCCGTTTTCCAAACAGATGTGGTGTGAAGGATATGAGGTGATGCGGCGGTTCCGTCAACAGGGTAAACAATACGTTCCCCCTGTTCGGGTTGCCCGCATTAGAAAGGTTGATGGAAAGTCCCTGATTTCCCCCTGCTTGGGGCCGTAATCTGGTCGGAGTGAGAGGATTCGAACCTCCGGCCCCTGCCTCCCGAAGACAGTGCTCTACCAAGCTGAGCTACACTCCGTTACATTGCAGCGCCAAGGCGTGTGCTTATAACGTTCCCGAATTTCCCTGGCAAGAACAATTATCCGGGAGCATATCCCTTATTCTGCAAAAAAAGCACCGCTTGAAGGCGGTGCTTTTGAAATGGTCGGAGTGAGAGGATTCGAACCTCCGGCCCCTGCCTCCCGAAGACAGTGCTCTACCAGGCTGAGCTACACTCCGCTATCCGTATATCCCTGAGGCTATCAAGGAAGGTGCTTATAGCCTTACCGGAACAGTGCAGCAAGGCATCATTGTTTGCATGTTGCAGATTTCCCTTTACCAAGCCCGGCTGATGCAAAAGCCAACAATATCGCGGAGTGCTTGATGCATTGGGGAGGGCGGGAAAATCTTCAGTGTTTCCTTTGCCTGCTCGCCGTATTCACGGGCCCGTTGCGCCGTTGCTTCCAAGGCACCATGGCGTCTCATCAACGCCATGGCCTGCTCCAGATCTCCGTCATGCTGCTGTAGCTCCCCGAGCGTCCGGCTCCAGAATGCACGTTCGTCACTGTTGGCCTGTTGCAGGGCCAGGATAACCGGCAGGGTAATTTTGCCCTCACGGAAATCATCGCCAACGGTTTTCCCCAGGCGTTCCTGATTGGCAGAATAATCAAGGCAATCGTCCACGATCTGGAATGCCAGCCCCAAGGCCATGCCGTATGCGTAAAGAGCATTGGCCTCGGCATGTGTGCGTCCGGCAACCTCTGCGCCAACCTTGCATGCGGCTGCAAACAGTTCTGCTGTCTTGCCGCTGATGACAGCCAAATAAGATTCCTCGGTTGTGTCAATGTCATTGGTGGTGATCAGCTGCTGTACTTCGCCTTCTGCAATGATGGCAGAGGCACGGGACAGGATGCCCAGGACGGGCAGGTTGCCAACTTCGACCATCAGCTCGAAGGCCCGGGAGAACAGAAAGTCCCCGACCAGAACGCTGGGCTTGTTACCAAAAAGGGCGTTGGCGCTGGCCTGGCCACGACGGAGGATGCTTTCGTCCACCACGTCATCATGCAGCAGTGTGGCCGTGTGGATGAACTCTACGCAGGTTGCCAGGCGAACGTGGTCTTCTCCATCCTCATAGCCGCACAGACGCGCGCTTGCCAAGGTCAGCATCGGGCGCAGACGCTTGCCCCCGGCCGCAACAAGATGGCCTGCCAGCTGGGGAATGAGGGCAACCGGGCTTTGCATGCGCTGGACAATTGTCTCGTTGACGCGTTTCATGTCATCGGCAACAAGGTCGCTCAGCACATCCAGGGCGTTGGTATCTCCCGTCTGCGGACAGGCTATTGTTTCGGCGTTTGGTGGGTTGGTCACGGCCAATCCTGAATAATCTGGAGGAGTTACAGTGTGCGCCGGAGCATAGGATTTCAGCGCTGTTGCGGTCAAGGAGCAATGCCTCTGTGGTCATAAATGCTTTTTGTGCGGTCTGATGCCGGTGATGGTTTCCGGTCACTTTGTCAGGATATAAAACGGTAACCAGAATGATAAAGGCAATGGTGGAAGAGAATAAGTTGCTGGGAGGGCGTGTGCGCCTTCTTCAGCCTTTGGAGGGTTATCGTGTCGCGCTGGATCCTTTATTTCTGGCTGCGGCTGTTCCCGGGTCCGGCTGCGGGAAAGTTCTGGATGTAGGAATGGGAACAGGGGCGGCGGCCTTGTGTTTGTTGGCGCGTCTGCCGGTTGATTCCCTGTGTGGTGTTGAACTTGTTCCGTCCCATGCCGATCTGGCGCGACAGTCGGTTCTTGCCAACGGGTATGAGGACCGCTGCAGCGTCCTGTGCGCAGATTTGCGCAGCAGACCTGCCCCCGTTCCCGGATCGTCGTTCGATGTTGTAATTTCCAATCCCCCGTATCACGGACAGGGTACTTTTCCTTCCGATCCAGGGCGCGCGCATGCCCACATGGAGGATGTGCCCCTTCGGGACTGGATTATCTTTTGTCTGCGCTGCCTGAAGCCAGGTGGGTGGCTGGTCGTTGTGCATCGTATGGATCGTCTGGGGGAAATGCTGGCAACCTTGCAGGGGCGTGCCGGTGGAGTGGAGATCATTCCCTTGTGGCCCCGCGTTGGTCAGGAGGCAAAGAGGGTGTTGGTCCGTGCCCGCAAGGGGTCCGGTTCGCCGTTGCGTCTTTTGCCCGGTCTGGTCCTGCACCATGCTTCCGGTGACTTTACCGATGCGGCGCAGGCTGTCCTGCGTGATGCTCTTTCTGTGGATACGGCTATGGCCTTGTCGTAGTACGCGGGAAAGCGCGAATGGACCCCGTCTCAAAAGGGATTTGACCGTATGTGTCGGGGCAGGTAGTTTTCAGGTTCCTTTCAACCCTGTGGTATTGTACCCCCCGGAACCTTGTCGTATGCCCGCACTAGGCCCTTTGTCCAAATCCCCCAGTTTCCAGCAGCTTGTTCTTACCCTCCAGCAATTCTGGGCCGGTCACGGCTGCGCAATCCTTCAGCCCTATGACATGGAGGTGGGTGCGGGGACTTTTCACCCCGCAACAACCTTGAGGGCTCTGGGTCCAGACCCTTGGAATGCCGCATATGTTCAGCCTTCACGCCGTCCGACGGATGGGCGCTACGGCGAAAATCCCAACCGCTTGCAGCATTACTATCAGTTTCAGGTCATCATGAAGCCGTCCCCGGACAATATCCAGGAGCTTTACCTGGACTCTCTCCGGGCACTGGGCATTGATCCTATGAAACATGACATCCGGTTTGTCGAGGATGACTGGGAAAGCCCGACGCTCGGGGCTTGGGGCCTGGGGTGGGAAGTGTGGTGTGACGGGATGGAGGTGACCCAGTTTACCTACTTCCAGCAGGTTGGCGGCTTCGAGTGTAACCCGGTTCCGGCCGAGATTACGTACGGTCTGGAGCGCTTGGCGATGTACATCCAGGGGGTCGAGAACGTCTATGACCTGGATTTCAATGGAGCTGGCGTAACCTATGGCGACATTTTCCACCAGGCCGAGGTCGAATATTCAGCCCATAACTTTGAGTATGCCGATACCACCATGCTGTTAAATCACTTCCGTGACGCTGAAAAAGAGTGTCAGTCCCTGTTGGCTGTCGGGTTGCCGTTGCCGGCCTATGACCAGTGCATCAAGGCATCCCACCGCTTTAACCTTCTGGATGCGCGCGGGGTCATTTCTGTAACAGAACGGGCGGCCTACATTGGTCGCGTACGGGCTTTAGCCAAGGCGTGCTGCGAAGGGTGGCTGAAAGCGCGTGGTCATCTTGTTGCGGCGGAGGGCTGATATCATGGCGCAGTCCCTTTTGCTTGAGCTTCTGTCCGAGGAAATACCGGCCCGTATGCAGGCTACTGCGGCTGAGGCCCTGGAGCGTCTGGTTTGTGACGGGCTGCAGAAAGCGGGCTTCTCTGCTCCGGAGCCCCGGACATACGTGACACCACGCCGGTTGACGCTGGTTATTGATGGCCTGCTCGAGGCCACGCCGGATGTCTCGGAAGAGCGGCGCGGGCCGCGTGTTGATGCACCGGAAAAGGCGATACAGGGTTTTCTGGCGGCCAACGGTGTAACTCTGGATCAATGCGAGAAGCGTGAAACGCCCAAGGGAACGTTTTTGTTTGCTGTTGTTTGCAGCCGCGGGCGGCCTATGTCATCGGTCCTCAAAGAGGCTATTGAAGGAGCTTTGGCTTCTTTTCCGTGGCCAAAGTCGATGCGCTGGGGGACTGGGCCGCAGCGCTGGGTGCGTCCGCTGCATTCTATTCTGTGTCTCTTCGGGGCCGAGGTGGTTCCAGTCTCTTTTGCCGGTCTCGTTGCCGGTAACGTAACGCGGGGGCATCGCTTCCATGCGCCTGCCGTTTTTTCGGTTACAGGTCCTGCGGACTATTTTGAGAAACTGGCCGCCGCCAAGGTTGTTCTGGATCCGGCGCACCGCTCTGCCTTGATCGAGGCTGCGGCCACAGATCTGGCCAATCGTCACGGGGTTCGCCTGAAAGAGGATGCCGCCCTTTTGCGGGAAGTCACGGGGTTGGTTGAATGGCCTGTTGTGCTGAGCGGGGCTATCGAAGATGTCTTTATGGATCTGCCGGCCGAGGTTCTGACAACGTCCATGCGGGCACACCAGAAATATTTCTCCACTGTTCAGGATAATGGTTCGCTTGCTCCACGGTTTATTGTTGTCTCCAATATCGAAACAGAAGATGGAGGGCAGCAGATTATCGCTGGTAACGAGCGTGTTCTCCGCGCGCGGTTGTCAGATGCCCGTTTTTTCTGGGACCAGGATCGCAAGGTCCGTCTGGAGGCACGTGTTGATACGCTGCGGGAACGGATTTTTCATGCCCGTCTTGGCACAGAGTGGGAGAAGGTAGGGCGTATCCGTTCCTTGGCTGCAATGATTGCCGGGTATGTGGGGGTAGACTGCGCTCTTGTTGATCGTGCAGCTCTTCTGGCCAAAGCTGATCTGTCTACGGGTATGGTCGGTGAGTTTCCCGAGCTACAGGGTGTCATGGGGCGTTATTATGCCCGGGCTGACGGAGAGCCTGATGCTGTGGCTGATGCCGTTGCGGAGCATTACAGCCCGCAGGGTCCGTCGGATCGTTGCCCGTCAGCTCCGGTTTCGGTATGCATTGCCTTGTCGGACAAGATTGATACCTTGGCTGGCTTCTGGAGCATTGACGAGAAACCAACCGGATCAAAAGACCCGTTTGCCCTGCGCAGGGCAGCTCTCGGGGTTATTCGGCTTGTTCTGGAGAATGGCTTGCGCCTGCCGTTGCGTGCTGTATTCCTCAAGGCGCTGGATGCTTACAGTGTGCCGCGTGTTGCGTCGTCGGATGTCTTGGCCACAGATCTGATGGCGTTCTTTGCGGAACGATTAAAGGTTTTTCTCAGAGAGAAAGGCTTGCGGCATGACTTGGTGTCAGCGGTTCTCTCCCTTGGTCACGAGGATGATCTGGTCAGGCTTGTGAAGCGGGTGGAAGCCCTTTCCGGTTTGTTGCGTTCGGATGATGGTGCCAACCTGCTTGCTGCGTGGCGGCGTGCGATGAACATTGTCCGTATAGAAGATCGGAAAGACGGGCCGCACACCGGGCCTGTTGATGTTCGGTCCTTGGTTATGGATGAGGAAAAAGCCCTTGCTGCTGCGTTGTCGGTGACGGAACCTGAAATTCATCAGGCTCTGGATGACGAGGATTACCAGAAGGTGGCTGTCTTGGTTGCGGGATTGCGTGGACCGGTTGATGCTTTCTTTGAGAATGTGACGGTGAATGATTCTGATCCTGATTTACGCCGCAATCGGTTGCGACTTTTGTCAGCCGTCGGTGCGGTAACGGTTGGTCTTGCAGACTTGGCATTGGTCGAGGGAAGTGGCCCGGTTGCTGAGGCCGTGGTGTAGAGAAGTGGCCGGGCTTGTCCCGGCCATTTGTTCAAGGTGAAGCCCGGGTGTCATACCGGGTAGACAAGAAGTCAGACAGGACAAGGGGCGCAAGGATGTCCAAGTGGGTCTATGTGTTTGGTGGTGGACGGACCGAGGGACGTGCCGGCATGAAGGATCTGCTGGGCGGCAAGGGTGCCAATCTGGCCGAGATGGCTGTGATCGGGCTTCCGGTTCCTCCCGGTTTTACCATTACGACTGATGTGTGTACGTTTTACTATGCCAATGGTCGCACGTATCCTGCTGGCCTGGATGATGCGATCGAGGCAGGGGTTGCCCATATTGCCTCGGTTATGGGGGTGTCTTTCGGGGACCGGAAGCAGCCGCTTCTGTTGTCGGTTCGGTCGGGGGCCCGTGCTTCCATGCCCGGCATGATGGATACCATTCTTAATCTTGGTCTGAATGACGATACGGTTCTTGGTCTGATTGAGACATCTGGCGATGCGCGTTTCGCATGGGACAGCTATCGCCGTTTTGTGCAGATGTATTCCGATGTCGTTCTGGGGATTGGACACCATTATTTCGAGGAGTTGCTGGAAGATCTCAAGGCTGATCGCGGGTATGTCCTTGATACCGATCTTCAGGCAGGAGACTGGAAGGAACTCTTGGGTTCCTATAAGGCATTGGTTATGCAGCGCTCTGGCGCGCCTTTTCCGGATGACCCGTACGATCAGCTACGCGGCGCAATCGGTGCCGTCTTCTCCAGCTGGATGAACCAGCGCGCCATAACGTACCGTCGTTTGCATGATATTCCGGAAGCGTGGGGAACGGCTGTCAATGTGCAGGCTATGGTGTTTGGCAACATGGGGAGTGACTGTGCGACCGGTGTTGCCTTTACGCGTGATCCCTCGACCGGTGACGATACGTTTTTCGGAGAATATCTGGTCAACGCCCAAGGAGAGGATGTCGTGGCTGGCATCCGGACGCCACAGCATCTGACAATTCGGGGAAAACAGGCCAATCAATCTGATCTTCCTGCCTTGGAAGAGCTTATGCCAGACGTATTTCGTCAGCTGGATGCGATACGCCGTATTCTGGAAAAGCATTATCGCGACATGCAGGATATTGAGTTTACAGTCCAGCGCGGGGTGCTGTGGATGCTGCAAACCCGCACAGGCAAGCGTACACCTGCTGCTGCCTTGAAGATTGCGGTTGATCTTGCACGTGAGGGGCTGATCACGCGTGAGGAAGCCGTTATGCGGGTTGATCCGGGGCAGGTTGACCAGCTTCTGCATCCGATGCTTGATCCACGGGCTGTCCGTGATGTTCTGACAACAGGCTTGCCGGCCAGTCCCGGGGCTGCTTCGGGTAAGCTGGTTTTTACCGCAGCCGATGCAGAGGCATGGGTTCGCCGGGGGGAGAAAGTTATTCTGGCGCGTGTTGAAACCAGCCCGGAAGATATAGGCGGTATGCATGTGGCCGAAGGTGTTCTGACATCCCGTGGGGGGATGACCAGTCATGCGGCTGTGGTTGCCCGTGGCATGGGGCGTCCCTGCGTTGCCGGGGCCGGAGCTGTGCGGATCAATATCACGGATCGTGTGATGACTGTGTTGGGACGTGAAATCCGGGAGGGAGATATCCTGACGCTGGATGGCTCGACCGGTCAGGTTATTTACGGAGCTGTTCCCATGGTTCGTCCGGATCTGGGGAAAGACTTTTCCCTTTTGATGGAGTGGGCGGACAGCATCCGCCGTATGGGCGTCCGTGCCAATGCGGAAACACCTGCTGACGCGCGCGTGGCTCGTAGTTTCGGGGCTGAAGGGATTGGCCTCTGTCGTACAGAACATATGTTCTTTGAGCCTGGACGCATTGTGCATGTACGTCAGATGATCCTGGCCCGGGATGAGGATGGCCGACGCCAGGCGCTGGATCTTCTGCGTCTGTACCAGAGGGCTGATTTTATCGAGATCTTCCGTATTATGCACGGGCTTCCGGTCACGATACGCTTGCTGGATCCACCTCTGCACGAGTTTTTGCCCCATACAGATGCCGATATTCAGGAGGTAGCTGACTCTGCGGGCGTTGACGTGCGTACTGTACGCCAGGCCATTGCCCAGATGGCTGAGTCCAATCCTATGTTGGGGCATCGCGGCTGTCGTCTGGGGATTACTTTCCCTGAAATTTATGCAATGCAGTGTCAGGCTATTTTTGAGGCTGCTGTTGAGGTTTCTCCCAAGGATGCACCGTCCATGGTGGAAGTGATGATTCCCCTTGTTGCAACCCGTCGCGAACTGGAGCTGACAAAAGCGATTGTTGATCAAGCTGCCAAGGATGTCTTTGCCCGGTGTGGGAAGACGATTCCTTACAAGGTTGGCACCATGATAGAGCTGCCACGCGCAGCTCTACGTGCAGGTGATCTTGCTGATGATGCTGAATTCTTCAGTTTTGGAACCAATGATCTTACCCAGACTGCTCTGGGAATCTCGCGCGATGATGCAGCTCACTTCATGGATGCCTATCATCGTCATGGCGTTTATGCCAAGGATCCATTCGTATCGATTGACTGCGAAGGAGTGGGTGAGCTTGTCAAGATTGCAACAGTTCGTGGGCGTGCAGCTCATCCCGGGTTGAAGGTTGGTGTGTGTGGTGAACACGGCGGCGATCCGGATTCGATAGACTTTTTCGAGGGCATTGGACTTGACTACGTGTCGTGCTCTCCGTATCGCGTTCCCATCGCACGCTTGGCTGCAGCACGTTCAGCCTGTCGTCGTATAGGGAACGGGCATAAGGAGCTTGTAGACAGTACGGCGTGATGGGGTGATCATGACCAGAGGGTGTGCTGTGTTGTCTTGGCGGAATAGTCAAGCTGGCATACGTCCCGTTTGTCGCTTGGTTTCCGCTGTGTCACAGTGATTTCTGCGGGTGGGTATTGTACCTGCACCTTGGCGCGTGGCAGTAAAGCGGGCACCTGATATGACAAGTCTTTCCAGTCATAAAGGCACATTGGGTACAGAGGCATGGGTTACAGAACGCGGATTGCAGGATGCAGCGCGTGTTGTACCTGCGGTTTCTGATGCTGTTTTGGCCCATATTTCATCTGATGCGGTGGATGGATCTTCGGGTGTGTCGTCCTTCCGCGCTCGTTGGGATGGGCTGTTGTCGGTTGGTGTGACGGAGTATCCCGAACCGCATCTTCCGCAGGATCCGGTTTATCGGTTGGCTACGTCCATGTTTTTGTCCATGGCCTCGTCTGCCCTTGCCCGTCAGTTCCGTTTTCGTACATCCCGTTGTGATGCTGCGATCCGTAGCCTGCATGGACGTGTTGTGCCTGATCTTATGGAGACCTCAGGCAGCGAGAGTGTTCAGGCTATACCTTCTGCAGCAAAGGATGCGCATTCCATTCTTATTCTGCGGCAGATGGCTGATACAGCAGCTGATGTCAATGATGCAGCCGTTGTTCTGGCGTCACTATCTCGTAACTCGCATATTACCAGCAGTTCGGGTGAAGCTATTTCCTCTGCTGCGACCGAACTGCTGGCCAGTGTCGAGGAAATTGCCCGCAACAGCGGCACTGCCTCGGGTGAGGCATCTGCCGCGGACGCCTTGGTCAGGGAAGGGGTCAGTGATGTCGAAAGAGCACGGAATGCGATCAGGGATATTGCGGGGGCCGTTGAGCAAACAGCCTTGAGTGTGAGTGATCTGTCGACGGCTTCCGAGCAGATCGGTGAAATTCTGGTTGTGATTGAGGCCATTGCAAGCCAGACGAATCTGCTTGCCCTGAATGCTACGATCGAGGCAGCCCGTGCCGGTGAGATGGGCAAGGGCTTTGCTGTCGTGGCAAACGAAGTGAAGACGCTTGCCAATCAGACAGCGCGGGCGACGGAAGATATTACCCGTCGTATTGATGCCTTGCGTGTTGGCATGACAACTATCCGTGAAACGATGGCGCGTTCGACGCGTGCTGTTGACATGGGGCGTTCTGCGATTGAGTCCATCCAGGAGAAAATGCACGCCGTATCGTCACAGGTGACAGAGGCAGCACGGCAAATGCAGGAGATCAATACAATACTGGGGCAGCAGAAGGAGGCAACTGGTGAAATTGCCCGCAGTATTACCGCCGTTGCAGAAATGTCGCGTGACAATGTAAGCTTGGTGACAAAGGTCGCAGACAGTATCCACTCCAGTAATGATGCTGTCAGCAAAAGCGCCAAGGAGTGGTTCGTCGAAGGATCAGCACAAGGATTGTGCGAAATGGCCCGCGTTGACCATATTCTTTTCAAGAAGCGGGTTGTTGATGTTTTGATGGGCAATGGGGAGTGGCAGCCCACAGACGTTCCGGATCACCATAGCTGTCGCCTGGGGCGTTGGTACGATGCCTTGAATGATCAAAGAATCAAGGCGCTTCCGGAGTATGCTGCCCTGGAGGGGCCCCACGCCACTGTTCATGCTGAAGCCCGGAAAGCGCTTCAGGCGTGGTATTCCGGAGAGCGCGACAACGCTCTTGTGCACCTTGACGAACTGCATGAGGCAAGCCGGGCCGTCATTTCCCTTCTCAATGCCTTGTCACGCAAGCTGGATTAACCAGCCTTTGTTAACCTTGCCTCAGCGGTTGTCCGGAAGGCGCAGCCAAGCGGGAGGGCAGGGTTTCAGGCGCATGGTGTCGCAGCGTAAATCATCCGCCTGGATGGCATCCAAGCGTACAATGCCCATGGCAAGAAAGCCTGTTCCGGTCTCGTCAGTCGTGCTGCTGCGTATAGCGCCAACTACCTGACCATCAGGCAGAGTTATCGGGCTGTTGCTTTGTGGAATGGTCTTACCTTCCCCGCGCAGGGGGACAAGGCGTTTCTTTGTCAGGTGCTTCCACTTCATGCGGGCGGTTGTTTCCTGGCCAACGTAGCAGCCCTTGCGAAAATCAACACCGCCCAGTTCATCGAAGCCATATTCCAGCAAGAAGCCTTTCTCGGGTTCTATGTCCCGGCTACCATCAGGCAGGCCGTTGCGTATGCGGTTTTGCTCCCATGCGGCTTCGGTCATGTCAGTTGTGGTCAGCCCTGTCTCTGAAATGGCCTGGCGCGATGCAACGATGCGTATACCACCGGCTGGCAGGCGCGGGTCCATGCAGGCGATGCCATCCCCGAATGTGATTGTATCGCCTGCGTGGCTCAGGTTCTTCAGTGGCCCATGAAATGGTGGCAGGGTACCAAAGACGGCCAGGTCCGGTGCGGATTCCAGGATGACCTTGGCGCGAAGCCGATAGCGCAGGAGGCGTGTCCGCAGGTCTTCCAGTCGCTCCCGCTCTCCCTCCAGCAGCAGGGTGTTTCCAAGCTGGTAAATGAAGAAGTCATGCAGGAATTTTCCCTGTGGGGTCAGCAGGGCTGTCCACGCGCTGTGGTTCTCCGTAACCGTACGAATGTCGGCAGAAACCAGCCCCTGCAGGAAGGCGCGATGGTCATCGCCGGACAAGATCAGGGCGCCTCGGTGAGCAAGCTCATGAAACGGAGCAGTTTCTGGTGACATTCGTGGTCTCAGGCTTGTCAGTTCTGTGATTATGCCCCGATTATGTGGGCGGGCTTATAGAGTCAAGCAAGAGAAAAGTCCTGTCAGCCGTGTTTTTCAGTCGGTTGGTTGACCGGGGCTGGTAATCTGGTGTGCAACCTCTTATAAGCGAAAGCATTCGTTGGTCGCCCGGCTGTTTTCTTGGACATGCGCTTTTGCTTTCTTGATGGCACTGCTGATTACAGTGTTTTCTCCCCCGATCATCATGCTTTGGGTGGTGCGGAGAAAGCTTTGCACGGGCTGGCTGATGCCTTGTCAGCCCGTGGGCACGGGGTTTCTGTTGCCTGTCGTGTATCCCGGCGGGTTGAATGCAACGGGATAGCCTACGTTCCTGTAGGCGAGGCGACGGATCTTGTTGCAGATGTTTCTGTTGCCTTCCGGGATCCGGGCTTGCTGGGGCAGGTGTCGGCGCGTCGGCAGTTGCTCTGGGTTACGGCATCACCTGAATATATGGCGCATCCGGCTGTGCAGGCGCGTATCCTGGCTACAAGGGCGGGCGTTCTGTTTTGTGGTGCTGCTCAGCATCGCCGTTGGAGTGGAGACGGTCCCGCTTGGATTATGCCGGTTGGGGTTCGCTCCCCCTTCTTGGGTCGGGGTACGGGAGTGCCTGCCTCTATTGATCCTGTCGCGGTTGTTACCACGCATCCGCAGCGTGGGCTGGACCGCCTTCTGGATATTTGGTGTGACCAGATCAGGCCCCATGTTCCCGGGGCAAGGTTGTTGGTCGTGTCACGTCTCCTTGGATCCGGTCCGGATTATGTGCCTGTGGTTCTGAGGCCCCTGTTTGAGCGCGTCAAGGCTTTGGCCAGTAAGGGCGTTGAAGTCTGTCTTCCGCCCGGCGATCTGGGTCTGTTCACCCTCTGGTCCCGTGCCCGGTTGCACCTTTACCCTACGTGTGATGATGACATGTGCTGCTGGACACTGGCCGAAAGCCAGGCATGCGGCGTTCCTGCCGTTGCTGGTCCAGCTGGGGGGGCTATTGACCGTGTAGAGAACGGTGTATCCGGGTATTGTGTCCCCGATGATGCGGCACTGGCTGGTGTGGCTGTGCAGATTTTACAGGATGATGGTGTGTTTTCTGGTTTGTCTGCTGCAGCAGGGGCGTCGTTCCGCCATCGATCATGGAATGATGCGGCTGTTTTTCTTGAGACTCTTGCCGCTGAGGTTTGTGTATGAGCCGTTTGTTGTTTGTCACCTCGACCCGGATCGGGGATGCGGTTCTGTCTTCTGGTCTTCTGGCTTATTTGGTTGGGGTCATGCCGGGGGTTCGTGTCACTGTTGCCTGTGGTCCTTTGGCGGCTCCACTGTTCTCGGGTTTGCCTGAGCTGGAACGCCTGATCATCATGGATAAACGCCGTTGGGGCGGGCATTGGCTGGATTTATGGCGACAGGTTGCCACAACCCGCTGGGATGTCGTGGTTGATCTGCGTCGTTCAGCCTTGGCGTGGTGTCTACCCTTTGCAGGGCGGCGACTGGTTTCCGGTCGCGATACTGCGGCGCTTCATCGCGTTAGGGCTGCCGGCTCTCTTGTCGGTTTGGTGGATGATCCTCCTTCGCCTGTTTTGTGGACCACAGGTGATGATGAGCAGAAAGCATGTCAGCTCATTCCCGATGGTTCACCGGTTCTGGCCGTCGGGCCAGCTGCAAACTGGCCTGCCAAGATCTGGCGTGCCGAGCGTTTTGCGGAACTTGTCGCGCGCCTGACCGCACCGGATGGCATCCTGCCGGGGGCGCGCGTTGCCCTTTTCGGTGCACCGGATGAACGCCACCAGGCAGAGCAGGTTGCCCGTACCCTTCCATCGGATCGTTGTCTTGATCTTGTTGGCCGTTTGTCTCTTCCTGTTGCGGCGGCTTGTCTCCGGCGCTGTTCTTTCTATGTTGGCAATGACAGCGCGCTGATGCATATGGCTGCTGCTGCCGGTATCCCGACACTTGGTCTCTTTGGCCCCAGTGATGAGTGCCTGTACGGTCCATGGGGGCCTAATGCGGCGTTTGTTCGTACGCCGGAAACCCTTCAGACCATCTATCCTCCCGGGTTTGACCATCGCAAAACGGGGACGTTAATGGATGGCCTTGCTGTCGATAGTGTTTTTGATGCCGCCTGTCAGCTGTGGAGGCGTACCCGGTCATGAAGGAATTGCCCCGGCTTTCAGCCTTGGTTGTCGTTCATAATGAGGAAGAGCGTCTGCCAGCGTGCCTGGAGCGTTTGACATTTGCCGACGAGATTGTCGTCGTTCTTGATCGGTGTACCGATCGTTCGGCTGATATTGCCCGTTCTGCCGGGGCCAGGATGATAGAGGGCGCCTGGCCGGTTGAAGGCGATCGTCGGAATGCGGGCATAGAAGCATGCCGTGGAGACTGGATTCTGGAAGTGGATGCAGACGAGCACGTATCGTCTGCCTTGGCTGCGGAGGTTCGTGCCGTCATTGCATCCTCCCTTTTCGACTGGCACGTTGTTCCCGTCGACAATTACATTGGCACACGCTTGGTCCGTCATGGGTGGGGATCCAGTTTCGGTAAGGCAGGGTGCCCGGCACTTTTCCGGCGTGGCGTGAAAATATGGGGCCGCCAGAGGGTTCACCCGGCTCTTCAGTGGTCTGGTACGCGCGGTCCGGCTCTGACAGCTCCGCTGTTGCACTATGTTGATCGCAATATTTCCGATATGCTGCACCGTCTTGACCGGTATACTTCAGCGCGTGCTGTTGACCTGCGGGAGTCCGGCCAAGCAGGATCTCTGGCCGGGGCTATCCGCTCGGCACTATCGCGTTTTTTACGGGTCTATCTGTTCCGCAAGGGGTATCGTGAGGGGCGTATGGGGTTGGTTGTGGCCTTGTGTACGGCGCTGTATCCGCTGCTTTCGTACATAAAGGCCATGGAGGAAACGGAAGAGGTTTAAACGTCTCTTGCAGGAGGCGAGCCGTCCGTATGATGACAGGAGTTGTGTGCAACAGATGGTAAATCTTCGGATCCTGCAGGCTATGGCCGGTGCCCCGAATGGTGGAGCGGAGCTGTTTTTCGAGCGGCTTGTTCTGGCCCTTCATCGTGCCGGTGTCCAGCAGCACATACTCTTGCGTCCGGACAGCAACAGAATGGCCCGCCTGCGTGAGGGGGGGCTTGATCCGGTGGCTCTTGGCTTTGGCGGACGGTTTGATTTTTCTACACGCCGCGCTTTCCGTCGGGAAATTGAGAGATTCCAGCCAGCAGTTGTGCTGACCTGGATGAACAGGGCGACGTCTTTTTGTCCGTCCAGAACGCAGATCTCTGTTCCGTTCGTGCATGTTGGTCGCTTGGGTGGTTACTACGACCTGAAGCATTATCAGTCGTGTGATCATCTAGTGTGCAATACCCGTGATCTTGTTGACTATGTGACAAGTCACGGCTGGCCGGTAGAGCGAGCCCATTACCTACCCAATTTTGTTGATGAACGTACGGCGCCGCCGGTCAATCGTGCTGAATTTTATACCCCTGACCGTGTGCCTATTGTTTTTGCACTGGGGCGGCTGCACGAAAACAAGGGGTTTGATACCCTGATCCGTGCGTTTGCGCGTTTGTCAGACGTGTATCTGTGGATTGCCGGTGATGGGCCGGAGCGGGAACGCCTGGAAGCACTGGCTTATGAAGTCGGTGTACGCCCGCGTGTCCGTTTCTTGGGATGGCGCGATGATGCCCCGGCTTTTCATGCCTCGTGCGATCTGTTTATATGCCCTTCGCGCCACGAACCCTTGGGGAATGTTGTGCTGGAGGCCTGGGCGCAAGGTCGGCCTGTTCTTGCGGCGGCAAGTCAGGGACCGGCAGCACTGATCAAGCATGGCGTGAATGGGCTTTTAACCCCGGTGGATGATGTTGATGCGATGGCGGATGCTATTCGTCAGGCCTTGCGGGATCGTGATCTTCTGGCGCGTCTTGCCGAAGAGGGGCGGAAAAGCTTCACGGAAGAGTTTACCGAAAGTATTGTTATCGGCAAGTACAGGGACTTTTTTGCCCGGGTGTCGGCCTGATGTGTGGCATAGCAGGTTTTTTTGCCGCCCATGGGGCGGTGCCGGAGGCTGGGCTGAGAGCTATGGCCGATGCCTTGGCTCACCGTGGTCCCGATGGTGTTCATGTGCATGTTGATGGCCCTGTCGGGTTAGTACACACTCGCTTGGCCATTATTGATCCTGCTGGTGGTGACCAGCCACTGTTCTGGCCCGGTGGCCGCATTCTGGTCGCCAATGGCGAGATTTACAATGATCCATCTGTCCGCAAGGATATGCCAGCTGCTCCTTTCCGTACGGGTTCGGACTGCGAGAGTCTTCTTGCCCTGTATGATCGCCAGGGTCTTTCATTTCCGGCGTCTTTGCGGGGCATGATTGCCTTTGCCTTGTATGATTCTGCGGAAGACATACTACTGCTTGGGCGGGATCCATTCGGGATCAAGCCATTATACGTGGTTGAGCATGCTGATGGCGTCGCCTTTGCGTCCGAGGCTCAGGCGCTGGTTGCGGGTGGTTTTGTGGCTCCGTCTCTGTGTGCAGATGCTGCTGGTGAGTTACTTAACCTTCAATTCACAACGGGAAGTCGGACGTTGTTTGACGGTATTCGTCGTCTGCTTCCCGGCGAGATGATCATGATCCGCAAGGGGCGTATTGTTGACAGCTGCCGTCAGCCCTTGCCATTACGCAGCAGCCAGCCTCCTCTTGAAACGGAAAGAGAAGCTCTTCGGGCTTTGGATCAGGCTTTGATGGACAGTGTTGCCGTGCACCAACGGTCTGATGTGCCTTATGGCATGTTTCTGTCCGGAGGTGTTGACAGTGCGGCTCTCCTGGCCTTGATGTCCCGTCTAAATGAGCGCCCGGTTCTGGCCTTTACGGCGGGTTTTCCGGAAACGGGTGTACACGATGAACGGGATCATGCGCGTTCTCTTGCCCAGGCTGTCGGGGCGGAGCATATCGAACTGTCGGTAACCGATCGGGATTTCTGGGACTGTTTGCCCCGGATTGTTGCCTGTATGGATGATCCGGCGACCGACTATGCCATTATCCCTGTTTGGTTGCTTGCCCGGGCAGCACGTCCCTATGTAACGGTTGTTCTGTCTGGTGAAGGAGGGGATGAGCTGTTTGCCGGTTATAGCCGTTACCGAGCAGCTTCACGGCCGTGGCCTTTTACCCGGGCGATGCGTCGTCGTGGACTGTTTGAAGGGTTGGGCGGAAATCTCGGTCGTTTCCCTTCATGGCGTACCGGCTACCAGGCATCCGAGGAAGATGCGGCTCGTACGGTTCATGACCGTCTGTTGCGTGCGCAGTATATTGATTGCGCGGATTGGCTTCCCAACGATCTTTTGACCAAGCTTGATCGTTGTTTGATGGCTCATGGTATGGAAGGACGCGTGCCGTTTCTGGATCCGGTCGTGGCCGAGGTCGCTGCCCGTCTTCCACGGTCCCTTAAAATACGTGGAGGGCAGGGGAAGTATATTTTGCGCCGTTGGCTGGAGAATGCCTTGCCTCAGGCCAATCCGTTTGCACCCAAAAAGGGGTTTACGGTGCCTGTCGGGGAGTGGATAGCGGCCCGTGGGCAGGAATTAGGGGCCTTGGTTGCCAGGGGAGAGTTGGCTAGCCGCGTGGCTGATCCTGCTGTTGTCCGCTCCTTGTTTATGGCACCTGGACGGCGGGAGCGTTTTGCCGCTTGGTCTTTGTTATTTCTGGACTTGTGGTATCGCCGCCACATTATGGGGCAGGCTGTGGATGGTGATGTTTTTCATGTTTTATCATCTCCCCCCTAGAGGCGTATAAGGAAGGTTATCTGGCCTGTAGACAACCTTGGGTATATATGCTACCTGTGGCTACTTACAGGCAACAATCAATCCTCCGGGTGTTGTGATGATCCATAACAGCGAACTCTTTGACCTTGTCCTGTCCGGCGGGACCGTCTGGATGCCGGGTGGCCCTGTCCTGACTGATATCGGTATCCGGGACGGGCGGATTGCGGCTTTTGGTTCCTTGGGGACCCGGGGGGAGCGTATTGTTGACCTAGATGGCCTGACCGTCTTGCCCGGTGTTATTGATAGTCAAGTTCATTTCCGTGAACCCGGACTGGAGCACAAGGAGGATCTGGAGACAGGAACCCGTGCCGCTGTCCTTGGCGGTGTAACCTCTGTCTTTGAAATGCCCAATACGCAGCCGGGTACCGTCAGTGCCGAAGACTTGGCTGACAAGTTGTTCAGGGCTGTGGGGCGTTCATGGTGCGATCATGCCTTCTACATTGGTGCGACGGCGGGCAACCTGCAGGACTTGGCAGAGCTGGAACGTATCCCCGGCTGTGCAGGGATCAAGGTTTTTATGGGCTCTTCAACAGGCTCCCTGCTGGTAGCTGATGATAACACCTTGGCCGATGTCTTGTCGCAAGGTTACCGTCGGATAGCTGTTCATTGCGAGGATGAGGAGCGTCTGAAAGAACGCAGGGGCATTGTTGGCGGCGGCGCCGATGTTGCCATGCACCCTGCGTGGCGTGACGAAGAAACTGCCCTTCTGGCAACAACTCGCCTGTTGAAACTTGCCAGAAGAGCACGCCGACTGGTTCACGTGTTGCATGTGACAACGGCAGCAGAAATGCAGCTTCTGGCAACATGCAGGGATTTTGCCACCGTCGAAGTGACTCCCCAGCATCTGATGTTTGCCGGCCCCGGTGATTACGAGAGACTTGGAACGCGTCTACAGATGAACCCTCCGATCCGTGACGCAGCGCATCGCGAGGCCCTGTGGCAGGCTGTATCAGATGGTGTTGTCGATGTCATCGGGTCTGATCATGCGCCCCATACCCTGGAAGAAAAGGCACGCCCTTACCCCGACAGTCCATCTGGTATGACCGGTGTCCAGACACTGGTCCCGGTTATGCTGACCCATGTTGCCAGTGGCCGTTTGTCCCTTGCGCGGTTTGTGGATCTAACCAGTGCCGGGCCGGCGCGAGTCTTTGGAATAGCCGGGAAGGGACGGATTGCACTTGGCTATGATGCAGATCTGACGATTGTAGACTTGAAGCAGCGTTGGACGATCAGCGATTCCTGGATTGCCAGTCGCTGTGGATGGACGCCCTTTGACGGGTTTCACGCAGCGGGGCGTCCTGTTCATACGGTTGTACGTGGTGCTTTTGCCATGCGCGATACGATGGTCAGTGGCATTCCTGCCGGGATCCCCGTTCGTTTCTGTGGTGTACCGGCGCGGTCTTCGGTTCCCGTTGCCTGATATCAGGGCGGGTTCAGGCCCATTTGCCAGAAGTTGCTTTCCAGCACGCAGGCGGTATTGAACGTTCTGACCAAGCTGGTCCAGCGTGGTGATGTTTCAGGCTGATCACCCAGTGCGTTATAGGCAACCCGGTCCAGAAGCGTACTGACCGCGTGGCATACATCCTGATATTCGGGACTGGCGTAGGTCCTTATCCAGTCTGCATAAGGATGCTGCGACAGCATAGCCTTGTTCTGTACTGCCAGTGCATTCCCGATGGCGCCATACCCGAAGACGCACGGAGCCAATGCCACCAGAAGGTCGAGAAGATCACCGCGTAGACCGCAATCCATGACAAAGCGAGTATAGGCGATATTGGCAACCTCTTCATCCGTTTTTTCAAGATCGGACAGGGTAATGCCCTCTGCCTCGCACGTTTGCACATGCAACGGCATTTCGTGTGTGGTCAGGGCATGAACGGTTGAGGCGCATTGGCGTATATCCTCGACGGTTTCAGCCTTGAATGCAGCCAAGGACCATGCCCGCGAGAAGTGAACCAGAAAGATGTAATCTTGCCTGAGATAGTGCAGGAAAGCCTTGCGGGGCAGAGTTCCATCGCCCAGTGCCTGAACAAAAGCATGCTGGGTATAAGCATCCCATGCCTGGCGTGACCGATCCACAAGGCTGTCAATCAGTGGGGGGTGAGCGACTTCAATTTTGGCAGGGTAATGCACGGTGTCGGATCCAATATTGACGTGTTCTCTTCAAGATGCAGCCGCTACGCTGCCTACGCCCTTGTCGCGGTGGGCAACGCGCTTGGCCCCCAGCCACAAGCAGATAGCAACCCAGCTTGTCACAACAGACAGTGACATCAGGTATTCAGGGTTTGACAGGCATTCTGAAGCCGTTTGATAGAACGGAATGCGCATAATAGTCAGGGCATGAGCAACCGGATTGGCTATCATGACGATCTGCAGCCACAGCGGAGAACCTGTAACCGGAAACAGGGCTCCCGACAGAAGCCACAGTGGCATCAGAAAGATCATCATAATGGCGTGGAAGCCTGATGTTGATTTCATGGTCCATGCAATGGCAAAGCTGAGAGCGGCGTAGCCCAGTGCGGATAACACCATAGCCAGCAAGACCAGAAGCAGTCCGCTGGCGGTAATGGGGAGATCCAGAAACGGAACCGCCAGCAGCAAAATAACGCTTTGGAAAAGGGCAATGCTGGTTCCGCCACCAACCTTACCCAGCACAATTGCCATCCGTGGCACCGGCGCGGTTAACACCCCTTGAAGGAAGCCATGCTCCCGGTCCTCGATGACTGTAATGATCGAGAAGATCGAGGCAAACAGGATCAGCATCATCAGCACGCCGGGATAGAAGTATTCCACATAGCTGATCCCATCCATGCCTGGGGGGCGGAAGGAGGGAGAGAACCCGGTTCCAAGAAACAGCCAGAACAGAAGAGGTTGTCCCAGGCTTCCGACAACGCGGTGCGGTTGGCGTATGAAGCGGATGAACTCACGGTGAGCCAGATAAAAAGCGGGAAGAACCAGTGCGTTCATGGAACTTTCTCCAGGGTGGGGGAGCTGGTGTGCTCAACCACTTTCTTGCCGGTCACGTGTACGAAGACATCCTCAAGATCCGGCTGACGAACCCCGATCGACAGAACCTCGGCGTTGTAATGTTCCAGAATACCACTGATCAAGGATGCTGCTTTGTCGGCATTTGTATTGTCGATGCGCAGTTCATCGCCATAGCGCCATGATGTTTGCCCGAATTGCGAGGACAGGATGGTTGCAAAGGCTTGTGGGTCACGTGGGGTCATCACCACCATGGTTGCCCCGACCCGGGCTTTCAGCATATCCGGGCTGTCATGGGCCAGAAGCCTGCCATTGTGCATGATGGCCACGGTATCAGCATAATCAGCATCGGAGAAGACATGGCTGGTCATCAGGATTGTTATGTTTTCGTCCTGCTGCACGCGTTTGAGTGTGTTCAGGAAAGAGCGCCGGCTGGCTGGATCCAGCCCTGTTGTTGGTTCATCCAGCAAAAGAATGCGAGGGCGTGTCAACAAGCACTTTGCAAGCTCGACCTGCCGGGCCAGCCCACCGGAAAGGGTCTCTACCCTCTCATCCAGTCGATCGCCGAGGTCTGTCCATGCCAATGCTTGAGCACAGCGTGTCCTGTAGTCCTCTGTCCCCAAGCCATGCAGACGCGCATGCAGGCGAAGGTTCTCGGCAACGGACAATTGTTTGTCCAGTGCGGGGCTCTGGAAAACCACCCCTGTTATACGCCGGGCAGCCCCGGGATTGGCCAGTACGTCGGATCCGTCAATACGGATTGATCCCGAAGACGGCTGTGACAGCCCGCACAGCATGCGAAAAAGACTTGATTTTCCACTGCCGTTCGGGCCGGACAGAATGCACAGGGTGCCCATTTCAACGGTAAGATCCAGGTTGTCCAGCGCCATTCGCTGCGGCTGGCGTCGTGATCCCGGATAGGTATGACAGAGGTTGCGAACAACAATCATCCGTGTAGGTGTTCCGTACAATGTTGGGCGGCTGTCGCGGCAAGAGTACCCGTTATTTCATACTCGGTTTCGGGCCGCAACAGTGGGGTATCGCCATTTATCTTTGCTCTTGTGCCCTTGGCCCTGATCGGCCACCCTGATCGCCTTGTCCTGTATGTGGAGAGGGATGGAGTGTGAGAGCGCGTCAAGACCTGTTCAGTATTGGATATTTGGCCAGGCAGAGTGGCTGCAAGGTGCCAACAATCCGGTACTATGAGCAGATCGGTCTGATGCCTGTTCCGAATCGTACAGCTGGTAATCAGCGTGTTTACGGACCTGCGCATCTGGACCGTCTCAGCTTTATCAGGCACAGCCGCGAGCTTGGTTTTACCCTCGATGACATTCGCGAGCTTCTGCGTTTGTCCGATCATCCGGAAAAACCTTGCCATGAAGTGGATCGTATCGCCATGCGCCACCTGCACCGCGTGCGCGACCGCATTGCCAGGTTGCAGCGTTTGGAGCAAGAGCTGGAGCATATGTCCGAGCACCCGAATGGCCATACAGTCCGTGCCTGCCGTGTGATTGAAGTCCTTTCAGACCACAGTCACTGTCTGTCAGCCAGTCATACCTCTTCAGAGGATCCGTCCGGGCTTGGGTAAGTGATCAACAGGACTTCCAGTGTACTGATGCCGGCAGGGGTACGAACGGTTACGGTGTCTCCGATACCGGCTTTCATCAACGCCCGGGCAACGGGGGACTGCCAGCTGATTGAGCCGGTAGCCATGTCTGCTTCATCCTTACCCAGAATGGTGACGGTTTTTTCTTCATCGCGTTCATTGACAAAGGTCACCGTGGCACCAAAAAAAACCTGCGACCGGTTTGTTTGCCGTGATGGATCGATTACTTCTGCACAGTCTATCCGTTTCAGCAAGAAGCGGACCCGTCGGTCAATCTCCCGCAGGCGTTTCTTGTTATACAGATAGTCACCATTTTCTGACCGGTCGCCATTTTGCGCAGCCCGCCATACGGCATCTACGGTCTTGGGTCTTTCAACGGTCCACAGGTGGCGGTACTCTTCTTTCAACGCCTTCAGGCCATGCGGGGTGATCAGGTTCCGTTCCGTTTTTCCTTCTGTGGCAGGTGTGTTTGCAGACCGGATCATGACCGGGGTTCCTTTTTATTCGGCTTTGTCTTCCAACCGGCTTTGGTCAGGGCATGGGCGAGCGCATTGTCAGTATTTTGATTCCTTGCGTTATCCTTGGCCTTTGGATGTGCCCGTGGCACTTTCCGGATTTCGTCCTGTCCGGGTGTCCGGGGCTGGTTACCTGGCTTGCCGGGTTCTTCATCCATCCGCCGTGTCAACGCGATACGCTTACGTTGCAGATCAACATCCAGAACCTTCACTTTCACGACGTCGCCGACCTTTACAACACTTCTTGGGTCTTTGACGAAGCGGTCGGACAAGGCAGAAATGTGGATCAGCCCGTCCTGGTGTACACCGATGTCCACGAAGGCCCCGAAGTTGGCAACGTTGGTAATGGTTCCTTCCAGAATCATGCCGGGCTCAAGATCCGCCACTTTCTCCACGCCATCACGGAACTGCGCTGTCCTGAATTCCGGTCGCGGGTCGCGTCCTGGTTTTTCCAGTTCCTTCAGAATGTCAATGACGGTCGGAGTACCAAAGCGATCGTTGGCAAAGGATTCCGGCCGCAAGGTGTGCAGCAGGGAAAGATTGCCAATCACATGCGTGATGGTGGTCTTGGCAATGGTCAGTATGTTTTGCACAACGGAATAGGCTTCCGGGTGGACCGCCGATGCATCCAGGGGTTCATCGCCATTGAAAATGCGCAGGAAGCCGGCGCACTGTTCAAAGGTCTTTGGCCCCAGCCCTGCTACTTTCAGCAAGGTCCGACGGTTCTTGAATGCACCGTTGCTGTCGCGGAAGGCGACAATATTCTCGGCCAGTCGTTCCGAGATGCCGGCCACACGACTGAGGAGAGGGACCGATGCTGTATTCAGGTCCACGCCAACGGCATTAACTGCATCTTCAACAACCACATCCAGCGCCCGGGCCAGTTCCGGCTGAGACAGATCATGCTGGTACTGGCCGACGCCGATACTTTTGGGGTCGATCTTGACCAGTTCTGCAAGGGGGTTCTGCAGGCGTCGTCCTATGGAGACCGCACCGCGGAGCGAAACATCAAGATCCGGCAGTTCCCGTGATGCCCAAGCCGAAGCAGAGTATACGCTGGCACCGGCCTCGCTCACCGTAACCTTGGTAACCCGCTGTTCCGGTAGCTGTCGGATCAGTTCAGCGGCCAATGCATCGGTTTCACGGCTTGCGGTGCCATTGCCAACTGCAATCAGCTGTACCTGATGTTTGATGACCAAGCGGCCCAGCATTGCCAACGCTTCATTCCATTGTTTGCGGGGCTCATGCGGGTAAATTGTTGTTGTTTCAAGTACTTTTCCGGTCTGGTCGATAACCGCGACCTTTACCCCTGTACGGTACCCGGGGTCCAGGGCCAGTGTTGCCCGCATACCTGCCGGGGCTGCCATCAATACATCCTTCAGGTTGGCAGCAAAGACCTGTATCGCTTCTTTTTCCGCTTTCTCACGCAGGCGTGCGGTTATGTCCGTTTCAATATGCCCGGACAGCTTGTTTTTCCATGTGGCCCGCACGGTCTCGACAAGCCACGGATCACCGGGGCGTCCCTTGTTGCCAATGCCGAAACGGCTGGCAATATAACGCAGGCATGTTTCACTGTCTCCTGTCTTCTCATCACTGTCTGGATGACGTAATGACAGGCGGAGAACACCTTCTGCCGCGCCCCTGAACATGGCCAGCGCACGGTGACCTGCTATGTGGCGTACGGGTTCGCGATGGTCAAAGTAATCGGTAAACTTGTTTCCTTGGTCATTTTTCCCTTTGATCACAGTGGAGAATAAAATCCCCTCAGACCACATCAACTCCCGCAGGGTTCCGACGAGTTCCGCGTGTTCAGCGAACCGCTCGATCAGGATGTGGCGTGCCCCTTCCAGCGCTTCTGCAGGGTTCGCAATTCCCTTGTCAGCATCAATAAAGCTGTGGGCCTTGGTTTCAGGATCGTGTCCCGGGTTTTCAAGAAGAGCATTGGCCAATGGCTCAAGCCCGGCTTCGCGGGCTGTGGTGGCTTTGGTACGGCGCTTGGGGCGATAGGGGAGGTAGATATCCTCCAGCTTGGCTTTTGTATTGGCACCGTCAATTCTGGTGCGCAGGTCAGCGGTCAGTTTGCCTTGGCTGTCGATGCTCTTGAGGATAGTGTCTCGCCTGTCCTCCAGATCACGCAAGTATCCCAGTCGCTCTTCCAGAAGGCGGAGCTGTGCATCGTCCAGCCCGCCTGTTGCTTCCTTGCGGTAGCGGGCAATAAAAGGAACGGTTGCTCCTGCGGCAAGAAGATCAATTGTAGCATTAACCTGAGATTCCCGACAGCCGAGATCCTGTGCAATCAAGGAGGCAATAGTCGACATGGGCGTAGTTGTCCGTTGTTCTGCTGTTTCCCGTTTGCCGGACCCTAGCCTGCTTTCATGGTGCAGAGAAGGGTCAGGGTATTCGCGCACATTATCTTTTGTGTATGAGTGTATCCATATCTGTCTGCCTGGATACAGTTTCTGTGGCGATGGAATGTATTTTTGACTGTCAATGAGAGTATGGACACCGTCTCATACAGGGTATCGGGCGGGGGCGTCATGTTTTTCTCCAGATATGACAATGATTTTATCCAGATGCTGTCGCGTGCAACGCTGGATGCACTGCCCGATGCCGTCATGATTGCTGACAGTGAAACCCTGACCATTCAGTTTGCCAACAAGCGCAGCATGGAGATTCTCGCTCCTTTGGAGAGGTGGTTGCCGGTTCCTCTCGGTAGCCTGGTCGGCACCAGTATTGATGCGTTTCATAAAAACCCCGGGCATCAGCGTACCTTGCTTGCAGACCCGGGGAATCTTCCACACCGGGCTATCGTATCTTTGGGTGCGCACAAGCTGGAACTGAAGCTTTCAGCTATTTACGATGGCAAGGGACGCTATGTTGCAGTGTGCCTGACGTGGTCTCTGGCGACCGAGCATCTGCGTGTGGAAGCAGAAAACAACGCGCGTTTGCAGATGCTGGATCTCATGCCCGTGAACATCATCCTCTGCAACAAGAATGGAATTATAACGTATACAAACAAAAGGAGTCGAGAGACCCTGAAGAAAATAGAACATCTTCTGCCCTGTAAGGCCGAGGAGGTTATCGGGAAGAGCTATGACATCTTCCACCGTCGCCCGGAATATCAAAGGCAGATTATAGAAAAGCTTGGTGACCGCCAGCATCGCGCGGTTGTCCACGTCGGGGACGAGGCGATGGATCTTCGCGTCAACCCGGTCAAGGATCATGCAGGGGCCGTGATCGGCACCATGGTGACGTGGTCGCTTGTCACCGAGCAAGAGCGTCTTGCCAACATGGTTATGGAGCTGGCCTCCAAGGTTAATACCATATCGACAGACCTGAAGGTTCAGGCGACGGAAGGGGCTGCTGCTGCGGAGGAAACATCCAACCAGGCGGCGTCTGTGATGGCGGCTGTGGAGCAGCTCAGCGTGTCCATCAATGAAATCAGTGCCCGTTTATGTGATGCGGCCCGCATCAGCCATGAAACCAGGGAAGAGATGCGGCAGATGTTGGATCAAGTGTATGCCATGGATGAGGCATCGACACAGATTGATACGGTTATTTCCATGATTGCTGCGATTGCCGGTCAAACAAAAGTCTTGGCATTGAATGCTGCCATAGAGGCCTCGCGTGCTGGTTTCGAGGGCAAGGGGTTTGCTGTTGTTGCTGAAGAGGTTCATTCCCTGGCGCACCAGGCAGCGGAATCTGCCGCTTCTGTTGGTGACCGTATTGGCCTCCTGAAGGATACAACAAAAGCATGCCAGGACATTGCCCATCATCTGATGGGGCAGGTTGAGAACCTGTCGGAGATCTCTGCGGCCATTGCGGCCTCTGTCGAGGAGCAGAGTGCAGCTACATCAGAAATCAGCGGTAACGTTGCGCATGTATGCACGGCGACCGACACCACCAGCAAAGCCTCCAGTTCTACACTGGCAGCGGCCAGGGAGCTGGATCAGCGCAGCGGGAAGCTGGAGGGGATTATCAAGGACCTGATGAATATGGACGATCGCTGATTTCCTTCAGAACATGTCAAAAGCCGGAACAGGCACAGGTGCCGTTCTTGGTCCCGGTGCCTCTTTTTCCAGTGTTTGCAGCACGGCTCTGACTGATGTGGCCACCTTTTCCATCTGATCATTGGTGATGCAGTACGGTGGAAGAAGGTAGACCGTGTTGCCCAAGGGGCGGATGAGCATGCCGGCTTGCAGGAACAGTTCTCTCAATCGCGGTGCCAAGGATGATGCATAGCCGGGATCAGGGCATTCCAGATCAAAGGCTGCGATGGTCCCGGTAACCCGGAAGTGCCGCGTCAACGCGCTTTCAGCCACAATGTCTGCCAATGTGCTGCGGTGGAATGTTTCAATCTGGTGGCGCGCATCCTTGCAGGCATCTGTTATCAAAAGATCCAGCGATGCCAAGGCGGCAGCACATCCCAGCGGGTTTGCCGTAAAAGAGTGCCCGTGCAGGAAAGCGCGGTCTACGGACTCGTCCAGAAAAGCCTGGTAGACAGCATCACTGGTTACCGTGGCGGACAAGGGCATAAAGCCACCGGTCAAGCCTTTGGACAGGCATATGAAGTCGGGTGTAACCCCTGCCTTTACGCATGCAAACAGATCTCCGGTTCGTCCGAAACCTGTCATGACTTCATCAAAGACAACCATAATACCGTGATGGTGCAGGCGCTCTGTGACAGCACGCAGGAAGGCCGGGCGGTGCATACGCATGCCGCAGGCCCCTTGAACCAAAGGCTCGATCAGAGCCGCGACCGTTGTCTGTCCATACTGGTCAAGATGGGCTTCCAGTGCTTTCAGGGCACGCTCTTCCCCATTCTCGACCAGGTCATGACCCATGGAAGAATCATGGCAGGCAATCGGCATGATATCTACTGGCAACAGAAGTTGCTTCCAGGCCCGGAAGAAGTTTGACGAGGCCCCGGCTGACATGGCCCCAACGGTGTCGCCATGATATCCGCCCTCGAAAGCCAGGAACCGGGTCCGCTGCTTTTCTCCTTTGTTGGCCGCATGCTGGAAAGCCATTTTCATCGCGACTTCCACTGCGGTTGAGCCATTGTCAGAAAAGAAGACACGGGATAATGGGTCTGGTAGCAGTGTGGCAAGGCGGCTGGCCAGGCGTATGGCTGGCTCGTGCGTAAATCCCGCAAAAATCACGTGTTCCAGTGTGGCGGCTTGCTCTGCAACGGCGCGGGCTATGGCGGGATGTGCATGCCCATGCAGATTGACCCACCACGATGAAATCAGGTCCAAGATATGGCGCCCATCCGTTGTTGTCAGAACGGCCCCTGATGCGGACCGTACGGGTATGGCATCCGGGGCTGTCATGGCCTGGGTGAAAGGATGCCACAGATGAGCACGATCCAGGGCAATCAGACTGCTGGTTTCCATATTCATCATCATGGCTCCGCTTTATATCCAGGCCGAAAGGTCAAGGGTTTCTGCCGCGTGCCGGATGGATGTCTTGTCCAGTGGGGAGAGCACGGGAATATGGCCGATTACGGGAACCTGTCCAAGCCGCTTGATCGTGCTGATGTTGTCAGGATTGTCCGGCCCGCAGAACAGAACTCCTGCAACAGGGATATGGCGTACCTTGAGTGCTTCCAGGCTGAGCAGGGTATGGTTGATGGTTCCCAGTTCTGTCCGGGCGACGATGATAACGGGTATCCCCAATCTTTTCATGATATCGATCATCAGGACCCGATCGGTCAAGGGTACCATCAGGCCACCGGCACCCTCAACGATCAGGGGGCTTTCGGAGGGAAACCTGTTCTCCAGGTGTGCTGGTTCAATGATCTTCCCTTCAAGCCGTGCGGCCTGATCCGGCGACAGGGCAGCCCTGAAGGCGAAAGCTGGTGCCGGGAAATCATTTGGGTAATGGCCAGTCAGGCTGGCTACCGTTGCGGTGTCTCCGCCCGGTAGATCATCGGTGCCGGATTGCACCGGCTTCCAGTACAGGGCACCTGTTGCTTTGACCAGGCAGGCACAGGCAACGGTTTTCCCCACATCCGTATCGGTGCCGGTGACAAAAAAGCCGCGGAATGCCGTCTTCATGGCCGGCTCCATATAACAGTCAGGATTTCATAGGTCATGGTCAGGGGGTGCCCCTGCGTTATGCGCATCAGGTGACGCATCTGGGACACGGTCATGGGGGCAGCTTGTTGTGGTGCTGTACGGGCCCCGGTATGGCGCAGATGGTCAAGAAACTCGAACAGGTTTGCACAGTGCATCGGCACATCATGTGCGGAGATGCGCGCATGGGGCAAATGTATGGCCAATGTATCCCGGTTTGGCCCAAGGGGTGTGGGCGGTTGCATGCCGGCCTGACTGCACAGGGATCTCCACTCGACAAATGTTTGCGATCCGGGCAGGGTCATTGTCAGAATTCCTCCGGGACGCAATAAGCTGTAAAGCCGCCGTAAAGCCGAGGGACAATCAGAGAACCACTGTGCTGTCATGTTCGACACCACAAGGTCGACTGATTGCGGGGGAAGGTCCGGCCATTCCCCATCCATGCACCGGCCATTCAGGTTTATGGCATGGGGCTGCATGCGACGCAGACAGGCTTGAACCATGGAAGGCGCAATATCCGTGGCATGCCAAAGGGCAGGGCGAAGGACCGGTGCAAGCTGTTTAGTCAGGAAACCGGTTCCACACCCAACTTCCAGAACAACAGGGCAGGAGGGCAGGTTAATAGCCTTCAGGCTTTCAGCAAGGGTTGTTGCAATGTGGCGCTGGATGGCGGCGGCGGCATCATAGGTTGTTGCTGCATCATTGAAACGCCGGGCAACCTTCTGTTTCCAGGCGATCGTGTTCATGACCGGATGATCCTGACAATAGCGTTGGCAACAATGTGTGGGTGGGTATGTAATAGCCTGTGTCCGCCCTCTTGGATGATCGCGGCGGAATCACCAAAGCATGCCCGGCTGTGTGCAACAGATACAAGAGGATCCCTGTCTCCAGCCAGCGCAAGGGCAGGCTGTGCCGGGCGTCTGTCTGCCTCAAGAAGGCGGGTCAACCCGGCAGACAAGGCTTTGTGGTTATAGGTTACGCTGTCATCCAGGAAACGGGAAGCCCCGATACTGGATAGAAAGGTTATGACCGTTGATGCTGTATCTTCATCCAGTTGTTTCCGCATGCGTTGGAGAATGCGTACAGGCACTCCCTCCGGGAAATCTGTCCCCGCACAGAACCGCGTGAATCCATTGACCGCTATCCATGGAATGCCGTTCAGGTCCGGATAACCCAATGCGTCCAGGCATCCAAGGGAATATCCCACAACAAGGTCAGGCCTGTGTCCGGACCATGGCTTCTGTTGGCCGAAATACCCTGCGTCGGGGCATTCTGTATCTAGGTCGTTCGGTAGATTGGCCTGCACCCCTTTCCAGTCTTTAGCAGATCCGGCCCAGCCATGAAGCAGAAGAATGCGTGTCATGCGCCGCACCGTGCAAAGGCCTGAAAAGCGTCCAGCAGCCGATCAACTTGGTCATGGGTGTGTAGCGCCGACAGGGCAATCCGCAGGCGTCCCGTGCCGGGTGGAACGGTTGGTGGACGGATGGGAACCACCAGAAAGCCCCTGTCTTCCAGCACACTTGCTGCGGCCAGTGTGTCGTGGTCATTGCCGATGACGGCGGGAATAATCTGGGTATCGGAGTCCAGTGTATCAATCCCGATCTGTCTCAACCCTGATCGCAGTGTGTTGCCGATCTCCAGCAGGTAGCGGCGCTGGTTCTCAAGGGAAGGCAGGATTCTCAGCGCGGCCAGTGCTGCGGCCAGAACCGGTGGCGGCAGCGCGGTTGCATAGATAAACCCTCTACAATGGTTGATGAGCCACTCGCGCAGAAGGGGAGAGGTTGCAACAAACGCTCCATAGCCGCCCAGCGCCTTGCCAAAGGTACCCATCACAATGTCAACCTTGCCCTTGACGTCGGGGTCAGCACACAGTCCGGCTCCATCCGGCCCCAGAACGCCTGTGGCGTGTGCTTCGTCAACGTACAGGAGAGCGCCATGTTCCTGGGCCAGCTTTACCAGTTCCGGCAGGTTTGCACGGTCACCGTCCATACTGAACACGCTTTCCGTAATGATGATCCGTGTCTCGCTCTGGTGGCCGTATTGCTTCAGCAGATCAGAGAGATGATACAGGTCATTGTGACGAAATCTCAGCTGACGTACCCCGGCCAGCTTGAGACCATCGTGGATCGAGGCATGGGCCAGGCGATCCACCAAAACAAGCGGAGCGGTCTTTGTCGTGCCCTGATCCAGCAGGGCAGCAAGAACAGAGGCATTGGTCTGGAATCCTGATCCTGTCACCAAGGCAGAGCTTGTGCCCTTCAGCGTGGCCAGTTGGTCTTCCAGCATGTCATGCAAGGGCAGGGTGCCACAGATCAGGCGTGATGCCCCGGCGCTACACCCGTTCTCCTCCACCGCGTGGGTGACAGCCTCTATCAGGGCAGGATGGCGCGACAGGCCCAGATAGTCATTTGACGACATATTGACAAGGTTGCATCCGTTGCGCTTCACGGACATGCTATTTTCTGTCTCTGTGGTGCGCAGGGAACGGTATCGCCCCTGTTCTTTCAGGGCCTCCAGTGCATGCGCGATACGGGTATGCCAAGCAGGATCAATCATGGCTCTCAGGTATTCCCACGTGGTTTCGCCCTGTTGGTTGGCGTTGCGGTCAGGGGATCGTCAGGCCAGGGGTGGCGGGGATACCGTCCACGCATTTCTGCCCGTATGGCCGGGTAGCTCCCGGTCCAGAATCCCGGCAGGTCACGGGTTATCTGCAATGGTCGTCCGGCCGGGGACAGCAGATGAACCGTCAGGGGTATCATGCCTTCTCCTGTCGAGGGGTGTGTGCGGCATCCAAACAGCTGCTGGATCCGCACCGACAAGACCGGTGTCTCACCGCCTGTATAGTCCAGGGGGATTCGCTCCCCTGTTGGAACCGTGAAATGGGAGGGTGCGGTGCGCTCCAGTTGCTGGCGTTGTGTCCAGGACAACATGGCTGTCAGGGCAGACAGGAGATCAAGGCGCTTCAGATGTTCCAGCCGGGTAATTCCACTGGCAAACGGGACGAACCAGTCCGACGGGCTGTCCAGAAGCCCTGTATCTGTCATATCGGGCCAGTTGTCCTTGTCCTGTTGGGCCAGAAAGGTGACACGGGCACGGAATTGCTGGCTCTGTTTATCCCATGGTAGGCAATGCAGGCCTGTTTGACGGACGCCTTCAGCCATGACCAGTGCCGCTGTGTGCGAATCAAGGGCGTTGTTGACCTTCTCGCCAAGGACCAATGCACCCAATCGCTGTTGTACCCGGGACAGAACACTGCCAGTTCGTGAGTCCCAGCAGGTTATGGCCTGTTCTTCGATGGAATCAGCAAACAGGGATTCCAGATCCTGCCGCTCAAGGGGGGCGGCCAGGAAAATACGTCCGTTGGCTCCTCGGCCATCAAGGTCCATGACAACCAGGAAATCATGCACTGCAAGCGGGTCATCCGGGGGCAGGGCCGCGCTGCGCCCACCAGATAGCGTATAGGTACCTCGTGCCCTCTGTTTTCCAATCCGGTCAGGGAAGGCCAGTGCGGCCACCAGGCCAGCCTTGGTTATTCCGGATTCGTCTTTCAGGCCCAGTTTTTTTCGCCATCCGGATGCCAGGTCGCGAATACGCGACAGTGCGCGGTGATCGACTGACACGTCCTTGACCTTGCCCTGAAGCAGCTCCAGGCGATGCCGTAGATCGGCATTACGACAGGCGCGGGCGGGATCCCGTTCGGCAAGCACGGCTGCTATGGTGCAGGCTAGCCCACCCAGATCCAAAGGCTGAGCCGACAGGACCATATGGGACAAGCGTGGGTGCAGCGGTAAGGCTGCCATTGCCTTTCCGTGTTGTGTTATCCGTCCATCCTGATCAAGAGCCCCCATGGCCTGCAGAAGATCTTCGGCACGCGCCAGAGCCGGGGCCGGGGGAGCATCCAGCCACCGAAGCTGCTCTGCCCGTGCTCCCCAGACGGCAAGGTCCAGGCGCAGCGGTGTCAGGTCTGCTTCGGTAATTTCCGGCGGTGGGAAGGGTGCCAAGGCCCGATCTTCCGCTTCGCTCCACAGGCGGCATCCCAGGCCCGGTCCCAGTCGCCCGGCACGCCCCTGGCGCTGGGCAGCTTCAGCGGCACTGACCCGGGTGGTGACCAGATGTCCCATTCCGCTGCCGACGTCGAAGCGGGACCGGCGTGAAAGACCTGAGTCCACAACAATATGTATGCCATCGATAGTCAGGGATGTTTCTGCAACCGATGTTGCAAGCACGATTTTGCGACGTCCTGTGCCCGCCGGTGCAAGGGCACGGTCCTGCTCGTGAGGCGGCATGGCTCCATAAAGCGGGTGTACATCAATGTGACCAGGAAGATCCGCTGATGACAGGATATGTGCGGTACGACGTATTTCCTTCTCACCAGGAAGAAAGACGAGAATGGATCCCTGTTCTGCTGCCACAAGAGTCTGAATGGCTTCGGCGCAGGCGTGCTCTGTGCCTATCCCGCGCCGTGGTGGCAGGAAACGGGTGGATACAGGAAAGCTGCGTCCTTCCGATGTTATGATGGGGGCATTGCCAAGAAGGGAAGACAACGGCCCACTGTCAAGGGTAGCTGACATGACAAGAAGACGCAGATCTTCACGCAGTGCTTCCGAGATGTCCAAGCATAGGGCAAGGCCAAGGTCAGCCTGCAGGGAGCGTTCATGAAATTCGTCAAAGATGATCAATCCGACACCGGTTAACCCCGGATCTTCCAGGATCATGCGGGTCAGAATGCCCTCGGTCACAACTTCGATCCGTGTACGACTTGATACGCAGCGGTCCTGACGAATACGGAAGCCGACGGTTTCGCCCGCTTTCTCACCCAGCATGGACGCCATGCGGGCGGCACTGGCCCGTGCGGCCAGGCGACGGGGTTCAAGCATGATGATCTTTTTGTCGGCTAGCCAAGGCTCAGTCAGCAGGGCCAAGGGTACGGATGTCGTTTTTCCGGCCCCGGGTGGTGCCTGCAGGACCGCACGTCCTGTTTTCTCCAGTGCCGCCCGTAAGTCCGGAATAACAGCGCTGACAGGAAGGTGTGCAAAAACAGTATCGGGTACAGGGGTCTTCATGAGCCGCTGATTGCCACCTTTCCAGCCTGGCGGCAAGGATGAATTGCTCAGACTCTGGACATTAATCTGCCTGAACGAAGTGGGAAAAGGCATGAATGGGGGGCCATTTCTGTTGTATTTCATCTTGTTGTTTTGGGATGGTATGGTCCATCGTTCTTTGGGGTAATCCAATGGTCAATGCCAGAACAGGGGGTCTGCCATTGTGATGCAGGATGCTGATCTTGCGGACTTGTTGTGTACGCGTCTGTGCCATGATCTGGCCGGGCCTGTCGGGGCCGTTGTTGCTGGCATGGAGCTTATGGCAGATGAAGATGATCCACGGTTGGCCCGTGAAACAGTTGCCCTTCTGAAAGGATCGGCTGATGCGGTTTCAAGCCGGCTGCGATTCCTGCGCACGGTTTTTGGTATGTCGCTGGCAGGTGAGCGCGATCTTGCCGATTTAGCCACACTCTGTGACGAATGGATCCGGGCAACAAAAAGCGGCATCACCCTTCTCTGGGGTGATGACTTTGACAGGCAATCCACTCCTGGTTACGTCGGGCGCATGATTCTCTGCATGATCATGCTGGCGGCTGATCATCTTGTTCGTGGTGGGTCTATTTCTGTCCGTTCCGGGGGAGAGCACTCCGGTAGGGGTGTTGTGGTTGCGGCTACAGGGACACAGGTTACCCTTATCCCGGATCTTGACGATCTTTTGTCTGGCCAGCCCGTTGTTCCCGGACCACGCAATGCCCCGGTTGTCCTGCTTCATCAGCTTGCCATGCGGGCTGAGTGGCGCTTGTCCCATGCTTTTTCGAAGCGGGAAATAACCCTTTGCGCAACACCAATGCGTTTATAATTGCATCGCTTATAATCCTAGGGTTTTCTATTTGATGGCGCTGTGGCAATGGACAGCAAGAACCCTTCTGGTCCCGTTTTTTCCGTGTTACAAAAGCGTTCTGGGTGCCGGATTATCCGGTCAGGGAGGGGCGTTGTGCGCCGCACCGCCGGATATGGTGGTTTTTGACGGCTTCGTTCTCGGCGCTCTCGTGGAAGAGCATTGGGGAGATACCAATGGACGACCTGCTCAGTGAATTCCTGACCGAAACAGCGGAAAGCCTTGCCACGCTTGATATTGAGTTGGTGAATCTGGAGCAGAATCCCAACGACACGGGCATCTTGTCCAATATCTTTCGGTTGGTTCACACCATAAAAGGCACGTGCGGGTTCCTTGGATTGCCACGCCTTGAGTCGTTGGCCCACTCGGGGGAGAACGTTCTGGGCAAGTTCCGTGACGGTGAGCTGACCGTCACGGCCGAAGCTGTCACCCTTATTCTGGCTTCTATTGACCGAATCAAGGAACTTCTGGGACATCTGGAAGCCAACGAGACAGAACCCGAAGGAAATGACCGCGATCTGATCGACCAGCTGAACGCCATGGCCGAGGGGAATACCTCGGGCGGTGGTGCTTCGGCTGCTGCGGCTCCACCACCGCCTCCTCCTCCTGCGCCTGAAGCCCCCCCTGCTGCAGCGGAAGCATTTCCGGTGGCTGCGGAATTGCTGGCTGAGGTCCAGCAGGCTGTATCCCAAGGCAAGAAAGCAACCAGTCAGGCAGAGCTTGATGCCCAGATGGCTGCCGAGCGTGCCAAGGAGGCTGCGTCTGCCAAGCCTGCTCCGGCTGCTGAAGAGCCTGCTGCTGCCCCACCTGAGGCTGAGAAGCCTGCAGCGGCCAAGCCTCCTGCTGCGGCAAAAGAGCCACCGAAGGAATCGGCCAAGGCTGCTGCTCCCGCAGCTCCTGCAGGGGGTGGCGGCGGCGGTGGGGGTGAAAACTCTATCGCGGCGCAGTCTATCCGCGTCAACGTGGACCTGCTTGAAAATCTAATGACCTTGGTTTCCGAACTGGTTCTTACGCGCAACCAACTTTTGCAGATGATACGTGGCCGCGATGATAGCGAATTTGCGGCTCCGCTGCAGCGGCTGTCGCACATTACGTCTGATTTGCAGGAAGGCGTGATGAAGACCAGGATGCAGCCTATCGGTAATGCTTGGTCAAAGTTGCCTCGTATTGTTCGCGATCTGGGGATTGAAACCGGCAAGAAGATCGATCTTCAGATGTATGGTGCTGAAACAGAACTCGACCGCCAGGTTCTGGAGCTGATCAAGGATCCTTTGACCCACATGGTTCGCAACTCCGCAGACCATGGGCTGGAAGATACCGAAGGCCGTCGTAACGCCGGGAAGAGCGAAGTCGGGATTATCAAGCTGAATGCGTTCCACGAAGGTGGGCACATCATTATCGAGATTTCTGATGACGGTCGCGGGCTGAATATCAACCGTATCCGGGAGAAAGCCATTGCAAATGGCCTGGCTTCCGAAGCCGATCTTGACTCGATGAACGAACAGCAGATTGCGCAGTTTATCTTCAAGGCGGGATTCTCCACGGCCGAGAAGATTACCAGCGTGTCGGGCCGTGGTGTCGGTATGGACGTGGTTCGCACCAATATCGAAAAGATCGGCGGTACCATCGAGCTCAAGACCATCTATGGAAAGGGTACGACGTTCACCATCAAAATCCCGCTGACCCTTGCGATCGTCTCGGCCTTGATTGTGGAATGTGCGGCAGAACGGTTTGCCATTCCCCAGATCAGTGTGCTGGAACTGGTCCGGGTGACAGCAAATTCCGAAACCAAGATCGAGAAGATCAACCGGGCACCTGTGCTGCGGTTGCGTGATCGTTTGCTGCCCCTTGTCTCCTTGGGTAATCTGCTCAAGCTGCGTCAGGATGATATCCATGACCTTGCCGCGCGTTTGGCGGACGAGGACAACGACCTGAACGAAACATTTATCGTTGTCACGCAGGTGGGGACCTACACCTTCGGGATTATTGTCGACCGCGTGTTTGATACCGAGGAAATCGTTGTCAAGCCGGTTGCTCCCATTCTCCGTCATATTTCCATGTTCTCCGGGAATACGATCCTTGGGGACGGGTCTGTGATCATGATCCTGGATCCGAACGGTATTGCCACAGCAACCGGCGAAGTAACGATGAATTCCGCTGGTGGCGAGGGGGCATCTGCCTACGAGGGTACCCGTGTGGATGACATGACCAGCTTGCTTATCTTCCGCGCAGCGACAGCCGAATTGAAAGCTGTTCCCCTGGCGCTGGTTGCCAGGTTGGAAGAGATTGAGCTTGAAAAGGTCGAATACTCCTTTGGCAAGCCCGTTGTGCAGTATCGCGGGCAACTGATGCCATTGGTCACGGTTACCGATGGCATTGAGTTCCGGAAAGAAGGGCGCCAGCCTATTCTTGTCTTCTCGGATCGCGATCGTTCCATGGGCTTGATGGTGGACGAGATCGTCGACATTGTCGAGGATCGACTGAAAGTCGAGCTGAAGGCTGAAACCCAAGGCATCATTGGTACAGCCATTATTGGTGATCGTGCAACAGATGTGATCGATACCGGTTACTACCTGACACGGGCCTTTGGTGACTGGTTCGGCAAGCCGCAGCTTCCATCCAGTCAGGATCGTGTCGCTGGCGGTCCTTCAGTGTTGTTGGTTGATGACAGCCCGTTCTTCCGTAACCTTTTGACGCCACTTCTGTCGGTGTCGGGTTACGATGTCACAACAGTCGACAGCGCTGAAAAAGCGATGGCTGTCCTGAATTCAGGTGTACGCTTTGATGCGGTTGTCTCGGATATCGAAATGCCTGGCATGAATGGCTTTGAGTTTGCGGAAGCCTTGCGCAAGGATGAGCGGTTCGCGACAATCCCGCTGATTGCCCTGAGTTCGCGGGCAACAGAGCGTGACCTTGAGCGTGGCCGTGAAGTAGGATTTGACGATTATGTTGCCAAGTTTGACCGGGATGCCCTGATTAATACTTTGGGACAGATTCTTGGTGCGGCTGCGGCATAAGACAGGCAAGCTGTATTCAGGCAGAGAGTTGTTTCCTGCCATGGAATGGTGGTTTGTCAGAGTGCAAGGTCCGGCGCGGGTGCCGGCTGACAGGGAACCCTGCAAGGAGGGGCACGGAGAAGCATGAAATCGTGTCTGATCGTCGATGACTCCAAGGTTATCCGCATGGTAGCCAAGAAGATTCTTCAGGAAATGTCGTTTACGACCCTAGAGGCCGAGGACGGCCAAGGTGCCTTGGACATATGTCGCAAGGAGCTTCCTGATGCCATTCTTCTGGACTGGAACATGCCGGTTATGAGCGGTATCGACTTCCTGCGGGAGCTTCGGCGGCTTCCGGGGGGGCAAAAGCCTGTTGTTGTTTTTTGTACAACAGAAAACGACATTGCCCACATTCAGGAAGCCATAGAGGCCGGTGCCAACGAGTACATTATGAAGCCATTTGACAGTGAAATCCTGCAGGCCAAATTTTCCCAGGTTGGTCTTCTTGACTGACGCGTGGTGTCCTTGGGACTTTTGAAGGAGATGGGGTTTGGCCTTTGCGCAGGACACAGGAGGGTCGGGTTCTTCAGGCGGGGATGGGCCGTACCTCGTGATGGTTGTCGACGACTCTGCGGTCGTGCGTGGTCTTGAGACCCGCATGCTTGAGGCTGATCCGGAAATCAAGGTTGTTGCATCGGTTGGTAATGGTCAGGCTGCGCTGCAGGCCCTGGATCGTATCGATGTCGAGGTTGTTGTGCTGGACATCGAAATGCCGGTTATGGATGGCCTTACAGCACTTCCGAAAATTATTGAGAAGAAGCCTGGTATTCGTGTTCTGATGTCATCGACACTGACGCATAAGAACGCAGAAATCAGCATGAAAGCAATGGAGCTTGGTGCAACGGATTATATTCCGAAGCCCAGCTCTTCCAAGGAACTGACGGGGGCCGGTGACTTTCAGGAACTTCTGGTCAGCAAGGTCAAGGTTCTGGGTGCATCGGCGCGCCGGGGTACAGGTCTCCGGCGTACATTCGGGGCTGGTCCGGCGCCTTCTGCGGCTGCGCCCTCTGCACCGGCAGCGCCCGCAGTGGCCAAGCCAGCGGCGGCGGCCCCTGCTGCAGCACCGCGTGTCAGCCTGTTGTCTCCTACAGCGCCGATTCAGTTGCGCCAAGCATCGACCGAACGCCCTGATGTTATAGCTATTGGTAGTTCGACTGGGGGGCCGCAGGCCCTGTTTACGGTGTTGACAGCGCTGAAGGCAGCCGGGGGTGTGGAGCAACCCATCCTGATTACCCAGCATATGCCGCCAACATTTACGGCTATTCTGGCCGAGCACATTACCCGTATTGCCGGCCTTGCTGCAAAAGAGGCGACGCAGGGTGAGAAGATAAATGGTGGCATGATCTACATTGCCCCTGGTGACTGGCATATGTTGATCGACAGCAAGGGGGGAGAGCGCTACGTCCAGCTCGAACAAGGCGAGCCGGAAAACTTCTGTCGGCCTGCTGTCGACCCCATGTTTCGCTCCATTGTCAAGGCCTATGGCAAGAAGGTTCTTGCCTGTGTGCTCACCGGTATGGGGGCTGACGGTGCCAAGGGCGGGAAGGTGGTTGCCGAGGCCGGAGGCACTGTCATTGCGCAGGACGAGGCTTCCAGTGTTGTTTGGGGTATGCCGGGCGCAACGGCACAGACAGGTGTGTGTTCTGCTGTCCTTCCGATTGATGAGATCGGTTCCTACATCCAGAAATTCGCCACAAGGCGAGCATGAGCATGAAACCAGAAGACTTCGAATATCTCGTCAAACTCCTTAAGGACCGCTCCGGGCTTGTCCTGAATGCAGATAAATCGTATCTGCTGGAAAGTCGGCTGATGCCCATTGCCCGCAAGCGCGGATTCAAGGGGATTGAGGAGCTTACAGAAAAGCTGCGGGCTAATGATGAAGCCTTGGCTTCTGATGTGACCGAAGCCATGACAACAAATGAGTCCTTCTTTTTCAGGGACCAGAAGCCGTTTGATCAGTTCAAAGATATTGTGCTTCCGAATCTTTTGCGTACACGCGCAACCAAGAAGTCCTTTCGTATCTGGTGTGCTGCGGCATCTTCGGGGCAGGAACCATATTCCCTTTCCATGATTCTGAAGGAAGAGGCAGCAAAACTGGCAGGATGGAAAACAGAAATTATTGGCACAGACCTGTCCAAAGAAATTTTGGAAAAGGCAAAGACAGGCCTTTACAGCCAGTTTGAGGTCCAACGTGGCTTGCCCATCACTTTGCTCGTCAAATATTTCCACAAGCGTGATGACCAGTGGGAGATTGATGCGGGTATACGGGCAATGGTTAATTTCCGGGAATTCAACCTTCTGAGTGACCTCAGCTCGCTGGGAGGGTTTGATGTCGTCTTCTGTCGCAATGTCCTGATATATTTTGATCAGGCAACAAAGGGCCGTGTCCTTGAAGGCATCGCCAAGTTGATGTCTGACGATGGCGTTCTTTACTTGGGCGGTGCCGAGACTGTTCTGGGCATCACGGACAAGTTCAAGCCCGTTCCCAACCAGCGTGGTGCTTATGCCGTTGTCAAAGGGGCAGGCAATGTTCCGTGTCTTGGTGCAGAGCCTGCCAAGTAATGCACGGACTTATTCTTCGACCGATAGGCTATGTGTCGTAGTCTACCAGCGTTGCAACCGGAACATCCAGTCTATCTCGTCCCTTGAGAAAATTCAGTTCGATGATAGCGGCCAGTCCCACAACTTCAGCGCCGACCTTTCTTAACAGGTTTACAGCGGCGTTGGCCGTTCCCCCCGTCGCCAAGAGATCATCGAGAACAACGACACGCTGGCCAGGCTGTATGGCATCAGCCTGTATTTCGATGGTGTCAGTGCCATACTCCAGATCATAGGAATAACTGATTGTTGGCCCAGGCAACTTGTTGCGTTTGCGCACCATGACAAACCCGCATCCCAGCTTCAGTGCCAAGGGCGCTGCGGTCAGGAAACCACGCGACTCAATGCCGGCCAATACATCTGGCCTCCAAGCCCCGACAGCTTTGGCCAGTCTCCCCATGGTGACTTGCCAAGCATCCGGATCACGTAGCAAGGTCGATATATCGTAGAAGTTTATGCCTGGTTTGGGAAAGTCCGGGATCGATCGTATATGGCTCCGGATATCGATGGGCATGTTTTTTCCTTGGGTATTGAGTCTGAAGCATTCCAAGGGCACCCCACTTCTTCGGGGAGAGGCATTTCAAGCCGTTCTGGTCCGGAGAGGAACCCGATGGTAGCTTATTGCCAAGGTAATAGAAAGGGTTGCGTATAACGTCAACAAAATAAGCCATTTTTTAATGGATCAGTCTTGATCGGGGAATGTAGAAGTGCCACCCTGACCCGTGGTATACAGGAAGAAGAAAAGCAGGGACAGGTCCTTTATTTTTCTGTACTTTTTGTGCAAGTGCGAAATAGCGCATGGTGCGGCCAGCTCCGTAACAAGGCAGATAGGCAGGATGCAATGGCAGATATTCAGCTGACAGCCGAAGATGTACAAAATCTGTTGCGGGAGCCGTCCCCTGAGATCCGGGTGGATTTGGCGTCCAAGGTCGCCCGTCAGTTTGATGCGGTTGATCTTTCGGAATCCGAGCGTGAAATTGCCGAGGAGATTTTTCGTATCATGGTGCAGGATGCCGAGGTGCGTGTCCGTGAAGCGCTCGCGCTGAATCTCAAGGACAATTCGATGGTGCCGCGGGATGTTGCCCTGTCATTGGCCCGGGATGTAGACAGTGTGTCTTTGCCCCTGTTGCAGTTCTCCGAGGTACTGACCGCCGAAGATCTGGTTGAAATTGTCCGAAGTCAGAAAAGTCAGGATGTTCTCAAGGCTGTCGCCAAGCGCCGGGTTGTTGAGGCAAATGTTGCTGATGAACTGGTGAACCGGGGTGATGCAGACGTGGCAGCCACGTTGGCGGGAAATGCCGGTGCCGAGCTGACCGAAAAGTCCATGCTGAAAATTGTGGAGCGGTTTGGAGACCATGAAGTTGTGCATGGGCCATTGGCAACCCGTGCCTATTTGCCGGTAACGGTTACGGAGCGCTTGGTAAACCGTGTGTCGGAGGCACTGAAGGAGCATATTCTTCACCGCCATGAATTGCCCCCTGACCTCGCTGCCGATCTGGTGATGCAAACGCGGGAACGTGCGGTTATTTCACTGTCATCCGAATCATCGGAAGATGATGTAGAGCGTTTGGTACGGCAGATGTCAGATCATAAGCGTTTGACGCCGTCGATCGTTGTGCGCGCCATCTGCATGGGTGATCTGGTTTTCTTTGAATATGCGATGGCAGCCCGTTCCCGCCTTCCTGTTGTCAACGTACGTCGCTTGATCCATGATAGTGGTGCCTTGGGCCTGAAAGGTATTTTCCAGAAGTGTCGCATGCCGGAAAATATGTATCCTGCCGTTCGCGCTGCCATTGATGTCATTGCCGAAACAGACTTTGACGGCGAGGATGGAGATATTGAGCGTCACCAGCGCCGGGTTCTGGAAAGAATTCTGACCCAGTATGGTGATCTGGGTGTTGATCTTGAGAAGTCCGATCTTGAATACCTTCTGGCCAAGGTCGAAAAGCTGCCTCATCCCACGGGTGGCATTTCGTAGCCTTTGCCTCTGTATTTCTGTAGAAAAAAGCTCCCCGGATAATTGCCGGGGAGCTTTTTGTTGTTTCATCAGGTCTCGCAAGTTTCTGGCAGAGGCCTCAAGACGAGTGCCCCTGCCAGTCTTCTTCCAGGATCAGAAGTTGATACGTCCGGTCAACATGCCATTATGCGATACATAACCGGCGCGCATTTCCGCATCGTAATCAGCACGTACTTCCCACACACCATCAGACGTCGTATAGCCCATGCCGGCACCGACAGTACCGCCCAGTTTCGACGGCTTGAGACCCGGTGTCTGGATGGTTGCGCCGGCTCCGGCATACTTGGCTGTAGCCGTGGCATCATCACCCAGGAATTCATACAGGGCCGCAGCCCGTAGTTCCGGCCGCAGCTCTGCCCCGGAGCGCATCGTATGATCATAGGCAACAACACCCCCCAAGCTTCCTTCCAGGATTTGGGTGGAGGGTGGGTTGATCGTCAGGTTTGACCCTTCAGCCCCGGTTTCCGTGTAGCTGGACGGGCTGTTGTAGCTGTAGAACATCCCGGCCTTCGGAGTCAGGGTTACCGCCCCCTTGTGCAGAGGCATGCCGACAGCAGTACTGGCCGAGTACTGGTGCGCATCGTATTCACCGTTTGCGGTACGGTTCAGGCCGCCAAAGGTGATCCGGCGCGATGTCTTGATGGTATTGTAGGCCCAGGCCAGTTGACCTTCGACAAAATACCGGCCCGGCTCGTAAGATCCGTACAAGGCAACCTGATAGGAGTTGATGTCGGTCTTGGATTGGCCGCTGTCCTTTCCTTTGACATCGGACTGAGCATAGCTGAGTGCCCCGCCCAGACGAAGCGTTTCCGTTACCTTGTTGTCCAACCCGATGGTGGCCCCATAGGTGTTGGTGCGGTTCCCGGCGACACCATTGCGGGCCTTCTGGGTGGCAATTCCGCCAGTCACTTTTATCCACGCCCCGTTGCGACGGGTATCATCACCGGCGGCGATACCGCTTTGCTGAAGGCCGGCGGTCTGGGCTTCCCCCCGGGTTGCTGCCAAGCGTGTTGAGACAGCTCCGGCCGCTGCGCGCGAAGCGCCTGTAATGGCTTGGGTTGCGGCAACATTGCTGCTGGTGGTGCTTTGCTCGGCGGCCAGCTTGATATCGGCAGCATTACCCGATAGCACAACCTTTTCATAAGCTTGGCGCAGGTCACCGTCTCCGGTCTTTTCAGCGACAGCCAGACCGGAGGCAAACGCCTTGGCCACGGTTGCACTGGCTCCGCTTCTGGATACCAGATCTGCCGTTTTTGCACTGCTGGAAGATCCAATCAGGTAAGAGCCGTCGCTTTTGTTGGTCATCCTGTAATCAAGAATGTTGTTATAGGCATTGTTTTCGATCTTCGGGATGATTTCCTTCAGTTTGTCCTCGGTGACAGTGCCTTCAAACACGCGAATAGCTTTATTGACGACGCCGGAAACGTTAAGGGTCGTTTGGTCAAAGTCGAAGCTATTGGCCTTGATCCAAGCATTCGGGTTTTCTGCCGACAGATTGATCCTGGAGCCGTCTTTAGACTCAAACTTCCCGGCAACGTCCAGCTGATTATCCAGGTTCAGCGTGCTTCCGGCATCATTGGTATAGTCACGCTCAACTTTCATCGCGGCGTTGATGTTGTGGGTGCCTTGGTTGGTGTAGTTTCCTTTGACCGTTGTTGCGGCTTTGGTGTTGTGGATGCCTTCGTTGGTAACGTTATCGGAATACGTTACGGCGATGTTGTCTTCAAACACAGTGTTCCCGCGGATGAAAATGTCCCGCACGTAGTCGTAAGATGGTGCCCCTGCACCTTCTCTTTTGTGGGTACCGCCACTGTATTCAACCCGCCCCAGGCGTTTCCCGGCTTCACCCAGCTGGGTATTAAGGATCTTCGTTTCGCCAAGGTTAGCAGAGAAACGGAAGGTTCCATCCCCGTCGTTCTCGCCAACCACCTTTTTCAGGCCGGTTGCATCGCCGCGCATGTCAACTGTTATTCCCTTGGCAACGGTCCATATACCACCGCTGGCGTCTTCCGTGATTTCTAATGTTGCTTCGTCATCGGGGTTTGTTGGCTTGAACAGCGCATTCTTTGCATGGAATTGGGTGTAGGACAGGGTATTCCCCGTTACGATATCAATCCGAACATTACCAACCTGCTTGCTGGCCTCACCGATACTGCCCCCGGAGTTGTCTGCAGTGGCATTCTTGATATGAAAATTGCCGGCACCGTCATTTTCAACGCGCAGGCGCCCCTTCAGGGCATCAAATTTTTTCAGCTCATTATCTTTCAGCCAGATGTCCTTCTTTGATGCAACCTTCATCAAGTCCATTCGGCCTGTCAGGAAGATATCCTCTTCATTATAGATATCGCCTTTGGCCTTCCCGATAACACCAGTGTCACGGGTTTCCAGATGGAGCGTGCCGCCTGTGCGATAGGCGTCTGCACGGCCATATGCGGGGAATTTGTCGGCATCGTCCGCTACAGTTTTTGCAGCTTCTGCGGCCTGAATATCCCGGTGGGCGATGGCCTTGGCGATGGTTACGTTGGCTATGCGTTGCAGATATTCTGCTTCTTCTACAGGGGCAGCTTTTTTACTGTCCAGAGTTACGCCAAGGGTAACCAATTTGGACCGCAAGGCGGCGTTGGCCGTTTCCAAGGTCGTTTTTGCTGTATGCGCTGTTTGTATGGCACTGTGGTTGTTGATTGCGGCCTGAAGGTCATCAATTTCCCTCTGAAGGTCATCAATTCCTGTGCTGTCGCCTGGGGTGTACCCTGCAATAGCGGCAAGGGTTGCCGGTTTGTTGCCGCCTGCCAGGCCGTTTCCTTCAGCCACATTTATGATCGCGGTGGGTGATGCATTCCCGAGCTTGCTGAAAACATCAACAGTCCTCTTCTGCGCTTCCAGAGTGTTGGATGGCGTTGCAACGGCTTCTTTGTCTCTTGTTTCGGCTGTTTCCAGAACCGCCCGCACATCTCCCAAGGTGGGTTGATCGCCCAGAGCAAGTCCAGCTGCTGCTACCTTGTCTTTGATATCTTGTTTTTTAGCCTCTATCGCCTTCAGGTCCCGATAGGCTTTGGTCAGGATCTCGAGGCGCGTGCTTGGTGTATCCGGCAAAGCCTGCCCATTATCCGTCCAGTTGTTATTGCCGCTGAGCCGTTTTATTTCAGCTTCAATCTGTGCCGTAGTCAAATCCGCAAGTTTGGTGGTAGTGGCCCCCGCCAGAACAGTCCCCCCGGTTTGCAATTTGGCCCCGGTCAGGCCAGTGGACAGAACTTCCACATCACCCCACGTTCCTTCTGTTGTGTCTGCCAGATCGGACAGGGCGCTGACCTTGTCATCCTGTGCATAGCCCTCAAGAACAGAAAGCTTCGTGTTATCGGCGGTTGCTGCCCAATTATTATCAACGGCACTGAGACGTTCACCAAGAGCTGTTGCATCCAGACTGCCTTCCAGGGCTTTGGCTTTTTCCCACACGGTGTAGGCCGCTTGTTCCTCAGCAGCCCAACCGCTCCGGACGTCCTCGGCGATCGCATCGGTTTCATTCCAGTCAACCTTTACACCCTTTACAGCAGCAACAGCCTTTGCCTTGGTTGTGCCCAGTGTGCCCCGCAATGCGCTGAGTGTGGAGTCGCCTATGGTCAAGGGATTGTTGCTATCATCCTTTAGCTCTGCTGTGCCCAGAGCAATTCTCAGTGCAGCGATATCGCTACTTATTGTTCCGATTGTCGTTCTGAGGATTTTTGCGGTAGCGCCTTTTGTTTTTGCGTCAGTTTTGACCGTAGTAAACTCTCCGGTCAGGCCCGCCGTGTTGATCTTGCCAAGGGTGCCTTGAACGGCAGTCTTTTTGTTACTATCGCCCAGCAGAGCAGACACAGCCCGGGCGCGTGCCTCGACGCTACCATCTGTGAATCCTGTTCGCGGTGTCGTCAGGCCGTTGGTTATGGCTTCCGCTTCCGCTTTGATGACGTCAAGGGCAGGGGCATTCGCGCCAATCAGAGTGCCGAAGGTGACAGCGGTGCCCCCGGTTCGTACCCTCAACCCACTCAGGCCATCAATCCGGGCTTTCAGGTCTTGTACGTCTTGCGTCTTCAGGGCTTGTAGCGCGGTATTCCGTCTTTCGGCTGCTTGCGCAGTCCTAATTTCCCCTTCAAGGCGGGCAATGGCAGTATCAGGCGTTTCTCGCTGTCCCTGTATTGCCGCGTTTCGTGCTAGCAATGCATCCAGAACCGCAGCGTATCCCGCCGTGTCAGTTGGCGCAGCGCTTTTTCCTGCCAGGTCCCTGTAAACTTTCTCCTGCGCCAGAAACTGTTTGTAGGTACCTGTCTGGCCTGTCAAACCTGCGGCAGTCCACAGATTGCCTGAGGCCGTTTCTCCCAGCTTCCGTTCCAGCCAAGCTTGTGTATCAGCTTGAGCTTTGTTTAATTCTTTGTTGGTCTTTTCTCTGTTTTTAGTGTCCCTCTCTCCCTCAAGAGTAGCTTTGTTTTTCAGCGTTCCTCCATCAAAAGCCACGGGGTGTGCGACCAGAATGCCCGCATCAAAGTTTCTCGGGGTTCTGGCCACAGCATTGGCCAACTCGGGCAGCTTTTCCTGCCCCGCTTCACTTGGGGAGCCGGTGAAAGTCTGGGTGCTAGCTGTTCCTGACCATCCTGCATGGAAATCAAAGCCTTCTACCTGTGACGCAAGCCCCGGCAAAGGTTCAGTATTTGCTTTTTCCCCGACCACAGCATCGTAGTCCGCTGCGGTTATCCCTGCCTTTGCCAGCGCATTCTGTGCCTTGGTTGTTGCATCCGTCAGCTCACGCTTTTTGCCATCTATCCTGGCTTTAGTAACGCAGACTTCGATATTACCTGCCTTGTTTGGGTCAAAGGCTTCATCAGTGTCGCAGTTTGTCGCATACGCGATGCCGGGCAGGGAAAGGGCAGCGGCCAAAGCGGTGGTGGCCAGAAGGTTTGTACGGATTTCAGACATAACGGGGGAATAATCCTTGTGTATGAACGCCAGACAAAAACGGCACACGAACCGCGCACCATGACAGATCGCCAAGAGCAATCATTAAATATCCGGGCATTTATACGAAAATTATCTGATAAGATGAAATATATTTTATTATTTTTTTATAAAAAAGCGTGCACAAGCACGACCTGTGCTTCTCAGGATCACAGGCCCGTCTTGCGACGAAATAAAAAACAGGATGCGCTAGAACAAACGCTCACCACGCTGGATGGCCAGCGCCATGCGGAACGATGCGGCCATGCGTTCCGCGCGTATGCACAATTGTTCCGCCGGTTCAGGGCAGAACACATCAGTTGTGGTGGCGCGGAACAGGGCCAGCCACTGGGTAAAGTGATGATCCTGCAAATCAGGCAAAGCCAGATGCGCGGGCAGTGGGCGCCCGTCATAAGTGCGGGTGCCCAGCATCATGGAACACCAGAACTCCACCATCTTGTCCAAGTGTGGTTGCCAGTTGCCCTGGATTGTGCTCTCGAACACTGGCCCCAGATCAGGGTGTGCTTGTACGCGGTCGTAGAAAGCCAGAACCAAACGGCGCAGGGAATCCCGGTCGATCACCGCAGCCCGTTCCTGCGGGGTCCACGCGTGCCAGTGGGGGTGATCGACCGGTGCCATGGCGTTTATTCCGGCACGGCGGTTTGCAGTGCCAGGGCGTGTAACTCTCCGCCCATTTTGCCCTTCAGTGCCGCGTACACCATCTGGTGCTGTTGCACGCGGCTTTTGCCGGCAAACGCGCGGGATATAACCCGGGCAGCATAATGGTCACCATCTCCGGCCAGATCTTCGATCACCACGTCGGCGTCGGGAAACGCCTCGCGGATCAGGGCTTCGATATCAGCGGCGTGCATGGCCATGGTCTATCGTGTCCTTTCGCTGTGTTGTGCTGCTTTCAGCCGGCCATGTAATCCGGCAGCCAAGCTTCGTGGGTATGGTGGAGATCTTTCACAGTGGGACCATGTTGATTGTTAACGATGATGCGATCACCGCCGGTGCGCCCGATCACGCGGGCTGAAACCCCGGCCCCGGCAGCCATCGCCAGAATGGCGCGTGCGGGTTCACCATCGTCTGTCACCACAACATAACGGCCTTGATCTTCACCGAACAGGGCTGCATGCAGCGGGCCACCAAAGTCAAGCGTCAGCTCTGCCCCGATGCTTGATGCCATCGCCATTTCGGCAACTGCGGCCAACAGGCCTCCATCCGAGACATCGTGCACCGTACGGGTATGGCCACACTGAATAACCGAGCGCACAAAGTCACCGGTCTTGCGTTCATGGTGCAGGTCAACCGGCGGCGGGGCACCGTCTTCCCGGCCAAGGATTTCGCGCAGGTAAAGAGACTGCCCCAGCCAGCCCCGCCGTTCTCCCTGACCAACCAGGATAATCGTTTGCCCCGGTGCCTGGAATGGAATGGTTGCTGTTCGGTCCAGATCCTCGATCAGCCCGACGCCGCCGATGGCTGGTGTTGGCAAGATCGCTTGGCCACTGGTTTCATTATACAGGGACACGTTACCCGAAACCACGGGGTAGTCCAGTGTGGTACAGGCTTGCGCAATGCCTTGGCAGGCCCCGACGAACTGTCCCATGACGGCGGGCTTCTCCGGGTTGCCGAAGTTCATGTTGTCGGTAATGGCCAGAGGGCGTGCGCCAGATGCCGTCAAGTTCCGCCAGCTTTCGGCCACAGCCTGTTTCCCGCCTTCAACAGGGTCAGCCTTGACATAACGTGGCGTGCAGTCGGTTGTCATGGCGAGGGCGCGATTTGTGCCGTGCAATCTGACAACAGCCGCATCGCTACCCGGGCGAACCACGGTGTCGCCCATCACCATGTGGTCGTACTGTTCCCATATCCACCGGCGACTGGCCATGTCCGGGCAGGAGAGAAGCTTTGGCAGAACTCCTGTCCACGCATGTTCCGGTACGTCATCGGGGGGCAGCTCTGGCTGTGGTGGGGTAGGGACCCACGGACGATCATATTCCGGGCTGGCTTGGGCCAGGGGGTCAATCGGCAAGTCACCAACCACTTCGCCGTGCCACTTCAATACCATGCGCCCGCTATCGGTCAGGGTGCCAATAATAGCAAAATCCAGTTCCCATTTCTCGAAGATACGGCGGGCCATGTCTTCCTTGCCCGGAACCAGTACCATCAGCATACGTTCCTGGGATTCAGACAGCATCAGTTCGTAGGGAGTCATGCCGGGTTCACGCATGGGAACCTTGTCCAGTTCCAGCTCCACGCCCATGCCACCCTTGGAGGCCATCTCAAAGGAAGATGACGTGAGGCCGGCAGCCCCCATGTCCTGAATAGCCACAATTGCATCGGTGGCCATCAGCTCCATACAGGCTTCGATCAGGAGTTTTTCCGTGAACGGATCACCAACCTGTACAGTCGGTCGCTTTTCCTCGGCCCCTTCACCAAATTCAGCCGAGGCCATGGTGGCGCCATGGATGCCATCGCGCCCGGTTTTGGAGCCAACGTAGACAACTGGATTTCCCACCCCTGCTGCGGCAGAGTAGAAAATACGGTCTTGGCGGGCAACGCCAACCGTCATGGCATTGACCAGAATGTTACCGTTGTAAGACGGGTGGAAGTTAACCTCGCCGCCGACAGTGGGCACGCCAACACAGTTTCCGTACCCACCAATCCCCGCTACAACACCTGATATGAGGTGGCGTGTCAGGGGATGTTCCGGAGCACCGAAACGCAGGGCATTGAGATTGGCGACAGGACGGGCACCCATTGTGAACACATCCCGCAAAATGCCGCCGACGCCCGTTGCTGCCCCTTGGCAGGGTTCGATAAAGGACGGGTGATTATGGCTTTCCATCTTGAAGACAGCGGCCAGGCCTTCGCCGATATCAATGATGCCGGCATTCTCACCCGGGCCGCAGATCACCCACGGTGCTTTGGTTGGCAGTGTTTTCAGCCATTTCTTGGATGATTTGTAGGAACAGTGTTCCGACCACATGACCGAGAAGATCCCCAGCTCGGTCAGGTTGGGTTCCCGCCCCATGATCTCCAGAATCAGCGCATACTCGCCTTGGTTCAGGCCATGGCTTGCAATAACATCCGGGGTCAATGCGGTCATTGTGACAGGGTCTCCACCAGGGAATCAAACAATGGCTTGCCATCCACGCCGCCGAGTTTCTCGTCAGCTAGTCGTTCAGGATGGGGCATCATGCCAAGGACCGTTTTGCTTTCATTAAGGATGCCGGCAATGTTGTTACGGCTGCCGTTGATGTTTGCGCGCTCATCCACAACGCCATCAGCAGTGCAGTAACGGAAGGCGACCTGCCCATTGTCTTCAATTCGGGCAAGGGTTTGGTCATCTGTGAAAAAGTTTCCATCATGATGGGCAACCGGGATGCGAATGACTTGTGCCGGCGTGTACCGCCCCGTGAACGGGCTTTGGTTGTTTTCTGTTCTCAGAAAGACATCACGGCAGATAAAGGCCAAGTTGCGGTTGCGCATCAAGGCACCGGGGAGAAGGCCAGCTTCGGTCAGGATTTGGAATCCGTTACAGATCCCCAGAACACGGGTTCCCCGTGCGGCCAAGCGTTTGACTTCACGCATGACAGGGCTTTGTGCAGCCATGGCACCACAGCGCAGATAATCCCCGTACGAAAAGCCGCCGGGGATGGCAACAAGGTCAAGATGATCAGGAAGCTGGCTTTCACGGTGCCAGATCATGGCCGGAGCCTTGCCCGAACTTTTCTCCAGGGCGACAGCAAGGTCTCGGTCGCAGTTGGAGCCGGGAAATACAATAACGGCGGCTTTCATCGGATATCCTGCTATATGTCAGGAGACGGGGTGGTGTTCAGGTCACCCCGGTCAGGGGCGCACCTGATTCCGGCTTATGGCTCTATGGTGATTGTGTAATTTTCCATAACGGTATTTGCCAGCAAGTCCCGGCAGGCTTTTTCCACCAGTGCACGGGCTTCTGCTGGATCCGTTGCGCCGAGTTCCAGCTCGATATACTTGCCTTGGCGAACATTGTCGATACCGGCAAGCCCCAAGTTTCTCAGCGCCCCTTCAATAGCCTTGCCCTGTGGGTCCAGAACCCCGTTTTTCAGGGTGACGTGTACTTTTGCCTTCACGGATTTTAGTCCTTCCGCAGAAATATCGGGGAGAGTCTGTCCCTGCCTTATTGCATGGTTGCGGGGCCGGGCATGTCGCGTGGGCCACCTTCGGGCAGGATCCCGAGGCGGCGCGCCACTTCCTGATAGGCCTCTTCCACAGAACCCATGTCACGGCGGAAGCGGTCCTTGTCCAGTTTTTCGTTGGTCTTTACATCCCACAGACGGCAATTGTCGGGGCTGATTTCATCGGCCAGGATGATCTGTGGCTCGCCGCTCTCGTGATAAATCCGGCCAAATTCAAGCTTGAAGTCAACCAAGCGTAGCCCGACCCCAAGAAAAAGACCCGAGAGAAAGTCATTAATGCGCAGGCTGACGGAAAGAATTTCGTCAATGTCCTGAATCGTGGCCCAGCCAAAAGCGGTGATGTGCTCTTCGGAAACCATGGGATCCCCCAGCTCATCATTTTTGTAATAATACTCGACGATTGTGCGGGGGAGCAGCGTGCCTTCGGGAATGCTCAGCCGCTTGGAAAGGGAGCCGGCGGCGCTGTTACGAATAACAACTTCGATCGGTATGATTTCTGCGGCTCTGACCAGTTGCTCCCGCATGTTCAGGCGTCGGATAAAGTGTGTCGGGACCCCAATGTCACCCAGTTTCTGGAACAGGTATTCAGAAATCCGGTTGTTCAGAACACCCTTGCCGGTAATGGTACCCTTTTTATGGTTATTGAAAGCGGTTGCATCATCTTTGAAGTACTGAACCAATGTTCCGGGCTCGGGACCCTCGAACAAGATCTTGGCTTTTCCTTCATAAATCTGTCTGCGACGTCCCATCGTGAGCGATTGTCCGTTCGTGGCTCCACCCTGCCGTACGGCAGGAGAGCGGAATAGGTACAAGGATGAAGCCGTCCGCCAAGAAGCAGGGCAGGCCGGGGTTCTTCCGGTTCGGAAGCGGTATAGCAGGCGCCATCGTTACCGACAATGGTGAACTGACAGTCTTCCGGGCCTTTGTCAGGGTGGGGTGCGTGGGGAAGGGCAGTGTGCCCGTGTGAGTATGAGTACGATGCACTACGTTATAATTCCTTTTTATATCATATAATTATCTTGTCCCATGAGCTTGTCCTTATGCATCGGGGTCTGTTACAATAGGTTTTGTAGAGCTTCGGGATCTTTGGTGGGTAATGAATTGGGGATGGATATAAATCCCCGGGTTTTCTTGATTGACCAGATTCTCCTTTTACGGGGTCTTGGTCCGTGATCTCTGGCCGCAATGGGGGATATGTTCAGCATGGCTGAGGTTTTTCGTGATCGTGAGAAAGCATTTGAGGCCCAGTTCGGGCATGATCAGGATCTGGCGTTCCGGATTCGGGCCCGGGGTAATAAAATGCTGGGTCTGTGGGTAGCTGAAGCCTTGGGAATAGCCGGTGGTGGGGCCGAAGAGTACGCGCGCAACCTTGTTACGGTCGCTCTGGAGAAAGCCGGTGAGGAGGGTGTGATCAGGAAGATACTCACTGACTTTCAGGAGCGTGACGTGGATATGACGGAGGCACGTCTGAAAGTGAAGGTCGAGAAAATAATGACCGAGGCAAGGGATAGCATCTTGCATGATGGGTAGCGTCTTGTTTGCTTGTTGCTTGACAAAAAGCCCGGCGTAGTGCCGGGCTTTTTGGTGTGCCTTTGACTTCAGGCAATTTTTTCCCCGAAAACCCGGCGAAATATGGTGTCAACGTGGCGTGTGTGGTAGCCAAGGTCGAACAGTTTTGTCAGGTCTGCTTCCGGTATATGGGTGGTGATGTCCTTGTCCTGCTTGAGAATGGACAAAAGATCACCGTTTCCTTGCCAGACCTTCATGGCATTGCGTTGTACCAGTGCATAGGCATCTTCCCGGCTGACACCCGCCTGTGTAAGCGCCAGAAGGATCCTCTGGCTGAAGATAAGACCACCCATCTGGTTGAGATTGCGTTCGATAGCTTCGGGGTAAATGAGCAGGTTCCTGACAACGCTGGTCAACCGGGCCAAGGCAAAATCAAGGGTTATGGTAGCGTCCGGTGCAATCATCCTTTCAACGGATGAATGACTGATATCGCGTTCATGCCACAAGGCTACGTTTTCCATCGCGGGGATGACATAGCCACGTACCAGACGCGCCAGTCCTGTCAGGTTTTCTGTCAGGACCGGGTTGCGTTTATGGGGCATGGCAGAGCTGCCCTTTTGTCCTTCCGAGAAGAATTCTTCAGCCTCACGCAGTTCTGTCCTCTGGAGATGACGTATTTCGGTTGCAACCCGTTCGATGGAAGAAGCAATGACTCCCAAGGTCGCAAAGTATTCGGCATGCCGGTCACGGGGGATAACCTGGGTGGACAGAGGTTCAGGCTTCAGTCCCAGTTTCTCTGCGACGTATTCCTCAACAAAAGGATCAATGTTGGCAAAGGTCCCGACAGCCCCGGAAATAGCGCATGTTGCTATATTCTCCCGTGCCTGGAGCAATCTGGCGCGTGCTCTCTGGAACTCGGCGTGGAAGCCTGCAAACTTCAGCCCCATTGTGACAGGTTCTGCATGAATGCCATGGCTTCGCCCCATGCAAACCGTCAACCGGTGCTCCAGGGCGCGGGTCTTGAGGGCATCCAGAAGGGCATCGATATCTTTCAGAAGAATGTCTGATGCCTGTGCCAGCTGTACAGCCAGGCAGGTATCCAGAACATCGGAAGATGTCATGCCCTGGTGCACAAAGCGGGCATCCTCACCAATATGTTCGGCCAGCTCTGTGGTGAAGGCAATCACGTCGTGCTTTGTTGTTTGTTCTATGGCATCGATCCGTGCGATCCGTTCAGGCGTGTACGGTTTGTTGCCGTATGTGCGGACAGACTCAGCGGCTTTCTGTGGAATGATTCCCAGTTTTGCCTGAGCATCGCAAGCGTGAGACTCGATCTCAAACCAGATGCGAAACCGGTTGGCAGGTTCCCAGACAGAAACCATTTCGGGGCGGGAGTAACGGGGAATCAAGGCTTTTCTCCTGATAGGATTGGTGTATGGGGGCTTGGACCTGTATGAAGGGGACGGAAGAAGCATCCGGAAAATCCAGTCGGGGCGTATTCCTGTCAAGGAATTCCTGTGATCATGACTACCCGGGCGTTCCCCCGTCGGCGGAGTTGCCAAGTGGATAGCCCTTTTGGCAGTGTAGAAAAGGGTTGTAGCAGGGGAGCGTTGCGGTGCGTACCTTAAGGTTTATTGTCGTCTTCTTATGCATGTTTCTATGGTTTTTCTCTGGTCCAGTAATGGCCCAAGCCTTCAGGATGCCTTGGGAAGATGAAAAGGCAAAAGCACCCGTTATCAATCCGGACAAAATTCATGACGTGAAGGTGGTGAGGGATTCTCTGGAAATCATTCGCCTGCCGGCTGGAGGGAAGATTATTATTTCTTCGGCTCCGGAGGTTGCCAACCTTTACCTAAGAGATCCCGACATGTTGTTTATTGTCGGGCGTCTAAGGGGATCAACCAGTGTCGTCGTTGCTGATGAGGGGCTTGCTCCGGTTTGGAGCGGTTCAGTTATCGTCACAGACGTTGAAGAAGAGGAAGAATGATGGGTTACTTGGGGGGGGCGGAGACTGTCAGGTCCAAGGCGACGGTTTTGTCCCGGGTTATACGGGCTGCCTTGTGAGCCTTGCGCGCAATTGGAATTTTTTGGTCCATACACCAAGCAATCAGGGCAGAGCACAGCAGGGCTGCATCGTAGCTCTTGGATACCTGCCGTCCGCTTTGCATCTGAATGACGCCGCGCACATTGACCGGATCACTGTTGATAATTTCTATGCCAATAACAGTGCCGCTTTCATCTTCTTCATGGCGATCAGCCATGTCTATAGTCATGGCCTTGCATACTTCATCTTGTGTGAAAAGCAGCCTGCGAACCTCTGTTGGCATACTTACTGTCCCCCCCCCTGAGATAGCGCCCTTCATTAAGGCTGGTTGGGTATTCTGTTCCCGTATTCGTGGCGTTGCAAGAGCCGTGCTGCATACTGTGCCGGATTATCTCATTGTTTCGGTATGCTGATGGGTTGTCTTGCTTTACCCTGGACATGAGGGCCTTGAGTCGATTTGCAATCCATGATTGATCTCTTTCTGGTATACCTTGGCGTTATAATGTATGCATACATATTTGCTTTTGGGATAGAAAAGCTACTTGGGATGGCTATTTCATAGTCCTCTTGTATGGTGTGTGGCGCGGGTAATTGACCTTCTCTGCAAGGTTGTGCTTTATAAGTGCTATCGAGTTGTTGAGAGGTGTCTAACGTGAATAGTGAAAAAGATCCTGATCCGATCGACATCCATGTCGGTTCGCGGATGCAGCTGCGTCGTACCTTGATGGGCATGACGCAGGAACAATTGGCTAAAGCCATTGGTGTGTCATTTCAACAGGTTCAGAAATATGAACGAGGTCTGAATCGATTGAGTGCCAGTCGTCTTTTTGATGTGTGTCAGGCGCTTGGTGTTTCGATGCTCTACTTCTTCGAGGATATTACCGAAGAAGTGTTGCGTTCCCGTAAGCGCAACGCTGATGTTATTGATCCTGCTGCCCTTGGTGGGCGGGGTCGGCGACCGGTTGGCGACCTTATGAACAAGACAGAGAGTCTTGAGCTTGTCCGGTCTTATTGGCATATGCCGGCCAATCAGAGAGAGAAAATCAGGGCCTTGGTTGATACCTTGGCAAGAGCTAATCGGGAATGATTGAGACAGGCGCGGTTGAGAGACTCTTCCGCGCCTGCTGCTTGTTTTTTTGATTTTGTTTTGTCTTTGGGGCTTTGATCCGGTATCCCCATTCCTTATAGTTGGTTTTCGAAGCAGATTTACCCTATTGGTTGAGTTTCTGGGTGCATTCAATGCAGGTTCCTGCAGGGTGCCCTTCGGGGTTTGTGTCGGGGCTTCTTTCGCCGTCTTGTTTTGTATGCTTGCCTGGCAAAAGGAAGCGTGCAGTTGATTCTGTATCTGTGTAGTCCGGCTTTTGCCACAGGGGTTGCTCAAGCTGGTTTGGCGTAAGTTTTTGGGGGACTTGCCTGTGTTGACAGATCGTGAAGCTGAGGTGCTCACTTGGGTTGCGCGAGGAAAGAGTACTTGGGAGATCGGTCAGATTCTTAGGTTGGCCGAGAGAACGGTCCTCTATCACATAGAAAATGCGAAAAAGAAGATGGATGCCACAAGCCGGACTCATCTGGTTGTGAAGGCAATGATGGCCGATCTGATCGATCCTTGATCGGACAGGGGGCACATACTTGCGTGCTGAATGGCAGATGAGGAGCCCCCGCACCAAGTGTTTCGGAATATCGAGTTGCCGAGAGCGTCCTTCAGAGCCGAAGCTCCATGCGAGGCGAGAGAGGGGCGCTCACACCCGGTGCAGGGGCATGTGCCCTCGAACAGGTGTGAGCTTGATCGCTACATGGCTTTGAATTTTGATTGCTATTTGGCGTTTCCGATGACGAGGGCCTGTCCTGCGGCATCGACGACATCTTCAGTGATCATGGCGAGTTCATTGATGCGGATGATA
>NZ_JAAVSY010000011.1 GCF_012102745.1 Haematospirillum sp. H4485
CCTTCCGTCTCTTCACTCTGTAAAACAGCACCAGACACCAACAAAACCAGAAAAACCAGTCCCTCAGCGTCGGGACGCACCTTCTAAGCCCCAATCCAAAAATCGTCAACACAATTCCTTAAACAAATAACAAAAAAAATGCAGAATGCTCTCTCCGGGGCTGCCTGACGCATTCTTTTGATTTTAATTTTCAAGTAAATCTACTTTAAGGTGTGTTTCATGTTCCCTGATCAAACAACATTCCTTGCAGGACCGGCTATTTTTACCGGAATGGAGGTCCTGGTTGGTCATGGTATTCTGATACAGAATGGAATTGTCTCTGACGTACTGCCATCGGATAAAGCACCAAGGGGCACCTATCGCATTAACCTGCCTGATGACAGCTTCCTTGTTCCGGGCTTTTTTGATGCACAGGTCAATGGTGCCGGGGGCCTGCTTTTCAACGATGCGCCCAACGAAAAGACAGCCCGTCATATGGACCGTATCCTACGGACGTTTGGCGTAACGGGCTTTCTTCCAACCCTGATTACCGATAACCCTGAAAAAATGCGGCAAGCTGCCGACACTATTCTCCATTTGGTGGATGACAAAGAAAGCAGTATTTCAGGCCTTCATCTTGAGGGGCCTTTTATCAATCCGATAAAACGAGGATGCCACAACGACGACTTTGTTCGTTGTCCAGAGGAAGAAGACATCCGTTTTCTCGAAAGACTGGGCCTTGCTTTACAAGAAAAAGGCACTCGTCTCTTGCTGACGGCTGCACCGGAGACAATGCCAGAGGTTTTTGCCCGGCATCTTGTCAGGTCAGGTGTTGTTCTGTCCATGGGGCATAGCGAGGCGACCTATGAACAAGCCTTGACCGCCTTACGGCATGGCTTTTCGGGTTTCACACACCTGGGCAATGCGATGAGCCCTGTCCGGGGGCAAGATCCCGGCCTTCTGGGGGCAGCTCTTTTATCAGCACCAGGGACTTGGGGTGGATTGATAGCTGATGGTATTCACGTCCATCCGGCTTTGGTTCGTCTTTTTTTGCGGGAGGCGCAAAACAAGGGGTGCAAGCCTTTCCTTGTCAGTGATTCTATGCCCCTGTTGGGAACCGGGGACAGTGTATTTTCACTGTATGGAACACCCGTGTTCAGACGGAACGGGCGGCTGGAAACAGAAAATGGAACGCTTGCCGGCGCTGATATCTCTATTCTCCATGGACTTAAATGGGTTCTGTCGATGACAGACATAAAGCGGGAAGAAGCATGGCGTATGGCATCCCTTTATCCATGTCAGTTTCTGGGACTGGACCAGAGCATGGGACATATAAGAAAGGGAATGCGCGCCAACCTTACCCTGCTAAGTCAGGATATGGATATATTGGCAACGTGGGTGAACGGTGTCAGCACCTCTCTATAACTAAAGGAAACTTTATGACCTTTACCATTTGGCATAATCCACACTGCTCAAAATCACGCCAGGCGCTTTCCCTTTTGCAAAGCAAAGGGGTAGAGCCTGATGTGGTTTTGTACCTGAAAACACCCCCAACGCCGGATGTCCTGAAATCTGTCCTCTCAAAACTTGGTATGAGACCCATCGAGCTGGTGCGACAGAAGGAAGCACGTGAGGAGGGAATGTCTCCGGAAACATTGTCAGACAATGATCTCATTGCCTTTATGTGCGCTCACCCCAAGGTGATTGAACGACCTGTCGTCACACATGAGGAAAAAGCCTGTCTCGCCCGTCCGCCAGAGAATGTTCTGGAACTTCTGCCCGCATGAAAAAAGGAGGGATTATCCCTCCTTTTTCGTCTTCAAGACCCCAAATAACAATCAGTTGTTCATGGCTTCAAAGAAGTCATTGTTATCTTTCGTTTCCTTCAACTTCCCAAGAAGGAAGTCCATACCATCCTGCGTACCCAGCGGGTTGAGAATGCGGCGCAGAACCCACATTTTCTGTAAAGTCTGGCGATCAACCAAAAGCTCTTCCTTGCGGGTACCGGAACGATTGATGTCAATTGCCGGGAATGTCCGCCTGTCAGCAAGTTTACGGTCCAGAATCAGTTCGGAGTTACCGGTTCCCTTGAACTCTTCGAAGATCACTTCATCCATACGGGAACCCGTATCGATCAGGGCCGTTGCAATAATGGTCAGGGACCCGCCTTCTTCGATATTGCGTGCTGCACCGAAAAAGCGCTTGGGCCTTTGCAGGGCATTGGCGTCAACGCCACCGGTCAGAACTTTTCCTGAAGATGGAACAACCGTGTTGTAGGCCCGGGCAAGACGGGTAATGGAATCAAGGAGAATAATCACATCCCGTTTGTGCTCAACCAGCCGCTTGGCCTTCTCGATCACCATTTCCGCAACCTGAACATGGCGGTTGGCCGGTTCATCGAACGTTGAGGAAATCACCTCCCCCCGGACACTGCGGGCCATGTCGGTCACTTCTTCCGGGCGTTCGTCGATCAGAAGAACAATCAGATAGGCATCGGGATGATTGGCGGCAATTGAGGTCGCAATGTTCTGCAACATCACCGTTTTACCGGTTCGCGGTGGTGCGACAATCAGGCCACGTTGCCCGAAACCAAGCGGCGATACCATTTCAATAACACGGGGCATCATGTTCCGGTTGGTCGGATCATGCGTTTCCAGCTTGATCTTCCGCGAGGGATACAGAGGCGTCAGGTTATCAAAGTTAATGCGGTGCCGGACCGATTCCGGATCCTCGAAATTGATCGTGTCGATACGCAACAAGGCAAAGTACCGCTCCCCGTTATTGGGGGCACGGATCTGGCCTTCAACCGTGTCACCCGTCCTCAGGCCGAAATGACGAACCTGGGTCGGGCTGACATAGATATCATCCGGACCTGGAAGATAGTTGGCTTCGGGAGAGCGCAGAAAGCCGAAACCATCCTGCAAAACCTCCAGAACACCGGTTCCATAAATTGCCGTACCACGTCCGGCAAGCGACTTCAGAATCCCGAACAGGATATCCTGTTTCCGCAGACTGCTGGCATTCTCAACATCAAGTTCTTCGGCCAATTTCAGAAGATCGGCCGGTGTTTTCTTTTTCAGGTCCTTCAGATGCATACAGGTCTACCAGTCAGTATGCCCCGGTTCCGGTCTTCGCCTGTTCTGAACGATCAGGAGGCACGGTCGGAGACGATGGAGAAGCCGCCTGGACCTTTTCTGCACTGGATACAAAACCCCGTTCCGAACGGCATGAACCAATCTTGGGGAACAAGGACAGAAACGTGTCTGGAAAAGGTAGCGGATAAGGGAGGGAAGAAGCACGGACCAAATACATGACCGTAACTTCCATACCGGTACCGTTAAAATGAACCGTGTCCCGTGTCAACGTTTTCCGTATACGGCGCAATGTTTCAGAACGGTTTGATAATAACCAGAATAATAATTCCCAGCAGAAGAAGTGTGGGGATCTCGTTGGCAATGCGGTAAAAACGATGGGAACGCGTATTCTGCCCGGCTTCGAAATCCCTGCGCCAACGGGCATAAAAAGCGTGGCAAACCGCCATGCCAAGGGCCAGGACAATCTTCGCATGCAACCACCCCTGCCCTTTCAGCCAGTCTGGAGCCAAAAGAAGGCCGGTTGAGAATACAATCACCATTGAAGGATTCATGATTGCCCGCAACAAACGGCGTTCCATGACCTTGAAGGTTTCAGAAAGCGCTGAATTCCCTTCCCCTTCTGCGGCGTGATACACATAAAGCCGCGGCAGATAGAACAGGCCGGCCATCCAGGTGATAACCGCGGTCACATGCAGGGCCTTGATCCACAGGTATGGGTCAGACCCCACAGGCATCGATGCAAACATCCGCTTTATCCTTTGTCGTACGATCCGGTGCATGAGGGCACCGTGTTTTATCATCGCGGCACAGTTTCCGGTCATGGCAGGAACGAAGCTGACCGGGGACCAAGAGCGTTTTCCGGACCTGGTCAGCCAATCCCCTGATAAAATGCGGGTCACACTGGACCGTCATAATCCTGTTATAGGATGGCACGCCGCTTTCACGGGCAAGGGCCCCATATTCGATGTCCAGCTCCACCAAGGTCTCGGAATGTTCGGACACAAAAGCAACCGGCACCATCACAACCGCAACCCCGTCTTTTCCGGCCCGGATAATTTCATCATCCGTTGACGGGCCAATCCATTCCAGGGGACCAACACGGCTTTGATAGCAGACCGTCCAGTCCAGGTTTGTGGTATCCACCCCCAGAAACCCCAAACGACGGACCAAGGCATCACAGGTCTGCTCCACTTGATCCTGATAGGGATCTCCGGCTGCGATCACTTTTTTTGGCAAGCCGTGGGCCGAAAAAAGGACGCGTACCTTCGTAGGAAGGTTCGAAAGGGCATCTCGAATTTTCAGGGCCAGGGCATCGATCAAGCCAGGTTCATCGGGGTAACAACACAATGTGGACGTGGGCACATCAAGCTTCTGCTTCAAGGCTTCTTCGGCCCAGAGCTTGAGTGAGGATCCTGATGTTGTTGATGAATACTGCGGATAAAGGGGAAGAAGAACAATCCGGTCTGGGGAAAACTCTTTGACAGACTGGACCGTTTCCACCGTCATCGGATGCCAGTAGCGCATGGCAACAAAGACTTTTACCGTCTCGGCAACGCCAGACAGCTCCTTTTCCAAGCTTGTTGCCTGAGCTTTTGTTTGCTCAAGCAGTGGCGATTTTCCCCCCAGATGCTCGTAAATTTCACGGGCAACCGGCGCCCTCCGCGAGGAAATAAGCTTTGCCAGAAGCCAACGTACAGGCTTTGGTGCACCAATAATCGCCGGATCATTGAAAAGATTGAACAGAAAAGGTTTTACTGCTTCCGGGCGATCCGGTCCCCCCAGATTGAAGACGACAACAGCCAACCTTTTCACGCTACTCTCCCGGGGGTAAAAGAACGGACACGCTCGACAAGACGACTTACGTTTTCCGGTGGTGTTGCAGGCAAAATGCCGTGCCCCAGATTGAAGACAAAGGGACCATGCCCAAGGGAATGGAGAATGGCATCAACGGCTTGGTCAAGGTACTCTCCCCCTGCCAAAAGAGCAACCGGATCCAGGTTTCCTTGTACCGTCATGTGTGGCTGTAGTGTCCGGGCAGCCCATTCCAAGGGGACTGTGGTATCCAGACTGACCGCATGACAACCACTCTCGCGGACAAACCGCTCGTATAGAAGACCAGCCCCGCGCGGAAATCCTATAATCGGGATATCGGGATGACGATCCTTTATCGCACTGACAATGCGTTGCACAGGTTCCAAAGCCCATCGGTAAAATTCTTTTTCGGGCAGTACCCCCGCCCAACTGTCAAAAATTTGCAGCGCTTCAGCACCAGCTTCTATCTGCCCACACAGGTAGTCAACGGACGCATCTTCCAGAAGGGCAATCAATCGCGCGAAGTCTTTTGGCCTTGAATACGCCCAAGTTTTTGTTCTGGAAAAATCCTTTGAGGATTTTCCCTCTATCATGTACGTCGCAACAGTCCACGGTGCTCCACAAAAACCGATGAGGGTTGTGTGTTGTGGAAGTCGTGAAGCAAGACTGGATACCGTCCTGAACACCGGATCAAGGTGAGAACGAACTCTGTCGGAATTCAGGGCATCAAGGGACTGTGGTCCTTCCAGGGGTGGTAAGCATGGTCCCTCCCCTTCGCGGAAGGATACATTCTGCCCAAGTGCATCGGGAATAACCAGGATATCTGAAAACAGGATGGCTGCATCCATCCGGTAGCGGCTTATGGGTTGGAGTGTGACCTCTGTTGCCAGCTCTGGCGTATAACACAGGGACAGGAAGTCGCCTGCCTTTGTCCGTGTTTCCCTGTATTCCGGCAGGTAGCGTCCAGCCTGGCGCATCAGCCACAGGGGAATTTCTGCTGTTTTCTGTCCTGCAAGGGCTTTTAGCAAAGGTTTTGTAACAGGTGGCACGGTCAATCCTTTTCCTTGTTTTCCATCTGAATATAAAAGTTTCTTGTTAAAGGAAATGTAGTGACTTGTTGATCCCTGTGAATAAAGGGGATTACCGTTGTTCACGATCCTGTCCACATTATCACGGTGGATAATTATGTGGGCACTGATCCACGTGAAAAAACAGGGGAAAATGTGACGCTATGCCCCTGTGTAACAAGAGTCGCTCTTTTTGTCACAGGCTGTTGATGATGTGGGTTTCATCCGTTGTGGCAACTTGTACACGGTCTTCACATTCACTATCGGATTCTTATGAACAAGGGGATTGTCCCGTGACTGAAAGCAGGGAAAACAGGTATGAAAAATAACCTGTTTTTAGAATCTGGGTCTTATCCCCTGTTATCAACGGCGTTTGGGTTATCTTGTGGACAGAAGGGACAATGTGGTGATGGCGGATACACGGGTCCTGTCAATTCATCTGGTATCTGACTCCAGCGGAGAAACCATTTCCGGTATTGCCCGTGCCTGTCTGGCCCAGTTTGAACACCTTGCCTTGCGCCAGCACGATTGGTTCCTGATTCGTACATCAGGGCAGACCCGCCGGTTGATACAAGGAATCAGGGATGATCCCGGACCTGTTTTGTATACAGTTGTTGATCCTGATATCCGTGCATCCCTGGAGCAGGAATTCATGGACCTGGATGTCCCGTGCATCCCGGTCCTGGACCCGGTTCTGAATGCCCTGTCCGCATATCTGGGAAGTCCGGTCTACGGCAAACCTGGACGGCAGCATGTCGTTGATGCCCATTATCTGCGCCGTATGGATGCGATCCAGTTCACGATTGACCATGATGACGGTCAGTTACTGGATGGTCTTTCCGAGGCGGATGTCATTGTGTTCGGGGTTTCAAGAACATCCAAGACACCGATGTGTATGTATCTTGCCAACCGTGGCCTGAAAGCGGCCAATATTCCTGTTGTTCCCGGTGTTATCCTGCCATCCGACTTATTTTCAATCCCCGGGCCGCTGATTGTGGGGTTGACCCGGGATCCCTCTGTTCTTGCCGATATCCGGCGTCATCGGCTCAAAATGATGGGGGGAGATATCGGTTCTGTGGATTATGCCGACGAAGATCGGGTTCGGGACGAAATGAACCAAGCCAGAAGGCTTTTTACCCGGCACGCCATTCCGGTTATTGATATGACCCGTAAATCGATTGAAGAAGCAGCTGTTACGGTTATGCAGCTTTATGCACAGAAACGGGGCAGTGTATAACAGGAGCTATGGAAACAGTGTCCCAACCCGGTCTTGTTCTTGCCTCTGGCAGTGTGACCCGTCGTCGTATCCTGAGTGATGCCGGTGTACCGTTCCATGTTGATATTCCACATGTTGGTGAAGGCGCCTTGAAACAGTCCTGCCGTGATAACGGCTTGACGGTGGAGCAGACTGCGCTGGAACTTGCTTGTGCCAAGGCGCTTCAGGTGTCAGAGCGTTATCCGGAAACCCTTGTCTTGGGGGCAGACCAAATTCTGGAGTGTGACGGGATATGGTTTGACAAACCCGGTGATTATGGACAGGCAAAAAAGCAGTTGATGATACTTTCCGGAAAAACGCATCGTTTGGTATCTGGCGTAGCCCTATGCATGAATGATCATGTTATGTGGAAAAAAACAGATAATGCTTTTATGACAATGCGTTCACTCTGTGAAAAACACATTGAAAAGTACCTTTATAAAGCTGGGGATAAAATCTTGGCATCCGTTGGATCTTATCAGGTGGAAGCTTTGGGTGTTCATCTTTTTGAACAGATGGAGGGGAGCTGGTTCACGATCCTTGGTCTCCCGCTTTTGCCGGTTCTGGATGTTTTGCGTCAGCATGGGATTGTGGATCCATGATAATAAGTGGACATGCAAAATTGGCGGGTATTCTGGGATGGCCGGTATCTCACTCAGCTAGTCCTTGTTTGCATGGGTTCTGGCTTGATGCCTATGGTGTTGATGGTGCCTTTGTTCCCTTGCCCGTTCACCCGGATGATCTTGAGTTGGTTGTGCGGGCCTTGCCGCGTATGGGGTTTTGTGGTGTCAACGTGACAATCCCGCACAAGGAGGTGGTATTGAACCTGTGTGACAGTCTTTCAGAAACAGCTCGTGCGGCAGGATCGGTCAATACCCTGACGTTTTCCACAGATGGATCAATATACGGCGATACGACGGATGGGGATGGCTTTATGCGCAATGTGCAGGACCAGGCTGGTCCTGTTGATTCTAAAGGTCCGGTATTGGTTCTTGGTGCGGGTGGTGCAGCCCGGTCAATCGTGCTCGCTCTGATCAGGGCCGGGTTTCAGGATGTTTTGATTGCCAACAGAACACCTGAAAAAGCAGAAGCCATTGCGCGTGACCTAGGGGCGGGAATTACAGTTGTTGAATGGGATAACCACAAGCGATTTTTTCCGTCACTTTCCCTTCTGGTCAATACAACAAGTCTGGGAATGACAGGTTGTCCGCCGTTATCGCTGTCCCTGGATACCCTGTCGAAACAGGCTGTTGTATGTGATATTGTGTATAAACCGCTGGAGACGACATTTCTCGCCACGGCACGCAGACGTGGCAACAGGGTGGTTGATGGCCTTGGAATGCTCTTGCACCAAGCATGCCCGGGGTTCCGGTCTTGGTTTGGTGTGATGCCAACTGTGGATAATGTGTTGCGTGATCACGTTATCAAGAGCCTGAATTTAGTATGAATATTCTGGGAATCACAGGTTCGGTCGGAATGGGGAAATCCACGGCCTGCCGTATGCTGCGTGTTCTTGGCGTTCCCGTTCATGATGCTGATGCGACGGTGCATGCCCTGCTTGGCCCGGCGGGTGCCGCTGTTCAGGCTGTTGCTGCGGCCTTTTCCGGTGTTGTCCGTAATGGCGTGATTGATCGGGCTGCCCTCGGTGCTTGTGTTTTTCAGGATCCGGAGGCCCTTTCCCGTCTGGAAAACATTGTTCATCCGTTGGTCCGTCAATCGGAGCAACGTTTCCTCAAACAGTATCAGCGTGCGGGCTTTCCCCTTGTTGCCCTGGATATCCCTCTGTTGTTTGAAACAGGGGGAGAGGATCGCTGTGATTATGTTGCCGTTGTCAGTGCACCGTTTTCCATCCAGAAAGCCCGGGTTTTGTCCCGTAAAGGAATGACGGAGGAGCGTCTGTGCGCTATTCTGGCACGGCAAATGCCGGATCATGAAAAACGCAGGCGTGCGGACTGGGTTGTGCCTACGGGGCTTGGGCGTGGGGTAACCTTTCGCAGCCTGCGCCGTATTGTCCGGTTGCTCTCTTCAAGATCAGCGAGTTGAAACAGGATGCGTGAGGTTGTCTTTGATACGGAAACAACGGGCTTTGATCCTGCAGAGGGTCACAGGCTTGTTGAAATCGGGTGTCTGGAATTGGTTCATCTTGTTCCGACAGGAAGAACCTTTCATACGTATCTGGACCCTCAACGGGATGTGCCGGCCGATGCGGCCCGTGTTCATGGGCTGACAACAGAGTTCCTGTCCGGGAAGCCGCTGTTTTCTGAGAAAGCACAGGACTTTCTTGATTTCATTGCGGACTCCCCGCTGGTTATCCACAATGCCGCTTTTGATATGAAGTTCATCAATGCGGAGCTGGTTGCCCATGGCTTTCCGCCCGTTCCGTTCGAGCGGGCTGTTGATACGCTCCTGATGGCACGCCGCCAGTTTCCCGGTGCACCAGCAAGCCTGGATGCCCTGTGCAAGCGATTCAATATTGATAACAGCCGCCGTGACAAGCACGGTGCTCTTCTGGACTCTGAACTTCTGGCTGAAGTTTATCTGGAATTACGTGGTGGCCGACAGCCCGGCTTGGTGCTGTCAAATGCCCCTTCTTCCGGCAAGGTTGGCGGGGAGAAAGCTTCCCCCCGTACCTACCGTGAACCCCGTCCGCATGCCCCCACCCCAGAAGAAGTGGAGGCACATCAGAACTTTGTTTGTAGCATGGTAAAAGAAGCGTTATGGCTTCAATACGATAAGAGCTGAGACAAAATTTTCTTGCCCGGCGCAAATCCTGATCTAAAGGATAAAGCGGGAAAGATCAGACTTGTTTGCCATGCCATCCAGCCTTTCGTGTACATCGTTTGCTGTCAGGGTAATGCTTTCGCCACTCCGATCGGTTGCCGAGAAGCTGATTTCCTCCAGAAGTTTTTCCAGAACGGTGTGTAAACGCCTGGCACCGATATTCTCGACAGCCGCATTGATCTCGGTCGCAAGTTTGGCCACAGCGTCAATGGCATCATCTGTAAAAGCCAGTGTCACGCCCTCGGTCCCGATCAGGGCCTTGTATTGTTCGATCAGGTTGGCTTCCGGCTCTGTCAGGATGCGGCGGAAATCATTCTGGCAAAGCGGCTGAAGCTCAACACGAATTGGAAGACGACCCTGCAATTCCGGAAGGAGATCGGATGGCTTGGCAACGTGGAATGCGCCGGATGCAATAAACAGGATATGGTCTGTCCGCACCGGGCCGTGCTTGGTCGTTACGATGGTTCCTTCGATCAGGGGCAGCAGATCTCTCTGAACTCCTTCCCGGGATACATCTGCCCCTCGGCTTTCTGACCGGACTGTGATTTTGTCCACTTCATCCAGAAAGACGATGCCATTGTTCTCAACAGAGAATATAGCCTCCTTGACGACCTGCTCTTCGTCCAGAAGCTTGTCGGCCTCCTCGCGCAGGAGAATATCGTAACTGTCCTGTACGGTCATCTTGCGTGTTTTGGTCATTCCGCCAAATGCCTTGCCGAACAGGTCATTCAGGTTAAGCATCCCCATCTGCGATCCGGGCATGCCGGGGATATCAATTGTTGGCATGGATGGATTGGCCGTATCGCGGAGCTGCAGTTCAATTTCCCGGTCGTTCAGGCTGCCCTCGCGCAACATCTTGCGGAATTTCTGACGTGTTTCCGTACTTGCCTTTTCCCCGACCAAGGCATCGAGAACCCGCTCTTCGGCGTTCACCTCTGCCTTGGCATTAACCTGTCGCCTCAGGCGGACACGTGTATCCTGAACAGCGGTTTCTGTCAGGTCGCGGATGATGCTTTCAACATCACGGCCGACATACCCCACTTCGGTGAATTTTGTTGCTTCAACCTTAATGAAAGGTGCTTCGGCCAGTTTTGCCAGACGGCGCGCAATCTCTGTCTTTCCGACCCCCGTTGGCCCGATCATAAGAATATTCTTGGGCAAGATTTCTTCACGCAAAGCTTCGGGCAATTGCTGGCGACGCCACCGGTTTCGCAGCGCTACGGCTACAGCCCGTTTGGCATCAGCCTGCCCGACAATATGGCGATCCAGTTCAGAGACAATTTCACGGGGGCTGAACGCTGTCATTTACAGGCTCTCCAGAACAATATTTCGGTTTGTGTATACGCAAATATCGGCAGCGATCTTCATGGAGCGTCGCGCGATCTCTTCTGCATCAAGGGCTTCGATATCAACCAGTGCCCGCGCGGCTGAAAGGGCAAAGCTTCCCCCAGAACCGATACCAATCAAGCCATCCTCGGGTTCAAGAACATCACCGGTTCCTGACAGAACAAGGGAAACATCGCGATCAACAACGGCCATCATGGCTTCAAGGCGGCGCAGATAACGATCGGTTCGCCAGTCCTTTGCCAGTTCAACACAGGCATGGGCCAACCTGCCGGGATGTTGACGGAGCTTTTCCTCAAGGCGTTCGAACAGAGTAAAGGCATCAGCAGTTGCCCCTGCAAATCCGACCAGCGCAGTGCCGTCACCAATGTAACGCACTTTTGTTGCATTGGATTTTATGACCGTGGAGCCGAGAGTGACCTGCCCGTCTCCAGCAACAACAACCCGACCGTTTTTTCGCACAGAAAGAATTGTAGTGCCGTGCCACACGGCAGGAGATGAATCAGACATGGGTCAGCGTTTCCAAAAAAGCACGTTGTACGGAAACACAGTGTTTCCGAAATCCCTAAATGGGCCATTGTAATAGACGGGTCAACACTCTATCGACAGCGAACAATCAAGAATTGTGTTTTTACGGAATAACCATTATAGTCCGTGCCTGTCAGGGTTTGGCTGTTTTGCGCAAGACTGTATAGGATCAACGGCTTGCGAGTTTCTGCCAAGAGAGGTATAGGGTGTGAATTCGGTTCTTCGCTCGGATTGTACAACTGATCAGTTTAGTACTCGTGAGGTGCTCCGTCTTTTGCGGGGCGTCCATGGTGCCTTGGAAGGTCTGAAGAAAGATCTTGAAGAAGGAAGGGTGATCGATCGCCGCTGTGGTGAAGTCATTCACTTCCTCGACGTTTCGCAGGCCATTGTAGAAGAAATTATGGCCGATCACGTGGTATGACCGGCCATGGCGCTGTGCTTTTTTTTGCGTTTCTGATTTAGTCGCGTCGGCTCATACTGTTCAGCAATTCCAGAATATTGCGACGCATTTCGGTGCTGGGGAGTTTCCAGAAAAGGCGGACCAGCTCCATGGTTTCGTTGCGCGAGAGAGGGTCTTGCTCATAGGCGGGCATGGGATTTTCGCCCAATCCTGCGTTTTGGAGCAAGTTCTGTGTTGGGCGATGTTCTGTGACGTCTTGTCCAATATCCTTGAAGAAAAAAGAAACATCGACGCCAAGGACACTTGCAATATCATACAGGCGGGATGCTGACACACGGTTATGCCCGCGCTCATATTTTTGTATTTGCTGGAATGTGACGCGGACAGCTTCTCCAAGTTGTTCTTGACTCAACTTCATGAGTCGCCTGCGCAGTTTCAGGCGTTTTCCAACGTGTATATCAACAGGGTCTGGTCCGTATTCTTTCGTCGTGATTGGTTGTCTGCGGCGGATCTTTATTCTGCTCTCACTATTCACCTTGGACACCATGATGTTTTCAGATTTTAGAAGTATCGTCATTCTTGATTGAACAATAGCGACCCTTTTTTCCTTATGCTAGTTGAAAGGCATGACAGGTAGCCCGTATTGAGTGCAATTGATATCTAAAATGTAGATCAAACACATATGGTTAAGGTGAGCGGGACACCTGCCTAAATTTCCCCTTAAGGTAATAAGTAAAATGTAATACAACCTTATTTTTTAAGTATCACCATTGTTTATTTATAATAAATATTAATATACATGACCATTAAAGAAACAATATGTGCACTTTTTTGTGTGCAAGATGAAATGATGCGATGGTTCATGGCTCTCTGGGGATATACGCGGGTGACCGCTTTGTGCTATCAGCAGATCCAGCTCTCACAAGATTCAGGAAAGATCTGTCCATGTCTGCTTCTGGTGCTATTCTCCGTATTCGCAGGGCGCTGGTTTCCGTTTCTGACAAGAAAGGCCTTGTTGATTTCGCCCGCTTCCTTGTGGGTAAGGGTGTGGAAATCCTGTCTACTGGTGGGTCTGCCGCCCTTCTTGCCAAAAACGGGATCGCTGTGCGCGAGGTTTCTGACGTAACCGGTTTTCCTGAACTGCTGGATGGGCGTGTCAAAACCCTCCATCCCAAAATTCATGGTGGTCTCCTTGGTGTACGGGGTAACAGGCTTCATGAAGAACAAATGGAGCAATACGAGATCAAGCCAATAGATCTTGTGGTAGTCAACTTGTATCCGTTTGAGGAAACGGTTGCAGCGGGTTCAGATTTCCAGGACTGCGTAGAACAGATTGATATCGGTGGGCCGGCCATGATCCGCGCCGCGGCAAAGAACCATGATTCCGTGACGGTTGTTGTTGACCCATCTGACTATGCCCGTGTCATGGAAGATATGACCGTGCACGACGGGGCAACCAGCCATGATTTGCGTCGGCAATTGGCCGCTGCGGCTTATGGCCGGACGGCATGCTATGATGCCGCTATCTCAGATTGGTTCTCCCGGCAGGTTGGAAGCACCTTCCCGTCTTGTATGGTTCTTGCCGGTCGTTTGAAGCAAACCATGCGCTATGGTGAGAATCCTCACCAGAGCGGGGCTATTTATCTTACGGGAGAGCAGCGTCCCGGTGTTGCAACAGCAACGCAGATTCAAGGTAAGGAACTATCCTACAATAACTTTAACGATACCGATGCGGCTTTCGAGCTGGTTGCCGAGTTTCCTCAAACTGCCTGCGTTATTGTCAAGCATGCCAACCCGTGTGGGGTTGCTGTTGCCAATACAGTGCGCGAGGCATACCACAAGGCCCTCTCATGTGATAAAGAGAGCGCCTTCGGGGGTATTGTTGCTTTCAACCGCTCTCTGGATGCAGAGACAGCACGGGATCTCTGCGACCTGTTTCTTGAGGTTATTATTGCGCCTGGCATTGATCCTGAGGCCAGCCGTATTCTTTCTGCAAAAAAGAATGTCCGTGTTCTTGTAACGTCCTCTCTTCCGGATCCCCGTTCAGGTGGGCCGCAGGTCAAGGCGATTGCAGGCGGTCTTTTGATGCAGGATCGTGACACTTTGGTGGCAGGCGAGGATTTAAGGGTTGTCACCAAGCGTCAGCCATCGGAGCAGGAAATGCGAGATATGCTGTTTGCCTTTACGGTTGGCAAGCATGTCAAATCGAACGCGATTGTTTATGCACGGAATTTGATGACCGTTGGCATTGGTGCAGGGCAAATGAGTCGGGTTAATTCCTCCCGCATAGCTGCCTTCCGTGCGGCTCAGGCTGCAGAAGCCAACGGCGAGAGCCAGAGCTGGGCTGTGGGGTCCGTTGTATCCTCAGATGCATTTTTTCCCTTTGCAGATGGTCTCCTTGCTGCAGCAGAGGCCGGTGCAACAGCCGTGATACAGCCGGGTGGTTCCATTCGTGATGAAGAAGTGATCAAGGCCGCTGATGATGCAGGCCTTGCCATGGTCTTTACGGGCATGCGTCATTTCCGTCATTGAGATGGTGGAAGGGTGAGATGTTTCACGTGAAACATCTCACTCAGGCTTTTCTGCCTTCGGGGCAGAGGCCCCTGCTTCCTGTGATCCGATCACGCGTTCGACACGGGCTATGTTTTTCTGGGTGACGGTTACATTCTTGGTCATGCCTTCGGCAGCATAAACTTCCAGAGCCAGCGAGAAACGCTCCAGCGCTTCCCGCAATATAGCCATGTCATTGCTGCGCTTTCCTTCGGCAAAACGGCACGCGCCGATATTGTTTTGTATGTTGGCCCATTGTTTTGGCTTCTTTTCCCGGCTCCAGACTTCGGTGATGGACTCAAAAACGCGACTGGCACGTCCCAGTATTTCACTGTTTCCCGAGAATTCCCCTATCTGGGTCATGACGGACCCCATGTTGTTCTGAAGCTCTGCCCATGAATCCGGCCGCCATGCCTTGTTCCAGGATCGTGAGGCTTCAAAGTAGGCATCAACAGCAGAACGCATGAAAGGGATTTTACCCGTTGACTGTCCAAGGCGGGCCAGGACCCGGGCCATCTGGGTGTTCAGGAAGGCATTTTCATCCGGGAACAGTTCCAGTGGGTATGTTTCCGCCGCCATACGGAAGTGGCTGACAAACTCTTCTGTTTTCTGGAAGTCATCGTTGCGTAATGCCAGATCGGTGGATAAAACGGCAAAGCGCGCCCTAGCCGCACCAACCTGTGCTGCTGTCAGGCCTTCCTTGGCCTTGGCCAAGGCATCCTTGGTCAGGTCTAGAGCCTTTTCCAGCAATGCTTTCTGATCTGTACGAAAGCCAGAGGTTATCAGTGCCCCAGCATAGAAGAGTTGAATCGATGCTTCCCCTGCGGGGGACAGTCCACCCATGCTGCTAACAAGTTCGTCTATGCTTTGCGGAAGCTCTCTTAGCCGGTCTGAACGATTACGGCGTGTACCGTCTGTGTCACAGCATATGGTCGTCAGGGCCGCAACTCCTACAATCTCGTCTGTTCCATTCAGGGGGAGTGGAAATTCGACAAGATCACCGGAGAACAGAACGCAGCTTACAGCTTCCGTATCCAGCCTAGCGGGTATAAGGCGCAGGCGAAGGGTATTGTTGGCGGTTATATGTCCTCCCAGAATGCCGCCAACCTCTTCAGATGCCGCCATTATTCTGGCTTTTCTGACCATGGCCGCCAAAGAGCTTGGCAAAACCTCGTTGTCATCAACAGGCGCTGTGATTTCGGTGGTACGTACGATCGACAGGCCGGGTATCTTGGCCAAAGACTTTGCAATCGCCTCTGTTACCGAGCCGTTTGTGTCATTTTCGAATGTCAGTAGAAGAACGCGAAGCGCAGCTGACCCGCCAGAATCGTCTTCATCAACGTCCCCGGCCCCCCCTGGTTTTCCTGAAAGCGCTCCGAATATTGCCTTCAGGATATCCATCAAAACATCAAAAAACGACATGGATGTCCTGTAGCCTGGCTGATCTTTCCTGCAAGAACGGTACGGTTATCGCGCCTTTCCTTCAAGGCCGATGCCTCGATTCGTGCCGGGGATGCCACGAATCACGATCAGGAAATCGCTATGAATCCCTAGAAATCACTGCATCGACCGTTGCGTTCCCAGTCACCGAAGCGCGTTGGTTCCGCCCCTCTTGGGCCGCCAATTTCGGTCACAGAGGCTTCTTCTTGTTGTTTTTCTGGCTCTGGATCAGGGGACGGGGTTCCAGCAGGATTACCCGGGACAGGGTCTGGAGGAGCAGACATAATAAAATCCTTGCAGAACAGAATGTTAGTAATGAAGACTTGACGTATGGATATTGCGCCCCACGTCATAGCATAGACGGAACGCAGGCGTGTGTCTGCGTCAGAAGGTAACAGGCTAAGGATTTAAGGTTATGCATTTTGCCCGTACGGCTGTTCTTCTCGCTGCGATGACCGGGCTTTTTCTGGCCGTTGGCTATCTGGTTGGCGGAGCTGGTGGTGCGCTGATGGCCCTGTTTATGGCCGGGGCGATGAACATGTTTGCGTACTGGAACTCCGATCGTCTGGTTCTGTCCATGTATGGGGCCCGGCCCGTTGATCGTACGTCTGCACCCGGGCTTTATGGGGTTGTGGAGCATCTGGCACGCCGTGCTTCCATGCCGATGCCAAAGGTCTATGTCATAGACAACCCGCAACCCAATGCTTTTGCAACGGGCCGTAACCCCGAGAATGCAGCGGTTGCCGCAACAACAGGCCTGTTGGCTCTTCTGAATGAAGAAGAAATTGCCGGTGTGATGGCCCACGAACTGGCCCATGTGCGCAACCGCGATACCTTGACCATGACCATTACAGCGACATTGGCTGGTGCGATCTCCATGCTTGGTAACATGGTTCTTTTCATGGGAGCATCACGGGGTTCTGAAGAAAGCAACGGCAGCCCACTCGGGTTTGTTGGGTCCCTTCTGCTGATGATCTTGGCCCCCTTGGCGGCAATGTTGGTGCAGACCGGAATTTCCCGTAGCCGGGAGTATGAAGCTGATCGTATTGGTGCTGCCATTTGCGGCAACCCTCTGTGGCTTGCCAGTGCTCTTGCAAAGCTGGAACGCGGAGCTAGCCAGATTGACAATCATGCAGCAGAAGCCAACCCGGCAACGGCCCATATGTTCATCGTGAACCCCCTGCACGCACGGTCGATGGACAATCTTTTCTCAACACACCCCGCAACGGCTAACCGGATCAAGGCTCTTCAGAGTATGGCGCAGGAATACGGTATACATCCGCACGACCGTAAAATAAATTCATCTGAAAGAGACGGGCGGCAAACATCACCATGGGAAAAAGCGCCGGGGCACCGTACTGGCTCCTTGGGGTTGAGAGCTGTTTGTCATAACCCAAAACGAAACGGGAGACTTTGTTTATAGTTTCCCGTTTTTTATATAAGTTCTGCGAAAATATTCCGGACGTATTTAGTCGAAAAGACCTGCCATTTCGTTTTCCTCGTTCTTCAGAGCATCGTCCCATGCGTCAATCAGCGCATCTTCAGGCAGAAGAAGGGATGGCTTCTTCACCTCTTCTTTTCGGGGAGGATGCTCCTGTTTCTTTGCAAAGCCCATGGCAAAGGCATAGTCGCCCTCTTCCTCGTTCCCTTCTGCGCGGCGTTGGTCCGAGCTGTTGTCTGTCGGGTTGTTCAGACGGTAGAGGATATCATCAAGCTGCGCCAGGCTTTCATAGTGAATAAGAATCCGCCCGCCGCGCCCTTCAAACTCTATGTTGACTTTTAGGCCCAGGATACGGGCAAGGTCTTTTTCCAGGGCCATGGTGTCAGAGTCTTTGCTTGCCCTGCCCTGTTCGGGCTTGGTTACCTTGTTTGCTGGGGCCTTGCGTTTGCGCACACCTCCCTTTTCTGTTGCCAAGCGTTCGGTTTGGCGAACATTCAGGCCTTTCTTGACCACAACATCTGCCAGTGACACCGGGTCTTCCGCATTCAGCAGGGCACGGGCGTGTCCGGCAGAAAGGGACCCATTGCGCAGGAGAACTTTCACGGGATCGGGCAGCCCCAGAAGGCGCATCATGTTGGCAACATGACTGCGGCTTTTTCCCAGTGTTCGTGACAGGTCATCCTGATTGTGCTGAAACTCTTCCTGTAGACGGCGATATCCCTCTGCCTCCTCAAGGGCTGACAGGTCGCGACGCTGGAGGTTTTCGATCAGTGCAACCTCAGCGGCATCCCGGTCGGAAAAATCACGAATGAGAACAGGGACTGTCTGTCTCCGGGCAATCTGTGCGGCCCGCCAGCGCCGCTCCCCGGCAATGATTTCGTAGCGCTTTGAATCCTCGGGAAGCCGGCGGACCAGAATAGGCTGGATGATGCCTTTTTCGCGTATGCTTTGGGCCAGGTCATCCAGGCCCTCTTCATCAAACTGTTGGCGCGGCTGGAACCGACCGGATTGCAGAAGTTCGACAGGAACATCAACGGAGGTTCGTGTTGTTGCGCGTACGCTTCCGACCTTCCCTGTTTCGGAGACAGCTTCATCGCTGTCTTCCCCGAACAGGGCAGAGAGCCCTCTTCCCAGTCCCCGGCGTGGTTTCTCCTCGCTCATATCGCCATCTCCCGCTCGCGTTTGAACACTTCCCCGGCCAGGTGAACGTAAGCCTGTGCCCCGGAGCTGCGCAGGTCATACAGCAAAACAGGTTTTCCATGCGACGGTGCTTCGGATACCCGTACGTTACGCGGAATAACCGTATTGAAAACCTTGTCACCAAAATAGCCGCGTACGTCACTTTCGACCATACCCGACAGGTTATTGCGTTTGTCGAACATGGTCAGAACAATACCTTGAATACCAAGGTGTGGATTAAGGGTCCGTTTGACCCGGTCAATCGTCTTCATCAAATGGGAAATACCCTCCAGGGCAAAGAATTCACACTGAAGAGGAACCAGAACCTCATGCGCGGCAACAAGGGCATTCAAAGTCAGCAGACCCAGCGCAGGGGGACAGTCTATCAGGACGTAATCGTAGTCCTGTACCGCCGATGACAGGGCTTTCTTCAGTCGGAATTCCCGCTCTGTCATATCCACAAGCTCCAGCTCTGCCCCCGCAAGATCAACACCGGACGGGATAATGCTCAGTCCGGGGACGGATGTTCGGCACACAACTTCCGCCAGCGGGAGATCTTCGGTCAGGATTGCGTATGCATTGCGCTGACGTTGTGCGCGCTCGACACCAAGGCCGGTTGATGCATTCCCCTGTGGATCCATGTCGATGACAAGGACACGCTTCTTGACCGCAGCCATCGCGGTGCCAAGGTTTATGGTGGTTGTGGTTTTCCCTACCCCACCTTTTTGATTGGCCACGGCAATAATTTTTGGGCTTTTGGCCGGTAGATCATAGCTCACGGCGCACCTCGCTCAGTCGCAGAATGGTCGCGTTTGCATCGGTCAGGCTGGGGAACGTTTCGGTGCGTAGTGTCCATGTTTGTTGGGCTCCGGTCAACTCGATATCGGCAGTCTGCCCTTTGGGGAACAGGCAAATTGTGTGCTCAGTCCTGAACCTGGATGAAAGATCCAGTAGCTTGTCCAGCGATGCCAATGCCCGCGATGTGACAACATCGGCCGGGCACACAGTGGCGGATTCAATACGGGTGGCATGAACGGTAACGGATGTACCTGTTTCCCTGGCGACCTCACGCAAGAATGCACACTTGCGTTGGTCTGATTCAATAAGATGAACGGTATCAAACCCCATTATCGCAAGGACCATGCCGGGAAACCCAGCACCGCTTCCCATATCTACCAAGGTCTTTGCCCCTTGTGGGAGCAGTGCCCACAGTTGTGCAGAGTCAAGGAAATGCCTGCGCCAGAGATCTTCCAGTGTAGATGAAGAAACAAGGTTGATGCTTTTCTGCCATTTGCAGAGCAGGTCTGCATAAAGGGAAAGACGCTCCATCGTTTCACGTGAAACGCGCGATGCGGCCTGAAATTCTTCGCATGTCAGCGGGACAGACAACGACGGGTGCTCCGTTATATCGGATAGGTGTTTCACGTGAAACAACGGGGAAGGGCTGAAAACCTTCCCTCTGTATACCCGGTCGTATCTTTATTGGAAAGCCTTCAGGCTGCAGTATCGCGTCGTTTCCGGACATGAACCAAGAGGGCTGTCAGGGCTGCAGGTGTGATACCCGGTATTCGCGCGGCAGCGCCCAGTGTTGTGGGCTTGGTCGCATCCAGCTTGAGTCGGACTTCAGCCGAAAGACTTCCAATGCTGTGGTAGTCGAGATCATCTGGCAGAAGAAGATCTTCATCACGCCGATAGGCCGCAATGTCGGCCATTTGACGTCCTATGTACCCGGCATAGCGCCCTTCGATTTCCAGCTGTGTTGCGATATCGGGAGCAATTACGCCAAGTTCTGGCCAGATCTGATGCAAGCGGTCAAACGTTACATTCGGATAGCTGAAAAGGGCGAGGGCGTTGCGACGAACCCCATCCTGGTTGATGCGGATGTCGTAAGGCTCCAGCTCTCTCGGGGTTGCGGAAAGACTTTCCATCAGCGCCCGACCTTCTGCCATGGCCTTTTCCTTTTTACGGAAAGCGACCGTGCGATCCGAACCCACGACACCGACAGCGATTCCCTTTCCGGTCAGGCGCAGGTCTGCGTTGTCAGCACGCAGTTGCAGCCGATATTCCGCGCGGCTTGTGAACATACGGTACGGTTCCTGTGTCCCCAGTGTGACCAGGTCGTCAATCATGACACCAAGATAGCCCTCGGCCCGATCGGGCACAAAAGCATCATCGGCGGCAGCACCACCCGCCAGAAGGGCTGCGTTGATCCCGGCGACAAGACCCTGTGCCCCTGCCTCTTCATAGCCCGTTGTTCCGTTGATCTGGCCGGCAAGAAACAGACCCTTTGCTTTCTTCAGTTCAAGCGATGGGCGCAATTCGCGTGGATCAACAAAATCATATTCTATGGCATAGCCCGGGCGCAGGATCGTGACAGCCTCCAGCCCCGGAATGGAGCGGATCAGAGCCGTCTGCACATCTTCCGGCAGGCTGGTTGATATGCCATTCGGGTAGACAGTCGGGTCGTTCAGGCCCTCTGGTTCCAGAAAGACTTGGTGGCGGTCCTTTTCCGAAAAGCGAACCACCTTGTCTTCAATGGAAGGGCAATAGCGTGGCCCCACACTCTGGATCTGGCCGGAGTACATCGGGGCACGATCAAGGTTGGCACGAATGATGGCGTGCGTTTCTTCGGTGGTCCAGGTCATGCCACAGGCGATTTGGGGCGTTGTAATATGCCCTGTCATGAAGGAGAAGGGTTCCGGCGGGTCGTCGCCGGGTTGCATCTCCAGCCCTTTCCAGTTGATTGTTCGCCCGTCAAGGCGTGCCGGAGTACCGGTTTTCAGGCGCCCGAGAACAAGCCCCAGGCGCTCCAGCGTATTGGACAAGCCGAGTGATGGCGGCTCATCAATCCGTCCGGCAGGCCATGTTTTTTCACCCAGGTGAATGACACCCCGCAGGAATGTGCCGGTCGTCAGAACAACAGCACCAGCCTTGTATGCACGCCCGCTTGCTGTCAGTACGCCCGACACACGTCCGGACCGGTCCAGGATCAGGTCTTCGGCCGATCCGGCTTCCATGGTCAGATTGGGGGTACCGGCCAAGATGTCCTGGACAGCCTTTCTGTACAGGGATCGGTCGGCCTGTGCTCTCGGTCCGCGTACCGCCGGTCCCTTGCTCCGGTTCAGCATGCGGAACTGGATACCGCCCTGGTCTATTGCCCGCCCCATGACGCCATCGAGCGCATCAATCTCGCGCACAAGGTGTCCCTTTGCCAAGCCGCCTATGGCGGGGTTGCAGGACATATCCCCTATGGTTTCTATGCGTTGGGTCAGCAGAAGTGTGCGAGCGCCCATACGGGCTGCTGCGGCTGCCGCTTCGGTGCCGGCGTGTCCGCCCCCGATTACGATAACGTCAAAGTGGCTTTTCATTGCATTAAACAATCAGTGGTGATCACTATCCTGTCGTGGCGACAAGCGGCCAAAACATGCACATGCATAGCATGAAACGCAAGCCGGTGGTATACGGCCAACCCTGTTGCAGGGGATAACACTACGACAGACTCATCAACTTCATGCTTTATCTTGATTTTTTTATTTACCAATACAGAAGTCGCTGAAAATAACATCCAGCAAATCATCAACCTCTACCCGGCCTGTAATACGGCCTAGGGCACGGGCTGCAAGACGAACGTCTTCCGCCATAAGCTCAAGCATTGGGGCGTGTATGGCGCGTAACAGGCTGTCGCGGCAATCCTCCAGGGCATCCCTGTGCCTTTGGCGTGTCAGCGCCGGGGGTGCACATGCCCCTGCGTTCAGACACTTCGCCACCATGGCTGTCAATGTTGACAGCAGTTCCGCCATGCCCTCCCCGCTGTGCGTTGACAGCAGCAAGGGGCGCGTGCCAGAAATTTTTATCATTCTGTCTGGATGCGTTGTTGCCACGTCGCTCTTGTTCAGTACCACCAGCGTGCTGGAGTCAACAAGAGACAGGGTTTCTTCATCCAGTTCAGGCCACTCTGTCAGGTCAAACACGGCAATCTTGAGATCAGCACTACTGGCACGTACCCGTGCCCGGCGTATCCCCTCTGCCTCTATGTCCTCATTGCTGCTGCGCAGGCCGGCTGTATCGGCAATGGTGACCGGGAATCCTCCCAGATCCAGATGGACTTCGATGATATCGCGTGTGGTGCCGGCCCGGTCGGAAACAATGGCGGCTTCCCGCTGTGCAAGCGCATTGACCAGGCTGGATTTTCCGGCATTGGGACGACCGAGGACAGCAATCTGGATGCCGTCACGGATGCGCTCACCGCGTCGGTTGTCCGAGAGATAGGTATCAATGGCTTGCGCCAGTTCTTCCAGCCCGTTTCGTGCCGAACGATCCAGATCGGGCGGGATGTCTTCATCCGGAAAGTCTATGTGCGCTTCCATCCACGCCAGACGCCGAACCAGCTCCTCCCGCCAGATGTCATATAAGCGTGCCAAGGCACCGTCCATTTGCTGGAGTGCCTGGCGGCGTTGAGCATCCGTTTCGGCCTGTATCAGGTCTGCCAGGCCTTCGACCCGGGTCAGATCCAGTTTGCCATTCAGAAAGGCCCGGCGCGAGAACTCGCCGGGTTCGGCAATCCGCACCCCATCCAGACGACGAATGGCCTGCAGCAAGGCATCAGTTACGGCCTTTCCACCATGTCCCTGGAATTCAGCGGTATCTTCGCCCGTAAAGCTGGCCGGCCCCGGGAACCACAGGACAAGTCCGTCATCGATAACATCCCCTGTTCCGGGGTCACGAAACAGGAATCGTGTTGCCTTGCGTGCTTCTGGCAAGCGGCCACAGAGTGAGGTAATCACGTTGCGTGCCCGTGTGCCGGAAACGCGGGTTACGGCAACACCAGCCCGGCCCGGCGCTGTGGCTGTTGCAACAATGGTATCGTTGGTGATCATTGGGATGCCTGACGGGCTTCCAGGTCAGCGGGGATGCGATCCTGTGGATTCAGCATCAAGCGCTCCACACGTTTTCCGTCACGGATATGGTCAACCAGGATGGCATCAATATCCTCCCGTGTTCGTGGGGCGTACCACACACCTTCCGGGTAGATGACCAGCACTGGTCCCAGCTCGCACCGGTCTAGGCACCCTGCCTGCTGGGTGCGGATACGGTCTGTCAGCCCCAGCTCTTTTGCGCGTGCCTTCATGTAGTCACGTAGTTTTACGGCACCTGACCGGGCGCAGGAACCACGGCTGTGGCCTTCCGGGCGTTCGTTTGTGCAGATAAAAACATGGATGCGGTAATAAAGGTCGGGATCCGGGCAGGACACGGGGTATTCCTCGTACAGGATTCTCTGGCGCTCCTTTTATGGGCCCCTGTTGCCGCTTTTGTCATCCCCTGTGAAGTGCGACCAGAAAAATTTCTGCATCTGCTCCAGGCCCTGAACCTGGGCCGGTAACCAGCTTTTCATAAGGGTGTCCGGGTCAACTGCCTGCAACTGGTTCATCATTTGTTTATGTATTTCGGCCAGAAGCGCATCCTGCATGGGGCGGACGTCCGGTAATCCCAGAAAGGTGCGGGCTTCTTCAGGTGTACAGTCGATATCAATCTCGATTTTCATGCCAACCCTACGATCTGGTTGATACGGAAAGCGCTTTTCCGGAGAACCCCCCCGGTCTGCCGTGCCTGCACACTCTACCTGTGAATATCCCGGCTAAAATTTGTTTTGTGACAGACTTGCCTGCGTGGCAAGACCGCCGCTAATTTGGCTTTGGTTTTGTCTGTCTGGATGGATTTCTAGAGTGCCTCATGTTGTTTTGCACAGTCCCCTCGGGTGGATGACCCTGTTTGAGGCTGATAATTGCCTTGTTTCCCTGGATTGGGGGCGGGGTATGGAGGCGGGCTGTGAGGAGACCCCCCTTCTGAAAGAAGCCGGGAAGCAGCTGGAGGCATGGTTTGACCGTCGCCTGGAGCACTTTGACCTGCCCCTTGCCCCGGCCGGTACTACATTCTCTGCCCGTGTACGCGATGCCCTTTGCGCTATTCCTTTTGGCACAACACGAACCTATGGCGATCTGGCGCAGGCTGTATCATCGTCTCCACGTGCTGTGGGTATGGCGTGTGCGCGCAATCCCTTGCCTATACTTGTTCCCTGTCATCGGGTTTTAGCTTCGGGAGGGCGTCTTGGTGGGTATTCTGCGTTTGATGGCCTGCAGAGCAAGGCCTGGCTTTTGCGTTTTGAGCAAAGTGCGCCGGTTACATCCTGACAGGATGTTTCACGTGAAACATAAAGAGACGTAAGGTATCAGGAGCGTCTGCTGCGTTTTGCAGGCAGGGGGGGCTGTATGCGTACCAACAGGGCATCCAGAGTGGCAACAGCTTCATCGTCCAGGTATCGAATACAGGCCCCGAGGCGGTTGGCAAATGCTGTGGCCTGCGGCGACAGGCCAGAGGTATCAAGCGTTACTTTGGGTCTTGAAACCTCGGCCAGGTTTTTCAGGGCTTCGGCTTCATCCCAGATAAGTCCGAAATAACCGCATAACTCCAGAACAAGGCCGGGACCAGGTTTGCCCCGTTTGCCATGTTCCAGGGCAGACAGATAGGCTGCGGATACATTGAGATCAGCAGCCATCTGTTGCAGGGTTATGCCCCGCTGGCGTCTCAGGTCACGAATTCTGGCTCCAAACGGGGTCACGTGCTGTGTCCTGCTATACCTGCTCTGGAGTATTTTCCTGTTCAGGGCGCGCGGCTTCTGCCAGTCGATGCCGATAAAGAGCGGCAAAGTCGATCGGCTGCAGCATCAGCTGCGGGAAGCCGCCGTCGCGTGTCACATCGGCGATAATGTTCCGGACAAACGGGAACAGCATTCTTGGCGCCTCGATCAGCAGCAGGGGTTGCAGGTGATCTGCTTCAACCGGGTTTGCCTGAACAACGGCACCGTAGGCAAGCTCCAACATGAAGGCGGTCTCGGCCCCAACGTCAGCCTTGACTTCAACATGCAAAACAACTTCGAAGACATTGCCATCCAGGTGGCGTGCCTTGGCATCAGCCCCAAAGGATACGGCCGGAGCCTGTTCGCGCATTTTGTGGAAAATGACCGGCGTTTGCGGTGCTTCGAAAGACAGGTCCTTGATGTACTGGCTTTCAATGGCCAACATCAGTGGTGGCGTGTCTGACGTATTGTCTTCCGGTGTCGTTGTATGATTCTGTGCGTCGGTCATAAGGGGCTCCCCGTTTCAGATTGGTTGGCATACCCCTAGCATGGAATGCATAACCACGGAACCCTGCGTTATCCACCTTGTTCATTCAGCAGGATCGGGTCTGGCCATTCCGGTCATATCCGGCAGAAATATCGCGGTATTCACCGTCTATTGCAGGACCTGATGTTGCATGGCTTTCTCCTGCATCATCCGATGGGGTAGGTTGGTCTTCGTGTTTCTTGCGCCTTTGGGCCAGAAGGACTGCCGTGGTGCGACGCATGGACGGGATCAGCAGGAAAAGCCCCAAGGCATCCGTGAGGAAACCCGGTGTGACCAGAAGCAACCCGGATACGACCATAAGGGTTGCCTCAACCATGTCTTGTAGAGAGATAGTATTCTTTGCCCAGGTCCGGCTGTCCAGAGGTGCTAGCCCGGCCCTGTTCAGGACAAGAATCCCGCTCACCCCCGTTACGACAACCAGAAAGACGGTTGGCCACAGGCCGATCGCAAGATCAACAAGGCGAAACATGGTTATCTCGGCCACGGGAAAGATAACAAATAAAATAAGAAGAACCTGTGTCATGCTTGCCCTATACTGCTACAACCCTTATCTAGACCTTCAGAGCTGGTCCGGGATTCCCGATGCCAGTGTGTGTGGTCTGTGGCGGTGGTGTTACAGACCCAGTGTTTACCGACAGTCAGGACTGCCATGAACCAGGGAATCGCGTTCATCGACATCATCTTTTTGGCCCTTGTCGCCGGGTTTCTGATCCTGCGGCTGCGCAGTGTTCTGGGCCAGAAAAACGGCAATGAGAGGCCGCGCGATCTGCACGGTCGTACGCTGGACCAGGATACCGGGGACAACGTGATCCCCCTGCCCGGTCGTTACGACAGCGACATCTCAGATGAAAGTCTGTCTGTTCCGGGGCTGGTGGATGTGATGAAGGCTGATCCTTCCTTTGTGCCCGAGGAGTTTCTTGGTGGCGCCCGGCGTGCCTTCGAAATGGTGATCGAAGCCTTTGCCCGCGGCGACAGGGAGACTCTGCGCTTCCTTCTGGCTGAGGACGTATACCGCAGCTTCGAGGGGGAAATCCAGACCCGGGAGAGCAAAAACCTGTTCCTGGAGACGGGACTTGAGTTTATCCGTTCAATTTCCTTCATAAAAGCTGAACTCGCCAAGGATGTTGTCTTGGTGTCTGTTCGCTTTGTAAGCGAGCAGATATCGGTTACCCGTGATTCGGAAGGCCGAATCGTCGAGGGGGATCCCAATGAGACGGTCGTGATTACCGATGATTGGACATTCATGAGGGATCCACGTTCTGATGACCCCAACTGGAAGCTGGTTTCAACAGCAGCTCCATCTGCCTGAATGGGTTTCTTTCTATGACTGTATCTGTTCGTACCGTTCTACCCCGGCTGTTGGCCGGGGTTTGTCTGTTGGCCTTGGCTTCCTGCGGTGGTCGTGGGCCGGGTGAACCGCCTCCCATTCCCTCTGAACAGCAGCTGAAGCCGGTGTCTTTTTCGGCTCTTCCCGGTTGGGATCAGGATATGCAGGTAGAGGCCCTGCCCGCTCTCAGGCGTTCCTGCGATTCCTTCCAGCGTCGTCCTGATGCAAGCCGATGGGTTGGCCCCGGTTCCTTGGGCGGGACCGTAGAGGATTGGCAGCGTTTCTGTTCCGACCTGCATCGTGAATTCCCGCCCTCACGCTCCGCGTCTTCTGCTTCTGTCAGGGAATTTCTTGAGGCGCGTATGCAGCCTTGGTCTGTCAGTTCTTCCGGTCGTCCTTCCGGCACATTTACCGGGTATTATGAGGCGGAGCTGAAAGGATGCCTGAAGAAAACGCCGCGCTGTCAGGTGCCTCTTTATGGGCCTCCGCCGGGTGTTGTCACGGATACCAGGAAGGTTCCTCCCCTGCCCTCGCGCGCGGCAATTGAAAATGGTGCCCTGAACGGGCGTGCGCCTGTCCTGATGTATGCCGAAGATCCCGTTGATGTGCATATCATGCAGATACAGGGGTCGGGTCGCGTTATCCTGCCTGATGGCAAGGTGCAGCGGCTTGGTTTTGCCGGCAGCAACGGCCATGCGTTCAAGGGACTGGGTCGCATCTTGCTGGATCATGGCATTCTGGGGCCCGGGCAAGCTACCATGCCGTTCATTCGTGCGTGGCTGAAGGAAAACCCGGATCGGGCGGGTGCCTTGATGCGTGAGAACCCGCGCTATACGTTCTTTCGCGTTATTCGCGGGGATGGGCCTGTAGGGGCTCTGTCGGTTCCCTTGACAGCCCGGCGTTCCATTGCAGTCGATCCGCGGTATGTTCCGCTTGGGGTGCCGCTGTGGCTCAATTCGGTAGATCCAGATCATAAACCCCTGCGCCGGCTTATGGTGGCACAGGACACGGGATCGGCCATCAAGGGCGTGGTTCGTGGTGATTTCTTCTGGGGTCCCGGTGAGCAGGCCCTAGCCAAGGCCGGGCGCATGAAAAGTGCGGGAACCTGGTATTTGCTTTTACCCCGGCACAGTGCGCCGACCCATTAATTTTTCCAGCCTGACAGAGAGATATATTCCATGAGACCTTCCGGCCGCCTTGCTGACCAACTTCGCCCAGTGACCCTTGAGACCGGCTTTATCAAGCATGCAGAGGGGTCGTGTCTGGTGAAGTTCGGAGATACCCACGTTATTTGCACGGCCTCTGTCGATACCCGTGTTCCCCCTTGGTTGCGGGGACAGGGCAAGGGATGGATTACGGCAGAATATGGTATGTTGCCCCGTTCAACAGGAACACGCACCGACCGGGAAGCCGCCCGGGGCAAGCAATCCGGGCGCACACAGGAAATACAACGTCTGATCGGACGATCCTTGAGGGCCGTAACAGACCTGTCAAAGATGGGTGAGATGCAGGTCCGGATCGACTGTGACGTACTTCAGGCGGATGGAGGAACCCGGACAGCCTCCATTACCGGGGCCTATGTGGCCCTAGCCCAAGCATTCCGTCATGCCTTGTCTGCCGGGCTTGTGTCTGCATTTCCCCTGACAGACAGTGTTGCAGCCGTATCGTGTGGTCTTGTGAATGGTGTGCCGGTTCTGGACCTGGACTATGAAGAGGATTCATCAGCCCAAGCCGATGCCAATTTTGTTCTGACCGGTACCGGGAAGGTGATTGAAGTGCAGGGAACAGCCGAAGAGGCGCCCTTTTCCCGTGCAGAACTGGATGCCCTCATGGATCTGGCGGAAAAAGGTGTGCGCGAGCTTGTTGCCTTGCAGAACCGGGCCTTGCTGGTGGAGGCATAAGGCATGGCACGCCGGTTTGATGGTTCCCGACTGGTTGTTGCCAGCCATAATGCGGGGAAGGTGCGGGAAATCCGTGACCTTTTTCGTGCATTTCAGGTTGATGTCGTGTCCTCTGCTGATCTGGATTTGCCGGAACCCGAAGAGACGGCAGCAACATTTTCGGGTAACGCAGCTATCAAAGCCCTTGCTGCTGCAAAGGCTTCCGGGCTTCCTGCCCTGTCCGATGATTCTGGTCTGTCAGTTTCTGCGCTTGGCGGCGAGCCGGGGATTTACTCGGCCCGCTGGGCTGGCCCGGAGAAAGATTTTGCCGGTGCCATGCGTACTGTTCATGACCGTCTGAGTGATCATCCCGACCGGTCGGCTTGCTTTGTGTGCGCATTGTGCCTGGCTTGGCCGGACGGGCACACGGAAACGTTTGTCGGACAGGTCGATGGGTCCATCTGCTGGCCACCGCGTGGTGATCGTGGTTTTGGCTATGACCCGTTTTTTGTTCCGGACGGGTACAGCCGTACCTTTGCCGAGTTTGTTCCGGAAGAGAAACATGCCATCAGCCACCGTGCCCGTGCATTCCAACAGCTTGTGAAGGCGTGTTTTGACTAACGTACCCTCGCTGTTTGGTTTGTATGTGCATTGGCCTTTTTGTGTGTCGAAGTGCCCGTACTGTGATTTCAACAGTCATGTTGCCAATCATGTTGACCATGATCGTTGGTGTCAGGCGCTGCTGCGTGAACTGGATTACTACGCGGCCCTTACTCCCGGGCGTGTGCTTGGCAGTATTTTCTTTGGCGGTGGTACGCCTTCGCTGATGGCGCCGCGTACGGTTGAGGCTGTTCTGGAGCGTGCTGCTGCCCACTGGACGTGGGCTGCGGACATTGAACTGACGCTGGAGGCGAATCCCGGTGCCATAGACCGCGAGCGTTTTCAGGCCTTTCGGTATGCCGGAATCAATCGTGTTTCGCTGGGAGTCCAGTCCCTCGTGCCTGAAAGTCTTGGCTTTCTGGAACGGCGGCATGGTGTCCGTGAGGCACTGGAGGCGATCGAGACCGCAGCCCGGCTGTTTCCCCGCTTCTCCTTTGACTTGATCTATGCCCGTCCCGGACAGACCCCCGCACAGTGGGAGGCAGAGCTGTCGCAGGCTCTTGATCTGGCGACGGGTGGTCATATTTCTCTGTATCAACTGACCATCGAGCAAGGAACCCGTTTCCAGCAGGATCTGGCCCGGGGTGTCTTTACCCTTCCCGAAGATGATCTTGCGCTGGAATTGTGGGCTGTTACCCATGCCCTGACCGCAGCCAGCGGTATGCCCTATTACGAGGTTTCAAACCATGCGGTTCCCGGGCAGGAAAGCCGCCATAATCTCCTGTATTGGCTTGGTGGTGAATATGTTGGCATTGGACCCGGCGCGCATGGCCGGATCTGTGTCGATGGGATGTTTCACGCAACACGCCAGCATCGTGCGCCAGATGTGTGGCTGAAAACGGTGCTGCGTGACGGTCATGCAACGCGGCAAAACGAACCGCTGACGGCACGCGCGCGGGCCGAAGAGAACATCATGATGGGGTTGAGGTTGCGTCGTGGTATTGACCCGGATGAGTTCCGCTTGGCCTGTCATGGCTTTGACCTGTCTGATCTTCTGGACTGGCCAATGCTGGCCATGTTGCGTGCCGAGGGACTTGTCGCAGAGGGCTGGCCACTTCGGGTCACGGATCGCGGCATGCCGGTGTTGAATGCGATTATCGGGGCCCTGGTGCAATCATCGTGATGTGCCGTCGTTTCACGTGAAACATCAGTCCCTGTTGCGGCGGAGAAGGATGTAAAAGGCCCCTTCTCCGCCATGTTCCGGCCTGGCGGCGCTGAATGACAGGATATGCGGCCGGATGCGGGCATCATTCAGCCAGCCGGGGAGAGCCCGTCGCAAAACCCCCTCGCCCCGCGTTCCCTTGCCGGTGATGACAAGAAGGCACCGGTAGCCGCTGCGTATTGCCCTGTTCATAAAATTCAGGAGATTGGCGTGGGCTGTATCCTTGCCCATACCATGCAGGTCGATACGGGCATCCACATGCATTTTGCCCCGTTTGAATTTCAGGGCTGTTCTATGGTCAACGCCCGGGCTTTTTCCGGGCTCCAGGGGTAGGAACGGTTTGTTCCTCGGCGTGGCTGTCCTCAACAAGGCAGGTGACTGGATCGGTTTGCCGGAAGGTGGTGTGTTTAAAGGTAAGTCTGTTTCCGGAGTATCTGTTTCCGGGGCATCGGTCCTGACAAAGGGCAAGCGACCGGATATGGGATTGACCGTGCGGGCAATCTCCTCCCAAAGCCGGGCTTCGTCCTGTGTCAGGGTACGTCGGTAATGCCGCCGTTTATTCGTGTCCATTGCCTCGGGCCGCTCTCTTCCTGCGGCGAGCTGTAACACGCATCGTTCACCGGGTCTATGTGCCGGATGGATTATGTCGGTCTGATCCTGCGTCCGGGCGCGGGTTGCTCATCGCCTGTGACGGCCTGTGACCGGACCGGCGGCACAAAATCCCCACTTCCTGACAAGGATGCCCTGAACGGGGCCCCCACGTCTTCACCCGGTGCGGGTTTGGGAAGATTGCGACGGACAAAGGAGCGCCAGTCACCCTGTGGTGCCTCCACCATTGTTGTCGGGCGGTCCGTGATGTAGAGAGCGAACCCCCCGAATTTCCACAGAGTTTCAAATGCGCCGAAACTGTGCCCGATAACACGGCGGGCGCGATCGTGAATCTTGCGCTGGGTCCATGGGCGAAGCAGCACGCCGTAAAGCAGCATGGTAAACAGAAGTGCCATGGTTCCCGCAACAACACCCCCAAAGATGAGAACCAGAAGCGATACGATGACAGGAACCAAGAGTGGACCAATAGCCTCCCACGGATTGAAAATCGGGGAGGAAACGCCATTCAGCTTCCGGTAGTTGACCAGAAGCCCAATCATGTTGCGTTCGTGGGCGGCAACAATCCTGTTGTACAATTCTCTGTCTTCAGCGGTGTGGCGAACCATCTTTCCCCCGGCTTTTCCGGCATTCTGTCATGCAACGGATAAGAGCAATGTTTCACTGTTCACACCCCTACGCCAAGCTTTTTGTTTGTCGTGCAGCCGCTTCCCGGATCTGTTTATGTTACCTGAGTACTGCATGTTATATTGAAAGAGGGCGCATCTCCTGCCGGTACATTGACGTCGGGGGGAGTGGCTGACTACATTCCAACACGTATGGGACCATTGTGTGGTACGGTTCCGGATTCGATGCAAAAGGTTCGGGCAAGGCCGTGAAAACCATGCTGCCAATAGCAGAGCTGAACGAGCGTAGCCGCGAGGTTTTGCGGCTGGTCGTTGAGTCGTGGGTCCATGATGGGGAGCCGGTTGGTTCCCGTACCGTGTCCCGTCGCCTGTCGGTTGGCTTGTCGCCGGCCAGCATTCGCTCTGTTATGGCTGACCTGGAAGATCTTGGGCTTCTGTATGCGCCTCATGTTTCGGCGGGTCGTCTGCCGACTGAACATGGTTTGCGTATGTTTGTCTCTGGCCTTCTGGAAGTTGGGCGCCTGAGTGATGACGAGCGCAGCCGTATTGACAGCCATTGTCAGTCAACAGGCCGCAGTATGGAGCAAATGCTGTCCGAGGCAACGACGGCTTTGTCCGGCTTGTCGCGTTGTGCCAGCTTGGTTCTGGCTCCCAAGACAGACAGCACGTTGCGTCATATCGAGTTTGTCAGCCTGGGCCCCGGGCGTGCCTTGGTGGTTATGGTGACCAGCGATGGTCTGGTCGAGAATCGCCTGATCGAGGTGCCGGCCGGTCTTCCTCCCAGTGTTTTGCAGCAGGCATCAAATTTCCTGTCGGTTCGTCTGGGCGGGCAGACCTTGGCTGATGTGCGCCGCCTTGTTTCTGCCGATCTTGACAGCCGGCGTGCCGAGCTTGACGAACTGACTGCCCGGGTTGTAGAGGCTGGTCTTGCGATATGGGGTGGTGACGAGGATCAGGGTGCGCTGATTATACGGGGGCAGTCCAACCTGTTGCAGGATGTGCATGCCATCGAAGATCTTGAACGTATCCGCTCCCTTTTTGAAACCCTGGAGGCGCGTCAGCAAATGTTGCGCCTCCTGGATCTTGTGCAAACGGGTGAAGGTGTCCAGATCTTTATTGGTTCGGACAATGACCTGTTCGGGGCTGCAGGATGTTCCCTGATCGTGGCCCCCTATCAGAACAGCCGCGAACAGATTGTCGGGGCGATTGGGGTGATTGGGCCGACACGGCTGAATTATGCCCGTATTATCCCGATGGTGGATTATACTGCGCGGGTTATCGGGCAGCTTATTGGATAAAAAAGGCTGTGGTCTGCTGTGCGTGGGCCTGCCGGAGTATTGTATGGAAGAGACATGACCGAAGAGACTGACAAGATCATTCCAACCCCGGACACGGCACCTGATGCAGTTGTTCAGGAGACTGAAGCCACAGAGCTTCCGGAAGTAGAGGGTGCCGCAGAAGCAACACCCGAGGCCCGCATTGCCGAACTGGAAGCCGAGGTGGAACGCCTGAGGACCGAATATCTGCGTGCCCTTGCGGATTCCCAGAATACGCGGCGTATGGCCCAGAAACAGATCGAGGACAACAATCGCTACGCGGTGACCAATTTTGCCCGTGATGTGCTGGCGGTTGCCGACAATCTTGGGCGTGCCCTTCTGGCTGCTCCGGCAGAGTCACGGCTGTCCAATGCAGAGCTTGGAACCTTGGCGGTAGGTGTCGAGATGACAGAGAAGGAACTGTTGTCCGTCTTGTCCCGTCATGGCGTAACCCGGATTGAAAGTCTGAATTGTCCCTTTGACCCGCATCACCATCAGGCCATGCAGGAGGTCGAACGTACAGACGTCCCGACAGGAACCGTTGTCCAGGTTTATCAGGATGCGTGGACCCTGCATGATCGTCTGTTGCGTCCGGCCATGGTTGTTGTTTCCAAGGGCGGGCCAAAGCGGGATGATGCACCTGCAGGCGGAGACGATGCGCCAGCGCCGGTTGGGCACATTGACCAGTCTGTCTGATCAAGGCTGAAAATCCCAAGATACCCTGTTTGAAACCCCTGGCTTTGGTCAGGGGTTTTCTATGGAGTCCGGTGCCCGAAGATTGCCGATCCAACCCGGACGTGGGTGGCCCCATACCGGATGGCTTCAGTGTAATCGGCGCTCATGCCCATGCTCAAGGTATGAAGCTGGTAACGTTGTGCCAAGGCCTGCATGGTTTCAAAGAAAGGTCCGGGCGGATGATTGACAGGGGGAATGCACATCAAACCAGCTATTGCCAAACCCTGCTCACGGCAATCCTGGATGAAGCCGTCGGCCTGATCAGGCGCTATGCCGGCTTTCTGTGGTTCATTCCCGATATTGACCTGTACCAGACAGGGAAGAAAACGGTTCTGGCGCTTCATTTCTGTGGCAAGCGCCGTGGCAATCTTCGGGCGGTCCACTGTTTCAATAACGTCGAACAGGGCAACCGCTTCCCGGACCTTGTTCGACTGCAGAGGGCCGATCAGGTGGAGTTCAATGTCAGGGAAGCGGTTTTTCAATGCCGGCCATTTTGAAGAAGCCTCCTGAACCCTGTTCTCACCGAAAAGGCGTTGTCCGGCATCCAGAACCGGGGTAATGGCCGACGCGGAAAATGTTTTGGACACGGCAATCAGGTTGACTGATGCAGGGTCCCGCCCCGCTTCCAGCGCGTTGTGCGCGATCTGTTCCCGTACGGTGTGCCAGTGCTGTACCGTGTCCGGATGTCCCGGTAAAAGATCAGGGGAAGCCATGCGTGTTCTATCCTGATTCAAAGGAGTGTGTCGGCAGATGTCCTTTCGGACCCTAGCGATACAGGCTGCGAAACTCAATGCTTCTGCACGTGGAAACTGGCCTGCGGCATGTCCCGTGCCATGGCTTGTCTTCATGACAGATCCACGTGTGGGGGATCCAGTCGCGATTGTACGCCGGCTTCCACCCGGCAGTGCGGTGATCCTGCGCCATTATGATGACCGGTTTCGCTCTGATCTGGCCTTGCGCCTGCGTGATGCTACCCAGAAGCGGGACATCCGTTTGCTGGTTGCAGCAGACCATGCCCTTGCCGTGGCCTGTGCTGCCGATGGTGTGCATCTGCCAGAGGGCCTTTTGCGTCGTGCCCTGTGTTCGGAGCTTGTTGATTGGCGTCGAGCTGGTGGGCTGGTGACAGCCGCTGTTCATTCGCACCAAGCCTTGGTTATGGCGGGCAGTTTTGGTGTGGATGCGGCGCTGGTTTCACCGGTTTTTCCGACAGTCAGCCATCCGGGTGCTGCTGCGCTGGGGGTTTTTCGCTTCCGGGCCTTGGTCCAGAGATCCCGGGTGCCGGTTCTTGCCCTAGGGGGGATTTCGGCATCCACCCTGCCCCGTTTGTACGGAAGCGGTGCCTGGGGTGTTGCTGCGGTGTCTGCGCTGGCCTGAGTCTGATACCCATAAGAAAAGGGCAGCCGAAGCTGCCCTTTCCCCGTACCTGAAACCGTTGCCGGCTATCAGGTGTCACGCATCAGAATGCCAGGGACAGACCGGTAACGGCCACCCAGCCCTTGTTGCGATCGCTGGCTTTCTTGGAGTCCTTGTCTTCGAACTTCGTGTAGCCAACGCCACCAACCAGCATGACGCCCGGGCCCATGGTGTATTCCGAGGTCAGCTGAACAGCGCGCGAACGACGGCCCTTCTGGCTTTTGTCCTTCAGGTCACCCTTCAGGCCAAGGTCAGCCTGCTTGAGGTCGAGGTAGGACACCGCAATACCAAACGGACCGGTCTTGTAGCCAATACCGGCTTCCCAAGCGGAATGGTCAAAGGATCCCTTGACTTCCTTGTTGGCACCTGTATCGATACCCAGCTTTTCCTTGATCATGTGGTAACCACCACCGACTGTTACGCCGGAGTAGGACAGGCTCAGGCCGGCCTGGTATTCGTTGCGGCCCTTGCTCTTTGCTGTGGCACCACTCATGTCCAGTTCTTCGGCCTTGAGCTTGCTGCCGCCATTCAGCCAGCCGATATCAGCCTGCACGCCGACGCCACCAAAGGTGTTGGCATAGCCAAGACCAACGCCATAGGCGCGGGCGATTTTTTTACCGGTTGGCTGCTTCTCGTCGTGCTTCTTCTGGTTGGTGTCCGGTATGTAGCTGGCACCAAGGGTGAAGCCGGCGATGGAAGGCGACAGGTAGCTGATGCTTTCCGTGCCATTGCCGGTGGTGATGTAGCTGGCGTCGATGTAGTCAGTCTGCTTCAGCAGCTGGTCGGCACGGTATTTAGCTTTTTGATTAGCATCTGGGTTATCAGGAAGATCATCGATCTTGCTCTTCGGCTTCAGAACCCAGTCGCCGCCGATCAGGCTGCCTTCCGAAATGCCGCCGCCGAACAGACGGTTGCCCATGTGCGGGGAACGGGCGGCCAAGGCGGTCATGGCGTTGTCGTCCACGCCGGCGATCACGGTACCGAATGCACCCCCCAGAGAGATGGCATACTTGGAGATATGGTCGTCGTTGGTGTTGTTGGTGCCGCCGGCTTCCAGTTCATACTTCACGGCAACGGTCAGGCCGTTGTCCAGGGTGGTCTTGCCCTTGAAGTGGATTTCGTTGTCGCCCTTGACGTCAGTCGACATCGCGTCTTTTTTGATCGCGTTCAGGTAGCTTTTGCTCTGGGTCGCATGGCCAACGAACACGGAGCCAAAGCCGCCAACAGACAGCTGGATCGGTTCAGCAGCAACGGCGGAACCGGCAATGGCAGAAGCAGCGACAAGGGCGCTGGTGCCAACAAGAATTTTTTTCATAACAGTTCTGATCCCTGTCTATCTGGTTATGCATACACACCACGCAGTGCCTTTCCAGACCGGAAAAGCGTGCGTACATGTGATGCAGTGACGGCTATCTAGGGGATACACGCGCGCAACGTCAATCGTGTAGCAACGATACTTTGCACGTATTTTTATAAGTGTTGCAGATATAACACAGGCAAAAAACCAACAATATACATTCAAGTATATAATGCAGACGTTTGATTGTGTGTTGTGGCATAAACAAGGCAAAAAAAGGGAGCTGACGAGCAGCTCCCTTTCTGTTTTTCAGCCCGGCCCCGCCGTGGCAGGGCCACGTTTTATCAGAACGCCAGTGACAGACCAGTCACCGCAACCCAGCCGCTGTTCTTGCCGAGTTTCTGGTTGTCAGCCCCTATTGGTGCTTTGGTTACTGTTCTGTCATCATACTTGGCATAGCCCAAGCCACCAACCAGCATGACACCCGGACCCATGGTGTATTCCGAGGTCAGCTGGACAATCCGGGTCTTGTCTTTGCCTGATGTTTCCCCATCGAGGGCCAAGGCAGACGTGCCAAGTGCTGTAATGTTGATATTGCGCTTCTTGTCAATTGAAGTTTCGGTGTAGCCAAGCGCGATCCCGTACGGGCCGCTCTTGTAGCCAACGCCGACTTCCCAAGCATCGGCATCACTGGTGACAACCTTGTTGGCTGCCGGCGTTCCGGCGGTCTTGCTGTAGTCTTGGTCAATCAGACGATAGCCACCGCCAATCATGAACCCGCCATAGGAGAGAGACAAGCCGGCTTGGTACTCATTGTGGCTGTCGGCTGTCGGCTGGTCGCCGGTCAGCCAGCCGATATCGGCATTCACGCCCAGATCCCCGAACTTGCCGGCATAGGCCAAGCCAACGCCATAGGCATCCAGGGTATTGCTTCCAAATGGCTGGTCTGCCTTGTTGCGTCCCTGTGCGGCATCCGGAATATAGGTGGCACCAAGCATGAAGCCAGCAATTGACGGCGTCAGATAGCTGATCGATTCGCTGTCGCTGTTGGTGTCAACGTATGTGGCATAGCCACCTTTTGCACCGTCCAGTGTAATGTCTTTTGCTGGGGTTGAGGTATCCTTTGCCGACAGCGACTTCGGCTTCAGGATCCACAGGCCTTCGACCATATCACCATCCGACAGGCCGGCGCCAAGCAGGCGGCCACCCATGTGCGGGGCACGGTTGGCAATGGCTGCCAAGGCATTGTCGTCGGCCCCGGCGATGATGGTCCCGAAGGCCCCGCCCAAGCTGATGTGGTACTCATCCACAACCCTGCCAACGGGATCCTTGCCGCCGGCTTCCATTTCCACCTTGAAGGCAACGGTCAGGCCGTTGTCGAGCGTGCTTTTGGCCTTGAAGTGCAGTTCGTTGTCGCCCTTGACGTCAACGGATGACACTTCACTGCCGTCGCCAATGCTGCGCAATGCCTTCAGATACTTGTCTTCTTGGGAAGCGTACCCGACAAAAACGGAACCAAAGCCGCCGACAGACAGCTTCAGCGGCTCTGCCGCATTGGCTACACCGGCCAGAGCGGAGGCCGCAACAAGGGCACTTGTGCCGATAAGGATTTTTTTCATTGTTTCAACATCCCTGAATCTGGTTGGCCGGAACCCCGGCATTGCGCACGCGCGCGTTCCATACAGGAGAACATTTCAGGCCCTTTTTTCGGGTGGCAGCCCAAACGAAAGCAGGGCGCAGGACGGAAACCTTCCCCCGAAGGTGGGATTATCAATACATCCATGCCGTGTTGCGTCAACATATTGCACGCGAAATTGTGCTTATTTACCCACACTGTGGCCTTTGTGCAACGCTTTCTGTCGCCCCCGCAATATGAACAGGATGGGCGCTGTGAAGCCTTGATCGTGAAGTTCTGTCCGTGCAGACAGTTTTTCCGTTCCCCCTTTCTTGCAAGGACTGGTATAAGGGCGGGTATCACCGTCTGCGGCCCTGTGGCCCGGGCCCTGACCCGACAGCAAGAGTTTACGGATCGCTATGAAACGTATCGATAACATCCTTACCGGTTCTTCCGTTCGCGCCTGCCGTGGCCGGCAGTCCATGGCCACGGTGCTCCGCGCCGGGCTGGTTGCGTTTGCTGCATTGACCTTGACCGCCTGTCAGGGAACCGCTGTTGACAGCCGCCCCTATGAAAAGCGTGCCGATGGCAGCTGGGGCCGTGGCGAGGAAGAGCGCGACACCATCTTTGGCAAGGGTGGCATCAACTTGCTGGGCGGAAAGTCCAAGGATGAAGATGCCGGTGGTGCCGGTGTTGCCGTCAACGCATTCCTGTGGCGTGCGTCTCTGGACACGGTTTCATTCATGCCCCTGTCTTCGGCGGATCCGTTTGGTGGTGTCATCATCACAGACTGGTACACGCCTCCGGAAACGCCGAATGAGCGTTTCAAGGTCAATGTCTACATTCTTGGGCGTGCACTTCGCTCTGATGGCCTGAAGGTTTCGGTCTTCCGTCAGGAGCGTGGGCGTTCCGGGCAGTGGGTTGATGCCGCTGTTGCCCCCGCTGTGACGACCGAATTCGAGAATGCGGTCCTGACCCGGGCCCGCCAGCTGCGCAGCGCGGCTGGTTCCTGAGATCTTTTTGTTTTTGCCTGTTGAACGGGGGATGGGCCGGTCGTCGTGGTGCGGCGTTGCCCTCCCCGTTTTCCGTTTTTCCTGTTTCCCCGGCTGTAGTGTTCTGCTTTGCCCGGCGGTATGCAGGACAGAAATACTGCAAGGCTGATAGGTATGACACGTCCGGATCGCTATAATATCAAGGAAACGGAACAGAAGTGGCAGAAACGCTGGAAAGACCGGCGTTGTTTTGAAGCCCGCCCGGACCCGTCGCGCCCGAAGTACTACGTCCTGGAAATGTTTCCCTACCCTTCGGGGCGTATCCACATGGGGCACGTCCGGAATTATACCCTTGGCGATGTTGTCAGCCGCTTCAAGCGGGCGCGGGGATACAATGTGCTTCATCCCATGGGGTGGGATGCCTTTGGTTTGCCTGCAGAAAACGCGGCTATCGAGCGTGGTGCGCATCCCGGTGCCTGGACCATGCAGAACATTGACGCCATGCGCGCCCAGATGAAGCCAATGGGTCTTTCTGTGGACTGGCAGCGCGAATTCGCGACCTGCTCGCCGGATTACTACCGCCATGAACAGAAGATGTTCCTGGATTTCTTGAAGGCTGGTCTGGCCTATCGCAAGGAATCTTGGGTCAACTGGGATCCGGTGGATAATACGGTGTTGGCCAACGAGCAGGTGGTGGACGGTCGGGGCTGGCGTACCGGTGCCCTTGTGGAGCGGCGCAAGCTCAGCCAGTGGTTTCTGAAAATCACCCATTTTGCCGACGAACTTCTGGACAGCCTGAAAACGCTGGACCGCTGGCCGGACAAGGTCCGCACCATGCAGGCAAACTGGATCGGGCGGTCCGAGGGCGCGCGAGTGCGTTGGGCCGTACAGGGCCGGGATGATGTGATTGATGTTTTCACAACCCGTCCGGATACTCTGTTCGGGGCCTCTTTTGTCGCTCTTTCTGCGCATCATCCTTTCACGACATCTTTGGCTGAAAGCAATGCGGACCTGAAAGCATTCATTGCTGAATGTGATCGCTTGGGAACGTCGGAGGAAGCTGTTGAGACAGCCGAGAAGAAGGGCTTCGATACAGGGTTATGCGTTGTGCATCCCCTTGATCCGTCATTGAGCATCCCGTTGTATGTGGCCAACTTCGTGCTGATGGATTATGGCACTGGTGCTGTATTCGGCTGCCCGGCCCATGATCAGCGCGATATGGATTTTGCCCGCAAGTATGGCCTGTCGGTTCGGACTGTTGTAGCCCCCGCCGATGGTGATGCTGTTGCCTTTATCGCGCGTCAGGACCAAGTATCCGAGGCATGGACCGGTGACGGGGTTATGGTCAATTCATCGTTTCTGGATGGCCTGGATACAGCTGCTGCCCGCAGAGCTGTCATTGCGCGGCTTGAAGAATCGGGAGCCGGCGAAGGGACCATCCAGTATCGTCTTCGCGACTGGGGTGTCTCGCGTCAGCGGTACTGGGGCTGCCCGATACCGGTGATCCATTGTCCGGCGTGTGGTGCCGTACCGGTGCCTGATGCTGATCTTCCGGTGCGTTTGCCCGATGACGTTTCTTTTGACAAGCCCGGCAATCCACTGGAACACCACCCGACATGGAAGCATGTCGCCTGCCCTTCATGCGGAACGGCCGCGCAGAGGGAAACGGATACCTTCGATACGTTCTTCGAATCATCTTGGTATTTTGCCCGTTTCTGTGATCCCAAGAACAGCACGGAAGCCTTTGCCCGCGAGCTGGTCCGTTACTGGTTGCCGGTTGACCAGTATATCGGTGGTGTGGAGCATGCTGTGCTCCACCTTCTGTATGCCCGTTTCTTTACCCGGGCCCTTAAGGCTTGTGGGTATCTGGATCTTGATGAACCCTTTGACGGCTTGTTTACCCAAGGCATGGTTTGCATGGAGACCTACCGATCCTCTGATGGCCGTTGGCTTGAGAAGGGTGAGATAGACAAGGCGCCGAATGGGTCTTGGATGTGTGTGGCCGATGGCAAGCCCGTTGTGGTCGGTCGGTCCGAAAAGATGTCCAAGTCAAAGAAGAACGGTGTTGATCCGGACAGCATTCTTGAAGCTTATGGGGCGGATGCTGCCCGTTTGTTCATGCTCTCGGATTGTCCGCCAGAACGGGATTTTGACTGGAGTGATGCCGGTATCGAAGGAGCCTGGCGCTTTGTCAACCGGCTATGGCGCATGGCTGGAGAAGCTATGGCTGTGGACGCGGTCCCTGCCCTTCCCATTGATACATCCGCTGCCGGGGCTCTGGTACGTTTTACGCACAAGACGATAGCCCAAGTCACTGAAGATCTTGAACGGCTGCGCTTCAATACAGCGGTTGCTCGTGTCCGTGAGCTGGTCAATGCTGCTGCCGCTTTAGACAAGGCGGATGGCCAGGCCTGTGCCGCTTTCCGGTTTGCCGTGCAGACGGCTGTACGCTTGCTGGCGCCGATGACCCCTCATATTGCTGAGGAACTTTGGGAAGAGTTCGGGCATACTGCCATACTGGCTGAAACGTCATGGCCTGTTTTTGATCCAGCGCTCCTGGAAGATGAGACGGTAACCATGGCGGTGCAGGTTCGGGGCAAGTTGCGGGGCACGATTGAAGTTGCCCGTTCGGCCTCCGAGGAAGAAATCCAGTCTATAGCCCTGGCACTGGACACGGTTCAGGCCCAGATTGCCGGGCATCCTGTGCGGAGGGTTATCATTGTTCCGGGCAAGATTGTCAATGTGGTGGCCTGATCGAACCAAAGCGGTGCGGGCGGGTGTTCTGGCCTGTACGCTGTTGCTGGCTGGTTGTGGCTTTTCGCCCTTGTATTCGGCGGGTGAGACCCAGGATGCGGGAGTAGCCAGGCAGTTGGCCGCTGTGGATGTTGGTATTATCAATGACCGGAGCGGGCAGATTCTGCGCAATGCCTTGGAGCGGAAGCTGGAACGTGCGGGCGGTTCTGTTCGTAAGCGTTACAAGCTTGACGTCACGGTAACAGAAAGTCGTGCGGATCAGGCCTTCCAAAAGGGAGGATTTGGTACCCGGGCGTCTCTTCGTACTGTTGCGAAGGCTGTGCTGGTCGAGATTCCCGGGGTAGGCCAAGATCAGGCTGCCCCGGAAGACCGGACGGGAAAGTCAAAAGTTCTGTGGCGGGGCCATTCCCAGGCGCTGGTAGCCTGGAATCTGTTGCCCGAGAACTATGCTGCTGTGGTGTCCGAGCGCGATGCCAGGACACGGGCCATGGAGCAACTGGCCGATGATATTGCGCGGTCTTTGGCCGTGTACTTCTCTTCCGGGGTTTCCGGCGAGCGGGACCAGATGCCGTGAAAATCAGCGCAGAGCGTGCGGATGCCTTCTGCCAGCGGCCTGACTCGTGTGTCCGGATAGTCTTGCTCTATGGTCCGGATGAAGGGTTGGTGCGCGAGCGTGCCCAGACACTGGTGGCGTCTGTCGCTGGTGATCCGGGTGATCCCTTCCGGGTTTCCGAGTTATCCTGTTCGGGTGTTGCAAAAGACCTTGCCCGGTTGGGTGAGGAGATCTCTGCCCTTTCATTGACCGGGGGGCGGCGTGTTATCCGTATACGTGATGCCGGTGATTCACTGTCCAGGGGATTGGCTGATCTGGTAGAAGACTGGAGGGGAGATTCCCTTGTCGTTCTTCAGGCTGGTGTCTGCGATGCCAAGTCATCCCTGCGCCGCTTCTGCGAGTCCCATGCACTGGCTGCTGCCGTGCCTTGCTATCTGGATGAAGGAGCTGCACTGGAGGCTGTGATACGGTCGCATATTGTGCGTTCGGGTTTCGAGGTATCCCGCGATGCCATGGCCTGCCTTCTGGCTTGTTTGGGTGGCGATCGCTCGGTGACCCGGCAGGAGCTTGAGAAGCTGATCCTGTATGTTGGTGCCGGTGGTGGTACGATAATACAGGCAGATGATGTTCTGGCCTGCATTGGTGACGCTTCGGCCTTGGCCATTGATGATTTTCTGTTTGCTGTGGCCGATGGAGATATTGCAGGCTCGCAACGTCTCCTGGACCGGCTTTCGGGGGAGGGCGTTGTGGGAGTATCCTTGTTACGGGCTGCCGTGCGTCATTTCCAGCGCCTGCATCTGGTTGGTGGGGCTTTGGCTTCTGGATATGACCGCGACCGGGCTTTGGGCTTGTTGAAGCCACCTGTGTTCTGGAAGCTGAGGGCACGTTTTCTCGCCCAGCTCGCCCGGTGGTCGCCGACTCGAACTGTCCGTGCCTTGGACCTTTTGTTAGAGGCAGAGATGAACTGCAAAAGGACCGGCATGCCAGAGGTTGAAATTGTAGCGCGGGTTTTCCTGCAATTGTCCCGGGCCGCAAGGGTCAGGGGCGCGTAGTCTTCCCGGCCTGTTCTTGTAGCCGGGAGTTGATTGTCCACAAAGCGGAGATAAAGCCGCAGATGACGTACGTTGTTACTGAAAACTGTGTAAAGTGTAAGTACACCGACTGTGTGGAGGTGTGCCCTGTTGATTGTTTTTACGAGGGTGAGAATATTCTGGTTATCAATCCGGACGAATGCATAGACTGTGGCGTTTGCGAACCGGAATGTCCGGCTGAAGCTATTTTCCCTGATTCTGAACCAAGAGCAGCCGAGTGGGCTGAGTTCAACCGGGAGCAGTCCAAGCTCTGGCCTAACCTTACCCGAAAGAAAGATCCTCTGCCTGACGCGGATCAGTGGCAGAACAAGCCGGGAAAGAAAGATATGGTCAGCTTGAAGCCGGGGGGATGAATATCCCCCTCTTTCTTGCGCATCGGCCTGCCTCTGCGTTGGATGCATGCCACCTATGCATAATTGAAAGCCATTGATTTATATGGATTTATGTTGGGTCGTATTATTCCCCTACAGAATCTATTGTATTTTCGTCTGACGTTGCAGGGCCGTTCGTGGTATAAACGCTGTTGTTAGCCCGGGTTGTGGCCGGGTCTTTGTTTCTCGCCTTTGAATTTTACGTTCTTGGCCCGGAATGTTCCGGGTTCTTCTGGTTTTGGGCTTTTGACGGCCATGATTGACGGCTTTCTCCGCTTTTGGTGGAAGCCGGGTGGGTGTGGTTTTTCCGGGCCCCGTCTGTTTTTGGGAAGCGACTTCAAGCACTGGTCATGCGGCTGGTTTTGAACGTTTGTATTTGAGAAAGAGAGAACAAGAATGTCCAGCCTGACCTTTGCTGCTGGTGATTACGTCGTGTACCCTGCCCATGGCGTGGGCAAGGTTCTGGAAATCGAGAAGCGGGTTATTGGTGGTCAAGAGCTGGAGCTGTTTGTCATCAGCTTCGAGCGTGACCGGATGATTCTTCGGGTTCCGCTTGCGAAAGCCAAGGCATCGGGTTTGCGGCGTCTTTCAACCCGTAAAACCATGGATACAGCTTTGACCACGTTGACCGGGCGTGCCCGGATTCGGCGTGCGATGTGGAGTCGTCGGGCTCAGGAGTACGAGCAGAAGATCAATTCGGGTGATCCGGTTGCGATTGCCGAGGTTGTGCGTGATCTGTACCGGAATGCCAACCAGCCGGAGCAGTCGTACTCCGAGCGCCAGATCTATGAACAGGCGCTGGAGCGGCTTTCCTGCGAACTTGCTGCTCTGGAACAGATTGAAACCGATGCAGCGGCGGCCAAGCTGGAAAAGCTTCTTTTGGCAGCCTGATTGGTTCTATCCTGCTGTTTTTTTGATCTGGTGCGCCCGCTGTATTCAAGCGGGCGCTTCCGTTTTTGGGGAAGGCGGGGCATAGTCCGCGAGCTTGGGCAAAGAGTGAGGGTACGCGATGACCGGGGCGCTTCCGTTCCGAAAGATGCATGGTCTGGGGAATGACTTTGTTGTCATTGATGCCCGAAAGAATCCGGTGGCTCTTGCCCCTGGCATGATTGCCCGCCTTGGTGACCGTCGGTGTGGTGTGGGGTTTGACCAGCTTGTGGTTCTGGAGCCTCCGCAGCATCAGTCGGCGGCTGTTTTTATGCGTATTTTCAATCCGGATGGGTCCGAAGCCGGGGCTTGTGGTAATGCTACACGGTGTGTTGCAAGCCTGCTTCTGGGGGACAAGTCTGATTTATCCGCCATCCGGATCCAGACCCATGCCGGATTGCTGGAGGCTTTTCGTGACGTATCCATGGGCGGTGTTGTTGTCGATATGGGAGCCCCATCCCTGGACTGGCAGTCTATTCCTGTATCCGAGGCGGTTGACACGCTGGAGGTTGCCCTGTCCGTCGGCGATCTTTCCCGGCCATCCCTGGTGTCGATGGGAAATCCCCACGCTGTTTTCTTTGTCTCCCGTCTTGATGATGTGCCCCTTGCTGTTCTGGGGCCACGCATCGAGAGCTATCCGCTGTTCCCGGATCGTACCAATGTTGAAATTGTCGAGGTCTGCTCCCGTGATCATCTGAAGATGAGGGTTTGGGAACGTGGCGCCGGCCTGACGCCTGCATGTGGATCAGGGGCTTGTGCTGTGCTGGTGGCCGCTGTGCGGCGGGGGCTTGCCGACCGCCGGGCCCGTGTTGTTTGCGATGGGGGGGAATTAACCATTGAGTGGCGTGAATCCGATGGCCACGTTCTGATGGGCGGGCCGGTTGCTTCCGTGTATACCGGTCTTCTTGATGAGGCCTTTACAAGATGACAGAATCCCTTGCCGTTGATGTATCCCGTGCTGTTGATGTACAGGATGAGCCGCACCTTGTAACGTTCGGGTGCCGGATGAATACCTATGAGTCCGAGGTGATGCGCGAGCATGCGCGCGCTGCAGGGCTTGGCAATACCGTTATCGTCAATACCTGTGCCGTCACGCGGGAGGCGGAGCGCCAGGCCCGGCAGGCCATTCGCAGGCTGCGCCGGGAGAACCCCGGGGCCCGGATTGTGGTGACGGGTTGTGCCGCCCAGCTGGATCCCGACAGCTTTGCCAAGATGCCCGAGGTTGACCGCGTTCTGGGGAATGCAGAAAAATTGAAGGCGGAGAATTGGCGCTTTGGTGCTAACCAGCCGGTTCTGGTTGATGACATCATGACGGTGAGGGAAACCGCCGGTCATCTTCTGGGGGGATTTGAAGGGCGTGACCGTGCCTTCATCCAGGTTCAGCAGGGCTGTGATCATCGTTGTACGTTCTGCATTATCCCCTTTGCCCGTGGCCCCAATCGTTCGGTTGCCCTTGGCCCTATTGTCGAGCAGGTGCAGCAGCTTGTTGACAAGGGATACCGGGAGGTCGTGCTGACCGGTGTGGATATCACTGCCTATGGTCAGGATTTGCCGGGCAAGCCGCCCCTTGGGCAGATGGTGCGTCGCTTGCTTCAGCTGGTGCCGGATCTGCCGCGTCTGCGTCTGACATCCCTTGATCCTGTCGAGATCGATCCTGACCTGGTTGATCTCTTTGGCTCCGAGCCTCGCTTGCTGCCCCATGTTCATCTGTCAGTTCAGGCTGGTGATGACATGATCCTGAAGCGGATGAAGCGCCGGCATCTTCGTCAGGATGTGCTGGATGTATGCGCGCTGCTGCGTAGCCGGCGACCGGATGTCGTGTTCGGAGCTGATCTGATCGCGGGCTTCCCGACCGAAACAGAGCCCATGTTCGACAACACCCTGCGTTTGGTGGAAGAGGCAGGGCTGACCTATCTGCACGTTTTCCCCTATTCTGTTCGTCCGGGGACACCTGCTGCAAGGATGCCGGCTGTGCCCGGTGATGTGATCCGCGCCCGTGCATCCCGCCTTCGTGAAGTGGGAGCCTTTGCTCTGTCGTCCTTCCTGGAGAAGCAGGTGGGGCGCACCCTCTCGGTTCTTTTCGAAACCGAAACAAGTGGTCATTCGGCCGAGTATGCGCAGGTGCGTGTTGCAACGCCGGTCCAGCCCGGGGTTATCCATGCGGTCCGGATTATGTCTTCGTTCGGGGTTGGTCTTGAAGGAACGGTTGTCTGATGAGTGAACATGACGTGTCGGTGCAGCGCAAAAGCTGGTTTGGGCGGCTTTTGGGTCGCGGTGACAGCAAGGTGTCTTCCTCGGAGCTTGATCAGAGCGTCGAGGCTGATCAGGCGTCTGTCCAGCCCTCTCAGCCAACCGATACGGAAGCACCGGCTGTTCCTGCTGATGATCCTGTGTCTCCGGTTCCGTCCGGAAAGGGCTGGTTGCAGAGGCTGCGTGACGGGTTGTCCCGTTCTTCGGAGCGTCTTTCTTCTGGAATTGGGGATCTTTTCCTGCGCCGGCGTCTGGATGATCAGGCTCTGGAGGACTTGCAGGATTTGTTGATTACCTCTGATATCGGCGTTGCTACAGCGACCCGCCTGACTGAGGTTTTGGCACGGGAACGATTTGGCAAGGATGTGACATCGGAAGAGGTCCGTTCCGTTCTGGCCGGTGAAATGATCCGCATCCTTGAACCCGTTGCTGTTCCCTTGGTTCCGGATTCTGCGTGTCGGCCTTTTGTGATCTTGGTTGCCGGGGTCAACGGAGCCGGGAAGACGACCACAATTGGAAAGTTGGCCCGTCAGTTCCGGGATCAGGGTTTGTCTGTGACCCTGGCGGCAGGCGATACCTTCCGGGCTGCGGCCGTGGAACAGCTGAAGGTGTGGGGAGAGCGTACAGGCTGTCCTGTTGTGGCCCGCGATTCCGGTGCTGACGCTGCTGGTCTTGTTTTTGATGCCCTGCAGGAAGCGCGCGCTCGTCAGGATGACGTGCTTTTGGTTGATACGGCAGGCCGTTTGCATAACAAGGTTGGCTTGATGGAGGAGCTGGCAAAAATTCGCCGTGTCCTGTCCCGTATTGACTCACAGGCCCCACACAGCACGCTTCTGGTTCTGGATGCAACGGTTGGCCAGAATGCCCATCAGCAGGTTGAAGCGTTCCGCCGGATGGTGGATGTCAGCGGGCTTGTCCTGACCAAGCTGGACGGAACAGCCAAGGGCGGCGTTGTGGTGTCCTTGGCGGCAACATATGGGTTGCCGGTGCACTACATCGGGGTTGGAGAGACAGCAGAGGATCTGCGACCGTTTTCTGCGACTGATTTTGCCCGCAGCCTGATGGGGCTTCCAGATCACGGCTGAGACTTTTATACCTGAATATGTTCCGGATCTGTTTTGGTATCAAAATGAACCAGGATCGTGAAGTCATCGGGCAGGTAGTCTTCTTCCAGCCGTACTGATCCTTGTCCCCCTCTGTCCTTGATCCATGTGTGTGCTCTGTCCAACCATAGGGCTGGATCTGCGTAGAACATCGGGCGCTTTGTTCTTGCCCTGTGGTGCAGAAGATTGAAGGCAAGCCCTTTTTTGCATGTTTTAGAAAAGCGGTCCAGGGTGTTCCTTACATAGTCTTCCCAGACCTGGGGGGGCGTATTGTCATGAAAATTAAAGGTTCCGGACACAAATCCATAGTCAACGCTTTCTGTGTTTCCCCTCGCAAGAACAAAATGTGCCCGCGTATCGTGGCCCGTACGCTGCCGGGCGAGGGTTATCATTTCTGTTGAGATATCGTAGCCGACATAGCGGGCAACAGGTGGTGTCTTGTGATCCTTGATCCTGTCCCACAGGGCACCCCACCCGCACCCCAGATCGCTGACGGAGACGGGGATATCCGGGGCGGCGGGATCCAGAAGGGAGAGGAGGACATCAAACCGCCGGTGCTGAACCTCTTCGGTAGACCAGCCTACCCCAAGAGGCGTATCTCCCTGAACCCGTACAACCCGCCCGTACCGGGTGGCGATGGCACGTACAAAGGGGGGCAGGCTGGGGAATGCAGCCTCTGTCATGAGGTTGGAATGCCTGTTTTCGCAAGGCGTTGCCGGATGTACTCAAGCAACCCGCTGCAGCCGTCTTCTATCATCTCGAACACTTTTTCAAAACCGTCCGGCCCGCCGTAGTAGGGATCGGGAACATCATCAAGTGACCGATTGCGGGCAAATTCCAGAAGCCGCCGTATCTTATCCGGCCCCACGTCCCTGGGTCTGATCGTATGGAGCATTTTCTCGTGGCTGCGATCCATGGCAATGATCAGGTCAAAAGCCCGGAAATCGTCAGGCTTGACCTTGCGTGACCGTATTGTTGACAGATCAACGCCACGTTGAGCCGCTGTTTCGCGGGATCGTGCATCGGTATATTCACCGACATGGGCTGCTGTTGTTCCCGCTGAGTCTGTCCGGATATACTGGCTCAGCCCTTCTCGTTCCACCAGTGTGCGGAAAACCCCCTCGGCTGTTGGTGAACGGCAGATGTTCCCTGTGCATACAAACAGAACGCAAATATCTTTACTGGATGTTTCCTTGTCCTGAAGGGGCATTTGTGTTCGTCTCTCTTCTTGCGTTGCCTGCGCTATGGATCGCGCCACAGGTTAGGACCCATCTGTTTGCCCCTTCACAGGGCATACCCCGTCTGATGCTCCTTCCACCCATCGGGCGATAACGCTGCGCAGGGCACCATCATCCCATGGCATGGCTGTTTCCTGATTGTTCGGGAAACCCGGAACCGGATCTGCCGTCAGGCTGAGCACGGAGGCAAAGCGTTGCCCGTTGGTTTCGTTGACAAAGATTTCCAGACGGGGAAATGGATCGCCGCCGTTTGCAAACGTATTTGTCCCGTATGTGATGGCAAACCCGCGCGTGCCGAACAGGCTTGGAGCCCGGTGAGCAATGCGACCCTTGCGGCAGAATGTTGATTTCTCGAGAAGGGATACCGCTACCTCTGATTCTGTTGGCAGACCAACAGCATCGTCCAGTCCCGCAACACCGGATATCACATCAGGAACGGGCGCTGTTCCTTGATGTGCATCTGCCGGCTGGGGCGGGGCTGACATGGTTGCCGTGCCGTGTGCCGCCTTGGCATCTTTTGGCGGTGAGGCTTTCTCCGACTTGGCCGGTTTTTGGTCCTTCATCTCGGCGGGTTGTTCTGCGGCCTGTGTTTCAGGTTCTGCATTGGCCGATGTTGCCTCGGGCGGTGGCGGCGGCGGTGACAAGGCCGAGACCATGGACGGAATCGCCGGTTCCTCTTTCTTGGGTCCCAGATCGATAAAGAATACAGCCAGACCGGCCACTACCGCTGTCAAAACAAACGCGGCGAGCCAACCAAGCAATCCGGATGATGTACGCTCTTCTTCCATAGAGCCGATATTTCACGATGTTATGGCGCTTGTCACGTCTTCAGGGTGTGCGTCCCGAAGCTTGGACAAGTACGGCAGCGGAATTCCGCAATTCCGCCCGTTCCACGTCATCCAGTTTTGGCATCAGGGTGCCGGCAATACCCTTGGCGCCGACAAGCCGGGGCAGGGAAAGGGCCACGGGTCCGATGCCTTCCACGCTGTCCTCGACGCGGGATACCGTCAGGATGGCATCCTCGTCAGCGCGGATGGCCTGGATGATACGTGCAAGCCCGCCACCGATGCCAAACCACGTTGCTCCCTTGCCTTCAATAATCCGGTACGCAGCACGCCGTACGCCGGCATCAATGCGTTGACGGACATCCTTGCTCAGCGGGCGCCCGACCTGTTGCGCGACATCAGCCAGTGGCACACTGCCTGCCGATGCGGATGACCAGCACAGGACTTCTGAGTCACCGTGCTCCCCCAGAACCCATGCATGGATGGAGCGCGAGCAGATCCCCAGATGCTCCCCCAGCAGCGCACGGAAACGGGCACTGTCAAGAATTGTACCTGATCCAATGACCCGGTCACGGGGAAGTCCGGACAGGCGCCATGCCACCTCGGTCATGACATCAACCGGATTTGTGGCAATCAAGAGTACCGGATCGGGGACGACATTCAGGATTGCTGGAATAATATCGGCAAAGACGGCTGTGTTGCGTTCCAGAAGTTCCAACCGTGTTTCGGTTGGTTTCTGGGTCACGCCGGCGGTAATGATGACAACACCGGCACCAGCCAGGTCTGACCAGCTTCCCGCCCGCACGCGTGCGGCGTGGGCAAAGGGCGTTGCATGAAGAATGTCCTGGGCCTGGGCTTCGGCCATCCGTGCATTGTGATCCACCAGCACGATTTCACTGGCATCCCCCCGCATCACAAGGGCATAGGCCGCTGCGCTGCCGACCATCCCGGCGCCGATGATTCCGACCTTCATCACAAACCCCTATAAATTATGTGTGTACAGGGGAGGACGTAGCACAGTCTTCTCTCTTGTTCCAGTGTCTATACGGTTTTTCTGGCTTGCTGAATCAGCGCACTGTCAGAGACGTTGTTCTATTCTGTTCGAACCAGCGGTGTACGCCTACGGTTATGACGATTGCCAAGGTTCCCCCCATGACAATGTCGGAAAGATAGTGAGCGGTCACTACGACACGTGAGAAACCGACCAGGCACGCTGTTGCCCCCCATACAAGCCGCCAGCGTGGGAACAGGAACCACAGGGCAGCCATGGATGCAAAAATCACCTGCGCATGACCGGAGGGGAAAGACGTGTGCCCTGAAAACGGCGCAAAACCATACAGATCCTCGGCAAACAGCATCTTCGGGCGATAGCGGCCAAAAAGCTGCTTGAGGACGGTTACGGCCAGCCCTGATGCCACCAGGGCAGTCAGTGCAAAAATGAAGCGGCGTGTCCGGGCCCGCCATACATCATACCGGTCCATGGTCAAGGCCAGCTTCGATGCCGACAGACAAATCAGGACCGCCAGAAGGAACCCGATATACCAAGGCCACCCGAGCCCAATTTCCGTTACAAAGGAAAAAAAGTGCCCCATGGGTGTATCCCGCATGTCACGCATAAAGAAGGCTAGAGGGCGGTCAATTGTCCACTGCAAAAGCAGGGACAGGATGAAGGCGCCAAGCAGTGCGGTTGTGCACGGCATGTTGCGGACCCACGCCAGCCATGAACGTGCGGGACCATGACCTTTCATTCCGGTATTTTCCCTTTAATAAAGATATGAAGCACAACAGGCTTCCCGCGTGAGTAATTCAGGCCGCTGATGGTAGTTGCTTCCTGTATATCGGGCTGACGGGATGCCATAGACAGAAAAGCGGGAAGCTCTCTTTCCTCTATAGCAGCGGCGCCTGCTTTTCCCTGTATAAGGGATTGGGCTGCGCCCGCCGCATCCTGCAACAGGGTTTCAGTTCCGCACAGGAAGACAAGGCTTGGTTCATGATAGCCAGCTGCAGCAAGGCGTTTGCCCGGTGCATAACGATCAACGGCAGAGGCAATTTCTTGGCTGACCCACAGGCTTTTCAGGCTGGGCAAGAGAGTTCCGATGATCATCGGGAAGGCCACGGCAGCTCCCGCCATGGCAAAAACAAGCGCAGGCAAAAAGTGCTGGCGCACGATACTACGCCACACCAATAGCATAACCCCACCCAACGCAACAGCAGGCAGGAGTGACCATAAGAACAACTCACCCTGGAGGTATATGGGCAGGGCAATAGCTGCTCCAGCCAGTCCGAGTCCGACCAGACTCCAGACTCCGTACCACAGCATGGGGGAAAGCCGCGATAAATCGGCGCGCGTTGAGTCGCGAACGGCCAGAACAGTTGTTGCAATCATCAAGGCCAGAGGTGGGTACAGCGGCAGCGTATAGTGAGGCAGCTTGGTTGGAATCATCTCCAGGACCAACCACGCAGGGATAGTCCAGGCGAGGAGGAAACGCAGCCCGGGCAGGGCACGCTCTTTCCACGAACGCCACACCGCAGGCCACAGAAACAGGGACCCGGGCCAAAGCGTTACCCCGACCAGAAGCAGGTAATAGCCGGGCGGGGCACCGTGGCTTTCCTGCCCGCCGAGCAGTTTGGGAATCAGGTCTTCTTGTATGGCTCGTGTTATGAAAGCGCCTTCCGTTTCCGCAGAGACGGCTGCCATCCACGGGGCGACCATGGCGATGCTGAGCACCACTCCCATCACGGGGCGTAGACCGTGCAGCCATGATGCCTTGCGATCTGCCAGACACAAGCTTATGACCGCCAGGATGGCAATCATGGGCGTGACCGGTCCCTTGACCAGAATGGCTGCACCCATTGCAAGCCATAGAGCCGGAGAGACCCATGACGGAGCTGCTTTCCCGCCACAGGACTGCATGTAAACCATTCCCATCCCACCCATGACGGCGGTGGTCAGGGCAAGAAGGACGGCATCCGTTTTGGCCAGGTGGCTTTCGCTGAACAGGAGCAAAGAGCTTGCCATGACCAAGGCGCCGACAAAGCCAGTGCGTCGGTCAAATAAGGTGCTGCCGAATCGGAATACCAGAAGTACTGTGGCCAGTGCAGCAAGGAACGATGGAACGCGATACGGCCACACTGCGGTATCGGCGGGATGGCTGAACAGACTGACGGCAGCAGCTTGTAACCAATAAATCCCGACAGGCTTCTTGGCCCGTAGCTCGTCCTGGAATCGAACAACAATGTAGTCGTTGCTTTCGGCCATTTGCCGCGTGGCCTGCACAAAACGAGCCTCATCACGGTCCATGACCGGAAGCATTGCCATGCCGGGCAGATACAGGGCGCAACACAGCAGGGCTAGAATAACCCAAGGCCGTATACCGGAAAGCAGGGCTTGCACAGACACCTCGTTGATGAAGAGGTCAGGGGTCAGGATGACCAAATGCCGGTTTTACCCGAGAAACAGGCGCACGCAAAGTCTTGTTGCCTTTTCTGCACGATATGGAGATCCGCTGTATTTTACCCTGCATGATGCGTTGTTTCATAGAATACTCTATGCGCTTTTTTTCTGCTTCATGGTGTGTGTCAGCCAGCGTACGCGTCAGATCAAAAATCTGACGACGGACAGACTTTTTGTTGATCTTGTTGAATGCAACCAGAAGAGATACAAGCTCGCGGGTTAATTCAGGTACGGATTCTTGCTGGTGTGCCTCTTCACGGGACATCGCATCGGGTAGATCATCAAAGAAATAGGTTACCGGGACTCCCAGCGCCTGACTGATATCCCACAGGCGGGATGCGCTGATACGGTTTGTTCCCCGCTCGTATTTCTGGATTTGCTGAAAGGTCAACCCCAGCGCATCGGCCAGAGTAGTCTGGCTGATGCGCTGTACGGTGCGGCAAAAACGGACCCTGGCGCCAACGTGTATATCAACCGGGTTTGGTTGACCTTCGCCGTACCCATAGGAATTCTCGGTTCTCATTGACGTTTTCATTGTTTAATGTCCTATCGTTGTTGTTTAACGTGAAGTGTGGTGTCATAGTACCTATGGTTGTGAGGTTGTGTAGCGGTTCAGGGCATCGGCGATGGTTTGTGCGATGGCTTCGTTTTCATGACCCGACAGCGTGCAGACCGGGTTCCCGAAGGTCATGGCCAGAAGGCGCCCGTCGGTGTCGTACCGGCAGAGCGTACTACGGTAGACACAGCGTCCCTGTGCGTAGAACGGTTGTTCAGTATTATGGTTGCTCATGGTCTTTTCCTTGGCACACCTTCCGTGTTCAAACGTCACAGCATCGTCAATTGCACAGCATACCGCTGCCCCGACGGCAAAGACGCGGGGCGCGGATCCGGCTTCGATACAAGCAGACGAAAAAGGAAGGTTGTGTACAGACAGGTGCCGGCTGTCTGTAGATGGGCGGGCACGTTATCATTGGGTATAATCAGGTCTCTTGCTCATGGTACCAAATATGTTTTTCTGTTTTCCTGCTGACAGGCGAGCGAGACATGCATGCAGCCAAAACTTCGATGGAAAAGGTTTGTTTCGGTTGATACGATGCTGCTGTTACAGTGCAGGGATGTGTTACTACACCATCATGTAGTAATAAAAATTGCAAGTTTTTCCACACCCTTGTCAGGGGATTGTTTCGGTGGTTGAAGATGTGAAGAGTCTAGTAGACTGCAAAAGCACGAAAGAATTATTTGAAAGCATTTGTTCTGAGGCATCAGGCTTGGGGTTCGAGCATGTTGCCTTTCTTGGTGTTGCCGGTGATGACGCCGCCTCCTTCGCGCTTGGCTACCCCTTTGTTTTGTCATCGCTTCCAGTGGAATGGCAGCGGAGGTATATTGATTGCTCGTACCATAAGCTCGATCCGACTGTGCGTTTGGCTCCGTTTGGATCCACGGTCATGATCTGGAGCAAGCTGCGTCGTCTGGCGCCAGACTTTTTTGACGAAGCTCGTTCCTTTGGTTTGTGTACCGGTCTCTCGGTGCCTGTCCGTTTGCCCCGAAGGGTCTACCTTCTGAGTTTTGCAACGGCGCGGAAAGAAGAGGTAACCAAGCCTGTCCGGTCTGCTCTGGCAGGATTGTCATTTGGTTTTGTGCAGGAGTATGTCAAAAAATCTCCGCCGGTTCCTGTGTCCATTGATTTGCACGAGAACACGCTGAAAATTTTACATATGTCCCTTGCCGGATTTTCCAACGAGGCCATGGCAGCCTCTCTTGGTATGACTGTGCATGGCATTTCCTGGCACTTGCGGGATGCTAGGGAAAAGCTACGATGTCAAACAACGCTGCACGCATGTGGCAAGGCGTTGTCTCTTGGCTTGATAGATCTGTAATTTTGTTATGCAGACACTGCGTCCGGCTTAGGCAACGCTGCAAGAAGTCACGCTTTTGCCTGGAAGATGGGACCATTCTTGCGGCGTTGCGCTTGTCGTCAGACTCTCATGCTCCGCAGGTTAATATTCAAGTAAAGATCGTTATAAGGCCTGCGCTCTTGCGATCAGATTCTTGTATCAATGCCGGAGCACGGTGTCGTTTGACTGCGTTCTGAAGGTGTCTTGAGACTTGATGTTCGGTCATTCCCAAAGCATAGGCGATATCACCACTTGAGAATCCAGACAGGGCCATCTCTAGTATTTTTGTGTTTTTTTCCTGCTCTCTGTCCCGCTTCGCTGCATGTTGATCAGCATGCATGTAGTCCTGCAGAAAACGGAAGGCCATGCGCTCAAGGGTTGATCGGGTATCTGCCTCGATCAATGTGTCCCTAGCTGTTGCAAAACTCACAACATAGAGACGCTGGGAGACATGGATGGGAATTGTCAGACCAGCACGTAAGCCAAAAGTCGATGCCTCGTTGAAGAAATCGGTATTCAGTGTGCTGACGGCTTTCCAGTCCATGGTGGTATCGCTGGCCGGAGCCAGATAAACTACGGGATCAATTTCATGATAGGCTCTTTCCACATACCTCTGCACCCATTCCCGTGGATAGGATCCCGCGATGAGGGGACAGCCTGTCTCTTTCATCACGGTCTCTTCGCCCTCGATACCGCCAAAGGCAGCAAACTCGAACCCCAAGGCCGAACAGTCGCTCAACAGATCCTGGAACAACGGGCTAATATCTTTGTAGGAGTTTACGATCTCAAACCGCTTGACTGCTTCCACAACTGTTGTCCCCTGTCCTGACAGCCGACTGGACGCATAGCGCTGACTGTAGCGCGGGTCAAATGCTCCGGCTGGTATTTTTGTGTGTTCTCAACACAAAAAATACCAGTATGCGTTATGAATTCCAGAAAAATATTTAAAATACCCCTATAGAGTGTTTGTGTACCGCGTACACTTTTCGTCCAGACTGAACCAGATAAAGGATGTAAGGCCCTTGTGCCTCTTAGCGGGTCGGGACTGGTTTCTCCCCTGAATAGTCATAGAACCCGCGGCCGGTCTTGCGGCCAAGCCATCCCGCTTCTACATACTTCACCAGCAGTGGGCAGGGGCGGTATTTGGTGTCGGCAAGTCCCTCGTGCAGGACATGCATGATAGCCAGGCAGGTATCCAGGCCGATAAAGTCTGCCAGTTCCAGCGGCCCCATCGGGTGGTTGGCTCCAAGGCGCAGGGCGTTGTCAATGGACGTGACCGACCCCACTCCTTCATACAGTGTATAGACTGCTTCATTGATCATGGGCAGTAGGATACGGTTGACGATAAATGCCGGAAAATCTTCGGCAGAAACGGCGGTCTTGCCGATTCTTCCGGTAAATTCGTGCACCTTGCGAAAGGTTTCTTCATCTGTGGCAATGCCACGAATCAGCTCCACCAGCTGCATAACCGGGACCGGATTCATGAAGTGCATGCCCATGAAACGGCCGGGGCGGTCGGTTGTGGCACCAAGTCGTGTGACCGAAATCGACGATGTGTTGGTACACAAGATGGCATCGGGCTTGAGGGTGGCGCAGACGGCGGCAAAAATCTTTCGCTTGATGGACTCGTCTTCCGTTGCAGCTTCGATGACCAGATCAGCGTCCGGGAATGCGGTGGTGGTGGACGTGCTGATGCGTGCCATGGCGGCCTTGACCTCGTCCTCGGTCAGATTCCCTTTTTTCTGCTGGCGTCCAAGATTGCGTTCAATCAGGTCCACCGCCTTGTCCAGTTGCTCTTGGCTCAGGTCAACCAGCTTGACGGTATAGCCTGCCACGGCGCAAACGTGGGCAATGCCGTTTCCCATTTGCCCTGCCCCGACAACACCAACGGTCTTGATCATGACCAGGCTCCCCTTCCGGTCTGTAGTGCCGTACCCGCTGCCGGCGCCTGCATCATATCAAACCAGGCATGTGGAGCAATGACCAATGCCGCTTATGCGTGTTTGCCTATGGTGCCGGGGCTGCGTGTGGTCGTGATGACACAAGAAAAGGGGAGCTGTCTGCTCCCCCCTCCTGTGGCTTGTTGTTGACGGGCGCTGTGTTCAGCGGGACAGCTCTTTCTCAAGCTCGGGCAGCGCCTGGAACAAGTCTGCCACCAAGCCGTAATCAGCAACCTGGAAAATGGGTGCATCCTCGTCCTTGTTGATGGCGACAATAACCTTGGAATCTTTCATGCCGGCCAAGTGCTGGATGGCCCCGGAAATGCCAACGGCTATGTAAAGCTCTGGTGCCACAATTTTCCCGGTCTGACCGATTTGAAGATCGTTGGGGACAAATCCGGCATCGACCGCAGCACGTGATGCCCCGATTGCGGCGCCCAGTCGATCGGCTACAGCTTCAATGAGTTTGAAGTTCTCGCCTGATTTCATGCCGCGTCCGCCCGAAACAATCACGCGGGCCGATGTCAATTCCGGCCGAGCCGAGATGGACAGCTCTTCCCCCAAGAATGTGGACAGATTGGGATCGTCACCCGGCGCTAAGGCTTCGATGCTGGCGCTTCCGCCTTCCGGGGACGCTGCGTCGAAAGATGTGGTGCGGACGGTTATGATCTTCAGCGCATCGCTGCTTTGCACGGTTGCCATGGCATTGCCGGCATAGATGGGTCGTTCAAAGGTATCCGGGCTGATGACGGCAGATATATCAGACAGCATTGCCACGTCACTCAGGCCGGCGACCCGTGGCATGATGTTTTTCCCCGATGTGGTGGCGGGTGCCAAAATGTGGGTGTATCCCCCGGCCAAGGAATGGATCAGCGTCGCAAGCGGTTCAGCCATCGCATGGGCGTAGCAGGGGGCATCGGCTATCAGAACCTTTGTGACGCCTGCAATACGGGATGCTGCCTGTGCGACTGCGGCACATCCCGCGCCTGCAACCAGAACATGGATATCACCGCCAGCCTTCGTGGCGGCAGAGACGGTGTGCAGGGTTGCGTCCTTCAGGGTAGTGTTGTTGTGTTCGGCAATAACTAGGACCGCCATGTCAGATCACCTTTGCTTCGGTCTTCAACTTGCCGACAAGCTCGGCCACATCCGCAACCTTTATGCCAGCCTGGCGCTTGGGAGGCTCGGTTACTTTCAGCACTTTCAGCCGGGGAGAAACATCAATGCCAAGATCTTCGGGCGTCAGGGTTTCAAGCGGCTTCTTCTTGGCCTTCATGATGTTGGGAAGAGAGGCGTAGCGCGGCTCGTTGAGTCGCAGGTCAACGCTGATCACGGCAGGCAGGGCTGTTTCAATGGTCTGCAGTCCGCCATCAATTTCCCGCGTGATCTTGGCCTTTTTGCCGGTAAGCTCTACTTTTGATGCAAAGGTTGCTTGCGGCCACCCGGTCATGGCGGCCAGCATTTGTCCGGTCTGGTTACTGTCGTCATCGATGGCCTGTTTCCCGACCAGCACAAGATCCGGTTTTTCACGATCAACGATAGCCTTCAATGCCCTGGCAACGGCCAAGGGCTGAAGATCGACGTCTGTCTGAACCAAGATGGCGCGATCTGCCCCCATGGCCATGGCGGTGCGCAGCGTTTCCTGGCAGGCGGCAACCCCGAGAGAGACGGCAACAATCTCGGTCACGGTGCCAGCCTCCTTCATCCGGATTGCTTCTTCCACCGCAATTTCGTCGAAGGGGTTCATCGACATTTTAACGTTGGCCAACTCAACGCCGGTTTCATCTGTCTTGACGCGAACCTTCACGTTGTAGTCCACGACCCGCTTTACTGCCACAAGGACTTTCATCTGCTCTTCCCTGCTCCGCCTTCGGTCTGTTTTCTGCCCCCTCTGCCTGGAACATGCCGGGCACACGATGTCCGGTATTTCCTTGCAGGGCCAGACACTCTATCGCCTGTTCTGTCCACGCGCCAAGGGTTTGTTCCGTGCTCCCCGCTCAACGGTCCTTGTGATCTGTTTCATTTTGGCGATTGGCCCCGGGGATCCACAGGACATCGCCATTTTTCTCCACATTCGCGTGGCGGGCCAGGACGAAGAGATGATCGGACAGGCGGTTTGTATAGGACAGGGTGCATGGGTTGATGGTCTCGCGCAGGGACAGGCCAACGATAAGTCGCTCTGCCCTTCGCACAATGGTTCGGGCCATGTGAAGGTGCGCGGCCATTGGTGATCCACCGGGCAGGACAAAAGATTGCAGGGGGACAAGCCCTGCATTGATCTGGTCGATTTCTCGCTCCAGTCGCTCTACGTGTTCATCGGTTATGCGCAGGGCTTGTATTGGCGGATCACTTTCAGGCATGCACAGGTCAGCCCCAAGATCGAACAGGTCGTTCTGAATCCGGCCCAGTATGCTGTCAAAAAATGCGGCCTGATTCCCTGAGGAATACAGGCGGGCAATCCCGAGCGCAGAGTTGGCCTCGTCGATGGTTCCGCATACATCGACCCGTGCGTCGGTCTTGGGAACCCGTGTCCCGTTTCCAAGTGAGGTCTTGCCCTTGTCGCCGCTACGGGTATAGATGCACGTAAGCTGTACCATTCGTCATGTCCCCGGGGGCTGTGAGAGGGTATAACGGCCAAGGGCCACGGTGGACCCGGTCCGGTTGGTTTTAGACAAACTTATTGCCAACCCCGCATTCTTGTCACGGGAAAGGAAGTCAGTGCTGCGTCTCCATACCACATTGTCCCTGTATATCGGGCGCCATTTTGCAATGGCGTTGCTGGGGACGCTGACTGTTATTCTTGCGCTGGTCCTGATGCTTGATTTTGTGGAGCTTTTGCGGCGTGCTGCCGGGCGCGATGCGGGGGCGACCGTTTTGTTCAGCCTGTCCCTCATGAAACTGCCGACCATGGCCCATCAGGTTCTGCCTTTTGCCGTTCTGGTGGGAGGTATGATTGCCATGTGGCGGCTCAGCCGCAGCCATGAGCTGATCATTATTCGCGCATCGGGTGTTTCGGTCTGGCAGTTTCTGGCCCCGATGGTTCTATGTGCTGCTGTTGTCGGAGTCCTGGATGTAACAGCGGTCAATCCGCTTTCGTCCGCTCTTTACCGAAGTTATGAGAAGCGCCTTGACGAGGTCTGGATGCCTGCCCGGGCTGGTGCATTCAATCTTTCAGAATCAGGCATGTGGCTGCGTGAACCTGTCACGGACGGAGGGCAGACGGTTGTGCATGCCGGGCACGTCCGTCAGGATGGCGATGTTTTGCATATGCGCGATCTGATGTTCATCATGCTTGACTCCAATGGGGTCCTGTACCGTCGCATCGATGCAGGTCAGGGCGCGATGAAGGACCGTGCCTTCATCCTCCGGGATGCCTGGATCATGGAGCCCAATCATCCCGGTGTCCGCATGGATGAGGTGCGCCTGCCGACGGGGATGACCCTTGCCCGTGTCCAGGAAAACTTTGCCAGCCCGGAAACCCTGTCGTTCTGGGATTTGCCGGGTTTTATACGCTTCTTTGAAACATCGGGGTTCTCGGCCCAGCGTCACTGGATGCACCTGCATGGCCTATTGGCATCGCCGGTTTTGCTGTGCGCCATGGTCATTGTGGCGGCTGTATTCTCGCTGGACCCTGATTTACGCTCCGGTCGGGGTTTGTCCCGTATTCTTGGTGCTGTCGGGGTTGGCTTTGTCCTTTACTTTTTCACCAGGTTGTCCCTTGCGCTGGGGTTGTCATCAGCGGTGCCCCTGTGGCTTTCAGCCTGGACACCAACGCTGGTGACGCTTTTGCTTGGGACAGCAACCCTGTTGCATCAGGAAGATGGTTGAACCTGTCATGACACGTGAGTCCTGTTGTCGGAACGGCTGGTCTTCCCCTGCATTCCGGGTTGCGTTGACGGTTGTTCTGGCTGTTACCGTGTGGCGTTTGTTCCAGTTGTTCGGGACGCCGGTTAACCTGTCGTTTGACGAAGCCCAGTATTGGAGCTGGTCAACTGATCCGGCATTTGGTTATTTCTCCAAACCGCCGTTTATTGCCTGGGTTATTGCCCTGACGACCAGCCTTGGCGGCGATTCCGAGCCATGGGTCCGGATCGGGGCGACATTGGCCCATGCCGTGACCGCGCTTCTGGTGTATGGAGTCGGGTTTGTCCTGTTTGACCGCGACCATGCGGATGACAATGCCGGACGTCGTGTAGTTGGTGTCTGGAGTGCGGTGATCTATATCACTCTGCCGGCGGTTTCCCTGTCATCGATGCTGGTATCAACCGATGCATTCCTGTTGATGTTCTGGGCGCTGTCTCTTCTGGGGTTGGCTTGCATTGTAACGGGCGGGTCTGCCTGGTGGTGGCTGGCTGTCGGTCTTGGTCTTGGCTTTGGCCTTTTGTCCAAGTACGCGATGGTCTTTTTCATTGTCTCGGTTGTCCTGGCCCTGCTGTGGCATGCGCCTTGGCGTCGGTTCCTGAGGTCTCCCGGATTGTGGGGTGCTCTGGTTCTCGGGGCGGCTTTTTATGCGCCGAACATCTGGTGGAATCTGGCGCACGGGATGGCCAGCTATCGGCATACCGGGGATAATGTGAACCTTGGTGTCGATGTCTTCAATCCTTTGAACATGGTTGCATTCCTGGCTTCCCAGGCAGGGGTTTTTGGTCCGCTCCTGCTGGCGGTTCTGGTGCTTGCCCTTTGTGTTCCCGCACGGTCACGCTTGCACGTGGATTGGCGTTTTCGCTTCCTGGCGGCTTTCGTTGTGCCGGTTCTTGTGATCATGTCTGTGCAGGCCCTGATATCGCGGGCCAATGCAAATTGGGCTGCCCCGGCTTTTGTTGCTGCGGTTCCTCTTGTTGTGTCCTGGTGCCTGGGGACAGGATCCCGCGCGTGGGTCCTGCGGGCATCGATTGTGCTCCATGTTCTGGTCGCGTCCCTGGTCTATAACGCAGACAGTCTGGCAGCAGCCTTTGGTGTGAGGGTTCCCCCGGCCCTGGATCTCCAGAAGCGCGTGCGTGGGTGGGACGATGCCGGTCGCTGGGTTCGTGAACTGAAGGCACAGAACCCCGAGCGTCCGTTGTTGTTTGATGACCGCAAGACTATGGCAACACTTTTGTATTACGCCCGTCCCTTGGCCTGGGACAGCTTCATGTGGCACCCCGGTGATGTTGTGCACAATCACTATGAACTGACCATGCCGCTTCCTGATGTGCCGGGTGGTCGCTTCCTGTATGTGACCCGCCATGATCCGAGCGTGCTGTACCAGCGGTTCCAATCTGTTGAGCCTGTGGCTGTGTTCCGCTCTGCCGGGGTGGCTGGAGGGACGCTGGAGCTGTCGGCTTGGTATGTGGACCATTTTCTGGGATATGGGCCATGAAGGTGCGGGCGTCATACGTTTGGCGCGCTGGGATGCACCTGTCCTGGCTTCTGTTGTCCGCAGCTGTTTTCTGGACTTTTCCGGGCATTGATCTGGGCATCAGCGGGCTGTTCTGGACACCGTCCGACGGGTGGTTCCTGGCCCACGATCCCGTACCCGAGTTTGTTCGCAAGGATTTTCCCCGCCTTCTGATTGGTGGGGTTGTTTTTCTTGTGTGCTTATGGGGTATTTTGCGTCTGTGTCACCGCCCTTTGTCTTGGTTGACCGGGCGGGTCTGCGCCTATCTGGTGATCAGTCTGGCAACCGGTCCGGGGCTTCTGGCCAATGTTCTGTTCAAGGAGAACTGGGGTCGTGCCCGTCCTCGCCAGATTATGGAATTTGGTGGTGACAGTGTGTTTACCCCGCCGTTCCTAGTGACAGACCAGTGTATTTCAAACTGTTCCTTTGTCTCTGGTCATGGCGCACTTGGATTCTGGATGACGGCACTGACCTTTGTGGTTCCCCTGCGGTGGAGAGGGCGGGTTTTCCTGACGACCTTTTTGGCCGGATCGGTTGTAGGCCTGGTGCGGATCCTGCAGGGTGGGCACTTTTTCTCCGATGTTTTTTATGCTGCTGTTCTGGTCATCGGGGTTAATTATCTTCTTGCGCGCTGGATTCTGGGAATCAAGGGTCTCTCCTGTCAGAAATCTGGTACCTGCAGGTCTCCGTCGTCCCACCCATCTTGACGCGTATCATTGGGGTGACGAATTTTCAGGTTCAGGTGTTGCAGGGCATCCCGGATGGGAATGAAGAAATTCAGTCCGCTTGACAGTTTTCCCGGTTTTTCACTGATGCCGATGACATTGCCAGAGGCATCAAGCAATGGGCCGCCGGCATGACCACCATGAATATTCGCATCGGCCTGAATGCGCTGGAGACCATGGGTATTATTCCCAAACCGGTTGATGATTCCGCGGCTGATGGTTCCGGCCATGGACCGGCTGCGGGGGGTGCCAATGGCATAAACAGCCTCTGCTATACGGGCTTGGCTTTGCCGGATTGGCAGGGGCAGATGCCCCGCTTTTTCGACCTGTATCAGGGCGACGTCCCGTGCTTCGTCATAACGGACGATATCACCGGAGAATGTTCGTCCGGTGTTCAGTGTAATACGTACAACGTCCATTCCTTCCACAACGTGGTAATTGGTCAGGATCAGATCCGGGGCGATAAAAAAGCCTGATCCATGGTCAGTCCCGTTGTCGACCGTGACAACAGACCGGCGTACGCCCTCGACATGCTGATCCAGCGGTGTATCAAAGAGAGAAACCGATGGCAGCCATATCTCGTCCCCGGTTTTTGCAGCCAGTGTGCTGCTGCGGGTTGGTCGCGGAGCCATCACCAGACGACGCATCCCTTCACTGGCGGCAAAGTTGCCGGCAGCCTGTGCAAACGCCTCTGCCACCAGAACGGCAGCCGCGTCAACAACGGGTGCCCTTAATGAAAAGAACCCGGATGTCCTGTCCTCGTGCACGATTTTTCGTTCCACAACGGAAAGGACTTGCCAGTACACGCGAACAGTTCCGGATCCGCTTTGTGCGTCCAGCCTGCTGCCTGTCCATAGATTGAGGGTGTCACACAGGTTGAAGCGAATGTCCTCGATCTGTGCGGATACCAGATAGGCAGCCTGGGGCATGTTGCCGATCCGATCCCCGAACAGGTTTGCAGGATCGCCGGTTACGGTATAGCCGGCCATGCTGAACTGTTCATGGAACATATCGTTGAATTCAAGGCTTTTTATTTTGCGGCTTGTTGCATCACCAGTCCAGTGGATCTGTCGTCCACCGTCCACGCATTCCAACCCCATGCGGTATCCCCCGATCAGGCTGCCCCGGCGCACACGGATTGTTCCCTTGTGGAAACGAATGGGAGCCAGGACCGCATCTTCAGGAAAAGGGGGAGCGTTGGCGTAGGGAACCTTGTCAACCTTGATCCCGTCCACGCAGCCAGCAAGACCGGCCACTGCGATCATTGCCAGCAGTTTGTATCGCACGTTATGCCCCGTATCTATAATTGATGATAGAAGTATCGTCTTTCACAAACAATCTCAAGGATCTTTTGCAGGGCTATAGTGCCAGAGCGGTGGATACGATCTGCCGGTTCTCGCTTTTCCGGTACGGTACGTATAACATTGCGGCTTCGTGATAGAGCCCTGCTGCCCGGGCGGTGTGCAGGGTTCGGGATATGTATACAAGGACATGCGTGCAATGGCTGAAGGCAGCCCGGATATTCTGGAGAACTTGTTTGCCCTGATCAACAGCCGGAAGGATGCTGATCCGGAATGTTCCCACACAGCAAGGCTTTATGCGAAGGGTCGCAAGAAAATAGCCCAAAAAGTCGGTGAAGAAGCAGTGGAAATTGCTATCGCATCACTGGTGGAAAGCCGTGAGGACGTTGTCGGTGAGAGTGCGGATCTGCTGTATCACCTTTTGGTCCTGTGGTCAGACTGCGGTATTGTTCCGTCCGATGTATGGCAGGCCATGCAGGATCGTTTCGGTGAAGATGGCATCGACGGGAAGAAGGCACGCCCGTTATAAGCGCACTTGGTGCCATGCTTTTCATGTTTGTTCCGGTGACGCAAGGAGACAACGATGAGTTACGATTCCGGTAATATTTTTGCCCGTATCCTGCGTGGCGAGGTTCCCTGCAACCGGGTCTATGAAGATGATCATGTTCTGGCCTTCCACGATGTCAATCCAGCCCGCCCGGTTCATGTACTGGTCATCCCCAAGGGTGCCTATCGATCCGTCAACGAAATGGCTGCCGATGGCAAGGATGTGGAAATCGCCGCCCTGTTTCGTGCCATCGAGAAAGTGGCAGCCCTGACCAAGGTTCGTGACAGCGGTTATCGTGTGGTTTCGAATGTTGGTGCGAATGGGCATCAGGAGGTACCGCATCTGCATTTCCATGTCCTTGGCGGTGGGCCGGTTGGTCCGATGGTAAAGCGCGACTGATACCGTTTTGTTTTTATCGGGGGAGTTGGTTTGCCTTCCGGTAGGCCTCGCTGGCCTTGTGCAGGGCGGGTATTTCAGTGCCCGTTCCATGCGCGGGGATTCCCGATTGTAGCAGGCTGACCGGTACAGGAGGCGTTGTGGGCAAGGATACAAGGCCCTGGGCTTCAAGGGCTTTGCGCTGCTGGGCCTTGTTGTCTCCCTTGTCTCCATTATTGTCTTCGTGCTTTGTGGCTGACGTCTCTTTCTGGTCCGTGTTGTGTTGGGGTATGGTTTGCCGTTCTGGTGTTGGTGCAAGGTGTGATGATTCGCGTACCAATTGCTCCAGGGCCGTCATGGAGGAAACCTCACCCATCGGTCGGATGGTCGATGCCGGAATCCGTGATGGTGTAATCGGTCTGGATGCTTTTGGCATGACGGCTGTGGCTGGATGGGCAGGAAACATGCGCAGGGGGGTGATGATTGCGGTTGCATCGGCTGCGGCCATTGATGGTTCGGTGACGGTCTGTGTTGCTGCAGGCTCCGGGATTGGGGTGGATGAAGAGACCGCTTCATTTCCTGCCTCGGCCGGGGGTACAGTCTCTTCCGTGACAGATGCAACCCGGGTCTCTGCTTTCTTCTTGTTCCTGATGGCGTTTTGCCCCGCATCTTCGCCATTGAACATGGCCACGACGTGTTCATCGATCGGGGCACCTGTAATTTCTTCTACCCCGACATCAAGGGCGGCAAGACCAAGCCCGATCGGGCCGAAGAACAAGGCCCCACCGGCCAGTTTTGCTTCACCCCGAATTGTATCTCCGGTCAATTCCCGGTAAAGACTTCCAACAATTGGTATGTGCTGCAGCGGATTCACGACGTCCAGGAAATCCCAGAAAGACAGAGGATTCTCGTCCGTCTCGGCTGAGGCGCTTGTGGCGACAGTTCCCCCCCCGGGTTCCATGCTGATACCCGGCAGATAGGGGGCGTTGTTCCATCCTTCATACGGACTGACGGGCATGGTCCTGTTTGCCTTGTCCTGACAGTATTCTGCCCTTGGGCAATGCAACGATTATGCCATTTTGCTCAGATCGCCTTGCCGCGCGGCGTCGCGTCGTGGACTGTTCGTGTCAGTCGGCAAAATGTGCCGCCCGGTTCTAGAGGATGTGCCCACCTTTTTCGGCTTTGGTTCGCAGATAGGACAGGTTGTGCACGTTGCTGGCAAAGACATGGGCCACACGTTCATCAATACGGATGCCATGACGGGCCAGTGCGGCAACCTTGTCGGGATTGTTTGTCAACAGGCGAACACGGCTGAAGCCCAGTTGCAGAAGCATTTCGGCGGCAGGCAGGAACAGGCGCTCATCATCATGGAATCCCAGCTGCCCGTTGGCATCCATGGTGTCAAACCCACGGTCCTGCAAATGATAGGCACGCAGCTTGTTGACCAGGCCAATACCCCGGCCTTCCTGTGCCAGGTACAGAAGAACCCCGCTCCCCTCGCGGGCGATAACATCGATAGCCCCGCGCAGTTGGTCGCCACAGTCACAACGCAGCGACCCCAGCAGATCTCCGGTGAAACATTCCGAGTGCAGACGGACCAGTACTGGTTGCTCCGGATCCGGGTTTCCTATGATGATGGCCAGATGCTCGATTCCACCATCAGCCGGGCGGAAGGCTACGATACGGGTGTTCTCGGCACCCTGCAGCGGAACCCGGGCATCCCCGACCGGGCGCAGACTACGGGCTGCTGTCGGCAGGTAGGACAGGATGTGGGCACTATCAACGGTCAGAAGGTCGCGCTCGGCAGCCCAGTGTCGTATGTCAGTATGCCCGGGCAGAGATGTGGCCACCACGACAGGCAGCAGGCGTGCAATCTTGGCCAGAAGGACGGCAGCGTGTTCCAGACCTTCCGGGGCACCTGGACGCATGGAGTCCGCAGTACATGCCATTGCCGGCCCGGTACGGTCTGTTCCGTGTACGGGATCACCAAGCATGGTCACCTGATCGACCGTAAGAGGGACGGGGGGCCGGAACGCTATGACCGGCGCGTCTGTTGCCTCGTATCCAAGAGCTTCTGCCCGCCGGCCTGTCATCAGAAGAGCTGGCGCTGTGTTTGTCAGATGACCAAAGCGTTCCAGGCTTTCTTCTGTAAGGGTTTCGGCTGACTGGATCAGCAGACCCTTCCCCGTAAGGTCTGTCAGGACAACAGTGCCACCACGCCGGAATTCGGCAACAACACGATCCACCGCTACAAGGGCAGATGGTGGTGGGGAGCTGGCGGGTGGGACGGGTCTGGTCATGCTGGAATGTCGGAATCCTGACTATCGGGTCCGGTCATGGATGACCCGGTTCGTAGAAGAAAGTGTCACGGGCTTGGCGTCCGCGCTTCCCGATGGTAGATAGGACAGTATTGGCGTTGTGAAAAGACAGTGTTTTTGCACTGGCGGGAATTTTTCCCCGGTTACCCCCGTATTTGTAGCGTGTTGTCTTGAGGCAGAGGAGTGTCCGCCCATGGCCGATGGCCGTTTTATACTCCTTGTTGATGATGATGTGGTTCTGCGGCGCACTCTTGCGATGCAGCTTCAGGACCAGGACGATATTGCCACTGTAACCGAAGCGGCTTCAGGGGGTGAGGCGATCTGTGCCGCGACATCCTCCCCCGTTCCGCTGGATCTTATTTTGCTGGACCTGGGCCTTCCGGATATGGACGGGCGTGATGTCTGTCGCCAGTTGAGGGCAGAAGGTGTGCGCTGCCCCATTATTATGCTGACAAGTCTTGATAGTGAATACGACACGGTAACGGGCCTGGAAGCCGGAGCCAACGACTACGTGACCAAGCCGTTCCGTATGGCTGTGTTGCTGGCCCGTCTCAGGGCGCATATGCGTCAGCACCGTCAGTCTGATGATGCTGTGTTTGCTGTTGGCCCTTATCGTTTTGTGCCTGCGTCAAAGATGTTGGAAGAAGCTTCAGGGCGGAAGATTCGCCTGACAGAAAAAGAAGCTGCAATCCTCAAATATCTATACCGGCAGGGGCGGGCGGTGGACCGGGAAACCCTGCTGCATGAGGTGTGGGGATATAATGCCGCTGTCAGTACTCATACGCTTGAGACTCATATCTACCGGCTGCGTCAAAAGATTGAACCTGTCAGCGGCGAGACAACCCTGTTACTGACCGAAGAAGGGGGATATCGGCTCAGTCCCTGATATTCCGCTATTTTTCAGGATCCAGGCCCCTTGTGATGGCCTTGTTTGTGACAGCGTGCCTACGCTGTCTTCGTCCTTGATGGATGGCCCCGTAAACTGGGGGCATGATGATGCCCCTGCTGATTCTGCCCCGCATCCTGCAATGGCGGCTGTTCCTGTCCTGGCTCTTCCTGCTTTGGGAACGTCTGTGGCAGGCCTTGTGGATACCCTGGTCTGTCGTTCTCGGATTTATCGCCCTGTCCCTTCTGGGGGGGATACCGGCCTCCGGAACCGGTTGGCATCTGGTGTCGTTCATCCTGTTTCTGGTCATTCTTGTGTTTGCCTTGTGGTACGGGCTGTCCAGTTTTTGCTGTCCAGACATATGGGATGCCTTGCATCGCCTGGAGCGTGGGCATAAAGCCCGGCCTCTGACCGCCCTGTGTGATCGCCCGTTTGTTGTGCTTGATCCCGCAACACATGAACTTTGGCAGAGGCATCACCGGCAGATGCTGTTTGAAGCCGGGTTCTTGCAGGTATCCTGGCCTGCCCCCCATATCGCTGACCGTGATCCGCTTGCTGTCCGGGCGGTTCCTGTCCTGGCCCTGGCGGTTGGTCTGTTTGTCTCTGGCCACCAGTTCGCAGACCGTCTGTCTGCGGCTCTGACACCATCCTTGACCGGATCCATGAGTGCCGAGATCTGGATAACCCCCCCGGAGTATACCCGGTTGCCCTCTGTTCGCCGGGTTATGGATGGGGGCAGGCTTGATGTTCCGGATGGAAGTTCCCTTCTGGTCCTGGTTCATGGCCCCGGTCTGCCGACCGGATATCTTGGTGATACCCCTGTTCCTTTTGAGGACAGTGGTCATGATACAGCGCGCATGACTGCTCTTGTAACGGATGATGCCGGATCTGGTGTTGAACTCCGGATACGGCGCGGGCTGTGGTATAGCGCCAGGCAGCAGCTGGCCATTATTCCGGATGCGCCGCCGTCTGTTGCAGGAGGACCCCTTATCGCGGCCACGACACCGGATGGTCCGGACCCCCGTCTTTCATTGCATGTTGCTGCGTCTGATGACTACGGCGTGACAGAGGCCCGCCTTGAGTTGCGTCGTCCGGGGGAGCAGGAAAGGGATGTGGACTTTGTTTCCCGTTCCTATCCGCTTCCTGTTCCCGGTTTGCCTTCGCCCCATGTTGATACCACCGTTCTGTTGGATCTTGCTGGGCACCCCTGGGCCGGTCAGGATGTTGAGGTCAGGGTGTTGGTTTCTGACGGGGCCAGCCACACAGCAGCTTCAGACTGGTATGCAACGCATTTGCCAGAGCGGCAGTTCACGCATCCGGTCGCGGCCCTTCTGGCGTCGGCCCGCAAGGTTCTTTTCACGGGGTCACCTGCACAGAAAGCAGAGGTCTGGAGACGCCTTGATGACTTGTCCCTCAGGCCGGATGATTTTGGTCATGATCCTGTAGTCTTTCTTGGGTTGCGGATTGCTGCGTTGCGTTTGTCACCTTCTTTTGCTGTGCATCCACCTGGGTCTGTGGCTGATCTTCTCTGGAACCTGGCTTTGCGGATAGAGGATGGCACCATCGACAATGCACGAACCCAGCTGGAACAAGCCAGGCTGGATCTTCTTAATGCGACAGGGGATCCCAAGGCGGTGGCGGATGCTATAAACGCGGTCCGTCGTGCCTTGGTATCCTTGTTACAGGATATCGTCGGTCGTGGTGGTGGATTGTCTCTGGATGAGCTTGATGCACTGGCGGACTCCCTTGGCCCAAATATTCAGGCCGGTGACCTTGCCCTGGAGAAAATGCTGGCTGAACTGGAAGAGCTGACCCGCCTGGGGGCACAGGATGCGGCACGTGCCCTGGCCGAGCATGTTGATGCTGTGCTCTCCGGATTACGGAATGCGCGCTTTTCGTCGGCATCCGGCGAGCTGCGGGACATGAGGGATATCATGACCGGGTTTGACCGTCTTGTCCGGGGCCAGGAGCAACTTCTGGAAGATACCTTTTCCACAATGGCAGAGGGGACAGCCCTGCCGTCTGTAGCACGCCATTCCGGGTTCTGGACTTTCCCTGCTGCAGAGTTGGCGGGGCGGCAGGAAAGCTTGCGTGGTCAGTTGCGGGCACTGGGCGGGCAGGTCGGTCGGAAAACCGGTTCGGTTCCGGAATGGTTCGGTGTTGCCGGGGATCATATGGATACGGCATCCCGTGCGCTGGGTGAATCCCGTCCTGATCTGGGACAGCAGGCTCAGGGGGAGGCATTGGATGCCCTGCGTCAGGCCCGTCGTGATGTTTCACAAACCATGATGCAGAACCTGGGGCAGACAATTGGCCTCTTGCCGGCTCCTGCGGGGGCAGGGGGGCTGGATCCGGCAGGACGTCCCGGTGAAGGCATGACCCTTCATGGTGAGAAGGTCCCGACCAAACCGGAACGCACCCGGGCGCGTGACCTTCTGCAGGAGCTGCGACGGCGTGCTGCCGAGGGCAATCTGGATCGTCAGGAGCAGGATTATCTGCAGCGCCTGATCCGGATGTTCTGACGTCTCTCCGGGATCAGGCCAGGTGCGGGGCAAATGCGGCGCAGACTTGGCGATAGATGGCTTGCTTGAAGGGTACAACAAGGTCGGGGACATCGCGAAGCGGCACCCATCGCCAGTCTGAAAATTCAGGGTGTTCCGTATCCAGACAAATGTCACGGTCGTGTCCTGTGAAGCGCATCAGGAACCATTTTTGTTCCTGCCCCCGCCAGCGCCCTTTCCAGACCTTTCCGATCAAGTCATCGGGTAGGTCATAGCGTACCCACTCTTCCATCTCCGCAATGATTTCCGCCTTGTTGGTACTAATTTCTTCCTTCAGTTCGCGCAGGGCTGCGTCCCGTGGGTCTTCACCGCGATCTATGCCTCCCTGCGGCATTTGCCAAGCGTTTTGCTCCGTATCCAGGCGCCGTGCGACAAAAACCTCGTTGCGCTGGTTTACAAGCATGATGCCCGCACAGGGACGCCAGGGGAGATCTGTTTTCAGGGACGGGGTCATCAGTGGTCAACACCCTTAAGGGGGGCAAAAGATGGACGACCCTATCAGCTTGCCGACGTGTTGACCACAGCGGTTGCGGGAACCAGCCGGGTTCCGTTGGTTGCCAGCCCTTTGTTCCAAGCCATCAGGCGTTCGAAGGTCAGGGGGGACGGGAACAGGACAACCAGCGCCGTGCCGCGTGTCTTGGCCATGTGGGCGGCATATTCAAGGCGTGCATCGACAGAAGAACGCCAGGAACGGGCTTCTATGGTCAGGTCAGAGACCGCTACAGGGCCTGTATCCTTGCGATAGCCGGACAGATTGCCCTTCTTGTCAGCGCCGTCTGTGGCAGGGGGCATGCCAGCCTGAATGTACAGGATCCCGGATTTCCCCAGAGCATCGAGAACGGCCTGCATCGGCAGGCCCGAGCCGGTAAAGTGACCGGGACGTCCCAGAAGCCCGACGTATCCCCCAGCCTTGCCCATGACCATCTCCAGACGCGTCAGGTTTTCGGACGGTGGCAGCGCTGTCAGCAGACCAAGGGGACCGGGGTCTGCCGAAGGAAAGGTCTGCTCTTCCATGGGGAGATCCAGCATGACCTCGTGCCCATAGGAGCGAGCCCGCTGCACCAGGTTCTCAAGCTGCGGGGCATAGGGGCTGAACGAGAGCGTAATGTCAGGCGGCAGTTTGGTGATGGCTGTTTCCGTCGCTTCCGGGTGTAGGCCAAGCCCCCCGATCACAACCCCGATCTTGGGTCCCTTGGTGTCGGGTGCAGGTCTGCGATAAACCTTCCACGGCATTTTTCCCTCGCTGCTGATCATGGGGAGGGAGCCGAAGCGGGATGTCCTGATCAGGCTTGGATCCGGTGCGGGTTCCAGTCCTTTCGGATCGCCCTTGTTTACCGGAATGGCCGCATAGCTTGGCATCGCCTGTCCTGGTTTGCGGGGTTCCGGAAGAACCGGGTCCCGGAATGGAGGCAGTCCGGCAATAACCGTAGTCTTTGCGGGCTCGGGTGCTTTTGGTGCAGCAGGAGGGGGCTGTGCTGTTTCAACAGCCGGTGCGGCGGCTGTTTCGTTCGGGGGTGGAGGTGTGGGTTCGGCTGGTTTATCGGCAGACTCAGTCTTTCCAGCCTCTGTTGTCTGTGCAGGGGGTGGGGGCGCAGCCTGATCTGTCGGCAGCGGTTGTGTTCCGTCCCCGGCCAGCCATGGACGTCGGTTCTTGGAGCGTTCTGCGGATGGATCCGATGCGCCCTCGGCCAGTTTTGGCTCTGGAAGCGGTTCCGGATTGGCTGGTGGAGGGGGAGGCATCATGAGGCTGATCTTGTCGCCCGATGCCATAGGCTCTGGCGCAGGGACAGCAACAGCTTCACCCTTTTCATTGATGACAACCAGCCCGGGGTCAACCTCCGGCGGAAGTGGTTTTGGCTGCATGAACCACCACAAAGCTCCACCTCCCCCGCCTAGAAGCAGTATGGCCAGAACGGACCCGACCAGGGCCTGCTTCCTCTGGCGATTGCGCCAGTCCTGCTCTGCCCTGTCCGGGCCAGACAGGACCGGTGGTAAATCAAAGTCATCCAGATCGGGGCCGCCACCTTCATCCTCAATGCCGGCGCCATCATCCATGCCTGCGGCTTCGTCGTCAGGCATCACGGCATCAGCTGGAGATGGACCAGGAGCCGCAGCAGAACCCGGTGCTGCTGCGGCTCCATCATCCCCGGATGTTTCCGGAGGGGGGAGATCAGCAACTTCCGAGGCAATCAGGGCCAGAAGGGCAGGGTTGTCAAGGGGATCAGCCCCTTCACCCGCTGTGTTGGCCTCATCCCCCTTGCTGCCCTTTTTTCCCTTTTTTTTCTTTTTTCCCTTACCCAGAATTTTGTCCAGAAGGCCAGGCTTCGGCTTCTTTTCCTCTTCGATACGCCGTACTTCTGACTCCGGTATTTCTTCCGGCTCCGGGCGAAATGGCAGATCCTCCTCGCCAGAACTGTCTGCCGATTCCTTTTTGCCGCCGAACAGCGATTTCAACGAAAACGCCACGCCATTCCCCAGAAGTCAGGACTCCGGGCAAGAGTAGCCCGACGTCAAACAGTAATCAGATAACCCCTAACGAAATCCTTACTGCCCGGCATTACAGGCTATTGGAGCCGTGTTTGTTTCTGACGTTCGAGTGCAACCCCTCTCAGGATATCCAGGGCCCGTGCCAGCTGCAGGTCTTCCTCGGGTTTGCCTTGGGCTACGCCGACGTGGGGAGCTGCCTGCCCTGCTTTCTCATCCGCCAGGTCCGGCTGTGATGTCGAGCGCTTGCTTCTGTTGACCTTCTCATCCGGGTTGCTGAGTGCATTGGGCAGATCGGCCTCACTGCGGCTGCGAACCGGGTGGGAGCTGGCGTTGACCTCGATATCAGGCTCGATCCCGACGGCCTGGATCGAACGGCCGGAGGGGGTAAAGTAACGCGCGGTTGTCAGGCGCATGGCGCCGTGCCCGGCCAGCGGAATGACCGTCTGGACCGATCCCTTTCCGAAGCTGCGGGTTCCGACCACGATGGCCCTGTGATGGTCCTGCAGGGCCCCGGCAACGATTTCCGAGGATGAGGCAGAGCCATCATTGATCAGGACCACCATGGGAAGCCCCCCGGTCAGGTCGCCCTTCTGCGCATTATAGCGTTGGGTATCATCACTCCGGCGCGACCGGGTAGAGACAATTTCGCCGGAATCAAGGAAAGCATCCGATACGGCGATAGCCTGGTCAAAAAGGCCGCCAGGGTTATTGCGAAGATCCAGCACAAAGCCACGGATTTTGTCCGGGCCGATATCCTTGTTAAGTTTCTCGATCCCATCCCGCATGGCATCAAATGTTTTTTCGTTGAAGGCTGTCAGGCGAATGTAGCCAATATCACCTTCTGCCTTGGCGCGAGCCGAACGGATCTTGATAACATCACGAACCAGTTTGACCTCGAATGGGTCACGTCCCTCCCGGCGTATGGTCAGCACAATTTCACTGCCTGCCTTGCCGCGCATATGCTCGACAGCATCCTGAAGAGTCATGCCCAGGACCTGTTTGTCATCAAGGCGTATGATATAGTCACCCGGCTTCAACCCCGCCCGGAAAGCCGGTGTGTCATCAATGGGAGAGACAACCTTGACCAGGCCATTCTCCATCGATACCTCGATTCCTAGGCCGCCAAATTCCCCCCGTGTCTGGGTCTGCATGTCACGGAAGCTTTCGGCATTCAGGTAGGACGAATGAGGGTCAAGGCTGGTCAGCATACCGTTGATGGCGGATTCCACCAGCTGCTGGTCAGTGACATCCTCGACGTAATCGCGTCGTACACGTTCGAAGACGGTGCCGAACAGATCAAGCAGACGATAGGTTGATGCGTCGGCTTTAGCCTGTGCCTGCAACGAGGGGAAGACCAGCGTCACCCCCACAGGCAGGGACAGAACCAGGACGGCCAACGCCGCAATAAGGGACTTCCGCATCATCAGCCAGTTCTAACCTTTACGAGCAGAGAGCCAGGGGAGGGGGTTTACCGGTTGCCCATCCCGGCGTAATTCCACATAAAGCCGCGTACCGTCACCCGGCCCCATGATACCGACCGGTTCTCCCGAGCGCAGGCTCTGACCAACAACGGCATCGATACGGGACATACCGGACAGAAGGACATGATAGCCACCGCTATGCTCCATGATCAAGAGGAGCCCGTATCCCCTGAACGGTCCGGCAAAGGCAACTGTTCCTGTAGCCGGGGCAGTTACCTGTGCTCCGGGGCGTGTCCGGATGGTCACACCACGTGCACTCAGACCTTCTTCTGTTTCTTCGCCGTAGCGCATCACAATTTGTCCGCGCGCCGGCAAGGCCATTGTGCCGCGCTGACTTTCCAGTGACGGGCCGGGTTCAGGTGACGGTGCGGGCGGTTTTGGCATGGCCAGCCGGGCCAGCCGTTTTGTTTCCGCTTCCCGTTTGCGCCGGTCTTCCTCCAGTTTTGCCAGAAGATCTCTCAGATCCCCGGCATTCCGGGCCAGTTGCTCGGCGCGACTGGCGGCAGCCTTGCGCTCGGCTTCAGTGCTTTCGGCCAGTTTTGCCTTGCGTGCGTAGAGTGTTGCCAGTCGGGCATGTTGACGGTCCAGCTTGGTCAGTGCTGTGGCCAGTTCGGCGCGTCGGGTAGACAATTCACGCCGGATGGTCGACAGACCTGCAAGTTCTTTCCGCAGGGACCCCGCTTTTTTCTGGAGTTCGGGAATAACGGCGCGCAGCAGGATAGCGCTTCGAATCGTATCGTCATGGTGGCCGGGTTGCAGGACCAGAACTTCCGGTGGGCGTATGGCCAGACGTTCCAGGCCGCCCAGAACGGTTGCCATCTGGCTTTCGCGGTCTCCCAAGTGTGCCTGAAGATCTTTCTCTTTCTGACCCAGGTCACGAACGCGCCGTTCCAGAGCCGAGAGCAGTTCTTCGTTGTCCTGTGCCGAACGGGCGGCGGCAACGATTTCTTCGCGCAGCGTTTCCAGTTCCTTTCCCAGTCCGCTGGCTTTTTCGCCCAACTGTTTTTCACGATCCCGGCTTTCCTGAAGCTGTTTTTCCAGCTTCTTCAGTTCTTTTTCGGATGCAGAAGGCGATGCAGCCCCGGTCGGCGGGGCTGTTGCGCACAGGACAGCAAAGACGAGCAGTATACGAAAAACCAGCATGACCTCCCGGACCGGGCTATGTCTCTCAGCCAAAAGCCACAGAGCCCCGTGTCGCGTTGGTTGCCTCCTGGTCAAGCAGGCAGCGTCCGGTCATGGCAGCGGGTTGGGGTAGCCCCATCAACGCAAGGACCGTGGGAGCCAGGTCGGACAGCCTGCCATCACGAAGCCGGGTCACAGCCTTTGGCCCGTTCACCAAGAGAGCGTGAACCTTGCCGACAGTATGCTGGGTATAAGGCTCTCCGGTTTCAGGATCTTTCATCAATTCTGCGTTACCGTGATCAGCCGTGACAATCATGGTTCCCCCGCTGTCACGGATGGCCTGCTCCAGGCGGCCCAGCCCGTCATCAACAGCTTCGGCAGCTTTGATGGCGGCTTCCAGGATACCTGTATGTCCCACCATGTCTCCATTGGCATAATTGACGACGATCAGGTCATAGCGTCCTGAACGGATGGCCTCTTCCAGATGACGTGTGACCTCCGGTGCAGACATTTCCGGCTGCAGGTCATAGGTGGCAACCTTGGGGCTGGGAACCAGGATACGGTCCTCACCGGGATACACGGTTTCTTCGCCCCCGTTGAGGAAGAACGTCACGTGGGCATATTTCTCCGTTTCGGCAATGCGGAGCTGTGCCAACCCGGCGCGCGAAATGACCTCCCCAAGGATGTCGGACAGGGGTTCGGGCGGGAACAGGGTATCCATGAAGGCGGTATGGGCCCTGGAATATTCGGTCATACCCAGTGCAGCCGAGAAAGCGGGGCCATTCCCGCGGCTGAAACCATCAAACCCCGGATCCAGAAGGGCCCGCGTTATCTCCCGTGCCCGGTCAGCCCGGAAATTGGCCACCAGAATCCCGTCGCCATCCTTCATGCCTGCATAGTTGCCCAGAACACACGGGCGCACAAACTCGTCACCGACAGCGGCGGCATACGATGCATCCAGCGCGGCGACAGCATTGGGAGCACGCTCGCCCTTTGCGTATACCATCGCGTCGTATGCCAGCTGTACACGGTCCCAGCGGTTGTCGCGGTCCATGGCGTAGTAACGCCCGCCCAGTGTTGCAAGGGAAAGGTTGGGGACGTCACGGGTTTTGGTCAGGAATGCTTCGATGAAACCGCGTGCGGAACGGGGTGGCGTATCCCTTCCATCCGTGAAAATGTGCAGGCAGACCTTCAGTCCTTCTGCTCCCAGTGTTGCGGCAAGGGCTGCCATGTGATCCTGATGGCTGTGCACACCGCCGGGAGAGAGAAGCCCCATCAGGTGAACGGTTCCACTCCCCTGGCGAACCTTGCTGACAAAGCGACCGAAAGACTCCATGTGGCCAAGGCCGTTGTCTGCAACACAGGCATCAATGCGGGGCAGATCCTGCATCACGATCCGCCCGGCACCAATGTTCATATGCCCGACTTCCGAGTTGCCCATCTGGCCGTCCGGCAGGCCAACATCAAGCCCCGAAGTTTCCAGAAGACTGCCGGGACATTCCGCCAGCATCCGGTCCCATACCGGCGTATGAGCCAGGGCGATGGCATTGTTGTCACGCTCGGGCCGGTACCCCCAGCCATCAAGGATGCATAGAACAACAGGACGGCCGGGGCGAGAGGGAGATGTCATGGCAGAAACTCGTACTTTCCGGATCAACTGAGGACACGCCGGGACTATAGGCCAAAGTGTGCAGAAAGCGAATATTCCTGAGACAATCTGTATTAAAGGATCAGGATGTTGCGCCGTCTGCCGGGGCCATTTGTGACTGGATATAGTTCTGTAGACCGACCTTTTCCAGAAGGGAAATCTGGGTCTCCAGATAGTCTATATGCTCTTCGGTGGCATCGAGGATTTCTTTCAGCTTCTCACGCGAAATGAAGTCACGCGCTTTCTCGCAGGCGACAATGGCATCCACAACATCGTTGCGGGCGCCGTGCTCCAGTTTCAGGTCATTTGCAAGAATCTCCGCAACATTCTCCCCGATCATCAACTTGCCCAGGTCCTGCAGGTTCGGAAGTCCTTCCAGAAAAAGGATCCGCTTTACCATCCAGTCGGCATGGTGCATTTCCTCCACCGACTCCTGGTACTCATGCTGCCCCAGGCGCTCCAGCCCCTGGTCCTGTAGCATGCGTGCGTGAAGGAAGTACTGGTTGATGGCTGTCAGTTCGTTTCTCAAGACCTTGTTCAGGTGCTTGATGATCTCTTTGTCGCCCTTCATGGTGCTCTCCACAGCAAAGATTCCCGTCGCCGCGAATACTACTGCCGGAGAACATGTTTTTCCAGTTTTTGGAATAACTTGAGAAGCGTTCTCATGATGCCCTTGGCATCGGCGTTTGTTGCTTTCCTTCGTCCAGGATCACTCTCATGCAGTCTATGCACTTGCCGCACCGGGGTTGCAGCCCGTGTGCGCGGAAGACCTGGGAGGGGGTTCTGGCACCTGAATCCCGTGCGGTCCGCACATCGCGACATTTCAGGTCATTACAAAGGCACACATACATGAATGGGACGCTCCATACCCATTAACCAACTGATCTCAGGACAATCCGCAATGGATATCGGGAAAACCGCCTACTTGGAATCTAATGCAATCCATTATCATCCTCAAGTACAACATGCGTCTATCTGGCGCCTTGGTCACATTGTCGGGGTGGCCGGTTTTTCTGCGTTATATCCGGGTTCCGGTCCTGCCGTTCGCTTCTTGCAGGGAGCCGATGTCGGGAATGTCGGGAGAGAGCGACACATCGGCAGGAGAGGCAACAGGCAGGGGCCGGAACCCGGGGTACAGGAGACGGGTTGATAATCACCCGGTTCAGCAATCCAGATCAGCCCTTTCAAACCCGCACCGGTCCGCACCACATGGGCCCATCTGAATCATGAACGAGGCGACTGTATCGTTCCTTGCCGATAAATGCAATTGCAAATCGTTTGCAATTTTTTTGGGCCAAAATTACACTGCATGCGTTGGTTTGATATCCGCTCAAAGTCCGGGATCAGGGATGTCCCGGCCCGTTCGGGGGACGCGAATATGGTTATATGCAGGGGGCTTGATCCCCGTACACTGGGAACATTGATGGTGGCACTGGCGGAACGGCGTCGTGGGTCTGACGAAAGCGTTCCCGATGATCAGTCTTGTGTTGCACCACAGACACGCTCGTCTCCAGATCATTCGTCCTTCCGGAATACCTTGCCTCGGGCTTGATGCTCCGTTACCTGTGAAGTCAATTCTTGGCTGCTGTACAGGCAACGTGGAGTTTCCGGCTTTGACCCTGCTGTTTTTTAGGCGCTGTATTCTGGTTGCTTCTTTTCTGGTTTTCATGTGCCCTGCCCTGGCTGCTGCTTCCTCATCCGGTTTGGTTCCCTATCGTCCGAATGCGGAAGAGACGGCACTCCTGAAGCGAGCCGAGGAGACGCTCGGGACTGTACGCACGATGCAGGCCCGCTTTCTTCAAATCAGCAGTGATGGATCTTCCAGTGAGGGCACCGTGTCCATTCAGCGACCGGGCAAGATGAACCTTACCTATGACCCACCGTCAAAGATCAAGGTTGTCGCGGACGGGACGTGGCTGGTCTTTATTGATAATGCTGTGGGGCAGGTCAGCAATCTTCCCCTTGGTTCAACGCCGGCTGGCATTTTGCTGCGCAAGAACCCGCGCTTTTCTGATCCTGATATTGTTCTGACAGATATACGCCGCGCTGCCGGTGTTGCGGAGATCGAGCTGGTGATGGCGGATGATCCTGCTGCCGGGTCCTTGATGCTGGTCTTTACTGAACACCCCTTCGAGCTGCGCCAGTGGCGGGTTCGTGATGCCCGCGATCTGGAAACAGCGGTGTCCTTGTTTTCCGTACGCACGGGGTTGTCTTTTGACCAAGGCCTGTTCTCCTGGAGCAATTTGCCAGCACGATACAGGTGATATTTCAATGCACTGCATGCCTATTGTTGGTGTGCCATGCAAATTGCAGGGGTCTGTTATGCGACACCGATGCTGGTGTTGCTGCGGGCTATGCCATAGATCCTTTCGTCACGGACAGGGCGCAACTTGTGCCCGTCCTTCCCCCCGGAAGGTGGCCTCCCCTGCCCCTTCCGAGCTCCTTTACAGGAGCAGAGCGCCCGGTTCCCCCCCTGACCGGGCGCTCACCCCTCCCCAAAAATATAGATCCTGTTGTCTACCGCATCGTACGGCTTTAATGTCCTTGCGTACGGCGCGTCTTGGCGTCCTGCTTCAGGTAAGGAAAGTGCGGTGGGTTTTGTCATTCCGGAATGTCCTCCCTCGTCTGTTGCTGTGCATGGAACAAGCGACCGCTTTCCGGTTCGCCGTATTTTCTGTGTCGGGAGCAATTATGCCGCCCATGCCCGTGAGATGGGGCGTGACCCAGCCGCAGAGGCACCATTTTTCTTCTCAAAACCAGCTGATGCGGTCTGTGAAAGCGGGTCTTCCATTCCATTTCCGTCTGTCACCTCCAACCTTCATCACGAGGTCGAGCTGGTTCTTGCCCTGAAGGCCGGAGGTGAGAATCTTGATGAACAAGCTGCCGGGGCATGCTTGTTCGGGTGCGCTGTCGGTCTTGACCTGACGCGACGGGATCTACAGGCTGAAGCCAAGAGTATGGGGCGCCCTTGGGATATGGCCAAGGGATTTGACTTGTCCGCCCCTGTGGGAACCATCATGCCCATGGAAACGGCGCCATTGCGCGGTTCTATACAGCTGGCTGTCAATGGCCGTGTTCGTCAGGACGGGAAGCTGGAAGACATGATTCTGGGGCCGGTTGGCATTCTGGTTCATCTGTCGCGCCTGGTCCGTCTTTCTCCCGGGGATTTGATCTTTACCGGTACGCCCCAAGGTGTCGCCGCCTTGCAGCCCGGTGATACGGTGCATGCGAGCATAGAGGGGCTTCCGGCGCTTGAGATTACGCTGGCTTCCCGCTGATCACCTAGACCGGCAGACCGCGCATCAGGCGGGGCAGATCACCAACTTCGCCCATGGCATGGCGCATGAAGAAACGACGGAGACCCGGCATCTGGTTCACGGCGGCCAGTCCCATGGTACGGGCCAGTCGAAGCGGGGCGTTGTCATTGGAGAACAGCCGCACCAGGGCGTCGGTCATGCCCAGCATCAGGACATTATCGAAACGGCGCCAGCGTTGATAGGCCTCAAGGACAGTGCCGGTTCCGACATCCAGCCCAAGCCTGCGGGCCTTGACAATCTCTTCCACCAGGGCGGCGACGTCCCGCAGGCCAAAGTTCATGCCCTGCCCGGCAACCGGGTGCATGCCGTGGGCTGCATCGCCAACCAGAACCAGCCTCCGGTCTGTATAGCGAAGGGCGTGTTGCAGGGATAGCGGGTAGGAGAACCGGGGACTGACAACATCAATCTCCCCCAGGAAGGGGCCAAAGCGCTGGACCAGCTCCTCCTGGAATGCGTCATCAGGCAAAGCGAGAAGGCTTTTGGCTGTTGTACTGCTCTCGGTCCAGACGAGTGAGGAATGATACCCACCCACCAACGGCAGGATGGCAAATGGGCCTGCGGGAAGGAAACGTTCGTGCGCAATGCCACGATGATGCTTCTCATGGCGCACCGTCAGTACAATACCGGTCTGATGATAGGGAAGGCCCTGTGCAACAGGTATGCCGGCCATATCCCGGATCCGGCTGTTGCGCCCGTCGGCCGCCACCAGCAGCGATGTCCGGATAACGCGACCGTCATCCAGCTTGACCAGAACGGTGTCTATGCTCCGGCTGGTTTCCACAACACGGGCCGGTGCAGCCAATGTTGCCAGTTTCAGCTCTTTCAGGCGGGTCAGAACAGCCTGACGGATGACCGTGTTTCCTGCCATATAGCCCATGGGGCTTCCGATCTCGCGGTGATCATAGTGCAGGTGCAAGGGGCTGTTGCTGTCCGTGACCCTGATATCCAGTATGGGCTGTACGGACTCACGCATATGTTTCCAGATGCCGACGGTGTCCAGAACTTTCTGGCAAGCCAGCGCAATGGCAGAGCAGCGACCATCCTGTGTGGGTGCTGTCAGCGTGGCGGGTTGCTCGGTATCAACACACAGGACCGGTATGCCGTGTGTAGCCAGCGCGCACGCCAGCGTTCCACCAACCAGTCCTCCCCCGACCACAACAACGTCTGCTTTCAGGGTGGTATCGGAAAGGACAGTTGTGTTCATGAGGACTCTCCGCCGGGCAGGGTATTCTTGGTGCGGACTCTGTCGGCAACCGGCTGCGTTGTCCAGAGAAACCGGTTGTCCTTCGGCCCTGTGGACAGGACGCCTCTATCCTGCTTCATCATGTGGGGGAGGAAGAAGAACCTCGCGCTTTCCGACGTGATTGGCCCGCGACACCATGCCTTCCTTTTCCATTTGTTCAATGATGCGGGCGGCACGGTTATAACCGATCTGCAGGTGGCGCTGGATGAAGCTGGTTGATGCCTTCCGTTCCCGTGCGACCAGGGCAACCGCCTGGTCAAATAATCCACCCGGGCTGTCGCTTCCCGCGTCCAGGCCCTCCGTTCCCGGAAGAGCCTGGGTTTCCGTTGTGTCCTCAAGGATGGCCCCCACATAATCCGGTATCCCCTGGGCACGCAGGAACGTGGCGACCTCTTCTACCTCGGCATCCGATACAAAGGGTCCATGTACACGGGTGATCCGTCCGCCTGCTGCCATGTACAGCATATCGCCCTGGCCCAGAAGCTGTTCAGCGCCTTGTTCGCCCAGAATGGTGCGGCTGTCGATCTTGCTGGTGACCTGGAATGAAATGCGGGTCGGGAAATTGGCCTTGATGGTGCCGGTGATCACATCGACGCTGGGGCGCTGGGTGGCCATGATCAGATGGATCCCTGCTGCTCTGGCCATCTGTGCAAGGCGCTGGATGGCCGCTTCCACATCCTTGCCTGCAACCAGCATCAGATCGGCCATTTCGTCGACAATCACCACGATGTAGGGGAGAGGCGTGGTATCCAGCTGCTGTTCCTCGAAAACAGGTTTGCCGGTCTCGGGGTCAAAGCCGGTCTGAACCGTTCGTGTCAGAGGCTCGCCACGGGTGCTGCCCTCGCGCAGTTTCTGGTTATAGCCCCCGATATTGCGGACACCCATCTGACTCATGGCACGGTAGCGGGTTTCCATTTCCCGCACGGCCCATTTCAGGGCAACCACAGCTTTCCCGGGGTCGGTTACAACCGGGGACAGAAGGTGTGGAATACCATCATAGACAGACAGCTCCAGCATCTTGGGATCTATCATGATGAAGCGCACCTGGTCCGGGGTCATCCGGAACAGCAGGGAGCAGATCATGGTGTTGACAGCCACTGATTTTCCGGACCCCGTTGTTCCTGCGATCAACAGGTGTGGCATCCGGGACAGGTCAACCTGTACCGGGCTTCCGCCGATATCGCGGCCCAGCGCCAGGATCAGGCCCTCTGGATGTTCATTGAAGCTGTCATCGGACAGGAGGGCCCGGAAGCTGACCATTTCACGTGTACTGTTGGGTAGCTCGATCCCGATTGTGGACTGCCCCGGTACAACAGCGATGCGTACACTCAATGCACTCATCGACCGGGCGATATCATCTGCCAGACTGATCACCCGGCTTGTCTTGGTTCCCGGTGCGGGATCAAGGGCATACAGCGTGACAACCGGGCCGGGGCGAATTTCCACAATGCGCCCGTTGACACCAAAGTCCTGCAGGACACTTTCCAGAAGACGTGCGTTGGTGGACAGGAGGCGGTCATCCTGAAGGGCACCTTGCAAGGCAACAGGCAGGGACAGGAGATCAAGGGGCGGGATCTGGAAGCCTTGGTTCCGGGCAGGAGCCAAGTCATGGATATGTTGGGGGGGGCGGGCTCGTGCCTGAACGTTTGGTGCGCTTTTTGTTGTTGTCGGAGGCACAATGGTGATCGTATCTCCCTCGTACTCCGTTGTTTGTTCCAGTGGCACCACAGGATCCTGAGTGTGTGATGGTCCCGGAACAGGCTCCATCCGGGGTTCTATTCTTGTGTACGGATCGGCACCCCGGCGCTGGGCGGGTCCCTCAGAGGAGGGATGCCATGCAAGACCTTCCTCGTTTGTATCTTCGTACCCTCTATCCTTGGCAGGGAACGGGCGCCAGCTGACAACAGCCTGTATGGCCCGACCCGTTTGACGGCCGGCGGTAGACAGGGCTTTTGCCAGAGCCTGAAATTCCCGCCAGCGCAGCATGGAGGTCCACAGGATCAGGGCTGTACCTGCCAGGCCGCACAACAGGACCACAACCCACATCAGGGAGACAGATCCTGTACCGGTCATCAGGCCCTGATATGCGCCGTCCAGCAACAGTGATCCAGTCAGGCCGCCTGTTCCGGTTGGAGCTGTCCATGAGTCAGGTCGTGGCAGCCAGGCGGGAACAATGCTGATCATCATTGATCCTGGTATGCACAGGACCAGGCGTAGCCAGCCCCATGTAATACGCCCGGCCAGAATCATGCGGATGCCCCAGGCAGACAGCATCAGTACTGGCAGGGCAGAGGCCATGCCCAGCCCCTGTATCATGGAATCGGCAAACAGTGCGCCCGGTTTTCCCAGTGCGTTGTTGACCAGATGAGGTCCGGCTGTGTTCAGGGATGGATCTGTTGGAGCATACGTGGCCAGTGCCGTTCCAAGGGCAAAGGACCCTGCAAGCAGCATCAGGCCACCAAGGCGACGCCCGATCCGGGCCAATGCCTGCCGGGCCCCGGAAGGCAGGAGGCTGTTGTTGTCTGCTTGGGCGCGGGCCATGAGGGAAGAATTCCTTGTACAGCAGGGCAAAAACTACACAACAGGGACAGAGTGCTTCTGCCTTTCGATGACCACGAATCCAGGCAATCAGGCACCCGCGTTGCCGCAGATAGCGGCGTCGCATGTTACTCTCTTCCGGTCGTGGAGGGGAAGCACACGGACGCATGTTTCCTGCCATAGGGACGGTATGGATGGCAAGACCGTCGCCGTAGTCAGCTTATACGGAACGTGCTCCGTCTTGCTGTCCGTGTCCGGGCTGATTGTGATGATGGTGCGTGCTGTGCTGTTATCAGGGCCGCCGGTCGCCGGCGGTTCCCTGTGTTCCGCCCCATGATCCCGTGCTGTCACTGTTGCCATCGGCTTCCTGTGCGGCAATCCGTGCGAATGTTTTCAGGCGTGACGCTATACGGCGGTTTATGCTGCCCGGTGTCCATTGGCCGGTCGTGCTGTCCTGTTCCCCGGCAGGGAGTCCGGTAAGAAGGGCAATGCCGTCATCGACATGTGTGATTGGCCACACATGGAACATCTGCCGGCGGCAGGCATCGACAACATCTTCACGCAGCATCAGGTTGATAACGTTGGTTTGCGGGATGACCACGCCCTGTCGTCCGGTCAGGCCACGGGCCTCGCAGAGGTCAAAGAAGCCCTCGATTTTTTCGTTGATGCCGCCAACGGCCTGAACAGCGCCGAACTGGTCAACCGATCCGGTTACGGCTTTACCCTGGTCAACGGGCGTATCGGCCAGAGCGGACAAAAGCGCATACAGTTCCGTGGAGGAAGCGGAATCGCCGTCGATCATGCCATAGGATTGCTCAAAGGTAATGCTGGCCGAGAACAGGATCGGCCCGTCATTCCCGAATCGGCTGCGCAGGAATGAGGACAGGATCAGCACGCCCTTGGAGTGGGTTGGTCCCCCCAGGTCAACTTCCCGTTCGATATCATCAAAATCACCGCGCCCCACCCGAACCCTGGCTGTGATACGTGATGGCTTGCCGAATTCTTCCGTTCCGATGCCGATGATAGCAAGGCCGTTGACTTGCCCGACTGCCGATCCATCGGTCTGGATGGTAATGGTGTTGCGGGTAATATCTTCCTGCATGGCAACAGGAATACGGTCTGATCGCCGTCGCTGGGCTTGTATGGCTTTTCTGACGTGTTTGGCCTGTACGGTTTTGCATGTCTCTTGCCCGGCAACCCATGCCGCCTCACGCAGCAAGTCGGTCAGCGCCCCCACGCTGGCGGTCAGCTTCCCGGCATCTTCTGCCAGACGGCTTCCATGCTCGATGATGCAGGCTACTGCTTCGGCTTCCAGGGGAGGAAGATTTTTGCGTTGCCCTATTTCGGCCAGAAGGAGGGACATGGCGCGTATGGTTCGTGGTTCGCGGGGGAAGACGGTATCAAAGTCGGCCACAACCTTGAACAGCTCACGAAAATCAGGATCGCTTTCTGCCAGCAGGTAATAAAGGGCCGGTTCTCCCAGAAGGACCACCTTCAGGTTCAGGGGAATGGGTTCGGGTTCCATGCTCTGCGTTGACATGATGCCCCACGATGTTCCGGGGGCTTCGATCCGGATTTCCCGGTTGCGCAGGGATCGTTTCAGGTCTTCCCAGGCAAAGGGATTGGCCATCAGCTTCCGTGCTTCCATGACCAGGAAACCACCGTTGGCCCGGTGCAGGGCGCCGGGGCGCAGCAGGTGGAAATCGGTGCTCAGGGTTCCCAGATGTTGGCGGTATTCAATACGGCCCACCAGGCCGGGCTGTGTCGGGTGATCCTCGATGATCAGCGGAGCTCCGGTGGCATCCCCGTGGTCAATCAGGACGTTGACATGATAGCGCCGGAAACGGAGATCATCACCGGCCTTGCGGATCATGGCGGGTACGTTCTCGTCATCATCCTCGTCACCGTCCGGGAGGAACAGAACGCTGTTCTCCAGAATATCGGCCCGCACGGCATCAAGATATTCCATGGCCTCATGGCAGTCATCGCCGGAAAACGCGTCCCGGATGGAAGCCATCTCACGGTCCAGGACAGATCCGGTCAGTTCGTGGTCCAGGATGCGGCCCTGCTCGCGTTTTTCGCGTTCCCACTGTGGTATCCGTCGTACGGTTTCTTCCAGGGCATCCTGCAGGCGACTGATTGTTTCCTTCAGGGCTTTTTGTTCATCTTCGGGCAGATGGCTGAAGTCATCCGGCCCCAGTGCCTCGCCGTTTCGCTCTGGTGCCAGGGTCAGGCCCATCGGTGTGCGAACCAGGGCAATGCCATCGGCCTCTGCGGCCCGGCGGTGTTCGTCCAGGGCTGTTTCACGGCGCTGGCGGAAATCCTCTTCGATGTTGCGCTGGCGGCTGTGATAGTCCTCGGTTTCAAAGGCCGCGGGAAGGGCGTGACGGAGTTCCTCTACAAGGGCTGCCATGGCTTTTGAAAATGCCCTGGCCCGACCCGCTGGCAGGCCCAGTGCCTTTGGCCGGTAACTGTCCTCAAAATTGTACACATAACACCAGTCCCGTGCGGATGGCCTTGCCGCTGCGGCTTCTCCTACAAATCGCCGGATCAGGCTGGCTTTTCCTGTACCTTCCGGCCCCATGCAGAACAAATTATAGCCCAGGGCAGACATGCTGATTGCAAAGTGTACTGCCTCAACGGCACGCGATTGGCCAACAGGGTGGAGGGTTTCTTCATGGCTGGGGGGAAGATCGGATGAAATCGCAAAGGGGATTTCCGCCGAGTGTACTGTACGGCGCAGTGTCTCTGGATCAAGAGATATGACGGGGGTCCTGGCAGGCGGCATCATGGCATCCCTTGAGAGGAGCAGGCAGACGGATCAGGGTGTTGACTTGACCCGTCCCATGTCATCGTTGAACAATCCAGGACAGAAACCGGCTGTGCAAACGGTGACATAGTGGACCAAGTTTCCGGGATCTTTGCCGGTTGTGCATCAGTATTCCGGTCCGGGACGACGGCAGAGAAATATAAGGCTGTGCTTTTTTGTTCCTGTACGGACAGGCAGATCCTTGTAGCATGCCGTGGTTCGTGTGTTTCTTGGGCTATTGCCATTTTGCCCGGGTGATGCCGGCTTTGGCATGGCAGGCGAAGAGAGGGAAGAAAAATGGTCGTTCCCCTGACAACGAGCCGCAGGGCTGAGCTTGCGCAGCAGCTTCCGCTGTGGTGTATGGTGCCCGGTCGCGATGCCCTGTTCCGCAGTCTTGTGTTTTCCGACTTTAGTCAGGCTTTTGGTTTCATGAGCCGGGTTGCTCTGGCTGCCGAGGCGATCAACCATCATCCTGAGTGGTTCAATGTCTGGAACCGTGTCGAGATAACCCTGTCCACCCACGATGCCGGTGGGTTGAGCGAGCGTGATGTCGATCTTGCTCTCCGGATTGACCAGCTGGCGTTTGAATCCGGGGTTCGTTCCGGTGTCTCAACATGTTTCAATGTGGGCGTGCCTTGCGCAGGAGATCCATGGCTGCATTGAGCTGGCTCATCCGGCTATGACTTCCGTACGGGTTGTCCGGGTGGTGGACCGTGGCCAGCATACGGAAGCGCAGCCTGATCATGCGGGCGTCAGGGTCGGAGTAAGGCGGGAACCCCAGAACGTGCAGGGCCTCGGCCCGTGATGTGATGCCCCCGGGAATAGGGTCGAAGGCGAGGACGCTGACCGTTGCACGAAGCTGCTCCAGCTCGTCGTGAAGTTCGCGCATTTCAGCATCGTAATCGCGCGACGCCTCGTTATGCAGGATGCTGATGGATGGCGCCGGTTCGGGAGGTGGAAAGGGAGGAGGTGGTGGCGGAGCTTCCTCTTCCGCCGGTCCCAGTTTCAGCTGTAAAACCCCATAGTCCAGAGCAAGTGCCAGATTGAGGGCCTTGCGTATGAAAGGAATCTCCAGCCCCGATGGAAGGCGAACCTGTAAACGTGGCTTGCGTCGCCAAGGGCGGCCTTCGGCCCGTCCGGACTTCAGCACCACCGTTTCACGGTCATCCCGGACAGGTTCTCCTGGGTCTGCAAAGGATTCAATAACGTGTTCAGGAACGACCAGCATGACGGACCGGGCTACGTCGGCGGCATTGACGCGTCGTCTGTGGGCCAAGGCAAGAATGGAATCCCGGAAGTCCGATGGGCAGGACAGGGTGTAGGATTGCTTGATCTCGGGCATGGGTTAATCCTGGTGCGCTCGGATGGCCCCGCCGGGCCGCATACATGGGAATAGCAAGGAGGCAATGGTCAGGGTCAGCAACCAAAGAAATTTTTATCATGCTCTATGCAATCTGCCCTTGTAGTCAAGGTCGCGCAAGAAATGTGTTGAACCGTGCGGCCATGTGTAGCCGACAGGTCAACAATGCCGGTCGCAAGGTGGATTGGGTGCTTGTTCTTGGTGATGGTTCGGGTGTACCGCTCGACAGAGCGTGCTTATCCTGGATTCGGCGCGGGCAATCCCTGTCACCGTCACTACATATGAATTCAGGGGTATGTTTCCGGAACTGGCAGGAGGAAGATGGTGCCGCAGAAGGGACTTGAACCCCCGACCCACGCATTACGAATGCGTTGCTCTACCAGCTGAGCTACTGCGGCATACGCTCCATGCTTCCTGTTTCGGGGCGGATGGGCTATCCCATACATCCCAGGATGCGGGATTTTGACCCGAAGCATAGCCAAGGCGCGCACAATAGTGCCGCCATTCCGGTTTTGCAAGGGGCTGGTTGTGGAGATTTTCCGAAAGGACGCGCTGTGGCTGCCCGTTATATCATGTTGGACCGCGATGGAACGTTGAATGTTGACGTTCATTACCTGTCCGATCCGGATGATCTTTGTCTGGAACAGCACGCTGTGGCCGGATTGAAGGCTCTTGCCGGGGCTGGTTTCCGCTTTGTTGTGCTGACCAACCAGTCCGGCATTGCCCGCGGGTTACTTACCCCGGCCCTATTGTCCGATATCCATGCCCGTCTTGATGCAATCCTGGCCCCAGATAGTATTGTTATTGATGGGTATTTCTTCTGCCCCCACGGCCCGTTAGATGGATGTGCGTGCCGGAAGCCCATGCCCGGTTTGGCGCTGGAGGCTTCCCGCACGTTGGGATTTGATCTATCCGTGTCATGGATGATCGGCGACAAGGCGGCCGATATTGGCCTTGGTCAGGCTGTCGGGGCCGGAACAGTTCTGGTCCGTACCGGCAAGGGAACTGTGACGGAGGCGGAACAATCCTGTCGGCCCGACCTGGTGGCAGATCATTTGCTTGACGCAGCCCGCCTGATTCTGGCCCGCGAGTCGTCATGATCCCCGGGTTGTGTCAGGATGCTCCCTCCAGGGCACGGAGAGTACGGGTGTTGCCGCTTTCCCGGGCCATGTCGAGGGCATCGCGACCGGTGTAGTCTGTCATGCCTGTGTCCACCCCCCTTTGCAGAAGAAGCTCGACAACGGGGGCGTTCCCACGGCGTGCTGCCCGCATCAAGGCACTCATCCCCTGGCGATTTTGCAAGTCAGGGTTGGCACCGGCATCAAGCAATTTCTTGGCAAGGGTCAGGTTGCCCTGATCTGCGGCCCACATCAGGGCTGTGTTGCCAAAGGAGTCGGTCGCATTGATCCGGGCCTTGTGCTTGAGGAGAAGGTCGACCGCAGCGTCCAGATCCCGACGCGTTGCCAGTACGATCAGGGGCTCTCTGTTGCGGCTCAGGGTATCCGGGCTGGTTCCTCCAAGAAACATCCGCTTCATCTCGGGCCAGTTTCTGGACACCATGACGCTAATAATTGGTGCTTCCAGTGGCAGGTCTATGTCAGCCACCTGAAGTGGGAGAGCGCTCTCGTTCCGTAAAGATCCCGGGAATTCATGCCCTTGTGGCCCCCATGCTCCCGGATCAGGTGGCAGGCCCTGTGGTGGCCAGGAGGGCGTGTAGCCAGAGAGGGGGCGTGTGTCATCTGTCCGGCTCTCTTTTTTCAGTTGTTCACGATACTCCCGTTCCTGTTCGACGTATTCCTGATACTCTTTCCGGAGTTCCTGTAATCGCCGTTCTTCCTTTTCCCGGATCGTTCTTTCAAACATGCTTTCGTTGGTTATGCCGGGGCTGGGAATATGGTTTTCTGTCTCCGGGAGGCCAAGCCGCAGCGTGTTGCTCCCTGGCTCGGTCGTCCGGAACCAGCGGTCTTGTTCCTGTCGCTCGTGCCATTTTTGAATCGCTTTCTCGCTTGCCGACCGTTCGGCGTGGACAGGCATCTGTAGCAGGCAGAGCATCAGGGCCGCAGTAAGCGCAACGTGTATTCCGGTCATGACAGGACGACGAAACATGTTTCGGGTACTCTCCACAGAAGTGGTTCTTGCAGGCTTCGGGCATGCCTCCTGCACGAGGTTTTGTCAAGGAATGTGGCAATTCCTTGGGGGTTGATGCCGGATACAGGCTGTGCGACACAACACCCTGCGCTGCTGTGATGATGGCAGCAAGCCGGGGCTGGAGGTGGTTGTGAGCGGACCTGATATCCTGTCTGTCCTGTATGGTGGGGTTGCGCATTGTTCGGCCGTGATTTCCGGTCATGCCGGCCTTATGGGCGGGTTGTTCATGGCGGGGTTGGGGGGCGGCCTGACCCATTGTATCGGCATGTGCGGGCCTTTTGTCTTGTCGCAGGTTGCCTCAAGTCTTGAGCGGGTCCCTGCATCACAGATGCGCGAGTGGCACCGTCTGACCGGTGCGGCGCTGTTGCCCTATCATCTGGGGCGGGCGACGACCTACACAGCGTTGGGTGCTGCTGGCTCCGGTTTGGCTGGCTACGTGGTCCCGGCTTCTGTTCCGGGTTGGGTATCTGCTGTTCTTCTGATGGTGGCGGGCTTTTTGTTCCTTGGTCAGGCATTGCCCCGGATGCGTGTATCCTTGATGCCGGCTTCTGCGGGCTCCTTGGTCACAGGGCCTTTGTCCGGTGTTCTGGATGATCTGTTTACATCGCCACAAGGGTGGCGGGGCTATGCCTTGGGGGTTGTTCTTGGATTTATGCCATGTGGCTTGCTGTATGCGGCTTTGGCTGCGGCATTGTCTACAGCAGATCCTGTGGCAGGTGCTGCCGGCATGTTTCTGTTTGCCATGGGAACGGTTCCGGGTCTTTTTGTGACGGGCTTGGCCGGATATTGCGCGGGCATGCGCTGGAAGCAGCTTGTACGGATCTGGGCTCCTGTATTGATGATCCTGAATGCTGTTGTACTGTTCTGGCTGGCCTTTCGTGCTCTTTCCGGCGAGGGTATTCAGCTTCCTTTGTAAGGTTGGTATTGTGTGTTGTGGGAAGTGGGCGATGCGTATGTTAAAGGGTGTTCGTTATACGGCTGTTGTCCTGATTGCTGTTGTATTGGCTTTGGTCGGCAGATTTGCGCTTTTACAGCCAGAGACTTCTCCACCATCCCCCGGCGGGCCTTTTACCTTGGTTGACGGACAGGGGAAGGCTGTAACGGATCAGGATTTCCGGGGCCGGTGGATGCTGGTGTATTTCGGCTATACCTATTGTCCTGATGTATGCCCGACAGGACTGCAGACTATAAGCCAGGCGTTGCGGCTTTTGCCGTCTGCAAAGGCTGAAAAGGTCCAGCCCCTGTTTATCAGCGTTGATCCACAGCGCGACACGCCCGAGGCGGTGGGGGCCTATGTTCAGGCATTCGATCCGTCCATGATTGGGCTGACAGGAACGGAAGAGCAGGTTGCTGCTGCTGCCAAAGCCTATCGGGTTTATTATCGGAAGGCCCCGGAATCCGGTCGGGCTGCGGATGATTATCTGGTTGATCACTCGGCCATGACCTGGCTTATGGGGCCGGATGGGCGCTATGTGACGTGGTTCGCGCATGGCCTGTCGGCAGAGGAGATGGCAGCCGGCCTTGCCCGTCTTCTCTGACAGGACAAGGCATGCCCTGTGATGTGTCTGTACGGACGAGAGGCCTATAATCCCGGTTCCCGCCCTTCTTTCCCTCCGGGCGGGTGTCTGTTGTTGTGGGACGGGCCTTGCTGAACCGGCCATGCCAGGCTGAATGTGCTGCATACAGCCATTTTTTTGTTTTACCCTCTTGTTCCGGTGCTTTTGTATGCTTGCATCCGGGGTCCAAGTGGCCAACATTGGGTGGTCCACGCAGTTTTACCGGGCGGCCTGCGGGTCAGGCGTTGTGTCCGGGATTGTACTGCAGGATCGTGTCCCGCCTGAATTTGGGTTCCATTTATTCAGGGACGGGGCAGGGTTGCCGGCTTCGACAGAGGGTGTTTGCAACATGCCACTCTACCAGATTCATGAAATGCAGCATGCCGCCCTGGCTCCGATGCGTATGGTGGCGCAAGCCGTGCATGTGCTGTTCTCCAACCCTCTCTTGCCCTTTTCCTATACCCATGCTGCAAAATCCCTGGTCGCCGGGGCGGATCTTTTTGAACGGATGACCCGCCAGTACCTGAAGCCGGAATTTGGCCTGCTGACAACGCATACCGACTGTGCCGGCACGGTGGCTGTGCACGAGGAAGTCGTCATGCGGCTGCCGTTCTGCGACTTGCTGCATTTTGCCCGCGACTGTGCACGGAAGGACGATCCCAAGGTCCTGATTATCGCGCCGATGTCCGGTCACTATGCCACCTTGCTGCGTGGCACGGTGGAAGCCATGCTGCCTGATCACGATATTTACATCACGGACTGGATCAATGCCCGTGATATCCCCTTGTCCGAGGGACCGTTCACCTTAAGTGACTATGTCAGTTATCTGCGTCGCTTTCTGGCCTATCTTGGGCCCGGGGTTCATACCATGGGAGTTTGTCAGCCCAGTGTACCCATGCTGGCAGCTGTGTCGTTGATGGCCGAGGATAATGATCCCAACCGTCCGCTATCGATGGTAATGATGGGTGGCCCTATCGATACACGCTGCAACCCGACAGAAGTGAACACGTTTGCATTAACCCGCGAGATCAGTTGGTTCGAGACAAAGGTTGTTCATGCCGTTCCTGCTGGTTATCCCGGCCGGGGCCGCTTGGTGTATCCGGGCTTCCTCCAGCTTTCGGGCTTTTTGTCCATGAATCTGGAGCGTCACGCGGACGCCCATGCGACCTATTTTGGTCACTTGATCCGTGGTGACGGGGATTCTGCGGAAAAGCATCGCGAGTTTTATGATGAATACCTGTCCGTTATGGATCTGCCGGCAGAGTTTTATCTGGAGACTATCCGCGAGGTTTTCCAGAAGCATTCCTTGCCACAGGGGCAGATGATCATTGCCGGACGTCCGGTCCGGCCCGAGGCGATTACCGATGTGGCGCTGATGACTGTTGAGGGCGAGAAGGACGACATCACCGGCGCCGGCCAGACCAAGGCCGCCCACGATCTGTGCTGTAATGTTCCGGAACGCTTGCACCTTCATCATTATGCTCTCAAAGTGGGGCATTATGGTATTTTCAACGGGCGCCGCTGGCGCGAGGAAATTTTGCCCCATGTCCGAGAGTTCTTCCGTTTCGCAGAGAAAGAGCAGACACATCGCCGTGTCCTGTGATGCGGTATCCCCTGTTGTTGGGTCCGAGCCATTCTGGAAGAGCAAGTCACTGGAGGAGATGACCCGCGAAGAGTGGGAATCCCTGTGTGACGGTTGCGGTAAATGTTGCCTGCACAAGCTGCAGGATGAGGATGATGCTGACGGAACGCCAGGGGCTATTCATAACACCAACGTGGCGTGCCACCTTCTGGATCCGGGTTCGTGCCGGTGTTCAAACTACGAGCGACGCTTTGACTTTGTGCCGGATTGCGTTCAGCTGTTTCCCCAGTTCATCAGCCGTCATACCTGGTTGCCACGCTCCTGTGCCTATCGCCTGATACACGAAGGGAAGGATCTCTCCTGGTGGCATCCGCTGGTATCGGGGGATCCCAACAGCGTGCACGAAGCCGGCGTCAGCGTTCGGGGTCGTGTGGTGTCGGAGCGGCGGGCGGGTCCCTTGGAGCATCATATCGTTGACTGGCCGGATCTGTAGGGCATGGGGCATGTGTCTCTGAAGGGGCGTGCTTCGGCCCTGCAATGTCCGGAGGCTTTTGTTGAGGTGGACGGAGACAGGCTGGCCGTTCGCTTCCGCCCTTTGGTTCGGGCGGTCAATCTGACCCTGCGTCTAGAGCAGGATCATTCCACTGTTGTGGTAACACATCCCCCGCAGATCTCCCGTCGCCAGCTTATGGGCTTTGTTTCGGATCATGTGGGCTGGATCCGGCAGAGATTGCGCTGTGTTTCCCCCTCTATCCCCTTTACGGATGGGCAGGTAATCCCGGTGCTGGGAATTCCCCGGACCCTGTGTATACGCCCTGAAGGACGGCGGAGTGTTATTCTGGAGGAAGGACGGATTATTGTGACTGGCCCTGTTGTATCGCCCGCCAACCGCCTTCGGGACTGGTTGCGCCAGTATGCCCTTCGGGAGGTTCGGTCACGTGCCTGTGTCATGGCCGAGCGTGTGGGCCAGCGTGTCCGGTCAGTTACGGTGCGTGATACCCGTACGCGCTGGGGGAGTTGCTCGGTTACGGGGGATCTGTCTTTTTCATGGCGCCTGATCCTGGCACCAGAAAAGGTGCTGACCTACGTTGTTGCGCACGAGGTTGCGCATCTGGTGGAAATGAATCATTCCCGGCAGTTCTGGTTCGTGGTTGATAGCCTGGTCGGCTCCTGCCGTGACGAACGTGACTGGCTGCGCCGCAACGGCTCCAGCCTTCTCAGGTATGGACCGTCCCATAGTGGCCCTGTCTGATTGAGTGTGTGTATTGGTGCTGGAGAGATACCCCAGATTCTGTTGATTATTTCTGTCCTATGGCCCCGGATATACTAGAAGAGTCTGGGGTTGAGCCAGCTTTGAACTCCGTCCAGAAAGAACACATCGCCAAACTCGGTTCTGACTGTAGAGGACGCCCGATAGGCGCGCGTACAAAACCAGCCTTCGTTGATTAATGTCCGGTAGATCGTGTCTTCAATGTTATGACCGTGCGTACCGATGTGGATGCGTCGAACCCTGGAATTCAGCAATGACACAGACCCGGTAATGATTTCGGCTTCCACGCCTTGTACGTCCATATCCAGGAGGTCGATAGTACCCACACCGTCTACGGCTTCTTCCAAGGTAATGGCCGTCATTTGAACCTCTTTTCCCTCTGGCCAGTTCCCGAATCTTGATCCAGAAGGTATGATAGATTGTCCATACCACTCTTGGGGGTGGCCAATCACGAATGATACCTTTCCTCCTGTTCCATTTACGGGAGATTCAATCAGTCGATGAGAAGTAGGGTCAAGACCGTTATCAGAGAAATGGAGTTTCATCCATTCAAAGTGTGTTGGTTCTGCCTCGACAGTGACCAGTTTCACCTTGAGATCAGGTCTTCTTGTTCGCGCTGCGCATGCTGCTGCGACGGACCACTTTCCGAAACCGGCACCTAGTTCTACAACGACCAACTCATCGATTGCATCCTCAACGGCTTCGAGCACATCAATCCACTCGAAATAATCCTCATCAATACTAGGAAATCCACCATGAAATAAGACCTGACCAGTTTTTTGTTTGTATGAATGGTCCTTAAAATATCTGCGCATCATACTCCCGGAAAAAAATCGATAATAGTTTATGTCAACGAGACCAGACCACGTTTTGTAATGTCTGAATATAGGGTGATGTGTAGCTATTGTAGATATATTATAATTTTTGATTTCATATTCACATAATTCGTCTGTATCAATGGTATTATTAACCTTTATATGTGAGAATTTACTTCATTTACACTTAATTCATTTATTTATAATCGTCAATCTTAAACATGTGCTTATCTATACGTTTAATAATACTAATATTTATGAATAAATTTTGTTGTAATTGATGTTTTTAGACGACATGTATGCTCTTTGGTCAAAAGAGTACAAGCTAAGGAAGGTTGGCTGTGAGCTTGATCGCTAAATGGCTTTGAATTTTGATTGCTATTTGGCGTGCTCGGTGCGTGTGAGGGTGCGGTACACGGTTGGCCTGGAGACGGAGAACAGCTCGGCCAGATCGCTGATGCTGTAGT
>NZ_JAAVSY010000012.1 GCF_012102745.1 Haematospirillum sp. H4485
TTCACTCTGTAAAACAGCACCAGACACCAACAAAACCAGAAAAACCAGTCCCTCAGCGTCGGGACGCACCTTCTAAGCCCCAATCCAAAAATCGTCAACACAATTCCTTAAACAAAACAAAAAAAATTCAAGGGCTACACGGATTCCGGACTCAAAAAGACAACGGACGGACTGTGTTTTAACAGTCCGTCCGTTGATCACACACGATCCGGAAACAAAGTCTCAATGCATTTTAATCAGCACACTTTTTATCGATTCATCGACCAAGGAACTGGCTGCCGCGTCATTCAAGTGTTTAACAATCAACGTTTCTGCCGCTTTTATGCCCAGATCCACAGCCATGCCACGTACTTCAGACAAAGCAGCGTGTTCTGCAAGCTTGATGCGCTCAAGAGCCTGCTGTTCACGACGGGACACGCTCCTTTCAAACACTTCTTCTGACTCAGCTTTAAGGCGCTGAGCCTCTTCAGTCGCATGACGCAAAATCGCATCGACCTCTTTCAAGGCATCGCGTTGACGGCGCTGATAATCAGCCAGAAGAGTCTGAGCATCTTCACGCAAGCTGCGGGCCTCATCAAGCTTGGCCTGAATAGCAACAGATCGGGCATCCAAGGCAGATACCACGGCCTTGAAAACAGGGCGCACGGCAAAAGCAACAACAGAAACAAAAGCCATTGCAACCCAGAACTCGGGGGTCGCATAAAAAGGAGCATGGTGAACTGCGTCACCAGCTGCGTAAGCAGCGGATATCATAATTCAGTCACCTTCCTTGACAGCATCAGCAACAGCAGAGCGAACCCGCTCAGCATCAAACGCCACACCAGACAACTTCGTTGCAGCATCTGAAGCGACAACAGATGCAAGATCCCGGACGGATACCAAGGCGGCATCGCGTGCCTTGGCTATGCGATCTTCCCCATCACGAATCTGCGCGGCGAGTCGAACGCTTACCTCGCGGTTCCTGATTTCAGCTTGGCGTGTCACTTCTTCCTGAGCCTGACGAAGGAGATCCTGCGCCTTGGACCTGGCATCATCCAGTGCCTTTTCATAGGCACGAATAGACGTCTCTGTCTCAGCCTTCAGCTGCTTGGCACGGTCAAGATCGTCTTCCACTGTTCTCTGGCGCTGTTCCATAATCTCGCCGAGCCTCGGGATCGCATACCGCGACACCAAGATGTACAGGAGTGTGAATGTCACCGCCAGCCAGAACAGCTGGGACGCAAAAGTGGATGGTTCAAATTGCGGCATACGCAGCAAGCTCCACGGTCTGGTCGCGAACAGGAAATATCAGATAGCAGACACGGCCCTGAGCCTTCTTCCTGCCTTTCTGAGCGGGTAGCTACACAAGCGGACCCGCATTCTTTACGCTTCCTCCCCCGAATGCGTGGTCCACAACAGGCCACGCAAGCGGAGAAGAACGCACATGCCTGCTTCAGCCAGCAAACAAAACGATCAGTGCCACAACAAGGGCAAACAAGGCAATCGCTTCGGTCACAGCAAAGCCGATCCAGCCATACAGCTCAACGCTTGCCTTGGCCGACGGATTGCGACCAACCGTTGCGATCAGGCTGGACCAAATATTACCCACACCGATACCGGCTCCAATCATGCCAATTGCGGCCAGACCGGCACCAATAAACTTAGCAGCTGCAACTTCCATCTTTCTCTTCCTCTGATGAAAAGAACTGTTGAAAACTTTCAGGAAAATCCTGTCCTACACCCCACACACAGCATGCGGGGCGACCAGCACTACACTGAGGTCAATGCATGTTTATCGCATCATTGAGGTAAATGCAGGCAAGAATGGTAAAGACGTACGCCTGAAGCCCGGCGATAAAAAATTCGAGAACCGTAATACCCGCAACGACGACGAAAGGAACAAAGCCACCGACTATGCCAAGAGCAACGACAAAACCTGCAAGCACCTTCAGCATGATGTGCCCGACCGTCATATTGGCAAAAAGACGGACAGAAAGGCTGAACGGACGGGAAAGGTAAGATATCAGCTCAATCGGGATCAAGATCGGGGCGGTTGCCAGCGGTGCACCATGCGGAAAGAACATGTGCAGATAACCCAGACCATGACGGGCAAACCCAATCACGGTAACAGCCAGGAAGATCACGATGGCCAGCGCTGCCGTAACGGCAATGTGACTGGTAAATGTAAAGGAGTACGGCAGCATTCCAAGCATGTTGCCAAGAAACACAAACAGGAAGAGCGTCAGGATGAAAGGAAAATACCGCATTCCCTCACGTCCGACATTTTCCCGGATCATGTTGGCGACAAACTCGAAGGCCACCTCACCAATACCTTGCCAGCGACCGGGTACCAAAGAAAGACGGCGTGTCGCAAGCCAGAAAAACACAAGAGCCACAAGAACAGCTGCCACCATCGCAGCTGCTGAATTTGTGAAGGCGTAAAAAGGCAAGTTTCCACCGTCAGAAACAACGGGAACTATCGGCTTTACCGTAAATTGCTCAACAGGACTGGCCACCGCACTTCCTCTGCTATCCTCAAGAACCTGCCAAACAGCCCACAACCGGCAACAGGACCGACAGGGACTTCACGCTATCATTGACCGACACCAAAAAAACCGGGAAGGATCGGGGGCTACCCCGGCCTACCGTTCATGGTGCCTATCCTGGTTATGTCCGGAGCCATCTGCGGAGGTATCCTTATGACGCATGGCGCGACCAAGACCAACTCCATCATCAAGCCCCCTCACAACGCGGTACACATTACTGATACCCGCTGCGCCACCCAAGAACATAAAAATAATCATCAGCCACGGACGCGTACCGAGCCAGCCATCTACAAACCAACCAAGAGCCGTACCGACCAAGGTTGTGACAACCATCTCGACACTGATCCTGGCTGCCACACCAAGCCCGGACATGTTACGCGGACCCGAAGCCTGATCACCGGCGGAGTCTTCATCACGACCACCGGAAGCAGACTGAATCCGGGCTTCCAGATCCGAGAGGGCCCGATGTCGAGCCTGCTTCTCATCCATCGAAACGCCTCTGCCTATACCACCAAGCCGCCGGCAAACCCGGCTGAAAACCGGGCGCACCATATGATTTAGCTGATAACGTGTCAAGCATACCCTCTAGCGCGAGACACCCTTGTGAACAAGAGCGCGGTCAAGAGCCTCAGACAATGCCTCGTAACTCAGGGCACCTGTATACAATGCCCTATCAATGACAAAGGAAGGCGTTGAACGCACATCAAACGTTTCCCTGGCACGCTCCTGTACCTGCTGGATTGAAGCCAGAAGAGACTCGTTGGCAAAACATGCATCAAGATCAGTCTCGCTCATCCCCGCCAGACGTCCTGTCTGCTTCAGGAAGGCCAAAGGATTTTCTGCTGACACCATTGCCTGCTGGCTGGAAAACAGAAGCTCCATAATCTTGTAATAGTGCGCCTCGGGGGCGCAGCGGGCCATCATGGCACCGACCATAGAGAGGCGATCCAGCGGATAATCACGCAAAACAAGCCTGACTTTTCCGGTGTCAATGTGGCTTGCCTTCAGTTTGGGTAACGTCTGACGGTGAAAATCAGCGCAATGCGGACAGGTCAGGGACGAATACTCATAAAGCGTTACCGGAGCATGTGCGGACCCGAGAACCCGCTCGGGGTATCCAGGCGGCAGCGCAAAGTCTGCCGCAAGAACGCCATGCCCTCCCCATACACCCCACACAAGCAGGGTGAAGCAATACAACAGGCTGATACGAACAGAACGCATGACCAACACCACTCCCAATTCTCTTTCATGACTGTGCACAGAACGGACTCATGCCCTATACACAAGCAAATTTCCGGCCCAGTCTAGATCAGGATTAGTGGTTTTGCACGAGTCAGCAGGCACAAGCACTTTGCTTTCTTCTCCTCCTGTTCATGCCGGTGCATTTTTATGCACACTGGTTTACAAAAACAGCGGCCAGATATTTTTTATACCGCCACGTGGAGCATCATCCCCATGACCATATCCAGATCACGTTCCTTGCTGCCCGTACTCGTTCTTCTGCTCTCCTGCCTTGCATTGATGGCGCCGGCACAGGCCGAATCGATCCTTGCAGAAGGGGCCTGGTCACGGGCCACGCCGGGTCAGGCACGCAACGGAGCTGTCTTCATGACCCTGCATAACCGGGGAGCCAAAGATGACGCCCTGCTGGGAGCGGACGCAGGCCCCCTCGCAACAAGCGTCGAGATACATACCCACGTGCATGAGGACAACATCATGAAAATGAAGGCTGTTGATACCCTCGCGCTTCCAGCCGGCGCCACAGTCACCCTGATGCCCGGCGGGCTACATATCATGCTGATGGGTCTGAAGGCCCCCCTGTATGAAGGGCAGAGCTTTACAATGACCTTGACCATGCAGAAAGCAGGTACCATAACAATTCCCGTTGTCGTCCGCGCGGTGGGAGCACCTGCTTCTGTCAGCCAAGGCCACAGGTCGGAACAACACGTGCATTGAAGCACCCTGCTGTCACAGACAGAAATCCGGACTTAGTAAATCACAGGATTTTGGCAGGGGCTACTGCAGTTTTGCCACATTGGCATCAGATCATGCCAAGGTCGACGTTTCCATCAGGAGCCCTCTGCTGTGACTGCAACCATTGCCCTTGTTGATGATGATCGCAATATCGTGGCCTCGGTCTCCCTGTTCCTGGAAGCAGAGGGATTCGTGGTCTCCTGCTTCCATGATGGCTCCGAGGCCCTGCGGAACCTGACCCAGAACCCCCCCGATCTGGCTGTCTTTGATATCAAGATGCCCCGCATGGATGGCATGGAGCTCCTGCAACACCTGCGCAAGACATCGGACATCCCGGTTATTTTCCTGACGTCAAAAGATGACGAGAGCGACGAACTTCTTGGCCTGCGTATGGGGGCCGATGACTACATCACCAAGCCATTTTCCCAGCGCCTTCTTCTGGAACGAATTCGCGCAGTCCTGCGCCGCCGCAACATTGCTTCCACAGCGGGAGGCACCTCGTCTGAAACAGCCATGGTGCGCGGTGACTTGGTACTGGACCCGGCGCGCCACATGGTCAGCTGGAAGGAAAAGCCTGTTGACCTGACTGTAACAGAATTCCTGATCCTGCAGGGTCTGGCCCACAGACCGGGCCACGTCAAGAACCGCGACCAACTGATCGACCTGGCCTACGGCGAGAACATCTACGTTGATGACCGGACCATCGACAGCCACATCAAACGGCTGCGCCGGAAATTCCGCGACGTAGACCCCGAGTTTGCCGAAATCGAAACCCTTTATGGGGTTGGATATCGATACAGGGACTTTTGACTCTGGCCGCATCCCCTCATAACACAGCAACAGAAGGATCAATGACACGGGGGCGTTGGGTATCACCCCTGATGCTCCGCATCTTGGCCGTCAACCTGGTTGCCCCCCTGCTTCTGGTGGCCGGAATCCTGTACCTGAACCAGTACGAGCGAGCGCTTCTGGACTCGGAGATGGAAGCCCTGCGCGGCCATGCCGACCTGATCGCCGCAGCCTTGGGGGAGGGTGCGGTAACAGCCGACACCGCACTGTTCACCGATGCCCGGATTCCGGTTACATGCCACATGCTGGACCGGGTTGAAGCCAGCGCCATGGTTATCCGTCTCGGAAGCCTGAGCGGGGACAGGGTCCGCTTGTTCGACAGCGACGGCATTCTGATTGCAGACAGCACAGGACTATCGCGAAAAAAGCATGCGGTAGAAATGACAGATCTTCCACCGCTGGACAATGAACGTACCTCTTTCCTGCAAGGCTGGGTCAATGCCTTGGCCAACAGCTTCCGGGGTCTGCCGGACTATCGGGAATCCGCAGACCAGACAGCCAGCGACTACAGCGAGGTTCTGAACGCTCTGGAACAGGGACGGACCGGCCTTTCGCTGCGCGTTCTTTCCTCCGGCAGACGCCTGATGTCGGCTGCAGCTCCTATCACTTTTTATCGCCACGTTGTTGGCTCTGTCATGGTATCGCGTCCTGATACGGCTGTCGCACGGGGGTTGTACAGAACACGCCGTGACATCCTTAACATGTTCTTCAGCACGCTGACTGTAACAGTACTGGTTTCAGCCTACCTTGGACGGGGCATTGCCCGCCCGGTCCAACAATTGGCCAAGGCTGCAGATCGGGTTCGATCGCAGCGTGGCAGGCATCACCGGATTCCCGACCTGTCTGCACGCCATGACGAAATAGGTGACCTGTCTGTCTCTCTTCATCACATGACCGAGTCACTCTACAAACGCATGGATGAAACGGAACGCTTTGCCGCTGATGTCGCCCACGAAATCAAGAATCCCCTGACATCCATACGCTCGGCCATTGAAACGATCGACCGGCTGGATGATTCCTGCAAGAAAGCCCGCCTGCTGAATATCGTCAAGGATGACGTTGACCGCCTCGACCGTCTTATTTCCGATATATCGGATGCATCCCGCGTTGATGCCGAACTGTCACGTACGGAAGGTACGTTTATTGCCCTGCGCCCGCTCCTTCAAATTCTGGGAGAAGTCTGTACCCCCGCCCTGAACGAACACAAGATCGGGATCCGCCTTGAATTGCCGGAGCATGATACACAAGCCATTGTTCATGGAAGCGAGGACAGGATCGTACAAGTTTTGCGCAACCTGATCGGCAATGCACAATCCTTCTCTCCAGAGGGAAGTACGCTGACCCTTGGCCTTCATCTTTCGGCCAACCGGGCACACATAACCGTTGAAGACGAGGGACCCGGCATTCCCACCGGCAAGGAAGAGGCAATCTTCGAACGTTTCTACAGCGAACGTCCCCGGAAAGAAGCCTTTGGCTCACACTCCGGGCTGGGGCTGTCCATCTCGCGCCAGATTGTTGTCTCGCACGGGGGCACAATCCACGCCGAGAACCGCATGGACGATGTCGGCAATATCATGGGAGCCCGCTTTACCGTCTCACTGCCCTTGGCCACCCCTCTCTCCTTGCCGGACGGTGAGAAGCCCAAATCTGCTGTCAGGGAACACAATCTCCATGCCAGTACTGACTTCAGTGATGCCACGGGATAATCACCCTACAAGCATTCCGGTACACCGGGCCGCATCCAGAGGAACGCACTAAAGATCCCTAGCCTCACCGGCAAAGGACATCAGACAATCAGGGACAGCCATGGCCACCCCGTCTGCTCCCCGGCTTTCCAGATATTCAGCCCGCAGGCGCTTATCCGGACCAGGATAGAAGGTAACATCAAGGACACAGCGCTTGGTCATATACTGCCAGACCTCTGCAGGCTTCTCGACACGGACCCTGTCCGGATGACCCAAGGCGGCCTCGACCGCAACCGTATCCCGGTGTTCAATGGCTGTGCGTTCCGGCACTGAACGCAGACGCGTCGAGGCTTCACGTACGGACGAGGTGCAAGCCAGGGGCAAAGCGAGCACCAACAAGAAAACACCACGAACGATGCGTGATACCAAACGTGAAGCCATCAAAATACCCCCCGCCCGGGACCTTCCACCACAACGGGCAACGCTTTCCCCATATCAAGGCCCTGCAGAATATGCACCATTGCGGCCACGCCCACCAGAGGGGCCAGTATATTGACAAAAGGCACCAATAACAGAACCGCCGTGAAAGTCCCTGCCCACCACAGGCGCCGCCGGTAATAGCGGGACAAGGCATAGACCTCTGTCCGGGATAACCGGCGCAGGGCAACCAGTTCAAAATACTCCCGCCCCAACAGGAAACCATTGACCAACAGAAAGGCAAAGGCATTGACAGGCGGTATGAAATACAAGGGAAGAGCAATCAGGTTGACCAGCAGCGCCAGCCCCGCAAACCTGAGACTACCGGCCAAACTTTCCAGAAAACCTTGCGGACGGGCATCTGGCAGCGTCGGGTAGTGCTCTGCCTCTACCGCCGTAACGATCTCATCCAGGAACAGGCCGACAAAACCCGATAACACGGCAGGAAAAAGGAACAGGGACGCAACGACAACCGCTGCCCCGCCCAGAATGGCCCCACCGGTTTCCCACCACGACGAAGCCAAGGTTGCCAGCTCTCCGAATACCCAGCCAAGCACGACGAATGTAACGCCATACAGGATAACAGCAAAGCATAGTGACAGCAGGATCACGCGGCGAAAACGCGGATCAGGCAGCTGGCTGAAGGCCTTCAGGTAAGATTGAATCACGAAGCCTCCCTTTGAACAAAAACCGGCACGGCCTGACCGTAGCACACTCTTGTATGGTCACAACGCTTGCCGCAACAAAACACCCCGTTATACTCGCGTCCATCACCGGCCCGGCTCTTTTTCTGTCAGACAAACAGAAAGCCGGGCTCCTGTCTCCTTGCATGCGCCCTGACAGCGGGCGACGCCAACCTTCCGGGGCCCGGACATGACCCAGAGCTTTGACATCCTGACAATCGGCAATGCCATCGTCGATATCCTGTGCAAAACCGAGGACAGCTTTATCACCGGACAAGGGCTTGTCAAAGGCAGCATGACGCTGATTGATGAAAAGCAGGCCGATACCCTCTATGAAAAAATGGGGCCAACGATCGAGGCATCGGGCGGCTCTGCCGGTAACACTGCCGCAGGGCTGGCCTCTCTGGGAAGCAAGGTGGCCTATATCGGGAAAGTCGCCAACGATACCCTGGGCAAGGTCTTTACCCATGACATCCGCGCCATCGGGGCCCATTTCGAGACCCCTCCGCTTGTTGATGAGCTGTCTACCGCACGCTCGATGGTCCTGATCAGCCCGGACGGGGAAAGAACGATGAGCACCTGGCTCGGCGCCTGCACGCGGTTGTGCCCGGATGATATAGAAACCTCTATAGTTGAAAATTCGGGTATCACCTATGTTGAAGGCTATCTCTGGGACAAGCCCGACGCCAAGGCGGCCATCCTGAAGGCCATTGAAATCGCACGCAAGGCAGGTAAAAAGTTCTCTCTTTCGCTCTCGGATCCCTTCTGCGTAGACCGGCACAGACAGGACTTTCTTGATCTTCTGGACGGAAGCGTTGATATTCTGTTCGCCAACGAACAGGAGATTTGTCACCTTTACGGGGTTGCAAGTTTCGCCGAAGCAGTGGAAAAGGTACGTGGCCGGGTCGAAGTCGCCGCGCTGACACGCGGGGCCGCTGGCTCTGTAGCTGTCACAGCCGGCCAAACCATTCCTGTACCCGCAGCGGCCGTGCCTGCTGTTGTTGATACGACAGGGGCAGGCGACCTGTATGCCGCCGGATTCCTGCACGGGCTGGTCGGGGGGCGCCCGCTGGCTGAATGTGCCCTGATCGGGGGCATATGCGCGGCAGAATGCATCAGTCACGTCGGGCCGAGACCACAGGTCTCGCTGGCCGGCTTTGTCACGCAACGCCTGGGCAACACCGCGTAAGCACCCCGGGGCGTCGCATTTCTTTCTTTTGGACCGGAACCTGTATGGACCTACGCAATATTGCGATCATCGCACACGTTGACCACGGAAAGACGACCCTGGTTGACGCCATGCTCAAGCAAAGCGGCACCTTCCGCGACAATCAGAAAGTCGCGGAACGGGCCATGGATTCCAATGATCTTGAGCGTGAACGCGGGATCACCATTCTGGCCAAGTGCACATCCGTGGACTGGCAGGGGCACCGCATCAACATTGTAGATACCCCCGGCCACGCCGATTTCGGCGGCGAGGTAGAGCGCATCCTGTCGATGGTGGACGGGGTGGTGCTGCTGTGCGATTCCGCCGAAGGCCCCCTGCCCCAGACCAAGTTCGTGCTGTCCAAGGCCCTGAAGCTTGGTCTGCGCCCGATTGTGCTGATCAACAAGGTGGACCGTCAGGATGCACGTCCGGACGAGGTACACGACGAAATCTTCGACCTGTTCGCCAATCTGGATGCCAGTAATGAGCAGCTTGATTTCCCGACCCTGTTTGCCGTCGGGCGCGACGGGTGGGCCGTTGCCGACCTGGAAAAGGATGAGCGCAAGGATCTGACCCCCCTGTTTAACCTGATCCTGCGCCATGTCCCGGCTCCGGAGCGTAATCTGGACGCTCCGTTCTCCATGCTGGCTACCACGCTGGAAGCCGATCCATACCTGGGCCGGATTCTGACAGGGCGCATTGCCACCGGGCGGGCCAAGCTCAACATGGCCATCAAGGCCATATCCCGCGATGGATCCCTGATCGAACAGGGCCGGGCCTCCAAGTTGCTTGCCTTCCGTGGCCTGCAGCGGATACCGGTGGAAGAAGCGGAAGCCGGCGACATTATCGCCCTGGCCGGCCTGGCCAAGGCGAACGTGGCTGACACACTGTGCGCACCCGAGATTGGAACGCCACTGACAGCCCAGCCCATTGATCCACCAACCTTGGCGATGACCTTCACGGTCAACGACAGCCCCTTGGCCGGTACCGAAGGTGACAAGCTGACCAGCCGGGTGATCAAGGCCCGTCTGGAGCGGGAGGCCGAAGGTAACGTCGCCATCCGGATTACCGAGAGTGCCGACAAGGATAGTTTTGAAGTAGCCGGCCGTGGCGAACTTCAGCTGGGCGTGTTGATTGAAACCATGCGCCGCGAGGGCTTTGAGCTGTCCATTTCCCGCCCGCGCGTCCTGTTCCGCGAGGAAAACGGCCAGCGGATGGAACCGATCGAAGAAGTCGTGGTGGACGTGGACGAGGAGTTCTCGGGCACCGTTGTCGAGAAGATGAGCCTGCGCAAGGCCGAAATGACCGATATGCGGCCTTCTGGCGGTGGCAAACTGCGTATCACCTTCCTGGCTCCGTCACGCGGCCTGATCGGCTATCATTCAGAATTCCTGACCGATACCCGTGGCACAGGCATCATGAACCGCCTGTATCACAGCTATGCCCCCTACAAGGGGCCCATAGAAGGCCGCCGCACCGGGGTCCTGATTTCCAATGGAAAGGGAGAAGCTGTCGCGTACGCCCTCTTCAACCTTCTGGACCGTGGCCCACAATTTGTCGTCCACAATGACAAGGTCTATGAGGGCATGATTGTCGGGGAGCATACCCGCTCCAACGACCTGGAGGTCAATGTCCTCAAGGGGAAACAGCTGACCAACATCCGCGCAGCCGGCAAGGATGAAGCCGTGCGCCTGCCTCCTCCGAAGAAGATGACCCTGGAAGAGGCACTGTCTTATATCCAGGACGATGAATTGGTCGAGGTGACACCAAAATCAATCCGTCTGCGCAAGCGGTTCCTTGATCCAAACGAACGCAAGCGGGCTGCAAAGGCCGGCACATTCGCCTGACACAAACACGGGCATTCCGGGGTACGGCATCTCATGTCGGCTCCGGAATAACCAGATACGCTATAAACACACTGATCAGGTTGCCATTCCCGCGAGAGATGCGAAAAAAAGGGCCGTAAACACGCAAAAAGAGCACAGGAAGGTTGACAGAACAGCCTTAATTCTCCTCCATGGCTGTCTTGTTGCAAAAGTGTCAGGGAAATATCGGTATGCAAAACTGGTGGCGCTCCGTCGCAGTCTATGGCGACCGCCGGGTCATGATCATCCTCGTCCAGGGCTTTGCCTCGGGCCTCCCACTTCCCCTTGTTTACGCCACCCTGTCTGCCTGGCTGACAGAAGCCAGCCTCAGCAAGACAGCCATCGGTCTGTTTTCCTGGGCATCCACGGTCTACGCACTGAAGTTCCTGTGGTCACCGGTTGTGGACCATATTCGCATTCCCCTTCTGACCTCTTGGCTGGGCCGTAGGAAATCCTGGATGCTGGTCTCGCAGATCGCCCTGATCGTTGCCATGACCGGCCTTGGAAGCAGTGACCCTGCAACCTATCTTTGGGGCACGGCCGCATGGACGGTGGCACTCGCCTTTGCTTCGGCGACACAGGACATTGTGATTGATGCCTACCGTATTGAAAGCCTGGAACAGGATATGGCCGGTGCCGGTGCCGGCGGCACTGTTCTTGGGTACCGCATCGGGATGATGGCCTCCGGGGCGGGGGCACTGATTCTGGCTGATGCCTTCGGATGGCAAATCGCCTATGCATCGATGGCCGCACTGATGGCTGGGTGTCTTCTGTTCACGCTTTTCGTACCGGAACCGGAATCCCCACAAGGGAGAATGCGTCAGGAACGCCACGTTACCCAGAACAGCGACTGGATGTACGATACGGTCATTGCCCCGTTTGCCGACTTTATACGCCGGGAAAACTGGATCTTGGTCCTTCTTTTCATCGCGTTCTATAAATACGGCGATGCCCTGCTTGGTGTCATGGCAAACCCGTTCTACATCGACATTGGCTTCACAAAAACTGATATCGGCGTGGTCAGCAAAACCTACGGCGTTGTAATGACTATTGCCGGCGGCCTGATCGGCGGCGCCATTGTGCTTCGCTATGGTATAATGCGTGCTCTCCTGCTGTGTGGCATCCTGCAAGCTGCTTCCAACCTAGTGTTTGTGGCCCAGGCCATGATCGGTCCCAGTGTTCCGGCACTGGTTGTAACCATCAGCGTGGAAAATCTGACCGGCGGCATGGGGTCGGCCGCATTTGTCGCCTATCTTTCCAGCCTGACCAATATTGCCTATACGGCAACCCAATACGCATTGGTCAGCTCGTTCATGGCCTTTGCCCGTACCTTCATGGCATCAGGGGGGGGCTGGCTGGCTGACCATGTCGCGTGGAGCACTTATTTCATGATTTCTACCCTTGCGGCAATACCAGGTCTGGTACTGCTGCTCTGGATGATGAAGGCCTTTCCACGACAGAACAGCCAGATTCATGTCTCGGCCATGGCCGACGATTAACGGGGAAATACACGGAAACACCCTGCCCAGCCTTGCCTTTTCATAGGGTTCCCGGCTGGGCAGGGTGTGTCTGGGTACGGGGCATCACTGGACAATATCTCGCAAATATGGTGTATGGTGCACGGGATTCTCGCGCAGGCGCGGGACTTCCGAAGACCAACGGATGCCACCCTTTTGCCGAGGAGCGACCAATGCCCCTGTGCGGTCACGACACCCTCAAGACCCGACGGACCCTGAAGATTGCCGGGCAGGAATTTGATTATTTCAGCCTGAAAGCGGCGTCGGAAGCCGGACTGGGTGACATTTCCCGCCTGCCTTATTCCATGAAGGTGCTGCTGGAAAACCTGCTGCGCTATGAAGACGGGCGCAGCGTAACCGTTGATGATGTCAAGGCCTGCGCCGCCTGGATCAAGGACCGCCGCTCTGACCGGGAAATTGCCTATCGTCCGGCACGGGTTCTGATGCAGGACTTTACCGGGGTTCCTGCTGTCGTTGACTTGGCCGCCATGCGTGATGCCGTCACCCGGCTTGGCGGTGACCCCCAGAAAATCAATCCCTTGTCCCCCGTCGATCTGGTCATTGACCATTCGGTGATGATCGACCACTTCGGGGCAGTCGACTCCCTGAAAAAGAATATGGACCTGGAATTTGAACGCAACGGAGAGCGTTATGAATTCCTGCGTTGGGGCCAGAAAGCGTTCCGCAACTTCCGGGCCGTACCGCCAGGGGCGGGCATCTGCCACCAGATCAATATTGAACATCTGGCCCGCGTTGCGTGGACCGGCGAAGAAGGCAAACGGACGCTGGTCTACCCTGATACCTGTGTTGGAACGGATTCCCACACCACCATGGTCAATGGGCTGGGTGTTCTGGGCTGGGGTGTCGGTGGTATCGAGGCTGAAGCCGCCATGCTGGGGCAACCCGTGTCCATGCTGATTCCCGAAGTTGTCGGCTTCAAGCTGACCGGAAAACTGCGCGAGGGGATGACAGCAACCGATCTGGTGCTGACTGTTACCCAGATGCTGCGCAAGAAGGGTGTGGTCGGAAAGTTTGTCGAATTCTACGGCTCGGGCCTCGATAACCTGAGCTTGGCGGACCGCGCCACCATCGGGAACATGGCCCCGGAATACGGGGCAACATGCGGCATTTTCCCAGTGGATGAGGAAACCCTCAACTATCTGCGTCTGACAGGACGCCCGGAATCCCAGATCGAGCTGGTCAAGCTCTATGCCATGGAACAGGGCATGTGGCGGACACCAAACTGGGATCCGGTCTTTACAGATACCCTGGAACTGGACATGAACACGGTAGAGGCCTCCCTCGCCGGTCCGAAGCGTCCACAGGACCGGGTAGCCCTGTCCGGGGCAGCCAAGGCCCTGAAGGAAGTCCTGACCGCCGAAGGCATCACCGACCATGGCAAGGGCTTTGCTGTCCCCGGGACGGATTACGAGCTGAACCAGGGCGATGTTGTCATTGCTGCCATCACATCGTGCACCAATACATCAAACCCCAGCGTTCTGATTGCGGCCGGACTTGTTGCCAAGAAGGCGATAGAAAAGGGCCTGAAGCGGGCACCATGGGTCAAGTCGTCCCTTGCACCGGGATCACAGGTGGTGCAGGACTACCTGGAAAAGGCCGGTCTACAGAAATACCTGGATCAGCTTGGCTTCAATATTGCCGGCTTCGGCTGTACAACGTGCATCGGGAACTCGGGTCCTCTGGCTGATCCGATTGCCACCACGATTGATACCAATAAAATGGTGGTGTCCGCCGTTTTGTCCGGTAACCGCAACTTTGAAGGCCGGATCAGCCCGCATGTGCGTGCCAACTGGCTGGCTTCCCCGCCGCTGGTGGTGGCCTATGCCCTTCTGGGCAACATGCAAAAGGACATCACGACCGAGCCTTTGGGAACAGGATCGGATGGCAAGCCTGTGTACCTGAAGGATATCTGGCCAACCACAGCAGAAATCCAGTCAACGGTTGCGTCCTGTGTCACCCGGGCCATGTTTGAAAGCCGGTATGCCGACGTCTGGGCGGGCCCGCGGCAGTGGCAGGATATCAAGGTCGGTGAGAGCCAGACCTATTCGTGGAACAACAAATCCACCTATGTCCAGAACCCACCCTACTTCGTCAACATTGCCGACGGGGCCGGAAAGTTCTCTGACATCAAGGGTGCAAGGCCGTTGGCCATCCTGGGTGACTCTGTAACCACGGACCATATCTCACCGGCTGGCTCGATCAAGACCGACAGCCCGGCCGGAAAATACCTGATTGCCAACGGTGTCAGCAAGGCTGATTTCAACAGCTATGGTGCCCGGCGTGGCAACCACGAGGTCATGATGCGAGGCACCTTTGCCAATATCCGCATCAAGAACGAAATGGTGCCGGGTATCGAGGGCGGCATTACCAAGCACATTCCCTCCGGCGAAGTCATGGCCATCTACGATGCCTCCATGAAGTATCAGGCCGAGAAAACGCCGCTGGTCGTCATCGCCGGCAAGGAGTACGGAACCGGCTCATCCCGCGACTGGGCTGCCAAGGGCACCAACCTGCTGGGCGTGAAGGCTGTTCTGGTGGAATCCTTTGAACGGATCCACCGCTCCAACCTGGTTGGCATGGGTGTCCTGCCCCTGCAGTTCAAGGACGGAACCGACCGCAAAACCTTGAAGCTGGACGGAACGGAGATCTTTGATATCATCGGCATTGGAAACGGCATCAAACCGCGCCAGGACGTTCAGGTCACGATTACCCGCGCTGATGGCTCAAAACAGACGATCACTGTCCTATGCCGCATCGATACAGCCGATGAGGTGGAATACTACCGGCATGGTGGTATCCTACAATACGTGCTGAGATCACTGGTCGCCTGATAGACACCAGATACAAAAAAGGGAGGGTGCAAGCCCTCCCTTTTTCATGAACAACCCCGTAGCATCCGCAAAGAGAGTCAACGACCAGCGGCATCGCTGGGCAAGTTGGCCTTGTCCGAAGGGTTGTCAAGGAACGAGCGCAAAACCTTTTCATAGAGAGGAAGGTCAGACGCTACGTAGTTTTTATCCCTCCTGGGAATTTGCAGTCCACCCAATATCTTGAAATAGAAGTAATCAGACAGGACATTTCCCTGCGCCTCCATATTATAGCTAGCGAGAGACGCATCCTCACGCAGGGTATAGGCATAGTCCAAGCCTATACGCACAGCCCCGCGCAACATGACCGGATACCCAAGCTGGTACTGCCAAACGTGGACCATCTCATGCATAAACCATAGCAGGGAGGACACATCAAAATCCCCGTCAGGGTACCCCAAGGCAAAGTCAGCGCGATAATCCTCCTTCCTGAAGTACAAGGAACCGTTTGGTGTCACCGCTGTACGCCGGGTCTGAAAATCAATACCAAAGAAACTGAAAAATCCGCGATTATGAATGCGGACCTTTGAATAATCGATACTGTCCTTAAATATTGAGCGGGCAGCCTGGATTTCGTTATCTGTAAGAGGTCGTTTCTGCATTATTCAGTCACATAGATAGATTTGTTATCGTTATGGAACAACACGCCCCTAGAGGACATGACATTTCACCAAAAAGATAAATAGAAGATGCAGGTAAAAGGCACCAGAGAAATGCAGCCGAACATAGAAAAATTCAGTCTGGAGGCTGCCTTAGGTGTACAGAAAACAGAAAAGAGCCGGAAAAAGCGGGACGGAGCGCGCAGAAACGCACACCCCGTCATGAAAAACGATCCGGTTCTTCTTAGCGAACGAAGACCTGCACCTCTCCGCCAGACACATCATTGCTGGCCGATGTTGTCAGGCGCGTACGATCCGAACCAAGCCCCATATCGCTCAGGGTCCGGATCACCTGCTCGGCATTGCGGCGAACACTTGTTGCCGCCACAGCAGCCTGTCCAGGATTACCATCGGCCGGACTCACAGCAATGATATCAAAGACAGCTGTCGGCTTACGCTCCAGCGCCTGTGATACAGCCTGATACAAAGGCTGTTGGTATTCGACATTCGGCCTGTCAAAACGGATCACGACCAAAGGACGGCGCTTTGCCTTGTCAGTCGGCATACTGAACGCAGACGACAACGCCATGGCATTAGCCCGTGAAGAAGCACGTGAGCCAAGAGCAGCGCCATACAGCTGACCACTCTTCACGCCCAGCGCCAATGTATTCAGATTTGACCTCTCACTGGCCAGATAGCTCTGCTGGCGGGATATATCCTGCGAAAGATCGGACAGCAGACGCTCAAACAACACCATGGTCTGGTTGGTCTGGTCCTGGAGCATTCTGAGCTGACGGTGATCGTCCTCAACAGCACCCGATAAACCATAAGCCGCATTGATACTGTCAATCAGATAGGCACCCATGGCACTGTCCGAAGACACGTGGCTTGCCAGCCTGTTCATGGCTGTAATGCTGGCGCTTATACCGTCAAGCTGCTTCTGGGCACCACTCCACTGCCTTTGCAGGACGGGGTTGCCCGGCGTAGAGCCAACCTGTAGACGGGCGCTGATCGAAGCCACGGTTTCGTGATAGGACTTGCTGTCGCTGACAATAGCCGCCCGGAGCTGCTGAAGCTCTTCACCGCGCCGACGCACGGCAGACTGGAGTTGACCCAACTCTCCACGGAACGTGTGTACCTTCTGCCCGACGAACGTACCACCTGATATACCATCGGACAGATCAGCATCCGATACCAAGGGCACGGGCTCCGCCACATCATCACCGCGTGTGACCACGGCCCCGGAGCTGTGATTGCTCTCCAGTGACGGGAACAGTGCATCATTGGCAAAAGAGCAACCGGACAGAAAGACTGTCACGCCAAGCACCAGAATTCGCGATTTGGTCAGCGGCATCGAATTACCTATGTCTAGTCCGTACCCGGGCAGAGGTCCGACCCGACGGATGAGTCTCAAGGGCGGAAACAGTATCACACTCGACAAGTGCACGGCGGGCTCCCCCTCACCTTCCCGCTTACATGATTTGGGGGAGTGTACTGAAACGTCATCACCGGAACAAGCCGCTTTTACAGCGAGATACGTCCGATTCTATACCGTGGTAACAAAGATGCCCAAGCAAGGAAACAAAAAACGGTAGCCGCAGCAACAATAGACGGGCCTGCAGGCAAATCCCAGAACCATGATCCAGCCAAGCCACACAGAACAGAGAGAGCCGCAAAAAAGACCGATAAAAAAGCCATCGCTTCAGGCGTGCCGGCAAAACGGCGCGCTGTTGCAGCTGGAACAATCAACATCGCTGTAACCAGCAGAACACCTGTCGTCCGTATGGCCAAGGCAACAACCACAGCCATCAGGATCATGAACAGGAACTCGGCCCGCCATACGGCAAGCCCCTCGACAAGGGCCAAGTCACGCGACACCGTTACGGCAACAAGAACACGCCACAAAAAGACCAGGGAACATACAACACAAAAGGCCCCGCCCCATATAACCAGGACATCGCCCTGCGCAACAGACAGAATGTCGCCGAAAAGAAAACTATGCAGGTCGATCCGTATGCCACTTGCATCCGAGGTCACAAGCGCCAGCGCAATCATGCCAAATGAAAGCCCGGCATGCGAGAAGATGCCAAGCAGTGTATCCGCAGCCACCAGGCGCTGCCGGCCCAGCGCCACAAGAAGCAAGGCAATCACCAGACCAAGAACAACAACCGAGGCCGTGATACCCGTTCCCAGAAACAATCCGGCAGCCACGCCCAACAGCGCAGCGTGCGACAATGCATCGCCGAAGTAGGCCATACGTCTCCAGACGACTAAACAACCCAGCGGCCCCACGGCAACAGCCATTCCCAAGCCGGCCAACAGGGCTCGCACCATGAAATCATCCATCACTTCATATCCTTGGGAACAGGCCCTGTATGCGCCTCATGACCATGAACAGAACAGTCCGCGCTGATTGTCCCGTCGGGGTTATGATGGTGGTGATGCCCCTCGTGCCCGTACCAGGCAATATGCCCCGCCGCTTCCGGACCGAAAAGACGTTCCCACACAGGATCACGGGCAACTGCACGAGGATGGCCAACGCAGCAAACATGGTGATGCAGGCACACCACACGATCTGTAGCAGCCATCACCACGTGCAGATCGTGAGAAATCATGACAACAGCGCACCCATGCACCGTGCGCAAGCGGGCAATAAGATCATAAAGGTCTGTCTGTCCCCGGTAATCCACACCCTGGGCCGGCTCATCCAGAATCAGCAGGTGTGGACGGGACAACAGGGTCCGCGCCAACATGACACGCTGAAACTCCCCACCAGACAAATCCTGAACCCGGGCCTGGAAGAGGTGCGCAACACCCGCTTCCTCCAAGGCTGTACGTGCTTCCTGTTCACGAATACGACCGGTCAGGGAGAGCAGGCGATACACTGTCAGAGGCAGAATACGATCAACATGCAAGCGTTGCGGCAACCAACCAATCCGAAGGCCGGGACAGCGCTCCAGCACACCCTCGCCCGCAGTCTCAAGACCAGCCAGAACACGGACCAAGGTTGTTTTTCCTGACCCGTTCGGACCGACAATGGTCACGATTTCGCCCGCAGCAACCGAGAAGTCAACGTTATCGAGGATCCTGCGTCCATCACGAACCAGAACCAACCCCTTTGCCGAGATCAGGGGAACGATGCTCATGGATGTTCCCCCACCGGGCTGGCAAAGCAGTCCGGACACACCCCCATGATCTCCACAATCTGGGCCGAGATGGCAAAACCTATACGGTCAGCAGCAGAGGATACGGCACGCGCAATCGAACCATCCTGCGTTTCGGCAACCTGACCACAACGGCTACAGATGAAAAACCATACGCCGCTGATGACCGAATGGCCGGCATCGGAACAGGCCACAAAGGCGTTCAGACTATTAAGGCGATGGGCCAGACCCCATTCCACCAGAAAGTCCAGCGCCCGGTACACCGCCATCGGGGCAACACGCCCCCCGGCCTCATTCAGGCGATGTAAAATGCCATACGCACTGACGGGCCGGTGATCCTCCCACAGAATCTCCAGAACCTGGCGCCGCGCTGCCGTCAACCTGGCTCCCCGCTGCACACACAGCGCTTCAGCCCTGTCCAGGGCACTTTGACGGCACCGTCGATGATCATGGTCGGGGGCTGGAAAGGGAATCATAACCTGCCTGTCTCTCCTGAAAGCGGGGGCATCATGTCACAGAACAACGCGCTTGCCAAAGATGTTATGTTATAACATAAAATAACCTCCCCCATGTCCCATGTGGAGCTCACCCCTCATGTTTGCCTCCCTGCGCCTCACGATCGCCGCTTCCCTTGCGCTGGTCGCAATACCGGGCAACCCAGTCCACGCATCCGTTCCTGTTGTTGTTGCGTCAATTACACCTGTCCACGCCTTGGTCTCAGGCGTCATGGCTGGCGTTGGAACCCCGGTTCTTCTGGTGCCCCCCGGACAGTCCCCACACACCTATACGCTCAGGCCATCCGATGCCCGTGTTCTGGCATCGGCACAGACTGTATTCTGGATCGGCGATGCCTTGGAAACCTTTTTGCCAGGGACACTGAAGTCTCTCTCTCGGGCCAAGGCCGTTTCACTACTCGAAGCACCGGGGATCATACGACTTCCCGTACGGAGCGGCGGGCTGTGGGAGCATGCCGAACACACCCACCACCATCATGCAGAACGCGGACAACACAGCCATCACCACCAAGGAGCTGACCCGCACATCTGGCTGGACCCACGCAACGCGGTGGCCATGGTCAACGCTATCGCTCATACCCTGTCAGAGCAGGACCCTGACAACGCACACACGTACCGCACCAATGCAGCCAACCTGCAAACACGGCTGAGAACGCTGGAAGAACATATGGATCATACACTGGAACCAGCGCGTCACTTGCCCTTCCTGATCTTCCACGATTCCATCCAATATATAGAAAATCGCTTTGGCCTGCATGCCGTTGGCGCGATCACCATCGATCCCTCCCTGCCCCCCGGGGCCCGGCACTTGAACCATATACGGGAGACTGCACGCCATCACCGTGTATCCTGCCTGTTTGCAGAACCCTCCTCTCCTCGTCGAACAGTTACCCAGATTGCACGGGAAACCGGCACCCGGACCAGCGAACTTGATCCATTGGGAGGCGGAGACCCCCGTGAAACCGGCTATGAAAGCTATACACAACTTATGAATGATATAACCGCCAGCCTGGCATCCTGCCTTACCGGGGGAAACATTCAGCACCGGCATTAAAAATACGGGCCTATGCATTTTTCTCTTGCCTGTAGACCCGCAAGCCGATAGAAACCCGGTCCTCGGCGGAAGAAAGCCACCACAAATGGCGCCAAAGAGAAAAAGCGTGCCCTGCACCCGTAGCTCAATTGGATAGAGCATCTGACTACGAATCAGAAGGCTGGAGGTTCGAGTCCTTCCGGGTGCGCCATAAAAACCCCCGCGACTGAAACATGTCGCGGGGGTTTTGCTTTAAAAACAATGCATTAACGGGACCCCTTCTGCCCCCTCCGGGTTTGGGATACGTTAAATAGCGCGTTTTTGGATACATTTTTGGATACATTTTTGGATACATTGGGATCGCAAGGTGACCAGTCGCTATATCCTGCAACAAGGGCGTACACTCTATTTCCGGCGACGGGCACCCATGGGACTGCACTTTCGGCCTCTGGACACAACAGGCATCAGCAAGTAGAGAACGCTCTTCCCGCTACCCGTCAGACAACAGGATATAAATCATGAAGGAAAAACTCCGCGCTCTTGCGGCAGCCTTGGTTCTTGCGGTGATCCTGGGGGGTATTGCGCTGGTTGTCGGTGGGTTGCTCATTGGATTGGCCATTGCAATACCCGCCTTGATCATCCTGGCGATCCTGTTCGGAAAGCCCACGCGGGGCATACACATCAAGCTCAGGCCCTAGCCCTGCTTGCCCCGGATGGCGTGACACGACAGATCATCGCGCAACCATCGGGACACCTGCCCGGCCAGATAGCCCGGGTCCTGACGCAACCGCCCTTTCAGGGCACATTCCCAAATCGTCAGAACTCTCCAGCCTGCTTCGACCAGACACCGCTGTACTCTCTGGTCACGTGTGCGATTTCCCTCGATCTTCCCAGCCCAGAAGGCTGTGCGCGTAGCGGGAAGACGAAACAGCGCGCAGTCATGTCCATGCCAGAAACAACCATGAACCATGATCACCGCCCGATAACGGGGAAAAACAAGGTCCGGTGTCCCCGGCAAACGTTTGTCATTCAGCCTGTAGCGAAACCCAAGACGGTGAAGGACAGAGCGTACCACACGTTCCGGAGCCGTGTTGCGACTGCCTATGCCAGCCATCATGCGGCTTCGGGTTGCCTTGTCGACGCAATCAACCAACACCGGCCTCCTCTATACAAGATGGCGCACACGCCCCGACAATCCACGGGGACAGGTAGCGGGCCAACGCCTGAACCACCGGCACAACGACAGCATTGCCAAGCTGGCGATAGGCCTGGGTATCCGATACCGGGATTATAAAATCGGCGCATCCCGGGCTGTCAAACCCCATCAGACGAGCACATTCACGCGGGGTCAAACGGCGCGGAGAGCCGGAAGGACGGGCCACCAGTATTTCCGAACCATCCTTGTAATAGCGGGCCGAAAGAGTTCGGGCCGTACTGCCCGGTCCAACCAGGCCATACCCAAAGCCATTGCCCCGGGCCCGGTGACGGGCCGCATAGTCCTGTAGATATACCCACAGGCGCGATGACAGGACATAACGTGGATCCACCGCACCACCCGGACCGGTATAGGGTGGATCCGGGGTCTCGGTTCCATCTTCAGGATGAAGAATGTCAGCCATGGTTGGCCACCGATCGCGATCCGGCATCGGCATGGCCTGAAAATCAAAATCCTCTCCACCATCACGAAAACCGATCATAAAAATACGTTCGCGGTGCTGTGGAACAAAGGGACGGGCATCAAGAATACGCCATACAATGTGGTATCCAAGGTGGCGGGTCAGGGATGTCCGGATAACATCAAACGTTCTTCCCTTGTCATGCGACACAAGGTTCTTGACGTTCTCCAGCACGAAGAAACGCGGACGATGGGTGGCCAAGATACGTTCAATCTCGAAAAATAGCGTGCCCTGGGTCTGACAGTCAAAACCATGGGGACGCTTGAGAGCATTCTTTTTCGAAACACCGGCAATGGAGAAGGGCTGGCACGGGAATCCTGCCAGCAGAACATCATGTTCAGGGATTTGCGCCGCAGAAACAGCCGTAATATCACCCTCGAAAGGATGGTCATCGCATCCAAAGTTGGCCTGATATGTTTCCCGTGAGTAACGATTCCACTCGCTGGTAAAGACACACGCACCACCAATAGCCTCGAAGCCGCGCCTCATGCCCCCGATACCGGCGAAAAGATCAATAAACCGGAACGCAGGCACACCACGGGTTAGCCGCAGATTACCACGGCAAGCCTGAAAAGATGACACAATCGGCCCCCCTGACCGCTGTCTGTCCCCACAGACTGGCAGTACAGGGCCTCCGTTACAAGAGACGGGTCACGCGGCATAATACCTGCCGTTACTCTATGCAAGACGGGAACATTGAAATGCGAACAATCGCAAACTAGATTCAACCTATTGTTTTCAAGCACGATACTCATTCCGCCGGAGCCATGATGCCACGCCAGACCATTCATATTCTTCTTGCCTTGGCCCTGCTCCTGGCCGGCTATGTCTGGTGGGCAGGAAAAGAAAGACGATCCGCAGACAACGCCCGGGCCGCACGCCCTGTACCAGTGCTGACCGCCATAGCCGACACCCGTTCTGTGCCTTACCTTTTCTCAGCTCCAGGCACAGCCCTTCCGGTTGCCCGCGTTGATCTCCGGACCCGTGTTGAAAGCGTGGTCGAGGCTATCCATTTTTCCGAAGGACAAGAAGTCCGGCAGGGAGAGCTGCTGTTCACCCTGGATGACCGTTCCCTGAAAGCAGAACTAGCCGAAGCCGAAGCCAACCTGGCCCGTGACCGGGCACAACTGGGCAAGGCACAGGGCGATGCCCGCCGTTACGCCGACCTGGTCCGTCACCAGGCCACATCGCGCCAGGCCTATGAAGCCGCCATTGCCGGAGTTGATGCCCTGCAGGCAACGGTCAATGCCGGCATGGCTGCCATTGAAAGCGCACGGGTTGCCCTGGACCATACCCGGATTGTTGCTCCGATGGGCGGCTATACGGGGGCTGTTTCCGTGCGACCCGGGTCCAGCGTCCGTCCATCGGACACCGATCCCTTGGTAACGGTGACCGCCATTCGCCCGATAGAGGTATCCTTCAACCTGCCGGAATCTCTTCTGGGGATCGTTCGATATGGCCAGGGCCGTGCACCCCTGGATGTTGTTGCCACGACCCCGCAGGACTCATCCTCCCCGGTCACCGGCAAGCTGGTGTTTATTGACAACAAAGTCGACCGTCAGTCCGGCACTATCATGCTCAAAGCCCGGTTCCCCAATGAAGAGACACAGCTGTGGCCCGGACAGCTGGTCAGTATCACCTTGACCCTGCGCGTGGACCACGATGCCCTGACCATTCCGGATACGGCTGTCCTGACAAGCCAGGGAGGGCCGTATGTTTTTGTGGTCAGTGCAGACAAAACGGTAGCAGCTCGCCCCGTCAATGTCGCACGTAGTCTTGATGGTCTTGCTGTTATAGACAAGGGCCTGAGCGCCGGTGAACGTGTTGTCATACAGGGGGCATCGCGGTTGGTGGAAGGATCTGCGGTCTTCGAGCAGGATCCGGATAAGCCGGATAACGGGAAGGCTGCACCATGAACATATCCGAACTGTTCATACGCCGCCCGGTCATGACGGTTCTGCTGTCGCTAAGTGTCGTCTTGGCCGGGCTGGCTGCGTGGCGGCAGCTTCCGGTCGCAGCCCTTCCCAATGTGGATTTCCCCGTCATCAGTGTCAGCGCATCCCTGCCCGGTGCCAGCCCTGAAACCATGGCCGTATCCGTTGCAGCCATCCTGGAGCGTGAGTTTTCCACCATCGCAGGCATCCGCACTATCACCTCCAGCTCCCGGAATGGCAGCACCAGCCTGTCGGTGGAATTCGTCCTCGACCGCAATATTGATGCGGCCGCCCAGGATATCCAGGCGGCCATATCCAGGGCCCAGCGCCGCCTGCCAGACGATATGACAACACCGCCGACCTGGCGCAAGGTCAATCCGGCAGACTCCCCGATTGCCATTCTGGCCCTGTCCTCACCGCTGGTCGGCTTGCCCGATATCAACGAGTATGCAGAGTCCGTTGTACAGCCGCGTATTTCTGCCCTGCCTGGGGTGGCACAGGTTCTGGTTTATGGCTCGCAGAAATATGCTGTCCGGATCAAGGCTGACCCTGATGCCCTGTCCGCACGGAACTTGACTCTTGATGATCTGCAAACAGCGGTCGCCGCAGCCAATGCGAATACTCCTGTCGGCATTCTGTCCGGAGATTCCCGACAGCTGGTTCTGACGTCCAACGACCAACTCCCTGATGCAAAAGCCTTCGGGAACCTGATCCTTGCGGTTCGCAAAGGAGCACCCATTCGCCTTGGCGATGTGGCCACAGTCAGCAACAGCGTGGAAAACGATCGCGCCGCCAGCTGGCATAATGACAACCGGGCCATTGTTCTGGCCGTTCAAAGACAACCCGACGCCAATACCGTGCAGGTTGTTGACGATATACAAAGGCTCCTCCCGGATCTGCGCACACGGCTCCCCCCATCGGTATCAATTGATATTGTCAGCGACAGGGCCCAATCCATCCGTGAAGCGGTGGATGATGTCCAGTTCACCCTGCTTCTGATCATCATCCTGGTCATTCTGGTCATTTTCCTGTTCCTGCGCCGGACCACGGCCACCATCATTCCCGCCGTAGCCGTCCCCCTGTCCCTTCTGGGCACAGCAGGAGGCATGCACCTTATGGGGTTTTCCATCGACAACATCTCACTTCTGGCTCTGACCCTTTCGGTTGGTCTGGTCGTGGATGATGCCATTGTGATGCTGGAAAATATTGTCCGTCATATCGAAGCCGGAATACCGCCCTTCGAAGCCGCCCTGAAAGGTTCACGCGAAATCGGGTTTACCATTGTCTCCATCACCTTGTCCCTGGTGGCTGTCTTTATTCCCATCCTTCTGATGGGCGGTGTACTGGGGCGTTTGTTCCATGAATTTGCTGTCGTCGTGACCATGGCCTTGGTTATATCGGCCCTGGTATCCCTGACACTGACACCTTTTCTATGTTCCCGCCTGCTGACACGCCATGACCTGGAGCGCGAGGAAAGCCCGCTGGGGCAAACCTTGTCCCGTGCACTGGACTGGATGGAAGCCGGCTATGCCCGGTCCCTGTCGTGGTGCCTGCAGCATCACCGCCTGACCGCAGGCGTTGCCGCAGCAACCGTAATCCTGACGCTGGTTCTGTTTGTCACGATTCCCAAGGGCTTCTTCCCCGAAGAAGATATCGGGCAATTTGTCGCCATTACAGAAGCATCAAAAGACATCGCCTTCCCGGCCATGGTCACAGCCCATTCCCGCATTGCCCAGATTGTACGCGCCCATCCTGCTGTCAGCGGGGTAACATCCGCTGTCGGGGGCGGAGCAACAACGGCCATAAATTCCGGCCGCCTGTTCGTCAGTCTGCGCCCACGCGGTGAACGGCCCCCCATACAAACCGTTATTGCGGAACTGCGGCGTCAGGTTGCGCGTGAGGTTGGTATCTCCGTCTTCATGGTTCCAACCCAGAACTTGCGGCTGGGGGGACGAACATCCAAAAGCCAGTATCAATACACGATCCAGGCCCTGGACAGTACAGAGCTGTATGCATGGTCCGCACGCCTGGAAGAAGCCATGCGTGCAGACCCGCATATGGTTGATGTTGCCAGTGATCTGGAACTGTCCAACCCACAGGTTTTTGTCAACATAGATCGGGACAAGGCAGCCCTGCTGGGGATCCGGGTTGATGCTGTTCGTGCGGCGCTCTACAGCGCCTTTGGACAGAGGCAAATTTCCACCATTTACACTGACAGCAACGACTATGCCGTCATCCTGGAACTGGAGCCACGCTTCCAGCAAGACGAAAGCAGCCTGTCACGCATTCATGTACGCGCCAATGGCGGGGAGCTGGTCCCACTGGGGGCTTTTTCGACACTGGAACGAACATCCGGCCCCATGAGCGTTAACCGTCAGGGGCAAACCCCGGCGGTCACACTCTCGTTCAATCTTGCACAGGGTGCTGCACTGGGGGATGCCGTTACGGCCATCCGGGCCCTGGAACAAACCCTTGGTCTTCCAGCCTCGGTCAGCACCAGTTTTTCAGGGACGGCAGAAATATTCCGGGAGTCCATGCAGAACCAAACCCTTCTTCTGGGCGCGGCGATTCTCGTTATCTATGCCGTTCTGGGCATACTGTACGAAAGCTACATTCACCCACTGACAATCTTGTCCGGCCTGCCCTCGGCTTCGGTCGGGGCCTTGGCAACGTTGATGCTTTTCAATGTCGAATTGAGCGTTATTGCCATGATCGGTCTCTTGATGCTGATCGGGATCGTCAAGAAAAACGCCATCATGATGATTGATTTCGCGCTGGACGCCCGACGTATCGAGGGGCTTTCTGCCCGCGATGCCATCGAAAATGCCTGCCTGATACGGTTCCGCCCGATCATGATGACCACTATGACAGCGATTGTCGGCACCTTGCCCATTGCCGCAGCCTATGGCGCCGCCGCTGAACTGCGGCAACCGCTGGGGCTTGCCGTTGTCGGTGGCTTGATTGTTTCCCAGGCACTGACCCTATACATCACCCCGGTTATCTATCTGTATATGGAACGGCTTCGGACCGGATGGACTGCATACAACACAAAGGCATAATTCTCATTAATCTCTGCCAGTTATAATGGCGTGTTCTCGTGGTTGGAAAAAAAGTACGGGTAGTATTCCGACACAATCAAGGCAGCGGTTTCAATATGATCTTAAGATTCTGACAGATCCGGCACCACCGCATCATAACTGATGTAACTTTACGTTCGCCGGACCAAGAGGCCATGTCATAATAAACTGAATAGGGGAGCAATAGCCTTGCATACGTGCAGCGTATGACATGGGGATTGGGGGCCTTCTTTATGCTCCAAGGATACTGTTGCGCATGAAGGATTTATTTTCTGATCTGGATCTGCATCAACAAAGAATTGCTCTTCTGTCTGAAGATGGCGGTGAAGTGTCATACCACGACCTTTCTATTCAGACTGACTTCTGGGCAAATGCCGTTGCAGGGCGCAGCCTTGTCCTGACTCTGTGCCAGAATTGCCCGGAAGCTGTTATTGCGTATATCGGGCTGATGCGCGCAAATTCCGTACCAGCCTTGGTGCATCACTCCGTATCACAGCACCATCTTGTAGACATTACGAACCGCCTGAACCCGGGTTACATCCTCTGTCCACTGGATCATGCATCAGCCTTCGGGCACACCAGGATCGTACAACAAAGAAACGGCTATGTCCTGATGCACCGGGGAGAAAGCCCCGCAATGCACGATCAACTGTCCCTTCTTCTCACAACATCAGGATCAACAGGAAGCCGGTCTTTCGTCCGGATTTCACGCAATAATATCCTTAGTAATGCGGCATCAATTGCACAATCTCTCGACCTCAAAGAGTCTGACCGTGCGATCACCACAATGCCCTTCAGCTACAGCTACGGACTGTCAATCATTCATTCCCATCTTCTTGTCGGCGCATCTGTTTTTGTGACAGAGAACGCGGTGGTTACACCTGCTTTCTGGCATGCCGTACAGGAGCATCGCGTCACAAACTTTGGTGGCGTGCCGTTTATTTACCAGACATTGAAGCGTCTGCGCCTTGACACGATGGACTTACCCGCCTTGCGTCTGCTGACACAGGCCGGGGGACGTATGGATCCAGACGATATCCAGTCATTTGTACAGTCATGCGCAAGAAACGACAGACAGTTCCGGGTCATGTATGGACAGACGGAGGCAACTGCGCGCATGTCCTGCGTCCCTTGGGATGCCATGCCATCCAAGGGACATACCATCGGTATTCCGATCCCCGGGGGAAGCATGTTCCTGATTGATGAAGCCGGGAATCCGATACAGGAACCGGAACAGCCAGGCGAGCTTGTCTATCAAGGCCCCAATGTCTCACTTGGCTTGGCACAATCTGCAAATGACCTGACCTTGGGAGATTGCCACAAAGGGACCTTGCACACAGGGGATATCGCCTGCCGCGACAGTGATGGATTCCTGCGTATTATCGGGCGCAAGAAGCGATTCCTGAAAATATTCGGGCACAGGGTCAGCCTGGACGAAACAGAGCATCTTCTGGAAAAGGCCGGCTATCACGCTGCATGCAGTGGCCATGACGATAGACTATGTGTTTTTATTACAGACGCGGACAAGGCTAGGGATGTAGCCGCATTCCTGCAATCTGTAACAAGCCTGCATCACAAGGGGATCTTCGTTCATGCAGTCCCCGCATTTCCCCGTCTCGAGTCAGGGAAAACGGATTATTCCACCCTTATGAGCCAGGCTGTGCCATGATCACACCCTTGCCCCTTGATACTTTCTTTGACGAACCACCCTACGGACTGGCTCGTCCGCAAAGAGAGACCCTCTTTCTGGAACGCATGTCGTGGTTGACACACCATCATATGCAACACTGCCCGTCTTACAAAAAAATGATGGCTTTCTTCCCGGACCAGACGGAAAAGCATCCCTCTCTGGAGCACATTCCCTTCTTGCCGGTTCGCCTCTTCAAGGAACTGGATCTGAAAAGTGTTCCCCGGAACCAGGTCCAGAAGACCCTGCTGTCATCAGGAACAACCGGTCATACACGTTCGCGCATTGCTCTTGATCATGCTGAAATCATACGACAAACGAAAGTCCTTACCCACATTACAGTGAATTTTACGGGGCTGGAACGGATGCCCATGCTGATCATCGACTCACAATCCGCACAAAGGGGTGCGGATGCATTATCAGCGCGCACAGCAGCTACAACCGGATTTTCACTCTTTGGGCGCCCCATCACGTATGCCCTGGACAAACAGGGAATGACCGATCTGAATGCCCTGAAGGACTTTGAAGCCCGTTATGGTAACCAGCCTGTTTTTGTCTTTGGCCTCACCTTCCTTGTATTCTCAAAATTTCTGAAGTGCCTTGAGGAACAGGGTATGCGCCTTGATCTGGGGAAAAGTATCCTGATCCATGGTGGTGGGTGGAAGAAGATGGCCGACCAACAGATCAGCGCCAGGGCATTTCGTGCACTGGCTGAGAAAACAACCGGTATCCGTTCTGTCCATAATTACTATGGTCTTGTCGAACAAACAGGCTCCATCTTTCTTGAATGTGAGCAACACTATCTGCATCCGTCCCTGTTCTCGGATGTCCTGGTGCGGAATGCGCATCTTGAGCCGTGCGCATCAAACGAACGGGGTTTGCTTCAGCTCTTTTCCGCTTTGCCCGAAAGCTATCCCGGTCATAGTCTTTTGACAGAAGATGAAGCCACGATTCTTGGGGAAGATGATTGTCCGTGCGGGAGAAAGGGGAAATATTTTGTTGTACATGGACGAGTCCAGGACGCTGAAGCCAGAGGATGCAGCGATACCCTTTCTTGATGAGGGATCTACCGTTGATCTGCTGGCCGGGAATCGTGACCTGCATGACACGTGTCTTCCACCATTCGCACCGCCTGTCTGCGAATTCCTCGGCGCCTTGTCAAAGGCCCTGCGTCTTGATCCGCAAGCCAAGAAGAAACCCGACCTGCAAACGTTTGCTTTCTGGTGTCGGCCTGCAGGCATCAAGGCCTCACAGAAACTCTGCAATGATTCCAGACTACGCCTTGGGCGCGGCCTGACACTACACATTGCACCCGGCAATATTCCCGTCAACACAGCCTTCTCGCTAGCCTTTGGCCTGTTGGCCGGTAACGTGAACATCGTGCGGGCTCCGTCACGCCCATTTGAAGAGATCGATATCCTGTGCCGCATTCTGAATGATGTTGTCAGCGTATCTCCATATCAAGACATGGCCAGGCGCTTTGCCATCGTCCGTTATGCAAGGGATCTGGATTTAACCGCCACACTGTCACGTGTCTGTGCAGCCCGCATGATCTGGGGCGGCGATTCAACTGTCACGCACATCCGGTCCCTGCCGACACGACCGGACTGCGTTGATGTTGTATTCCCTGATCGCCTGTCCCTGTGCATCATGGATTCCGATGCCGTTGCCAAGCTGGAAGACGATGATCTGGCTGCACTTGCCCGTGCGTTCTTCAACGACGCATACACAATGGACCAGAACGCATGCTCTTCCCCCCGTTATGTCATCTGGTGCGGCAAAGGAAGAGGTCCACAGCGTTTCTGGAATGCCCTTGAACATCACATAACAGACAGGTCATACACACTGCGCGCCGAACAGGCTGTCAGCAAAGCCACCTCTGTCCTGAAAGCCCTGGCGATACGCCCGGACATCCAGGCGGTCCAGCCGTACGGCATTACCCTTTCTGTACTGGACCTGCCAACCGTTCCCCTGTGCTTTGAGACAGAAAGCGGTCGAGGTGGCTTCTTCTTCCAGACGCACATTCATCACCTTGATGATCTTGCCCCGTCCTTGTCCCCGAAAGTACAGACCTTAACGTACTTCGGCATCACACCATCGGCCATGCAGGAATGGGCCCTGCGCCATGGTATCTGCGGGATAAGCCGCATTGTGCCTGTCGGGCAGGCCCTGGACATGGATGTGCTCTGGGATGGTTTCAATATTGTGGCAGAGCTCTCACGCATTGTTCACGTGAGATAAAGACCGCAGCGAACGGTTCCGGTCAGAGCATCCCTTGGTCCTGGGGCATGCAGGACGCTGTCAGAAACTTGGACCGAAACGGTCGCACTCAATCACAAAAATACCCGCCCCCAGTCGCGACCGGCCTGGACGCCCGGGCAACCCGTCAGCACCCCAAAGTCCGTCACATCCCCGACGCCCGGGAGCAATACCGGGCAGTGCTCTTCCCCCCGCACCACCAAGCCCCGGCAATCCACCCGAACCCGGTGAACCACCCGGCCCCCCCAAAGACGGCAAAGAGAGGGACCGGATCACCGTTCCCACCGGAACCTGGACAAAAATATTGGATGACAGCCCACCGTTTCCGCCTTGTCCGCCATGACCGCCACGCCCCCCGTGACCACCGGCACCCCCGTCCCCGGAAGGCCGCAAGACACGGAGAGACTTGATGCCGTTACCACCCTGCCCACCGTTACCACCGCGCCCTCCCTGCCCGCCGCTCCCCCCTGGAGCACCAGACCCAGCACAGGAAAAGATACGCAGGGGACGAGAGTCACACCCCACCAACCGCGCAATCCGTATATCGGCTACCTTGCACATGCCACCATTACGGCCACGCACACCATGGCCTCCGTCCAGACCGGACCCACCATCCCCGGCATGACACTGCGCGGGAACATGAACCGGGACCGGACCAAAGAGAGATCCCTCGACCTCGACAGACATACCAGGAACACCGTCATCCCCGGGTAACCCGTCAACACCAGGGCATCCTGTATTGGGACTCAGCTGCCGGTCTACCGAGAAAGGCGTTGGCAGAACCGCAATATCGTACCTGTCCTCGGCGACGTCCTGCCAGGAGCTGACCGGATCAACACGTTCCAGCGTGCCGCACACCAGAAACAAGACATTGCCTGAAACGGTAATCCTGGCCCCCTCCTCCAGGACCAGGTGATCAACGTGCACAAAGACATACAGCTCTTCCATGTAATCAAGGCCGGGCCACTGTCCATGACGGACACTGACATCCCAGATCTCACCTTGGGCAAGTCGCTTGTAGGAAAGACGGATCACCTTGACATGCAGGGGCAGATGGTTGGCAAGCCCGGCACGGTCCGCTTCATGCAGCCTGCCATCCGCGATCGCATATTCCTCGCCACGGTCATGCATCCCCTGGGGAAGGCGCTGGCGCGCTTCAATCCCGCGATAGAACAATGCACTCTTGCGTACACGGACCGCATGATCCGGCGAGCCAAACAAACGACGCGCCGTCTCCAGATCCGGCACTGTGACAAAATGGGTTCCGATCGGCCAGTCCTCCCCGGGGCGGGGAAGGACCGACAGATCGTAATCCGAAGACTCAGTGGTCACCACCATGCGTATAACCGTACCGTCTACAGACTGTTAATATAAATGTTCCCGGGATTACCCTGACGAATCCCCGCCTTGCCGGGCTGACCGGGCTTGCCATTGTTGCCACGCGCACCACCTGCTCCGTTGGCAGAATGCTTCCCGCCAGCGCCGCCATTTCCAGCACGGCCGCCAGCACCACCCAGGCCACCGGCACCACCAATGCCGGCATGGGCAATATCAGCAACCCCGACAACACTGGATACCGCTTCGGCAGGAACCTTTATGAACACATCACCACCATCGACAGCATCGCCGCCCTGACCACCGTTCCCACCATCGCCGCCATTGCCGCCACGACCACCGTCGCCGCCATCAGTGCCTTCACAGCCGGAATCACAACCACAGCCCCCGTTTCCACCCTGCTGTCCGGCACCGCCGTCTCCACCACGACCGCCGGCACCACCGGCCCCGGAACGCGTGAAGACAACCAGCTTTTCTCCTTCCGGATTATCAAACGCATAGAATGTCAGATTGGCCTGCAGGCTGGGGCGTCCGGTTCCACCGAGATTTCCATCCTGCCCATCCCCGCCATTGGATCCGTTGCTGCCAAGACCGCCAGGCCCGACACCTGTGCAGATCCCCGGAGACGCAGGCTGGACATCCTTGCCGGATGCAGCCTGATTGGAAGGCGTATCACCATGGGCACCATCCATGCCAGTGACACCGTCTGTACCAAGAATACCGATATGATAGGGCTTGGTTCCCGTACCTTCACGGAAAGCCACCTTGCGGGCATTGATTGTAAGAACCGTGTTCAGGGCCGTAATGGATCCACCGGCAAACGTTAATGTTCCCACGTTCAGCAAAACAGGTGCCGAAGCGGGACCATAAACGATATCGGTTGTCACCGTCATGTCCTCAACAGCTATCTTGCTGGCCTGGATCGGGAATATCTTCTCGGCAAAAGCCTTGTCATGAGGTGCCAGTTTACCGGCGCCGTAGACAAAGTTGCTGAGGCGGACCAGACATCCGTCATCATCGGTACCGGCAAGGGCATTCCCATGCAGACACGAAAGATGCTGCGTATGGGCCTCGCGCTGTGCATCGGTCAGATCCCCTGCGAACAGGGTTTTATATTCTTCCAGGGACGCAACCTGGACCGGGATCTTTGCTGCTGGGCAAACGGCCGGTTTCTCTTCAACATCAGAAAGGCTCATACCTGTCATCTCCTGTATGGGGTTGAGGTCATGGAGTAAAACGAACCCATTTCCAGTCCGGAGCACCATGTATCATTCTTACGGTACCAAGACTTCCATAGGTCGTCCGATTGAGGGCTGTCGCAATTGTTTGGCCAACAGCCCCCCCGCGGGATCCCGGGATCGCACTGAAGCAGCAAGACATCTTGATCGGGGGATGTGTACCGCCGCCAACCCAGTCAGGATGTTGGGTCCGCATGTATCGTGCCAGGAGCTTGGCGGACATCGGGCGCATGTACCCGGCACCCTTGATGGACGGGAACACAAAACGCCCGGCACCATGCACGTCGATCACATCATGGAACTCGGTCCCGGATTCATTCAGACGAAAAGCAACAGAAAAAAGCAGCCCAAGCTCTTCGCGATTGAGGGTCAGGAACCGATATGAATGACCGGTCTCGGATTTGGCGATTGGATGCACCCGGGTAAAGGCATCAATCAGATCAAAATCGTTCTCTCCCAACGGTACAGGCATCGTATTCCCGAACCAGGAGAAGTAGGACCCGGATGCGGCAACGGCTCCGCCAAAACCAGCCAGAGCTGACAAGGCCACCGTTATGCCATTCCCCGCACTGAAAAGGGGCTGACCACCAAGAGCCGCCTGCGTTCCTATCGCAGCTGCAGAACCGGACAAGCCACCCGCCACCCCGGATGCGGCAAAGCCAATCCGGCTGACAGCTGCAGCCGAATAACCCGCCCTGAAAGCCCGGCCTATTGCAGCATTGGCTGCTGTACCACCAAAGAACTCACCAGCCGCACCACCCGCAGCACCAGCGGCAAGATCAACAAGTGCCCGCACCGGCGTAAAGCGTTCACCGGATGCTCCCGCTGCTGTCGCATCACCCGCCAGGGAACCAACCGCGCCGGCCGCCGCTGAAACAGCGGTAGAGGCCCCAAGCGCCGTTCCTTCTTCTGTCGCAAACAGGAACGCACCGGCACCGCCTGTAAACAAGGTTACGGCCGTCCCAACCAAAGCACCAAGCAGAACGGCCCACCACGCAGCCTCTCCGGTAGGATCAAGAAGAGAGACCGGATTGTTGCCACAGTAAACGTAGGAGGATGCGTACTGTCCCTTGGGATCAACACTGTAGAAACGCTTCGATACCGGATCATAAAGACGGGCTGACGCATTGTACAAGCCTGTTTCTGCGTCATACTCATACCCGGTAAAACGGTAGCGCAGGTGATCAGCGGCCCCATAACGGGCTACAACCTCGCCAAATACGTTATAATGGAACGCGCTTGAAAGCCTTCCGTCTGCCACCAGCCCACGCACGGAGCCCAGATGATCCGTCAGAACCGGCATGACTTGCCCGTCAACCCGAATGGCAAACAACCCACCGGGACCGTAGAGATATTCCGTAACCGATGGCGTTCCCGAAGCAGGACAATATTCCTCCATCACGGTCCAGCCGTTCACACCACGCACATAGACCCGGCGACCCTCTGTCGTGGTCTTGACGATACGGTTTGATCGGCTGTCATACTCGAAGGCAACATCACCATCCGTGGTCCGTATCCTGTCCACACGCCGTGTACCCGGATGACGCACAATGTCGGTAATTGCCCTTGAATCAGCCCGGGTCACAGCACCAACAGCATCAAAGACATAATCGGTACGATCACTGCCATCGGTGTTGATAACCTGGTTTGTACCGGCACGATAACGGTACGCCATTGCCTGACCGTCATGGTCACAGGACAAAACGTTACCGTTGTCATCATAGGATGTCGGCGTAACGACCCCGAAACTCCAGCGCGGTTGGACAACACCATCAGCCATCGTCCGGGCTGACAGAATCCGACCGCCTGAGTCATAGCGACAGACTGTGGACGTCCGCGCCGGGAACCCCGGCACAGCCAAAGCCGGCAGGGAAAAGGTCACATCGATCGAAGAGACCTGCCCATTGTAGTACGCGGTACCATCCATAGCCCCGCTGTTGTAGGACAGCTCTTCGGTCATAAAGGCCGAAGAAAGACGGACCGGCCACCCGGGACTGTTATAGGCATAATCCGTCGTCACCGCTGCCTGTGCACCGGGAAGGATGCGCTGCTCTGCAATCTGGTCACCTGGTGCGTATGTCCATGCGGCCAGCACGGTACCATTTCCATCGACCATACGCTCGACCCGGCCGACAGCATCACGCTGTGACAGGACCGTAAACCCGGATGGATAGGTTATGCCGGTCACATTACCCAGGTTGTCATAGGTAAAGGTTGTCGCATACGCCCGGCCAAGCTGCGGCAAACGCAATGTCTTTCCGGCAACCTGACCGGTATCATCATGATCATAGACAAGAACACTGGTGGCCTGACGGCTTGTTTCATCACATTCCGTCGCAGACACCAGATGCCCGAGATTGTTGACAGACGTCCCGTCACCGTCATGCACAAAACGACGCAGGGCGCGGGCACCGTCCTCCGGGCGTGGCCAATCCGGCTGTTCCGCCCTGGCCTGCAAGGCTCGCCTGTCCCAGTCTGCTGCAACAAGACCGGTTTCAAGCGGTCGCCCATAGCGGTCATATTTACTGTAAACCACATCACCACGGGCGGCCGTAACAGCATCCCGGGCAAAACGTACATGTCCGGCAGCGTTGAAAACCGCCGTCTTCAGGCCACTGTCGGGATCCATGCGGCTGATAATCCGTCCAGAAAGATCAGACAGTGTCAGCCTGGTCCAGGCATCGGCTGCCCCTCCGGAAGGAAGAGCATAAAAATTCGGCAGACGAACCGCCTGCTGTACGCCATCAGGCGTATAAACCGTGGCCTGACTCTCGATGGTCCAGTGCCCACGTTCTGAATCAACACGGCGGGCCGTGGCAACCGCCCGGGACAACGTATCGGTCATGGTCACGGACACGTCACCATTCTGGTCTGTTTTCTGCACACAGGCATAGCGACCGACCGGCAGCCCCAACTGACGGGTTGGTGCATCATCCGTGTTGGCTCCATAGGACCAGCGTACGGTATGACGCCCCTCCGGAGTACGTGTGGACAGGTTGACGATGGCAAAGTCACGACCAGGCATACCGGTCTCGACAACACGCCCCAGAGGAGACGGCTCAAAGCGTTTGCGGGTATAGGGATATCCTTGATCCTGCGGCCAAGCATCTGCCGCTTTTCCGGACAAAAGGCCGCTGTCACGATCAAAAGCCGTAACCAGATCACGGCGCCAGAACAGGAAGCCGTCACGACGGATATCAAGCGCAACGGGTTTGAGTTGCACATCCGGCCGCCCCAGTTCGTCATACAGGGTCGTCGCGATGACAACCTGCGTACCCTCAACAGAATGCCCCTGCGTCGTACGACCGCATCCGTCGAAATAGCGGATGGCCATCTGCAAACGGCTGCCGGCAACAAATTCACTGATAACCAGTGGCCCTCCGGCAACAAACGCCGGACGCCCCTGCGGGCACTGCTCGGGCAGATAACGGAACAGAATCCGGCCATCAAGCGCCATAATCACAGCATGGGGTCCCAGCACAACCAACCAGTCACCGGATGGAGTGGGACTGGTAAAGGCACCGTGCACTGTGTCTTTGTTCAGGCGATCGGTCAGTGTCCAGGCGCATGTATCCGGATTCCAGGCAACAGCAAGATCATCACCCAGCATCAGACCAACGCTGTGTCCAGGTTCAGCCTTGACTGTCAGGCGAACCATATAGTCTGTGACAAGCCGGATCCCGGTAAAATCGATCCGCCCGGGTTGATCCCCATGATAAGCAAGCTGCCCGTTGGCACTGGTCCACAACGTCGGCTGTGTCGACGAGAACCCGTCCGACCAGACGCCATTGTTGCGAAACCGGCCATACCATGTGTCCCCCATCGGCTGGACCACAAGCTGACTGTTGGGAGTGTCCGGATCAAAACCATCCTGCGTTTGCCGCGCCAGATACGGCGCGATCACATTGACAACAGACTGGAATTCGTTGGTGATCGCGACCTGGCGTTGCTGCCGGTCATAGATGCGGCGACGGATCTGGTTATAGGGGCCAACCTCAGCCGTCACACGATAGGTCACAGGATCAAAAACATGGGCCCGGACAGACCCACCACGTGTCGAAAATGCCACGTTATCGATGAAGACTGTCACGTTGCCACTGTTGACGGGCGTCAAACGCACCGTAACCGGACCCTGACATCCGGACAGATCCACAGGAATGGCATAAAAGGACCACTGTGTTGACGCAACCCGAACAGTCCGGGGCGTGGGCAATGATGCAGCACCGGGACCGGTATACTCCACACGCCAGCATTCAACAGGGTCATGAACACGCGCAGCCGGATCCAGACAAGCCCAGAACGAGAACAGGAATGGCTCTGAACGATCACGCGGCGTCAGCTCCAGAGATGCCCCGGATACCCCTGCCGGCACCGCCATACAACGTGTCCCCGTGCAGCTGATGGCCGTTACCAGGGGAGTCCGCGCAGGATCCAGGTTCCAGTTCCCAGCTGTCTCATAGGGTTCGAACCCGTAATAGTATGCTTCCTGTCCCGACAAGGACGCACCGGAAAAGGTCGCGACAAGGGGGGAGCCTGCCGTGGCATACAGCTCGCTCTGAACCAGCCCGGACGATGTTCGGGTCTCCACGTGATACCCATAGGCATTACGATGCTCGACACGTCCGGTCCGCAACCACTGTGCAGGATCCTCCGACGGGGTGGAACCACCTGCGGCAACACGACTCCATGCCTGAACTTCAGAGAAAAGAGACAGACGTCCGACATCCCCTATGGCCGGCCCGGGAAAAGAGCACCACTCCATCAGGGCCTGACCGGTTACAACTGGTTCGGCGTCACCTGTTGTAACGGTCGAGGTGATCTCCACCCATGGCGTCAGGATGTTGAGGAAACCAAACTGGGGATATCTCTGCCACCCGGGCACAACACGGCGGCGATGAACCTCGGTCTGCGCAACAGAATTCAGGACCGCTATGTCCGTTTGCATAACCTGTCCCGTACGCAGGTCATACGCAAAGGATTGACTTGATGTCACGCCATCGACAACACGCGTCGTTGATGTCAACTGCACATAACCGCCATGCAAGCGACGGGTTGTGCCATCCCTGATATCCTGGACCTGGTCAACAAAAGACCAGGTGTTGAGATAACTGGCCACCACACGGTTACCTGCATCATGCATGTCCGTACGCAGGAGCTGCCCGTCCAGAACAGCCTCCCGCACCGGATTCCCGGGGGCACGATCCCCAATCCCGTTCATAAAGGTATAACGGGTCGAACCATTCTGACCGCCCGGCCCTCTGGACACAGCAACCGTATAGTATTTGCAAACATCGCCCTGCGCGCTGAGAGCTGCCGTATCCGGATCAAACAGGTAGCTCACCGCCTCGCGGGTGTAACCGTTATCGCTGGTCACAGACCGCACCGGAAAATCTGCAACCGGTTGCAATACAGAGTCATGCAGGAACCGATACAGGGTCAAAGACTGCGCCTGATCAAAAGGCTCATCGGCAGGAAGGAAGGTTGCAAAGCTTCCCGGCCCGGAAGACTCACACAAAGCCTGCGGCACAACCTCACCGGCAAAAATAAACCCGGGCTTCAGAACCATGATCCGGGTCATCAGTCTCCCGGCATTTTCCTGACCCAAAGCCAGCAGAAACAGCGGGCCCTGATTGACAAGGGTTGCCGTATTCACATCCGGAGGCAATGAGCCGGTTACATGCCGGGCGGCTTCTTTCCAGTCTGTTGATGCACCCCGATCGTAAACATGGTCACCAAACGTCACCGTATTGCCACCGGCACTGGGGCCATAGTGCTGCAAACCGCTTCCAACAGGCGCACCGTCATATAAAAGGAGCGGATCACCAGCCCAGACAGATTGGGCGGTATCGGGATCAAAAGCCTGCAACATCCCGATGACCTGATCCGGGGTGTATTCAGTTTTCACCACCACATCATCTCCGGCTACAAACCGGAAAGCAGCACCGTCCCTGACAGGTATACGCAGGGACAAGCTGTTATTGGGAAGCCATTCACGACCATTGAACCGCAACAGGTTGGGCCCGCAGGCAACCAGGCCAGATGGTAAAATGACAGGTATGGGCTGCCAGGGCAAAATGCCGGTTTCTGTCTTGTCGATGGTCCCAACAATCTGGAACGGCGCATTCAGTGTCCGGTCAGGCTTCCAGGTATACAGGCTGAGCTGCCACGTCAGGCGGGATCCTGTATCAGCAATGACCGACGCGGCAGCAAAAACCCATGATGCCGCCACCCAGTGAAAATTGGCACGAACATCCGGGCCGGAGATAGTTATGTCCGGTGCCGGACGTGTATCCAGAATCGTCCAGTCACCTGTTTCTCCAACACCATGACAGACCAGGCGGCTTTGCTTTGTACCGGGTGCGGAAAGCCCGTCGTAATACAGCACAACCATGGCAGTGGCATTCGCTGCCAAAAAAATATGCCAGGCAGAAGGATCCCGCATGCGTTCTTCTGTCGGAACGTTTTCTTGCGTCCATGACCGCGAGAGGTCATTCCATGTAAACCAGGTAACGGTGTTGTTCTGTCCGTTGGCTATGGCCAGAAAACGATCTCCGGCGACAACGTGGCTGTTACGGCTTTCAATACCCAGGGGAGAAGCAGGATCTTCAATCCACCCGCCCAGAATACGGTTGTCACGGTGGAAGAACAGCACGCAGCTGCTGGCTTTATCTGCATCAGGAACATGCAGAACAAAGAAATCATCACGCAAGACGGGATTGATACCATCCGGATCAATGGACAGCAGATACTGCTGCGCAGACGGGGTCCAGGCAATCCAGCGCCCGTTCCACGTATAAACTGTCAGACTGAAACGACTGTCAGCAATCCACAGGACAACCGCGTAGTCCGTACCAAACCAGACCCTTGGCCTGGCACTGGCCAAGGCCGGCAAGACCGTCAGGCTGCGCGAACACTGCGTCAGACTTTTTTGCTGGTAATCATACGCAACAACAGCCCCTTCCGGTAAATGCCGCGAGGCAATTGCCCCGGGATTACTCCCTGTTGCCGGGTAATACGTCATACGCAAGGGCGGCAGAAAACTGCCATCAGCCTGTACCCGGGTTATCGCCGTCAGGACGCGCCGCGTCATGGTGCCGGCAAAATCGGGGGGAGCCTTGTCAGGAACAGCCGCAAACAACCCAAGCTCATACGTAAAGCAGGTTGTAAACAACAGGTCGCCCGTGTGGGCACGGCACTCAACACGGTCAAGAAACAGCGTCTCGTAACGATCCTGCCACGCTGTGGGCGCATCATCGGGAACAGCCCTGTGCGGATCCAGATACTCACGCACACCGGACATGTCACTGGAATACTGCTTCGGTGCATAAATCAGGCGTGCTGAACGTCCGAACATGTCAGTGACAGTTTCCAGGTAGATGGCCCGGGTAAACGGCAGACCATTCACACCGACAAGAGGCTGGACCTGTCTGTAGGCAAAGCGGATCTCATCACGGTTCGGAGCCCGCTGAGCAGATACATACCATGACAACGGATACTGAGCCTGAATCCGCTTCCCCTCGGGATCGTGGGCAACCATTCCCGGGCCGGCCCACCCGTTCCAATGAACGCCCCAGACAATCGAATCCCCCTGACTGGTACCATGCCCCGCAGCGTTGGTTCCGGAAGCCCCACCAAAAATACGGCACAGACCGGATGTGTCATAAATCTCCCAGCGTTCGAACGGTGCGTAATAGCAAACACGAGAGAAATCATAGCCTTCTGCTTCGTAGTGAAAACCACCATCCAGAACAGACAAGGAGCCAGCTTCAACCCGGACAACAAGCATATAGGCGTTGACTGGATCAACAACAGACCAGCTCTGTCCGGGAACATCGACCGTTACACGCGCTCCCCGGTCCAGAACAAGGCCTTGGTCCAGAAAAGCACGCTGTACTGCCGGCGTTACCTCCTTGCGATCCAGGGAAGCAGACAGACTGATATCAAGACACCCCCGCTGCCACGGACGTGCAACACGATACAAACGGTTACGAGACCCCCGGCTGGTCAGGAAGAAGGTGACGCTGTTCCGATCACCCGGCACAGCATAATGGGCATCGATCCGGTCGATGGGCATATCCCACCCAAGCCCAAGAATGCCGGTCGGTGCATCGCGATTGCTTTGCACAACCTGCCCCGAAACAGCGCTGTTATAAGTGGCAAGAAGCTCTAGGTTCAGACCACTTCGCCCCGGAAGAGACAGCAGGAGAACAGAGAATGAAACGGTGCCCCGGAACAGATTCACATCCTGCCCGGAACTCCCATCGGCACTATATTGCGAGGCCTGCCCGGGCGGGGCCTCAAGTACCGTGTCCAACCTTGCAGCATTCATAACACGTTTCCGTACACCAGCCAGCCCAATCGAATCTAGCATTGGTTGTATACGATATAATTTATCCCGACAAGGTTAATAATAAGTCGGCACTTTACCGATTAATAAATGGTAATAAAAATAAAATGACATACGGAATGCTGTGCAGATGAATACAAAAGAGGAACGGCTCCAAACAAGAAGGAGCCGAACCGGGACAAAGAAAAACGGGAAAGAACAGAGTTGCAGCAGATATCAGGATACTCTGCAAGTCACAACGTGATGTCCCCTGCAACACACCTGCAAGCAGGCAGATATCACAGGGGACAGCACCATCAATAGCGTATGATCAACGCGGCTTATTCTGCAACCAAACCCAACGCTTCCGCCGTAATATGGAACGGAATCTCGGAACCCGTCTCGACAAGAATCATCATATCCTCGACCCCATCACCTGTTACATCAATACGGAGGGCAGGTGGAGCATACCAAGCACCATAGTCAGCCCCTGCGCTATACCAGACAGAATGCGCAGCGGGATTTTGACCGCTGAAGGCAAGAGCCTGTAAACCATCCTCCGCTGTATTTGCATCAATGGCAGACAAGTCAATACGGTCCCCATCATCAGAGTTAAAATCGATAATTCTGGAAGGGTCATTGAATGGAGAGTCTGAAACCGACTTGAACACGAATGTATCGGCTCCCTTTCCACCCATCAGGATATCATCGCCCCCGTTGGCAATCAGGGTGTCATTACCTTCACCACCAGCCAGCATGCTTCTGCCCGCAGCGGCCTTAAGGGTATCACCGGCAAGGCCGCCAATAACGGCTTCTATATTGTGCAGTGTATCCTCATGCTGCCCACCGACCTTGACCACAACCGGCCCTTTGACAGACAAGTCCGCCTCGACAGGCTTATCTTTGTCGGAATATTCGGCCCCATCAAAACCAGCGCCACCATCCAGGATATCCCGCCCCGGACCACCAAAGAAAACTTCATTGGCAGAAGTCCCTGTCATCCGGTCATCAGCCGAACCACCGATGACCCTTTCAATATTTCTCAGAAGATCTTTCTGCTGACCATTCACATTGACAACCAGATCCCCCACAGAGGATGGCGTAATCGTCAGCGGATCTGCATAAGATGAATAATCAACAGTATCAGCACCACCAAGACCATCGATGAATCCACGAGCCTCAGGTGGATGCAAAAAATCACTGCCCTGCGTTCCAGTCACCACCGCATAGGGACCAACCATAACAACAGAGCTCTTCATCTGTGTCATATCCATCATATCCTCCATGTTCAGACAGGCCAGAACAGCCCCCAGACACGAAAGGTATCAAAGCAAACAAGAGACATCACAATGAGAATATATACGCAAAATATACACTATACAGGACATAGAATAGCCACATACATATAACCAGATAACTATAAACAACATGAATCAATTGACTATATTCGAGAGAAATTCACAATAGCATGTATAAATTATAAAAATTCATAGCCTATCATGCATGATTCATGAATGTGTACGTCATACATTTCAATGAAAAGAATCTATACTATCCACGCGCACGCCAGAACAGTCAGCCGCAACGACAGCACACGCTGCCTGCTTCAGGAATGGTAACAAGAAGAGACTAAAAGGACTGTGGCCGGTCAGAACGTTTCTTGTCCATCACCACAATCAGGCTCTGGTTACGCTGCTGTGCCATAAGGTTTGCCGACACAGGATCCAAGCCCTGCAAGGTACGACCGGGTTCAGGATACATACAGGGCAGGCGCGCAAACACCGAACGCATAACCGCGCCTCTTCCCTGCGCGGAATACACATACGCCAAGATCAAGTATCCCGCGCAAGAAAACCAGGGACCCGATGCCCCTGCCCGGCGGGGAGCAAGGAAGCCGGGCAGGGTGGCCATCGGGGGGAAACCACACCGGGTCCCCGGTTCAGCGCACGAAGACGCCGGCCACCACATGCGCTGACAACACACGTGGTGGCGGGAGGCCAAAAACCCAATAACACTGTCCACGGTCAGATGTATCAGGTGGGCTTATTTCCCTTGCGGGTGTTCTATTCGCCGCCCTCCCGCCATAAAGCGGAGCGCACGGACCGTGAGCACAGTCCGTCACCGTACAGACAGTCGCCGCGCAATATGGGCGACTGCCTGCCGTGGATATGTACGAGGTTTTTAGACCTCTATCGACAGGTTTTTGGAACCCGCCGACAGCCATTACCCTATGGTAGTTTTTATCGCCAATCAAGCAATTATAGATGATGTCACGCGCGCGCCGCAGAGGGGAGGCAGAAGCCATCCCATTGCATCGAGAAACCACACACCCTTCGTGTCGTGTTGCTGCGTCCCGCGCTCAGGTTTCCAGCATCCGGCGCAGCAGTTCCACATCCTCGGCAAAGGCGGTATCGCTGCTCATCAACTGATTGATCTTTTTGACCGCGTGAATCACCGTCGTGTGGTCACGCCCGCCAAACTTGCGACCAATTTCAGGCAACGAACGACTGGTCAGTTGCTTGGACAGAAACATGGCAATCTGACGCGGCCGGGCAATGGAACGGGAACGCCGCGCGGAATGCATGTCCGACACCCGGAGCTGGAAATGCTCGGCAACCCTCTTCTGAATCTCGTCGATGGTGACATGCCGGTCATTGGCGCGGAGAAGATCCCGCAGCACATCCTGGGCTGTTTCCAGGGATAGTGCACGCCCCACAAGCTGGGCATGCGCAATCAGGCGGGTCAGCGCGCCCTCCAGCTCGCGGATGTTGGAGCTGATCTTGTGCGCCAGAAACTCCAGGACCTTTGGCGGAACGACAACGCCGGATGTTTCAGCCTTTGTCGACAGGATGCCCAGACGCAGGTCATAGGTGGTGGGGTGAATATCGGCGACCAAGCCAGACGACAGGCGGGAACGCAACCGGTCGCCGATGTCATCCAGATCCGCCGGTGACTTGTCCGCAGAAATCACCACCTGTCGTCCTTGGTCAACCAGGGCATTGAAGGTATGGAAGAACTCTTCCTGGGTTGTGTCCTTGCCCGAAATGAACTGGACATCATCAATCATCAGCACATCAACGGAACGGAACTGTTCCTTGAACGCCATCGTGTCCTTGTAACGCAGGGCCCGTACAAAGCTGTACATGAACTTTTCAGCCGACAGGTAGATAACACGCCGTTCCGGATGACGGGACCGGATGGCGTGGGCGATGGCGTGCATCAGATGCGTTTTGCCCAGACCAACCCCGCCATACAGGAACAACGGATTGAAAACTGCCTGACTGGAATCCACGATCCGCCGCGCGGCCGCGCAGGCAAATTCGTTGGTGGCGCCGGTTACAAAACTTTCGAACGTATAGCGCGGATCGAGCGGTGCCGACAGGTCATCGGGCAATGCGGGGGCAGGCGCAATGACCGAAGGCATGGCAACCGGCGGAGCAACACTGGCCCCTTGTTGTGATCCCTTGGATCTGGAATCCCGCACCGATGACGTGGATGGTGACCGGCGCATCTGCACCGGTGGAGTCGGTGGCAAGGGGGCCTGTGCTACTGGCTGGCTTTTGGGCTGCGCCGGGGCGGCGGCATTGACAGACAGATTGACCTGCCGGATCGACGGATCCTCCACGCTACACAGCGCCCGGATACGATCACCATAGTGGGTCATGATCCAATCCCGCATGAAGCGCGTTGGCACCGTCAGCTGCAAGGTTCCGCTGCGAACCCCGGTATGGCGGATCGGAACAAACCAGTTCGCAAAGGCAGTTTCGCCAAATTCTTCCCGCAGACGGGGCAGGATTCTGTCCCAGGAAAAAACGGTATCGCGTTCTTCTTTTACCATCAGGTCCGCTGTCGTCATCTGCGTTGCCTCAAGCCCCGGCACTATGATGTTGTATCAGGCAGGGGGGCCAACCCCGGTGTAAAACAGGCCCGGTATCATTCAGCATGTCCCCTCTGACAGGAACACATCTCCCCTGTCCGGCGGATGCATTGCTCCACACGCCGGGACCAAACTGGCGAACCCTGAACCGGGTTCTGTTCTGCTTCAGAATCCTTTCCGGAGAAAGGGTACGGCCACCGGTAACCTGCATGTTTGCCCCGCAGGGAAGGCAGGACGGAATACCGCAGAGCTGCACGTGTCCCTTGTTCAAAGGCCGCACGGCCGTGTTATCGAGAATGGTGTAATTCGGTGACAAGAAAAGGATGGTGAATGAAGGACAGGGAGTGAAACAGGAAGGCCGACGTCCAGAAAAATCCTAGTGCCAGACCCGATCAGAGGGGTGACTCTATCCGCAAGACGCGCGCTCATTCAATGAGATCGAAAGGGGAACATGAAAAGTTTTTTTCTTGACGCCCCCAAGGGGTGAAAGCGGCATTGACCACGGTCCAAATACGGTAAAAACAGAGCATCCCAGAGTGATAACCGGGAGTCGTCAGGCTATAGCGCCATGACGAATCCACAACAAGACTCCACGATCAGGTACTGCAAGAACACCATGAGCAGAAGACGCAAAAGGCCGCATCCCGGACTCTAATCCAGGAGCGCGACCTTTTCGATACGGCGCAGCCCGAACGGCCGCCTGCAACACCCTTGTCAGGCGGCCGCAGGCAGAGCCTTGATCTGCGCGCTCAGGCGCGAGACCTTGCGGGACATTGTGTTCTTGTGGAACACGCCCTTCTGAGCACCACGCATCATCTCCGGCTGGGCGACCTTGAAGGCTGCATCGGCAGCTGCCTTGTCACCGCCGGCAACAGCCAGCTCAACCTTCTTGATGAAGGTGCGTACGCGGCTCTTGCGCGCATGATTGATGGCAAAACGGCGAGCGTTGCGGCGAATGCGCTTCTGGGCCGACTTGTGATGAGCCATAGCCTTGGATTCCGTCCAAATAAGAGTAACAGGTTCACGAATACGAAGCGCGCTTTATAGGCAAAGAGCGCCCTTCCGTCAACAGGGGAGTCCCGCTTCGGGGCATGTTCCCCCCTTATTTCCCGCCTGACCGGGATTCACAGGGGGGCTTGCCACCGAGTCGGAGCAGCCCCTGCCTAGCGGTGCTTGAAATTTGGCTCGCGCTTCTCGACAAAAGCAGCCATACCTTCCTTCTGATCTTCGGTGGCAAAAGTGGCGTGGAACACCCTCCGCTCGAACAGAAGCCCTTCCCGCAGGGTGGTTTCATAGGCCCGGTTCACCGATTCCTTGATCATCATTGTCAGCGGACGCGACATCCGGGCAATTTTCTGTGCAGTCCGGATCGCATCTTCGCGGAGGGTATCAAGCGGAACCACGCGCGACACCAAACCGACATGCTCGGCTTCCTCTGCAGTCATCTGGCGCCCGGTCAGGCACATTTCCATGGCTTTCGCCTTGCCAACAATCCGGGTCAGCCGCTGGGTTCCCCCCGCACCGGGCATAGTACCAACCGTTATTTCCGGCTGCCCGAAGCGGGCATTGTCGGCTGCGATGATGAAGTCACACATCATGGCGATTTCGCAGCCTCCGCCCAGTACATAACCGGCCACAGCGGCCAGAACCGGCTTGCGGCAGCTAGCCACGCGTTCCCACCCCTTGGTGATGAAGTCTTCGGTATAGGCATCAAGGTAGGTCTTGTCGGCCATTTCCTTGATATCGGCTCCGGCAGCAAACGCCTTGTCTGATCCCGTCAGAACAATGGCCCCAATATCAGGGTTGCTTTCAAAGGCATCCAGGGCCGCCCCCATATCTTTGACCAAACCGACGCACAGGGCATTGAGAGCCTTGGGCCGGTTCAGGATCACAACGCCCACCTCGCCATGGGTTTCAACCAGGATATGTTCATATGCCATGCGCTTTTGGCTCCCTTCCGTCTTTGGTACAAACCCGATAACAGGCTGTCCTGTTTTTCTGTAAATTTCAGTCCACGGGCACAACCCGGAAACGGACAATGACATCCGTTCTGTTTTGCCCGACATCCAGGACAAGCTCCTCGGCTTCCCGCCGGAAAAGAGTCTCTCCGGTCCGGGTCCATCCCAGCTGCGGCAACGTCCGGGCATAAAAATCCAGGACATCGGCAGGCGAGACCCGCCCCTTGGCTGTTGATTCGACAATCGTGCCGTAGGGACTGTCAAAAACAGTCAATCCACCTTCATGGCTTTGCAGTCCGGGCATCAGGGGCAAATCCTCGATCCCTTCGGCGAAGTCCTGCACAGACGCGGAAACAACCGCCGTGGCCAGTGCGACAGCAAGGGCAACAGGCAGGACGAGAAAAAAGCGATACACGCCAGAGGAGAAAAAAGGTCCCATGGCACCGGAGCGTACCCTAGCGTTGCCGCATCGCACAGAAAAATGTTGAGCGCCCGGCCTGAATGATCCGGCGCACGCCGCCACCCTGTGTATGGTCACAGGTACAGTCCGGACATGGCTGCCCCATGCGGTCATACACAGCGAACCGGTGCTGGAAATATCCCAGCTCACCATTGACCTGCATGTGGTCACGCAACGAGGACCCGCCGGATTCCAGGGCATCGAACAGAACCGACTGCACGGCCCCGGCAAGGGATCGGCATTCCCGCTCATCCAGACTGTGTGCCGGACGATCAGGCGCAATGCCGGCCCGGTACAGGGCTTCGCTGGCATAGATATTGCCGATTCCGGCAACCACACCCTGATCCAGCAACGCAACTTTCACCGGCGTACGGCGACGGGAAAAGGCCTGCGCCAGAATAGATCCGTCAAACGCATCGGACAGGGGTTCCGGTCCCATGCTCCGTAACAAGGGGTGGCCGGGCAGTGCATTGGACGACACCAGAAGCAGCACACCAAAGCGTCGCGGATCGTGATAGGTCAGGGTATCATCACGATCGGTGCGAATGACCAGGTGGTCATGTTTTCCGATCGCTGGCTGTCCATCCTGTGCGGTATGAATGCGCCAGGATCCGCTCATTCCCAGATGACCCAGAACACACATCCCGTCATCCAGATCCCATATGTAGTACTTTCCACGCCTGTGCACGCGCTGGACCCGTCGCCCTGTCAACCTTTGTTGTAACTGGTCTGGAAAGGGCTGGCGCAGATCGGCCCGGCGCACATCCACCTCTTGCAGGATGCGCTGTTCCAGAAATGGCACCAATCCACGGCATACAGTTTCAACTTCGGGCAGTTCCGGCATAAGGAAGTATTCTCCGGTCAGGAAAATTATGGTGTGCAGAAGGCTCCCTTATAGCGTTTCCCATCGGGTTGGGCTATCGTGCGGCCATGACGCACAAGAATACAGGACCTGCCGCTGCTGCTGCTTGCGTGACCGATGAAGCCCCGTCGGCCCGGACCACGCATTTCGGCTTTCGTACCGTTCACGAGGACGAGAAAGAAGGCTTGGTGCGCGGCGTGTTCACCTCGGTCGCCCGTCGCTATGACCTGATGAACGATGTGATGAGCCTGGGCGTTCACCGCCTGTGGAAAGACCGCTTCGTCGATATGCTGGCACCGCGCGCCGGCATGCAGGTTCTGGATGTTGGCGGCGGAACCGGCGACATTGCCTTCCGCGTCCTGGATCGGGTGCGTCGCCGGGCACCTGACCTTGGCGGTACAACCGTACAGGTCTGCGATATCAACACCGGCATGCTGACCGTCGGACGGGACCGGGCGCTGGATCGTGGACACCCTGCCGGCCTGACATGGATCAATGGTGACGCAGAAAGCCTCCCCTTTCCGGATGCATCCTTTGATGCCTATACCATCGCGTTCTGTCTGCGCAACGTCACCCGCATTGATCAAGCGCTGAGAGAAGCGCGCCGTGTCCTGAAACCCGGCGGACGCTTCCTGTGTCTGGAATTTTCCAAGGTTCTGGTGCCGGGCCTGGATCGACTTTACGATCTTTATTCCTTTGCCGTGTTACCCCGGATGGGGCAACTTGTTGCGGGCGATCGTGACAGTTACCGCTACCTGGCTGAAAGCATCCGCCAGTTCCCCGCCCAGAAAGAACTGGCAGACAGAATGGCTCAGGCTGGCTTGTCACGGGTAGCGGTGCATAATCTCAGCGGTGGTATTGCCGCCATTCACTCGGCATGGCGGATCTAGGATGGTTGGGGCCTGATGTTTTCTGCCTGTCGTAATCTTGCCCGCGTATTTCGTATCGGCCGGGTCCTGGCCCGTCACGACGTTTTGTTTCTTCTGGATGCCTTGCCGGTCGGGTCCTTGGTGGCAACCCTCCTGCGTCCCATGGTACGCCCTGCCGAAGGGCGGCCCGGACAACGCCTGGCGCGGGCTTTCGTTGAGCTGGGGCCAACATTCATCAAGCTTGGGCAGGCTCTTTCCACGCGCCCGGATCTGATGGGCGAGGCCATCGCGCAGGATCTGACAGATCTGCAGGATCGCCTGGAGCCTTTCCCGTTTGAAGATGTACGCCGGATTCTGACCGATGAGTTCGGGGAGCCACCCGAGTCCCTGTGGCAAAGCTTTGATGAAGTTCCGGTGGCTGCCGCTTCCATTGCCCAGGTTCACTTTGCCGTCACAACAGAGGGCAAGCCGGTTGCCGTCAAGGTTCTGCGCCCGGGTGTGGAGAAAATTTTCGCCCGCGATGTTGAAATGTTTTCCTGGATCGCCGCGATGGTGGAACGGTTCCGACCACAGTTCCGGCGGCTGCGCCCGGTTGAAACTGTCCGGACGTTCGAGGATTCGGTCACGCTGGAAATGGATCTTCGGCTTGAAGCCGCCGCCGCTGCGGAATTGGCAGAAAACTTCGCCGGGGATACCACGTTCCGCGTTCCGGCCATCGACTGGCAGCGCACCGGCCAACGGGTGATGACGCAGGAACGCATTGCCGGTATTCCCCTGGATGAACGGGAAAGAATCATTGCCGTCGGCCTTGACCCGCGCGAGGTGATTACCCACGCCGCCAATGCATTTTTCAACATGGTGTTCCGCGACGGGTTTTTTCATGCTGACCTGCACCCGGGAAATCTGTTTGTTGACGAGACCGGCACCATCATCGCGGTTGATTTCGGAATTATGGGTCGGGTCAGCGAGGAAACAAAGCGAACCCTGGGGGAAATGCTGCTGGGTTTCCTGACCGGTAACTACCGCCGCGTGGCAGAGGTTCATTTTGAAGCCGGGTGGGTGCCCGATGACAAGTCGATTGATGCATTCACCCAAGCAGCCCGTTCCATTGCTGAACCCATTTTTGGCAAGCCGATCAACGAAATTTCCATCGCGCGCCTGCTGGGGCAGCTGTTCCAGGTAACAGAGCAATTTTCGATGCAGACCCAGCCGCAGCTGCTGCTGTTACAGAAATCCATGCTGCTGGCCGAAGGTGTGGGACGCAAGCTGGAACCCGATATCAACATGTGGGAACTGGCTTACCCACTGGTGGAACGCTGGATGACCGACACCTTCGGTCCCGGTGCAAGGGTCAAGGGAACAGTGCATGGCCTGGCCCGTACTCTGGAGCGGATGCCCGCTGTTCTTGAATATGCCGACCGGGCAGCTGCGATGATGGCCTCCGGTGGATTGAAGCTGCATCCTGAAACGGTGCGGCAGCTTGGCGTCAGCCTGACCGGGGGGAATGGCCGCCGTACTTTGCCAACCTGGCTGCCGTGGATCCTGGTTGCGGGATTGGCGCTGGCCTTGATCGGACGATAAAACCAATAAGTTGCTTGATGTAGGATGCACTATAATCTAGAGTCTGTTTATCGGCAGGGTTCAAAAACCTGTCGATAGAGGCCCAAAAACCTCGTACATACCAGTAGCAGACAGTCGCCTGTATTGCGCGGCGACTGTCTGTACGGTGACGGACTGATTCCTCGCGGTCCGTGCACGTGTATCATGGCGGGAGGGCGGCGAATAAAACACCCGCAAGGGAAATAAGTCCACCTGATATCCCTGACGTTGGGCAGTGTTATTGGGTTTTTGGCCTCCCGCCACCACGAGTGTTGTCAGCGCATGTGGTGGCCGGCGTCTTCGTGCGCTGAACCGGGGACCCGGTGCGGTTTCCCCCCGATGGCCATCCTGTCCGGCTTCCTTGCTCCCCGCCGGACAGGGGCATCAGGTCCCCGGTTTTCTTGTGTGACACTATGCAGCGCATCTGTGTGTAACAGTATACAGGATCATTTATATCCATCTCTTCTTGTTCCTATCATACTGTGATCTGATAGAAGCGCTGACTTATAGTGAGCGCGAATATAGAATAAAAAATTGGCACTAACTATGAAAAATGAAATGGATATAATGATAAGAAGAGTTCTTCCAGAGGACTCTGAAGATATATGGAAATGGAGGAACGATCCCTTAACAAGAAAAATGTCGACATTTAATGGTGAGATCAACAGAGAATCACACCAAAAATGGTTCACAGATTCTGTGTCTGACATAAATATCATTATACTTATCGGTGTTAATATCGATAATAGCAAAAAAATAGGACTCTGCAGATTTAATATACGCGAGAATGAGAAAATAGCTGACGTATCAATTAACCTGAATCCTGAATTCAGGGGTATTGGTTTGTCCTCTCTATTATTGATGAAATCGTTGAGAATATTTCTATCGATACATGAATATGATGTTCTATCGCAGATAAGAAAAGTGAACCTCCCGAGCATACGTTGCTTCCGAAAGTGCGGCTTCTCCCTTTACGATTGCGATGCCGATTATGACTACTATGCCCTCTATGCCAACAAAGACGGAAACTCCCCATGATTAACATGAGTTGGGAAATAAACATGTGCAACAGCTCGCTATAAACATAAGGATTGCGATCCTCGCGTGGCTTCCTCACATCGTGCATCTCGCATGGAACAAGTGGAAAAATTGTTAAGATTCAAATTACTTTTATCATTTTATCCAGACCTGTAATGTCGCTTCTATACACGCATTGATAGAGTACGCTGTTTGCATTCTGCCAGCGTAAATGGGTAACACCGGAGCCGATCAAACCTTTCCCTGAATCAAAACCGGCGTGCAACCCGTTTCGCAAAAGCATGAGAGGTACGCACGCACTAAAGCCTATGACCCTTTCTCTTCGGATTTTCCGGAATCCGCCATTTCCACACCGGTTACAGGAAGAGCCTATGCTCCCGCTGTTACAGACCCCGTATCTTCCCGGGGATACGTTGTGCACGCGGATCCATTTTCTTTTGGGCAAGGGCAACGACACACTGGGGGGAGGCAACGATGCGGATACATTTGCGTATCGCTCCGATTCCTATGGTGACGACATTGTTCTCGACTTTCATCAGGGAGAAAGTGACCACCTTGATCTTCGGGCAGCAGGCTGGAGAGGAAAAACCCTGATGCTGAGTGAGGATGGCCCGCAAGCCCATGGTAACGGGCTGTGACTCCGAACAGGATGGCGTTGTCTTGTTTGCCGATGTCGACGGCGACGGGACCAAAGACTTCGGCAGCATCCTGCTTTAAGCACAACCCCCCCGCCCGGACCTGAAAAGGGAGGGGAGCAAAGCGGTCTAAAAAACCTTGCGACATCAGGATCAGACATCCCGCGCAAGAAAACCGGGGACCCGATGCCCCTGCCCGGCGGGGAGCAAGGAAGCCGGACGGGATGGCCATCGGGGGGAAACCACACCGGGTCCCCGGTTCAGCGCACGAAGACGCCGGCCACCACATGCGCTGACAACACACGTGGTGGCGGGAGGCCAAAAACCCAATAACACTGCCCAACGTCAGGGATATCAGGTGGGCTTATTTCCCTTGCGGGTGTTCTATTCGCCGCCCTCCCGCCATAAAGCGGAGCGCACGGACCGTGAGCGCAGTCCGTCACCGTACAGACAGTCGCCGCGCAATATGGGCGACTGTCTGCGTTGGGTATGTACGAGGTTTTTGGACCTCTATCGACAGGTTTTTGAACTCTGCCGACAAACAAAATCTTAAGGCACAAGAATATCAATATAAAGCAACTTTAATGCGTAACATGGCACGCATTCACTATGCGTAAAACCTCTTTGAGCCAGCAGAGCCTGTGATATACTCCCGTCCCCCGTTTGCTCCACAAGCTGAACAAGCCGAATCAGACGGGGGTCTGTTTCGGTTGTGCCGAAGCAGGATCCCACACCCGTTTTCCAGTGCCAGGTGACAACGACCGTGAAACTGACCATCGAACGCAGCACCCTTCTGAAGTCCCTTGGCCACGTTCAAAGCGTTGTTGAACGGCGCAACACAATCCCCATACTGTCTAATGTCCGCCTGCAGGCGCGGGATGGCGTGCTGGCCCTGAACGCCACCGACATGGATCTGGAAGTTGTCAAAAGCATCCCGGCTTCAGTAGAGCGTGACGGTGCCACGACGGCACCCGCCCATACCCTGTTTGAAATTGTCAAAAAACTACCCGATGGCTGCCAAGTGGAAATGTCCTGGGACAGCGAGCGGAACCAGATGACCCTGCGGTCCGGGCGGTCGCGTTTTTCCCTGTCCTGCCTTCCGGTAGAAGAGTTCCCGACGATGGAAGAAGGCGGATACAGCCACACCTTTGCTGTATCCTCCAGCGATATACAAAGCTTGGTGGACCGCACCCGCTTTGCGATCTCTACAGAAGAGACCCGCTATTACCTGAACGGAATCTACCTTCACACTGCTGTTGTTGATGGCAACCCTGCCCTGCGGGCTGTTGCCACCGATGGCCACCGTCTGGCCAAGGCCGAAATCGCCCTGCCGGAAGGTGCGGCGGACATGCCCGGGGTGATCGTGCCCCGTAAAACCGTTTCCGAGCTACGCAAGTTGATGGAGGAGGGAAACGCGGATGTCTCCGTATCCCTGTCAACAAGCCGGATCCGTTTTGTTCTGGGCAATGCCGTCCTGACATCAAAGCTGATAGAAGGAACCTATCCGGATTACGAACAGGTTATTCCGCATAACAACGACCTGCACCTGGAAGTAGACAAGAAGCTGTTCTCCGACGCCGTGGACCGGGTTTCAACCGTTTCGGGTGACAAGCACCGCACGATCAAGGTCAGGATCGAGGATGGGTCCCTGACGCTCTCGGCCTCCAATGCCGAGGCCGGAAATGCCCAGGAAGAGGTGGAGTGCATTTACAGCGCCCAGCCCCTGGAGATTGGCTTCAACAGTCGCTACCTTCTTGATATCATGTCACAAATAGAGGGCAGCGCGGCCCGCCTGTCGATGGCCGACACGGCATCCCCGGCTATTATCCGTGAATCTGCGGATGACACGGCGGTCTATGTGCTGATGCCGGTGCGTGTCTGACGCGTCCCTTTTTCCGGCCATTGGCGTCAGCCGCTTGGTCCTGACTGATTTTCGCGGTTGGAACAGTCTGCAACTGGAAGCTGGAATGGCACCGGTTGTTCTGACCGGACCGAATGGATCCGGAAAGACCAATCTGCTGGAAGCCTTGTCGTTCCTGGCTCCTGGTCGCGGTCTACGTCGCGCCAGGTTGCAGGACGTCACCCGCAGCGATCACGCCATGGGCATGCAAGGGGGTTGGGGTATTGCCGCCACCGTGCACACTGCCGATGGTCCTGTAGATCTGGGAACCGGCAGAGACCCGGGCCCTTCGGATCGGCGCGTTGTACGCATCAACGGCATCAATGCCCGCAGCCAGACCGAGCTGGGGGATATCGTGTCTATTGTCTGGTTGACACCGGCGATGGACCGGCTTTTTACCGAAAGTCCATCAGGGCGACGTCGTTTCCTGGATCGCCTGGTCTTCGGGCTGTATCCCGGACATGCCGGGCACCTGTCGGCCTATGAGAAAGCGCTGCGACAAAGAACCAGCCTGCTGCGGGACAACGTCAATGACCCTGCCTGGATGGCTCTGCTGGAGAACACCATGGCATCGCACGGGGTTGCCATAGCAGCAGCCCGGCAAGATATCATAACACGGCTGAACCGGGCCCTGTCACGGGTTGCGCCGCCCTTCCCCCGGCCCGATCTCGGGCTGAACGGGTGGCTTGAAAGCTTGCTGGAGGATCACCCGGCAACTGATGTCGAGGATCTGTTCCGCCAGCATATGTGCCAGAACCGCCACCGGGAAAGTGCCGGCATGCCGGCCGAGGGACCACACCGCACTGACCTGATGGTACATAACCACAGCAATGACCAGCCTGCTGCCCGCTGCTCCACCGGCGAACAAAAGGCACTTTTATTGTCAATCCTGTTGGCCCAGGCCAGGATACAGGGCGCACAACGGGGAACAGCCCCGCTGCTGCTTCTGGATGAGGTGGCCGCCCATCTGGATGCACAGCGTCGCGAGGCCCTGTTTGAAGCCTTGATTGCACTGGGTGCCCAGGCATGGCTGACCGGAACCGACCGGGCCCTGTTTGAACCCTTTGGGAACCGGGCGCAGTTTTTTGACGTTTCTGACGGCCAATTGCACTAGAATACCCCTCCCCGCCAGCCAGCGGGGAAAGCAAGGACGAAGTGAGTACGCAAACCCATGACCGAAGCTGCCAACGCCACCACCACCAACGGATATGACGCGGGTTCCATCAAAGTCCTGAAGGGACTGGAAGCCGTGCGCAAGCGCCCGGGCATGTATATCGGCGATACCGACGACGGATCCGGCCTGCACCACATGATCTACGAGGTCGTGGACAACGCGATTGACGAGTCCTTGGCCGGGTATTCCGATCGTACGGACGTTGTCCTCAATGGCGACGGCTCGGTGACCGTGCGCGACAACGGACGCGGTATTCCGGTGGATATCCACAAGGAAGAAGGCGTTTCCGCCGCCGAGGTCATCATGACCCAGCTGCATGCCGGCGGCAAGTTTGACCAGAACTCGTACAAGGTGTCCGGCGGGCTGCATGGCGTTGGTGTGTCGGTGGTCAATGCCCTGTCAGACTGGCTTGACCTGCGTATCTGGCGCGATGGCTGGGAGCATTATGTCCGCTTTGAACATGGGGAGACCGTCAAGCCTCTGAAGCGCGTCAAGGAATGCGGCGACCGGACCGGTACAGAAGTGACCTTCCTTGCCTCGCCTTCTATCTTCGCCATAACAGAATACAATTTTGCAACGCTGGAACACCGGCTGCGCGAACTGGCTTTCCTGAACAGCGGCGTGACCCTTCACCTGACCGATGCACGCCACGGGGAACCCGGAACCGTCATCTTCCACTATGAAGGCGGCACAGAGGCTTTCGTCCACTATCTCGACAAGGCGCGCCAGCCCCTGCACGACAAGCCGGTTCTGATCACCGGCGAACGTGATGGTATCAGCGTGGAAATCGCGCTGGAGTGGACCGATGCCTACCACGAGAACACGCTCTGCTTTACCAACAACATCCCGCAGCGGGATGGTGGAACTCATCTGGCCGGCTTACGGGCCGCGCTGACCCGGACAATTTCTCACTACGCCCAGGAAACCGGTCTGCTGAAAAAGGAAAAAGTCCAGCCGACCGGCGATGACATGCGTGAAGGCATGACCTGCGTGTTGTCCGTGAAGGTTCCTGATCCAAAGTTCTCCAGCCAGACCAAGGACAAGCTGGTTTCGTCCGAGGTACGCCCCGTTGTGGAAGGCGTTGTGTCCGAGAAGCTTGCAGAGTGGTTCGAAGAACACCCGTCCGACGCCCGCAAGGTTATCGGCAAGGTGGTCGAAGCCGCTGCCGCGCGCGAGGCCGCTCGCCGGGCCCGTGAACTGACACGCCGGAAGGGAGCGTTGGATATTTCCTCCCTTCCCGGCAAACTGGCCGACTGTCAGAACCGTGATCCTGCACAGTCCGAACTGTTCCTGGTCGAGGGTGACTCCGCCGGTGGAACAGCCAAACAGGGGCGGGACCGGGCCTTCCAGGCCATTCTGCCCCTGCGCGGCAAGATCCTGAACGTGGAACGGGCACGGTTTGACAAGATGCTGTCCAGCGCCGAAGTCGGAACCCTGATCACCGCCATGGGAACCGGCATAGGACGCGATGACTTCAATATCGAGAAACTTCGTTACCACAAGATCATCATTATGACCGACGCGGACGTGGATGGTTCCCACATCCGTACCCTTTTGCTGACATTCTTCTTCCGGCAAATGCCCGATATTATCGAGCGGGGGCACCTGTATATCGCCCAGCCGCCACTGTACCGGGCCAAACGCGGCAACTCGGAGCGTTATCTGAAGGATGATCGCGAGCTGGAAGAATACTTGATTGATGTATCCATCGGCGAAGCTGTTCTGGTTCTGCAAGACGGACAGCAGATTGCCGGTCCCCACCTGCGTGAGCTGATAACCCAGGCCCGGCAGGTCCGGACTCTTCTGGGCCGCATGTCGAGCCGGGTCCCGAACCGGATCCTGGAACAGGCCGCTATAGCCGGTGCCCTGAGTCCGGAGTTTCTGGCATCAACACGCAATAACCAGCCTGTTATGGATACCATCTGCCAACGACTGGACAATCTGGAAGCCGAGCATGAAAAGGGCTGGAGCGGTGAAGTCACGGACAGCGGCAGCCTGCTGTTCCGGCGCACCTTGCGGGGTGTAACGGAGACCCATGCCATCGACAGCGCCTTGGCCCACTCTGGCGAGGCCCGCCGCCTGGACCAGATGTCGGCCAGCCTTGGCGAAATCTACAACGGAAAAGCCACGCTGCGCATCCGGGACAGCCAGTATCCGATCCGGGGTCCTGTCGGGCTGGTCAATACCTTCATGTCGGCCGGGCGCAAGGGTATCAGCATACAGCGCTACAAAGGGTTGGGAGAGATGAACGCCGAGCAGCTGCGTGAAACAACGCTCGACCCCAACGTCCGGCGCCTTCTTCAGGTCCGGGTTGCCCACGCCGACGAGGCCCAGGAGGTGTTCTCCACTCTGATGGGTGATGTTGTGGAACCCCGGCGTGAGTTTATCCAGAACAATGCCCTGAAAGTCACCAATCTGGATATCTGATCCAGAACACGGGAACGGAGGGAAAGGCGGCGGACACCCCTATCCCTTCGGAACCGGGGAAACATCACCAAGGGGAGCATTGGGGACGCAGACGGTTACCCGGATATCCTGTCCGGATTCTAGGGAGTCGCGAACTTGGAGGAACTCCTCCTCACGTTCGACAAAGTCTTCGCAAGCACGGAAGACCAGCTCTTCCAGTTGACACTGCCCTGCCTCCGCCAAAGCTTGCAGACGCAGGTAGAGATCCTCGGACAGATTGATGATCAAGGCAGGCGCAGTCTTCATTGCGGCTTTCTCCCCCGGAAACGGAAAGGCAGAATAGCAGAAAAAAAGCAACGATTCGCCGATTTCTGCATCTTGCAGCACAAACAGCCATACGATTGCCCCAAGTATAGGGGAGAAAATATCCTGTCACTTCATGATCCTGACAAAAGCGTCACCAAGAGATGTGGGGATACCTTTGCATCAGGCTGCTGTCTCGGGTATCAAGCCCTTGCTTCGGTCACAGTTTGTAGTCCCAGGACCTTTCTTGTGACCTCTCCCACCCGGAACACATAGAAAACCGGATACGATGTCTCCTTCTGGCTCCTGCCCCGTTCCTGACCCTGCAACGCCCGGAATCCGCCTGGATCCTGATGATATCAGGAACCGTATGCTGTCATCGCGTCCGGCCTATGGCAGCAGTCTGGCCAGAATATGGGGCAAACTCCGGACAGAAAAGCGGCCAAAAAAGGCAAAAAACACCGGAAGATCCAAGCCCAAGCGGTCAACACGACAAGGGCAAGAACCAAGAAAAACCGGCAGGAGCAAGAATACGCGCCGTTCACGCTCCCTTGTCTGGCGCCTGACACGCTGGACTCTGAGCATCATGCTGTGGGGGTGCATGGTGGTTGGCCTGATTCTGGGCGGGTTTGCCCTTGACCTGCCACGGATCGACCTTACGGCAGCCATGACCCGCAAGCCTTCCATTACCCTTGTCGATGAGAACGGCGCCTTGGTCGCCACGTATGGGGACCAATATGGCGATGTTGTACCGGTCAATGCCATGTCTCACTGGCTGCCTGAGGCGGTTATGTCCATTGAGGACCGGCGGTTCTACAGTCACCCGGGCATTGACCCCCTAGGGCTTTTGCGGGCCGTAGTAACCAACTGGCAGGCGGGGCAAACCGTACAGGGTGGTTCCACCATTACGCAGCAAACTGCCAAGAATCTATTCCTGACCCGCGACCGTACCTTCAAGCGCAAGGCCCAGGAGCTGATGCTCGCCTTGTGGCTGGAATGGACGTTCAGCAAGGAACAGATCTTCAGCCTGTACCTGAACCGCGTATATCTGGGTGCCGGTACCTATGGCATGGAAGCGGCCTCCCGGAAATATTTCGGAGTATCCACGCGCCATGTCACACCCTATCAAGCCGCCGTGCTGGCCGGGTTGCTGAAAGCTCCATCCCGCTATAACCCCGAGAACAACAAGGTCAATGCCCATGCACGGGCCAGAACTGTCCTCCAGTCCATGGTCGCGTCGGGCGTTCTGACACAAGCTCAGGCCGAACACGCCTCGTCCGAAGGAGAACGGTATCTGGCTTCACTGCCACCCCGCAGCCATACCGGGCGGTATTTCAGTGACTTTGTCCTGGATCAGCTTGACGACCTGGTCGGCACGGTCGATACCGACCTTGTGGTAAGAACAACGTTCAACAAGCAAACCCAGAAGAGTGCAGAGCATGCACTGAACACCGTACTGAACCAGTATGGCGCAACACGCCACGCCACGCAGGGAGCTGTTGTGGTCATGAGCCCGCAAGGGGCCGTACGCGCGATTGTGGGCGGAACGGACTACAGCACAAGCCAGTACAACCGGGCAACGCAAGCAACCCGGCAACCCGGATCATCGTTCAAGACGTTTGTATATCTTGCGGCTCTGGAACAGGGTCTTTCACCTGATGACATCATTCAGGATGAACCCCTGACGATCCGCAACTGGTCGCCACAAAACTTTGACCGCCAATTCCGCGGAGATGTTACGGTACGCGAGGCTGTCGCCCGCTCGATCAATACGGTTGCTGTCCGGGTTGCCATGAAAACAGGTCTACGTACCGTGGCACGCACAGCCCGCCGACTGGGCCTTTCCGTATCGCGTGTCGGGGAAGAAAGCCCGGCCATGGCCCTGGGAACAGAAGACAACACCCTGCTGGCCATGACAGCGGCCTATGCTCCCTTGGCGAATGGAGGCATGGCCGCCTATCCATATTCCATCCTTGATATCACCACGCGGGATGGGCAAGTCCTTTACGAACGCATCGGAACAGCCGGTACACGGGTTATACGCCCGGATGTAGTGGCGCAGATGAACCAGCTTCTTGGTGGTGTCCTGTCCTGGGGAACCGGAAAAGCCGCAACCCTGGACCGGCCAGCAGGGGCCAAAACGGGTACCAGCCAGACTTACCGCGATGCGCTTTATCTTGGCTATACCGCCGATTATGTGACCGGTGTCTGGATTGGTAATGACGACAACAGCCCGATGAAACGGGTTACGGGAGGAACCCTGCCCGCTCAGGTGTGGAAACAGGTCATGGAAGACATTCACCGCGGCCTGCCCGCACGCCCGATACCATCGTCACGATCCTCTTCGGACCCGGATCATGACCAGGAAGAAGCCCCGCCGGCAATCTGGACACCTGCTGATGAAATAGACCGCCTGCAGGACATGTTCGGACGCCGTTAGAACACCAAGGCTTTCTCAAAAATCGTTGAGACATCCAGAGCAGACAGAGCCGCATCCAGACGGGCACGGGCCGCCTCTCCTTCGTCTGTCTTGCGGAAACACACGTGCAAGGTCTTGTTCTCAAGAATCTGACTGTTGAATTCCAGGACATCTCCCTCCGCAATCAGGGATGAGTCTGTTTTCAGCAGATAGGACATCACGTTATGGTCAACCACAGCAGCCACAACCCTTTTTGCAATAACCTTGCGCAAGTTACTGACGTCATCAATCGCTGTATCCGTACTCAGGCGACCAGCAGCCACCCGGGCATCAAAGTCAGATGTATTGACATAGCCCGAAACAGTGCCAATCGGTACTGATGCAAGATCATCCAGCGTATTCCAGAACAACGGTCTGTCCCTGCGCTGTGCAAACCCCAAGGGACCAATGCCAATCGGCTTGCTGAACAGGCACTGACTGTCCAGATCCCGGGACATATACTCCGGAAAGTAACCAACATACCCTTGGCTCTCCAAGCCTATGCGAACAGCCCGTTGCCAAGGATAGAAGGCTGCGCTGAAGGTATCCCCACCATGCTTGGCTGCCTCTTGCAAAACAATCGCAGCCGCACCGGCACCGGGCAAAGCCTCGCCGGTATAGGGAGGCCATTCCAAGGTGCTGAGCCTCAACTCACCAGCATGGGATACGGGGGCCACAAGAAAAAACGTGCAGGATAACAGGACAACGGAACACGCACGAACGGCAGAACCACGACTGACCTGTTTCTTGTCCTCGCCTCGCCTGCTCATGCGGAACGCATGTCCAGCAAGAACTTCTCGACACAGTCGCGCAGGTTCTCCGTTTCGCTCTTCAGCCCCTCGGCAACACGGTACATGCTGGAAGACATGTCACCTGTCTTGGCTGCGGCTGTAGACACTTCCCCGATGCGGTCGACGATACTGCGGTTCCCCGCAGCAACACCACCCACCGCGCGGGCAATCTCGCGCGTTGCCGCGCCCTGTTCCTCAACAGCCGACGCAATATTGGCAACGACCGCGTCCACGGAATGAATGGTCCCCACAGCCTGACGAATGGCCGAGCTGACATCCCCCGATGCTTTCTGGACAGCCGTGATCTGACGGGCAATTTCGTCTGTGGCCCGGGTTGTCTGGTTTGCCAGGCTCTTGACCTCGTTGGCGACAACAGCAAACCCTTTGCCGGCCTCACCGGCACGGGCCGCCTCGATCGTTGCATTCAGTGCAAGGAGGTTGGTCTGACTGGCGATATCCGTAATCAGATTGACAATCTCGCCGATCCGCCCCGTTGCTTCTGACAGGATGCCCATGGTCTTGGCCGCACCCTCAATCCCCCGTACTGCATCGGCCGTGATGTGGGTGCTGTCCTCGACCTGACGGCTGATTTCACCGATGGAGGCTCCCAGCTCTTCCGCCGCCGTTGCCACGGCTTCAATGTCCAGGGAGGCCTGCTCGGCAGAATGATTGACAGCCTGGCTCTCGTCACGGGTACGGTCCGCCGCCTGCTGCAGGGTATCCGAAGACCCGAAAACTTCTTCCGCACTGCCTGACAGAGTCCGCAACATGGAACTGACGGCCGTATCAAAAGCTGCCGTAAGTTTCTCGCGCAGGGCTGTTCTCTGGCGGCGTTGCTCGCGGGCTTCTTCCGCCTCGCGTTCCAGCTCGCGGTTACGCTTCATATTCTGCTGGAATGTCCCGACAGCACCTGCAATGGAGCCAATTTCATCAGTACGTTCCTTGTGGGGAACCTCAACATCCAGTCGATCGGCCGCCAGCTCATCGATAACGGCAGCAATATCAACCAAGGGACGGGTGATTTGCCGAATGATGGCAAAGAGAATAACAACCAGGATCAGGTTGCTGAGGATAATGATCACAACGCCGGAAAAAATCGCACTCTGGCGGGCTGCTTGCTTGGAATGGTCGCTGACAACGATATGCAGGGTGGCAATCTGCTTGTCTTCCCGAACAACCGACTGGTGGATCATGGAGACACTGGATGGCAAAGCATCCTGTTCAAGAGTTGTATAGTCTATATCTCCGGCCATCTTCTTGCTGAGAACCTTGCCCGTATCATCCGTGACCCAGGCAGCCTCAAAATCCGGATCGGCCGCAAGGGCGTTGGTCAACTGCTGCAGAACCTCAAGATTGAAATCCCAGATTGGCTGAACCATGGCCGCAGCCTGAAGGTTGGCAACCAGAGACGCACGGGTATCCACAGCCTTGCCCATCAGGCGGTCTGTTACAATAACGCTGGCAACGGTTGAAATGATCAGGAACCCTGAAACCACGGAAGCAATAACGGCAATCAGCTTCACGGCGATTGTCGTTTTCTTTGGATGCTCGGACATGGTTTACTCCTGTCAGGACACCTGTAACGCCATTCCTCATGTACTGCCCAAAAGGCTTACACCCTGTTTCTCACCCTGTCGCCAGGACAAAAGGCAATACAAACAGGGACAAGGGTACAAGCGACCTACCCGGCTATAAACCGGGGCAAAATCACTATACCTGCAAAATAGAACACAAGCCCCGCTGATACCCGGGTTCCGTAACCCTTTCAGGGCCAAAAAAGCAGAAAAGCCGTGTTCCTGCCGGGAAGGCGGGAACACGGCTTTGACCAGGCGGAAAACTCCACGGACACAGACCGGTCATCAATCGGTCAGATCATCCCAAAGTTCCCGGATCCTGCGAAAGAATCCTGTGCTCTCGGGGCTGGTCTCGCCTCCACCCGCTTCATCAAAGCGGCGCAGAAGATCTTTTTGCTCATCGGTCAGGTTGACAGGGGTTTCAACCTGGGCATGAACAATCATATCCCCACGTTTCGGGCTGCGCAGGACGCTCATCCCCTTGTTACGCAGCCGGAACTGATTACCGGACTGGGTTCCGGCCGGAATCGTAACCCGTGCGCGGCTGCCATCAATGGAAGGAACCTCTATACTGCCACCCAGGGTGGCCGTTGTCATGGTGATCGGCACCCTGCAGTAGATATCGGCACCCTCGCGCTGGAAGATACGATGCGGGCGAATGGTCAGGAAAATATAGAGATCGCCGGACGGGGCGCCCAGCATTCCGGCTTCCCCTTCACCCGACAACCGAATGCGCGTTCCATCCTCGACACCCGGCGGAATCTTGACCTCGAGCGTACGCTCCCGATTTTCGCGCCCGGAACCACGGCAGGAAGAACAAGGATCGGTGATCGTCTTTCCCCGCCCATGGCACGACGGACACGTTCTCTCAACCAAGAACATACCCTGCTGGACCCGTGTACGCCCCTGACCACGACACGTGGAGCACGTTGTTGGTGTTGTCCCCGACTTTGCACCACTGCCCTTGCAGGTTCCACAAGACGTCGCCGTGGAAAGGGTGATCGTGGCGGTCTTGCCCAGAAAAGCATCTTCCAGGGTTATAGACATGTCATAGCGAACATCGGCACCACGGGAAGGTCCCCCGCGCTGACGACCGGCAAAGTTACCGAAAACTTCATCAATAATGTCGGCAAAGCCGCCACCAAAATCAAAACCGCCAAAGCCGGACGCCCCACCGCCACCCTGGGAGAAGGCATCATGGCCAAAGCGATCATACGCTGCACGCTTCTGGTCATCCTGCAGCACTTCATAAGCTTCGGTCAGCTCGCGGAAAGCCTTCGCAATTTCCTCATCACCTGGATGATGATCCGGGAAACAATCCTTGACCCGCAGCCGATAGGCCTTCTTTATTGCCCCGGCATCCGCATCCCGGCTGACGCCAAGAACTTCGTAATAATCCTTTTTGCTGCTCATTGGCTCGCCCTGCAAAGGGACGACCGCCCCGCACACAAAACGGCCACAGGGGCGTGTGCGGGGCGGTCGAAGTCATTCCATAACGGCTGACGCCGCTTCATTGTGTCGGAAATTCCGAACTCAGAGGCATAGCCTTACTTGCCCTTTGAGTCGTCTACTTCCTCAAAATCAGCATCGACAACACCGTCATCCTTCTGGCCCGCAGCAGCACCATCGGCACCACCAGCAGATGCCTGCTGAGCCTTGTACATAGCCTCACCCAGCTTCATGGAAGACTGCATCAGGGTTTCTGTCGCAGCCTTGAGCGCCGCAGCATCATCACCATCAAGAACGGCACGCGCAGCAGCCATGTCAGCCTCAATCTGGGACCGCAGGGAAGCATCGATCTTGTCACCATGCTCTTTCAGGTCTTTGTCAACCTGATGAATCAGGCCATCGGCATGGTTACGGGCATCAATAACCTCACGACGCTTCTTGTCGGCCTCGGCATTTGCTTCGGCTTCCTTGACCATGCGCTTGATATCGTCTTCTGACAAACCGCCGGAAGCCTGGATACGAATCACCTGCTCCTTGCCGGTTGCCTTGTCCCTAGCGGAAACGTTGACAATACCGTTGGCATCAATGTCAAACGTTACCTCGATCTGCGGCACGCCACGCGGTGCGGCAGGAATACCAACCAGGTCAAACTGACCCAGCATTTTGTTGTCAGCCGCCATTTCACGCTCACCCTGGAACACGCGAATGGTCACAGCATTCTGGTTGTCTTCAGCCGTGGAGAACGTCTGGGACTTCCGGGTCGGAATCGTGATGTTCCGATCAATCAGGCGGGTAAACACACCGCCCAGCGTTTCAATGCCCAAAGACAGAGGGGTCACATCCAGAAGAAGGACATCCTTGACCTCACCCTTCAGGACACCGCCCTGAATGGCTGCACCGATGGCAACGACTTCATCAGGGTTCACCCCCTTGTGCGGCTTGCGACCAAAGAAGCGCTCCACCGCTTCCTGCACCTTTGGCATACGGGTCATACCGCCGACCAGAATAACTTCGGCAATATCACCAGCTTTCAGGTCAGCATCCTCCATCGCTTTGCGACAAGGCTCTATCGTCCGCTTGATCAGGTCTTCAACAAGGGATTCCAGCTTGGAACGGGTCAGCTTGACATTCAAATGCTTTGGACCACTGGCATCGGCCGTGATGAAAGGCAGGTTCACATCGGTCTGCGCCGTTGACGAAAGCTCTATTTTTGCTTTCTCGGCAGCTTCCTTCAAACGCTGGAGAGCCAAGCGATCCTGGCGCAGGTCAATGCCCTGCTCCTTTTTGAATTCGTCTGCCAGATAGCCAATGATCCGGGCATCGAAGTCCTCACCCCCCAGGAACGTATCACCGTTGGTGGACTTGACCTCGAAAACACCGTCACCAATTTCCAGAATGGAAACGTCAAACGTCCCACCGCCCAAGTCATATACAACAACCGTACCAGCTTCCTTGCGGTCCAGACCATAGGCAAGGGCAGCCGCTGTCGGCTCGTTGATAATACGCAGAACTTCAAGGCCGGCCAAAATCCCGGCATCCTTGGTTGCCTGACGCTGGGAGTCATTGAAATAGGCCGGAACCGTAATCACGGCCTGTGTAACGGCCGTCCCGAGATAGCTCTCGGCTGTTTCCTTCATCTTGCGCAAGACGCTGGACGAAATCTCACTCGGAGCTCTTTTCTTCCCGCGTACATCAACCCATGCATCACCGTTGTTGCCCTCAACGATATCGTAGGGGACAAGCTCCTGGTCTTTCTTGACTGCCGGATCGCTGAAGCGACGGCCAATCAGGCGCTTGATGGCAAACAATGTATTTTCAGGATTGGTTACAGCCTGACGCTTGGCCGGCTGACCGACCAGAATTTCACCATCCTCGGCAAAGGCGACCATGGACGGCGTGGTACGGTTACCTTCTGCATTCTCGAGAACACGGGCTTCTTTCCCGTCCATAATGGCAACACATGAATTGGTGGTGCCGAGGTCGATACCAATGACCTTGCTCATCGCAATACCTCTTTCTGTGGCAAACTTCACCGGACCCTTTTGTCGGCGTCCCCGAAGTCCCCTTTGGGTTCTGAAAACGGCAGGACCATCGCCCGGATAGCCCCGAATGATCATTTATATAGGGCGACAGAGCAGCCTTTGCAACGCTCCCTGTGCCGACCCGCACCATTTTAGCACTTCAGCGCCGGGGGTGCCAAGAGGGCTACCAGAATACCCGGATACAGCAGTTCCATAGGTAGCGGACGGTCATTGACAGGGACATAAGGACAATCAAGGGGCGTATCAAGCGCACACCCCCGCGTGCCACAGCCATGCTCCCCAGACTGGCCCCACAGGCCTGCCCCAGAATCATGACAGCCCCAATCGACCAGACAACCTTCCCCCCAACAATAAAAACCCCCAAAGCCGCCATGTTGCTTGCAAGATTGAAGGCCTTGGCATGGGCCGTGGCCTGCACCAGATGTTGCCCACGCAGACCAACGCCGGCCAAGGAAAAGAAAGACCCCGTCCCCGGCCCGAACATGCCGTCGTAAAGCCCGATGGCGGGAACAACACCAAATCGGTAGACACCCCGCCCGATACGGGGCTGACACTCCACATCTCCGGCAGAGGGAACCAGGACGAAGTACACGGCAATACCAACCAGAACAACCGGGACAATATGATCAAGAGACCGGACATCCAGAACCTGCACCAAGGTGGCACCGGCCGCCGAACCTACCAGCGATGCCAGAAAAGGAGTTCGTATATCCCGGAAACAGAGCAAGCCAAGACGGGCCATCCCAAGGGTTGCTGTCAGGGTTCCGGCCGATGACTGAAGCTTGTTCGTCGCCAGGGCTTGCACCGGAGGCACACCGGCAAGAAGAAGGGCCGGAACAGTCAATAACCCACCCCCGCCAGCCAGTGTATCCAGAAAGCCCGCCCCCACCGCAACAAGGGCAAGAACAATCAGAACATGGGCTTCCAATTCCAATACAGCCGTCCCTGACATAAAAACCGATCATGTTCCAGCATAGCCGGGCACGAAACCTGTGTCGCGGGGTTTCATCCTGAGGGACAAGGCGCTATATCAAGCCTGTCTCTGGCAAGAGATCAGAATGACAACAGCAGCGGCGTGGATACGGAACAATGGGTGCAAACCTGACAATGGATGAGCTGGTGGAGAACTTCTCCTTGTTCGACGACTGGGAAGACCGCTACCGCTACATCATCGATCTGGGACGCACACTGGAACCCTTCCCTGAAGAAAGCCGGACCCGCGAAAACAAGGTGGAAGGATGCATCAGCCAAGTCTGGCTGACCCACCGGATCGAGCGTATAGGCGAGGAAGAACACCTATTTTTCACGGCAGACAGTGACGCCCACATCGTCAAAGGTCTTCTGGCTGTTCTGCTTGCCTTGTTCTCGGACAAGACACCCAAGGATATCCTGTCCATTGATGCAGATGCCCAGCTTGCGCGGCTGGAACTGGATCAGCACATCAGCCCGAACCGCCGGAATGGCGTTGCATCCGTTGTTCAGGTTGTTCGATCCGTAGCACGTGACCGGATCGAGAAGGCAGGGAATGAACCGCCTCATTCCTGAAGAAAGGCGCGTTTGCAGACCTAGAAACGCACCAGAACCGTAAAGTCACCCGATGTATACCCTTGGGCAATGCGAACATTGGCCCCGGGGAAGAGACGCACGGCCCGGCTCTTCTCCGTATCCGGGTCACTGTACCACAAGGTCTGACAAGAAGCAGAACGCCGTCCGTCCAGGATATTGAAGGACAAACCGCGCCGGGATACACGGGCCATGGCCAAGCACAAGGCTTCGACCCACGCCTCCCAATCCTGGCTTTCCATATCCAGGCGCAGCCCGAACACACCGGATGCAACGGTGTAGTCAGCCATAAACGATGGAACAGCCGAACGAACAAACCGAGCCTTGGGGTGAGAAATACGGCGACAGGCTGCATCCAGCATCTCGGAGCTGATGTCGTACCCGGTGTAAGAACCGCCAAGAACCCGCCATCGCCACCCCAACCAGAGCCACAGCGCACCATACCCGCAGCCAACATCGTTGAGGCTGATCCCGCGACGCCAGCGATCTGAACCCATAATTGACAAAAGAGCACGAAACCTTGCCGCTTGATGGCGACGACCACGCCATAAGACCGCTTCGGGAACGGGACCGGACTGCCGGAGCGTGAAATCATAGCTCCCGGCGATTCGCTCCAGAACCGTCGGGTAGCCGTCTGCAGAAAGGGCTCCAAGGCCGGACTGCAATATATCCGGATTCGTATCCTTCACCTGTTTATCATGCCATGCCTTGAAGCCAGAAACCAGCCAACACACTGCATCTCAAGGTGCTTTCCTCTCTTCCCCTTGACGGACACTTCATCTGTGCCGAAATTAAGGACAAGGAGATGCCACACACATGGATCTCTGAGGCCGGGTGCCGGAATTCCGGGCCCAATGCGACTTCGGGATACGCTCGAAAGGAGGTTCCCTTGACACGCCTGTCTGTTTTCAACAGCCCGCTTCTACTTGGCTTTGACCACGTAGAGCGCGTCCTTGACCGTGTTGCCAAAAGCTCGGCAGAGGGCTATCCACCCTATAATATCGAGCAAACTGGCGAACACTGCCTGCGCATCACCTTGGCCGTGGCAGGCTTCCGCGAGGAAGACCTCTCCGTCACGACAGAGGACAACCAGCTTGTGATCCGGGGGCGCCAGTCCGCAGATGACGGCAATCGTATATTTTTGCACCGTGGCATCGCCTCACGCCAGTTCCAACGCAGCTTTGTCCTGGCTGAGGGCATAGAGGTGGTTGGTGCTTATATGGATAATGGACTGCTGCATATCGACCTCCAGCGCCCTGTTCCAGAGCCGGTTATACGCCAGATCAAGATTGGAAGCGGCAACCGGGATCGCAGTAATCAAACACCGCAGACGCAAACAATCGACCTTGCCCCCCAGCCCCGCAAGGACCGCTAAGAGCAGGAGATTGGCTATGAGCAACGACCGCCATCACAAAAAGCCACCGGCGGGATCGCCGGAAACGGGCACATTCCCCGGCAAGCCGGTTTATGTCCGCTCTGTCGAAGTATCCGGACGCCCCCTGTGGGCCGTATTCAGCGACGAGGGAGAACACTTGGGCCTGGCGACAAGCCGGGCTGTAGCCTTTGCGGCTGCGGTCCAGAATGACCTGCAACCCCACAGCGTTCACTAACCAAAGGCCATACAGCCTGGGTTATAGGGCAAGCTGTATGGCCAAACCACTGGAACAATCGCACAGGAACCATACGGATTCGCCCGGTAAAGAGAATCATTCCTCTCGTTAATTCTGGAATTCGACACATATACAATGTTAGGATGCAAAAATCTCGACGCTCCTGAAGGGAGTCCGTGATGTTTGGCCCTGACCCCTTTATGCGCGAAGCCCTGTCCATCTTGTCCGGAGCCGCGACGTGGCATGAGTTCCGGTCAAGTTTGGTCGAGCGCGGCTTGGACAAACGGCTTGACCCGGATGCTATGATGCTTCTGATCACAGCCTGGAATATGGGGCAAGCACAAAAATTGACAGACGCCGCGCTGATCGAGGAACTAGACTTCTGGGCCTCTGGGGGAAGTTTCAAAACCCATCTGAATGGTTGGCAGGCCATCTCACCAGCCGCCTTGGTCGAAGAAGCCGGACGCAGAGGGTGGTTTACGAAACGCATGACCAGCAGTGCTGTTGTCAATCCGCCGGATCATGCCCCGATCGTCATCCGCAGCTTGGATACCATTGCGGTTCCACCACCGGCCTGAGAATCGCTACCAATAAGCGATGGTATAAAAAAAATCTTTCCTAAATTGTTAATCCGTATCGACTTTCCGGCAATATGCCTGCCTGTAATTTTCTGGATCCCGGGGAAACAAAAACACAACACACAGATTTATAAGTATATTTCTAATATTTCCTGTTGCCCGGAACATAACTCAGTGACAGGATGTCAGCATAAGAACGTGCATACGTATATAGTATACACGCAATTAACAAACAAAACACGCTGACCAACCCGATGAAACAAGGACAGTATCCATGGCCCGCAGGCTGCCACCTCTGAACGCACTGCGCGCCTTTGAGGCCGCAGCGCGGCTGGGAAGTTTTGCCCGGGCTGGACAGGAATTGCATGTAACCCCAACAGCAATCAGCCATCAGGTCAGAGGCCTCGAGGATTTTCTTGGCATCAGTCTGTTCGAACGCATGCCACGTGGACTACGCCTGACAGAAAAAGGACGCGCCTATCTGCCCGAATTGACACGGGGCTTTGATCTCCTGTCACGGGCGGGAGAGTACCTGCATACAAGCGGCCTGAAAGGACAATTGACCATTACGGCGCCAGCCGACATGGCGCGACACTGGCTTGTTCCACGTCTTGCAGACTTTCGTCGCCGTTGGCCCGGTATCGAGCTTCATCTGTCGACAGGAGATATAAAGTCAACAGCCCATGCAGAAAGCCCCGCCCTTGGCATCCGCTGCGGGCAGGGAACCTGGCCAGGAGTACGTGCCACCTTTCTGATGAATGAGCAAATCCTTCCGGCAGCCGCACCTGTACTTGCTGACAACGGACATCCCCTGAATGACTGGTCAGATCTGGAGTACCATACACTTCTGCATGACACAGGAAGATCCCCCCGTGAGCCATGGCTGCAGTGGAAGCCTTGGCTTGACATGGCTGGTATCCATGTAGCCGATCTGCAACAGAGCATGTACTTCACAGACAGCACAGCCCTGACCATGGCCGCAATCAGGGGACTGGGGATTATGCTGGCCAGCACAGTCCTGACATCCGAACCACTGCGCAGCGGAAAACTGGTGCCCCTTTTCGGCATTTCGCGTCCCGTCAATAATGCGTATTATATCGTTACATCCGGTGCACAACAGATTGCCCCTGCACAGGCGGTCTTCGCGCAATGGCTTCTGGAAATAACCCGATCTGATTCTGTAGAGTTAGAGATACGGGAACGCGCTGTTCCAGCCTGAGTCCAGTCAGGCGTCTTCGATTGACTGGCGTACAGCGACGGCTGCAACCCAAGGACACAAGGCAAAAGCTCCACAAAGCAAGGAACCCAGCATCAGCAAGGGTGACACAGACGGTTGGCCGACCAGAACGGTATCAACAGTCGCAACACCAAACACCAGGACAGGGACGTACAGCGGCAATACCAGAAGCGACAGCAGAACACCGCTGCGTCGAGAGCCCAAGGTCAAGGCAGCACCAACCATTCCAATCAGCGAAAGAATGGGAGTTCCCAGCATCATAGCCAAGAGCAGCATACCCAGGGCTGATCCATCAAGACCCAACAGCAAAGCCAACAAAGGCGTCACAGCCACCAGCGGGAGCCCGGTTGTGAGCCAATGCGCCAATGCCTTGACCAGGACAAGAAGTGACAAGGGGACGGGGGAGAGGGTCAGCAACTCCAGTGATCCATCATCGTGATCACCCGAGAACAGGCGATCCAGAGACAGCATCGATGCCAACAGCGCCACCACCCACAAAACACCGGGGGCAACACGCGCCAGAAGATTGGCTTCCGGCCCTAGGCCAAAGGGAAACAGAACGACGGTCAGCACAAAAAAGACAATAACCGTCACGCTCTCGGTTCCTTGGCGCATGGCCAACCGAACATCACGGCACAGGACAGGCCACAACCGACTCACCGTAACACCTCTGGATCATCAGATCGTGCGGCCAGACTGGGGGCATAGTCATCCAGACGAATGACACGGGCATCGGGCACATCAAGCTCAGTATGCGTCGACAAGACAATCGCCCCACCACGTGCACGATGAGCCGCGATAATCTTCTCCAGGATATGAACAGCACCGGCATCAAGGGCTGTGGCCGGCTCATCCATCAACCAGAGCGGAGCAGAAGACAGAACCAGCGGCATCATGGCAACACGGCGACGCTGACCGGCTGAAAGGAAACGCCCCGGCAAATCCAGAAGGTGGGAAATACCCATATAGAGAGCCATTGAGTCCACAGATGGCACTGTCACCACCGGCTCGCCCAACAAACGGCACCAGAATACGATATTCTCGCGCACGGTCAGGGCCGGCTTCAGCGCATCAAGATGACCAAGATAACGAACAACAGAGTGAGAGCTGTTCCTGTCCTGATCAGCCTGACCCCACTCCAGGCAACCACTGGCAACAGGGAGAAACCCGGCCAACATCCTGAGCAAGCTCGACTTCCCGGATCCATTTGGTCCCAGCAAAAGAACCGCATCACCGGACGTGACATGAACATCAAGATGACGAAATACCATGCGCCCGCCCCGCTGGCAGGCCAAAGCCTTCCCCCTTACGTCCAAAGCCGGAAACGGAGGGCGGGAGACATGAAAATCAGGCGGTAGAGTATGACGGCTCATAGGACTGGACCATACCAGAAAGCCGGCAACAGGAATGAAAAAACAAACAGAACCGGCAAAGGAAAGCGTTGTATCTGTCGTGAAGATCAGAAGCCAACCTCCACGACAAACACAGCGCAGAAAAACTCAAGCCCTCACGGCACGCTTACAGATAGGGTGTTTGATGCAAACCAGCATGATCATCGACATAGGAATCACCAAAACCACCAAGCGCATCACTCTCCAGCGACGTCAGGGATGAAGCTTCACCCGCCATACCCCCTCCCGCAGAGGACGAATGTGAGTCGCCTACGACATAAGTCAACTGTTCATCTGGCTTGACATCGCTTTTAACCTGCGCACCGGGCGGTGAAAGGTAATGATCCCAGGCAAGATGCCTATTCTCGGCATCACGGTTGTCGTCCGATTCTTCCCGTGCCGGAGACATCTCATAAGCCTCGTCCACAGACCGTTTCGTTCTGGAACCGCTCGATGAAGACGCTGCCTCCTCCCCAATCGTTATCGTTTTTTCAGCAGTATAAACACGCTTGGAGGCATTATCCCCTTCCTGCGCAGCAACCCGATACTGAAGCTGACCAGATCCTTCAAGATAGAGATAGGGCCTCCAGCCTGCTTCAACCTCTGTCCAGCCATCAGAAGTTTCTTTGCCAAGCTTCTCAAACTTACCATTACGCAGATAACCAACGCTCATGCCATCATCAAGCTTGAACTGCAAAAATAGTTGCGGGGATTTATCGACTTTTGCTGGACTAACAGCGTTGAACACATCCCCTATCGCAATGGGATCGGCAGAAGATTGACGTGTCACATCTATAGGCTCAAAGCGAGGAAGATCCGGAACCGGCTCTACCGTAACCTGGACCGTGGCATCGCGGCTGTCACTACTCAACGAGGCACCTGTCTCCCTCTCGGTCTCAGTCGACGTCGCCCTGACCGTCGCCGTGAAAGCGCCGCTCCAATTCTCCGGCGGGCGCACCGCAAGCGTCGTATAGTCCGTACCAGCCGGAACATCCAGGGACGCACCTTCACCGGTGGATGTCAGATCACCCCCGGACCCTGCCTTCAGCGGCGTAAACACGTTACCGACCAGCGTCCCGAGGACCGCACCCTTGGGCAAGCCCGACACACTCACAGAAAGGATCTCCGACCCGTCCGGGTCAACAAGGGAAACCGACTGAATACCAAGGGAAACCACTTCGTCCTCATCAGTCGTCACAGACCCCAATCCGACATCCAGGTGCGGTTTATCCGCCACCTGTTTGATGTGAACCTCTATTGTGTCTTCAACAGTTTTTACAGCATCCAACTCTTCACTATCCGGGCGATACATTTTTTCCCGGGCCTGTGCCGTAACCTTCAAGGTAACAACACCACCAAAGTGGGGAGCCGGGCGCAAATAAACGCCGTTCTGCAAAGCATCCACATTCAGAACCCACCGTCCGTTGGGCATGTTACCGGCAAGTACGTTGCCATGCTCGTCGACCAGTATGCCAACGGGCTTGCCATCCTTGAGCAAGCCATCAACAACAACAGAGAGGACTTCAGACCCGTCGTTGTCTCCCAAACTTGCCTTGATGTTCAAAGGAATCAATGCAGGATTGCCATTACCATCATGCTCTGTACCTGAAAGAGGGTCCTTGGGCACGACGAGCGTCGGCATATCAGCAACCGGATCAACAGAGGTGGTCACCTGCAGCAACGTCTCCTTCTCATCAACGCCATCCTTGGTTATCGCCTTGACAACAAAGGATACAAATCCAGAGAAATCTGCGGCAGGCTTTATGCCCAAACCTTTCAGCTGCTCAAGCGAGAGGTTACTGACATTCACAGACTGCCCTGCGCTATCGACGAACGTAACCTTGCCGTTATCACCTTTCATTTCAATGGACAGGGAGCGAATTTCCTCTGATGGATCCAGCTTTTTGGCATCCAGCCCCAAGGGAATAAATGTATCTCCTTCCTTACCGGCAGACGGATTGGCGGACAGTTCAACACCATCTACAACCGGCTTGACATCAAACTCTACCGCCTGCCGGGTTTTTATCGGTTGACGACCTGCAATTGTCACAACCCCTTCAACGTATATCGGCAGAGGACCCGCATAATGTTCCGCCTCCTTGACAGAGGGATCACGGATCACGGAAAGGTGTGACAGGTCACCGCCTGGTACAACATAGGACGTGTAGCCGGGATTCTTCCCCTTTTTCGCGAATTCCGGCAGCTCCTTCTGGTTCTCGCCATAGGGCTCAACCTTTGACAAAGGTATATGGTCTGCCAGCAGAAAGCCCCTGGGTACCAAGATCACCGCACTCAGCGAGGTGTAGGAACGCAGGGGAGCATCCGTAACAACGGATACCCCTGACAAAAACAGGGGACCATCTTCCATAGCCACCAGAGCAGCTTTGTCCTTGATCTGAACTTTCGGCTGGGGAACCTCCTCTCGTTGTATTTTATTATTTCTTGACCGTGAGACATAGCGTGATGCCAGAGAGAGACGATTGCCTACCATACCACCAGATGCCCCTCTCACCCCCGGAGCCTGCCAACTCACAACGACCTCAGGTACTTCAACCCGGCGAATCGCGTCAGAGGACGTTCCTTCCTTCTCGACCGCAATAGCCTCAATCTGCAATTTCAGCTTGTTATTATCGTCAAGTACGCCAGGCGGCGCCCAAACCTGGATGGCCCCGGCGCGAATAGAACCATTAACAGGATTGCGCAAGCCATCAATGACCTGTGCATCCAGGAACCAGCTTCCCTCACCATTGTTGTGGCCAATCACATTATTCGCACGGTCCAGAAGGACAGCGCCGGGCTTCATACCAGATATGACAAGGTGAACAGCCTCAGACCCGTCGGATACATAAATCTTTCCATCAACAGACCCCTCTTTCCTGATTGTAGAAGGATCGTTAGGTTTCGCTTCACGCGCCTCACCGCTGCGCAGAACAACATTCAGACCGGCAGCTTTCCCAATATCAGGCAGCTGTGCCGTAGGTGTTCGTGCTTGGGACACCTCGACAACAGGATCATCAGCCACAGGGACAACCTTCAATTCCCGCTTCAGCTCAAATACCTGACGCGTACTACCTTTCCCCGGATCTCCATCATCCAGCGTGAAGGTCAAGGCATAAGGGACACGGTCCCCTCCAAGGTTGGTGCGATCACCTTTTGGATCCAGCAAAAGCTCGCTGAAAGATACAAGGTTACTATTTCTTGTAACCTCCTCAACATAGCTCCCAACTGTCTCATCCCAGACCAAGCGCTTCAGATGCCCATTTCCTTCCCTGACATAAACATCGAAATCTTTCATCTCTGTCGTCAAGGAGACAGCCGAAACCTTCTCGGAGCGGTCAGGATCCAGTGGGGTAGCTGTCAGAGGAATAACAGCCCACGCGTCTTCCTGGGCATTCTTGGGCAAGGGTAAGAAAGATGCCGCCAGATCCTGGTTAACAGAGGGCTTGGATCTGTCAACGGGTTTGGGCAAGAGAATCTCGGGCGATGTATGGCCACCAGCATTCTGTACAACAGTACCATGGACAACAGGCCCCCCCCCCTCTATCACCAACTCAATGGGTTGAGAGACAGGCCCTTCAAAAGGAATATCGGGCACAGGCTCTACCGTAACCTGAAGGATATGCGACTCAACCCGGACATCGCCCTCACGCTCTGTAAAGACAGCCTGCACCGGAATTGAGACAACCCCGGATGCATCAGGCCCCAAGAAGAGCGAAAGACTTGCCAGAGCACCCTTCCCAACCGCAAAATGATGTGGTTGACCGGGCAAAGCCACCAGATCCGAAGACCCACCGGCACGCAGCTCATAATGCGGATAATTCTTGAAAACGCCGGATAAATCCAGATGATAGCTGACATCTTCGGACCTGTCCGTATCACGGGAGCTCACTTGGTCCAGTCTCAGAGCTACAGGCTCATCTTCTTTACCGGTACGCTTGTATGTTTGTCCCGGTTCTCCAGTACCATCCGCCACACCACGAACAGAAACACGAACAGAAGACACAACCTCGCTGAACTCTGCGGTACGGCTTTCTGTCGACCGTATAACGGCCTTCAGTTCAAAGTCCTCATCAGAGTTTGCAGGTGCCTTCACAGCCAGACTCCTGTGCTCTTCGCCAGAAAGCTCCAGAAGGCTGGCCGGATCTTCCATAACGAGCTCGCGCTCTGTTCCATCTTTTAGATAACGAACAGACGTACCCTCCGGGAACCCGGACAAAGTAACCGAAAGAATCTCGGACCTGTCCTGGTCCGGGCTTGACCATGACAACCCAAGGGGTATCCAGGTGTCTTCATCACCCGAAACATGCACCGAATTATTGTTCGGTGCATCCGGAACGGGCCTAACATCAAACCAAAAAGAAGACCGTAACGTTGCCCAATCAGAAATACCGGGGTGATCCCTGTCAGACTCCTTGAAAAGCTGTCGCGCGTCACGAATATAAGCCAAGACCTCGATCTTTTGCTTATCCGGCAAGGCCGCATGCTTAGGCAACACCCAGGAAAGACCCTGAATACTGACACGCCCAGCAGAAGGCTTAGAAAGACCTTCAGGCAGCCTCCAGTCAATCACACCACCACTTGGTCGAATGACATCGGAAGATCCCGGAGGACGCAGGGCAACGCCATTAGGCACATTTTGAAAACGCAACACCTCGACCTTCTCCGAGGTATCATCATCTTCCAGATCCAATGAAAGATTGAAGGCAAAGGCATTTCCGTTTTCATCCTCGTTCCCACCTACCGAATCAGGAAGATGAAAGGCCTTAACATCATCAGGGCGGGGCAATACATCAAGACGGCCATGCACGGTAACCTGCTTGGCAATGCGACCTGTCACAGGCCTCAGCGTAAGACCAAAGGCAACATCAAGATCCACATTTTCCACATTGTGCTTCGGCGTCTTTACCGACATGTCTTGGATGCTGAGAGTCCCGTCATTCCCACGGATGATGCTCTCAACTGGAACATTGACCTTATATTTGTAAGCAACGCCATCAAATCGATATGGATAACGACCCTCTGTCGGCTTAGTGAATGCTCCACCGGCCGTCGTCTTCCACTGACTATTCGCCATATCAGGATCATTGGAATAAATGGCTACACTGCTTACGGAATAATCTGGATTCGAGGACGTAAACATCGGACTCCACTCGAATTCTGCATTCTCAGTTGCTGTCTGGTCCGTGCCAGAAGCATCAACCTGCACATCCGACGAAGCGGCCACAACCTTCAACGTGGCTGACTGGGTACGTTCCGTATTCAGTCTCTCTTCTTTCCATTTGACAGCAACATTCAGATTTTTGGAAATCCGCCCCGTGCCCGGGGGCACCAAATACAGACCATCAAGCTGCATGGATCCAGAGGCATGCTGTGGTACGGGATAGCTGATGGAACCATCACGTGATGGACCCCAGCTTTCACCCGTATTGGCATCGTGCAGTGTCCAGCCGTGAAGATTCTTGAACAGAATCTGAGTAACTTGCTCTGACCCATCCCTATCCTCCAGAGAGAACGCCATACGCAAGGGGATACTCCGATCAGGATGGCTGGCTGTTCTCGTACCATGAGAAAGTTCAAAACTCAGACCATCAATAACCGGCGTCACATTGACCGCGACAGGAACATCAACGGTTTTCGTGACCGCATTGCCACCGCCCTCCGGCGTGTCAACAACCGTCGCCCTGACCCTCGCCGTGAAAGCGCCGCTCCAATT
>NZ_JAAVSY010000013.1 GCF_012102745.1 Haematospirillum sp. H4485
ACAGCACCAGACACCAACAAAACCAGAAAAACCAGTCCCTCAGCGTCGGGACGCACCTTCTAAGCCCCAATCCAAAAATCGTCAACACAATTCCTTAAACAAAACAAAAAAAATTCAAGGGCTACACAAAACACCTGGACCGACGATCAGCCTGCTATCACAGCATCTTCGCTAACATCCATTTCGGGAGAGACGGCAATAGCATCCTTCACCAGACCGGCATTGGCCCTGATAGCCTGCTCAATCTCAGCAGCCATACCTGCATTGTCGCGCAAAAACTGCTTGGCATTCTCACGCCCCTGCCCGATGCGGGTTGAACGGTACGAAAACCAGGCACCAGACTTTTCAACAAGCCCAGCCTTCACACCCAGATCCAGAAGCTCTCCCGTTTTGGAGATGCCTTCGCCGTACATGATGTCAAAATCAATAACCTTAAAAGGTGGGGCAACTTTGTTTTTCACAACCTTGACTCTAGTCTGGTTGCCAACAACTTCGTCACGATCCTTAATCTGGCCTACGCGACGAATATCAAGACGCACCGATGCGTAGAACTTCAACGCGTTCCCGCCAGTTGTTGTTTCGGGGCTTCCGAACATCACCCCGATCTTCATCCGAATTTGGTTGATAAAGATAACGAGAGTATTGGACCGGGCAACAGAAGACGTCAGCTTGCGCAGAGCTTGACTCATCAGGCGGGCATGCAGCCCAACATGGCTGTCACCCATTTCCCCTTCAAGTTCAGCCCTTGGGACAAGAGCGGCGACAGAGTCAACGACAAGGACGTCGATTGCACCGGAACGAACCAAGGTATCTGCAATTTCTAGCGCTTGCTCTCCGGCATCGGGCTGAGAAATAAACAGTTCGTCTGGATTTACTCCCAGTTTGCGAGCATAGACAGGATCCAGGGCATGCTCCGCATCAATGAAAGCGCACGCCCCACCGACACGCTGTGCTTCGGCAATAACATGCAGAGCCAGCGTTGTTTTTCCAGAACTTTCCGGGCCATAAATTTCTATGATCCGGCCACGGGGCAAGCCGCCTATGCCAAGGGCAAGGTCAAGACCCAGGGAACCAGTCGATACAGCCTCTATATCTGCTACAGAGTTATTCTGGCCAAGCCGCATGACAGATCCCTTGCCAAAAGCACGTTCGATCTGAGCAAGCGCGGCGTCCAAGGCTTTTTGTTTATCCATGGTGTCCCTGTCAACAAGATGGAATGCGGTTTGAGACATCTCAATCCCCGTTTATTTCACAGCTGGGCGATACCTGCAATGCGAAGAATGTACATGTTTTGTTCTTCTGCGCAAGAGGAACAAAACATCAGACAGAATTTACACTCTCTCTTCGACGAAGAAGGACAGCATGAACACGCTCCGCCAACTGCGTCAGGGAGAATGGTTTTGGAAGAAATGAAAACTCTGTTGAGTCCGCGATGCCGCCACCGGCTGCTTCTTCAGAATAGCCGGAGATAAGAATCACCTGAATCTCGGGCTTTTCTAACTTTACCCTGCGCGCCAATGTCGCACCATCCATCCCAGGCATGACCATGTCAGTAACCAGGAGATCAATATCCAAGTCATCGGCCAGTTTCTCCAGCGCCTGCTCCCCGCTACAGGCTTCAACAACACGATAGCCCTTGTTACGAAGCGCACGTGATGCAAAAACCCGAACAGCATCCTCATCTTCCACCAAAAGAATTGTCGCGCTTCCGGATAGATCCTTTGCTACAGCCTGTCGTTGTAGCGTCGCGGTTCCGCCCCTTCCAATATCTGAGAGTTCAGCTTCTTCTATAACGGCATTGTCTGCACAAGGCAGATAAATGATAAATCTGGTTCCCTGCCCGACACTGGAATCCACAAGGATTACGCCGCCTGTCTGACGAACAATTCCATAGACTGTCGATAAACCAAGACCCGTTCCTGCTCCAACGCTTCCTGTCTTTGTCGAGAAGAACGGTTCAAAAATACGGGCGAGGTTCTCTCTTGAAATACCGGTCCCTGTATCAGAAACAGTAATAACCGCGTATTCTCCGGCAGAAAGACTTTCTGCACCAACAACCATGGCGCTATCAACCATCTCACGTCGCGTTTCTATACTCAGGCGGCCCCCGCCCGGCATTGCATCCCTGGCATTGACGGCGAGGTTGATGATCACTTGGTCCAGTTGCCCTGGATCAACCCTGATCGTCCCAACATCTCGCCCAAGGCGGAGCTCAAGATGTATGCTTTCCCCCAACAACCGTCGGAGGAGATGACTGATCTCGGTCAGGGCATCGGTAACCAGAACCTGGCGAGGTCTTAAAGGCTGTTTCCGTGAGAATGCCAGCAGTTGACGCACCAAGTTAGCAGCACGATTGGCATTTTGCTTGATCTGCATCAGATCGGCAAAAGATGGATCACCAGCCCCATGCCTCTGCAACAGCAAATCACAGAAACCAATCATCGCGGTCAGCAAATTATTAAAGTCATGAGCAACACCACCGGCAAGCTGCCCCATGGCCTGCATTTTTTGTGCCTGGGCAAACTGTATTTCCAGATTACGGTGGGCGGTATTGTCGAAGAAAAAGGCCATAAACAAAGCCCCTCCCAAGGGGACAATGCCGATAGAGGCTGCCTTGTCGGGGCATTTGCAGAAGTGTACTTCACGAGCCATGTTGGCATCAGCACCGCCATCCAGCATGGCGTGTTCAAACAGGGCATCCCATGCAGCACGGTCATCCTCTGCCAACACATTGCGAACAGCTGTTTCTTGCAAAGTCGAAGCATCATACCCGCACAGACGCAGGAAGGCTTCATTGGCATCAGTTACAACGCCTTCAACATCGACAAGACACAACCCTACGGGAAGAGAGGCGAATATAATACGAAACCAATGGCCTACGGGAGAGCAGGACAAGTCTGTTGCATGAGCCTGACGCATGACGACACTACGCGTACGTGTTTCTCCGGCATCGTCAAAAGCTACCTGCTCCACCATTGCGGAAAAAATATTCCCGGTGCGGTCACAAAAACGGAGCACACCGCTCCACGCTTCCTCGGCATCCGGTCGGCTGCCATCAGCCAAAATACGGGACAAGGGCATGCCCAAAAGTTCATTCACACTGTAACCAAGCCAGTCGGCAAGACGCTGGTTCACAAAGCGCAGCTGCTCGTTGGCATCAACGGAGTACAGTCCTGCTGGCATAAGATATAGAAACTCGGCCTGAACATCACGATCACGACGCAGTATATCTTCTATGGCACGGTGCGCTGTAACATCCTGTGCCGTCCAGATCACTCCTCCATCACAAGGCGATGTCATGGGCGCTGGACAGACCCCGATACGCCACCATTCCGCAAGCCCGCGTTCACCCTGTAGCATAACGTCCACATTTTCCGGAATCCGACGCGCCACCGCAGAGATCAAACGCTCCAAAGCACCAAACGTTTCCTCATCTGCGCGATCAATGCGCCGGGCCAACTCAGCATCTGGCTCACTCCCTCTCCAGAAAGTTTTTGCACGGCTATTGGCAGCCAGCACATGACCGTTGGAGTCCACCATAAGCCGGGCAACGTCATCAGCCTCCAGCAAACACCTCAGGCATCCTACATCACGCCGCAAACGCCGGATGTAAAAGACGAGACTGCACGTGGCCAAAAACAGTATGTCTGCAGCCAGTACATAAACCCACACAAAATGCAGATTGTGCAAGATGGTCACAAGGTCTGTCCTCTTTCTTCTGCAGCGACACGATCTGCACCCTGCCCGGAACGCCTGCCACGACCTGTAAGCCCTGCCCGCTTCAGCTTCATGACATACCCAATGACTTCAGCCACAGCCTTGTAATGCTCTGGCGGGATCTCCTGGTCCAGCTCCACAGCCGAATACAGCACGCGCGCCAACGGGGGGTTTTCCATGATCGGGATATCATGTTCCTCAGCAATGGCACGAATACGCAGGGCAAGGCTGTCCACACCCTTGGCGACCAGTTTCGGGGCAGGCATTTCATCCATCTCGTAACGTAAGGCCACCGCATAGTGGGTCGGGTTTGTGATAACAACACTGGCTTGAGGAACCGCTGCCATCATGCGCTGCCGCGAACGCTGCAGCCGCATCTGCCTGATCTTGCCCTTGATCTGGGGGTCACCCTCCGTATCCTTGTGCTCGTCCTTGACCTCCTGCTTGGTCATTTTCAACTGCTCGCGATGCCGGTAGCGCTGCCACCACCAGTCTGCTGCGGCAACAAGCGAGAACGTCACCACGACACCAGCCAGAACAAGAACCAGCAGCGTATGCAGATTCTCCATAACCACATTAGGATCCAGAGCCATATAAACCTCTGGGGTAGCCAGATGCGGTACCACCAAGGCAAGCAATACAGCCGTAACCAGGATGATCTTCAGTACACCCTTCGCCAGCTCAAAAAGCTGATTACGGGAAAAGATACGACGGAACCCACTGATTATACTGATGTTTGATAATTTTGGCGCGATTTTCTTCGGCGTAAAAACAAGGCCATATTGAAGAGTTCCAGACAGAACCGCTGCCAAGAATGTAATGGCAAAAACAGGCGATAAAAAAATAATACCTTTCAGGATCGCGTGCAGAAACCACATTCTGAAACCTTCCGGATCCAGTGAGACCGCATGCACACTGGCCAGAAGACTGCCAAGATGCTTTTTCAATTGCCCGGATAACCAAGGAGCCAACATGGCCACCAAGGCCAGTGCCGTCACCAGCATCAGCAGACTCTTGATTTCCTGGGATATGGCAACCTGCCCTTCCTGTCGGGCACGCTGGAGCTTTCGCTCGGAAGGCTCCTCGGTCTTGGATTCCTTGTCTTCGTCTTCCGCCATTCCGGACTCAGCCTGCGGTAAACGTCATGAGAACATCCTCCAGATGACGCAGGAACCACATCATCAAGGCTGGCACTGTAACCCACAATACCCCAAGTCCGAACAGGATCTGAACAGGCAGGGCAACGAAAAAAACGTTCAGCTGTGGCGACAGGCGGGACATCAATCCCATCGAAGACTGGAAAACAATCCCGAAAACAATGAAAGGCATGGCCATTGACAGGCCAAGCAGAAAGCTTTTTGCCAGAATATCCAGCCACGTTGTCAAATGATCTTCGGCAACCGGGTTCTGTCCCACCGGAAACAAGGCATAGGAATGATAGAGAGCCTGCAACATCAGATGGTGTAGATCCATCACAAAAATGCTGACCAGCGCAATTGTCGTCAGCATACCAATAACAAGTGCGCCCTGCGATTCCGTAACAGGATCAAACACCATGGCATTCATCAGCCCGGAGTTCTGACTGATGGAGGTTCCGGCCAGATGGATGGAAGCTGTCACCGCCTGCCCGATCAGTCCCAGGAAAATACCGTAAAAAACCTCGATGATGATGAGAAAAGCCAGAGGACCAACAGTGGCGGGTAACGCAGGAAGAACAGGTCCCAGAACAGGGGTCATGATCAATGTCACGCCAATGGCCAGAAAGAGACGAGCCTGGACATTGAAATAACCAACCGAAAAACCCGGCATAGTTACCATCATGCTTCCGACACGGCAGAATGTCAGCAGCAGATGGAACGTATTCAGACCAAGGAATTCCGAGAGCGTCACAACGGAGTCTCCAGCCAAGCCTGATCAGGGCAGCGAAATAATCAGATCCATAATTTGCTGGGTAAACTGCGTGATATGACGCAGCATGAAAGGAAGAAGAAAGATGACCGCACCAAACACAATCAGCATTTTGGGGACAAAAACAAGCGTTGCTTCCTGCAAGGATGTCAAAGCCTGAAACAGGGAAACCAGAAGACCGACAGCCAAACCAACCAAGAGAACTGGTGCAGCAATAACAATCATGACCCATACGCTGTCACGGGCAATATCAAGAATTTGCGTCTCATTCATCGGAACGGATCCAGAAAGAAAATGACGCCACTCAGATCGGCATCTTCAAGATTTCCTGATAGGCAGACACAACACGATCCCGGATTGCCACCACGGTATTCAACGTTGTCTCGGCATTACTGACAGCCAGAACCACATCACGCATATCAGCCTCCCCGGCAATACCCCTCAGGCTGACAGCCTCTGCCGTCCTTTGAACCTGTACAGCCTCCTTCAGAGAAGACCGGACCATATCGCCAAAAAGACCATTTTCGGGTGATGGAGCCCCCACAGAAGAGGTTGCTGTACGAACAGTCTCGGCTGTTTCCGTGGCCGATCCCAGAACCTGACGGGCGGCTGTCCGGTATGCCTGTATGGCGCTGGAAATAGAATTGGTCATGGCCGTCATCCATCAAACGCCACTACTGCAAACAACAACATCACCGGAGAAGATCCAAGGTCTTGCCCAGAAGATCACGCGATATGCTGATTGTATTCAGGTTGGCCTCATAAGACCTCTGCGCTTCCCGCAGGTCCATCACTTCGATCAACGGATTGACATTCGGGGTCATGACATACCCCTGCTCATCCGCCCCCGGATGCCCGGGATCGTACTTCCGCCCAAAATCGGTCATGTCACGATCGGTACGATCAGCACGCACTGTATCCACCTCAAGGGATGGATCAAGCTGGTTGCGAAATTGAAGGATCTTGCGCCGGTACGGTTCGCCACCCGGGGTTTTGGCCAAAGAATCGGCATTGGCCAGATTTTCCGAAATCACACGAAGACGCTTCGCCTGGGCTTTCGCCCCAAACGAGGCGATCGACGTCGCTTTCGAAAGGTCATCCATATCCCATACCCCCTACACCACAATCGCGCCTGACAGACAGCGCAGGTGCCACATCCCTCACGTCAACGCTGCCCAAGCGCAGACTTGATCATTGTCAGATTCTTCTTGATCAACTGCAAGGCCAGATCATACTGGGACCGCCCCTTGGCCATCTTTTCCATCTGTTCCTCAAGAACAACGGGATTGCCGTCAATGGAGCGCTCCCATGTTCTACGTACAGCAACCTCGCGATATGGGCCAAGATCAGGCAGGGCAGCTCCCATGTGGGATGGGTTGGTCATGGTCGGCTTGACAGATGGCTCTGTTGCATCAAGGACCATCTTCCCGAAATCAACCTCCCTTAGGTCTTTAGCCTTGAATTTCGGGGTATCCGCGTTTGAAATGTTCTGGGCCAGAACGCGCTGACGCTGGGCAAGCCAGTCCATCTTTGCACGGGCCATACGAAACAACGATAACTTGGATGTATCCATAATTCCCTGTCCCTGCCGTACGGGGCATACAGTCTAGGCTACCCGCTCACAAGTAGCCTCAGGTGTGCAGACATGATCCAGCCCACCCCTTTAAGAAAGAGTAAAGACTGGTTCATAACACCCCCGGAATACCGGGACATAGCAACCTAGCGACAAGCTAAACGATTTTTTAAGCGCCGCCCCCACATGATGGGTCTGTCACTGAATGGCCACAAGGCCGATGGGCTTGCTCAGAGTGGAAGGAAATACCCGGTGAACACCGGCACCCCCAAACCACCACCGGAGTCCGGATCCGGGTCAAACCAAGACGGCAACGCGTCCGCAAACACACAGTCCGTCGCCGTCGCTGTGGATCATGATCCGTCTGTTGATGCAGTTCCCAAGGTTGTTGCATCAGGGCGCGGATTCGTTGCGGACCAGATTCTGAATATTGCCTTCGCAAGCGGCGTAAAAGTCCGACAAGACGCCGACTTGGCCCAAATTTTGTCTGTGGTTGACCTAGATTCAGAAATTCCGACCGAAGCTTTTGCTGCCGTGGCGGAATTGCTGGTGTATGTCTATCGAGCAAACGGGACCTATCCTCTTCTCCCTACGGCACCACACCTCGGAGGAGCAATGCCATGACGGCTCCACCCCGCCCCCCGGTTCCGGGTATCCCTGACAGTGCCGTGTTGCGTCAGGAGCTGCGCCGCATCGGAGACATCCTCTTCCAGGCACGCTCTTCCGTTTCAGATGGTATCCTTCCTCGCCTCGGGGATCTGGAGCACATGATACGAACAGCGTGTAAGTCTATACACTTGATGACAAAAGATGATGCCCGTGGTCTCCGACCGATGATGGAAGCTCTTTTTTATGATCTCGATGCTCTTGAAACTGAGATGCGCAACCGATTCGGAGATCTTGCGCTCCGCCCCGGTGTTCAGCCCGGCAACAAACCGACACAAGCCGTAACCGTTGGTGCCGCATACCGTCATGCGCAGAAACTGCATATACCTCCAATGGGGAAAGAACACCACCACAGTGATACCGTCACACACCGGCAGAGTGATCCGGCAACCCACCCTGCTCGCTCTGTATAATGTTTCTTGTTTCTGATCTCTTCCAGGCCCGATGACCGCATCCCATGGACACAGACTTTTATCTTCGGCCTCTCCTTGCCCTTTTTCTGGTTATCGGCATGATTTTCATGGCGGGTGCTGTTGTGCGACGCATCAGCCCAATACGCTCGTGGGCTGGAAAACGGTCTGCCCCAAGCCTGGAAATTACGGAACGCCTGAACCTGGATGCTCGCCGGCAGCTTGTGCTGGTCCGGCATAATGATCGTGAACACCTCATCCTTCTCGGAAACACCAGTGAATTGTTGATTGATGCGGGCCAAGCAGCACCAAGCTTCACAACGACAGAACAGGAAGCCGCGCAAGATACCATTTGTGCAGACCCCTTGTTGCCAGAGCCTGAGCCGGAGAGAGTACGATGAGAAACAGGCCTTTCAGCATACCGGGCAAGGCAATGCTTTTGTTCCTGTTCCTCATACTTCTGATGCCACACGAGGCCGTTGCCCAGCAAATCAACCTTGATTTCGGGCCATCCGGGAGCGGATCAACAACAGCGACCATTGTTCGGTTGATTTTGCTGATGACAGTGCTGACACTGGCACCGTCTTTTTTGCTGATGGTAACCTGTTTCACACGACTGATTGTTGTTTTCTCTGTCCTGCGGAATGCCATGGGAACAGGAACAACGCCTCCCAATCAGGTTATGGCCAGCTTGGCTTTGTTCATGACCATTTTTATTATGCAGCCAACCCTTGAGACCGCATGGAAACAAGGGATGGAGCCAATGATGAACGACCAGATTGACGAATTCGAGGCATTTGACCGTTCTATTATGCCCTTTCGCCTGTTTATGGTCGAACACACACGCCCCAAGGATTTACAACTTTTCATGGATATGGCCAATCTTGAGCCGGTAGAAGGGCCGGAACAGACACCGCTACGGGCCCTGATACCAGCTTTCATGATCTCGGAACTTCTGCGGGCTTTCGAGATCGGATTCCTGATCTACCTTCCGTTCATCATCATTGACATGGTCATTGCCAGCGTGTTGATGAGCATGGGCATGATGATGCTGCCGCCCATGATGCTGGCCCTGCCTTTCAAGCTTGTTTTCTTTGTGCTGGTTGATGGCTGGCACCTGCTGGTTGGCTCTCTTGTCCAGAGCTACGGAATCCTGCAATAGAACAATTCTCACACACGACCTGTCGCCTGGAACACAACAATGTGCCAGAATGCGCACCCCGTGTTTTCCAAACTGAATGAGAAGACCTATGCTGGATAATCTGGATCGCCAGATTCTGGACGCACTACGTGCTGATGCCCGTGAACCGACCGCAGCCTTGGCCAGGCGGCTGGATGTGTCACGCAGTACCATCCAGCACCGGATCAAACGCCTTGAGGAACAAGGTATTATTGAAAGCTATACAATTCGTCTGGCTGATGACTTTTCCCGGCGCATGATACGGGCACATGTCCTGATCAGCGTATCACCCAAACATGCGGCGCGAGTGTCCGGCGGAATAAAGCCGATGATGGAAGTCAGGGCTCTCCACGCCATCAGTGGTGCATTTGACATGATTGCCGAAGTTGCTGCCGAAACAATGGATGCCCTTGATACAATCACAGACCGCATCGGCAGCATCACGGGTGTAGAACGCACACAGACCCTTATCCTGATGTCGACGCGCTTCTCCCGTTAACAGACAGAAGGCGTGCCACAGCCTCATATCAGTTAATTGTACTAAGCCCCATACTCTTCAGCTTCTCTTCGTATCCAGCCATGAAAGAGCGGAAGTTCTCGGCTTGCCGAATGCGCCCCGACACTGTCCTGTAGTCGATCAACCCGCCTTCGGGGGTGGTCGTGATCAGGTCAAAGGCTGTGTGATAGGATGTTTTCTTCATGGCCGGCATATACAATTTACGCAGGTCCATGATGCCGCGCTCATCCTGAGCCAAGGTCAGGGCCGTGGCCCAGTCCAGCAGCAACCTGGCTTGGGTGTCGGTCAGGACAAGGCCGCTCTCTGGCTCCGGCGTCAGCTTCTCAAGGGTCTGGGCAACAGCGGGCCAATTCTGCTCTTTCCAGTAAATCTCCGTTCGCAGCAAGTCTGCCTCGGTTGATGTATCAAGCCCCAGAAGGTCAATGGCCTCGGTTCCCCGCCCCATGTCCGACAGTGCCCGAGCCAACAGCCGTTGTCTTTGGGCTTCCAGTGGTTCTGGCGTAGCCGGATCTGCTGTTTTCAATAAAGCCTCAACGGCTTTCTGTGGCTGCTTGTCCAGCAAATTAACCAAAGCAAGCCGGGCACCAACCCGGCTTTTTTCGACCCCGCCCAAGCGATAGGTCACCTGACGGTCCAGAAGGGAAGCCGCCTGGGACAACAAATCAACCCCCACCAATCGGTCAGCCAGACGACGGATCATTTCATCGCCTTTCTCGCCAGTGGGCGTCAATTCACGGAATTCATCATACAGGGCAATGGCACCGACCGGACTCATGCTGTCCGCTGCCCCCTTGAGAAACAGGGACTCAAAAGCATCGCGCATACTGGCTGTTGCCTTCTCTGCCTCGCGATAATCCTGAAAGTACGTGGCGGCCTGCTGCCAGATACGCAACGCTTCGCCATAGCGCCCACGATCACGCTCCAGATCCCCCAGAGTCATCAGTAAGTTAAATTCAAAAGCGCCGCCGCGCCATGCATAACGAAGACGCTCCAAGCCATTGACAAGGGTTTCGGTGTCAATTTCCTCTATCTTCTTCTGTAACATCAACCTGTCGTACGAAGCAACGGCGCTATAGTACCGATCGCCTGTTTCGACGGCGTCAGCAAAGCGCTCCAGCGCAATCTCGAAATTCCCCTTCGACTGCGAAAGCTTGCCCTCGATGTAGTTGATGGCAGCAAGTTCACGCTGGGTATTGTGGTCAGACCGGGCTGCTGTCAGGAACGTATTGGTTCCAATTTCATCACTAACACTGACCGTAGCTTTGGCAGCCGTAAGTGCCAGCGGAATTTTCACGCGCTGGGGATAATTGCCGATAACCCCCCCATAAGCCCGCAATGCCTGCGCCTGCAAACCTGGATCTCCCATTTCCACCTGCGCGGCGGCACGCCAGAATGCCGCCTCTTCCACACCCTTCAGACTGGCGTGCTCCAGATCTTCTATGGCTTCAGGGTAGCGTCCCATCAAGAACGAGGACACCCCACGCAAAGCGCGAAATGCGCCCGTGTTGACGATTTCCTTGTCATCATCAGCCAGCACCTTGAGGATACCCAGCGCTTCGGCCGCACGTCCGTGCGCAAAGAAGAACCTGGCCAAGTCAAGCCGGGCATTATTGCGCCGTGCCGGTGGCGTGCTGGCAACGGCAATTTGCAGCTGCTTTCTATTTTTCGAGAAGTCCTCTTCCGGTCCATGCATCCAAGCATCAATATCCAGTACCTTTTTGAAGTCTGTCTTGGTGCCAATGCTGCTTAACAGTTCAGCCTGGGCAAGATCAGGCGAGAAGGTCAGACCACCACGGGCTGTTACATCAACCCCGTTCCGGGTGGAGTTCACAACAATACGATCTGACTTCGGCTCAACCAGAATGCCCTGCACGGTGACAGGAATATCGACGTCCGGGAAACTATAAGCTGGGAAAATCCCGATCCCCAGAGGAACCAGAGGAACAACAATAAAACGATCGCCCACTTCCGGATCTTCCAGCACCATGGCACGACCACCTTCGGCCACAGGCACGAACAACCGGGGACCAACCGGGCTTTTAGGCTGAGCCTCGACCGAGGTTGGATTGGCCGGTCGCCACGGCTGACGCAACAGATCAACAACCCACAACAAGCCTTCACGGCGTACCGATGGATTATAGCCCGGCTCAACCAACATGCGGATTACCGTAGCGGAGCGACTAGGAATTTGCTCAATCTCGCGCACAACACCACTACCCAGACGGCGCAACAAACCCAGATCCATCTCCTTGGGGCGATCAAAGACGACCCATGTCCAGCCGCCACGCCGAAAAACGGCAGCCGCTGCCGGCTCATTCCAGGGGAATGAGAGACTGGCGGCAACAGGGGCATCCCCACTGCGCCCCTCCTCTACCTGGACGAAATCAGAGTCTGATGAGGAGGGCGGAGGAGGAGGAGGAGCAGGCTTGGCCAGTCCCAGCCTATCTCTCATGGCCTGCTCCAAAGCCTGGACAGCAGCGCTGGGCGGTGGAGGAGGTGTTGTGGTCGCAGAGGGAGAGGCTGCCTCGGTATCGGTTGCAGCCTTGCCAGCAGGTGGACTAGCCGCCGCTTCTGTTGGAGGTGCATTTGCAGCAGGGACGTCCGGTGCTGTTGCCGCTGCCGCCGAATCAGGCGGGGATGGAACAGGAGATGTCTCTCCCCCTGTTTGCTTGACATCAATCAGAACACGCTTGCCATCCGCTGCCGTCATCAACGTTGCACGCGGAGGAACCGGAACGGTTATCGCCAGACGTCCACGTCCTTCTTCTACGGCGATACTTTTCAGGGACTCTGGTAAGGCAGATCGCAACGACGCAATATCAATCGTTGCCGTACGCGAAAATGTTACTGTTGTCTTACCGTCACCACGCTGCACGGTATAACGCTGCCGCTGTGGCCAATCCAAGGCAATACGGGTAATTCCCCCCGGTTCGCTGGAGACCGACACCTCCACACCGCTGGACTTGATACCAGATACAGATTCAGGGGGCGCAGGCTGCACCGGCGATGGCCCACGGTCTGCCTCTGCGGGTGGTGATGCTGCAGGAATAACAGGAGGGGAGCCCCCCCCTGCTCCTGCGGGGGAAGGCGACACTTGAGCAGTAGCGGGCTGCACAGGCGGTGGTTTCGCACTACTACCGGCTTGTTGTGAACCTGACTTCACATCCTTGGAAAAATCAACAGCAATAGCCGTACCGACAGTTAGGACGCGCACTGACCATGGCTCTTTCATAACCATGGTGACAACCAACGTGTCCGGGGACAGTGAAACTGAGTCAACATAGGACCGGATAGGTTTGATCACGGAAGACGGATCTTTTTCCACCGGTTTGTCAAAGGTCATGGTCGCGGTTGTACCGGAAACCGAAAGATTGTATTTAACGGGAACGCCCCAATCAAAAACCAGACGACCATAGGTATCGTGCAACCCTGCCCTGGTTTCAAAAGCCTGGACCGCAGATGATGAGCCAAACGCCAGCAACACCGCCACCAAGAAGAGCGGGGCCAGAACTGCAGCACACCATCTCCACGCGGACATCATCGCCTGTTCCGCTCCGGTAGAATGAGGATATCAACCGGTTGCACAGCATCTGCTGGAACCACCGCAACCGGACGAGCCCCCCCATAACCAACAAGACCAAGATCGCCGGGGTATCCGGCAGACCGCATGGCCTGTGCAACAACACGCGCACGGGCCAAAGACAAGGTCCACGCCACAGCAGACCCCGTTTGTCCTCCATCTGCTCGCCCGGCAATAACCAAACGGTTATCCAGACGAGATACAAGGTTCGCAACTTCTGCCAAAATATCCGATCCACCCGGTGCCGGAACCGCCTCCCCAGCCAGAAACAGAACCTTCCCCGGCAATGATAATACAAGCTGATCATCAGACATGGTCATTACCATGCCGTTAAGACGGGGTTCATTCTGAAGCGTTTGTCCGATAAGGGCACGGAGATAGGAAATATTTTGTCCAGGAGAAACAGCAACCTGCACCATGGAAAGGTCAGGGCTTGTTTCAGATACCTCTCGAATCACCAAGGGTGCTGGTCGGGTTGATATGCCATCAACCAAAGAACGCAGATAACGGAGATCAGGGTTCCCCATGGCGTACAGCATCACAAAAAAGGACAGCAAAAGCAGGATAAGATCTGTGAACGTATAAATCCAGACGCCGGATGATGTGCCAATATCCTTTGATAACGCAGAGTCTGTGGAATACGGTTCCCCATCTTTGTACCCGGCCAAGGCTCACCCCCCATCAGGCATCAGACGGAAGGCTAGGACAAGATCACCTTCCTTGCCAATTTCCTCGCCAACAACAAGCTGGGACAAAGGCATGCCACGAGCTGTCGCAAGACTGGCAAAACCAACCACACGCTGTTCAGCCAAAAGCACCTCTCCAACCCGGTCCATAGCGGAAACCTGGATCAGGACACTCATCTCGCAAGAAAATCCAGCAGGGGGAGATGACAGTACGGCAACCAAGCGATCCAGAAATGCCTGACGTTCAGACCGGAATGAAGCTTTACCCGGCTCAAAAAGGGACTCGACAGGAAGTACTGCCCTCAGGGTATCAGCGCTAACATATTGAATAACCGGAAGAACCCGTAAATCCGTCGTCAGAGCCTGTGTCAGCGCAGCCTCGAAAGAACGCGCACTCGACAACCAGCGACCATGCCGCCCCGTAAAGGATCCCCGATCAGCCAAGCCATCATGATGACGAGAGTCAGAGAAGGCCCGTACGACACCTGACAGGACAGGTGTTGCACGATGACTGTCATAGCGGGAAGAGGAAACCAGAATAATGAAGAAACCAAGTAGCAGCAGCGATAAAGAGAGGAACAGTGTCGTGGTACCACTCAACAGAACTGAACGACGGGAGGATGCATCGACAGAATCAGTCATTACGGCCCAGCCACTCAGGTCCGCTTGGGACCCGTACCGTGAAGCAGAGAATCGATATCCCCCTGTTTCATCGCATCCCCATCCAGCTGTGGACCATTGAGCAAGGCATCATCCCCCTCGTTATCACCAACAGCAGATGCACGGGCACGCCCCCTGTTCCCTGCCTGCTGAACCGACTCAGCCGCTGCCGCATCACGTGCAGCAGCAAGGAGCTTGGGATCGAATGCCTTGACCAGACTTTCGACCCGCTCCTCAATGCTCTTCAGCATACGAACAACTTTTGTGATGCGCTGCCCTGTCAGATCCTGAAACGAGCAGGCTTCGTATATCATTGTCGCCGCATCCATGAGCCGGGAGCCCAAGTCTTCGCTGACAAGACCAGAAACCTCCTCGACCGCTTCGGTCGCATCCATGATGGAACCCGTAGCATTTTCGGTAGACTGGATAATCGCATCCAGTTCATCCGTTGCTGTAGGGAGAAACTCTTCCCGGATATCGGTGGGATTAAGGGCCGCAATCTCTGACCGAGCCTGACGTATGTACTGGGCCAGCTGCTCTACCTCTTGGTAAAGCCGCATATCCTCAGCAGACAACTCGCCGGAAAGGGTATCCAGAATATCCGCAACGACACCGCCAATATTGTCGACGGGCACGGCAACGCCGTGAGCCTCGCGGATTCCTGCAATACGGGAAGCAACAGCACGATGAAGGCCGCTGTCCTGTCCAGACGACGGAGCCTCTTGAGAGGAAGGGTCACCGACCATGATCATGGGCCTCCGGTCTGAAATCCAGAATCAGGACGGCGCGCCGGGACAACCTCAGAAATCGCCCAGAACGCTGACCATCTTGGCCTTCAGCGTTTCAGCATTGAAGGGCTTGACGATGTAGTTCGAGACGCCAGCTTCCTTGGCTGCGATAACGTTCTCGGACTTGGACTCGGCCGTGACCATGATGAAGGGCAAGGCCTTCAGCTTGGGATCAGCTCGAACTTCCCTGAGGAGCTGGAGTCCAGTCATGGGCTCCATATTCCAGTCCGAAATGACCAAGCCGTACGTTGGCCCGCTTCGAAGCTGGGACAAAGCCGCGCTGCCGTCGGACGCCTCATCTATGTTGCTGAAGCCCAGCTGCTTCAGCAGATTGCGGATGATGCGAAGCATCGTCTTGTAGTCATCCACAATCAGAATGTTCATGTCTTTGTCGACAGCCATCTCACACTCCGTTCATGACGGCCAAACGGGCAGCCACAGCGATCTCCAGAACATCTTTCCCATTGTTACTAAAAGACTCAACCCCTTGGACGCAACATCTTTCCAACCATACTTATACCCAACACATAACGGAACCCATATTTACTTGCCGGGCTCCCCTTTGCCAGGGGCAGGAAGCTGGTGCCGGCGGCTCATCTCCATTGTCACAGCCCGCGCCTTCTCTGGCTCCATCGCAGCAAGGATAGGCGCTGTCTTGGCTTCCTTCATGTTCTCCATGATAGTCAGAAGAATGCCCATTTCCAGAGCATTGAAAATACCGGCCGCATCTTTTGGCTTCATAGTGGCATAAATCTTGACCAGCTGGTCAATTCTGCGCTTCTCGGCCTCGTTATGACGATTCAAGAGCTGGTTGATTGTCTTCTCCAGGTTCTGTAGCTCGACAATTTTACGATCTATGCGTTTCTCTGCTGCCTTCAGCATGCCATCGCGGGTATCCAGCTCTTTTTCTCTACGGTCAAGAAGTTCACGCCGTTCCGCCAGCCTCTGGAGAACATCAACCTCTGTGCGCGTAAATGACGGCCCTCCACCACCCTCAAGATCGGACAGGGACGAGGGCCCGGATCCTGCTGTCTGAGCGACAGCGGAACCAATGTGAATACCCAGCTCTTCTGCTGGACTCGGGACAGGGACAGCCCTTGTAGCAGGCGATTCTGCTATGCGGGGCAAAGAAATGTCCCTGCCCGGTTGGCTGGCCCGGTCAAAACCAGCCCCAATATCGTGCCACAAAGACTCCAGCCGCACGGACAACATCAAAACCGCCACAAAAATGACCAGTGGCAACAGGCGAATCCGTGGGGTTCTGAGTCCAGCCATACCCTGCCCCCTCAACGCACCGACCTGAGGGCACGCAGAAGCTCCTTCTCGGCTTCAGACCGGTCATCCTCCCGGGGTATCGGTGCGTGCTTTCTCTCTGATTCAACGCGCTTGGGGGGAATAGCAGCTCCGACCCCCTCTGTTGCTGTCAAAGCACTCCCCAAAGATGGGGGCTGGGATACAGCCAAACCAGACTGGTCAACCGGACGCACATCAGGCATGACGTAGGAGTCGTCCCGAACAATCTCTGCGGCTGATGGTGCTCTTGCAACAGACGTCTTTTCGGCATACTCCGCAGCAGCAGCAGCGCTCTCAATATCAAGCTGAGCCGGGGGAGGAACACGGGCTCCGGATGCAGACAACCCAGCCGCAGCAGCAGCAGCGGCAGCAGCGGCAACAACAGACTCAGCGGCCGCAACAGGATCAACCGGCGGACCTCCCGGAACAGAATTCCCGGAAGCAGGGATAACAGAAGACAGAGCACGCCCGGCCTTTTCCTTTGCTGTACGTGCAGCTCCATCAAGCCGCTCTGCCATTGCAGAAGCACGTTCCACCATGAACGCAAGGTCATCACGCAAGACCTGTGCTCTTTCAATCTTCTCTTGCAGAAGACGTCCTGCATCTTCACCGGCCTTGCGCAGGCGGGGAATACCACTCTCGGCCCTTACAGTCGCTTCATTGAAAGCAGCAATCAGACGCGCCAGATCCTCACGGTTCCGGCGTAGTGAGGAAAGCCTGTTGTTAAGAAGGACGGCAAACACAATCGTTGGCACCAGAAGCAAAACAACCAGCACATCGAGGATCAGCGCAACGTCCATGGCACTACCTCCTCTGCTGCCTGATTTTGGAATCAACCCGGATCGAGATGTGGTTGCCCCTGCGCCCCATTTGCCCGGAAAACATGGGAATATCGCCACAACGCAACTCAACAGGAGAATTAGGAGCTGCATTCAGCATAATCCGGGACCCCACTTCCAAGTTCAGGATATCGCGCAAAGACATGGTCTGTTCATCCAGAACAGCCTCCATCTCGACCTCGGTAAACCACATCTCTTCAGCCAAGTGAGTTTCCCAGATCGAGTCACGACCGAACTTTTCCCCCATGAACATCTGCAACAGGAGCTCACGGACAGGCTCCAGGGTCGCATAGGGCAACAGAAGCTCAACCCTGCCGCCGCGATCCTCCATATCGATTCGGAGTTTGGCCACAATCGCAGCATTGGAAGGTCGGGAAATGGTTGCAAAACGGGGGTTTGTTTCCAGGCGATCAAAACGAAACGTAACCGGTGACAGCGGGTCAAAGGCCGCAGAAAGGTCGGCCAGAAGGACGTGAATCATCCGCTCGACCAAGTTGCGTTCAATGGTCGTATAGGGGCGCCCTTCTACACGCATGGCAGCTGTCCCGCGGCGCCCACCCAGAAGCACGTCAACAATGGAATAAATCAGGGCGGAATCAACCGTCATAAGGCCGTAGTTATCCCACTCTTCAGCCTTGAAAACAGTCAGCATCGCCGGCAAAGGAATAGAGTTCAGGTAATCGCCGAACCGAAGATTATAAATGTTGTCGAGGGAAACCTCGACGTTATCAGATGTAAAATTACGCAACGACGTAGACATCATACGCACAAGTCGGTCGAACACCACCTCCAGCATTGGCAGGCGTTCGTACGACACCAAAGCGGAATTCAGAATAGCCTGAATACCCGTCTTGTCGCTTCGCTCGTCGTCGGAATCATCAAAGCCCAGAAGACTGTCGATTTCATCCTGGTTCAGAACACGTGTACTTTCACGCCCCGAGGAAGAGCTGGCTGTAAACTCAGGCTTTATTTCGGTCGCAACTCCGCCGCCACCTTCCCCGCCACCCAGCATGGCCTCCCATTCGGCGGCCATCGCATCGGCGTCATCCCCTTCTTCTCCACCACCTCCGCCGCCGCCACCGCCGCCGCCGGACATGGCTTCCCATTCCTTCATAAGGGCTTCTTCGTCTTCGGCGGTCCGATCTGCATCCTGAGGCGCGGTCATCCTGCTTCCCTCACTTCACCCCACTCCCCCTCTACATGAACAGAGGGCTACTGAACCAGCATTTCCTTGAACAGAACATCATTCACCTTGGCTGGTCGTACAGCAGAATTAACACGCAGCAAGAGTTCCTCTCGCAGGCGATAAATCCCGGCAGCACCCTGAAGATCCTCGATACGCAGCTCACGCAAATACACCTGGAAATTATCAACAATACGCGGCATGACACTTTCCACGATGGGAACATCCGCCTGCGACGATAACTCCAGACTGACCCGGACTTTCATAAAAGTCCGCTTGCGGCCCTGCCCGGCAATGTCCACCACCATCTCCGGCAGGTCATAAAAAGCCGGACCAGCAGGGGCTCCGGGCGCACCAGAAGCGCCGGGCGCACCAGCGGCACCGGCTGGCTGTGGCGCAGCTCCTTCGCCAGACGCAGCGGCTGCCTCAGCCTCCGGCGGCGGCTTGCGATCAAAAACACCGGCAAACCATGCGCCGGCAACGCCCCCGACAATCAACAGGATCGGCAGCAAGATCAGCAGAAGCAGCTTTTTTCGCCCGCCACCGCCGCCACCGCCACCGCCATCGCCCTCGGCATCATCGTCGTCATATTCTTCATCAAGATCTTCGGCCATCGTCCCCTCGGCATCAGCCAGTCCATGTGCGGGCGAGGTTCACCACGTACAAACATGTATCCTTCTTGTGCAAAGACTACGCAGGAACCCTTAACAAGGGGTTAGGGCTTTCTCGTGTCGGCACCAGCGGAAATTTCTGCCTTCCCACCATACACCTTTTTACCTGAGGCCAGGGCAAGATGGTGCGCCGTAAAATCACAACACCTTCATATATAACCATTAAACAAGCTGGCACGATATGTGCTTTCCCTGATCGGCACAAAAGCAATGCCGACGGGAGACCAGAAAGGCCATGCAAAATACGGGTTACATTGCCCTGTCTGCCCAAACAGCCCTGTGGCGCCGTATGGAAACGGTTGCCAACAACTTGGCCAATATGAATACGACAAACTATCGGCGACAGGACACTTTGTTCACCGATTATATGGTGCGCACACCGAATACAGACTCGGTTTTCAGGGACCAGGTTCGATTCGTACAGGATTTTGGAACAGTCAATGACCTGAGTCAGGGGCCAATCCGGCACACAGGGAACACACTGGATGTGGCCTTGGAGCGCCCGGATGTTTTCCTGTCTGTGGAGACACCTGCCGGCGAGAAGTACTCACGTGGGGGGTCACTGATCCTGAACGAACAGGGGCAACTGTCCAATCACGACGGCTACCCGATCATGACCGACAACAACACACCAATCTTCATTGCCCCGAATGAATCCCAGATCTCCATCATGGCGAATGGAACAGTGGCAACAGAAAATGGACCTGTTGGTCGGCTGAAAACAGTGACCTTTGAAAACCCGCAGCGCCTGAAACGCTATGGATCAACTTTGTGGGAAGCGCCTGCGGGAATGAACGCGGAACCGGCACAGAGACCCGGTGTTGTCCAAGGCGCACTGGAAGGCTCCAACGTCAATGGAATCATAGAGATCACACGGATGATCGACATCCAGAGGGCCTATGAACGTTCAAACATGATGATTGAAAGAGAAGACGAGCGCGTCCGTCGCACCATGGATACATGGGCACGGCGTAGCGCATAACCGGTTGGATATGTACTCCCGGCAACGGGAAAGAAAAGCATGGCCCCACACAGGGGAATGATGCGGAAGGAAAAAGAAGATGCGGTCGTTGGCTATTGGCGGAACGGGGATGCTGGCTCAACAGACAAACGTTGAGGTCATCTCCAACAACATCGCAAACATGAACACAACGGCTTATGCCAGAAGGCGTGCCGAGTTCGCTGATCTTCTTTACCAGGATGTCCGCAGGCCTGGTGACAACTCTTCCGATACAGGAACCATTGTTCCAGCCGGTATCCAGCTGGGGCTTGGCGTTAAAACCAATGCCGTATACCGGATTGCCGAACAGGGCAGCATGACATCCACAAACAATTCGTATGACATTGCCATTCAGGGCAAGGGATACTTCCAGATCACCTTACCTGATGGCACCACGGCCTATACCCGGGACGGGGCATTCCAGCCAGACCCCAATGGTCAGCTGGTGTCACACGATGGTTACACACTCCAGCCGGGGATCGTAATTCCCCAGAATGCCACCGGCGTCACAATCAATGCTTCGGGCGAGGTGATCGTCAAGATCGATGGACAGGTTGCCCCCCAGAACGTAGGTCAGATTCAGCTGGCAACCTTCGCCAACGACGCCGGCCTTGCCGCGATCGGGAAGAATCTTCTGGTTGAAACACAGGCATCCGGGGCTGCGACCGTCGGAAACCCGGGCGCACCCGGTTTTGGCGGCCTGCTACAGGGTTTTCTTGAAACCTCGAATGTCAACGTTGTGTCAGAGATCACCGAGCTGATCTCTGCCCAGCGCGCTTATGAAATGAACTCCAAAGTCATTACCGCATCGGATGAAATGATGCGGACGATCAGCCAGCTCCGCTAAGAACCATGACTGACTGGACCTTGAAACCATGACCACCACCCTGCGTATACTTGCCGTGTTTCTGGCTGCCGGCCTTGCCGGTGAAGCCATGGCCCGGACGGGTTCAGGACCCATTCTGGTCAGCGTACCGGAAGCCTTGATGGCTGCGGCGCAAAGAAACGGGACCACCGCAGTTCCGGTATCCCTGAATCGCAACATCGTTGTCACGGGGCATTCGGTTCGTTTGGGGGACTTGTTCAGTCCCGTAACAGGAATCCTGGAAAGCGGGGATATCGAGGTCATACATGCACCCGCAGCCGGAGAGCAGCTGGTTCTGGGTGCTGATCGCCTGACCGCCATTTCTGCAGCATGGAACTTGGGATGGCTTCCCACCAGCCCCATGGACCAAGTCACCATCACACGTGACAGCACCACCTTCGGGCAAGACGACATTATGAATGTCCTGCGTCAGGCACTGGAACAACGCGGCATCGAACCAGGGACGGACATCGAGCTGACCACCATGCCAGCGCCCGTCGATATTCTTGCCGGTGATCTCAATAACATCCACGTCGTGGATATTGCCACAGATCGGTTCGGACGTTTCAGCGCCACACTGACCCTGCCGGTTGGTGGTTCTGAACCCAAAAAACTGCGTTTGTCAGGGCGACTCCACGAGACAGTGGAACTACCGGTTCTGACCCGTCCGATGACCCGTCGTGAAATTATCCGTGCCAAAGACATCACCTGGAAGCGCGTCCGCCACAAGGAATTACGTGACTCCGCCCTTGTGGATGCAGACAGGATCATCGGTATGGAGTTACGTCGCTCCCTGCGCCCGGGCGAACCTGTCAGCGCGGGAGACGTGGAACGTCCTGTCTTGGTCGCGCGGGGCCAAATGGTCGTCATCGAGCTGCACACGGCAAACATGTCACTGACAGCACGAGGACAAGCTCTTGAGAACGGAAGCCTCGGCGATAACATCCGGGTCGAGAACCTTCAGGGCAAAAGAACTGTAGTCGGTACCGTAACGGGCCAACGCACAATCCGGGTATCCGGTCCTGTGCAATCGGCATCACTCCGTTAGACCCGGCGGCGCAAGGAGACATGGTATGAAACCATTACACAAAGCAGCCAAAGCCGGAATTCTTGCCAGCGCCCTGCTCACGGCCAGCGGATGCGACACAATGCAAAGGCTGTCCGAAATTGGAGGGGGACCAAAAGTCTCCACGATTGAAAATCCGGTCAACAAGCGGGATTACCGTCCCGTATCCATGCCTATGCCCGCAGCAAATGTGGCCACATCCAGCCCCAATAGTCTGTGGCGTCCCGGTGCCCGCGCGTTTTTCAAGGACCAGAGAGCTGGGCAGGTTGGTGACATTCTGACTGTTGTCGTCAACATAAAGGGCGAAAAAGCGTCCTTGAGCAATTCTACAAACCGTGACCGTGCAAAACCCACAGAAGAATTCGGCTTTACCAACTTGATGGGGCTAGAAAATTCCGTCAGCAAGATTCTCCCTAACACGGTCAATCCTGCAACAATGATCGGTGGGATCAACTCCAGAAGCACACATGGTGGCAGCGGTACCATCAAACGCGAGGAAACCATATCCGTCCAGCTCGCCGCCGTTGTGATCCAAGCTCTTCCCAACGGGAATCTTGTGATTGCGGGACGTCAGGAAATCAAGGTCAACGGTGAGCTGCGCGAGCTGGCGGTTACAGGCGTAATCAGGCCCGAAGACATTGGATCAGACAACAAGGTGTCGTCGGAGAAAATGGCTGAGGCCCGGATTATCTATGGCGGACGCGGCACACTGTCTGATGTCCAGAAGCCACGTTATGGGCAGGAAGTCCTTGATATTATTCTTCCTTTCTGATCCATCCGGATCAGAAGGAGAGTGAACCCGCAGACCGGCAGCGGTGACACCGGAAAATCCAGCCGGCAAAGAAACAGGAGAATATCATGAGTGCACGTACGCTTAGTGAGACCTGCGAGGGAGAAGCTCTTGCCCTGTTCCTCGTCTCTGACGCCATCAGTCTGGCAGAAGAAAAAGGCGACCAAGCCTTGATGGACGCAGCCATAGAGAAGAATCTGGATATATGGCTGACTGTCAAAGCTCATTGCATAACCGGAAGTACGATTTTCCCTCAGCACATCCGAAATAACCTGATGGCACTGGCAGACTACGTGTCGCGTGAAACGGCCTTGATCATGCAGGGAAACGGCGGTAACCGCAGCCGGTCTCTTGCTGCCATCAACCTACAGATTGCCGAGGGCCTTCTGGAGTCGGTACGCAACAGCGAGGCATCAAATGACAATGCCTTGGAAAACAGCGAAACAGAAATGCACGGCACGCTTGAAGACAGCGCCGTGCACTAATGGAAAAGGAACAACACCTAACGTGAAAGACCACCATTGATCGGATCAGAACGATAACACTGAATCAGTCCGTACGGTGTGTACGCTCCATCCTCTCGTGACGCTCTTGCGCCTCAATAGAGAGGGTGGCGATGGGTCGTGCCTCCAGCCGGCGTAAACTGATCGGCTCACCGGTTTCCTCACAATACCCATAAGTGCCGTGCTCCAACCGCTCCAGCGCGGCATCAATCTTGGAAATCAGCTTGCGCGCACGGTCACGGGTACGCAGCTCCAAAGCCCTCTCCATTTCGGCCGAAGCACGATCAGCAAGGTCTGGTTCCTGCAATCCTCCTTCCTGGAGATGCTCAAGCGTCTCCTCGGACTCACGTAAAAGCTCGGAACGCCACTTCAACAGCTTCTGTCGGAAATACTCCCTCTGGAGCTCATTCATGAACGGCTCATCATCCGAAGGACGATAGTCCGGCGGCAAGATACTCACTGTTGTCATGACGTGACGGACCTCCCAAATCCGGTCGGGACTATAGGGTGCAGCGCAGGATAGCGCAAGAAAAGTTGCACTACCCTAACAAGATAAGGCGCTAATAAATAACGCAAGAAGGGTATTGACGCCGCCATTACGAAGAGGGCTCCCGGGCTTTGGCAGCATCCCCGGATCCGGAACGTGTTGCGAGTTTTGCCAGCTCCACCTCGGCCCTCAGTTCTATTTCATCGAGAATAGCGACCAAGTGGGGATCACCACCCGCATCCCGACGGGCACGGACCATACGAGCCAGATCAGCCAGCATATCCCTCGGAATGGCACCAACCAAAAGGCCGTGACGTACATCCTCCAACTTGTCCAATAAATCCTCGGCACGCTGCATCAGGCGACGGTTGGCTTTCCCCCCACCTGCATCAGGATCGACCGTCTGCACAGATAAAATACCGCTGATCGCCGCTAAAGACGCTGGCGCATCAGGCCCGGAAGAGACATCAACGGCTCCGGCTGTATCATCAAGATGACTGGCAAAGCTCCGCGACGGGCTTCTGGATTTCCCGGCACGTTTGGCTGAAGACGTGGAACCACGGCCAACACCTGAAACTTTCATTGATATCCAGCCTACCCATTTATTGCACGAAGACAGACCCCGAATACAGGGTACCCCTCTTTCCGGAGAGATTCTAAGGTGTTGCTGACAGTGATAAAAGGGGAAATCAACACGGGGAACCCGGCAATTATTGCCGGGCCGATCCAGATGAAGAGCAAGAAGAGCATGACGTCGTACAATATTATGCATCCATAACAAGAGACTGTTACACGGCATATACACACCGGCATCATGGCATAATTCTGGCATATGAGAGGAGCGCAGACTGATTGTTTTGTCCCCGAGAGACAGACATGACCCTGCCCTGGATTGGAGGACTGCTGGAAATGCCCTGTTTCCGCGCTTGTTGTGCGAAAAAGTTGCGCGCTGTCACCACGGCAATAACTGCCGCTCTGGTTTTTCTGGCTGCAACGAACACGGCATATACAGCACCATCCCGGATCAAGGACATTGCCGAGTTTGAAGGCGTACGGGAAAATATGCTGATTGGGTATGGCTTGGTTGTTGGCCTGAAAGGAACGGGCGACAAAATAGAAGATATGCCCTTCACCCGGGAAAGCCTGATCGGGATGCTGGAGCGTCTGGGTGTCAACACGCGGGATGCATCAAGCCTGAAACCCAAGAATATAGCGGCTGTCATGGTTACGGCAAGTTTGCCGCCTTTCGGCCGTCAGGGATCCCGCATTGATGTTACCGTTTCGGCTCTGGGGGATGCCAAGAGCCTTCTGGGTGGTACCCTGCTGGTAACTCCGCTGGTCGGTGCCGATGGTGAGGTGTATTCCGTTGCCCAAGGGCAAGTGCAGGTTGGCGGCTTTGAAGCCCAAGGACAAGGGGCCAGCATCAGCAAGGGGGTTCCCACATCTGGCCGTATACCCAACGGTGCCACGATTGAACGTGAAGTTCCCTTCACACTGGCCGGGATGCAAACGGTGAATATCTCTTTGCGCAACCCCGACCTGACGACCGCACGGCGGGTAGCGGCAGCAGTCAATTCCTATCTGGGAAGCCAGCAAGCTGTCCCCGATGATCCGGGAACCGTCAAGGTAACCGTCCCACCGGGACGTAATGTGGTCTCGCTCCTGACCGATATCGAGCAACTGCGCGTGGAACCAGATCAGCTGGCACGAGTCGTCATTGACGAGCAAACCGGCATTATTGTGATTGGTGAGAATGTCCGGGTTTCACGGGTGGCTGTCGCACAGGGAAGCCTGACAATCCGCGTTACCGAAACGCCCCAGGTCAGCCAGCCCAATCCTTTCTCGGCCGTTGGGCAGACCGTGGTCGTTCCACGCACAGATATCCAGGTGGATGAAGGCGCTGATCGCAAGCTGGGCATCGTGGATGCTGGAGTCAGCCTGCAGGAGGTTGTCAATGGACTCAATGCATTGGGCATTGGCCCACGGGACATGATCAGCATATTGCAGGCCATCAAGGCCGCCGGGGCCCTGCAAGCAGAGATTGAGGTGATGTAATGGTGCCTCTGGCTGATACATCGCTGGTTTACAGCAGCGCCCGTCATCAAAATGAACTGGCCGCCCTAAGCAACCACGCAGCGGGAAGAAACTTGGACAAGGTGCAGGCTGCGGCCGAAAGCTTCGAATCCTTCTTTCTCTCGCAGGCCCTGCAAGCCATGTTCGCCGGCATAAAGACCAACGAAACATTTGGCGGGGGGATTGGGGAAGACAAATGGCGCAGCCTTCTGATTGATGAATACGGAAAATCCATTGCCAAGGCCGGCGGAATCGGTCTGGCCGATCACGTTGTAAAAGCCATGTTGCAGGCACAGGAGACAACCCCATGATGACCTTTGGTTCATCCAAACGCCCCGGTCGTCTGACACGAACGGCAACACAGGACGCACCCCCCCGTGCAGGACGGCAGTCTGTTGCCAGCCTTGGTGCCCCAAGGCAAGCCAGGGCTGTTGCTGCCACCGGTAAACCGCGCAATACGCCAAGAAACACGCATCAGGAAACAGCAAGCCGGGCCACCCGTGAATCCGGACAGGACAGAACATCTCCGATCACACCCCCCGATCGTCCGGAAGATCTGTTAATGGTCGTGACCGAACTGACCCGCATCCTGGATCTGGAAAATGATGCCCTGCGCAAACATCGTTATGGGGATGTCGAGGAACACAGCGAGCGCAAGAAGGCCCTGACCCGGGCTTATCTGGAACAGATCGTTGTCCTGCACCGGGAGCCGGACATCGCCAAAGGCATGCCGCAGTCACAGGTCGAAAAGCTCAAGGTTGCCGGAGAACTTCTGGAGCAATCCTCACGTCTGAATGAAAGCTTGCTGCGAGCCGGTATTGTGGCAGGCAACACTTTTATGGGTGCCGTTGCCGATGCCGTTCGCGAAATCCAGGAGAAAGGTCAGGCCGCTTATGGCGAAAGTGGGCGCCTGGATGGAAATCAGGTGGAGAACAAACGCCTTGCGATCGCCCTGAACAAGGAATTCTGAAACCGCATTTATGGAAAAAGCCGTTTTCAGATGGTAACCAAAGGATAATCCCATGTCACTGACACTTGGACTTTCTGCTGCTCTCAGCGGGCTACAGGCCTCCAAACAAGGCTTGGACCTGGTGTCAAACAATATTGCCAACCTGAATACGCCAGGCTTTTCCCGCAAGCTGTTCAACCCGACAAGCCGCGTTCTGGCGGGCTATGGGGTTGGGGTAGAGGTTGCGGAAACAACACGCCGGGTTGACGAGAAGTTAAGAGCCAATTCTTGGCAAGCTGCGGGCTTGTACCAGCAGTACGCCGCTACACAAAAGTACTTTGATCGCCTGCAGGACCTTTTCGGCAAACCCGGTGACAACACAACAATTGCCCACACTATCAACAATCTCTCGACCCAATTCGAACAGGCTGCCATCAACACGGGGCAAAGCGACCGCACTGTCCGCAAGATGCAGGACATTGCGTATCAAATGAATACCCTGTCCAATTCCATACAGGATCTGCGGGCCGCAGCCGACCAAGACATTTACGCCAACCTTGAGATCATGAATGCAGCCGTCAAGGATATTGCTGTCCTGAATGAACGGATCGTTCTGGCCAGGGCAACCAAGCGCGGCACCGCCGACCTGGAAGACAAGCGCGATACGCTTCTGGGTAAAATCAATGAAATCATGGATGTGCAGCACTTCGTCCGGGAAAACGGGGCGGTTGTCATGTACACGGCATCTGGCGTGACCTTGATTGACAGCGTTGCCAAACAAATCGTCTTTAACCCGGCAACGCAGGTTTCGCCCACCGACACATTTGCCTCGGGGCAGTTCTCAAAGATGTCCGTCGGAGTTCTGGATATCACTGGCGATATCCGTCAGGGAAAACTGAAATCACTGATCGAGGTTCGTGACCGGGAACTTCCCGACCTGCAATCCCAGATGGACGAGCTGGCTACAAAACTGCGGACATCTGTGAATGAAGCCCACAACCGGGGAACCAGCTTCCCGGCCGTGGCCAATGCTATGATCGGATCACGTTCGTTCATACCCGATGCGGCGACCACAAACTATAACCAGACAATCTCTCTGCAAAAAAGCGACGTGACCTTGACTGTTTTCAATACAGACGGTTCACAGAAGTCAACCACAACACTGAATACAATCATGACCGATGGATCCTTTGCCGGTGGAGCTTATCCAGCCAACGGCCCATGGACCATTGATCAAGTAGCAAGCCGCATGCAATCCTGGTTGCGGCTTCCGGCTGGTCCCAACCTGGCTGATGCAACAGTCAAGGTCAACGCAGGTGGAACCTTTGAGATCCAGCTGAATACCGCCCAGGCATCACTGGGTTTCCGCGACCAAGTTGACTCCAGTCTTGGGGCTGAAGCCACAGATGCCACAATCCTGTTTGATGCCAATAATGACGGAAATGCAGATGAGACCGTCAAGGGTTTTGCCAACTTCCTTGGGCTGAATGACCTGTTCCACAAAGGCGTCAAGAACAGGACCTGGGACAGCACAGTTATATCGAAAGACTACTATACCGTTGGCAGTGCAACCCTGCAGTTTTCAACGGACACCATCGGCATCAACTTTGCCACGGTTTCCGTTCTGCCGGGGGATAGCCTGAGAACACTTGCTGATCGTATCAATGGAACCCCGGCTCTTGCAGACCGCATTATTGCCAATGTCATACCGGATGGCACCGGAGAACGGCTGCGCCTGAGCAATCTGGATGGTGGAGAACTGGTTGTAACCAGTGCCACAGGCCCCACAACAGCGTTTGGCCCGCTGCAACTGGCCCCATCCGATACCGGAAACGCACGTAGCATTGTTGTCAACCCCAGCCTGACGCTCAGCCCCAGTCGGCTGCACCGGGGCAAGGTACAGTTCAATCCCATTACGGCGCAATACTATGTATCGGTCGGGGACAACAGCAACATCAACGAAGTGGCAAAGGTCTTCACAACACCACGGAGCTATAATCTGTCTGGCGGACTGGCCACCGGAAGCCTGAAACTGACCGACTATGGTGCCGCTATCGTCTCCAACGCTGCGGGCCGAGCCGCCACAGCCAAGGAATCCGTCACTTATCAACAGGGGTTGAGCGAAGCACTGGTCATGAAAGATGCCCAGGTAAGCCAGGTAAATTTGGACGAAGAGCTGTCCCAGTTGATGATCTTTGAACAATCGTACTCCGCTGCCGCCAAGGTCATTTCAACGACCAAGCAGATGCTCGACATTCTCAATGATATAATTCGCTAAGGACAACGGCCATGACACGTGTTCCAAGCTATGTCAGCAGTCAGGTTCTGTTGAATCGCATGGTAGACCTGCAGGGCATGCTCTATGATTCAACCCTGCAAGTAAACAGCAAGAAGAAGAGCCAGACCTACGCAGGGCTTTCCATCGAAAGCTTCCGGCTGGTCAACATGGAAACCATCCGTGATCGCGCCGAACGATTCAAGGCGGGAAATGTTGTCGCTGAAGTACGGGCCAACCAGACCCAGAATTGCGCCAATGACATTGAACGCAACGCACAGAAAGTCATTGCAGATATCCGCGAAGTCGCCAAGCTGCGCACAGACAGGCCTGCATCGGAATACATAGCGTCCCTGAACCAGATGCGTAAAAATGCCGTGGGATCCTTGGCCCAGATCCGCGATACCCTGAACACAGATCTTGAGGGACGCTATCTCTTTTCGGGGGGGCGGGAACAAACACCACCGGTCAAGATGCCTGTATCCAGTCTGGAAGCATTCGAGGCTGTTTATAATGGCAACACCGTAACCTTCCCTGAAACACGCGCTGCCAACCTGTTTGACATCGATTTCCGTGCTGTGGATGTTGTATTCAACAACCCCGCTGCTATTTCCGGAACAAGCTATGGCACTATCGCAGCGGATACTGGGGCGGGTGAAACCAAACGCTTCATCACTGGTTCGATATCGGCTGCAACAGCCGGAACCATGACATTCGCGACCTCTGTTCCGGATCCCAGACCAGCACCTGCACCCGCCGAAGGTTCCATCACTTCGCCCAATGCCAATGCCTTCAGTCGACTGGAACGGGGGATGGCACTTCTGATTGACAGTGGCACGGCAGCTAATGATGGTGTTTACACCATTACAGAAATCTCGGAAGACGGGCGTTACATGAAGGTAACACCTCCATTTCCCAGCGCGGCAACAGAAAGCATTAATCTCAACGTCGGGGTTCCGAACGGGGCCGCCATACGACTGGAAAATAGCACCGGCAACAACACGATCTTCACAGTACGCTACCCGTCGAACACTGACATCACCGGCGCGGGTACCATGACCCAGATTCTGGCTGGGGAAATGATTTACACAACGCCGGTGATCCCGACCATCGGCAATCAGACAGACGTCAATATTGTCAGCACAGGCTATTATCAGGGCGACAATCTGCGCAGCGAACACAGGGTTGATGAAAACCGGATTATTACCATTGGTGTCAACGCACAGGATGCCGCATTCGAAAAACTGATCCGCGGACTGGGTATTATTGGTCAGGGTTTCCCGGTAACAGGTACGGGAGATATTGACCTGCCTGAGTTCTATCGGCGTCTGGAAACAGGAATCGCGTTGATCAACGACGCAATCCTGCACGATGAAGGCATGAATGAAAGCCGCAATGACCTGTCTGCACTCCAGCAAACGATCGGCTTCAACCGCGTCGAGCTAAAAGGTGCCGAAGACAGGGCGCGGAATTTCATTGCCTTTCTCGAAACCGGGATTGCCGATATCGAAGAAGTTGACATGGCCGAAGCCATCACCCGGCTTAATGAAACCCAAAGGGCTTTGGAAGCATCATACCAAGTAACTGGACGATTGGCGAAGTTGAGCCTGAAAGATTACATCTGAACAATGAACTCTGAAGAATAAAAGGCTACATCCAGCCTATGTACTGTCCGAACAGGGTCACGAGAACCTGCCTGCCAGAACCTCAGGTACGAATTCCTTTTGCCTTCTTCGCAGCACTGATCTTCTCGTCCATATCCTCCAGAAATTCCTTGATTTCGGCCGTAATGACCTTGCTGCGCTCTTCATAACATTTTGCGAAGAAATCAAAAAACTTCTTCCTGTTATCCGAATCCTTGACCCTCGTCCCAACAAAGGCACCATACCGAATCATGGACTCAAACGTCGCACTGGCCATACGGGCGATAGGCATAAATGTTGTACTGGATGATAAAAGCTCTCGGACCTGCTTTAAAAGCGATCGATAGCTGGGTGATTCACATCGCAAATCCTCCAAGATGCACGAAAGCGCATCATCATAAGACTCTATACCCTGAAGCCAACTGGATACAGTAATGTCACGCAAAATATCCGGAGGCTGGAAAAGTGGGAGTTGACGCTCAACCCTCTCAAGTATTTTTGACTTTGATACAGTGGATACATCCAGACGAATTGCCCCGGCAGCCAAAGGAGAAAATCCTTCTATCTTGGCTCCGTCAGAGCAATTCCACACGTCAACAGACAGCAGACGAACCGTCTCCACAAAAACACGACGGGACATATCCAGATGCCAAGCACTGCTGACAGTGCCACCGAAATTTCCAGGCACAGTCCGAACCAGCTTATTCTCCCAGTCCGTGTCAACTTCAGCTTTCCCATTGTAGTCAATATTATAGAAAACCTGCTCGGCATGATGTTTTTTAGGGTCACGTGCACCACAGTCACAGCCAAAAAAATAGAATGTACGAAATCCAAGACGGACCATGCCTGAAAAGGCCGCATTTGCTACCAAAGGAAATGCGCCAAGCAGAGGCACTTCACGACCACCAAACAGGTAAGTACTAGACAAGCCACCTCGGAAGTAGAACCAGATCGAACCAAAGAGCTCACCAATCTCCGGCGTTGCCGTTGTTGACGCCATCAACCTGATTGTACTCAAGTCATATTTTTCTGCAGCGCTGGAGAGAATCTCCGCCACCAAGTCAACATTCTCATTCTCAACATGTATATCAGGCGTTATACCGGACTTTAGAAGGATTCCCAATGCCGTACCACAACTAACAATAACAGATCGATCGATCCATTTACGAATATATGGCATGTCTTTATCAAGAGAAGGGCCAGATCCAATAATGAAAACCGGCATTCTCTGCTCAAGCATTTCTTGGGCACGAACAAGCCTGAATGGATACCGCGTGAAGTTTGAAACTGTATTCTCAACCATTTTCACTTCATCTTCATAGAATCCACTAGTTATATAGTGATACTTTATCATATCGCTGAATATATTGTACGATTCCTTCAGGGCCCAAGAATAGTAATGTACATAAATATATGATCCGTCCAAAAATGCGTTACCTCTGTTTGTAACGACATCTTCTATGGACCTGACAGCACGCTCCGGCATATCTGCTGTGATGAAATATAAAGAGGCACCCCGTTCATATATTTTCTCGATAATAGGAACCCAATCAATGACATTCATTGAGTGAATGATAAAGTCTGCAACAGGCTCTATGATAATAAATGTATTAACATCTTCAGAAGAGAGAAGTTCACTCAGGTGGTAACCAAGACCTACCCCAAAAATAAAGCTATATTCAATCTCATTAAGAGGATATGCATCACATTCAATGCTTTGATCAGATAAAAAATTAGCGCAGTCTTTAGCAAGCGGAAATCCGATCGCGGAAATATTACAGTGTTCAGGGCTACCGAAAACCAAGCGGTCCATGGTATCAGAACGACCGCGCAACTGACCAGCTGTCCAAGAAGGAGCATCACCCGGATAAAGGTTGGTCCCTCCTATGTCAATGTTGACCGCTTGGTCACCACTCCAAACAATGCGGGATGATGGCGTACCAATAGTGCGTAAATCGGCAGCCAGCTTGGGAAAACGTTCTTCAAAAATCTTATAGTTACGAGCAAGACGTTCCTCGACTTGCTGATCAACATCATTCATGTCTATTGCTGACCCCCACCACTTTTCTCAACAATCAACGGGATCCCCGAATTTAGCGAGAAGATTATCGTAAATACCTTCCAGAGAACGACAACGTGCCTTGAAATCAAAGGGTGGCGCCTGACGCAGGCGGTCACGGATCGTATCACGAAAAGACACCAAGCGTCCCCTGTCAGAAGCCCAATCCGCAGCCAGCTCTGCGACATTATCCGGCGTGGATCCCACGCACTCCTCACCCAATCCGGCCATAGTCAGGAAAGAGGAGACACCCCGCATGTGCCGTCCCTCCCCGGCTAAAGCCAGAACAGGCACACCAGCCCACAACACACTGACAGCATGCACCGCCGACCGAGGAGCAGGAGGACTGAGAACAAGATCACACTCGCAAGCCAGAGCCGCTTCATCATCAACCTGGATCAGATCGATACGATGAGCAACGCCGAAAGTTCCAAACATTGTCAACAAACGACCAACTGTCTCACCAAATGAGAAATCACGGTCAATCAATATGATCTTTGATTCAGGAATTTTCAGAAGACACGCCGCCGCCAAGGCAACCGAATAATAGTTCAGCTCCCGGAAATAGACAGGGAAGCCTATCAGAAATTCGCCATCACATGCACGATCCGATAGAGGAGCATCATCCGGTGGCAAACCGGTACACAAGGCTCCCCCATGCAGAGATACAAGCTTCTGTTCATCAAGAGCAGGAGCAGCACGTATGTGGTCATCAAGAACCACAGCGTCAAAGACGTCCGATCCAGGATTCCAGGGAAGCCCTCCCCACGATACCTGAAGCGGTGCCATCCTCGGAATGAAAGCCTCAAATTGACGAGGAAGAGCAAGGCCAGACGTATCAACAAGGACGTCGATCTCTTCGCCCTGAACCAATCTGGACACTGTAAAACGATCCATGTCACTGATATTGTGCCATACAGAGAAGCAGTGCTGGAAAAGCCCGTTCCTGATTTCTGACAAAGCACCCTCACCGAAACCAATAACACGCCAGCGCACAGGATTATGAGCCGCAATAACCGCAGCCAGCCCCAAATCATCCAGTGTCACGGTTCGCCGCGACACGACGTAGCCAATGGTTATCCGGCCAGAGCCACGCGAATACAGGGAAATCGTATCATCCCGCCCAACATCAGCAAGGGCGGTTGAAACCAGACCTTGGTAACTCTTTTCCAGAACGCCAGCATCCTCCAACGGATTGGAAAGGCGATCAATGAAAGCATGCGCACGAGAGGAGAATGAGGAGTCTACCCTGACAGCCCAGTCATGCACAACACGACCGGCTTCGTAATCACCTGTACTATACAGCGCCTGAGCAAGCGTCATTGCCAATGCGCCACTATCGGGCAGAACATGCATGGCCGCTCTCAAACCGCTTTGAGCAGATAGATACTGCTCCATGGACATCATGCAAACCGCAATGGCCAAGTGCCCGTCCACACTGGTGGGATGGAACGCAACATGCCCTCGGAAACACTCCTCAGCTGCTACATAGTCTCCCGTTGCCAACAACGCAGTGCCCCGCTTCATAAGGGAGTCGTCCTCCATCATGGAGAACGCCTTCCCGGCATCAGGAATATGTGCAGACGCAAAATCACAAAACCACTCAACAGGAGAAGAATCAAGCGTGCCCGCGATCTTGAGATAATACGCTGCATCAGCCATAGATGATGCCTTGGCTGCAAGCGCAGAGAATAACTCGGCAGCTTCCTGACTGGATGGGTCCAGCTCCAGTGCTCGCTTGTTATGGCTATGCGCCTTACGCCACAAACCAAGGTTCAGACACGAGAGTGCAGCCACAACAGATGCAATCGCAAGATCCTGCGTATCTCCATCTTGATCCAGCACAGCTTCCGCACATTCCAGAACAGAACGCCAGTCCGGTTCTGCGCCAGAAAGCAAGTCGCGGAGAGAGTTGATGGACAGGGAAGCAGTCTCGCTCATTGCACACACTCACGAACAGCCGACCAGAACGGGTGCAGAATCACAATACACCACCAGAAACTGTCGTAAATCTGTAAATCGCACGGCGGACCCCAAAACCAGGAACAAACAAGCTAGGTCTGCACATTATGACCACTTGGCACAGCGGCTTCAGGCGTACCCCCCGAAGCAGAGCCGCTTTCATCCGTCGTAGATAAACCGGCGCTAATTTCCCTGTTGATGGAAATCAAGGTATCAAGAAGACGTGCATCCGGATTGGCCATAAACGCAACAGCCTGACGATCGACAAAGTTTGAAAGGGAAAGCATATTGGCGCGCAACTCTGGCGGAACAGGACAATCCGGCTCCAAAAGATCTGACTGCAGGATAGTCCAAAGCCGCCAGTTCAGACGCAAGGCCGTACGCATCTGATCAAAGTCACCGCTGTCCTGCGCCAGCTTCATACGCACAGCTGCCTGCATCAGAGCCCAAGCCTCGGTTTTCCGGGGATCACCCGGCTGGATCACTGTGTTGTAACTCTTCAGCAAGCCTTTGTTCGACATGGCGGAGGATATCTCCCTCGTGGGTAATCAAGCGTCGGGCAACTTTCAGTGCCTTGAAGTAGTCCTCATCTCCAACAAGCGCAAAAATCTCCTCGGTGATCTCCATCGAACTGGGCACAGCATCAGTAAACGATGTCAGGAAATCCTTAAAAAGGACTAAATGACGCGAACGATCTTCTGGAAACAAATAGACACACTGCAGCGCATAATAAACACGGGTGGCTGGCGTGATTGCTTCGTCTTGGGTCAGGATATCCTGCTGTCGCAGAATGGAGACTTGGTTGTGTACCAACAAAGAGACAACACGGGCCGATGCATTTTCCAGAACAGCACCATTAATCACCAGTTTCTGGCCAGGTTTGATTTGGACCTTCAACGCCATGACAATTCGCCCCTCTCCGTCAAGCACGATGAACAACCGGCATAAAAAAAGACCGGAAAGAGAATGTCTCTTCCCGGTCACTCTAACGCAGGGATGCTTAACGGAACAGCCCCAGAACAGCCTGTTCAGACTGACCGGCGAACGACAGCGCCTGAATACCCAGCTGCTGCCGGGTCTGCAGGGCCAGAAGGTTTGCACCTTCCTCGTTCAGGTCAGCAAGCGTCAGCTTGTCCGAACCTTCCGTCAGGATGTTGGTATAATTCTTGGTGAAATCCAGGCGAACCTGGAGAATAGCAACAGAGCTACCAAAAGCAGCCGACTTTGCACGAACGTTGCTGATCGTCTTTTCAAGACGGGTTACAACCAAGTCAGCTATTTGGTTAAAGGATGCCAATTTGGCTGCAACGGAAAGATCATACTTCTGCAAAGCACTCTTGAAGCCAAGCCTGCTCAAAACAACAAGAGCCGAAGTGTTGGCCTTGCTAACCTTAACACTGAGTGCAACACCAGCAGAATTCAGGAAGAACTTGGAAGCATTAAAGTTGATACCATTCACATCCAGCTTGGAGTCGGACTTCTCAGAGAAGTAGACTGTCAGCTTGGATGCTGAGGAGTTCAGGAGGTTCTGACCTTGATACGACGCATCATCAACCAGCTTCTGGATCTGAAAAGCCAAGGAACCAAGCTGAGACGTAAACTCAGTACGCTGGTCCTTTGTTGCTGAGCGGGCACTGTTAACGATACCACGCATCTGGTTGACCAGCTGCTCAAGACGGGTAGTGGTCTCGACCACCACCTTCAGAGCGTTAATCCCTTGGTCAATCGAGTCCTTACGGGCTGACAAGTCACCCGCACGGTCAGTCAGGGACTTTGCGCTGAAGAACTTCAACGCATCATCAATAACCGAGGACACCGCCTTCCCGGTGGAAAGACGACCTTGGGTCCGGTTAACAAAGGATTGGGTGGTCTGCAAAGAAAGTAGGTTCGACCTGCTTGCAGCAGAAAGTGCAATATCCGTCATAACGGTACTCTCCATTTCTAGAGAACATGCCGTCCATTCTGGACGCAGGCACCCCTATCAAGAGATGCAGAGAGAACTATACAGATATAAATATCAGAGACCCAGATATTATTTTTTAATATAGCATAGTCCTTAATAACCATACGAAGAAAGGCTGCCAATCAGCAGCCTTTTTATTGAAAAAATATTGCAACAATAATGCCATTATTGAACAGACTGATATACGTCAGCCCTGACCTTTTGACGGAATACATCTAAGGGAACCAAGTTACCTCCATATCGGGTATGCCAGAATGTCCAGCCATTACAAGCTGGAGCCCCCTGCACAGCAGCGCCGACCTGATGTATAGATCCGCGAACTTCTGCGGAGATAATGGTCCCGTCAGCCCGAACCTTGGCCGTAAACCGCCCCGATACATCCGTAAGGAGGGCGCCCGGGGCCAGCAAGCCACGTTCCACAACAGTCCCAAAGGGCACACGGGGCTCGCTGCGACGTGAAGGCGTCAACAGAAGATCTGGCTCCGAAACAGGTTCAACAGCCGCAATTCTTGCCTTTGCAGCCATACGGTATCCGGAATCGCGCTCGATACCTATAAACCGGCGCCCCAACCTTCGGGCGGCTGCACCCGTCGTACCTGTCCCGAAGAAAGGATCCAGGACAATATCACCAGGATTGGTGGTCGCCATAAGAATACGGTATAATAATGCCTCAGGCTTTTGGGTTGGATGAAGCTTGCCGCCGCCATCGTCCTTCAGGCGTTCGCTGCCGGTGCAAAGGGGGAGCGTCCAGTCGCTGCGCATCTGCGTGCCATCATTCAACGATTTCATGGCATCATAATTGAACGTGTACTTTGATCCTGCACTTCGGGCACACCAGATCAAGGTCTCGTGAGCATTCGTAAAGCGCGTACCCCGAAAGTTTGGCATTGGGTTGGTCTTGTTCCAGACCACATCATTGAGAATCCAGAATCCAATGTCCTGAAGCGCTGTACCGACACGAAAGATATTGTGATAGGAGCCGATAACCCACAGCGCCCCATCGTCTTTCAGCACACGCCGCGCTGCCGCCAACCAGTCTCGGGTAAAACGGTCATACTCAGCGAAACTGTCAAATTTGTCCCAATCACTGTCAACTCCATCAACCCGGCTGTTATCAGGACGCGTCAGCTCTCCACCCAATTGAAGATTATAGGGTGGATCCGCAAAAACCAAGTCAACCGACTTTTCCGGCAAGCTGTTCATCACAGCGATACAATCACCTGAGTGGACAACATCTGTTTTCAACGGACTATGCGGCACAGGGGGGGCAGAAACCATTTTTTTGCGTGACATGCTCGGGTCCTGGACAATCGGGTCAAAAGAAGGAAAGAAGGCAGGAATCGTTTTCAGCCACGTCGAGTCGCAGGTCAAGAGTCACTGCACACCGAACCATCAGCCATCATTCTTCTGAACATTGGCTCGGACAGACCACAGACACAGCATCATGTGTTACCTGGGGTAAAGCATCCACAATCCCTTGATGGTGTTGCGGCAAAGCAACACAGAAAGAAAATCACACTATCCACAAGCTGTGGATAGTGTGATGCGACTCGTTGTATTGCCTGTGAATCATAACAATCTTGCAGGAAAGAATTCACACACTCTCAAACAGGCTGCCCTGACCGGCAAAGCTGCGCCGATGATGCGGGGTTGGCCCATGCCTGGTAATTGCTTCGCGATGAGCAGCCGTTCCATAGCCCATGTTTCTATCCCAGCCATAAGCCGGGAAATCTGCCGACAATACCTCCATCATGCGGTCACGAGTTACCTTTGCCATGATAGATGCTGCGGCAATAGACAAGCTCAAGCTGTCACCTTTCACAACACACATCACCGGACACGGAAAACTCTTCGGAGCCTGGTTTCCATCAATTAAGGCCACATCAAGGCACACGCCCAATCCATTCACAGCTCGTGCCATGGCCAGATGCGTTGCTCGCAGAATATTGATGCCGTCTATCTCTTCCACGCTGGCGATACCAACCGACACGACCACACCAAGACTGCTGGTCAGCATCGAGAACAAGGCATCCCGCCGTGAGGCCGACAGCTTCTTGCTGTCATTCAGACCATGGAGCAGAACATCCGGCAACAGGTCTGGATCAAGCAAGGCAGCCCCCGCGACAACAGGTCCTGCCAAGGGGCCACGGCCAGCCTCATCAACACCGGCAACATTTGAACCAAAGCGGGACCGTGCGTCATTTTCCAGATAAAAATCAGGCATCTCTACTCCTGGAGACAATACGGGAAACAAGAGCCCAATAACGACGGGCTTTATGGATCTCGGGCGCGCAGGCCACACGCAAAACATCGGCAGGGCCAGAGAAAGATTCCGTGCAGGTATTCAGGCGACGCACCGGTATTTGCCACAGAGGACTGATCGTCAGGGACAAAACTGTCACAGCAACCACCAACTGCCCCTCCCCGCTCTCCAGGAGCCTGCGGGAAACCCCGGCTCCCGCCAGCATAAAGGAGAACTCCCCGATCTGTGCCAGCGTTACCCCCACACAGAATGAACGGCGCCAACTGATCTTCTGCAAACGCAGGGCAAGCACGTTGATCGTCGCCTTGATCACGGTAACAGCAACCAACATCAGCAAGACGATACCGATATTGTCACGGAGGAATGTCAGATCAAGCAGCAGACCAACAGACAGGAAAAACACCATCAGCAATAAAGCCTGTATCGGGTGGGCATGATGCCTCAGGCTTTGTCCATCCGCACTGTTCCCGATGACCAGACCGGCCACAAAGGCCCCATACCCAGGTGAAAGTTCAGCAAAACCAGCCAAGGCAGCCGCCCCGAAGCAGGCTCCAAACGCGGCCAGCGGCCCAAGATCAGGGTGCCCCGAGACTGTTCCGACAAAGGGTAGACGAATGTCCCGACGCAACAAAACCCAGACCAGAGCAACCAGAATAAGGATCGACACGGCAACCCGCAGCATGACCTTGGGATCGATACCATCACCCGTCAATGCCGACAGCGTCAGCATCATTGGAACAACAGCCATATCCTGGGCGATCAGGATACCAACCGTCAGCCGTCCGGACGGACTGTCCAGCTCTCCTCTTTGCTCAAGGACCTTGATCACCACAGCTGTCGAGGACAATGCCAGACAGAAGCCCAGCAGAACGGCGGTTCCTGCACTCCAGTCAAGCAGCCGGTGAAACAGGAGCATGACCCCGACACTCCCCCCCGTCTGCAAAAGCGTGGTCAGAACCGCCACACGCCACACTTCAGCAAAGCGATGGACCGACAATTCAAGCCCGATCACAAACAGCAACATAACAATGCCCAGCTCGGCCAACAGGGCAACACCACCACGATCCGTGACCATTCCCAAGGCCGAGGGGCCAAGGATAACACCAGCAAGGATGTAACCAATAATCGCTGGCTGACGCAAACGCGTGAAAACAACACCACAAGCCATCGCAGCCAAGGCTGTTATGGCCATCCCTGTGAAATCATGATGCTCCATCGGACACTACCCTGAACGACAAGACACGACGACCCGGCCAACATGCCTGCCGTGACCGAGCCAGAAGAAAAACAATAACCGTCAGGACATAAAGGCCAAAAGCAGAACAAGGGCAAGCGCAACCATGGCAATCCAGGCCACACATCCCAACAACAACGGGGCCATCCCGAGACGATGCAACTGGCGGAAATCTGTACGCAAGCCCAGCGCGGCCATACCCGAGGTCAACAGCATGGTTGCAAGCAGGCCCGCGTGCTCTTCTACAGAACCAGGCAATACTCCAGCGCTACGCATGACAAAAAGAGCTGTAAAACCGACCACAAACCATGGAAGACCCATGGGAACATGCACGTCGTCACAGTTCTGTCGCCTCTGGAAGAAAACAACAATAAACAAGGCAGGAACAAGCAGAACAACCCGCAGAAGCTTTGCCAGCGTACCAATAACTCCGGCATCAGGACCAACCTGCCAGGAAGCGGCAACGGCCTGGGCCACTTCATGCAAGGTTGCCCCACACCACAGTCCGCCCCTGAATTCATCCAGATCAAACCAGTGTACAAGGTATGGCAGGATGAACATGCCACAGGTACCAAGCAGGGTAACCAAGGCAATGGCGCAGGCGACGTGCTCGGGAGAAGCCCGCGCCACATCACGACCCGCCGCAATCGCCGAAGCCCCGCACACGGATGTTCCCAAGGCAATCAGGGAAGTCAGGCGGGGATCAAGACCCATTCCCCGCCCCAGCCATAATGTCAGCAGCAACACAAAGAGAAGGCACACGACAACAAGGCCCATGCCTCCAAGCCCGATGGCCTGCATCTCTGCCAATGAAACAGTTGCTCCCAGGCACACAAGGCCAGAGCGCAGGAGAATGCCGGCCATGGCAATCTCACCCGGTTCACGGCAAACAGCACATGGAAGAGCAGACCGCGCGACGATACCAAGAACAATGGCCAGACTCAACGTCCCGAAGCCAAAGGCAAGGTTCAGATGGTGCAGCAAGAAAGCCACCAAGGTAACAAACGACACGGACAATACGCCGGGGACGCAAGACAGATAGAAGGTTACGCTACGCATCAGATATGTCTTCTTCTCCGTATCCCTACATAACCCTGACAATCATAGCAGGCGGAAAGACATAACCTGAACGGAAAGACAGCGACTGATCCTGAGAAGTGGCCGGGGCCGTGCGGGCATCCTGCGGAACATAAAGAGGCCAACGCCCGGAAGCCACCATGTCCAGTCCGGGATTGTCCTGCCCCAGGCGATCACGATAAATCCACAAATCTGCCAAAACACGCTCGATATAGGCACGCGTTTCACGAGACGGGATAGCCTCTATGAACAGCAAGGGATCATCGTCGTACCGGACCGTCTTTCTCCAGCGCGCCAGCGTGCCCGGTCCTGCGTTATAGGCAGCAGCAACAAAAAACATGTTTCCCTTTATGTCCGGCAAACCCAAAAGATGCTCAAGGTACGACTGCCCCAAGGACAAACTGACTTCGGGATCCATAACGGCCCGAGACCCACCCAGCCAACCATTATTCTCCATACGTGCAACCGCACGGGCCGTAGCAGGCATGATCTGCATCAACCCGACCGCACCAGCCGGAGAACGCGCTGCCGGATTAAAAGCTGACTCCTGGCGGGCAAACGCATACAGCATGGCACGGTCCAACGCCCATCCATTGCGAGGCTGCCAGGCAGGCACCGGATACCGGGCCGATTCAAAGGAGTTATCCATACTCTGGGTACGAACAGATGACAGGTGCAGGGCCAGACTGGCCATCCCTTCCCGCTCTGCGAAATGGAGGATCGCCTGCCTTTGTTCATGACTGGCTGCGGGGTACAAGCGGCGCAACTCATCTTCTGCACGATCATGCTTGCCGACCAGAACCAATGCCAAGGCACGCCGCCCAGCCGGTGTGTCAGTGATCGCCACCGCTTCCTGCTCCGTGATTGTATCCGTACGCCACGAAAAGTCCAAAGGCAGGCCAAGTGCCCGCCGTGCAATCAACCCATAAAATGTATGCGGATAGGATGCTGCGATATGAAGTGACTGGCTGACTTCCTGCGGCCGCCGATTTTTCAGGGCAGAGCGGGCGGACCAATAAGCCGCAGCAGAACGAACCCAAGGCGAGGCATTATCTGCATCACGCAATGCAGAGAACCATACAGCCGCCTCCTCGTAATCATGGCGCCGCCAGCTTGCCAAGCCACCGGCCCAGTGGGCCAGCGACAGAGCACGCGAGTCCCGGCCACGTACCTGACGGGCAAAACGCAGGGCTGTTTCATCTTTTCCCTTGATAAAAGCAGCATAGGCGAGAGAGGCCCACAGACGATCACGATCAACTGAAGACAAAGGACTTGTCCTGAGAAGATTGCTTGCTGCATCAAAGCGACCGGCAACCAGGTGCCCCCGGAAGATACGTCCTGTCTTCAGAACAGACGCTGCACGGGAGGATAAAACAGATGCCTCCCTCTCCCACCGCGGATCATCACCGGAGATACCCGCAACAAGCCCTTCCGGCGAGACGGGATGCGGCAAGGCTCCTCCACCGCGTTTGCGGGCCAGCCGATAGATGCGGCGGGCATCATGGTGATCTGCGTACAGTTCCATCCACGACCGGAGTTCCTGGAAAGACGCCTTGCCATAACGGGCGGAAAGATATCGATCCTGCAAGACATAACCAAGCAACAGCTTGCTGTCCAGAGAACGCACAACATGATCTGCGGCGGCAAAAAGACCTTGATCCTGAAGGGAAAAAATACGCTGGTAGCGTTCAACATCAGGCGCCGACAACACACTGGAAATACCAACATGTCGCGCCCCGTCATCACCGGGATCGGGGGAGGAAAAAGCGCAAGCTGGAAGCCCTGAAAAGAGCAAGCACAGCAGAGACAAAACAATCCCCCCTGCACACTGGCGCAGCAGAACAGCCACACCACACCCTGCACACCAAATGGGCTGGATCATCAGATATCACTCCGCTATCGCCGCCAACCTGCTTATACGCGTGGGGTGACTTGGCAACAAGGTGAAGGAAACAGGCGACATGATCACAAGGGCGCGAGCGATCCCAGCTTCAGCTTGACTTCCAGAAGATCACGCCATGCCTGGCGCTTGTGAGCCGGGTTACGCAGCAAATACGCTGGATGAAAAGTGGCCAGTGCCGGAACCGGAGCGGAAAGCCCCGGACTTGACCAAGACCGCCAATGCCCACGCAAACGGGTGATACCTTCCGTACGCGCAAAAAGGTTCTTGGCCGCCAATCCCCCAACCAAAAGAAGGACTTTTGGCTGTACCAACTCAATATGACGAACAAGGAAGGGAAGACAGACGGCAACTTCGGCATCTGTAGGGGCACGGTTTCCCGGCGGACGCCACGGCAGCAGGTTGGTGATGTAGTAAGAACGACGATCAAGGCCAATGCTGGAAAGCATGCGATCCAGAAGTTGGCCACTGACCCCGACAAACGGTTTGCCTTCCCGGTCTTCATCCCGTCCCGGTGCCTCGCCAACAACCATCAGGTCTGAATCCGGGTTGCCATCAGCAAAAACAGTCCGTGAAGCCGTCACCTTCAGAGGACATCCTTCAAAAGCCTCGACAGCGGCACGCAAAGTTTCCAGATCCAGACATTCTGCGGCAGCACGCGTTGCACCAAACCGTGCCGCTGCCGGCTCATCCTGCAAGGAGGAAGACGCAACAGAATGACTACGGGGGGCCGCAGCCGGTGCCGACGGGCTCACATCTTCCGGCAACGAGGAGACAGGCCGCACAAGACCACCATCAACAGCAGGACGGGACAAGGCAAAGCGATCTTGCGGCTGTTCACCAACAACCTCGTCAACGCCGGCATCAAGATACCAACGTAAAAGAGCCGGTCCCGACAGTACATCCGGGGTACACTGTGTATTCTCGATCATGGCCCATGACCATAGCACACACTTTCCCGGATCGTCACTTCTCCGTACACGACCCTCCCCCTCTTTCCATATAATCCCTTTCCTGCAAGCTCTTGCCCCCGTATGCTGGCCGCTTGATACAGCCGCGTGACAAGACAGGGGAATGACCGATGAAGCGGGAGTCCATGGAGTTTGATGTGGTTATCGTTGGCGGTGGCCCCGCCGGACTCAGCGCATCAATCCGGCTCAAGCAACTGGCTGCCGCAGAAGGGCGGGAACTGTCAGTATGCGTTATTGAAAAGGGATCAGAAATCGGAGCCCATATCCTATCAGGTGCGGTCATTGAAACGCGTGCCCTGGACGAGTTAATTCCAAACTGGAAGGTCAAGGATGCTCCCCTCAAAACACTGGCAACAGACGATAATTTTCTGTTTCTGACAGAAACAAGAGCCTTCCGCCTGCCCACACCGCCACAGATGCACAATCATGGCAACTACATCGTTTCCTTGGGCAACCTTTGCCGGTGGCTGGCAGAACAGGCCGAAGAGGCCGGTGTAGAAATCTATCCGGGATTCGCAGGAGCAGAGATCCTGTACGATGAAACCGGCGCGGTGCGCGGTGTGGCAACAGGGGACATGGGGCGAGACCGTAACGGGGAGCCAACAGACCAGTTCCAGCCCGGCATGGAGCTTGTTGCCCGCCAAACCCTGTTTGCAGAAGGCGTACGCGGTTCACTGGCCAAGGAGTTGATGGAACGCTTTGATCTACGCAAGGACTGTGATCCGCAAACGTACGGGATCGGGATCAAGGAAATCTGGGAGGTAGACCCATCCGTACACCGTCCGGGACGGATTGTGCATACCATTGGCTGGCCAATGCGGGCCGATACCTATGGCGGATCATTCCTCTATCATATGGAAAACAATCAGATCGCCATCGGCTTTGTCGTCGCCCTCGACTACTCCAACCCATATCTGTCTCCTTTTGATGAATTCCAGCGTTTCAAGACCCATCCATCCGTCAGACCACTTCTGGAAAAAGGACGAAGGGTTGCCTATGGCGCCAGAGCAATCAATGAGGGAGGCTTCCAGTCGATCCCGAAACTGACATTTCCCGGCGGGGCCCTGATCGGCTGCTCGGCAGGCTTCCTGAACGTCCCGAAAATCAAGGGAACTCATACCGCCATGAAATCCGGCATGGTTGCCGCAGAAGCTGTCTTTGAAGCCCTGTCAAACGGTGCATCATGCCGGGATGAAGTCAGCGCTTACGGGCATATGATGAAAGCCTCGTGGGTGTGGCCGGAATTACACAAAGCCCGCAATATCCGCCCCTCTTTCCACAAGGGTCTCTGGGGCGGCCTGATCTATTCGGCACTGGCAACCTATGTATTCAGGGGCAAGGAACCCTGGACGTTCCACAACCACGCCGACCATGCCTGCCTGAAGCCGGCCTGTGCCGTCCCCGTGATCCAGTACCCCAAACCAGATGGCGTCATTACATTTGACCGGCTTTCCTCGGTCTTTCTGTCCTCAGCCAACCACGCAGAGAACCAGCCCTGCCACCTGACCCTGAAGGATCCAACACTGCCTGTTTCTGTAAATCTGAAGATCTACGCAGGGCCTGAAGCACGATTCTGTCCCGCCGGAGTCTATGAGTTTGTTTCTGACCCAACAACCGGGAAAGACCGTCTTCAGATCAACGCTCAAAACTGTGTACACTGTAAAACATGTGATATCAAAGATCCCTCCGGGAACATCAACTGGGTTGTTCCGCAAGGGGGAGACGGGCCCAACTACCCGAATATGTAAAAACAGGGTACAGGTACAAACAGGCTGAATCGATTGGATATGCTTTCATACAAGATTTGTGGCAGATGGCCTCGTCGGCGCAGCCTGTCCCGTGCCCTGCCCCGGGCGGCCACTCTCTGGGTATCCGGAGCAGCCCTGTTGCTTGCATCGTGTGGTCCGGTCTCGGAATACGGCAGTGTCAGTCTTGCATCCGAGCTTCAGGATCACCCCCCGCCCTTGTCGTCTGCTTTCGGGCAATATCTGGCCGGACGTCAGGCGCAGGTGGAACACGACAGCACCGCGGCAGCCACTTACTATCAGAGTGCCCTTCTGCGTGACTCTGCCAATATCGAGCTGGCACGCCGCACGTGGTATTACATGCTGGTCTCAGGCCAAAGCAAGAATGCCATTGCCTTGGCCGCAGCAACATTGCCACATGACAAAGGGAACACGCTTGCCCCGCTTGTGGTCGCAACGGGGGCCGCCCATGAAGGGCGCTGGCATGATGCGCTGGAGATTCTCGCGCCCCTGAAGACACAAGGCCTGAACAGCTTTGTGGTTCCGCTTATGCGGGCGTGGATCCTTGCCGGGTCGGGGCAACACGACCAAGCACTGGAAACACTCAGGCCCATGCGTCAACAGCAACAGCTTGTACCGCTGCACGATTTTCACGCTGGCTTGATCCTGGATACGGCAGGCCGGGATGCCGAAGCTGGCTACTGGTACGAGAAAGTTCTGGATGGGTCATCGCTTTCCCTGCGGGCTGCCCAGATTATAGCCGCCTATCTGCACCGGAATAGTAAGACAGAAGCCGCGCTGGAGCTTTTTGAACGCTATAGACGGGAACACATGTCTTCCGTTCTTGTCGACGCCGCATTGATGGAATTCCGTTCAAGTAATGGACAGGACAGACCTGTTCGCTCTGCATCGGATGGGTTGTCCGAAGCCCTGTATGGTACCGCCTCTTCCATTGTGCAGGAGAAAGCGTGGGATGCCGTTCTGGTCTTCTCTCGCATGGCCTTGATCGCAAGACCCGACTTCAGCTACGCACAGCTGATGATCGGAGATGTTCTGTATGAACAGCGGCGTTGGAAAGAAGCGGCCCACATCCTTGGCAGCATTACAAAAGATACCCCCCTGTTCTGGCCGGCCCGCCTGAAAATGGCCGAAGCGTTTGAGCAAGATGGCCTTCCGGATAAAGCCCGTAACGTCTTGAATACTCTCTCGGATATGCACCCGGAAACACCGGAACCCTTGATGCTTCTGGGCGATCTGGAGCGACGACAAAATCGCTGGTCAGCAGCCATATCGGCATATCGCTCTGGCCTGGAGCGGCTGAAAGGAACAACCATACCGACGTGGCCGGCCCATTACAGCTTGGGCATGGCCTTGGAGCGCAACGGGCAGTGGAATGAGGCGGAGAAACACCTGCTTCTGGCCTTGGAGCAACAGCCAGACCACCCGATGATTCTGAACTATCTTGGGTATTCATGGATCGACCGTGGCCTGAATCTGGAACGTGGCAAAGCCATGATTGAACAGGCCGTTGCCCAGCGCCCTGATGATGGCTTCATAGTCGACAGTCTGGGGTGGGCCCTGTACCTTCTGGGTGACTATCAGGGCGCAATCACCTATCTGGAACAAGCCGTCGAGCTGGAACCAGCTGATCCAACCATCAATGATCATCTGGGCGATGCATACTGGAAAGCAGGGCGCACGCGGGAAGCCATTTTTCAGTGGAAACGGGCCTTGAGCCTGAAGCCAGAAGACAGCATAGCCCGAAGTATCACGCAGAAACTGGACGAACACGCCAAGGGCCGTGAAGGCACATCGCCGCAGTAAGATCTTCGTACCACCCGAAGAATGAAAAGAGACGGCACCGCCAAGGACAGGACATGACCACTTCTGAAAAGACAGTGTGCGTTGCAGCCCCAGCCAAGGTCAACTTGACCTTGCACCTTACGGCACGTCGTGACGATGGCTATCACATGCTGGAAAGCCTTGTGGTGTTTGCAGGCATTCTGGACCACATCACACTGGAACCGGCAGAAACATTTTCATTGGTTATTGAGGGGCCCCAGGCCCACAATCTGGACACCTTGGATCCAGCAGACAACATCACCCTGCGAGCCGCACGGAGCCTAGCTGCTCTTGCAGGACGTAAGGATGGCGTGCGGGTGGTTCTGGAAAAAAACATCCCTGTTTCTGCGGGAATAGGTGGAGGCAGCGCTGATGCCGCAGCAGTCCTGCACGGCCTGATACCCTTGTGGTCTTTTTACCCCACAAAAGCAGCCCTGCATGAATTGGCTCTTGGCTTGGGTGCCGATGTTCCGGTGTGCCTGCAGGGACGTTCAACAATCATGGAGGGGATTGGCGACATCCTGCATGAAGCCCCTCCCCTGCCTGGATTCTGGCTGGTGCTTGCAAACCCGGGCGTAGAAGTCTCCACACCTCGGGTCTTCCGGGCCCATGCCGGTGACTTTCTCCCCCCGGTCCGGCTGACCGATACACCCCGCTCCGCCGAGGATCTGGCCATACAACTGCGTAAAGGACGCAATGACCTGACCGCCGCAGCCATAAGCCTGGAACCGGTTATCGGGGAATGCCTGGCTCTTCTGACAGCCTTGCCGTCGTGCCTGCTTGCCAGAATGTCCGGTAGCGGAGCAACGTGCTGGGCACTCTTCTCTACAGAGTACGAAGCCCGGACAGCGGCCAAAGCCTTACGGACAACCAAGCCTGCGTGGTGGGTTGCAGCAGCCCCGGTTCTACATACCGTGGACCCGTTCGGGCTGGCGGACTCACCGGTCTCGCTCACCGGGATCTAGTCCTTCGTCATCACATCAACCGTGGTGGTTGCCAAGGATAGGCGCAACAACTGCTTGTCAAGAGGATAGCCCGGCATACCCTGCCAGGCATCGACTGGACCACTCTTTCTGTACCCGGCTGCCAAGTAAAATGGCAGCGCTGTCCTGGTGCTTGTCAGCGCGACGGTGGAATGCCCTCGCCCCGATATCCATGCCTCAAGATGCGATAAGACAGCCCGGCTGATCCCTCGAAACCGATGAAGAGGATCTACGTAGTCCAGAAGAATCTCACCATCTACACTGGCAGCACCAACGCCCACAACACAGTTGGCATCTTCTGCAACAACGAACCTGAGGCTCTCGGAATCAATCCAGAGAGCAACCGTATCGGAGGTCTTGTTGGCAAGCCAGAGCGCTATCCGCTCGGGTATTCGTCCGTGATCCTCTTGGCACAACTCCACAATAGAGCGCCGCAGCACATCTGTTGCCGCGCATACATCACCGAGCTTCCCTGTTCGTATATGCACAATACCCCCCGAGACATCAAGAGAGCAGATAATAAACCCCAAAATAGCCCTTGCGCACCAGATGTATGTTGTGGACCAAAGTGTTGGCGTGTGCACAAAAGACTGTTGCACAGGTCAGAAGAATACCTTATGGTGCCGCCCTCTCGCACAGGGTAGTCTTTACCTTGTCTGTTGGGGTGTAGCCAAGTGGTAAGGCAGCGGTTTTTGGTACCGCCATTCCCAGGTTCGAATCCTGGCACCCCAGCCACCATCTCGTCAGGCATAGCATGCACTTGAGACGCCCGGTTCAGACACTGGCGCTTCCCCATGTTGCGCTGGCAACCCGCCTGAAGTTCCCCCCCATAATTTTGCTGACATCATCCCGATTGTACCCGTGCGCAAGCAAAGAACGGGCAAGACGTGACAGATTCTCCGGGGCATAGACCTTGACCGGATAACCAAGCGTGTATCCACGCGCAACAGGCCACCAGTATCCCCGGTCAACACCGTCGGGAAAGTCCGTCATTCCGGGCAGTTCGTGCATGACATCCAGGCCAATCCCGACGTGATTTATACCCGCAACAGCAACGACATGATCGATATGACGGATCATATCCTCGTCCTGCACATCCGTCTGGATACCAAAAAAACGATTCAATCCGGACAGTCCGACCACACCCCCGGTCTGCGCACAGGCACGAATCAGATCATCATCAATACAGCGCTCATGCCCGCACAATGCACGGGGATTGGTATGGCTGAAAACAACGGGACGCTGCGCAACCTCCATAACATCAAGGGAAGAACGGCGCCCCATATGCGAACAATCCATGATCATCCCGTTGTCATGCACAGCCCTCACCATACGGCGCCCCAGTGCAGTCAGAGGCATGTCATCGTCATGACAGCCCCCGGAAACACTGTTGTTACGGTTATAGGCAAAGTGAATCTGGCGTACACCCAAAGCTGAAAAGACCTCCAGCATCTCGGGCATATCCTGAAGCATTAACGAACCTTCAAGATCAAAGGCTATGGCAAGGGCCCCCTTGGACCGTGCAACATCAATGTCCGCCACTGTACGAACAAGAGACCAGCGGTCAGGAGATTCCGCAATTTTGGCACGGAAGGCGGCCAAGACGCGCATAATCTGGGAGATCTGGTTCATATCCATGCCAACATTGACAGAGACAAACCCGGTCCCACCGCGAACATGGCTGTCCAAAAGAGACAAAGGTGCCCGCACATCAAGGGGCAAACAGACATGCGAATCCCAGATCAGGTCAGGCAGCCAAGAGTCCATCATGCAAAGCATCCTTTATAGGCAGAACAAGGTGTAATAAGGGCCACGTCCACGTTTCAAGTTGAGGCAGATCAATTCATCATATTGACAGATAGCATATGAAAATCAGATCAAGTTGCAGCAGCCCGCACTCCTGCGGCCCACTGCCAGAAGCCGATACCCGAACAACAGAACCATGGCAGATATGACTCTTCAGGATCTATACCCCGGACAAGCCGCACGTGTCATCGGATTACAGGGAGGGAATGCCGGATACCGGCAGCGCCTGTTGGCCATGGGCCTGACACCGGGGACCCGCTTTACAATCACACGTGTTGCCCCATTGGGAGACCCGCTGGAGCTGCATGTCCGGGGTTGCAGTCTGACCATACGCCGTTCTGAAGCCAGTATTGTCGCCGTGGAGGTCCTGTTACCATGACCCTGCACATTGCACTGGCCGGCAACCCAAATTCCGGAAAAACAATGCTTTTCAATGCGTTGACAGGGTTGCGGCAACACGTTGGCAACTGGCCCGGCGTGACCATCGAGAAAAAAACCGGCACCATAAAATTACCGAACGGACGCTGCGTCACACTTGTCGACCTGCCAGGAACCTACATGCTGGGTGGGCAGGATACCGGCAGCGAGGATGAACGAATTGCCCGTGATGCCCTGCTGCTTGACAAGCCCGCCTTGATTATCAATGTGCTGGATGCCTCGGCGCTGGAGCGGAACCTCTACCTGACCACACAGATTCTGGAAATGGGTGTCCCCCTGATTCTAGCTATCAACATGATGGATGTGGCAGAAAGCAAGGGAATCACCATTGACCATGAGCAGCTGTCCGCAAGCTTGGGATGCCCGGTTATCCCTTTGATTGCCTCTCGCTCCCGTGGACTGGAGCAACTCAGGACAACGCTGGAGAAGGCAATAAAGGCCCCAAGCGGAACAGAACGACGCCCGGACCATCACGCAAGCATTATTGAAGCCTCTCGGGCGCTCGTTCCCTTCGTCAACGACAAGGCCAGAATGGAAGGTATTGACCCCACATGGGCAGCCCTGTGCCTGATTGAAGGTGACACCTGGCCGAAACCCTGACCGATGCTGCGGGGATTAACGCTGCAGAAACAGCCCGTAACGACATCAGTACAAACAGTGGTGAAGACGCGGATATCCTGATTGCCGAAGGACGTTACACCTTTATTGGCGCGATTCTGGCTGATTGCTGCAAAAAGACCCCCACGAAAACGGCAGGCACGACAGGGAGGCTTGATTCCCTGGTTCTGAACAAATTTGCGGGAATCCCCATCTTTCTGGCCGTTATGTACCTGATGTTCCTGCTGACCATCACGCTGGGCGGGGCCTTCATCGACGCCTTTGACTTGGCAGCAGGTGCTTTGCTGGTTGATGCTCCGGCCCGCCTTCTGGAAGCGACCGCTGCCCCCGCATGGCTTGCTGCCGTTGTAAGAGCTGTCGGCCAAGGCATACAAACCGTTTGCACCTTTATTCCCATTATCGGCTTTCTGTTTCTCTTCCTGTCTGCCTTGGAAGATTCGGGCTACATGGCTCGCGCGGCATTCGTTGCCGATCGGGCCATACGCAGCCTCGGCCTACCCGGAAAGGCCTTTGTACCCCTGATCGTCGGGTTTGGCTGCAATGTCCCGGCAATCATGGCAACCCGAACCCTGGAACATCGGCGTGAAAGAATCCTGACATCCATGATGGCACCTTTCATGTCATGCGGGGCCAGATTGCCCGTTTTTGCGCTTTTTGCCGCCGCTTTCTTCCCCGAAAACGGCCAGAATGTGGTGTTCGGTCTTTATATTCTGGGTCTGATGGCCGCTGTAGGCACTGGGCTTGTCCTCAAACACACATTTCTGGGGGGAGGATCGCTTCCCTTCATCATGGAATTACCCCCGTGGCATGTTCCTTCGGGACGAACAATCCTGCTGCAAACACGACAACGCCTTGCTGGTTTTGTCTTCCGGGCCGGCCAAGTGATTGTTCCGGTCGTGACCGTTCTTTCCCTCCTGGCATCAACAGGCACGGATGGAACATTTGATATTACAGACAAGCAGAATTCTGTCCTGGCATCAGCAAGCCGCGCCCTGATCCCTGCGCTCGAGCCTCTTGGTATTGATGATGACAACTGGCCCGCTGCAGTCGGGCTGGTAACCGGCCTATTTGCAAAGGAAGCCATTATCGCCACACTGGACAGCCTGTATGTCTCTAACCACGATGATCAAAGCACGGCGGACTCAACAGCTCCACTCCTTACAGCGCTGGCTGATGCCTTCGCTACCATCCCCACAAACATAATGGCCCTGACCGGACTTGGAGCGGCTGAAAACAATGCGGATCACCAAGAAACACCCCTGACACAAGAACTGGCACGAAGGTTCAGCAGCCCACCAGCAGCCTTGGCCTATATGGTACTGGTGCTGCTCTACAGCCCATGCGTAGCGACCCTCGGTGCTATCCGGCAGGAAATCGGCACACGCTGGATGCTGTTCTCTGCCATCTGGACAACGGCACTGGCTTGGCTATCAGCTGTCGCGATCTACCAAGGCGGAACTTGGGCCACAAAACCGGGACACCCCGTAATCGCCACAAGTATAAGCCTGATGCTGGCCCTAGGAGCTCTGGCTGGCATCACCCTGAACAGACGCCGGAAACAGAGAACAGCATGAACAGCTTGTTTGCCATACGGCACTGCCTGCAAGCCTATGGCCCCTTGTCTGCAGCCGATATTGCTGCGCATGTCAACAGTACCGAGGAAGCCGTAGAACCCCTGATCGAACGATGGATCGCGAAGGGACAGATTCGCCGTGTAACCGCTCCCCCACCCTGCGGTACACACCGTGGGGGATGTGCCACATGTTCTTCTGTATCTGTTGATCGATATGAATGGATACAACACAGAGCTGCCTTGCACCCATAAAAGACCGTGAAGTACCTGCCCAATGGCTTACGCAGAGAGGCAACTTGCCTCTTACGCTCTTCATCAATGTCAGCATGGGCAGCGAACTTTGCATGATAACGCAAAACCCCCCGCCGAAGCGAGGGGCTCTGCCAGATAGCAGGGTCGGATGTACACAATACACCCAACTGACACTACAAGGGATCAGAAGTTGACACGACCTGTCAGCATGCCGTTGTGACCGACATAGCCAGACCGCATTTCTGCGTCATAGTCCGCACGAACTTCCCACACACCATCAGCCGTGGTGTAGCCCAAGCCGGCACCAATGGTACCACCGAACCGGGACCGCTTCAGGCCAGAGGTGTTGAACAGGGTTGTATCGCCGGAATACTTACCGGTGCTGGTGGCATCATCACCGATGAAGTCATACAGCGCCGCAGCCCGCAGTTCCGGACGAACGACAGAACCGCGCAGGGTTTTGTGTTCATAGGCCAGCGAACCACCCAGGCTTCCTTCCAAGATGCTGGTTGCCGAAGGATCAACAGTCATGTTGAACGCACCGGCACCGGTTTCCGTGTACTTTGAAGGATCGGTATAGGTGTAGGACAGACCTGCTTTCGGGGTCAGGGTGACGGCACCACGGTGCAGCGGGGATCCGGCGGCGACAGAGGCAGAGTACTGGTTGGCGTCATACTTGCCTTTGGCGGTCCGGTCCAGACCACCGATGGTAATCTGGCGGGAGGTCTTCACGCTGTTCTGGGCATAAGCCAGCTGACCTTCAACGAAGAAACCCTCTGGCTCATACGAACCGTACAGGGCAACCTGGTAGGATGTCACATCGGTCTTTGTCTGGCTGGCACCCTTGCCCTTCATGTCGGACTTGGATGTGCTGAGGGCCAGACCAACGCGCACGTCGTCGGCAACCATGTTGTCCATACCAATGGTCATCCCATAGCTGTTGGTGCTGTTTCCAGCCACACCACCACGGGATTTCTGGGTTGCGGTGCTGCCTGCGGCCTTGACCCAAGCGCCATTGCGCAGGGTGCTGTCACCGGCGGCGGTACCGCTTTGTTGCAGACCGGCCACATCAGTACCGGTACGGGCCGATGCCAAGCGGGATGTAACGGCATCAGCCGCAGCGCGGGATGCGGTGTTGATAGCCTGGTTGGCCTGAGACACCGTGGATACAGCCGACTGACGAGCTGCATTTCCGGCATCGCTGCCCTTTTCCAGAGCCATATTCAGGGCTACACGGGCCTCGGCATCATCACCCAAAGAACGAACCACAGCCTTAATGGCCTTGGCTTCATCGACGCTGACCGACAATCTACGGGCAATCTCACTGTCGCTGCGCGGAGCAACCACTGTATCAACCAGCTTCCCGTCGGCTGAAAGGGTGTTGGTCACCCGGGCCAGAATGGTGCCATAGTCATGATTAAAAACAGATTTTGCAAGGCGGAGATCGTCACCTGCAAGACCAGACAAACCATTCGTCAAACTCAACGACTTGCACTTGCCTTCCAGGACCGTATTTTCTACTCCAAATTGATAGAATGAAGCCTTCTTATTTGCACTATCAAAGGTAAAGCCAGACGTCGAGTTAGCCTCCAACACTGCCTTTCCTTCTTTGTTGGCAGCATCGATACCCTTCTGGGAGACAACGATTTGTGCACGCCAGTAATTATAGCTGACACCACTTTCGTCGATGAACGTTTCCTTGGTGGCTTCGTCCTGCGTCGGGGCGTTCAGCGCACCATGGACTTTGACTGGCCCATCAAGCAGCAGCGCGGTATTGGCTTCCAGATGCAAGTTCTTTGCATGCACCTCGCCGGTACCAAGACGAAGGTTACCGTGCTTCAAGTGAACGTCTTTCAAAGACTTGCCAGCTGCACCAATTGATCCAATGCTGGACCCTTCGGTAGCGTACAGGTGCAGAACGCCCTTCCCGTCACCCGTAGCTTCCACTTTGCCAATGTTGAAGCCTGTAGCCTTGTCGCCACTGCGACCGATTCTGCTGGTGCCCTCTCCATCAAGCATCAAGGTTTCTGTGCCAACGTAACCCAGATTGATCGCATTGCCGCTGTATGTCACAGAACTGCCTGAACCGCTGGAGGTACGTTCAATTCCAGCATTCAGGGTCAGCTTTTTGGCATAAACATCGCCACCGGTTGCAACGGCCTTGTTTTCTGTTGCGTTGATGGTGACATCAGCAAAACGACCGCCGGGGGTACCAATATTGCCAACGGTGCCGCCCTTTTGGGTTACCTTGCCACCAGCCACGGTATCCACGGCAGCGCGCAGTTCCAGCTTGCCCTGGCCGTTCTTGGTGGTGGTCACATTGCCAAGGTCAAAGCCTTTGTTCCCGGCACCAACGATGCTTGTGCCCTTGCCTTCAACGACCAAGGTACCTGCCTTGGCATAACCAACCGTCGCGGTCTTGCCATCGGCTGCATTCATACGCAGCGCGTTGGCATAGACATCTTGTGCCGTCGCATTATTGCCAGTGGCTTCAATCGTTACACTGTTCAGCTTCTTGTCGGCAGCACCAATGTTACCAACTACAGACTCGACAACAGCACCTTCTGTGCCGAGGACCAGGTTCCCCTCGCCATCTGTCTTGGTTGTGACCTTGCCAAGGCTACCGGGCATACCGGCATTGCCAAAGTCAAAGCCATTTGTGATCTTCAGGGTGCCCTTACCCTCCAAGGTAAGGTCGTTGCGGGAACCACCACTCACTTTTATAGCGAGGGACTTCAGCGTAACGGTTCTGTCATCTCCAGTCTTGATACTCAGCTTGTAGGTATTGACAGCCTCGGATACGGATGCATCAACAGCCTCGGCCGTAATCTCGACCTCACGCAGGGCCCTACCCGCACCGACAAGACCCGCAATACTGGATGCACCTTCTTTAGCAACGAACTTCAGGACACCAACCTTATCGGTGCTGGTCAGGACGCCCGTTACCTTGGAACCATCGGAAAGATCCAAGGTGATTTCTTTAGCCAAGACATCCGCACCAAGGGTGATGGTGCCGGTATGATGGTCTGGAGTGACCTTATACGTTCTTGTCGCTGAGGCGTGCTTCTGAATAGTTACGTCGTCAGATGCAACTTGACCAGCACCAGAATCAGGCGCTGTGGATTGCACTACGGTATCTGAAGAAGACGACAGGTCAATAGTCCTATCCGCCGCCCCTGCCACGCCGGGAATTGCCATAACAACTGCGGCCAGCGCCGTTGTTGCCAAAAGATGCTTACGTTTTTGTAACACGATCGGTTCTCTTCCTGTGTTGTGTTGATGCCAACCACACGCACCGGACATGGACACCTGCGGTTATGGGGTTCCCTGCCTGCGCGCCGGACTCTCTTGATAATACGTTCCGGCCATGGGTCAACATGCAAAACACACCCATCATGTTGATTTTATTTAGTTTTTTAACTCCATAATTGCTATCTGAACAAACTACACTTTTTCGTTGCCACCCCTGTTACATAGATGCCACAGCACGACAAATGCCATGATTGCTGCTTGCAGAAAATTATATTCATGGTTGAAACGTAAAAGCACGTTTGCCATGACGCCTTTCCCCGGGTGGTGTACACAGGCCACGCTAATCTTGATCACGGAGCCCAATCCCATGACATCCGCCGCAAAAACGCCTGTATCCCGGTGCGTACGTGCCATGGACATACATCGCTGGCTGGCCGTTCTGGTCATGGTGGGGCTGGCCGGGTGTGGGGGCGGGCCTTTGGGGGATCGTCTCGATTCGGCGCTGGCTACAGGCCGGGCACAGGGTATGCAGCCGCAATGGCTGGACAGTGGGCCGTTCACTCTGCTGGCCCAGATACGGATACAGGCACCGGATCAACCATTGCGGCTTTATATAGAAGGGGATGGCTTTGCCTGGATCACCCGCACCCGGCCTTCGCCCGATCCCACGCCGCACCGCCCGGTGGCGTTATGGCTGGCGGCCCGTGATCCAGCGCCCAACGTGGCGTGGCTGGCGCGTCCGTGCCAATACAGCATGCTGGCCCGGCCGGAAACAGCATGCGACCGGTCGTACTGGACACATGCCCGCATGGCTCCTACCGTCATAGAGGCTGTGGATGCTGCCGTAACCGCCCTGCGCGAACAGGCCGGGGCCACAGCGGTGGAGCTGGTCGGCTATTCCGGCGGGGGGGGTATTGCCGCCGTGCTGACCGCACGCCGGAGTGATGTGGTGGCTTTACGTACTGTAGCCGGCAACCTGGATTCCGGGGCCTTTGTCCGGCATCACCGGGTTTCCCCCATGACCGGGTCTGTCGATGCTGTCACAGAGGCCGCGCACGCGCGCGCTGTGCCACAGATCCACTTTGTCGGGGATCACGACCGCATTGTCCCCCCTTTCCTGGCCGATACCTTTATCCGCCGAGCAGGGCCAGCGGCTGTCAAGATCGTGGTTCCAGGCATGGATCATGCCCACGGGTGGGATACCGCATGGCCCACACTCCTGCAGCATCCTCTGCCGGATGTAGCCAAGACATCACCGTGATATCCTAGTACCGTGAAAAAGACACATTTACATTGCCGCAAACAAAAACCGGACATACCCTGTGCACGATCGTTCCGGACCTGTTGTGAAGGGTCCGGCGACGAAGGGGCAACAATAAAACAAAAAATACAGGGGACGTACCATGTCAGATACAAAACAGGCCGGGTTCGCCACCCGGGCCATTCATGCAGGCTATGATCCACACAGCCATCAGGGCTCCTTGGTGCCGCCGGTTTACATGACATCAACCTTTGCATTTCCCAATGCCCAGACCGGAGGAAAACGCTTTGCCGGCCATGACGCCGGGTTTGTCTACACCCGTCTGGGGAACCCGACACTGGCGCTGCTGGAAACACGACTGGCTGCACTGGAAGGAACCGAAGCTGCGCTTGTCACCGGATCCGGCATGGGGGCCATTGCAGCCACCCTGTGGGCCCTGCTGTCCCCCGGGCAGGAGATTATCGTTGACCAAACCCTGTACGGCTGCACGTTTGCCCTGTTGCACCATGGCCTGGCCCGGTTCGGGGTCAAGGTTACCCATGTGGACCTGACCAATCCGAAGGCACTGCCCGCCGCTATCGGGCCAGATACCGCCGTTGTATATTTCGAAACTCCGGCCAACCCCAATATGCGCCTGATCGATATTGCCGCCGTATCGGCTATAGCCCACCAAACCGGGGCCGTGACAATTGTCGACAATACCTACGGTGCCAGCGTTATCCAGCGCCCGGCCGAGATGGGAGCCGATCTGGTCGTGCATTCCGCCACCAAGTACTTGGGTGGGCACGGTGACCTGACCGCCGGAGCCGTTCTGGGGACAAGTGACATGGTTGCGACTATTCGCGCAACAGGATTGAAGGACATGACCGGGGCTGTGCTGTCTCCGTTCGATGCCAGCCAGATCCTGCGCGGGCTGAAAACGCTGGAGCTACGGATGGCCCGGCACTGTTCTACAGCCGCCGCTATCGCACGCTTGCTGGAAAAACATCCGGCTGTTCGCACCGTCATGTATCCGGGGCTGGACAGCAACCCTTCGCACGATCTGGCACAGCGGCAGATGACCGGGGGTTTTGGCGGCATGGTTGCCTTCGAGCTGCATGAGGGAATGCCCGCCGGGCTGGCTTTTATCGATGCCCTGCGCCTTGTGACCTGCGCTGTCAGCCTTGGCGATCCAGAAACGCTGGTGCAACACCCGGCCAGCATGACCCATTCCACCTATACGCCGGAAGAGCGGGCAGAACACGGGATCTCCGATGGACTGATACGAATCTCAGCCGGGCTGGAGACACCGGTCGATATTCTGGGTGACATCCGCCAAGCACTGGACCATACGCGCACATCCAGCAACAGGAAACCCGCCGGAACCTGTACTTCCCGGCGGGCACTATGAACACATTGTGCATCGGGTAACCGGAAGGCTAACCCCCGGTCCGGATTTCCTCGACAAAGCGGGTGACTTCGGTCCTTAACACTGCGGATTGCTGCGCCAGCTCCTTGGCTGCAGACAGAACTTGGCTGGCGGAATTACCAACCTCGCCGGATGCTTCGTTCATGCTGCGGACGTTCTTGGTCACCTCGCCCGTACCGTTGGAAGCCTCTTCCACGTTGCGAGCAATCTCACGCGTGGCCGCATCCTGTTCTTCCATGGCCGAGGCAATAGCCGCAGAAATCTGGTTCAGGCGCCCTATGGTCTCGATCACCATGGCAATCGCTGCCACCGCATCATGGGTCGCATTCTGTACAGCCCCGATCTGCTCGGAAATCTGGCCGGTGGCGCGGGCTGTCTGGTTGGCCAGGCTCTTGACCTCGTTCGCGACTACGGCGAAGCCTTTGCCGGCCTCCCCGGCACGGGCCGCTTCAATCGTGGCGTTCAATGCCAGAAGGTTGGTTTGGCTGGCAATGTCATTGATCAAATTGACTACTTCGCCAATCTGTTGGGTAGACTGGGCCAGCCCCTTGATAATCTCGCCGCTACGACCTGTCTGGTCAACGGCATCGGCCGTAATCTGGCTGGAGTCGGAAACTTGGCGCACAATCTCCTGGATCGAGGCTGCCAGCTCTTCTGATGCCGAAGCCACCGTCTGCACGTTGGATGAAGCCTGCGTTGCCGCCTCGGCCACCACCTTACCTTGGGATGCGGACATCGAAGCCAAGGACGTCATGGATTCCGCACTGGCCTGAAGCTCTGTAGCCGCAGAAGACAGTGTTTCGACAATAGATTGCACGGACGACTCGAAACGATCGGCCAGAGCGTTCATTGCCGCTTTCTTTTCCTGCTCGGCGCGGCGCTTCTGATTGGCCTGCTCGGCCTCCATCTGGCGGATACGGATGCCGTTCTGACGGAAGACATCAACACTGCGGGCCATAACCCCAATTTCATCCTTGCGATCCAGCCCCTGTATTTCAGTGTCAAAATTACCGTCCGCAATGGTTTCCATGACCGAAGCCAAGCCATTCATCGGTCCAGATATTGTCGTCTTGACCAGAACAATAGCGGCCAGAACAACGACAATCAGGCCGCCGATAATCAAGACAATCGTGCCAACAATAGCCGCATCAGCGCTATCACCCAGATTATCCGACTTTTTCTGCAGCTCGACATCAACGTTATCAACCAAGGAAGCCACCGTCGTACGCACCGTACGGCCCTGTGGGGTTGCCTTGTCTACAAGGACGATTAAACCCTCGTCAAACTTGCGAGCAACGATCAGATCCCGGGCCTCGACAAGGGCGCCTTCGTAAGCCGCAAATTCCTCGACGATGGCACTGATACGGGGGGCATAAACGGGCAAAAGCTTTGCGGCCTCTGCCGTCCGTTCCCGGAACAGCTTGAAGTCGTTGTTGATCTCGTCTGATATGCCCTTGAGGACCGCATCCTCCCTTTCCTGCGTCAGGCGATAGGCCAAACGCCCGGCATTCAGCAGGTTTTGGTTGGCCCGCGCCAGAAGCACCTGCACCTTGGTGTCATGGACAAGCAGATCAGAGTAGGAATTATCAATCTCCGCCATGCGGACGACAGCCAAACCACCGGCAGCAACCGTGGCCAAGGCCATAAGAGCGACCACCGCCAGAACTTTGAATGTCATGCCAACGTCAGCGAATCGCATGTCCATCTCTCCTGCCGGGAACCAGGACCAACCATGCCCCACCGGGACTGCGTGGATGCACCGGCGTTGATCTTGGCGGTCGGCCTGGAAGGCAACAAGAAAAACCTGTTTTGCCTTTACATGGAGACACAACTTGACCGTAACAAAACAAACACAATCCCCGGGTGCTTTTAGCCCATAGGTGTATTGCTAATTCACCATCCGGGCGTGAACCTGCCCAAGAACCCTGCGAAAGGTAGAAATGCTATGATTGGGCAAGGGAACAAAGAGTTTGCAGGCCTTACGGCAATTACGCTTGATATGAACCATCGCTTCATGGCTGACGCAGGTTACGGGGCAGAAGACCATGTCCACACATGACACAGCACCAGCCAGCTGTGGGCAACCATCATCCAGCCCTCCATCGTGATGGATAAACTCCCCGTTACAGGACCGGACCACATCTTCCAGATGACGGGCAACATGACTTATTCCACCAACATACAAAATCTTCTGCTTTTTCAGGTCAATATCATCCCCGACCCTGTTCCCATCAAAAGCCCCGCGTGAATCTGATCCTTCCTGGCGAAGCCGATTCTCCAGCTCAACAACACGAGCCTCCAAGGCCCGATTCCTCTCCCTCTCACCCGACTCCCGTTCCGATAACAGGTCCAGACGACGCAGAAGTCCTTCAACCTGACGGGCCAAAACATCTCTCTCGGCGCGAGCCGTACGGGCGGCCTCTTCAGATGTACGCAGAACTTCCCCACTTTCCAGATCAGCCAACCGCGACGCCAAATCTTCGACCCGGCGCTGCTGAATACTGGCGATGGCTATGTTCCGTCGCGCCTCATCACGTTCATCGCGCATCTGGGCCATCAAAGCACGCAACCGACCAATTTCTGCCGTGTGCTCAGCCAAAGATGCCTCCAGACGTACTATCTTCTGCATATCGGCCCGCTGCACAGCCCCGGACAAGTGGGACAGCATATGCACCTCACCATAGGCGCGTTCACGCAGATCGCTGCAATCCAGCGGATGAGTCATCAAGGCCCAATAAGCCCCGGGGATATCGCCACTGTCCAATGCCTCGTTCCACAGGGTAGCCAACTCCCCTTCATCACGCGTTCTCATAAAGCGTGATACTGTCGCCTGATAGCGCTTGTCCAAAATCCGCATAACCTGCTTGCCCAGTATCTTGTTCTGGGCTGCTAAATGGACAATGACACCGTGCAGGCGGTAATCGCTGATATCAGGAGCCAAGTGTACAGAAAGCTTTGCCGCAAGCTTCCTGAGATCTGAAAGCGTCAGACATGTCCCGACGATACTGCAATGCCAACGCGGCGCAATTTCGTCCAGGCGAAGACGACGGGAAGAAAGGGGGTATGACTGGGTCAAAAAGTCCTTGGGCAGGCTCATGGGGGACATGCAGATCTCTCCTCGACGGGGTGAGGGATTATATTTGATATTAATTTTCATTATCAATAAAGGGACCGACCGGGAACTGGCAAGATTTTTTATTGTTTCAGTGCCCGGAAGACCGCTGATGAAAAATGACTGAATAGTCCTCTATGGCACATTGACCCCTGAAACGGGACTCCTATACTGAATACTCATGGGTGTGCCTGTGGATATGTCCGGCAGGACAAGCGCAATGCCTCCCGCTCTGGCCAACCTGTTGACGAAACAGTACTGTTTGTTGCTCCGGACTTAGCGTGGGTTTTATGCCGTCCAAGCTATCGTTCGGAGGGTTACGGGAAGACAGATCATCCTTGGGTAGACCGTCAAGGAAAGCTCGCAGGTCTGGCGGAGTCGGCGGAAAGCACGCTCTTCTTTTCCGGTTTTCACAAGTTTTTTTGCCCTGCCCTTGTTTCGCCTTGGTACATGTTTACGAATTGGTGGTTTTTTATCGTGTTGTCACTTGTGCACTGCAATCCGGATGGACCAAGTGCCTTGGCCGCACTCTCCACACAGCTCCCGGGAGGTGAGACCATGCCATCGTTGATTTCTGATACTGCCCGCCGCGCTTTTCTGCGTTCTGTGCGCAGCAATGTCCTTGCCAAGCGCCGTACCATGGCATGGGAAGATCCGGACCTGGAAACTCTTCTGGACGATCCTCTGATCATGGCGGTCATGAACCGCGACGGTGTGCGCCCGGATGATGTAAGGGCTGCTTTTGAGGCCGCACGAGCCAACCTTTCCCATTAAAGGGTACAAAGTACTGCAAAAGAGCCGGAACAGGGACGTTCCGGCTCTTTTATTGTTTGTCAGCATGCGACACTAAGAGGGTCACTACTTCTCGACAAACGCCTTTTCAATAACATACTGACGGGGGTCATTGGATGCTCCCTCGTGAAAGCCACGGCCTTCCAACAACTTGGTCGTATCCGTCAGCATGGCAGGACTCCCGCACAGCATGAACCGGTCATCTTCAACATTAGGTTCTGGCAACCCAAGATCACTGAACATCTTTCCACTCTCTATCAGGGTCGTAATGCGTCCCTGAACGGGGTGCTGTTCGCGAGTTACAGTCGTATAGTAAAGAAGCTTGTCCCGCACCAAATCCCCAAGGAATTCATGCTTCGGAAGTTCGCGGGTAATGTAGTCGGCATAGGCAAACTCTGCCACTTCCCGGCACCCATGAACAAGGATAATTTTCTCATAACGCTCATAGGCATCAGGGTCACGAATAACACTCATAAACGGCGCAAGCCCGGTACCAGTCGACAAAAGATACAGGTGACGACCGGGCAAGAGACTGTCTTGCACCAAGGTCCCGACCGGTTTGGTACCGACCAGAACCATATCACCAACCCTTATGTGCTGAAGACGGGAGGTCAAAGGTCCGTCAGGAACCTTGATCGACAGAAACTCGAGCTCATCCTCATAATTGGCGCTGACCATGGAATAGGCCCGCAAGAGAGGCTTTCCCTCTACCTGGAGCCCGATCATCGTAAACTGACCATTGATATACCGGAACCCCGGATCGCGTGTTGTCCGGAAACTGAACAGACGATCGGTCCAGTGGTGAACGTAGGTTACTGTCTCCCGCCGAATATTACTCATGATTCTCCACATAATAGCCAGAACCCGGGGCTGCGCCCTTCCCGGGATGTGTGTGCAGGAATGGGGTTTCCGTCAGCGCGACACCCTGCAGAATGATCGTATGGTTAACATGGGGTTACCCCCGAGGCAAATTGATTGGAAGAACCATGTCGTGGCGCATACATACAATGCTGGGCCGCGACAGAAACAGTCGCGGCCCAGCACAGGACAACAAAGGAGAAAAATATCAGGCGGCGTCTTCAACCCAACGCACAGCCCCGCCCGGTGTCATCGTCACCTCGGCCGCGACCTGCAAGGCTAACCCACCACAGGACGTTTCCCGATACTTGGGGTCCATATCCTTACCGGTTTCGTACATCGCGGCAATAACCTTATCCAGGGAAACCTTGGGCGTGCTGATCCGGTGCATAGCCATACGCGCCGCATTGATCGCCTTGACCGCTGCGATGGCATTACGCTCGATGCAAGGAATCTGCACCTGCCCACCAACCGGGTCACAGGTAAGGCCCAGATTATGCTCCATCGCAATCTCGGCTGCCATACAGACCTGCTGCGGGCTTCCGCCCAGAAGTTCGGTCAATCCGGCAGCAGCCATGGAGCACGCTACCCCAACCTCTCCCTGACACCCGACTTCAGCACCAGATATGGAAGCGTTCAGCTTGAACAAGCAACCTATGGCGCCGGACGACAGGAAGAACCGCAGCGTTGTATCTTCGTCCAAGGGCTGAATGAAGTGATCGTAATACGCCAGAACCGCCGGAACAACACCACAGGCACCATTAGTGGGGGATGTGACAACTTGCCCGCCCGCTGCATTCTCTTCCGACATGGCCATGGCGTACATGTTGACCCAATCCATAACGTTCATGGGGTCATTGGCCATTTTCAGGGACGTTGTCAGCATTCTGTGGAGAGCTGAAGCGCGCCGGGGAATTTTCATCGGACCAGGAAGATTACCCTCCACACGCATACCGCGCTCCATGGACCCCTGCATCACCTGCCACACACGGCGGAAATGGGAACGCAGCTCGTCGGTATCATGGAACGCTCTCTCGTTCTCCATGACCAGGGCCGATATGGACAAACCCGTTTCCTCACACATGCGCAGCAAGTCTTCGGCGGACAGGAAATGATGGGGAACCGGTGTTTCGCTACAGGACCTTTGATTGAACTGCTCTTCCTCGACAATAAATCCACCGCCGATGGAATAGTACGTCTTGGAGAGAATCAGTCCATCGTCGCCATAAGCGTGGATTTGCATACCATTTTCATGCAGGGGCAAATTCGCACGATGAAAGTCCATGCTGAACGTTACGCGCTGCTTGGTTCGCCCCAGGTTCAACGTCCCCGTTGCCTCAACATCCGCGACAACAGACGGTATCTGGTCAGGATTGACTGTATCAGGCTGATTCCCGCACAGCCCCATGATAATGGCATGATCTGTACAGTGCCCCTTGCCGGTCAGGGCCAGAGATCCATAACAATCAACATGGATCCTGCGCGTCTGGACAAACTTCCCCGTCTCTTTCAAAGCCCCCAGGAATTGATGGCCGGCGCGCATAGGGCCCACTGTATGCGAACTGGATGGGCCGACGCCTATCTTGTAGATGTCAGACATACTGAACATGGTAAAATCTCCCGGATAACTTTCGCCTGACAGGGCCCGGCCGCTCTCTCCGGCCGGACCCGCTTTTCGGTCAGGACAGCAGATCGAAGAAGATTGCAGTCATGGCAATCAACCCAATCAAAACAACAAAGATGTTGCTGAACGCGCCAGAGTACCTCTTCATCGAAGGAACCTTGGCGATGGCATACATTGGCATCAGGAACAACAACGCCGCAATAACCGGACCACCCAAACTTTCGATAGTGCCGATAATGCTGGGATTAAAGGTTGCAGCCATCCAGCAGCTCAGGATCATGAATACAGCGGCAACACGATCAAGAACAGAACCGGACATGACTTTCCCGCGCTGGCGCAGTTCCTGCTGGATCAGGCCATTAAAGCCTTCCTTGGCGCCCATATAGTGACCCAAGAATGACTTGCTGATAGCAATGATCGCAATCAAAGGCGCAGCCCAGGCGATAGCAGGCGTCGAGAAATGGTTGGCAAGGTAGGAAAGAATGGAAATGTTCTGCTCTTTCGCGGCCATCAAGTCGGCCGGCGACAAGCTCATCACGCAGCTGAACACAAAGAACATGACAGACACGACCATCATGGCATGGGCACGGAACAGAACCCGGCTGGAAGCTGGTTCCGCGTGCTCACCATGCAAACGCTGCTGGTCAACCGCAAAGGAAGAAATAATCGGCGAGTGGTTGAAAGAAAACACCATCACCGGAATTGCCAGCCATACGGTCTTCCAGAATGTCACGCCAGAAACGGCGTCGGAAAAGCTTCCCGCACTGTCAAAGGCAGCAGAGCTCCACTCAGGGATCAGGTAAATAGCCAGAATCATCAACGCTGCAACGAACGGATACACCAGAAGGCTCATGGCCTTGACGATCATTTCCGCACCCAGACGAACAATAGCCATCAAGGACAGAATCAAGATCAGGGACAGAACAGCGCGGTGCGGAACCCAATCAGCCAAACCAAGCTGGTTGATCATGAAGGATTCAACCGTGTTGGTAACAGCAACGCTGTACAGCATCAAAATGGGGTAAATGGTCAGGAAGTACAGCAGGGTAATAATCTTCCCAGCTGCACTGCCAAAATGTTCCTCGACGACTTCCGTAATGTCAGAACCCGGCTTCCGGCTGGACATGACAAAACGGTTAAGCCCCCGGTGGGAGAAGTACGTCAACGGGAAGGCAATGATGGCCATCAGCAAAAGAGGCCACAGCCCACCAATACCCGCATTGATAGGCAAAAACAGGGTTCCAGCACCAATTGCCGTCCCGTAAAGGCCCAGCATCCACGTGGTGTCGTGGCGGCTCCAAGCAGCCGGACCGACTGCGGCCGCCGACGGATTTGGCACTGATGATGATACAACTTGAGACATGCTACACACGACCTCTGCTGGTATGGGCTCGGTTTTTCAATCAGCCTCCCTATTAGAACGCGGGTCGTTTCGCACCGCACCAACGGGAAACCATCCGAGATTTCGACTCAACGGTTTGCGAACTTTATTTTCTTTTTCTCATTCCAAGGGCCACGCTAAAACGAAGCCCGAGTGTTTGCCTTGACATACATCAAACGCTTACGAAGTAATATTGCGGACCAGATCGACTGTCCATCACTTTCGCATACAGAAGCAACCTTCTCTGGAATACTCTATGGGCGACAAGGGCACCCCCTAAACCAGATTCTGTGACCGTAAATACGAAAACAGTGCTATGAAAATAAAATACAAAAAAGAAAAAACACGCACATGGGGTGAACTTGAGCCAGTGCCAGCCTCAAGATACACAAGTCCTGTATTTCACATGTGATATCAGGGTTTAGCTCTGCCCGATATGGTTAAAACGACCCCTTGACGGACGGCCATAGCTAAATAAAAAGGGAAATTTCATACCTTTTGCGGCATTCGCTTTGACTAACGCGAATGCCGCAGCACGTAGATTAAGAATATGTTCGAAAAATTGACGCCCTTACACATGTGTGACCTTGATTGCTAAATGGCTTTGAATTTTGATTGCTATTTGGCGTGCTCGGAGCGTGTGAGGGTGCGGTACACGGTTGGCCTGGAGACGGAGAACAGCTCGGCCAGATCGCTGATGCTGTAGTCACCGGTATCGTACATCCGCCGCAACTCGCATTGCTGCCGTTCGGAGAGCTTTGGCTTTTTGCCGCGTAGTTTGCCCTTGGCGCGGGCTACCGCCATGCCCTCGCGGGTCCGTAGCCGGATGATGTCCGACTCAAACTCCGCAAAGGTAGCGAGGATGTTGAAGAACATCTTCCCCATGGGGTCGG
>NZ_JAAVSY010000014.1 GCF_012102745.1 Haematospirillum sp. H4485
GGAAAATGCGGCTCTATCGCCGCCCATCGGGCGTCCGAAAGCCAAAACAGGTGGGCCATTCATGCCTCCAATCTCCCGATTGAAGGGTATGAATCTGATCCGCAGACCACGAGCAATACCATGATTGAGTCTGGAGCCTAGGTTATTTCTGTATTGCTCTTTATGCCCCGCTGTTTCGGCAGCGGGGCTTTGTGCTGTTGATCTTCAGGCAAAGTCTGTGAGGCGACAGATCAGGCCATGACGCAGTTCAAAGAACGAGACGCCGCGTAGATCAATGCGCTGGCCTTCTTTCCAGCCATTGGGAAGATCTGTGGCAACAATTGCGGCATAGTCCACTTCAAGGGCAACCGCATCGTGCCCGACAACAGCATGGCGGACAGACTGGCTGCGGACTGAAAAAGCACGGATGCTTTGTTCAGCAAGAGTTGTGAAGGCTTCTTTCCCCGCCAACGTCAACCCGGATACACCCCCGTTGACGCTCTCAAACACAATATCGTCTGACAGGGTTTCCAGCATGGCGAGAACGTCTTTCTGGTTATAGGCATCAATGTATCCGACAACAGCAGTTGGCAGCAAACCGGGGGACATGGTTTTCTCCACACCAAAGGGAACGGGAAACACAAAGCCATACCTTATCTGTGTGTCACCAATGACAGCGTGAATCAAATGGAATCCTTGTGATATCTCTGTCGTTGCCTGCGGATTATTTTGTTTTTTATGTGACGTTCTATCCAAAGTATCTGGATGGAAAAGTATTTTGGGTGCAGTCTGATGTGTGAGTCATTCCGGGTTTTGTTGCCGGAATATGGGGGTGGTTATGGGGATGCGCCTTCTTACTCCTGATCGGTACCGACGCATGCCATGGCGTAATGGTCGCGGTATGACGACCGAACTTGCCCGTGAACCAGAAGACGGAATGGGCAATTTTCTCTGGCGTGTCAGTATTTCCGAGGTTAGCCGACAGGGGCCGTTCTCGTTGTTTCCCGGCTATGATCGTCTTGTTGCGGTTATTGAAGGGGAAGGAATGGATCTTCTGCTCGATGGGTCACTGGTCGAGCGGCTGAGCCGTAAAACAGCACCCTATACCTTTTCTGGCGACAGATTGGCTGAATGCCGTCTTATTGGCGGGATGATCCGGGATTTCAACCTGATTGTTGATCGTCATTATGGCCGTGCCACATTGCATCGCATTCGTAAAGGACCTGGTCTGACAGTGGGGGGGCTGGGGGCTGTCGTCTTGATTTATGCTGTTTCCGGCGAAGCCTGGATCCGGTTTCGGGAACAGGATGAAGAGCAACGGATTCGCCTGGAGGAAGAGCATACCTTGATCTTGGAGGGGGATCAGGTTGAGATCACGTGCCCGGCAGCAGAAGCTGAGGCCCTTGTCTCCGAGGTCAGTGTCGTCGGGCGTGCCAATGCTCATATTTGTATTGGTGCAATGGAAGATAATACCTTGCCATAACGCACCCCCCGCTGCGGGGATGGTCATATCTTCCATGGCGATGTAGAAAATGGGCAGCTCTGACAACAGCTGGCATTTGTGATGACACCCATTATTCCCATGTACCAAAAGCCCCCGGCCGGCCCGAAGGCAACATTCCGACTGTCATCGGACTATGTTCCTGCCGGTGATCAGCCTGCTGCAATTGAAGCTCTGACCAAGGGTATCTTGGCTGGTGAACGAGATCAGGTTCTGTTGGGGGTAACGGGATCAGGAAAAACCTTCACGGCTGCCAAGGTCATTGAGGCATTGGGGCGCCCTGCTCTGGTGATGGCTCCCAACAAGACGCTGGCTGCCCAGCTGTATGCAGAAATGAAGGCATTTTTTCCTGACAATGCTGTCGAGTATTTTGTGTCGTATTATGATTATTATCAGCCAGAGGCTTATGTACCCCGTACCGATACGTACATCGAGAAAGACGCCTCGATCAACGAGCAGATCGATCGTATGCGTCATGCTGCAACCCGCGCAATCCTGGAACGCCGGGATGTGGTGATTGTCGCTTCTGTTTCCTGCTTGTATGGCCTTGGGTCTGTTGAAAGCTATTCTGCTATGCGGGTTGTGGTACGCAAGGGCGATGTTCTTGATCGTGATGCACTTATCCGGTCACTGGTATCCTTGCAATACAGGCGCAACAATGCTGGTTTCTCGCGCGGGGATTTTCGTGTACGCGGGGATGTTGTCGAGTTGTTTCCGGCTCACTATGAGGATCGAGCCTGGCGTATCGATCTGTTTGGTGACGAAGTTGACCGTATTGTTGAATTTGATCCCCTGACCGGCGAAGTGCTGCTGTCCCTTGCGGAAATGATCGTTTATCCCAACAGCCACCACGTTACGCCGCGTCCCGCCTTGTCCCAAGCTGCCAAGGGCATTCGTGCCGAGTTGAAGGAACGCTTGGTTGCACTCTCGGCGGCAGGCAAGCTTCTCGAGGAACAACGCTTGCGGGAGCGGACACTTTTTGATCTGGAGATGCTGGAGACAACAGGCTTCTGCAAGGGAATCGAGAACTATTCCCGTTGGTTGACCGGGCGCAATCCGGGTGAACCGCCGCCGACACTCTTCGAATATCTTCCCGAAGATGCGGTACTCATCGTCGATGAGAGTCACGTAACAGTGCCCCAGATCGGGGGTATGTATCGTGGCGACTATAACCGCAAGTCAACGCTTGCTGATTATGGATTCCGTCTGCCTTCTTGCGTGGACAATCGACCACTGAAATTCGAGGAATGGGATGCCATGCGTCCTGCGACGGTTTTTGTTTCAGCAACCCCGGGAGATTGGGAGCTGGAGCGGGCAGGTGGTGTGTTTGTCGAACAGGTTATTCGTCCTACCGGTTTGGTGGACCCAGTCTGCGAAGTGCGGCCTGTCGCGTATCAGGTTGATGATCTTCTGGCGGAGGTGCGCACCGTTTCAGCCTCGGGAGGCCGAACCTTGGTGACTGTGTTGACCAAGAAGATGGCTGAAGATCTGACCGAATTCTTGCATGATCAGGGAATCCGGGTTCGCTATATGCATTCCGATATCGAGACACTGGAGCGGATCGAGATTATCCGTGATCTGCGTCTGGGTGTTTTTGACGTGCTTGTCGGGATCAACCTATTGCGTGAAGGTCTGGACATTCCTGAATGTGCCTTGGTTGCCATCCTTGATGCTGACAAGGAGGGTTTCTTGCGTTCCACCCGTTCCTTGATCCAGACCATTGGTCGTGCGGCCCGTAATGTTGATGGCCGCGTTGTATTGTATGCAGACCGTATGACAGATAGTCTTGTGGCGGCCTTGGACGAAACGGCGCGGCGACGCAAGAGACAGCAAGCCTGGAATGCTGAGCATGGCATCACACCCGAGAGTGTGCGGTCTCGTATACTGGATGTCGTTGGGGATGTGAGTGTCCATGATTACGTGACCGTTGATACAGGACCTGTTGGTAAGGTCGCCCTGACGGGTCAGTCCCTGCAAGATGTTATCCGTGATCTGGACAAGAAAATGCGGGCCGCTGCCGGCAACCTCGAGTTCGAGGAAGCCGCACGCCTGCGTGATGAGATCCGTCGCCTTGAAGCCCTTGATCTGGAAGTTCCGGTTCCACCGCCGACATCCTCAACGATGGCTGGCAAGGCCAGATCATCACGGCGGCAACGTCCGTAACGTTAGAGCTCACCGTTCTCAAGGGCTCGTGCCAACAGTTCAAGGGCGCGCATACCCCGCACCGAGTTCCCTTTTTCCGTAAGGGGAGGGGACCATACGCAGGCTGTTCCATGCCCGGGAATAACGGCCAGAATGCCCCCGCCAACGCCACTCTTTCCTGGCCAACCAACACGGAAAGAGAAGTCTCCTGTGCCGTCATACAAGCCGCACGTCAACATCAGGGAGCATACCTGACGGGCTTCAACAGGCCCAAGAATCCGGTTTCCTTTCAGGGTTTTTCCGCCCGTTGCCAGGAACAGGCCCGCCCGTGCCAGATCCACGCAACTCATCGGTATGGAACATTGCTTGAAATAGGCTGTTGTAACGGCCTCCACAGGGTTCTCCATTCGCCCATGTGCTTTCAGGAAGTAAGCAATGGCGCGATTGCGGTCCCCGTGTACGTATTCTGAACGAAAAACCGTATCGTCAAATACCAATTTGATATCTCCGGCAAGATGGCCGAGGAAATCGATGACGGCCCTGTCGGGCAGGGCAAAGCGGCTGACAATGGCATTGGTTACAGCCAAGGCACCGGCATTGATGAAGGGATTGCGCGGCAGGCCATTTTCTTGCTCAAGCAGAACAAGTGAGTTGAATGCCGTTCCGGAAGGTTCCCGTCCGACTCTCTCCCATAGTTCGTCCCCCCATGTTTGCAGTGCCAGAACCAGAGAAAACAGTTTGGATATGCTCTGGATTGAGAAAGGGGAAAAGGCATCGCCGGCTGTTGCCAAGCGTCCGTCCAACATCTGAAGTGCGATGCCGAATCGATCCGGTGCAACGCAGGCCAAGGCTGGTATATAATCAGCGACCTTGCCTTCCAAGGGTTCTGCCAGAATGCGATTATAAACGCGGTCAACGACGACCTGAAGCTCATCCACCGGATATGCTCCTGCCAGGGGGGCAATGCCTCCCACGATAGCGCCTTGTCCTAGCCGACAGAATTCCCTGCTGATAATTGAATGTGCAGCAATGACTCAAGGGCAGACTCAAGGGCCTCGGGAGAGGTAAAGTGAATGGCATGCATGCCAACCCGACGGGCCCCGTCAACATTATGCTGGTTGTCATCAATAAAAACGCAATCCTCTGCCTTAAGGTCATTTCGCTGTAGCAAGACCTGATAAATTTCAGGATCCGGTTTTACCTGATGTTCCTCTCCAGATACAACAATGTCCCGGAACAGATCCATGAACGGATAGTTCTTGCGCGTTGTTTCAAAAGTGTCTGCTGCCCAGTTGGTAATGGCATACAAAGGAATATTGGCTGCATGCAGCCGTTCAAGGATGGAAACCGTACCCGCAATTGCCCCGGTTATACTGATATCAAAATTATCATGGTACTGACCTATGATATGAGCATATTGCGGATGGTTCTCGCGGAAGTTTCGCTCGGCTTCTATCCACGAGCGACCACGGTCCTGCTCCATATTCCACGATTCAAAGTCAACATCGTTCAGAAAAGACCGCGTCGCTTCCTTATCCCCCGAGAAAGCCGGAAGAAAAGCACGTGCGGGGTCCCAGCCGATCAGCACGCCTCCTAAATCAAAAACAACCACCGAAGGTCTTTTCTTTTTTTTAGGCTTACCTGAAGACATGCACAGCCTCATAACCGATCATTGTCCCAGATTATGACGTCATCAGTGCGGAAACAAGACCCGTTTTCCCAAGATATGTCATGGGGTAATGTGATCGTGTGATGAGGCACACCTAACCTAGGCGTTTATTATTTCTGCGAGGAATGATCACCAATAATACTCGGTCCGCTCCGCGTTGTCAGGCTTCCTGCCAGGATGACCGGGAACGTTCCTATTTTTATGTTCGTGAATGAAACGCCGTAAACAGGATCTATGACAGATGGCACAAGAGCATCTTCAGGGGGCCCTGAAAGACCAAGGCAACCTTTGTCCATAATGGCAATGTGGTCACAAAAACGAGCTGCCAGGCACAGGTCGTGCAGAACAATGGTGACAGAGCGATTCTCACGCCTTGCCAAGTCAGCCAGAAGCTCGCACACAGCAATCTGATGCGCTGGATCCAGGTTGGCTGTTGGTTCGTCGGCCAAGATAACAGGGGTCTCTGTGGCTAAAACACGCGCCAACATGACCTTTGCTTTTTCACCGCCGGACAAGGTTGTTGCATCACGTTTGCCAAGACCCTGTATGCCCACACGCTCCATTGCCCTGTCAACGGCTTTGCAATCGGTTTTGCCGGACCTCCAGCGACCGGCCCAGGGCAGGCGCCCCAGTTCAACAACCTGCCGCACATTTAGTGACCAATGCAGGATATGGCCCTGCGGTAAATACCCGACAAGACGTGCGCGTGCCCTGGTTTCTGGTGCCGGTAACAACATATCCTCTAGCGTAAAGACTCCACGGGCAGGAACAATCCCGGCGATGGCTTTCAGCAGTGTGCTTTTGCCAGCTCCGTTCGGACCAATCAAACCGGTTAGTGCTCCTTTTGGTGCCTCGAACCGCTCAGCCTGTATTCTGACAGTGTGCCCCGGGGTGACAAGGACGGAGCAAGCAAGAAGAGATGTCATGCCTGAGAAACACCTTGCCGATATCGTAAGACAAGCGCGATGAAGAAAGGTGTCCCGACCAAGGCTGTTACAACGCCGATCATCATTTCCTGACGCGTTGGTACAATCCGGACCAGGCAGTCAGCAAGCACCAGCAGCAAGGCCCCGCCAAGAGCCGAAGGAAGAAGAAGGTGACTCGGTTTGCGGGATACCAAAGGACGAAGGAGATGGGGTACAACAAGACCAACAAAGCCAATCGCGCCCGTTACAGCGACAGCCCCGCCGACAGATGCAGCAATGCCGATAATAACGAGGGTATGAAGCCGGGCTATTTTTACACCCAAGCTTGATGCTGTTTCCAGCCCCAGAGAGAGAGCATCAAGCGCTCGCCCGGTTGACAGGGCAATCAGGGATCCAACCAGAATAAATGGTGTGCATAAAAGGACATCATCCATCGAGCGATCTTTCAGGGACCCCATCAGCCATAGCACCATTTCACTGACAGCCCATGGATTGGGAGCCAGATTCAGGGCAACAGCCGTCAGGGCAACTGCAACACCGGAAATGGCCATGCCGCCCAGAACCAGATCTGTTCCATCCCGCCCTTTGCGGGCCAGTAAAGCCAGTACCAATGTCGCAACAGCTGCTGCTCCCAAGGCAAACAGGGGCACAGCCCATCCAGATGCAGACGACAGGCCATGGTAGAGGGCGACAACAGCACCCAGCCCTGCCGCTGGTGAAATGCCTGTCAGCCCGGGTTCTGCCAGTGGATTGCGTAAAAGCCCCTGTAGTGTTGCCCCCGACAAGCCAAGAGCGGCTCCAACTTCCAGCCCAAGCAGAAGTCTGGGGATTCGTATATCCTGAATTACCATGGTAATGCGTGGATCTCCCTTCCCAAGTACCCCCGCAAGAACATCGGCTAATGGCAACGATGTAGATCCAATACACAGACTGATAAGCGAAACAATGCCCAGAAGGACAGTCAAGATGACAGAGAGTGGGATTATTCGCACTGTCCATCCTCCACTGTCCGGGGCGGCAGTATCAGTAGTGCGGATGAAAGATGTTCCGCTGCTTCCATGACGGTCCAGGTTGAACACGCCCACATGGCTCCGGGAACTGTAATGGCAGGAATTTTCTTCTCTCCTGACAGGTGTTGTAACTGCCGTGATGAAATATCCATTCCCCGTGAGTAATAGGGGGCATCGAAAAAGCTGGCCAGAAGCAGATCTGGGGGGTCCAGCAGAAGGTGCTCGGGATCATGACGTGGCCATCCCTCAGCTTGCGTGACATTACGCAGGCCATTGAGAGTCATGATCGCATCAATAATGGTGCCCGGACCAGCGCTGTATCCACCCGGTGTCTGGTACAGGGCACGGCGATCAGCCCCGGTTCGTCGGTAGGCAACCGCATCCAGGGAACGCTTCATGGCCTGTTTCAGCATCGTGCCGCGCTCATGCTGGCCAAGAGCTTCGGCGGCAAGGTCGATTTGATGGCCTATGCCTTCTACTGTCTCTGTCATGGGAAGACGGACCACGCGAATGCCGGATGTTTCAAGCAGAGAAGCCATGCGGTGATGGCTCCAAGCGTCTGTTATGACGACATCGGCACCAAGCTGGATGTAGGCTTCTGCAGACGGGGTTGGCCGCGGATATCCTGCCCCTTTCCGGGCCATCCAGGATACATGAGGGTCCGCCGCATCAGGTGATACAGCAACAATCTGGTCCGGATCAGCCAGCTTCAGAATAACCTGATCGGCACACAGGGTAGCTGAAGCCACACGGGGTTGATGTGCAAAAACCCGCAAAGGAAGGCAGAACAAGAGAATGCTGGCAGCCAATATAAGCATGCTGCTGTTCTTGTGGTTGGAAGAGATCACGGGCATGTCCTCAATACTGAACCGTCAGGCCGGCAAAGACAGAGCGCCCCGGGGTTCCGCGCCCATATTGTTCCTCGTAACGGCGGTTCAGCACATTCTCCATACGCCCATGTATTCGGAGGCTTTTGTTCACGACCCATCCTAATTTGAAATCTGCAACCCAATATTCACTTGCCCGTTCTCCGAACTGTGAAGCTTGGTCGCGGTAACGGAGGTTTGTTTGGGCATGCAGGGCAGGCGTTATGGCCCAACCCAGTGCCCCCGTTGCTTGATGACGAGGAGGCAAGGTAAGTAGAGGATCACCAGTCAGAACATTCTGGCTGATTTGCCATGTATACGTACCTTGTGCAGTCAAAGTGCTGGATAACTGCCATGAGAACTCAGTTTCCACGCCGCGGGTTTGTACACGTTCCGTATTATCATATCCGCCGCTGTAGGTGCAGCCGGGACGGGTACCCCTCTTGGATGACCAGCTGATCTGGTCTTTGATCATATTATTGAACCAGTCTACGCTCAGGATCACACGACCTGAATTCAGGTGTTGCTGGAAACCCGCATCCCACCCTCTCAAGCTTTCTGATTTTAGGTCGGGGTTCCCCTTACATGCATCGTAACACTCATAGAGACTGGGTGTTTGCCAAGCCGTGCCGTAACTGCCGCGTACAGTTGTTCCAGTAAGAGCAATGTGATACGCGGCTCCCAGTTTCCAGTTTTCATCACCGCCATAATACGTTTGATTGTCGGTGCGGCCAGAGGCTGTAAAATCCAGATTATCGAGCGGGGTTACCCCCAACGTTATGAAAGCCCCATGCTTGCGCATTGATACGTCCGTATTGGGCGATGATGGAGAGTAATTTGGTTCAGCAAGACTGATGGAGTCACGCCCCAAGTCGGCGCCAAACTGGATGTTGGCAGATGGAGTTAGCGTCCAGGTTCCAAGATAGTCCAAGCGACTTCTTTGCCCCTTATACGCATCAGGCAGAGGAAGGCCCCGGACGATCGCACGTTCCGTTTTGCTGTCTGAAACGGCAATGACCTGTGTCAGGCCAAGGGATGGGGTCTTGTGTGTGCCGGCCAGCCTAGCTTGGTGACTGGTAATATCAACGCTGTCAAACGTATCCTGCGTCTTCGAGTCATAAAAACGATCCTCACGCGTATAACGGACAAAGCTGTCTACTCGTGCCTCCTCTGTTGCCTGAAGGCCCAGGCGAGCCGCTCCTCCCCACTGGCGGTACCCATCACGCTCTGTGCCACCCCTGCGCTTGTTATAGTCGGAGTAACCGCCCCTGTTTTCACCATGTAAGGATACACGGTAGTCTATGGGGCCGGACAGACCGGATATCATGGATTGTCCTCTACGGGTCTTGTAGCTGCCTAACTCCACAGCCGACTTTCCACTGAAGGGGGCATTGGCACGCTTTGTTGTGATATTGATGACGCCACCGCCGGTATCAGCACCGAACCGTCCCGCCTGCGGCCCCCGCAGAACATCAACGCTCTCAATATCATCCATGTTCATACCAGAAACATAGAACTGGGATTGAGCCCTGGATGTGTCACTCACCTCTATCCCGTCGATAAAAACCCGTACGTTGCGGGCGCCCGCGCCACGTAGTCTCAACTGCGCCTGGTCCCCATATCCATTGGTATGACTGAGCGACAAACCCGGTATTTGCTGGAAGACTTCATCCAGACGCGTGATCTGGTTACGCTGAATATCTTCGGCCGTTACTGTGGATTGGCTGATGGTTGTCTGCTCCTGGGAAACACCTGCCATCGCCGGGATTGTTTCACTGACTGTCAGCGGGGGAAGGGTGGATGATGCCGTTGCCAGGGTTGCCGGGAACAGACAGGGAATACTGAAAACAAGGAGACGTGCTTTCAAAACGTTGCCCTCGATGTGGCAGGCACGCCGTTCCCGGAGCCCAGCCCGACAGAAAGACCGGCGTCACCAGAGAATACCCCCCGGTGACACCATTCCTGGTGCTGCGCCACAACAACGAAAAGCTGCCACCGATACTACCCCGGTATCGGATGACGTGACGCTGTCTGTGGCAGGTCTCCTGGCTTACGGGTCAACATCCTGTGCCACCTTCCCGCCAGGCAAAACGCTGCCTTGGCAGTGGTATGTCGGCACGGACTCTCCGCCTACAGTTGCGGGGACAGCCACATCAGGGAAACCTCGTAGAGAAGTTTTCCATCCGTTGTTCCCTTTTCATCCGGATACACGTGCATTCCGGAACCACAGACGCAGTGAAATCGCTAAACAAATGACACGTTCCTGTCAAGGGATGACGTTGAGCATCACCCGACGATTATGCAATCAGATTCTGAATTGCTGTGTATGAAGATCTCTTTTTATGGGACATATAAGGGCATGTCTGTATCAGGGAGGAGCAGATTGCTACGCTATGTTTGGATTGTTATCGGCATCTTGATGATAGGGATTGGTGCTGTTGGTATCTTGCTTCCGGGGGTGCCAACAACCGTTTTCGTCTTGGTTGCCGTCTGGGCTTTTACGAAGGGCAATCCGGAATGGGCTGCACGTCTGGAAACCCACCCTGTTTTTGGTCCCTTGATTGAAGATTGGCGCCGACACCGTGCCATTCCGTTATCAGCCAAGATAATGGCGGTTTCAATGATGGCAACCTCTCTTCTTGCTCTTTTTTTATGGTCGCCCCTGCCATTTTACGGCATCGTCTTTATTGGTGTCGTTATGGGACTGGCTGCTACCTGGATTCTATGCTGCCCCACGGCCCGCCCCTCAGATCGTTCCGCAGCGTCCGATCATCGATCATGATGTCGGACACTGCGGAGTATGATCAGGCCAATTCGTTCCCCATCGTGAACAAGGCCGTCGTGCTGATTGCCGGGGATGGGGATGCACCTTGGTAAATACCTGTTTCAAGGTAATGAGTGACCGGGTCAAGACCGGCTTCGACAAGTTGTGGGTTCTGTTCTACGTACCACGTAACATCAAATAATGGATTGGGATCACGACCTTCCATCCATCCCTGTTCCTGAAAATGAGCCCATGGGTCCATACCAGCAGCAGCGACATCTGGATTCTGTTGCAGATAGAAATCGGCATCAAAACCAATGTTCATACTGGCCATGACCGTTGGATCACTTGTGACTTCAAGACTGGTATCAAGGAATACAAGTCGTTCAATATCAAAGGCGACAATTTTCCCTTCAGGTGTATCAATCCGAATACCAAGCCCAAAGTTTGTCACCTGAACATCTGACATCGGGATGACAAAAGCTATGGTATCAAAGCCCTGTCCACCAACGACAAGATCGAAACCATGTGATGCATGGAATACATCATCTCCATCGCTTCCATAGATCGCATCACTGCCGGATGTGCCGGCGATGATATCAGAGCCATCTGTACCACGAATAACTCTGGCATCTGATTTATTGACAAAAATAACACGGTCAGGCTGGCTGGCATCTTTGTAGGTACTGTAATTATTCCCTTCCATCCAGCTTTTTATGGAGCGGAAATTGGTGCCAATATCCGCTGCGGCCATACGTGTAGATATAATACCAACAACATGCGGATCATCATCGCTCCCGCGCCACAAAGGTCCTCCGCTATTGCCCGGGTACACCGCGTGTTCGTTGATATTGATGAAGCTGGTCGCGAAATTGTAGCTTGCCTTTGCGACGTCATCGATCATCTCCCCGTGGTATACGTCCGGAAAACCCGTGACATGCGTCAGGCCTTGGTAGAAAGTGTGGTCCATTTTCATGGTATCGCCAACGGAAGATACCTTCTGTTCGAACCCAATAATGGCAACATCACGCCGCATTTCTTCGTAGCCCATGCGACCGTCGCCATCGTCGTCTACCCTGTTGCTTTGTACGGATGAAGCCTTGAAGAACCCAAGTGGTGCACGACCGGTATCATATCCCGGTGCGACACGAACCTCTGTTGCGTAGCCCAGTTCTCCTCTGTATACGCAGTGGGCCGCTGTAAGGACATCGTTGTCACCGACAATCACGCCGCTTCCTGTTGCGGCTACCCCCCCCGGCCATTTGGAGTATACAAAGACGACCGATTTCCAAGGGGCATCTGTTGTGTTGTAGACCTTGGACATTTCCACCTCCCCCGAATTGTTCTCTCCAAGCATCCAGCCTTGTAAGTATACGTACAAGATGCGTTCCGTTGGGGAGGTGATAAAATATTCGTGCAGGAGTGATGTTTTCCTTGTGCCAGCAGTCCAAAGGCAACTCTCGCTACAATATATATCAATATATTATAACTATAAACGCTTGATAACCATATTTTTATTGTATGTTTGCGCTCATTGAGCACGGATGTATCTGCCCGGCGAACAAATATCTTATAACTAGATAAGTGGCGCAAGATATATTTATCTTGGATTGCATGTCCTATTTTCAGATAATGTCATGCCAAAAACCTGTTATTCTAATCTACCTTACAGCGTAAACCTGCCTTGCGTAGGGTCTGGCAGACGGCTTCTGCTTTGTCCTTGTCAGGAAATCCGCCAAGGCGGGCCCTGAACCAGTGACGCTGACGTTTGCCCTTTTTCAGTTTTCCTGTTTCCTTTGGCCACAACTTGATCATGTCCGCATCCACAAGGCGCTCACGGGTCAGGCGGCGCCACAGAGCATCCAGTGCCGGTTTCTCGTACAGGCCTGCGAGGACAATCAGATATCCCTCTGGTTTCTCATCCGTATCCAGCATGATACCGGCAGGAATAGCTGGTCTTTTTTGTGCCAGCGCGGGTAGGGTTTCTTCCACTGTCAGGCCACCGCCCAGGGCGGAGAACAAGTCAATGACATAGCGCGCCTGGTCAAGGCGGGCCTTGTGGATCTCATCTTGATCCCGCCGGAAGGTTCTTTCTGTATCGAGAAGAGTCATATAGTCGCTGGCACCAACAGTGTATGACTGTTGGCTGAACTCCCAAGCGGTCCGTGAGGCGTTCAGGGCTGCTTCTTGCGCCTTGTATCGCAGGGCACTGAAGTAAATTCCCGAAAGGGCATCTTCAACATCCCGCACACCATCAACAAGAGCTTGGCCATAATTCTCGATCAATTCTTCATGGCGTGCCTTTGCCAGATCGATCTGGCTGTTACGCTTGCCATAGTCAAACAAGGTTGCTGTCAAATTTGCCGCTGCATTCCACATCAGGGTGTGTGGTCTGAACAGCGTGTCCATCGTCTTGCTTCCTGTGCTTCCGCCAGCCGAAAGGTCAAGGGAAGGCAAAAGCCGTGCGCGTGCTGCATCGATATCGGCTTCCGCAGCAAGGAGTTCGGCCTCGGCTGCTTTTATGTCGGGACGCAGCAACAAAAGTTTTGGTGGTACGGCGGGAATATCTGCCTGGATGACCACGTCATCCAGGCTATTGGCAGACAGAGGCAATTTGTCCGGTGTTGTACCGATCAGGCGTGCCAGGCGGTGAACAAGCTCTGCCCTTGCCAGCTCAAGGGACGGAATGGTGGCTCGCACGCTGCTGACAGCCGCTCGTTGTTGCTGGACTTCTATACCGGATGCGTCCCCTTCCTGTTGGCGCTTCAGAACAGAGGTAAGCAGCCTGTCCAGCGCTCGTTCAGTATCAACGGTGACGCGAACGCGGTCGCTCATGGAAAGATATTCCATCCACGTACGAACGACCGATGCAACAACAGTTCGTTTGGTATTCTCCAAATTGAAGGCCGCTTGCCATATCCGTCGACCGGCCGCTTCGGCCGCACTGTTGCGTTCACCCCATAGATCAATCCGCCAATCAACGCGGGCCCCAATGCGGAAGCTGCGTTCTGAACGAGGATTTCCGCCTTTTGGAACTGATCCGAGGCCATCAAGCGGGCTTTCAACATTGGCCTGCAAAGGTGCTGTTAGTACAGGCAGTTCGTCAGCATAGATTGCTGCGGCGCGTGCTCTTTCCTGTTCAAGCTTGTAGAGTGCAATGCGAATATCGTGGTTCTGCACCAAGGCTTGATCAACCAGCTGGTTCAGCTCTTCAGAATCAAAAAGGAGCCACCATTCGGGAAGAGCTTCGTCCACAGGTACAGGCGGCAGCGCCTGGCGGGCCGTATCACTGACAAAAGTGGCGGGCAGGGGAATGTCCGGTGTTTCACGGTCACCGCCCGGAAGAGCGCACCCGGACACAAGCAGAGGAAATACAAGACAACAGACAGTCCGTGCATTCCCTGTATATCCAAGCCACATTATCTCTGATTCCCCATATCATTTCTGCGTCCCAGTCGCGGTCATTATCGGGAAAAACATTTTTCCTGCAAGTGAAGGTGTGCCTTGGAACCAAACATAATGCAGTGATATCAGCATTGCGGAGATCAGTATTTTATTATCTTGATGCCGTTACAATAATCTCGACAAGATATTCAGGTGTTGCCAGACGTGATTCCCCGGTTGCGCGCGCAGGGGCATATCCTTCTGGTACCCAAGTATCCCAGATTTGATTCATTGCTTCAAAGTCAGCTATATCCGCGAGCCAGATCTGGGCAAACAGGATCTTGTTTTTGTTGCTACCCGCCAGTGCAAGCAGCCGGTCAACCTCAGCCAAGGCCTGAGCTGTTTGTTCAGAAACGGTATAGCCCGGTTCACCGACCTGTCCTGACAAATATATTGTCTCTCCATGAATAACGGCCTGACTCATACGTTGGTCTGTTTCAATGCGGACAAGGGACATGTGGTATGATCCTCTGCAGGGCCTGTTCTTCATAATACTAGGCCCGCAGGTGTAATATGTTCACTATGCGTCAGTCTATAGTGAACCGGATGTGCGGGGTGATTGATATATCCTTATGCGGACCGGATACCCCGGCACACAGTGTGATGCCGGGGTGCGTGATTCCAGGCAGAGTGCCTAGATTGCCTTGATATAGGGTCTCGCAAGCCCATGGATGGGCAGGTATGGTACGGAGAAGTATTTGTTCCTGTCGTAGCGTTGTTTGATCGTATCCTGGAAGGCAGGCAGCGCAATCAGGGCAGCTTCTGTGCCTGCTGCCAGCAGTTTTCCTTTGGCGCATGCAAGGGCATAAACGGAAACGCTGTGGAATGCAGCATCAAATGTTGGAACGAATGTCCAGTTTCTTCCATCTTCCGATGCTGCCAGCTTGTTTGGCCCGTAACCGGCGACAAGAAAAAGATTTTTGTTTTGGGCAACAGGTGCACACAGGGTAGAAAAAGCCCGCTTCAAGCCGGTATTATACCCTGACCAAGTACGTCCGTCAGTCGACATGGCAACCATACCATTATCGCTGGCGGCAAGAAAAATTCCTTTCTTGTCGCCTGTTTGTCCCCATGTGACGGAGCGGATCTGGAAATCGGCATCAAGTCCGGCGTCCGTGTTCGAGAAGGTGGTCCATGAGATGCCATCATGAGACACTGCAAAGTGACCGCCCCAGTCTCCGGCAACAAACAGTCCTTCCCCCGTATCTGTATACCCCCAGGTCAATGGGTTCCCTGTGCTTGAATCTGATCCAATGTGGCATCTTGTGGGAGCACTCCAGTGGAGTGCATCCTGTGATGTGGATGCATTTCCGAATGAGTCCAGAACAACAAGAATATGCCGGTCGGGATCAAAAGCGATACCCTGTATGACACCCATCAGACCTGCGTCGCGCCGTGTCCACAGTACACCATCCGGTGATGTTGCCAGAACACCATCACGTCCACCGGCAATGAACGTCGAGCGCCCGTTTAGCAGTGGAGCCCAGAGTAGATCATATACCCAACTTTCCCCGAAGATATCCCGGGCGGCAGGTTGCTCTGTCCAGAATATCCCGTCGGGGGATGTTGCGATAATTCCTTGGTATGCGCCCTGATGATAGCGCATACCCGTTGCAACCAGTACGTCTTCCCCTTCTGCTATTGTATATATCGTCCCTTCGTGAAAAATAGCGGCTGCATTGCTCTGCTGCCACAGTGTTGGCAGGAGCTGCCCTGCCTGCCTGGATGTGTCCAGTTCCAGGGAGGCCAGATAGTCTGCCAGAGACGTCCATTCTTGCCGCTTGTAAACTCCTCCGTCTGCTGGTAGCCAGTCTGGTGTCAGAGGTTTCAGCGACCAGCGTATATCGCCAACATTCCACAGGCTGATCTGTTCTCTGGATTCATTATTATCTTTATTATTATTTGAATAATGAGCATCTGTAGATCTTGTCATTTTATTTCTCTCTTATACGTTTCCAATGATTATATTTTATTATTACATGCGCTGCGGCATTAACGTGATGCGCAAATATAGGCATTCAAGCCATGTGCTGGCTCTATGTAGGGTGTTATAAATTCTGTTTCAGGATCATGATGAACCAAAGAAGGATATGGTTTGGCCAACGATGTAACAGGGACTTCTGATGCAGCAATGGGTTTATGGGCAAGATCATGCATGGCCGCAAAGCCGCTACTCCCCCCGACGAAGAGCTTACCATTTGCATACATCAGTGCAGTTATGTTATTGTCTTGAAGAAGATCGTTTATGCCGCTGATGCTTTTCCACGTCCATCCGTCTGTAGAGACAGCTAGCGAACTTTTGCCATATCCACCAATAACAAACAGGCTGCCGCCATCAGCCATAGGCACCCATGTTGCGCAGAATATGTGTTTTAGGGGGGGTATCTTGGACATTCCACATGTGTCCATTCTCGGAAAGAATGGCCCGCCCATTGTTGCAACCTGCGATAAAAACCCCACAACCATCATCGCGACGTCCCCATGTCATGCAGCGTATTGCTCGGCTGAGGTCATGCTCAACAGGGTCATTATGGCAATAATTCCATTCTTCTCCATCCCGGGATGCAAAGATTTTTCTATTTGCAGGAGCAGCCATAAAGAGGCCAGACCGTGCTCCTGTTATGCCCCAGGTTAAGGTATTTCCAAGCCATGAGTGTATTTGTGCATTTTCAGTTACGTTTAACGAATTCCAGTCCTGCCCATTTGCTGACGTATGAACGGAGCCAGACTGGTCGAGAACCATGAACATGCCTTGCGTATTGCCCTTGGTCAGGCCGTAGGTCACACCCTGAATGCTCCCACGTGCACGAAGACTGCATGGGGTCCAGTTTGCTCCATCTGCTGACATGGCAACCATTCCATTGGAGGCTCCGGCAATGAACATGGGACTACCATCGGGCTGGTGACCGTAAGCAACGTCAGTTATTCTGGATCCCAGCGTGGCCACGTTGGCAGATTCACTAGGGACCCAATGGATGCCATCATAAGAAAAAGCCAGAACAGGCTTGCTTTTTCCGTTGCTGGAATGTTTGCCGGCCGCAACTAGAACGTTATCGCCAGCAACCATTGAAAAGATATTTCCTTCCTCGAACAATACCCTGATATCTACAATGGTCTCCCAGTTCTCTTTTTGAGAACCAGATAGATCTATCCCGTATGTATTTGGTTTACTTTTACGGTGTTGCATCATCCAGCGTGGGGCAATATCTGCCAGTAGTGGCCAGTCCTCACGCCTTCTGGGTTTTCCATCAGCGGGAAGCCAGCAGGTCGAGTCCGGGATGCGGGCAGACCACAGAACATCACCGATGTTCCACGTTTGAATTTCTTTGTCACGGGTATTTTTACCATAGAAATTATTCTTTGTTTCATTCATTTATCTAATTCATTCATATAATATAAATTATTAATATCCATTTAATTTAAAAATAATTTTTAACATAAATTAATAAAATTCATATTCGATTAATGAATAATTTATATCTTGTGTTGTTGATTATCTATGCAGTCATTATCTTTAATAAATAATTTTAATTATTATGGTTGGTGGCCCCAGTAATGGTTCCACCAACTTTCTATTATGGAGCGGAAAATTAATGATCTTCTAGAATAGTAGAAAGAATACCAAAGCCGCGAGCTCTATCGAAGTAGGTATTGCCAACGCGAACCAGAAGTGTGGAGCAGAAATCATCAGCAAGATCAGAAAAATGATCCAGCAAAGAGTTTGTATCGCGTGGTGTGCGGTGACCGATGCGAGACGGGCAGCTTCCACGACGACTGAGAGCCCACCGACTGGAAAGCGCAACAGCAAGAACAGCACGCCAGTTGATGGCATTATCACTCAGACTGGAGGCGATATAAAGACGCGACCCATATGGGCTGTTTCTGCTGTGAGAAAGCTCCAGGCGTGGCGAGCCTTCACGGCTGCTGCTGTCCAAGGACATCTGTGACCCGAAGTCACTCAGGGTACGCCAGCTGTTTGTGATCAGGGCTTCATCTTGTGTCATGGTCCATGTGCGGCCATTGTCAAAGCCGGCATCGTGGATGCTCTCTGCCAGATTGCGGAATCGCATGCCTTCAAAATACGTTACGATAATCCTCAGAAGGGAGCGGGCAACGTCGGCAGTGCTGTCTTCGTCATCGTTGGCAGCGTTATGTTCTGCCAGCGTTGCAATAGCGGAACGCACCGTTCGCATGGAAGAGCGAAAGTTACCGCCATAGCGTCGCATGTTGGCCTTATGCTCCAAGCTTGGATAGTCATAAGACATATTCAGGTTTCTGGCGGTGGTTCCAGGTATGGTCAAATCCAGAGGAACTGCTGCCGTATCAGCCGATGCATGATGGTACGGTGCTGGTTCGTACATTCTGTGGAACACACGGTGACCTAGCCGACCATTGATAAAGCCCAAGACGTACAGGTCATTGTTGCGTACGACCAGATCAACTTGTTGCAATACGCTCCTGTTGTCTTCGTTCAGGGCCGCCATACTAACGATCGAATACCCCCTGTCTCGTCGGGTGATGCGCACTGCTTCTTCACCGTTGTTTTCTTGGTCCATTTCTTCTTGGGCCAAGGGGCTGGGTATCGTTTCCTGTGGCTCTATTGGTACGGGCGCTACTTCGGTCAGGCTATCTCTCAGACGCTGTATTTCCTGGAGGTAGGAATGATCTTGGTCTGATCCAGCCTCTGGCTGGGCTTCTGCGTTGGGGTGAGCGACGTAAGTCGTATGATGTATGATAGCATGTGCTGCGTGCGTAAAGCCAATAACACCACTGAAGGCAAGTCCAATTGGAATGATCAGGTGTTTTTTTAAAAGATTATTTTTCATTTTATTGTCACTCTTTATGCAAAGTCAGGCTTTTTATATTGTAATTGTCGCAATCATATTTTGAATCTGTTGACCCACTTATCTTCATGCCTGTTGCCATGCCCAAGAGAAGGAGTTTGTACTCAGATTTCCCACCGTCGCTCTTGGAGTTATCCATCAATGTATACCCATGGCCGTTACCCAGTGTGAAATTTATGGGCCCTGCGCCATGCGCTTTCACGCTCTCTATGTTTTGCTTGTAGAAGCAAGCATTTGCAGTTCCTGTTACAGCAATTGTAATAGATGAAATAATGATTAATGATTTAAATATATTCATTGGTAATCTTCTCATAAAATTATCTGTTGTATGAAACAATACTTTTTACAAGATCTCCTCCGCAATTTACGTCATCGCTATACCCGGTTACGCGAGATCTTGTTGCAACTGACAGCATGAGCATCTGGTGCATTGACTTTCCACTTGTTGTATTGGTTCCATCAATGAGTTTGTAGCGCGTCTCGTTTCCCTCCACCTTGAAGATGATTGAGTTATTTCCATGGACCTTCACAAACTCTATGGGCTTCAACTCAAAGCATGTACCATATTTTGCTGCGGTGGCATGGGCACCGGATACGTGCAAGGAAGAGATTGCAGCAAGAGAAATAACAGATGCAATTTTAATAACTTTAGACTTCATTTTTTTCATCCAGTCTTATTGATTAATAATATAGAGAGCTGACCCAAGTCCCTTCTCATAGTAGTAATTTCCAATCCTGATCAGGGTATTATTTACTGTGCTCTTTTCATCAGGATCCTCGCAGGGATCTGTATGCGGTGATAAATCACGGGGATGGCGCCTGACAGCCGGAGGGCAACTGTTATGCCTTGCCAGATGCCATTGTGTTGCCAAGACCACAGCCGTTGTCCTATGCCATGATTCATGCTGCAAATTATTGAGGCTGGCAGAGAACCTATACATTCCCCCCTGACCGCGTAAGGCAAGGGTTTGTGTATTTGTGTCATTCAATGCGTTAAGAGAACCAAATTGCGTCAATTCGCGCCAAGCGTTGGTGATGCGGGCCTCCCGTGGTGTTACGATCCATTCTTGTCCATGATCGAAGCCAGCTTGTTCTATTGCTTGTGAAATGCTGCGGAAGCGTGCTCCTTCAAAATAGGCCACGATGATGCGGAGTATGGCTCCGGCTAGTCTTTTCTGGGCTCTCCCTGTTGTAGAGCCAGAATACTCAGCGAGAGTCATGACTGCGGCGCGCAGGGCCTCAAGAGAGATATCAAGATTCCCCGTGTAACGTCCTATCCCGGCTATATACTCCAGGTTTGGGTAGTCATAGTTAAGGTCAAGATCTGTTGTCCGATGTGTTGTCCAGCGTATATCTGATGCGGTGCCAAGTATCGATGGCAGAACAGGAACATGTGGCTCCCGCCTTTCCGGAGGAGTGCGCAGGCGATAAAAGGTTCTTTGTGTTGAAGGGCCGTTTATGAACCCCATCACATAAAGGTCGCGGTCTCTTACAATCAGGTCAATGCTTTGCTGAGCGCTTCTGTTATCATCGGACAAGTTCATAAGTGTAATGACAGAATGATTGCGGGTTGCTCTTGTGATGCGCAGGCTCTCTGGCATGACATGTGCTATCCGTTCCAATGCACGGGATATATGGTTGTCCGTTGTTGACGTGGCTGCTGTAGGGCTTGCTTGCACAACATATTCGTGGACTGGCAGTGTATCGGTCAGCGCTTCCCGGAGACGCTCTATCTCGCGTGCATAGGTATGTTCTCCAGGATTTGAGATGGCATTTGGGTGTGCAAGATAAACGTTGTGTGATACTGCTCCCGCAGAATTACACAGGATCAGGCAGGAAAGGGAAATGGTCACATAGGTTATGGCCATTTTCCATGCTGCGAGAATGCGTTCTGTTCCCATGCGTGTCATTCAGTATGGAGAACAATGCCTGTTACCATCTCTTGCGAGCAGTCTGAACCACGTCTGTAGGCCGTTACCTTGTTTCCTGTAAGAAGGGAAGAAAGAAGTATCTTGTAAACACCCTTTGCATCATCTTTATCTATCTTAGATGAATAGTTAAACCATTTATCCTGTACTTTAAATCTTAGGTATTTCTCTGATCCAATGTTTATGTCTACAACAGGTTCTTTTTCTACGCATATGCCATCATTGTAATCTTGGCTACCAGGAGCGGCCACTTCTGCATAAGCGTGGCTTGATAAAGATAATAATAGCCCAATTAAAAGAGCGTGTTTATTAAGCTTATTTATATACATAATATATAAACTCTCTTTATGGGATGAATATTATAAATAAATTATTTAGGTGTGTTATTTTTTATTTACGAATCGTGAAGGTGTACGCTAGATACAACTTTTCCAGAGCAGCTTGATGTTCCGTAATTAGCTGATATTTTATTTCCTGTAAGAAGAGATGCCATAAGTGCCTTGTATGCACCCTGAGCATCAGCCTTTGTAGCGTAGTTATAGTATTTAAACCATTGATTTTGTACCCTAAATTTTATGTATGTATCTGAGTCTATTGATACCTCTCTAACAACTTCATTCTTTATGCATACTCCGCTTTTGTAGTCATGGCTGTTATCGTTAGCTATTTCTGCATATGCAGGGCTCATTGAAATTACAGATATTCCAATAATAAGGGCAGTTCTTGCGGATTTAATGGTGTAATTCATTTTTAATTTTATCCTTAATATGATCAACATTATGGATGAATTATGCATTTTGTCGAAATTATGTCAAAATTTTTATAGCTAATGATATTTATCAAAAGTGAATAAATGTTATTGTCATGTATTAAATATTATTAATTGAGATGTATATTTCCTTATATTTATATAAACAATGCATTCTCTGCGCGTTATGTGTAACGTGGTGGCCTTTTTTCCATAAATGCACGCATTCCTTCGATACTCTCTGGATGATGCAGGGCTTCACCAAAGTTCTGGGCTTCCAGATCCATCTGGGTATTCAGCACATTGTTGGCCGCAGCCTGTAAAAGCTTTTTGCCTCTCTCCATCGCACATCGAGGGCCAAGGGCAATGAGCATGGCAAAGGTTCGTGCAGCTTCTGTTACTTCGCCCTCAGGAACCATTTGGCGTATCAGGCCATAGCGATCAAGTTCGCGTGCCCATATCGGTTCCCCCAGAATTACAAGCCTGGAAGCCAGCGCGTGAGGTAATGATCGTGTCAGGAACCATGATCCGCCTCCGTCCGGGGTTAGCCCAACTTGGACATATGCCATGGTGAAGCGAGCTGTTTCTGAAGCAATGATAAAGTCACATGCCAATGCCATGCTGAAACCAGCCCCTGCGGCATCGCCTTCAACAGCAGCAATAACCGGTACAGGAGCGGATCGAATGGCTTTGATAAAGCCATGGAAGCTTTCAAAGGCAGCCTGTGTTCTTTCCTGCGGCTGCTGACGCAATGTGGTTAGCATGCTCAAGTTGCCACCTGAACAGAACGTACCCCCTGCACCTGCCAAGATAACGGATCGTATAGAGGTATCATGTCTGACCTCTTCCAAAGCTTCGCGGCCTTTCTGGAACAGAACCTCCCCTACGGCATTGCGTGTTGCCGGATCATGCATGGTAATGACAAGGGCAGAATGCTCGCGCCGGATATCAACAGGAACATCAAGATTAGGTATTTTTGTGGATGTTATTGTCATATTCAATGCCTCCCCTTTCCCCTGCTAAAGGGGGGTGATGATAAACGTATTAATGGAATAGAGAAGTCGGTACATTATGCAATGTATAATAATGTCATTCCTGCAAACGATACGGATGCTTCGTAATGGGCGTGTCATTGTATCTATTAATGCCGTTTACATGTTTCCCGCTCTTATACAGCTTTAATATGGAACAATTCTGCACTTTAGATTCCTGTTTTCCATCAGTGATACCTGATTTGTACAGACATACAGTGTTATAGCTCTGTCTATCAATTGCCAAGACACATCAACTTATAGGATAATACAAGGGCCTTATATCCATGGGAAAAACAATTGTTATTACCGGTGCAACAGCTGGCATCGGTTTGGCCGCAGCCAAGCGTTTTGTTCAGGCCGGGTGGAAGGCTGTGCTGATCGGACGTCGTGCGGAGCGTCTAGAAGAAGCACAACATCAACTTGGTGGCATGACCTTTGTGTATTGATATCCGCGATGCTGTGGCCATGGAAAAGGCATTGGCAGCTTTGCCTGCTGATTTTTCTGACATTACAGCTTTGCTGAATAATGCCGGATTGGCACTGGGCATGGAGCCTGCCCAATCCTGCCGTCCTGAAGAGTGGCAAACCATGATCGATACCAATATAACAGGTCTTGTTCATGTTACGCATAGCCTTCTGCCTCGACTCGTTGCGGCGGGCAGCCGTGCTATCATCGTCAATATGGGGTCTATTGCCGGTACATATACCCATATCCAGGTGGGAATGTATATGGTGCAACCAAGGCTTTTGTGCACCAGTTCAGCCTCAATTTACGCACGGACCTGCATGGTACCGGTGTGCGTGTCGCATGTATTGAGCCGGGAATGGTTGAGACCGAGTTTTCAACGGTTCGCTTCCGCGATGATCTCGAACAAGCACGTTCCGTCTATGAAGGAGCCTCTGCCCTTCAGCCAGAGGACATAGCCGAGACCATTCATTGGGTTGTCAGTCAGCCTCCGCATGTCAATATCAACCGTATTGAAATCATGCCGACCACCCAGTCTTCTGCACCTTTGCGAATTTATCGGTCATAAAGGGACGGAAACCAGCCTGCGAATAACAGGCTGGTTTCCGCTACTGTCAGCGGATCTGAAGCCAAGTTGTCTTCATTTCCGTATATTTGTCAAATGCATGCAAGGATTTGTCTCGGCCAATACCAGACTGGCGGTATCCCCCGAAGGGGACAGTAATATCGTCGGCATCATAACAGTTTGCGTAAATAACCCCCGCTCTCAGAGAGCGGGAAACGGTGTGTATGGTATTGACATTGTCGCTCCACACGGCTGCAGCAAGACCATAGGGGCTGTCGTTGGCAATTCTCACGGCTTCCTCGACACTGTCGATGGTTATGATGGACAGGACGGGGCCAAAAATCTCTTCGCGCGCGATGCGCATCGCATTGTTTACGTTATCGAAAATGGTGGGTTCAATATAACAACCACCGTCAACAGGGTTGGCACGTCCTCCCCCCTTGATCACAAGACCACCTTCACGGCGTCCTGCATCAATGTATCCCATGACTCGCTCGGTGTGGGTTTCATCAACCATGGCGCCAAGACGGCAGGCAGGATCGAGAGGATCCATGGGCTGCATGGTATCGGCATGTGCCAGAATCATGCCCACAACTTGATCCTTGATACGCCGGTCGACAACGAGACGGGAGCCTGCCGTACACATTTCCCCCTGATTGAAGAAAATGGCTTCTGCTGCAGCCCGGGCCGCTTCGTCCAGTACAGAACAGTCACCCAGAATGATGTGAGCCGACTTGCCACCACACTCCAGCCCAACTTTCTTCATGTTGGAACGACCCGAATATTCCAGGAAATGTTTGCCCACTTCTGTGGAGCCTGTGAAGAAAACCCCGTCAACATCCATGTGAAGACCCAAAGCCTTGCCGGCAACAGTTCCATAACCGGGTACCACATTGAACACTCCGTCAGGAATACCGGCTTCTGCTGCCAGAACAGCAAGCCGAATGGCGGTCAAGCTGGATTGTTCTGCAGGTTTCAGGATAACCGAATTACCGGCAGCCAAGGCGGGAGCGATCTTCCAGGCGGCCATGATCATGGGGAAGTTCCATGGAACAACCGCAGCCACAACGCCCAAGGGTTCCCGCGTAATCAGAGCCAAAGCAGATGCTGGAGCCGGTGCAATCTCGTCATACACCTTGTCAACGGCTTCGGCATACCAGCGGAATGTTCGTGCTGTTGCCCGGACATCACAATGAAGGCTGTCTGTAATGGGCTTACCCATATCAAGGGTTTCCAGCAGCGCCAGCTCCTCACGGTGATGCTCGATTTTCTCGGCAAAAGTCAGCAGGACTCTCTTGCGCTCTGATGGGTCAAGGCCGGCCCATCGCCGATCCTGGAAAGCGGCCCGTGCGGAATCAACCGCCATATTAACGTCCACAACCCCACATGATGCCACTTCAGCCAACGGGCGACCGTCGATCGGACTGTAAGATGTGAAAACATCTCCGGAAGCCGAATCGGTCAACTTGCCTCCGATAAAAGCTCTCCCTTCTATTCCTCGTGCCAAGGCAAGATCGGCCCGCGTTGCCCAAGTGGCACGATCAAGAATTTGCTTGTTCATCACAGTATCCTTTGTATCCGGCATAGAGCGCCAATCATGCTGACAGTTGCGAGTAACCAGAATTCTGTTGGTTGTTGATGCAGTGGGTCGACAAAAACAGATGCCCAGGTGATGCTTGGAGGGTGCTGTCGCGCCCTGTGGGTTGATACTATTATATTCTGGCTGGCCACGAAATATCCGGTCTTGCGGGAAGGAATAAAATGGATCCATGTCAGCCGTTTGGTGATCAGGCTTTTCGCCGGAAAGATCCTTATGGGCGGTGGCCCGAGATGACCTATGGCGGTGCCCTGAGTTTTTTGCGGCGCCCCTATACGCGCAATTTGCAGGGTGTTGATGTTGCCGTTATGGGAATTCCCTTTGACGGTGCGGTCACCTATCGGCCAGGAGCCAGGCTTGGTCCACGGGCCATACGGGCTGCCTCGGTTTCCTTGGCCGAGCTGAAAGCCTTTCCGTTTGGCTTTGATCCTTTTACACGCTTGTCGGTGATTGATTACGGCGATTGCTTCCTGGATCCGCATCACCCGGACGGCATTGTCTCAACGATTGAACGTGAGGCGCGCGCTATTCTGGACACAGGTACGCAGCTTGTCAGTCTCGGGGGGGATCACTTTGTAACCTATCCCCTCTTGAGGGCCCATGCCGCAGTCCATGGTCCCTTGGCCTTGGTGCATTTTGATGCCCATAGTGACACGTGGGATGATGACGGGTGTCGCGTGGACCATGGCACCATGTTTGCGCGTGCCGTACAGGAAGGACTGGTGGATGTGGCCCGTTCCGTTCAGCTTGGCATACGGACCCATAATGACCGGGATTATGGTTTTCGTGTCCTGACCGCACCGTGGATCCATCGGGAAGGGCCGGGCAAGGCGTCTCAAATTGTTCACGATCGTGTTGGTGGTGCGCCGTGCTATGTTACGGTCGATGTAGACTGTATAGATCCAGCCTTTGCGCCTGGAACGGGTACTCCTGTTGTTGGTGGACTGTCCTCATACCAGTTCTTGGATATTTTGCGGGGATTGAGCGGCCTGAAAATCATCGGTGTTGATGTTGTTGAGGTGGCTCCTGCCTATGATGTATCGGACATAACAGCACTGCTGGCAGCAACTGCTGCGCACGACTGTTTATGTCTGATGGCAGCAGACAGACCTGAATATGCTCACGGTCGGCAAGAGAGGTGAAGCGTGCACATTGGTATTCTGGAAACCGGACGACCACCGGATGAACTGGTGAAACAGCATGGATCTTATGCCGACATGATCCGCACCTTTCTGGCCCGTGAGGAACCGGATTGGTCGTTCTCCGTCTACCCGGTTATTGATGACGTGTTCCCGCAAGATGTATCGCTCTGCCATGCATGGGTTATCAGTGGGTCTCGTCACGGCGTTTACGAGAATCTAGCATGGATGATCCGCCTGAAGACATTCCTTGGGCAGGCCATTGCAAAGTCTGTTCCTGTTGCAGGGATTTGTTTCGGGCACCAAATCCTGGCTGAGGTCATGGGCGGTGTTGTCCGCAAGTCCGAGCGGGGATGGGGCATTGGAGTACAGGAGTATATGTTGCAGATACCTGACTCTGCCGGGGGCAGCTTGCAGCTACACGCCATCCATCAGGATCAGGTTGTGGTGTGTCCTCCCGGAGCAACGGTTCTTGCTTCTTCCTCTTTTTGTCCCTATGCGATGCTGGCTTATGGCAACAAAGCGCTCGGGATTCAGGCGCATCCGGAATTCTCCCGTGATTTCGAGAAGGATCTTTTGCTTTTGCGTCGAGGGCACACCCTGCCGCCGGATCTTGTTGATCAAGCGGTTACTCGTTTGGGGACGGAAAGAGTCAAAGCTGATTCCGCAGCACTTGCCCATCGTATCAGCGCTTTTATCAAGGCTGGGATCTGTCAGGCATCATAAATGATACCGAGATGATGCTCCATCAGGCAAAGCTATCATAGAAGGGCTGTCTGCTATCGGTGTGTACGGTGTATAAATAGATCTTATGCTCCACAGCCTCACTCATATGCCAGAATGCGAGGAGGGTTGCGAGAGCGACGTCGGAGAGGAAGTTTCTGTCGAGTTTGTCATAGCGGGTTGCGACGCGGCGGAAGTCCTTGATGCGACAGAAGGCGTTTTCGATCAGGTGGCGGTCTCGGTATCGCCGCGCGTCACAGGCGATGGCGCGCTTTCTGTTGCGGCGTCCAGGAATGACGGGCACGACCGAGAGGCTGCGCATTGGCGTCATATCCCTTGTCGGCAAGGACGTAGCGGGCTTCGGTCAAATTTGCGAGCAAAACCGGTGCGGCCTTCATGTCGGCGACATTGCCCGCGGTCAGGTGAAAAGCAAAGGGTCGCCCCGGAACGTCTGTCAGAGCGTGGATTTTGCTGGTCTGGCCGCCGCGCGATGGACCGATGCCCTGCGCTTTCACATAGGTGCTGTCGATCGCGGTGCTCGTGGTCACCGCGCCCGATGTCGCCAAGGCGTCGAGCAGGCCCACCCGGAAGCGCCTGCGAGACCACCGGTTGAAGCGATTGCAGATCGTCGTCGAAGGGCTATAATCCTGCGGGCAATCGCACCATCGGCATCCCGTCTTCAGGACATGGATGATCCCGGAGATCACGCGCCGGTCATCAACACGCAGCGCACCCGGTTGGTTCCCGGGAAAATGCGGCTCTATCGCCGCCCATCGGGCGTCCGAAAGCCAAAACAGCTGGGCCATTCATGCCTCCAATCTCCCGATTGAAGGGTATGAATCTGATTTGAAGACCACGAACAATACCATGATTGAGTCTGGAGCCTAACAACGGCCATACCGTCGATGAGGCACTGTTGCAGTATCTGTCGCCCTTGGGCTGGGAACACCACATCAACCTGACTGGCGATTACCTCTGGCATAGCCACATCATTTTCCATTCTCTGAGACGACTCCATAAACTCGCCAGCTCCGGCGGCAAGTTCCTCATCGGTCAGGCTTGTTTCTGCTTGATCTGCTGACTGACTCAACATCCTGCACGGCACTGCCAGACGGCATCTGTTCACAAGATTTCTTATTGTGCCTTGGTTCGGTATGAAAAACCGCCAGGGGATTTGTTGTCCTGTGTCTGTCATGGTCTGAACTTGCTATTTTTATTCTGTACAAACGAGACAACAAACATATGACTGAAACATTTCTTCATGGTGTCGAGGTTCTGGAAATTGATGCCGGACCACGCCCGGTGCGGACCGTCCGGTCTTCGGTGATCGGGGTTGTGGGAACAGCGCCGGGGGCGGATGCGGATCGTTTTCCGCTGAATACCCCGGTGCTGGTCAGCGGCAGCCGCACCGAGGCCGCAAAGCTCGGCAGCGACGGGTCTTTGCCCGATGCCCTGGACGGTATCTTTGACCAGATCGGTGCTGTGGTGGTGGTGATCCGGGTTGACAAGGGCAAATCCGACGCCGAAACGCTGGCCAATGTGGTGGGCGGTGTTGATGCGGCCAGCGGTCAGTTCCGTGGCGTGCATGCGCTGCTGGGAGCGGAATCGGTGGTGGGTTTTGCACCACGCATCCTGTGTGCTCCCGGTTTCACCCACCAGGCTGAAGAAGGACAGGCCAACCCGGTGGTGGCCGAGCTGAAAGGCATTGCCGACCGTCTGCGGGCTATTGTGGTGGCCGATGGCCCCAATACCACTGACGAGGCTGCCCAGGCCTATGCACGACAGAATGCCGGGACCCGGGTCTACATGATCGACCCTTGGGTCAAGGTTCTGGACCGGTCCGGCGCGGTTGCCGTGCGTCCGGCATCGGCACGCGTGGCCGGTATCATCGCCCGTGGTGACAACGATCGTGGTTTCTGGTGGTCGCCGTCCAACCAGCCGGTTAACGGCATTGTTGGCACCGCCCGTCCGGTTGATTTCAAGCTGGGTGATACCGCCAGCCGCGCCAACCTTCTGAATGAAAAGGGCATCGCCACGATCATCTGTCAGGATGGGTACCGCCTGTGGGGGAACCGCTCCCTGTCGGCGGATCCCAAGTGGGCGTTCCTGTCGGTGCGCCGCACAGCCGACCTGATCAACGAAAGCCTGCAACGGGCCCACATGTGGGCTGTGGACCGGAATATCACCAAGACCTACGTCCAGGATGTTACCGAAGGCGTCAACGCCTACCTGCGCACCCTGACCAATCTGGGTGCCGTTCTGGGCGGACGGTGCTGGGCTGATCCGGACCTGAATACCCCGGCCAACATCACCCAGGGCAAGATCTACTTCAACTTCGATTTCACCCCTCCCTATCCGGCGGAGCACATCACGTTCCGTTCCCACCTGGTCAATGATTACATCAAGGAGGCCTTTCACTGATGGCCGCGCGCGACGTTCTGAAAAATATCAACCTGTTCGTTGACGGGCGTGGCTATGCCGGACAGATCAGCGAGTACAACGCGCCGGAACTGACCTTGGTCACCGAGGATTTCCGGGCCGGTGGCATGGATGTACCAGTAACGCTGGACATGGGCATGGAGCCTTTGGAAACCAGCTTCAGCTTGATCAGCTACGACCGCGATGTGTTGGCCCTGTTCGGTGTTGCCGAAGGAAAAAGCGTGCCGTTGACTGTACGTGGTGCCCTGGAATCCTGGGACGGCACGGTCACACCGGTTGTGCACCACATGCGCGGCAAGATCACCAAGATCAGCCGTGGGGCCTGGACACCCGGACAGAAAGCCGAGCTGAAGATCACCATGCGCCTGGATTACTACCGTGAAGAACACGGTGGTCAGCCGGTTCACGAGATTGATGTCATCAACATGATCCGCAAGGTCAACGGCGAGGACCGCCTGGAGAGCGTACGCCAAGCCTTGTCGATCTGACAGTGGTTCTGGCCGACGGGCCGGGATGCATATTTTTTCCCGGCCCTTGGTCGTCTTTTCTCCTAATTTTGGTAAAATACTATGTCTTCTGACACGACTGATATTGTTCTGGACCGTCCGCTGATGGTGGATGGGACCGAAATTATGACCGTACGCATGCGCGAACCTACGGTACAGGACCAGATTGCGGCCAGTGAGGTCAAGGGCAGCCCCGCCCGGCAGGAAATCGCCATGATCGCCAATTTGTGCGAAATTACCCCGGATATGGTTCGTCAACTTTCTCTGCGTGATTACAAAAAGTTGCAGCAGGCTTTTCTGGGTTTTACCGAATAAGGGCTGTCGATGTGCGTGCCGGGGTTATTGCCCTGGCCTCGCATACCGGGTGGTCCTGGTCTGAAATCGGCAGCATGCCGACCAGCACTTTTTTATGGTGGATTGAAGGTTTGCCAAAACGTGATACGTGATAAAGAATCGACGCCTGATATGGCGCCGGAATCGGGTAAGTCCGGTTTTTCCAAGAGATCTAAAAAAAAACAGGATCGGGGGCCGGTTATGACCCAGGCGGCACCATCAATCCGGGCTGCCGTGAAGGGAGGGACTGCTTCCTCCTCGGGTTTCTCTGCCGGTGCGTCTCGCTCCTCAGTGGATTCCGGCGTTGCATCCGTCATGAGAAATGCTGCCTCCGGATTCTTCTCGCTGTCTTCGGCGTGGGCCGAAAGGGCCGTTGATTTCGATACAGTCATTCAGGAAACCAGTCGCTTGATGCAGGCAGGTCCCGAGGGGGCGCAGCGGCTCTCTGACCTGGCCATTAACACAGCCCGTTCCGGGGAGTGGTCTCCTGTCCAGATCGGGCAGGCCCTGCATGCTGCGGGCCAATCCGGTATGGCCGAAGGGCGGGCGGTTGCCTCGTTACCCGGGGCGTTGCTTATGGCACAGGCCGGAAACATGGTTCCCGCTGATGCAATGGCCCTGTCTGCCACAATCCAGAACCGGATGCCGGTTGACCCGTTGGATATGACCCGCATGGCAACCATGCTGGTGCAAACCGCAGGGGATTCGGCACGTGCTGTTCCCCTGCTGGGCCAAGCTCTCGCAACCGTTGGCCCGGATGCGGTTGCCGGCGGTGCCAGCCTGGAACAGGTCACTGCAATGCTGGGTGTGTTGGCCGAAGCGAGTCTGGAGGGCGAAAAAGCGGGCTTGGCTCTTGGTCATGTTATCTCTGGACTGGCGGATCCTTCTTCTGATGTTGCATCCCTGTTGCAGGCAATGGATATCGGTTTGCGGGATGCATCCGGACAGATGCGATCTGTTCCCGATGTGCTTGGCGATCTTGGCCAAGCTATGGTCGGCCTTGATGCCTCAGGTCGGGAGCAGCTCACCGGGCATCTTTTCGGCACCGATCCGGATACTTTCAAGGCGGGGTCGGCCTTGGTTTCTTCTGCCGGTGCCGGTCAACTCCAGGTCCGCACAGAGCAGCTTGCTGCTGTCACCCCTGTGGTGTCTTTAGAGGGAGCTGATCTCGATACGCTGGATAACCGGCTTCAGTGCTTGATCAACAAAGCTGACGCTTTTGCCATGGCACTGGGCTCCATGCTGATGCCCTGGATCCGTCCCTTGATGGAAGTGGTAGCAACCATTCGCGAGGTGGCCAAGGTTGTTGGCATGTTTACGGATGCATGTGCGGTACTGCGTGCGGTTGGCACCCTTGTGTGCCCGGTCTTCAATGTGTTGACGGGTATCATGCGGGTGATCGGAACAACTCTGATGGGGCTTGGCCCGGTTTTGAATATGGTTGTCTTGGGTATTCGGGCGATTGGCATTGCCATGATGGCCAATCCTCTGGGGCTTGTTATCACGGCTATCGCCTTGGCTGCGGGGTTGCTGATTGCTCACTGGGAGCCTGTCGTCGCGTTCTTTTCCGATCTCTGGTCCGGGTTGTCCGATGGTGCGGCCACAGCGTGGGATGCGATTTGCAGTCTGGTCATGGAAAAGGTCAAGTGGCTGACAGATGTGCTGACCCCTGTGTTTACCCTGTTCGGGTTTGGTGACGCTGCAACACAGGCGCCACCCATTCTTCCAGCTTCTCCGTTGCCGGGTTCACAGCCGACCCCGTTGCCTTCTTCCCTTCCTGCTGTGCCTCCGGCTTCCCAGTCGGCAGAGCTTGAGCGCTCCGTCGCCGCTTCACAGGTTATCGGGCGCGTCGCTCCTGCAACAGCTGCATCCGGAACCAGCACCACCCATCATGTTACCAACGCAAACACAATCACGATCAATGCCCAGCCCCATCATAATCCGCAGGATATTGTTGATGAAATGGAACGTCGGCAGAAACAGCGCAGCCGGGGTGCGCTGTATGACAGCACACTGGTTTACGAGGCCTGAGAATGTCTGATGTCATGATGCAACTTGGTGCTTATCAATTCAGCATCAGTACTGCGGCGTACCAAACTCTTCGACGCTCTGTTGCATACCGTTGGTCTGCCCAGGATCGTATTGGCCGTTCGGCGGCCTTGCAGTTCACCGGCCTTGGTGAAGACACGCTTACGCTGGACGGCGTGATTTTCCCGACCCACAAGCATGTATCCCACCGTGCCCCCGGCACCGGCTTTTCGGCTGAAGGCTTTGCCAAGTCTCATGCTTCCGGAGCCAGTCAGCTTGATGCCATGCGCGAACAGGCAGCCACAGGCAAGCCTCAGCTGTTGCTGGATGGGCAGGGCCAGATTTTGGGACAATGGGTCATAGAACACATCGAAGAGCAGCAAGACACGTTTGCTCGTGCCGGTGTTGCGCGCCGTCAGACATTTAGTCTCAAGCTCAGGAAATATGATGACAACTCTTCAGTACAAAACATGTGATGGTGATACCGTTGATCTGATCGCCTGGACATATTATGGCCGTCGTCGTGGACGATGTGTGGAGCAGCTTCTGGATGCCAACCCCGGACTGGCCGACCAAGGTCCGGTCTTGCCGGCAGGGCTGACTGTTTGTCTGCCTGACATCCGCGAGCCTGTCTTTGCAGGAGGCATTCGTCTGTGGAGCTGAAATACAGACCCGATGTTCGTATTGTTGCCAACAACAGCGACATTACAGCACTGATCCGTCAGCGTCTGATCCGTTTGTCCTTGACCGATGAGGCTGGACTCCAGAGTGACACCCTGGAGCTGGTTCTGGCCGATCATGATCCACTACAGCCTATTTTTCTGCCTGCATCAGGCGCAGAGCTTGAAGTCTGGCTTGGGTATACGGGATCTATGTCCCGTATGGGGCTTTTTGTCGTTGACGAAATGGAGCTTTCCGGTCCCCCGGGCTGTCTTCTGATCAGGGCCAAGGCTGCGATACAAACAGCAACACCGACGGGAAAGCATTCCCTCTATTCCCAGAAGACACGCTCCTGGCCATTGGATACAGGGTTGAGTTCCCTTGTCGAGAAAATTGCCGGAGAACATGGTCTGCGTGCTGCCATCGCGGCCGATATTGATGAGATCCCGATTCCCCATATTGATCAGGTCAATGAGTCTGACATCAATCTTCTGACCCGGCTGGGGCGTGACACGGGACTCGTCATCAAGCCGGCTGATGGCGCGCTTGTTGTTTGTCGTCGTGGGCGGGGTATATCTGTTACAGGCCAGCCGCTTCCTATCCTTGAGGTACAGCAGCAAGACGTGAAGTCATGGCGCGTATCACTCAGTCAGCGCGAACAGGTTGGCTCTGTCGTTGCCTTGTATCGTGATGTGGAAGCCGCTGATGATTGCGAAGTGGTTGTGGGGGAGGGGGAACCTGTGCGGCGCTTGCGCTACCATTATCCGGACAGATGCAGTGCTGAACAGGCAGCCCGTGCTGAACACGAAAAATCTAGTTTCCTAAAGGGAACATTGTCTCTTGTCCTTGCTGGCAACGGTGCCTTGGTTGCTGAGGGTCGCCTAAAGGTCAGGGGATTTTGTGACCGTCTCGATGGTGAATGGCTGATAACGCGCGTGACGCATGCCCTTGACGGTAATGGCTATGTGTCCTGTGTGGAAGCCAGTCGCTCTGTTGCAGAATCTTGATTGATGGCTACGTTCGCTGTGCAACTTTTATGCAATAAATCATGATCCTGAGTTTCGTATTACTGTATGAAATTACTGGACTACTATAGAGAGAGATCACTTAATAATGAAGTGACTATGAATGGAGCAATATCTCCGAATAAGTAACTTTCATTCACCATCATTAATCAATGTTAATAGTTTATAATTTTTCACTTTTTTCAAAAAACATCTTGATTGCTATGCGCCTCATGCATTATTAGTGTGAGTGCTTGTTCTTTATAGGCAGTCATTTTTTCTTTTTTAAGAAGGAAAATTCACACCTGTATTGTTAATTAATTAACGCGTAGTTTAATTTTTAATATAAAACGAGGCATTTATTTTATTTTGTCGTGAGAAGTGATGTGTTTTGTGCGGCATTCCGTAATGAATAGTCGCCCGGATAGGAGTATGTGAGATGCAGATGAATTCAGAATTTTTTACTGTTGATGATCTTCTGATTCGGTGGGGTGGAGTTATTGCAAAAGGAACTCTTGCCAATTGGCGGGCAAAAAGAATTGGTCCTGCATATGTGAAAATTGGCGGTCGTATTCTTTACCCTGTTTCTATTGTAGAAACGTGGGAAAAGACAAACATGCGATCATGTAATTATAATTAATTATTAATAAAACACTAAATTTATTTATGAATTATTTTCTATAATATTTAAGCAGTGCGCCCTGTTCCATGAATTCATGGTCAGGGCGTCAGCATTTTACAATAGAGAAAAAATCCTGATCGCATTCTGATTGCCCAGATTGCACTAGAATGCCACTAGCTTCAGATGCATGCTTCTGTATTGGTTCTTGTGCTGGCAGGAGGTGGCTGGTTATGGCCATGAAGAGCTTTATCCGGCTTCTGTGCCTGGCTGGGCAGTTCCGGTGGCGTTTTGTTTCCGCCTGCCTGCTATCATCGGTTGCTGTCGCTCTTTCGTTGGCTCCGTTGCTTTTTATATGCCTTGCCGTAGAATCTCTCTCTTCTGATAATACCTTTATTTTCTGGATCAGTGTTTGTGTTGCTGCTTCCTGCCTTGTGCTTCAACCGCTGTGCGCCGGCCTTGCCACTGGTATTGCCCATGCTGCAGCCTTTGACACGTTAGCTACGATAAGGCATGCGCTTTTGCGCAAGTTCGGCTGTTTACCACTTGATTTCTTTTCGTCAAGACAGACTGGGGCCCTTAAGCGCTTGGTCAATGAGGATGTTGAGGTCTTGGAGCTTTTTCTCAGTCATCAGCTCCCTGACATGGTGTCCGCTCTGTTGGCGCCTTTGTCAGCTCTCGTCTTTCTGGCAGTGATTGATTGGCGTTTGTCCGTGGCGGCATGTGGCATTGTTCCTTTGGCCATTACAGCCAATGCTTTGATGATGCGGGGGCATTCCGGAAAGATCAGCCAGTACTTTCGTCTTTTGGGAACGATCAATGCAGCAGCCGTCGAATATCTACAGGGTATTGATGCTCTGAAAACAGGAGGGCGTGGCCTGCGAAGCTTTCGTGTTTTTCGTAATCATGTCTGTGCGTTTCGCGACTTCGCTGTATCTTGGCAGAAGCAGTGGCTTGGTCCGTGGGCATTTTTCTCTGTTGCAACCGGTGCATCCTTGCTCTTTGTTGTGCCTACGGGAATGTGGCTGGTCTTGCATGTAGGCGTTATGCCGACAACGATGCTCCTTGCCGTTTTTATCGCAACCGGCATTAGCGCTCCCCTGACCAAACTTGTCTTGTATGGAGAGGTCTTTCTGCGGGTCAGCAAGGCTGAACAGGCTATTACCCGGATTTTGGAAGAGCCAGAACTTACGACAGAAAACCTGCACTATATTTCGTCTATTTCTTCATTCGGCTTTCATCTTGACGCAGTGGGATTTCAGACAGAAGGGGAAGTCCTATTACGTGACATAAGTTTTGAGATACCAGCGAACCAGACAACAGCACTGGTTGGCGTATCTGGTGCTGGAAAGACATCTTTGGTCCGGCTTCTGGTTCGTCACATCAGGCCGACATCTGGACATATTTCCTTGGCAGGCCGGGGTCTTGATACCTTCGCCCCGGATGAACTGGCATTGTGTATCGGACTTATCAACCAAGATGTCTTTTTATTCAACGATACTATTGCCGCCAACATTGCCGTAGGCATGAGAGATGCCTCTCATGAGGCCATTCTGGCTGCTGCAAGGGCAGCTAACGCCTTACACTTCATAGAGCAGCTCCCCGAAGGATTTGACACCGTTATTGGTGAAAATGGTGTTCGTTTGTCAGGCGGAGAACGTCAGCGGCTTGCCTTGGCCCGCGCTTTGTTACGTGATGCTCCGATCCTGATTCTGGACGAGGCAACGTCCCATGTTGATCCGGTGCACGAGGCGCTGATTCAGCAAGCTGTCAATCAATTGGCTGGCCGAAAGACGATTGTGGTTGTCTCGCATCGACTGGATAGTGTGTCGGCCTGTGACCAAATTGCTTTGTTGTCCGATGGTCGCTTGGATGCTGTCGGGACTCACGAGCAACTCCTTGGTTGTTCTTTGCTCTACAGCCGGCTCTGGGCGTTGCAGTGTCGTAACCTGTCCTGGTCACTTGGATGCCCGCCAATCGATGGAGAAAGGCACCTTGGAATCTCGGCAGGGACCATGGCGGCATCATGAAGAGCGGGAGATCCGGTATGATGGTTTTGCTGCGTATCCTGAACCTTTCCGGTGTGGAGCGAGGCGCTATGGTACGTTCCATCCTGTTCAGAATTCTGGAGAGTATGGCGGCAGCGCTTCCGGTCGGCTTGGCATGCCTGGTGGTTATGGCTCTGATGCAAGATCAGCGTGTTGTGCCATGGTTACCATATTCCCTGGATACGATGCCGGCTGTGATGTCCGTCGCTGCCGTTTTTGCGGTTCTTTACGGGCTACAATGGGTGTTATCCCATCTTGGGAGTTTGTATGGTTATGGCGCGGGCCTGAACATGACGGCGAACCTGCGTATCCGGATCGCAAAAAAACTGCCGACTTTGCCCCTATCATGGTTCAACAAGCATGATTCCGGTGAACTGGCTCATATCGTGATGCAGGATATGGTGACGATCGAGCAGGTTCCCGGGCTTGTAATCCCGCGCCTTGTCACGGCCATGACGTTGCCTGTTGTTGCGCTCTCTGCCTTGATGTTTCTGGATATACGTATGGGTATGGCGCTGTTTTTTGGTATTGGGTTGTCTATACCTGTCTTGATTCTTGGCCATCGTACCCTGCGCCGGGCTACGCAACGTTACGTGCAGTCCCAGTCCGCCATGAATGCGCGACTGATCGAATTCATTCGTGGGATTGCTGTCATCAAGTCCTTTGGACTGGCCAGTGACAGCGAGACGCGCTGTTATCAAGCTATCGGCTCATTTCGTGATCGTTCACAGGATTTAACATGGTCCTTCGTGCGGCCGATGATCGCCTTTCCGTCTGTCTTGATGCTTGGCTGTATTCTGGTTCTGGCCGGCGGTGCATACTTTGTGGTGGCGGGAACACTGGAGCTTGCAGCCTGGCCTGTCTTTTTCTTGGTTTCCCTGCGTTTGCTCGGCCCGTTGGCAAATCTCATGGAGTTTTCCGCGCTTGTCCGCCAGATGGAAGCCGCAATGGAGCGCATCATGCTTATTCTTGATGCGCCGTCGGATGAGGTGACCGGGGATTACTATCCGATTGATTGTGCCGATATCGTTTTCCGCAATGTCAGCTTTTCGTATGCCGACAAATTATGTCAGGCTGGGCCGGATACTGCTGGCCATGTTGTTGATCTTGATTTTACAATTCCCACCAATACGGTGACGGCCATTGTTGGCCTGACGGGTTCCGGGAAAAGTACCTTGGTCCGGCTTCTGGCCCGGCAGTATCAGCCTGCCTGTGGGCAGATCATGATCGGCGGTGTTGATCTGGCAGTAATACCGGATCAGCAGCTGCATGGCCTTGTTTCTGTCGTGTCCCAGACCGTAACCCTGTTTACGGAAACGGTAGCGGATTCTATTCGTGCAGGCCGACTGGATGCCTGTGATGATGATGTAGTCAAGGCCGCCCGGGCAGCGCGCTGTCACGATTTTATCATGCGATTGCCTGATGGTTACAATACAGTCCTTGCTGGTGCCGGTGCGGCGTTGTCCGGCGGGGAGAGGCAGCGCATTGCTTTGGCCCGAGCCTTTCTGCAAGACAGTCCCATCCTTGTCCTGGATGAAGTGACATCTGCGCTGGATATTGAGAATGAGCGTCTGATACAGGAGGCGCTGGGGGATCTTGTGCATAACCGGACTGTTCTGGTTATTGCACATCGTTTGTGGACAATACGTAATGCTCACCAGATTTTGGTCATGGATCATGGGCGCATTGTCGAACGCGGGTCTCATTCAGAGTTGATTGGTGGCGGAGGTTTGTACAAAAACCTCTGGTCTGCTCTTGCATCAGCACCAGGATGGCATGGCTCTGGAGCCAAGGCTGCCTGAATCGTACATCCTTTTTTTCCAGTCTCGATAATGCCCTAGTTCTCTGCAAACGGGGCGGAAAGGTGCTTGGTGTTTTATCAGAAAACTCTTTTAATCCCGATTGCGATGTATTGATAACCAATCGCAATAGAGATTGGCGCCAACATGCCGTCATGTACACCGTCCGTGATTATACGGTGTTTGTACCCGGGAGCGTTGGTGATGTTGGAACATGTTGCGGTGATGAGGGAAGGCCGTGCCGTCAGGAGTGCTGGCCAAGATGATAACGAACGTCACCGTCCTTTCCCCCTGACCGATATCCAGCACGCTTATTGGGTTGGTCGCAGCAGCTCCCTGGAACTGGGGAATGTGGCCTGCCATGTTTATTTTGAATGGGCCTTGGGCACATTGGATGTAGAAAAGCTAGAAAAAGCCTGGAACGAGGTTATTCGGCGCCACGATATGATGCGTGCCATCATACAGCCTGATGGTCGCCAGCGTATTCTGCCTGAAGTACCTTGGTATACAGTAATAGTTGACAGCCCCGACGCAGAAGATGCTGACCAAACTGTATCCATGACGCGCGACAGGATGTCTCGCCAAGTTCTGGATGCCGGGACGTGGCCGTTGTTCGAGATGCGTGCCACCCGCCTTTCAGATGCCTGCTTTCATTTGCACCTTGATATTGATCTCTTGATGTTTGACGTCCAGAGCTTCCACGTATTTCTTGCGGATCTGGAGCACTTGTATGCGGGGATACCCGTTGATCCGCCGCCTTCTTTTTCATTTCGTGACTATGTTCTTGCAACAGAGAAGAGACGTGGGACGCAGGCTTGGAATGATGCCCGCTCATGGTGGCTTCAGCGTCTTCCTGATATGGCACCTCCTCCTGACCTTCCCCTTGCTGTTGCGCCCGGATCCCTTCCTTTCCCACGCTTTCGCAGACACATCCGGAGCCTGGCCCCACAGGCATGGTCACGCCTTGTACATCGTGCTGCAGAGCATGGCTTGACCGGATCCGCTGTCCTTCTGGCAGCATTCTCTGAAGTTCTGGCATATTGGTCTCGATCTCCCCGTTTTACGGTCAATCTGACCCACTTCAACCGAGAACGCCTGCATCCGGACGTGATGCGGCTGGTCGGTGATTTTACCTCGGTCCTGTTGGTCACAGTTGATTGTGCTGAGAACAAGTCCCTCTATGAGCGGGCACAAAACATACAGAAGGAGATGTGGAGCGGACTGGCGCACCGGGTTTACTCCGGTGTTGATGTCATGCGTGACGTGTCGCGTTTGTCTGGAACTGTGGATGCCGGACGCATGCCGGTTGTCTTTACCAGCCTGCTTGGCATGGATATTGATCATTTGGCTGATACGGAACGGGAAGGGGCATTGCTGGGGGAGCCAATATGCTTGGAAACGGCAACACCACAGGTTTGGCTTGATCACCAAGTTATGGTGCGGCGCGGCGAATTGGTCTGGAACTGGATTGTTATTGAGGACCTTTTCCCGCCGGGGCTGGTCGAAGGCATGATGGATGCCTATGACAGGCTTCTGGCTTCCTTGGTTGATTCTGAACAGGCCTGGCAGCAGCCTGTTGGTTCTTTGCTGACAGCGGCCCAGTTGGAGCCACGCCAGAGCGCGAATGCAACCGATGCGCCGTTCAAGCCATTCCTTCTTCATCACCCTGTTTTTCAGCATGGACGGAACAAGGATGGCCTTTCAGCTTGCACACCTGCTCTGTTCCATGGGGCAGAGTGTCTTGGCTATGCGACGTTGTTGCAGCGTTCGGAACAACTTGCGGCTTGTCTGGACATAGAGCCCGGCGATTCTGTGGCGGTTGTTCTGCCAAAAGGCTTGGAGCAAATTATTGCCGTTCTGGCTGTCCTTGAGGCCGGTGGAGTCTATGTCCCCGTTTCACTTGATACGCCACGGGCCCGTCTGGCACAGGTTCTTGATAGCGCGTGTGTGCGGCTTGTGCTGTGTCATCAAGATCATGCTGCCCCTGATCATATACGCTGTCTTGATCCCTCTCTTCCTGTTATTCCCAAAGCGGGTCGTCTGCCTGTGTATCAGCCGCGTCAACCGGAAGATCTGGCCTATGTTATCTACACATCTGGCTCAACCGGGATACCCAAGGGAGTTATGATCAGCCACCAAGCTGCTGCCAACACGGTGGCTGATATCAGTCGTCGCTTTGCGGTTGGTCCGCATGACCGGGTTCTTGCTCTTTCATCTCTGGCATTTGACCTGTCTGTTTACGATATTTTCGGTGTTCTGGGGGCTGGTGGGGCACTGGTTCTTCCAGATGAAGACCAGCGTCTTGATCCCCTGCACTGGGCTGACCTGATGGATCGTCATGGCGTGACAATCTGGAACACGGTCCCAGCCCTTCTGGAGCTGTTGGTTGATGTGCTGGAAAAGGGACAGGCACAAACACCCCGTGGTCTGCGCCTTGTTCTTCTGTCCGGGGACTGGATTCCAGTTAGCCTGCCGGGGCGGTTGAGGGCTTTGTTCCCCGATGTCCGTATTATTGCCATGGGTGGTGCGACGGAGGCTTCGATCTGGTCCAACTGGTTCGAGATCAAGAATGTTGATCCGGTGTGGCGCTCTATTCCTTATGGGTTCCCGCTGTCCAACCAGCGCTACCACGTTCTGGACCGAAGATGGCGAGATCGACCGGACTATGTGGCCGGAGACCTGTATATCGCCGGATCTGGTCTGGCGGATGGCTATCAGAATGACCCGGAAAAAACGTCACAATCTTTCGTGCAGCATCCACAAACGGGTGAGCGTCTGTACCGCACCGGGGATATGGCCTGCTATTGGCCTGATGGTACCTTGGAATTCCTGGGAAGAGAGGACAATCAGGTCAAGGTCGCCGGTCAGCGCATCGAACTGGGTGATATTGAAGCTGCCTTGATCCATGCCAGCGGAGTTCGTGATGCGGTCGCTGTTTTCACACCCGGGGTATCCGGCGGTAGTGGGGGGCGTATTACAGCCTTTGTTGTCCCTGTTCCGGTGCCGGCGGCAAGTTCTGCTTTCTCCCTTCTCCCGTCCTTGTCAGCGGATCGATACCAAAGGGCATGTGAGGCATTGTCCGTCCCTGTTTCTGGTCTTGGGCCTGATATAAAGACCTGCGCAGAGGCTTTTGGTATTGCCGGGGATCGCCTGGCTTTGTCTGTGATGGAAACAGTTCTGGCCCGACGGGATGTGTTTGACGGTTCTGTTCCGCTAACCATGCCAGAGATCATGCGCCGCAGTGGTATTGCCGAACGTTATGCCGGTTTACTGGAGCAGTGGATCAAGGCCTTGGTCGCGGCGGATGTGCTGGTAGAGACTGATGCTGGTGGTTTCTCAGCCCTGCGGCCCTTGCGTTGTGATCCTGATGCCGGGCAGGCGTTCCTCCAAGATTTGAAGTCTGTCGAGGCTGACTTTGAGAACTTCCGGATTACGGACTGGGTCGAGGCGTGTATTGCGCATTGTGACGAGCTTCTTGATGGCCACCTTGATCCGGTTGAAGTTTTGTTTCCCGGCGGGGACAGTGCCTTGGCGGGTGATCTTTACCGCCATAATCCCTTGTCCGCTCCTTATGGGAAGATGGTTGCGGCAGCCGTTCGTGCCTTTGCAGAGGCGGCCCCTGATTCCGCTGTATCCATCATTGAAGTCGGTGCAGGAACCGGTGGGACAACAGCCCATGTTCTGCCGGTTCTGGATCCGGGGCGCAGTGAATATATATTTACAGATATCTCGTCCTTCTTTCTGGATCACTCCCGCTCCGGTTTCTCTGATTGCCCGTTCCTGCAGACAGCATGCTGGGATATTTCCTGGCACCCATCCTCTGCGGGGCTGGGAGAGCATAGTGCGGATATCGTCATAGCCAGCAATGTCCTGCATGATGTGCGTGATATTCCGACCGCCTTGGCCAATCTGCGTTCAGTGTTGAAGCCGGGGGGGCTTCTGGTCCTGCGCGAGGCAACCCGACACAATCTGTTGCAGCTGGTGACAGCCGGTTTTCTTGAAGGCTTTGGCCATTTCACCGATTTTCGTCGCGATGACGGTCGGCCATTGGTTGATGCTGAAACCTGGTGCCGCGTTATGGAAGACGTTGGGTTCCTTGTGCCCTGTGTTTCTGATGGTGGTGCGGCATGGGCTGGTCAGCATGTTTTTGTTGCCCGTACTCCTGGCCGGGCTGTTTCCTTGGATCAGTCTGCCCTGGTGCGGGAGCTGTCCGAACACCTGCCCCCGGGCATGTTGCCCTCATCTTTTATTGTTCTGGACCGGCTTCCGCTGGGTCTGAATGGCAAGGTAGATCGCAAGGCATTGGCCTCGCTGGTCCCATCTGTTACGGCAGGCTGCTCCGTGGATGCCGTGTATACGCCTCTTGAAAAGACCATTGCCACGGTGTGGGCGGATATTCTGGGTGATATGCCTGGCTCCGGGGATAATTTCTTCCTGTCGGGAGGAGACAGTTTGCTGGCCACGCATTTGATCAGCACACTGCGAACAATGGGTTGTGGTACCCCAACGCTGCGTCTGTTGTTCGAAAATCCGGTTCTGCGTGATTTTGCGGTCGCACTGGATGCATCCGGGGCTGCCCCATCCTTGGAACCTGATAATTTTCCGGCTGTCCTGCATCTAAGGACGGGCGTGGACGCAAAGGCACACCTGATCCTGTTGCCCGGCAGTGATGGCATGGCCACTCTTTTTGCACCTCTGGCGGCACGTCTTGACAATACGATAACGGTGACAGCACTGCGGACACCGGGGCTGGCCAAGGGTGAACAGCCGGCTTGCAGACTGATTGATCTTGTTCAGTATTTCAGGGGTGTTATAGGCCAGTTATCTTCTGGCCTTGGTTCATGTCCCCTGTATCTTGGCGGGTGGTCTTTTGGTGCCTTGTCCATTCCCGGCTTGGTATCTGCCCTGAAAGACGATGGTCTTTCTGTTGCCGGGGCTGTTCTGCTAGACCCGCCACCTGTTGGTGCCTTTGCCCTTGGTCGTCCCGATCCCTCTGGCATGCCGGCCGCCCCGGAAACATCGTCTGCCCTGATGGCCTTACTGGGTATCCAGGAAGCTGATCTTGATCATAAGCAGGAGCAAGCACTGGTCCAGCGTTTTACTGCCATGGTTCGGGCCCATCGTACGGCGATGCAAGACATGCCCGCACCGTTTGTTGAGCCACCAAGCCTGGTGATTGCGGCAACAGAGGTTCCCCCGGAATGGCAGGATCTCCCCGCCTGGCCCGATGGGATTGTTCCTACCATTCTGGTTCAGGGAAACCACTGGAGCCTTCTGACAGATCCTGTTTCCCTCGATGCTCTGGCCCAAGCCATTGAAACCATCATCCGCTGTCCGGTGCATACCCGGCCATAGCAGGAGAATGCCCAGATATGTCTGTATCCCGTTCCGAACATATTGCCTGCGCTTCCAGTCTGGTTGAGGTTTTGGAGGCCAATGCCCGCAGCCATCCTGATCATGAGATTGCAACATTCATGATCCTTGACGGTTCCGGGGATACGTTTTCCCGGCACCATCTTTCCCTTAAGGCACGCGCGTTGGCATCTGCCCTGCAACAGACATGCAAACCGGGGGACCGGGCGCTGCTTCTGTTTCCCTCCGGTGCTGATTATGTCATTGGCCTTCTGGGGTGCCTGTATGCCGGTGTTATTGCTGTTCCGGTCAATTTACCGGGGTCGGCCCGTGTGTCCCGCGTGTTGCCAAAAGTGGTGCCCATTGCCCGGGATTGCCAGCCGGGCTTCCTTCTGACCACCCGACACATCGCACAGGATTCTGCAGAGGCTCTTGATCAACTCTGCCGTACAGTTGGATGCAAGGTTCTGGTCACTGACGCCGGTCTTCCGGACCCCGAAGCCTGGGTATGCCCTGATGTATCGCCTGATACGGTTGCCTTCCTTCAATATACATCCGGTTCAACCGGAGATCCCAAGGGCGTTGTCAACACGCATGCCGGTTTGCTCGTAAACAGCGCCTTTATCTGTCGTGCCAATGGTTTGCAACAGCATGACAGTGTAACCGCCACGTGGTTGCCCCTGTTTCATGACATGGGACTGATCATGGGTGTTCTGGCGCCGCTTTTGCATGGAGCACGCAGTGTTGTAATGCCACCGGCCATGTTTACACGTGATCCGCTGACGTGGCTGGAGACAGCAACCCGTTTCTCTGCCACGGTGCTTCCGGGGCCGGCCTTTGGTTTCAGGGCGTGTCTGGATGCGCTGACGCCGGAACGTCTTTCTGCCCTGGATTTGTCACGGGTTGAGGTGGCCGTACCAGCGGCGGAGCCCGTTGATCCCCTGATGTTGGATGCTTTTATTGAAGCCTTTGCACCTGCCGGACTACGGCGGGAAGCGGTCAGGCCCGGATATGGCCTGGCCGAAGCAACTCTAATGGTCTCAGGCTGCACAATGCACGATGGTCCTGTTACCCGGTGGTTTGACGTCGAGGCTCTGGAGCAGAACCGTGTTGTCAGCGGGACCCCACAGGGCAAGGGAAGTAGGGCCTATGTATCTTGCGGATCGGACTTTGACGGGCAGGATATACAGATTGTCGACCCTGAAACCCGGATGCCTGTTACCGAAGACAGGGTTGGCGAGATCTGGGTATCCGGACCTTCAGTCGCGGCGGGCTACTGGAATAAGTCCGATCCAGACGGTGAGGTTTTCGGTGCTGTCCTGAATGTCAGAGAAGATCACCCCTTGGCTGGGAACCGCTATCTCCGTACCGGCGACCTGGGAATCCTTTATGAGGGCAGGCTTTATATAACCGGCCGCCTGAAGGATGTCATGATCTTTCATGGGCGTTGTCACTATCCAAACGATATTGAAAAAACCGTCAGCGACTTTGATCCTCGCCTTGTCCCGGGAGGAGGGGCTGCTTTCTCCATCCAGACCGAAAGTGGGGAAGCCTTGGTTGTGGTCCAGGAAGCCCTGCGCAAGGGCGACTTGCCAGCGTTGATGGAACAGGTGCGTCAGGATATCGGGCGTCAACACGGGATACCGGTGCATGCCATAACCTTTATCCGCAAGGGAACACTGCTGAGAACAACCTCGGGCAAGGTCCGGCGCAAGGCTGTCCGTCAGGCTTGGCTTGATGGCAACGTGGTCTCTTTACACAGCCGCCTTTTCGCTGATACCGCTCCGGAAGGCATGGGAGGCGTATCCTTGCGTCACATGGTGCAACAGCTTGTTGCCCGGGCTTTGGGAGATGTTGATCCACGGGCACTGGACCCAAAAACAGGCTTCTTTGATCTGGGCCTGGACTCTGTCACGGCGCTGGATGTGATCGGACGCCTGGAAAAGACATTGGGATTGCGTTTGCCCGATACGCTTCTGTTCTCCAACCCCAACATGGATGCTCTTGTCGCGTGGCTGGAAGGAAAGCGGGATCCACAACCAGATCCGGCTCCTGTTCGCCCGCTCTTGTCACCAGCAGGGAGTGCGGAGCCCATTGCAGTTATTGGTATCGGCTTGATGATGCCAACCGGAACAGGGACAAACTCTGAATCTCCCGCTGAGTTTCTAACATTTCTTCTGGATGGGGGAGATGCGGTACGTTCGGTGCCGCAGGGTCGCTATGATGTGGACCTGCCAATTCCGGGGTGCGGTGCTTTTCTGGAAAACATCGATGGATTCGATGCGGGGTTCTTCGGGGTCAGCCCGCGAGAGGCCATTTCCATCGACCCCCAACACCGTCATCTGCTGGAAGTTTCTTGGCATGCCCTGGAAGATGCGGGCTTGGATCCCGTATCCTTGAAAGGCAGTGATACGGGGGTCTTTGTTGGTATCAGCGGGAGTGAGTACGCGCATCTGCCGTTCCTGTCCGGGGATGCGGATTGTTTTGATGTTCATTATGCCCCCGGTATTTCAACGGCTGCGGCAGCCGGTCGACTGTCCTATGTCCTGGGACTTGAAGGCCCGGCCCTGAGTCTTGATACGGCTTGTTCCGCATCGATGGTTGCTGTGCATCTGGCGTGTCAAGGGTTACGGGCAGGTGAATGTTCCCTTGCTCTGGCGGCTGGGGTCAAGGTTCAGATCATGCCTGAAATTGATCTGGCCCTGCACAAGGCCGGCATGCTGGCTCCTGACGGGCGCTGCAAAACCTTTGACAAGGATGCTGATGGTTATGTCCGGGGTGAGGGATGTGCCGTTCTGGTCCTGAAGCCCCTGTCACATGCCCTTGCTGATGGCAACCGGGTTCGGGCTGTCATTCGCCAGTCTGTTGTTCGTCAGGATGGCGCTCGCGCCGGTTTGACCGTGCCGGATGGCCATGCCCAGGAAGCTATGATCCGGCAGGTTCTTCGACGTTCAGGCCTGTCACCGGATGCAATCGATTACGTCGAGTTGCACGGAACCGGGACACGTCTGGGCGATCCAATTGAGTTCAATGCGCTGTCCCGCATTTTTGGTGCTGATGGCAACCGTTCGACTCCCCTGCTGATGGGGTCAGTCAAGACTAATATTGGTCATCTGGAGGCTGCAGCCGGTATTGCCGGGCTTGTCAAAACGATTCTGGCGCTTGAGAGTGGTGTCCTGCCCCCGCATGGCAATCTCCAGACCGTCAATCCAGCGATTGCGCTACAGGATATCCCCGCGCGTCTTCCTGCTCAGCCAGAACCATGGCCAGACCGGGCGGGAGAGGCACCGCGCCGCGCCCTTGTTTCGTCCTTTGGTTTTACCGGGGCGATTGCCTGTGCTGTTCTTGAAAGTGCCCCTGCCCAACATGATGGAGCAACATCTGCACCTGAACCGGATCGGCCGGCCTGGATGCTAGCCTTGTCTGCATCATCCCCTCATGCCTTGGAAGTGCTGTCGCACCGGTATGCAGAACGCGTAGCCAGCGCCGGGATTCCGTTGGCACCTCTCCTGAATGGAGCACACCGTTGCCGTTCACACCTGCCAATACGTCGGGCTGTTGTGGGGCGGAACCGGGATGAGCTGGTTCAGGCATTGTCGAGCGCCCCTGGCCAATCCCGCCGGTGTCTGGCCGCGCCACGTATTGGTTTTGTGTTCTCCGGACAATCAACCCAGTATCCGGGCATGACACGTGGCTTGTATGCGTTTGAGCCGCGGTTCCGGTCTGCTCTGGACGAGGTTTCTGCCGCGCTGGAACCTTGTCTGGGATTCCCGGTAACAGAACTGCTGTTTGCAGAATCAGACACGCGCTTGGGACAGACGCAATATGATCAGCCGGCTCTGTTTGCTGTTGGATACGCCTTGGCTCGGATGTGGATTGATCTGGGTGTTCAACCAGATTTCATTATCGGGCATTCCGTCGGTGAATTTCAGGCTGCTGTGATTGCCGGCATTCTGCCCTTGCATCAGGCTGCCCGTCTGGTTGTTGAGCGTGGACGCCTGATGCAGGCATTGCCGGCAGGCGGAGTCATGGCGGCCCTGCGCATGAAACCGGACGAGGCCACGGATCTCCTGCTTCAGGCAGACAGTCCGACCTTGGCAATTGCGGCAATCAATGGACCGGAAGATGTTGTCATCGGTGGAGACGACAAGGCCCTGCGGTCCTTCCTGAAGCCGTTGGAAGAATGCGGTTTATCGGTGCGGATGCTGGATGTATCCCACGCCTTCCATACTCCGTTGATGGATCCTGTTCTGGATCATCTTGAGCAGGCTGCCTCCGGATTGCAGGCAGCGGAGCCGCGTATTCCCATGTGGTCAACGGTTGACTGCTCATATGTTGATCCGGAACGAATGGGCAGTGGGGCTTACTGGCGTGAGCATGCCCGTCATCCGGTCGCCTTTCTACCTGCTGTTCAGGCCGCGGTCGCGCATGGCTGTTCGGTTCTTCTGGAAATTGGCCCGGCAGCGGTTCTGACCCCCCTGATCCGTCGTACTCTTGTAGCAATGGCACTGGAGGAGATGCCGGTATCCCTGCCATCCCTGCGCCGGGATGCCTGTGATGCTGTTACCATTCTGGAGGCTTTGGCAAGGCTGTACGAGGCTGGTGTAAATCCTGACTGGTCCGTGGTTTCACGCGGGCCTGTTCTGCCGCCCGAGCATTTGCCCCTGTATCCGTTTGAGCGTCGCCCGTATTGGATGCCTGCAAGGCGTGTTTATCAGGGTGTATCCACAGAAGAGCAGCACATTGATGTGCGTGACGTGGCAACGGCCCGCACAGGTTCTGATCTGGCGTACCGTCTGCCCCCTGTTGCTGCATCCGGACAAGATCTTGCAACGGCCTTGGCCAGCATGGGGCCAGAGCAGCATGCGTCCGGTATGCTGGATCTGGTTACGCACCTGCTGTCCCGTATTCTAAGGATTGAGCCACAGCGTTTGCTGCCGGGGCAGGACCTGCTGTCCATTGGTCTTGATTCCATTCTGGCCATGGAGTTTGTCCGCTCCGTCAACCAACTTCTGGCCATTTCCTGCGCCCTGCGTCCTGTTTTCGAGACACCAACGCCGGATGCCATCAGTCGTTATCTATGCACTTTGATGATGCAGGCGAGAGAAACACCCCGCGAGCATGATGCCGATCTGGTTCCCGACGTTCCGAACCGATACCAGCCATTCCCCCTGACCGAGCTGCAGTATGCGTACTGGGCAGGCCGGAGTCAGGCTTTCGCGATGGGCAATATCGCGTGCCATGCCTATCTGGAAACAGAAAGTGCCATACTTGATCCCCGGTGTCTGGAAAATGCCTGGAATGTCCTGATTCAGCGCCATGATGCCTTGCGGCTGGTTATTGATGCCGATGGACGTCAGCGTATTTTGCCTGATGTGCCCCGGTATCATGTGCCGGTTGTTGATATGTCCGGAGCCGATGGGGCCTCTGCCGAGACCCATGTACAGGCTTGGCGTGATGAAATGGAACATCAGATCCTGTCAACAGAGAGTTGGCCTCTGTTTGATGTCCGGGTAACCCGGATGCCCGGCGGGAAAATACGCCTGCATCTGAGCATTGATATGCTGATTATCGATGCAACATCCAGCCAGATTGTCTGGGATGAACTGGAAGTCTTGTGCCGGCATGGTGCCAATCCAGATCATGCCGGTTTGTTACCCCTGTCATTGTCATTCCGTGATTATGTTCTGGCACGTCAGCACAGGCAGGACTTTCTTGCAGAACGGGATGCAGCGCGCGCGTGGTGGACGAACCGCCTTGATGCTTTGCCTCCAGCACCGGACCTTCCGTTGGCTGTCGATCCTGCCACAATAACCAACCCTGTCTTTGTGCGTCATAGTGCACGTCTGCAAGCCGGGTTCTGGTCTGTGATCAAGGATCAGGCTGCTCTTTCGGGCATAACCCCGGCTGCCCTTCTTGTATCTGCCTTTGCCGATGTCCTGGCGGCCTGGAGTGCCTCTTCCCGATTTACCCTGAACCTGACGATTTTTGATCGTCGCCTGTGGCACCCTGATGTTCCACGTCTTGTCGGCGATTTCACATCAGTCGTGTTGCTGGGTATAGACCGTGATGGCCGTAGTGCTTTTATTGACAACGCACGCACACTGTTTGCGGACATGATGGAGGCCTTGGAGCATCGGGCTTATTCTGCTGTTGATGTGTTGCGCGACATGGCTCGCAACCGTGACCAACGGAAAATGTTGATGCCGGTTGTGTTCACCAGCCAGCTGGGCACAATTCCCCCATCGCAGAGCAACAGGGCTGATTCTGTCTTGGGGGATCTGGTTCGTGCTGTAACCCAAACGCCCCAGGTATGGATTGACCAACAGGTATCCGAAGCTGCAGACGGCTCCCTGGTGATCAACTGGGATATGGTTGATGCCTTGTTCCCCGAAGGCATGCCCCGGGCTATGTTTGAGGCTTATTGTGCTCTTCTTGAGCGTCTGGGGCAGGACAGACAAGCTTGGTTGCATCCTGTCGGGCCGCTTTTGCCACATGAACAGCGCCAGGTTCGGGCTGTTGTCAATAACACGCATGCCCCAATACCCGAAGGATTGTTGCATGAGCCGTTCTTCCGGAAGGCACGGGAGAATCCGGACCAGATCGCCCTTGTTGGCGGGGATGATACAACCTGGTCGTACGGAGAACTGGCGGCATGGTCAGCACGGATTGCCCATGCTGTCCGGGGGGCGCTTGCTCAACCTGTCCACGGTCAGCGGGTTGCCGTCTTGATGGAAAAGGGGCCGGAACAGGTTGCAGCTGTTCTTGGTATTCTGGCGGCCGGTCATACTTATGTTCCGATTGATCCCGCGTGGCCGGATCTCAGGGTATCCGGTATTCTGGACAGCGCGGATATTTCAGTGCTTTTGGCCCAGTCTTGGCGTCATACGGAACTTGCAGGGCGGTTTGGCGAAGGTAGCGGACGCCATGTTCTTGATGTTTCAGAGGCAGCGCTGTTCCGTTATCCTGATACGGTGCCGGAGCCTGCTGCCATCCATCCCGAAGATGCGGCATATATTATCTACACATCGGGATCAACTGGCGTTCCCAAAGGGGTTGTGATTGATCACCGGGGGCCGCTTAATACCGTTATTGATGTCAACAACCGCTTTGGCGTGACGTGCAAGGACCGGGTCTTCGGGCTGTCTTCCCTGTCTTTTGACCTGTCCGTGTACGATATCTTTGGTACCTTTGCATCCGGCGCAACACTGGTTCTTCCGCACGAAGATGATCGGCGCGATCCGGCGCGCTGGTCCCGCCTGTGTCGTCAACATGGCGTGACCGTGTGGAATTCTGTACCGGCATTGCTGGATATGCTGTTGACCGAAGCAGACCTTGTTGCTGTCGGGGGGCTTCAGGTGGTCATGTTGTCCGGGGACTGGGTTCCCCTGTCACTTCCTGAGCGGCTGCGCACCCTGTCTCCGGATGTACGTCTGGTTTGCATGGGCGGGGCGACAGAGGCATCCATTTGGTCCAACTGGTTTCTGGTTGATCAGGTTGAACCACACTGGCGCTCTGTCCCGTATGGTTATCCCTTGTCCAACCAAGGCTATCGTATTCTGGATTCCGGCCTCAATGATCGTCCGGACTGGGTGCCCGGTGATCTCTATATTACCGGGATCGGACTGGCCAAGGAATACGCCGGCGATCCGGAAAAGACAGCCGTCAGTTTTCCCTGTCATCCTGATGACGGAACCCGCCTGTATCGTACCGGTGATATGGCTCGCTATTGGCCCGATGGGGTGATCGAGTTTCTGGGACGCAAGGACCATCAGGTCAAGATTGCCGGCCATCGTATTGAAACAGGAGAGATTGAAGCGGCCTTGCTGTCTCATCCGGCTGTCCGGGATGCTGTTGTTGATGCCTTGGGCCAGGATGGTGAGATCAAGCGTCTGGTTGCATGGTTTACGGTTGACCCTGCCCATATGGATGCGGCCCCATGTTTCCTGCCTGATCTATCCCGTGATCCCGACGCCGTACGAGAAGAGCATGAGCAGGTGGTATCTGGCCTGCATGCCATTGCAGATCGCTCGATCCCCGGTCAGACTCCCGCTACTTATGAAGCCCTGTGGACCCTGATGACCGAAGTCGCACGCCAATGCGTGCGTGATACTTTGCTTGCAGCAGGTTTGTTTGCCCAGCCGGGTTCATGTCTTGCGCGAGATGATGTGTTCCACGCCCTACTGTGCGACAAGCGTTTCACATCCGTTGCTACGGGCTGGCTTGCCGTGTTGCTGGATACCGGAGAGCTTGTTGTTCAGGATGATGTCCTCTTGGCACCTTCTGGCCTGCAGAACCGTTCGTGGGATGATCTGGCCAATGAAGCCCGCCATGTTGGTTTCCCTGCTCGTATTCTGGCATCCCTCAAACAGGGATCGGGGATGAGGCTGTCTGTGCTCCGGGGCGAAGAAGATCCTTTGGCCCTGTTCTATGGGGCCGATGATGTATTGTCCCCGGAATATCTGGCCCGCCTTGATCCCCTGTATGAGAGGGGACTGGCTGCTGTTCATGCTGTGCTGGCCGACAGAGCCGGGCAAGCTACATCGGAACAGCCTCTCCGGGTCCTGGAAATCGGGGCCCGGGGTGGGCTTGCCACCCGGCAAATCTTGGAGGGCCTGGGGAATACCCTGCACTACACGGTAACCGATACGTCCCGGCTGTTCCTGGATCGTGCCCGTCAGGTCTTGGACGCCGTTAATGGTCCTGCGATCGATTTTTCCCTGCTTGATCCGGATCAGGATCCGGTCTTTCAGGGGTTCCCGCTGCACGGATTTGATGTGGTCATTGCGTGCAATGCCCTGCACCGCAGTCGCAATATTCCGCGATTGCTGGGTTTCCTGTCACGCCTTCTGGTGCCTGGTGGCCTTGTGCTGGCGCCCGAGATAACCCGGAGCAGTCCGCTGCAAGGCGTTACCGTTGCCTTGCTGGAAGAAGGGTATCGTCATCTGGAAGATCAACGCCAACAGGCGGGGCAACCTCTTCTGGATCCGTATGGTTGGGAAGGTATATTCTCTGCGGCAGGCTGGCCGGTTGTCCGTGCTGTCCCCTTGTTAACACATGCAGATATGCATCCCGGTGTACACGTTCTTGCCGCATGTTCACCGACATCGGCCCGTGGCTTTACGGTCAACGTGTTGCAGGATTACCTGTCGGAGCGGGTGCCGGTTTACATGATGCCTTCCGCCTTTCTTCTTCTTGATTCTGTTCCCCTGTCATCAAACGGCAAGGTGGATCGTCAGGCTCTGCCCAAACCGGCCGGAGCCGGTATGCGTCGCCGTTCCTCTTCGCTTGTGACCGCGACCGAGCAGAAATTGGCTGTCCTGTGGCGCGAGGTTCTGGGTGTTGAGGGGCTTGGGCGGGAAGACAGCTTTTTCGATCTGGGCGGGGACAGCCTGACCGCCGTTCGTCTGGTCGAGCGGGTTCGTAGCGAGCTGGAAAAGGATATCCGAGTACGGGATGTCTTTGATGCCCCGGTTCTTGCTGCGTTTGCCACCCGAATTGATGCGGCTGAGTCCTGCGAGGAAGAGGCCCTGCCAGCATTGGTCCCGGCGCCTCAGGATCGTTTTCGTCCGTTTGCCTTGACGGACGTTCAGGAGGCCTATTGGGTTGGGCGCCAGATCAGCGGCATTTCAACTTGGTTGTACCTTGAGATCGACGTGGATGATGTGGATCCCGCTCAGCTCTCCGTGGCCTGGAACCGGTTAGTGCATTGTCATGACATGCTGCGTGCCGTGGTCGATGAGGATGGCCAACAGCGGGTCCTTGAAACAGTCCCTGATTACGCGATGCCTATAATCGATGGACGAACACTGTCTCTGCCGGCCTGCGAGCAGCATACGCTGGCCTGGCGGCAGGCTATGTCACATCAGGTTCGGCCCACAGAACAATGGCCCCTGTTTGATATCAGGGTAATCCAGACAGCAGAAAGTCTGGTCCGGATCTTTTTTGGAATTGACAACATTATTTGCGACGGTCGCAGCATACAGATGCTGTTGCGTATGTGGTTGTCTCTGGCCCGCATGGATGATCCGTGCACAGCGCCCTTGTCTGTCCCTGGTCTGTCATTCCGTGACTATCTGTGTGCTGTCGAAGGTATACAGGGGTCGGGACGGTGGCGCCGTTCCCTCGCATGGTGGCTACAGCGCATGGAGCATCTGCCACCAGCGCCGGAGCTTCCCTTGGCCATGGATCCGGATTGTATTGAAAAGCCGACGTTTGAACGCCGTGAAGGACGTCTGTCTCCCGAACAATGGGCTGCCCTGCGTGCGCATGCCACAGCAGCCGGGGTTACGCCCAATGCTGTTCTGCTCTCGGCCTATGGCCTGATTCTGGGGGCCTTCAGTTCCCGCCGTGACCTGACCCTGAACCTGACTCTGTTCAATCGTCTTCCTCTGCACTCTGATGTTGATCAGTTGATCGGCGATTTTACATCACTGGTGCTGCTGGCCCTTGATCCCGATCCACAGCAGACTTTTGCTGATTCAGTGCGGGCCGTGCAGGCGCGTTTGTGGGATGATATCGGGCATATGCAGGTCTCGGCTGTTCGTGTTCTGCGCGATTATGCACGTCACCATGGACTGAAACAGGCTCCGACATTCCCGGTGGTGTTTACCAGCGGGCTTGGTGCTGGCTCTTCTACTGGCGAGGACAATCTGCCCGGGCGCTTTGGGTTCGGCATTACCCAGACGCCGCAGACATGGCTGGACCATCAGGTCCTTGAAAAAGATGGCGGGCTGTTCTTCAACTGGGACTCTGTCCAGGGCCTGTTCCCCGAAGGGCTTCTGGATGAAGCCTTTGCAGCATACAGCCGTTTTCTTCGGTCCCTGTCGGATGCGGCCCCATGGCAGCGCCCACCATCCAGTGGATATGTACCGGAGAATAACTTCGATCGCTTCCAACATACCCCTGTAGGGCGTGTTCCGCAGTGTCACGTGATGGCATCCGCATCGGCAGACAAGGATAGAGCCGATGTGGAGAAAGAGCTGTCTGCCCTGGTGCAATCTGTCGGCAATTTAGTTTCCGCCCCACCCCGTGACCGGACATTCTTTGAAATTGGTCTGGGCTCCCTGACTTTGGTGCGTTTGCATCAGGCCATTCGCCGGACCATGGGTCTGGAATGCCGGGTTGTTGACCTGTTCCGCCACCCGACGCTTTCCGCTCTTGCTGCTCATCTGGTGACCCTTCGCTCTGCCAGCCAAGGAAGCAAAGGTAGCACCCGTTCCGGGACACTTGCCGCTGTCGCACAGGCAGACACCAGCCTGCGGCGTGCCCGTCGCCGTGATCTGAAAGCCAAAGTTCATTCTTCCATGGAGCCTGCCCAATGAGCCGTCCCGTCTCTGATTGCCCTGAAAAGACCTTGCGTGACCGTGACTATGGCTCCTGCCAACCTGTGGCTGTCATTGGTGCTGCGTGCCGTTTCCAGGATTCCCCGACCCCCGTGGCTTACTGGCGGAATCTGGCTGATGGGCGCCTGTTGTCCAGAATCTTGACCGAAGAGGAACTGGACCAAGCCGGCATTCCAGAGTCTATACGGCAGAATCCTGATTTTGTGCCGATGGCATCGGTTGTGCCACGTGCCGCGCACTTTGATGCAGCTTTCTTTGGTTTCTCTCCGCAGGAAGCTGAAAGCATCGATCCGCAGCAACGCTTGTTCCTGACTTTGGCGTGGGAAGCCCTGGACAGCGCTGGTTATGCCGGACAGGCCCGGGGCATGAACATTGGTGTCTTCGGTGCAACACGTATGGGGACCTATCGTCTGTGGACCCGTGCCGATACGGTTGGTATCGGGGCCCCGCGGACCTTGCAGGCCCTGATTGGTAACGACAAGGATTACCTGGCCTCGCGTGTTGCCTATCGCCTGGGATTGACCGGGCCGGCTGTGACCGTGCAGACGGCTTGCTCCAGTTCCCTGGTTGCCGTCCACACTGCTTGCGAACAGATCCGCAATGGCGAGTGTGCCATGGCTCTGGCCGGAGGGGTGGCGCTGACCTTCCCTCAGGAAAGTGGTTACCTGTTCCACGAGGGAATGATCTTCTCGCCGGATGGTCGGTGTCGGCCTTATGACGCCAATGCCCAAGGAACAAGTATTGGCAATGGTGCCGGTGTGGTCCTGCTCAAGCTTCTGGACGATGCGGTGGCCGATGGAGATCCGGTGCTGGCCGTGATACGGGGGTCGGCCGTCAACAATGATGGCGCGGCAAAAACAGGGTATACGGCACCATCGGTGGATGGTCAGGTTGCTGTCATCCGCGAGGCCCTTGGCATGGCCGAGGTAGATGCAGGCAGCATTACCCTGCTGGAAGGACACGGTACGGCCACGCCTTTGGGTGATCCGATCGAGGTTGAGGCCCTGACAACAGCGTTTCGTGCGGATACGGACGCAAGGAGCTTTTGTGCTCTTGGTTCTGTCAAGGCCAACCTTGGTCATTGTGATACCGCAGCCGGAATCGCTTCGCTGCTGAAGGCCGTCATGGCCCTGCATTATCGACAAATTCCTCCTGTGCCTGGCTATGAAGCACCCAATCCCCATATCGATTTTGCTGCTTCGCCTTTCCATGTTCCCGTCACACTTGCCCCTTGGGAGAAAAAGGGGAATTGCCCACGGCGTGCTGGCGTCAGTTCTTTCGGAATCGGGGGGACCAACTGCCATATCGTGCTGGAAGAGGCGCCGGAGCCGGTTGCCGGGTCTCCCGTGGTGTCTTTCCCGACAGGGGTACCTGTTCTCGTGCTGTCGGCAACTGGCCCCGATGCCTTGCGGCACACAGCAGCCCGCTGGGCAGATGATCTGTCCGATCTTCAGGAAAACCGGTTGCCTGCCTTGCTGCGTACTGCGGCGGCAAGACCTGTTCTTCCCTGGCGTCTTTCCCTGTCGGCACCGGATGTCATAGGACTGGCGGAGAATCTGGATCATGTTGCCGCAGGAGATACGGTACCCGGAATGACCCTGCTCCACCAACAGCCAGAATCAATCGCACAGGTCATACTTCTGTTTGCGGGAGATCCTGCCCAGTGTCTGTCCCATGGCCGTTCCCTCTATGAGAGCAATGCCACATTCCGCCGGGCGTTTGATAGTCTGGCTAGCCTGCTTTCTGCGGGACATGCTGGATCTGACCTACTCTCTGTAGCAGGGCATGCCGATGTCGCCACACTTTTGGTAACCGGTGTTGCTGTGCATATTGCCTTGGCGGAAGTCTGGTTGGGGGCAGGACTCAAGCCGGACCAGATTATTGCGTGTGGTCCATCGGCTCTGGCTGCTGCGGCTGTCGCGGGCGTCCTGTCACACGAAGACGCACTGTCTTTGGCCGCCTTGTGGGCCAGACAGCAGGCGGCATCACCGGATAGTGCCTTGCAGCCCATTCATGTATTACCGGAGGCCGTACCTTTCCGGTTGATTGTCGGTGAGACTTTGGTCAGTGCCAACGCAGACCGCATGCAGGAGACGTTGCTTGCAAACATGCAGGTTCCCCTGCGTCTTCCTGATCTGTCCTCTGGGGCGGGAGTGCGTGCCATCGTCAGTGTTGGTATTGTGGAAAGCCGGGTAACAGACAAGGATCTATGGCTTGAGTCCTGTCTACCGGATGTGCCGGCTAACCTGAGTGTGGGGGCAGCCCTTGGTATGGCTCTTCAGGCCGGTCTGGGCGTTCCTCCGGAAGCTGTAACAGGAGAAGGGGAAGGAAAGGTCTGGTTAACGCCACGGGCCTTGCAAGAGCAGCCATTCTGGTCGCCCGAGCCTCCTCTTGCCACGTTGTCAGACCATGATGAGGATGGTACGGGGTGGTCTGCTGCCTTGTCTGCGGCGCGGGCAGAGGCCATGCGGGCCGACCTTGATATCACCACATTGCAGCAAGACGAGCACTATGCTGAAGTGCTACATGCTGTGTATGTAGGGCAGGCCCTGCAAGCGCTGGGTTGTTTTGAAAACCCGGATCAACAGCGCACTGTTGCCGATATCCTGCGGACAACAGCCATCAAGCCAAAGTTCAGGCAACTTGTTGCCCGTTTGCTGCGTGACCTTGCTGCTATTGGCGTACTGCGCAAAGAAGGCAAGATTTATACGGGCTTTACACCACTACCTCCGGATCAGATCCTTCCTGCTCTTGAGGCTCTGCGGCAGAGAGGTGACGAACGACTTGCAGCAGTGATCAAGCGGGGTGGGACGGCTTTTGCAGATATGCTGTCCGGGCGGGTTGATCCTGTTTCGGTGATTTTCCCTGATGGGTCATCGGATGATGTGGCCGCCATGTATCGGCACAGCGCCCAATCTCGTCTGTTGAACGCAATTGTTGCCAAGGCCGTTGCAGCGCTGGCTGTCAAGCGTACTGCCCCCTTGTCCATTCTGGAAATCGGAGCCGGGACAGGGGGAACAACGTGGGATGTTGTTCATGCCCTGCCGGCTGACCGTGTGGAGCGTTATATCTTCACGGATCTTGGCTCTTTGTTTTTGTCACGTGCACGTACGACGTTTGCGGCTTTTCCCTTCATGGATTACCGCTCCTTTGATATGGAGAAGGACCCGCACGATCAAGGTATCCCGGCACAGAGCCTGGATCTTGTGATTGCTGCCAATGTGCTGCACAACGCGTCGGACTTGGATGCCTTGATGAAGCGTCTGGCAGGTTGCCTGCGTCCCGGCGGCGTGGTGATCATGCGTGAAATCACACAGCATCGTAAGTTGTTCGACTTTGTTTTTGGTCCCCTTGTTCCCAATCTGGATGATATCGACAGCCGGGACGGTAATGTCTTTGCATCTGTGGAACGCTGGCGGGCTGCGGCCTTGTCTGCTGGTTTTGCTGTGCTGGATGCTGTCCCTGACGGCAATGTTCTGGCTGATGCCCTGCACGAACATGTTTTGTTGTGTCGTATGTCGGGACAGCCTGCTGTTCTGTCGCATACACCAGCAATCCCTGATCCCGGTGAAATGCCCCGGACTGTATCGACCGGTGATCTGATCGAAATACTGTGGGATACCGCAGAACAGGCCGGTCTTCCAACCCTTGCCATGGAAGATATTTCCCTGGATCTGCATGCATTGCCTTGTCCCGTACAGGGGTATGTTTCCGGCAAGGAGATTATTTTGCTTTCGTGCTGTGGAACCAATCGGGTCGGCTATGCCCGTGTCGGGACCGCTGGAACTATTCATATACCGGAGCATGGTCAGTCCAGGGATCTATCCGGGCGGATGGCAGACATGATTTGCCCGGGTGTTGTGGACGGTCGCATCCATATCCAACGCCTGCAACGCCGCCCCGGTTCTGTTGTGCGTACTCTTGACCATGATGGGTACGGGGTCGGCCTTGATACAGCCGCTTGTCCTGTACTTGAGTGGTTTGGTCTTCACCACGACGATAGGCCCCGTACAGAAGGCTATCTGTACCGTCTGCGTCCTGTTTCCATGCAACATCTTGATCATTCAGGATCACTGCCAGATCTTCTTTTGTGTGTGGGTCCAGCAGACGGTTTGTCAGGGCTTGACCAAGCTCCTGTCATGGTGCCATGCCCTGTATCCGATGATGATCCGTTCGCGGGTCTTGCCGCGTCAGTCCTTGCCCTGCGGGATCATGTTGTCTCTGCCCAAAAGGGTAACGGAGAGGTTGCCGTAACTCTTCTGACACGTGGTGCCTTGAGCGTTACATCAACAGATGCAGTGTCCGGGGACAGCATGCAGGCAGCCTTGACAGGGTTGTTGCGGGTTACGGCGACCGAATATCCGTCTGTTACCCTGACGCTTGTGGACCGTGATCCTGCGGGGGACGATATTGCTCTGCTGAATCAGGCATTGCGGTCTTGCCGGGGCGGGCACTTTGCCCTGCGCGAGGGTCGTGTTCTGGCCGAGAAGCTGGAGCCTGTTGCCGCAGCAATACCACCCCTTCAGCCTGTTTCCGGGGATGTGGCGGTCCTGATTGGCGGTATTTCCGAGACGGGGCTGACCATCGCCGGACGACTGGAACAGAGGGGCTACAAGGACATTATCCTTGTCGGGCGTAACAAGCCGGGTTCCGGTTTGGCACCGGCCCTGAGAGCACTGAGGGAAAGTGGCATACGTGTTACAACGGCGGTTGCCGATGCTGGTCATCACGAGGCTCTGTCCAAGGCGCTGGACAGGGCTGTGCCTGAAGGTCGACAGATCGGGATTCTCTTGCATTTGGCCGGTGTTCTGCACGATTCTCCTGTTGCAGCCCTGACATGGGATATCCTGGAGAAAGTTCTGCACCCGAAGGTTCGTGGTGCCCTGGCTCTGGGCAAGCTCCCTAGGCGGTTGATTCCCCGCCAGACTGTTTACTTCTCTTCTGCGGCAACGGTTCTGGGACCAGCAGGGCAGGCGGCCCATGCCATGGCCAATAGCATTCTGGAACGACTGGCTTATCGCCAGACCGCCCTTGGACAGCCCACGACAGCAATATCATGGGGATTCTGGGGAGATATCCGGAAGGAAGACAGGGAAGCTCTGGCACAGACAATGGAGCGATCCGGAATGCTGGGGATGTCTTCCGCGATGGCGCTTGACCTGTTGGAGTCTGCACTGGCTTGTCCGGCCCCGGTCTATGTGGCTATGGCGGCGGACTGGAACAAGGTTGCTAACCATGCAGAATCCTCACGGGTTCCGGCCCATCTGTCTGCTCTTGTTTCGTCCCACGTGACCGCACCGGTTCCGGACGGTACCACCAAGCCGGATGTCATAGCGTCCGAGAAAACAGATGCGCTGATGTGGTTGCGCCAGAGGCTTTCTACCTTGCTGAATCTGCCGCTTGAGCGGTTCTCCGAGGATGAGAACCTGATCCGGCTTGGTCTGGATTCCCTTATGTTCCTGGACCTGTGCCATACAATCCAGACCGAGCTGGGTATCAAGGTTACGCCCGAGGCTGCTATTGATCATCCGACAGTTGCCGGTCTGGCCGGACATATGGAGCGTCTGCTTCAGGTACATAACGGTGGGACAGTGGAACGAGCACCTGTTCCCGATATGGAGCAGGTGCCATGAGCCGGCCATTGAGAACTCTCGTGTGTGGAACCCGTTTCGGGGAGACGTATTTATCGGCCTTGCTGGAAGAAGGTGCCGGTTTTGTTCTATCAGGCATTCTCGCGCGCGGCAGTGAACGCTCGCAGGCCTTGTCCCATGATTTGGGTGTTCCCCTTTATACCTCCACAGATGAAGTGCCGGACACTATCGATATTGCCTGCGTTGTCCTGCGGTCCACAGCTTTTGGCGGACCGGGAACGCGAATAGCTGAAGCCTTGTTGCGTCGGGGCATTCATGTTTTGCAAGAGCATCCCGTCCACCCGTCGGATCTTTCCCGTCTGGACGATGCGGCAACTGCTGGCCGGGCGTGCTGGCATGTCAATACGTTCTATCCGCACAGCCAGGCCGCGCGGCGTTTTATTGACTGCTTGCAGGCTTGGCGGCAGGTAAGGGACCCTGATTATATTACACTGACCACAAGTCCTCAGTTCTTGTACTCAGCCCTTGATATCCTCGGGCGGGCCTTTGGTGGTCTGGATTGCTTCCGGGTTCTTGATTGTCCGCCATGGCCGGCTGATTTCTGCCGGGATCACAAGGCTCCTCCTCCATTCAATGTCATCCGGGCCGTGATTGGCTCCGTACCTTTGATCATGAATCTTCAAGGATGGGTTGACCCTCGTGATCTGGATCATCACGCAATGGTGATGCACAACATTGCCGCAGGTTCCCGGGAAGCCCGTGTGGAGCTGGTGAACAGCTTTGGTCCGGTCGTCTGGTCCCACTCCCTCTATGTACCGGACTATGTGCGAGATGATGCCAATGCCTCTGTTCTGGGCAACTGGACCAACAAGAAAGATCAGCGGCATTTTTCCTGTCCGACGGCCTTGGTTCTCGGAGATCCGCAGGGAGCATCCTTGATTGATGCCATGCGGGACGTGTTTCCGGACATTATTCTGTCAGCGTTGTCAGAGTTGCGGGACGCAATTGAACGGGCACAGCCGCGGCGTCTTCTGGCCGACGCTGCTGCACTGGGGCACGCGTGGCAGGCCTGCCTGCAGGCAATGGGGCCATTGTGTGAAGTGTCACTGGATCCACCACCACCACCCGTCCCTGATCCCTTCCTGTATGTCGATGAGGGGCATCGTATGCCGGAGGTTATGTTATGACCCTATCATGCCGCCTGTCCGAGAATCGTTCTGTCTATGCCCTTTTGGATCGTGCACTCTCTGACGATCCTTCCTTGGCGGAGCAGGCTCTTTTTCTGAACTGGGGCTATGAACCAATCCAGTCCTGCGCCACAGCCCGCGAAGCAGAACATGGAACCAATGCACGCCATATTCGCTTGGTTCACGAGCTTTTGGCCGATACTCCCCTAGATGGGCGGACTGTCCTGGATGTCGGTTGTGGGCGCGGGGGGCTTTTGTCTGTACTGGCGGCTCGTTGTTCGCCCCGGCGTCTTTCCGGACTTGATCTTTGTCCCGAGAATATCGCCTTCTGCCGTTCTCTTGCCGCCTTGCAGGGTATTCGTTTCCAGATCGCCGACGCCTGTTGTTTGCCTCAACCCGATGCCAGTGTTGATGTTCTGGTTAATCTCGAAAGTGCGGGAGCTTATCCTGATCTGCCTGCTTTTTTAGGGCATGTAGCCCGTGTTTTGCGGATGGATGGTGTTTTTCTATATGGTGATGTCCTTCCTGCGGACTCTGTCCCCGCTATGGTTGGTGCGCTTGATGCTCTGGGTCTGGAGTTGATCGATGACCGGGATATTACGGCCAATGTCCTGGCTGCCCGGCGTCAGTCGGGGGATACGGAACGGCAGCTTTTCAAGCGTGTGGACCACATGCCTGCGGCACTGTCAGATTTTCTTGATACGTACAGGGCGGCTTCCGGAAGCCCTCTCTTCTGCGCAATGGAGAGCGGGAGAATTGTGTACAGGCTTATGCGATATCGCAAGATCCGCCGTGCCATGGATAGCCTCTCGTCTGAGATGTGTTATGCCCTGAAGCAGCGTGATCGTCTTTTTCATGAGCATCTTGTAGTGCAAAAATCACAGATCAAGACCAAAGTGCCGGTCAGTGAACAAGCAGGAAAAGTCAGCTGCTGGCTGCCGTGGACACGTCCAGTCCGTTCTGATGCGGCTGTCCGTCTCTTTTGCCTGCCGTGGTCTGGTGGGAGTGCATCAATATACCGGGGATGGGAACGTTTCCTCCCGGCAGGGATCGAGGTTTGTCCTGTCGAGCTGCCAGGACGGGGTACGCGCTTTGCCGATCCTCTCATTGATGCGATGGGGACATTAATACCGGAGATGGCTGTAGCGCTGGAGCCTTTCCTGGACCGCCCTTTTGCTCTGTTCGGGCATAGTCTGGGTGCTCTGCTGGCCTTTGAACTGTCCAGCTTCCTGAGCCGCTCCCGGGGGTATGCTCCTGTCCATGTCTTTGTATCCGGACGCCGTCCTCCGCAAGAACCTTCAGAACCTCCTTTCCGGCATTGCATGGATGATGAAAGCCTGAAACGTAATCTGGTTGCTTTGGGCGGCATGCCCGAGGAAGTGCAAAGCAGCCCGGAGTTGCTTGCTTTGCTGTTACCCGTGCTGCGTTCTGATTTTCGATTGACCGAGCAGTACAGCTACGATGGCCAGATCACTTTGGGCAGTCCACTTACAGCCTATGTTGGATCCCGTGATCCCGAGGTGTCCGTATCGGTTATGCAAGATTGGAACAATGTATCAGCAGATACATTCTCCCTGCGTACTCTCGATGGCGATCATTTCTATCTTCTGGAGCCGGAATCTCGTCGCCATTTGCTGATGCATCTGGGGGCAACGTTGCTCGGCAGAGAATACATCATACAGCAAGCGACTGCCGAATAACGGCACTGGAAACATGCCATGGCTGTTTTGTGACCTTGTTACCACTACAATGATATTGATAGTTAGTATCAATTCTGGTTATGATCCCGCCTGTGGAATTGCTGCTTCTCCTTTAGGCGGACTGTCATAATGATAAGTGGTAACAACGTCTTGGCAGGTTATTCTGTTTCCGGGGGGGAGTCTGTCACAGCATCTGGACAAACCTTGCTTGGTGGCAAACGGTGCGGATTCATCGGGCAGATCAGCCGTTCATTGACACTCTCCGGTTGTTCCTTGCGTCTGTATGACTTTTATTCTGAAACAGGTTTGCAACAGAAACGCTGCCTGGAGCCAGTCTTTGTCATTTGTATCATGCTTGCAGGGTCAGCGCGCTTTGACACGGCAGACCAAAACGAATACGTGGAATTCTCTGATGGATCTTGCTCTCTGCTTTACACGGATCAACCTGTTCAGGGGATGCTGTGCGTGCCATCCCGCACGCAGGTGTCGTCGGTTGAATTACGCTTTCCTCCCCGCGCAGTTGAGGCGTTCTTGTCGACAACATCTGTTACCTTGGCAGGCTATCTGGAACGTTTGTCAGGTCAATGTCGATCAGATGTGCTACCGGTACAATTTCCGGTTCCTTCCGTTATTCGCAATCTGGCTTCTGACATGCTGAGCAAAGGTATTGAGAGTGGGTGTGATCGCTTGTGGCAGGAAGCATGGTCTCTTGAAATTCTGGCGCATGTCCTGAGTCGGCTGGAAGATCAGCCTGTAACCGGCGCAACGGTTCCGGCTATGGTTCTGTCACTTCGTGATCGTCGCAAGGTAGCTGAAGCCCACAGACTAATGGTTACGCAACTGGATTATGAGTGGTCCATTCGTGAATTGGCAACGGCTGTTGGTTTGAATGAGAACAAGCTGAAGAAAGGATTTGGATGTCAGTTCGGATCTTCGGTTTATGCGTGTTTACAAAAGCACAGGATGCAGGCAGCCGCTGATCTTCTGCGAAACTGCGCCGATAGCGTTACAGATGTTGCCCTGAGCGTTGGCTATTCAAGCCCGGCGCATTTTGCCAAGGTATTTCGCCGTTATCATGGTGTTTCGCCACGCGAGTTCAGGCGCATATAACAATCATTTGCAGTTATAGTCCTGATCGCACCGGATTCCAACCGGATCGCAGTAGAGGTAGTGCGGCATTGTACGTCATCTATAAGAAGTTGCGTCTTTACACGTTCAGGTGATCCATGACATTTCGATCTGTTCTCTTGCCGGGCTGCGGCAGTCTTGTGGCTTTGGCTCTTGCCTCTCATGCATGGGCCCAAACATCCGGATCTCCGGCACATGGTAGCGCCCCAGCAGCGGCCCGTCTTGGAACGGTTACGGTTTCGGCCAAGCGGTCTGTTGCTCTGCAAGATGTTAGCAACGGCATAACCGTTCTATCGCATGAGGAGCTGGAAAGCGCGGGTGTTCGTTCCGTGACAGACTTGGGGCGAGTGATCCCGGGGTTCTCTGCGGACCGACGCGGGAACAGCGCCTATACCGGTCTTTCCCTGCGTGGGCTGGCTCCGCTTGATTACTACACGCCTTCAGTTGTTGTGTACGTGGATGGCGTCCCCCAGGATGCGTCGTTGATGGAGCAAAGCCTTTCCAATGTGGAGCGAATTGAGGTTCTAAAGGGGCCTCAGGGCACCTTGTATGGCAAGAATGCATATGCCGGCGTTATCAACATTGTGACCAAGAAACCGGGCAATACGATGAGCGGCTACGTCAAGACGACTGTTGCCAAACTGGGGCAGGGAGGTGAAGCGCATATAACTTCTCCCCTGGTCAAGGACCATCTGTACGCATCGATAACCGCCCGTGGTTTTCATCGGTCGGCACAGTCGGACTACATTCCGGCTGGACTGGACAAGTATGATGACGGACGTGACCAGCATATGAGCGGGCGGCTCCGCTATGCTCCTGTCGGGGGGCCGCTGGATATCGGGTTTGGCTTTGGTTATGACAAGACGATCGAGAAGAATATCTTCTTCAAGACAATGGATGATGTCAAAAAGAGGAAGGCCAACTCAAAGTATAAGAGTGCCAGTGATTTCTCTGATGACATCCGGCGTCATGTCCATTCAGCATCCTTGGATGTCGGGTATGATTTTGGCACCGTGGCCTTGAAATCAATTACGGGTTTACAGAAGCGGAATCATAACCGACGGATTGTTCGCCAAGAGAGCGAGGCCCAAGATTCTATCTCTCAAGAGCTGAGACTGGCCTTCGAGCCTGAGCACAGCCCTGTCTCTGGCGTTGCTGGAGTTTATGCTGAGCATGTTGATTTTAAACGTAATTCTCCAATTCTTCGTAGTAAGCTGAAGACCAAAAATTATGCTGTATTTGGTGAGGCAACTTGGGAAGCGAGTGATCGCTTGTCTGTTACGGCCGGTGGGCGTTACGCTCATGATGTAGCTAACATTGATTACGACTATAATGACGGTGCTGCAACGGCAATCTTCCGTAAAGATGACAGTTGGGGAGCATTCACACCAAAGGCGGCTGTCAACTGGAAATGGTCTGAAGATTTGGTGCAGTTTGCTTCAATAAGCCGTGGTTATAAGGCCGGGGGCTTTAACCGAACTGAACTTGAGAGTGGTACTGATAGCCCGTACAGCCCCGAGAAATCGTGGAATTATGAAATGGGACTGCGTAGTGACTTTCTTGATCGCAGGGCACATCTGTCAGGGTCTATTTTTATGACAGACATTGATAACGCACAGATTTACACAGGTCCTATGGGAAGGCAGGCGCTCCATAACGGAGGGGAGGCTCGGGTCAAAGGGGCGGAGGTGGAGGCGCGAGCCAATCTGATCGCCGGCCTTGTCTTGTCTGCCGGGGCCTCGGTCAGCAATTCAAAGTTCACATCGGGCCCCAATACCGGCAAAAAAATGCCACACGCCCCGGAATGGTCAGCCAACACAGCTATCAGCTACTATCACGATGTACCGTCCCTATCTGGATCTTTGGTGCCTAGGCTGGGTGTAAACTGGTATGGCAAGTCCTATATGGATGAGAACAATAAATATGCACAGGGATCCTATAGCTTAGTCAATGCCCGTCTGAGTTATGAGTCAGAGGCAATAACGGTATCCGCTTTTGTTGATAACCTGTTTGACAAGGCATACCGCGTTAACGAATTTAATGTGGGGGATAACGCCATCCAGGCCGGTGATGGTCGTAACATTGGTCTGGAAGCTACTATTCGCTTCTAGGCTCCAGCCTTACTCATATCCAGAATGCGAGGAGGGTTGCGAGAGCGACGTCGGAGAGGAAGTTTCTGTCGAGTTTGTCATAGCGGGTTGCGACGCGGCGGAAGTCCTTGATGCGACAGAAAGCGTTTTCGATCAGGTGGCGGTCTCGGTATCGCCGCGCGTCACAGGCGATGGCGCGCTTTCTGTTGCGGCGTCGAGGAATGACGGGCACGACCGAGAGGCTGCGCATTGGCGTCATATCCCTTGTCGGCGAGGACGTAGCGGGCTCCGGTCAAATTTGCGAGCAAAACCGGTGCGGCCTTCATGTCGGCGACATTGCCCGC
>NZ_JAAVSY010000015.1 GCF_012102745.1 Haematospirillum sp. H4485
AACGCCTTCTGTCGCATCAAGGACTTCCGCCGCGTCGCAACCCGCTATGACAAACTCGACAGAAACTTCCTCTCCGACGTCGCTCTCGCAACCCTCCTCGCATTCTGGATATGAGTAAGGCTGGAGCATAATTGATTTATTGGAGGTGCGGAGAGACCTCATTGCATGGCTTGCAACGAGGCATCCCCGTTGTTATTTGGTCTCTTCAGAACTTCAATTCGACATCCTGATTTTGTCCCATGTCCAGCATGTCTTCCAGTTTTGGTTTTTTGGCTTGTTGGCGTTCCATCTGGTCCTGGATGGTTGCGGCGCGTTGCAGGTTGTCGGTTTGTGCAAGACTGGCCAAGTGGTTGTAGATCAGCGGTAATGCGCCAACCTTGCGCAGACTGAGGAATGTCTCGTCTGACAGGTCATCAAGGGCCTCGGCATCAACCTGATACAGGTTCTTCATGTGCAGAGGCTTGTTATTTTTATTGATTGTAAGACTCCAGGGTTTGAGAAGTCCGGCCTTGGCAATGGCGGATAACTTGGCCCGTGTGTTGCCGTGATCGTTTGCAACTGCCGTCAAGAATTCAAGGCGCGTCTTCATGTCGGCCGACAAGCTGCCGTCATTCTCGAACAGCGGGCGTGCCTTGGGATCCTTGGTGGTGTCTGTCAGAAGTGGGCTGTTTTCATCAATGCATAAAACCAACTGGTCCTGTGCGTCCGGGGCGCGCATCAACCGGAAGGGTACGGCGCGCAAGACAGCGGGGATATAGCCGGCCAGCCATCGCCCATCCGGGGCGACAAACCAGTTTTCTCCTGCCGATACGGAATGAATGCTGACCAGTTCAAACTCTTGTTGGTCCTCAGGCGCATCCTTGGCTGAGACTTGCATGATGGCCACAGGAAAAAAGGCGGCGCAGCGGTGTGCCTCGGCGCTGACAATGGTCAGGATCGGGCTGCTGGCCGCAAAGGACCACCCCCTGTTTGTAATCAGTCCCAGGTTTTTGTGGTTCTCGACGCTAAGCGGGATCAGGGATTGGTGCATGATGGTGATTCCGGCAAATGCAGTGGGTTGATGGTGATGTACCGTATCAACATTCTACACGAGTTATCTGGCCTCAAAGAACGACAAACTTCATGATCTCCGATAGAGACGTATGGTTACATTCGCGTTACTATAATTGCGCTATTGTGCTGATACAAAATAAGGAAAGATGCGAGTGGTCCGTCGTGTCGGAGCAAAACGGGTTCTGGTAACCGGAGGAGCCGGATTTCTGGGGGTGCATCTGTGTACACAGTTGTTGCGACAAGGCTGCGAGGTCTTGTGTGTAGACAGTTTTCTGACCGGGCACCGCCCTGCTATGGATCATCTTCTGGGTGATCCGCATTTCACGGTTATGGACCATGACATTACATTGCCTCTGTCTGTTGATGTCGACGAGGTCTACAATCTTGCTTGCCCTGCTTCGCCTGTTCATTACCAGCGCGATCCTGTGCGCACGATCAGGACCTGTGTTCTGGGGGCAATGAATATGCTGGAGTTGGCACGCCAGTCTGGTGCCCGTATTTTTCAGGCATCAACATCTGAAGTCTATGGTGATCCCCGGCAGCATCCCCAGGATGAAACATATTGGGGGAATGTCAACCCAACTGGCGTCCGGTCTTGCTATGATGAGGGAAAGCGGTGTGCGGAGACCTTATTCTTTGACTACTTTCGTCAGTACAACCTTCCCATAAAGGTAGGACGCATTTTCAATACCTATGGTCCGGGTATGTGTCCGGATGATGGTCGGGTTGTGTCTAATTTTATTGTTCAGGCCTTGCGGGGAGATGATCTGACGCTGTTTGGTGATGGATCGCAAACCCGCAGCTTTTGTTATGTCTCGGATATGACAACGGCTTTGGTGCGGATGATGGAAATGCCGGTGGATGTCACGGGTCCCTTCAATCTGGGTAATCCAGAGGAAATCAGTGTCGCTGAACTGGCAGAGCGGGTCCTGCAGCTTACCGGTTCCTGTTCGCGTCTGGTTTTTTGTCCCATGCCCCCCGATGATCCTACCCGTCGTCAGCCTGATATTACGCGGGCCCGAAACATTCTGGGGTGGGAGCCTACGGTATCTCTTGAGGATGGGTTGCGGGAGACCATAGACTGGTTCCGTCACTCTCTGGATGTATAAACCAATCTTGGTGCCCCGGATGGGCCAGTGTTTGTTCCGGTAGACGAGAAAGCTCATGGCGATTTCAGCTCTTCATAATCCAGACTTGTTTCGCCATGAAGGCTTTGTTGGTGGGGTCTGGAAGCCTTCGGTCAGTGGTCGTGTGTTTCCTGTCGTTGATCCAGCAGATCAGTCTGTTCTGGTTGAGGTCGCGGATATGGGGGGCCAGGATGCGCTTGACGCCATCACCGCCGCCCATAATGCGCAGGAGGCATGGAAGCAGCGCCCGGCTGCCGAGCGTGCTGACGTGTTGCGGGCATGGTTTGAACTGATCACTTGTGCTCGCGACGATTTGGCCTTGTTGATGACGGCAGAGCAGGGAAAGCCTTTGGCCGAGGCGCGGGGTGAGGTGACCTATGCTGCCAGTTTTGTCCAATGGTTTGCAGAGGAAGCGCGCCGGGCCTACGGTGATGTTATCCCCTCCCCGTTGCGTGATCGGCGCCTTCTTGTCTTGAAGGAACCGGTTGGTGTTGTGGCCGCCATTACACCGTGGAATTTTCCGGCTGCGATGATAACCCGCAAATGTGCGCCGGCCTTGGCAGCCGGATGTTCTGTGGTGATAAAGCCTGCCGGTGAGACACCCCTGTCAGCACTGGCGTTAGCTGTGTTGGCTGAGCAGGCTGGCTTCCCCCCCGGCGTCCTGAATGTTCTCCCCTCTTCGCGTAGTGCCGAGATCGGGGCCGTCCTGACCCGCGATCCTCGCGTGCGGAAGCTGTCTTTTACGGGATCGACCAGGGTTGGAAAGATCCTCATGCAGCAGTGTGCGGAGACAGTGAAGAAGGTATCGCTGGAGCTGGGTGGAAATGCTCCGTTCATCGTGTTTGATGATGCGGATCTGGATGCTGCTATGGCGGGTGCCTTGGCATCAAAGTATCGCAATACAGGCCAGACCTGTGTGTGTGCAAACCGCTTCCTGATCCAGGAAGGGATCTATCCAGCTTTCGCGGACTGCTTTGCAAAGGCTGTTGCGGGTTTGCGTGTCGGCCCGGGTGCGGCAGAGGGAGTATCCTAGGGGCCTCTGATTACGATGGAAGCCTTGCAGAAAGTTGAAGGCTTGGTCAATGAAGCCAAGGCTCAAGGGGCCCGCGTTCTGGTTGGTGGTGCGCGCCATGCCTTGGGAGGGACATTTTTCGAGCCTACCGTTCTGGGTGATGTCCAGCCTTCCATGCGTGCTGTATCCGAGGAAATTTTCGGGCCTGTTGCCCCTCTGATCCGGTTCCGGGACGAGGTGGAGGCCATTCGCATGGCCAATGATACGCCCTTTGGGCTTGCAGCCTATTTTTATACTCGCGATATCGGGCGCATCTGGCGTGTGTCCGAAGCTCTGGAGTACGGTATCATTGGTATCAACGAGGGGATTGTCTCGACCGAAGTCGCACCGTTTGGCGGCATGAAAGAGTCTGGTATCGGGCGTGAGGGGTCGCGTTATGGTCTGGATGAATTCATGGAGGTCAAGTACCTCTGCCTTGGCGGCTTACAGGGCCAGGGAGACCTGCCATGATTTCGAATACCTTGCGTGATGCGGATCTGCGTCACGTTCTGCACCCCTATACCAATCTGGTTGCACATGAAAAGAAGGGTCCCTTTGTCATTGTCCGTGGCGAGGGTGTCCGCGTGTTTGACGAGGCGGGGAAGGAATATATTGAGGGAATGTCGGGGTTATGGTGCGCCTCCTTGGGTTTTACCCAGCCCCGGCTTCGTGATGCAGCCATGCGCCAGATGGATACCCTGCCCTTCTTCCATCAGTTTGCATCCAAGTCCCATCCCCCCGGTATCCGTCTTGCTGAACGCCTGGTTGCCATGGCTCCGGTGCCGATGGCGCGGGTTTTCTTTGCCAATTCTGGCTCCGAGGCCAACGATACGGTTGTCAAGATTGTTCGCTACATCAACCATGTCATGGGACGTCCGCACAAGAAGAAGATTATATCCCGTCATCGTGCCTATCATGGTGTGACACTGGCATCCGCCAGTCTGACCGGCCTGCCCGCCAATCACCGGGCTTTTGATCTGCCTATGCCCGGTGTTTTGCATGTCACGTGCCCGCACTTTTACCGCGAGGCCTCCCCTGACGAGGATGAAGGCCGGTTTGTCGAGCGGCTGGCGATGGAGCTGGAGCAGATGATCCAGTCTGAAGGGCCGGATACCATTGCGGCCTTCTTTGCCGAGCCTGTGATGGGTGCTGGCGGCGTTATTATTCCGCCGGCTGGATACTTCCCCAGAATCCAGGCTATTCTCGACAAGTACGATATTTTGCTGGTTGCTGACGAGGTTATCTGTGGTTTTGGCCGTACCGGGAACCCGTGGGGCAGCCAAACTTTTGATCTGAAGCCCGACATCATCACATCGGCCAAGGCGCTGTCGGCGGCGTGGATGCCTATAGCGGCCGTCATGGTCAGCCAGAAAGTTTGGGAGCCCCTGCAACGCGGTGCCGGAGAGATTGGTACCTTTGGCCACGGCTTCACATATTCGGGGCACCCCGTTGCAGCAGCCGTTGCGCTTGAAGCACTGGATATCTATGAGCAGGACGGTATCTTTGAGCGTGTTGGCTCTCTTTCAGGCCGTTTTCTTGCCCATCTGCACGCCTTCTCGGATCATCCCCTGATTGGTCACGTCCGGGGTGTTGGTTTGATTGGTGCCCTTGAACTGGCTGCGGACAAGGAAACCCGCACACCTTTCGACCCTGCCCGGGCGATGGCTGCCTCTCTGGTTGATGCGTGTCAGGAGGAAGGGTTGATCCTGCGCGCTTTGGCGGGCGATATCGTTGCGTTTTGTCCGCCGCTGGTTATATCCCCGGATGACCTGGATGTGATGTTTGAGCGGTTCCGGCGGGCTCTGGAGCGCTGGACCTTGCAGATCCATCCATCGCCTTTCTGAGTTCGGGACAGGTGTGGAATGTGGCCTTGCTTGCGGGCAAAGCTGTTTTCCCCCGCATACTGTCGGCGATCTTTTCCGCCATCATGATGGTGGTTGCGTTCAGGTTACCGGTGATGATCTGTGGCATGATCGATGCGTCGACAACCCGCAGGCCCTGCAAACCATGCACCCTGCCCTGCCCATCCACCACTGCGAGATCATCATTGCCCATACGGCAGGTCCCACACGGGTGATAGGCGGTTTCAGCATTTCTGCGCACGAAATCATCCATGGAGCGGTCGTTGTCAACGCCGGGTCCGGGGCTTATCTCTTCGCCCCGGCAGAAATCCAGTGCCGACTGGCTCATGATATGGCGGGTGATCCGTATAGCATCACGGAATTCCTCCCAATCCTGTCTTGAACTCATGTAGTGGAAAACAATTCCGGGCGGGGCGGCCGGATCCTTGGACGTAATGTATACCCTGCCCCGGCTGGGAGAGCGCATGGAGCCGACATGGGCCTGAAATCCGTGTGCCTTGAATGCACTGCGGCCATCATAGCGGATGGCCAAGGGCAGAAAGTGGTACTGTATGTTTGGCCACAGGAACCTGGTGCTGGAGCGTATGAAACCCCCGGCTTCAAAGTGGTTGCTGGCACCGATCCCGTCCCCCATGAAAAGCCAGCGTGCACCGATGCCCGGCCAGTTACGCCATTGCAGGGCCGGGTACAGCGAAATGGGTCGGGTGCAGCTGTATTGCATGTATATCTCAAGATGATCCTGAAGATTTTCCCCTACGCCGGGAAGGTCCTCCACAACCGGAATGCCGATGGAATCAAGCAGGGAAGAGGAGCCAACACCTGATCGCTGCAGGATTTGGGGGGATCCAATAGCGCCGGCACATACAACCGTCTCACGCCGTGCCCTTATGGTAACAGGTGTGGGGTTCGTCTTGTGTAGCAGCTGAATGCCCATCGCCCGTTGACCGGAAAACAGGATACGGTCGACCAGTGTTCCGGTCATGATGTGGAGGTTCCTGCGGTGGCGTGCCTGGTCCAGCCAGCCCCGGGATGTGCTGCAGCGTCGGCCATGAGCCGTTACGGTCCGGTCCATTGGGCCGAAGCCTTCCTGCTGATATCCGTTCAGATCATCTGTTCGTGGATATCCTGCCTGTACAGCAGCTTCTACCATGGCGGCGAACAGGGGATTGTTGTCAGGCTTGGGCGTGGTGACATGCAGGGGGCCTGCGTCACCGTGGTAGTCATTGGCACCTGTATCGCGGGTCTCGGACTTGCGGAAATACGGCAGGCAGTGTTGGTATGACCAGTCAGCCAGACCCGGCTGGCTGGCCCAGGTATTGAAATCCATGGGGTTGCCCCGGATATAGCACATGCCATTGATCAGGGATGATCCCCCCAGACCCTTGCCGCGACTGCAATCCATGCGGCGGCCCTCCATGTATGGTTCCGGGTCGGTTCTATAGCCCCAGTTGTAGCGGTCTCCCTGCAAGGGCCAGGCCAGTGCTGCCGGCATCTGGGTCCGGATATCCATGCGCCAGTCTGGTCCTCCTGCCTCAACCAAAAGAACCTGACGGTTGCTGTCCTCGCTGAGGCGGGCTGCCAGTACGGCACCGGCGGAACCAGCGCCAATAATGATGTCGTCAACCTCGTCGAGCATGAGCCCCCTTCCCCGTATGATTACCGTGCTTCAGAAAGCCGGGTTGAAGCGCCCCATCTCAACCTGAATCGATTTGACACGTGTGTGTCGCAACAGTGTCTCCAGTCCATTTTCGGAACCAATGCCGGATTGATGAAAACCACCTACGGGCATAGCCGCCGGGGACTCTCCCCATGTATTGATCCAGCAAATCCCGGCTTCCAGAGCATGGGTCATGCGGTGAGCACGCGTAAGATCTGGTGTTACGACACCGGCAGCAAGACCATAGGGTGTTGCATTCGCACGACCTATCACCTCTTCTTCGGTGTCGTAGGTCAGGATGCTCATGACCGGGCCAAAGATTTCCTCTTGGGCTATGGTCATTGTATCTTCAACATTCGTGAAAACGGTTGGCTCGACAAAAAAGCCACGGTCGAAGGGAGGGGTCGTCATACGGTTGCCTCCACATAGAAGCTGCGCCCCCTCTTCTTGCCCCTTGTTGATCAACCCCAGAACTTTTTCCATGTGCTCCAAGCTGATCAGGGAGCCAAAGTTTACGTCCGGTGCCAGTGGGTGGCCGGGGCGTATGGAGCGGATACGATCCAGGATTCGGTATTCGATTTCTTGCTTCAGACAGCGAGGGACAAACACACGGGTTCCGTTTGTGCAGACTTGCCCGCTGCTGAAGAAATTTGCAGTCACAGCAATGGCGGCGGCCAGATCAGGGTCTGCATCGCCAGCAACAATCAGGGGCGATTTGCCGCCCAGTTCCATGGTGATGTCTTTCAGGGTTGCGGCAGCCGCAGCCATAACGGTTCGTCCGGTTCTGGTTCCACCCGTAAAGGATACCTTGGCAACGGCAGGATGTCTTACCAGCCATTGCCCTACATCCGGTCCAGTACCGTTCACGACATTGAAGACACCATCGGGGAGGCCGGCTTCGGTATAGACAGAGGCAAGCTGAAGGGTACCAAGCGGTGTCAGCTCGCTGGGCTTGAAGACCATGGCATTGCCTGCAGCCAAGGCTGGGGCAGACTTCCATACAGCAATCTGCAAAGGGTAATTCCACGCACCAACGCCGGCAACAACGCCCAAGGGTTCCCGTCGTGTATAAACAAAACTGTCCCGCCGCAGGGGGATTTGGGAACCTTCCAAGGCGGGTATCAGCCCGGCATAGTATTCCAGAACCTCAGCACCGCTTGCAATGTCAACCGTGCGTGTTTCTGAGAGGGGGCGTCCTGTATCAAGTGACTCGATCAAAGCCAGATCATTGTTTCGGTCACGCAGGATGCTGGCTGCACGCATCAGGACACGGGTCCGTTCCGCTGCACTTTTTTCAGCCCATACCTTTTGCCCTTCTACGGCGGATTGTACAGCTCGGTCCACGTCAGGGCGGTCAGCGCAATGAACAGCAGCGAGCTGTTCGCCATCAGCAGGGCATATCGTGATGATCCGTTGTCCGGATCCCTCTGTGCCGTTGCGTCCGTTGATATAGAGGCCGTGTTCTCCGAAGCGGAAAGCAGACGGCGTGTTGTGGCGTTTAACGGCAGTCATCGAGATATCCAGCCAAGGAGGTCCTTGATTATTTACGAGAACGCAATTAGCGTTGACAACTATAAATCGTAATTCTGTGTGGGTCGTTGTACCTGCCTTCGAGGACAGCAAAAGAGGAAACGGACTTGATGAGCGGTGTCTTTCCCGCTGAAGCGCGTCTGACGGCCCGTGTCAATATACCTGTTTTCGCTGGTGCTTCAGTCCTGACAGGTGTTTTTGTTCTCTTCCTCCTGCTGTTTCCGGAGCGCTCTGGTCTTCTGATGGAAGAGATCCGCCTTTTGGTCTGTAAGACTTTCGGCTGGTATTACATGCTGGTCGCAGCAACGTGTCTTTTCTTTGTTCTCTGGTTGGCCTGCTCCCGGTTTGGGGGGCTTCGTCTGGGGCGTGACGGAGAAGAACCCGAGTTCGGTTTTTTCTCTTGGTCGGGTATGTTATTTTCATCCGGAATTGGTGTGTCACTGCTCTACTTTGCCGTTTCCGAACCTGTTGACCATTTCCTTAGACCGCCCGAGGGGATGCCATCAACGCCGCAGGCTGCGCGACAGGCCATGCAACTGACGTTTCTGCACTGGGGTCTGCATGGCTGGGCCATGTATGCACTGGTTGGTATTGCTGTTGGTTATGGTGTCTGGCGTCACCGTTACCCACTGGCCTTGCGCACGGCCCTGATCCCTGTGCTTGGGGAGGCCCGCTCCAACGGCTGGGGTGGTCATTTACTTGATGCTTTTGGTATTCTGGTCACAATCCCCGGTCTGGTCACCAATCTGATTATTGGCGCGATGTTGGTTGCATCCGGATCTGGTTATCTTTTGGGGATGGATCCTTCCCGGACCATGTTGACGACCATTGTTCTGCTTATGAGTGGGTGTGCAGCGTTTATTGCTGTGGTTGGCGTACGAAGGGGTATCTCGCGGGTTTCGAATCTTAATGTTGTTCTGTTTCTTGTCCTGCTTGGACTTGTGCTCCTGCACGGTGATGTTGCCATGATTCTGGGGCGTTTTGTCCAGAATATGGGCGATTATCTGGATGGTCTTCTCCTCAAGACGTTTGATCTGTATGCCTATGCAGAACCTGTAGAAGGGTACGGGGACGATGGATGGGTTGGCCGTTGGACGGTTTTTTTCTGGGCTTGGTGGATGTCGTGGGCTCCTTTTGTTGGCCTGTTTATTGCCCGTATTTCAAGGGGGCGTACGGTTCGTGAGGTTGTGTTGGGGGTACTGTCCATTCCATTGATTTGTACATTTGCCTTTCATGCTGTTCTGGGCAACATGGCTTTGGATCTTGTTATGAGTGGGGCTGATGGGCTGGCCTCTGTTGCCCTGAAACAGGCGGATATGTCCTTGTATGTTTTTCTGCAGCATTACCCTTTCTCAGGCCCCATGATTTTCTTTGCTGTTGTTACATGCTTTGTCCTTTTTCTGACGCCTGCCGAATCAGGTGCCATCATGTTGGCGGACTTGTCCCGTCTGGGCGGACAAATAGGGCGCGACGCTTCGATGTGGCTTCGTCTGTTCTGGTCTTTGGTCGTAACGTTGGTGGCCTTGGGGTTGTTGTTTGCCGGTGACTTCGTGGCTATGCAGGCGACGGTTGTTCTGGCAGCCCTGCCGTTTTCGTGTGTACTGTTTCTTTTCCTTGTCGGGTTGATGCGGTGGATGCAGGACGACCCGGATGGTGTGGCACGGGGGGAATCATGAAGGGGATCATTCTGGCAGGGGGGACCGGATCCAGGCTTTATCCGGCAACAAAAGCCGTTTCCAAACAGGCATTGCCTGTCTACGACAAGCCGATGATCTATTATTCACTCAGCACATTGATGCTGGCGGGGCTTCGTGAGATCCTGGTTATCACAACTCCGCGAGACTCAGGGTTGTTCCGTGCTCTTCTGGGCGATGGAAAGAAGTGGGGCATCGCGATAGAGTATGCTGAACAGGAAAAGCCCGGCGGGCTGGCGCAAGCCTTCTTGATTGGGGCGGATTTTATTGGCGACAGCAATTGCGCCCTGATTCTGGGTGATAACATTTTTCATGGCCATGGACTGGGTGACATGCTGCGCCGTGCCGTTGACAGAACCTTCAATGGTCTTCACGGGGCAACAGTCTTTGCGTATCACGTTGCAGACCCGTCTCGTTACGGCGTGATTACCATGGATGGAGATAGCCAAGCTATTTCAATTGAAGAGAAGCCATCCAAGCCCAAGTCCCACTGGGCTGTCACGGGGCTCTATTTCTATGACAGCCGGGTGATTGATGTGGCTTCAACGCTCAAGCCAAGCTCTCGTGGTGAGCTTGAGATAACAGATATCAATACGTGGTACCTGCGTGATGGAACCTTGGCTGTTGAAACCATGGGGAGAGGATACGCGTGGTTCGATACCGGGACTCATGAGAGTCTGCTGGAGGCCAGCTCCTATGTTCATACGATCGATAAACGGCAGGGCTTCAAGGTTGCCTGTCCGGAAGAAGTTGCATTCCGTATGGGCTATATTGACTCCGCGCAACTCAATCGTCTGGCGCGTGAGCTTGGGGGTAGCAGTTATGGACAATATCTTGCGGATATTGTCGCAAAAGGCGCCTGAGTGATCAGGCATTTCAATTGTAAGCACTCTATCTGATCGCGACCAGAAGATGCTTACGTTCTATTTTGTCTTGCAATCTTAGACGTTATTAGGCTTCATTTAACTACCTGTGTTAGATTGTGCTCCCGGTGCAAGGCCCAGGAGTTGTATTTGTACTTATGCCTTTTTTCAGAGATGAGGCAGTGTGCGGAGTGTCGTCCTGTGGATTTTTCAGCGCGGTTACCTTTTTCTGGCGGCAAGGCACCGGCAACAGATCTTGACAATGCCTTGAGAAGTGCTCGTGGCGGGTTTTATGCTACGGCGGGGTTCAGTTTTTTTATCAATCTGCTTCTCTTTGTTTCACCCATTTATATGCTTCAGGTTTATGACCGCGTCCTGAGCAGTCGGTCGACGCCCACCTTGGTCATGATTACTCTCGCTGCTCTTTTTGCGCTTGTGGTGATGGCCGTTCTTGAGGCCATTCGTTCACGTGTTCTTGTTCGTACAGGTCTGCAAATTGACCGGGCCCTGAATAGAAGGGTTTTTGCATCTGTTTTCCGTCATACCGTGCGTCATCCCGAAGGCAGTCAATCGCAAGCCTTGCGTGATATTGACAGTTTGCGGGAATTCCTGACAGGCCCCGGGCTTCTCGCCTTTTGTGATGCGCCTTGGGTTCCCCTGTTTCTTGGGCTTTGTTTTGTCATGCACCCGATGATTGGCTTGGTTGCCCTTTTTGGTGCCATCGTTATTTTTGGGTTGGCGCTGGCAAATAATCTGGTTACCAGGACACCTCTCAGGGATGCGTCTGCGCAGTCGATTGCGGCCAGTCGCTTTGTCTCCGGGTCGTTGCGCAATGCTGAAGTGTTGCAGGCCATGGGGATGCTTGGCCCGCTCCTGGATCGCTGGTTGGTCAAGCACCGTGGTGTCTTGTCCTGCCAAGCCCGTGCATCCGATGCCGCATCGGCTCTTCTGGCTGTATCAAAGGCTTTTCGTCTTGCGTTGCAGACCGCGATCCTGGGCGTTGGGGCATGGTTGGCCATACAGAATGAAATCAGCCCCGGTATGATGATTGCTGCTTCGATTATCATGGGGCGTGCCCTGTCGCCTGTCGAACTGGCGGTAGCCAACTGGAAAGGATTCCTGAACGCACGATCTGCCTTTGACCGTGTTCAGACCCTGTTGCGCTCTACTCCCGAAGACAAGGAACGTATGGCGCTTCCCCGTCCGGATGGCCGGGTGTCCCTGCAGGGGGTATTTGTGGTGCCTCCGGGGGGCAGCCAGCCGGTTCTGCGTGGTGTCTCCTTTGATCTTGATCCCGGTGATGTTCTGGGAGTGATCGGGCCGTCGGCAGCTGGAAAGTCAACGTTGGCCCGCATTCTGGTTGGTGTGTGGCAGGCCCAGCAGGGAACGGTCCGTCTGGATGGCAATGATATTCGTACGTGGGACCAGGAAGCGCTTGGGCCACATCTGGGATACCTGCCACAGGATGTTGAACTGTTTGATGGTTCTGTCGCTGAGAACATTGCGCGTTTCGGAGACATCGATTCCGGGCGCGTGATCGAGGCGGCAACGCGTGCGGGCGTTCATGAAATGATCCAGAAACTGCCGGAGGGTTATGATACCCCTGTCGGGACCGGTGGTATGGCTCTTTCCGGCGGGCAACGGCAGAGAATTGCCTTGGCCCGCGCCCTGTATAACAACCCTGCTTTTGTTGTGATGGATGAACCCAATGCCAGCCTGGATAATGATGGAGAAGCTGCTCTGATGGCTGCCATTCAGGTCATGAAGCAGGCTGGCCAAACTGTGGTTATCATTACGCACAAGCCATCTGTCCTCCAAGTGGTGGACAAGGTGTTGGTATTGCGCGGTGGCACTGTTGAAATGATGGGCCCCCGTTCCGAAGTCCTGGCGCGCTTTGTGCGGCCGACGGCTGTCCCCCCCAATGCGGCTTCATCCGCTTCATCTTTGGCTTGATAACACATGAATGCCGTGAACAACCCTAGCCCTGTACCACCTAAAGAACAAGCAGGCCCGGCACCCGTGCCTGCTTTGGAGGCCCCTCCCCCCGTGCCCGTGGTTGCTGCTCCGGGAGGGGGTGGTTCCGGGGATGTGATGGACGCATTTGAGACGCCTATGCAACCAGCCAGAATCGGCTGGATTGTTGTTGGCCTGTTTTTTGGTGTTCTAGGAACATGGAGTGCGGTTGCACCCTTGGCTTCTGCTGTGGTTGCCCCAGGTACGGTTGTGGTCGAAAGCAATCGTAAGGCAATCCAGCATCTGGAAGGTGGCATTGTATCCGAAATTCTGGTGCGCGATGGCGATGTGGTGCAGGGTGGGGATGTCCTTTTGCGTTTGGAGCAAACGCAGGCCAAAGCCAATGCAGACATGCTGATGAACCAGTACTACAACCATCGTGCGGTTGAGGCCCGTTTGCAGGCCGAGTTGGAAGGGCATGAACGGATCGAATTTCCGGCGGACCTCTTGTCAGTAGCGTGGCAGCAATCATCTATTCAGGGAATTCTTGATGGTCAGGTGCGCCAGTTTGATGAACGGCGCCGTTCTCTCGATAATCAGGTTTCCATTCTTCAGGCTCGTATTGAACAGTACCATCAGGAAATTGAGGGCTTGAAAGTACAGAAGAAATCTGGTGACCGGCAGGTGGCTATTTACAAGGATGAGCTTGTTGGCTTGCGTGAGCTGTATGAGAAAGGGTGGTATCCGCGCACCCGCATTTTGTCCATGGAGCGCGAAGTTGCGCGGCTTCAGGGTGATATTGGCGCCCAAGTGGCCTCTGTCGCGCGTGCAGAGAAGGGTATTGGTGAAGCCGAGCTGCAGATTATACAAACCCGGCAGCGGTTCAAGGAGGAGGCTGTTGCTCAGCTGCGGGACATTCAGCAGCAGCTTGCTGATCTGAAAGAACGTGGCACCGTAGCAACCAATATCTTGGGGCGTACAGAGATCAAGGCGTCCCAAGATGGCGTTGTCCAGAATCTGAAGGTACATACGGTTGCCGGGGTGGTGCGTCCAGGGGAGACCCTGATGGAAATTGTTCCGGAGAAAGACCGCTTGGTTATTGATGCTGAGGTTTCCCCGGTTGACATTGACTCCGTTCATGCAGGACAGGAGGCCGAGGTTCGCTTCTCGTCCTTCCAGTCACGTTCCATTCCGACCATTACGGGGACTGTTTTGACTGTTTCTGCAGACCGTTTGATTGATGAGCGGATGGGGATCCCTTACTACACTGTGCGTGTTGAAGTTCCGGATACCGAATTGGTGAAGCTGGGCAACAACCGTCTTCAAGCCGGTATGCCCGCTGAGGTTTTGATCCAGACCGGGGAACGTACGGTTCTTGATTATTTTATCAGGCCGCTGCGTGATTCCATGACACGTGCAATGGTCGAGAAATAACGGTCCTTAGGTTTTGTGCCCCCATCCTCTGTTCTCTAGCAGTGATGGGGGCGTTTTTATGCTGCCTGGTCTCTATCTGGCACGCTGTTTATATGTTGCGGATCAGTCGCCCATTGTCTTGCAAGAGCAAGGGCTGTTCGTATCATTTTTGTGCGTTTATTTCCGCATTCTTGCTGAGTTCAATTACACTCTTAAGTGTTTCATTCCAGACATATCTACCATAGAGTGCTGCTTGGGGTTGGGTAGCTACGGTGTGAGCAACCCGTCTGGTGCTGAAAAGAAGACACAAAGGGGGCGTGTGTGTTCAGGGCAAGATGTGTTTTTGCTGCCTTTTTGGCTGTAGGGTCTTCCTGCGCTTATGGGGCAAATGTTGTTACTGTATTTACTCTTGATAATGGTGTCGCCGGGGTTCAATCAGGAGCATTCTCAATAGGTAGTTCAACGCTACAGAATATTAATAACTTATCTGGTTCTGGGAATACATTTTACTATATGTCTCAATTCTTTGAGCCATCATTAAGTGGTACGTATATATTTGGTATGTCATCTGCTCCTATTGATACGGTTCTGGTTCTGTATCAAGGAGATTTTAATTCTTCAAACGCAATTAGTAATGCCCTGGACTTGAATGATGATTATGATGGTGTGCGGCCAGATGGCGTAACCATCATGACCTGTGGTGATCAAGCGACAACGTGTCCGCAGCTTACACAGGATCTTTTGCAGGGTACGCACTATACCGTTGTTGTAACAACCTATTCAGCTGCTACGTCTATTCCGCCTCCTATTACCTTCTATGTGTATGGTGAGCCTGTTGGTGTTGGTGGTGAGGTTCCTGTTGACCCTGGCATCGGTGGTGGTTCTGGCGGTGGTTCTGGCGGTGGTTCGACAGGCACGGGTGGTGGCAGTTCCACTGGCTCTGGCGGTGGTTCGAGCAGCACAGGAGGTGGAGGCTCCTCTCCTTCTCTGTCCGACGTTCTGGCGGGGCAAGGCAGTTCGCCTGCTCTTGGAGCTGCCTAGGTTATTGAACGCAGTACAAAGTTGAAGGCCTTGTTTGTTGTTTCTGGTTTTACAACCAATCAGCAGGTTGTTCGTGCTGTTTCCCAAACCCTGCCTCTGTTGACAGGTGGTTCCATTATGGCAACGCAGTCTTCTCTATCCGGGATTAACAAGATTATTCAGGCGCGTATTGACGGTAATAGAGGGCTGTCTTCGGGGGATGGTTTTTTTGAAGATCGTTACATCTGGATGAAGCCGTTCGGTTCGTGGGCACGTCAAAATGACCATAAGGGCGTTGCCGGATACAGGATGGATGCACGTGGTTTGGTTGCTGGAATTGATGGTGCTGTCTCACCTGCCTTGCGCCTTGGGCTTGCCTTTGCCTATGCGGATGTAAGAATCAAGAACAACAGAATTCTCGCTCCCCAGAAACTGGGCATTGCAACTCACCAATTGGTGGCCTACGGAAGTTATAATCTTGATCACAGAACAGAACTAAATGTTCAGGCAGATATCGGTCTTAACCGGAACAAGGGAAACAGGGCGATAGAGTTTACGGCCTCCCAGGCATCTTCTTCCTACCAGAGCCAGGTTGCCCATGCGGGTGCAGGTATTGGTCGGTCTTACCCCGTTGGGGCGGGGTGGTCTTTTAGTCCATCTGTTCGTGCTGACTATACCTGGATACGTGACAGCTCTTATCTGGAAACCGGCGCCGGGGTTCTGAATCTGGATGTAAAGTCGCGCAGTGCGAAGTCATTCCTGATGAGTACTGACAGCAAGATATCGTATCATGTCAGTGATTCTGTAACGCTGACGGGGCAGTTAGGTCTGGGATATGATGCCTTTAACGAGCGTTCATCGATTACGGCTACATTTGCAGGAGAGCCGGGTTCTTCCTTTATCACCCAAGGAACACCTGCCGTTCCTTGGGTGACAACGGCAGGCTTGGGGATGCGCTATAGAACGGATGAAAGCATGGAAATAACCGGGCGCTATGACAGCGAGTATCGTGGTGGCTTTTCAAGTCAGTCGGCGTCAATAAAGGTGCGCTGGACTTTCTGAACAATATGCCCACCCCCCAAGAGGATCGGGGACCTCTTGGGGGGCAATAAGCCTCAGGGCACCAGATTATGGTGGTGCTCTTCCTCTTCCTCTCGTTGTTTCTCTTCCCGCTCAATGCGTATCTTTTTGGTTGTTGCCTCCAGACTGTCCTTGCTTGCTATCAGGCGTGCATAAAGATCTTGGAAATTGAATTCAAAGAAAACCCAATTATGGTGGGCGAAGAGAGCAAGCCTTCCTGACATTCTTTCTATTTTATCTTCTATAAAGGCAATGTCCTGCTCTTTTTGCTCAAGATCTTCCAGAGTGTATTCCCTTTCCTCAATGCCACTCTGTATTTCCCGTGTCATATTCTCCGCTTCATTGATCATATCCTGATAATACTTCAGGCTTAGCTCTTCATTTGATGGATCCAATATCTCGACATCCGGAACCATGTCATGGGCATCAGAAAGAATGGACAGGAGTGTCCCTTTCTCTGCCTCACTCTGGTAGACGCTTTGCTCCACGCTTTCGTCATCATCGCCGGGGAAGGTAATGGTTTTGTTTTGTTGAACGTAGTTGGCAACGTCCAGAAGCGTATCTGCGTCGACGGTTGCCCTGCAAACAGGACACCTTGGAGGTAGCTTATAGTCATCCCCGACGGGGGAGAATGACAGTACAGCACATGTAACGTGGATGGGGTAGAGGTCGTGCGCACCATGTCCGCAAGTCAGCCGGAGGAACTCTCCACCACTGCCGCCCATGCAGATGGTGCATTCGTCCGGATGTGTATGGGGTGTCGTGTCAAAACCGTTCCATATTCTCTTCATTGTGTAGCCTTTGCGCAAGATAGTGTTGTTTTTTTAAGCAAAGTGATGGGCGTGATCCTGCTCTTCAGCCTCGCGCTGTTTTTGTTCGCGTTCTTCTGTCAGTTGTTCGCGAGATCGTTCCAATTGTGTCCTGAGGCTGACGAGCCTGTCATAGATCTCTCCGAAATCGCCGCCAGCAATGGCCCAGCCCACATGATCAAGGAGCGCTATCCGTCCTGACCGCTCCAGAAGATGAGCATCAAGATCTTGAATCTCGAGCATCTTCTGGTCAATTTCTTCCAAGGTGTAGTTATGTTCTTCGATACTGTTATTGATGCTATTTATGAGCTCTTCTGCAATTTGTGATAAGTGGTCGTAGTAGGCGGGGCTTGTTTCTTGATCGCTGGGTTCCAGTTCGCCACCATGAATTGCTTCGTGAGCTGTGGTAATAAGGGACAGGAAGCTTGCCTTTTGTTCTGGCGTTTGGCACAGAGGCTGGCTGATTGCGATGCCATCTTCGCTTGGGAAGGTGACTAGCTTGTCCTGGCGAATGTAGTCAGCGACCTCCGTCAGGGTTTCTGTATCAATGCCTCCTCTGCAGACCGGGCATCGCGGGGCTTGCTGCGGTGTTCCACGCTCGACAGGCACGAGGGACCGAATCATGCATTCGACGTGCAAAGGGTAACTTTCCGGGCCGCCATGCTTACAGGGTAGCCGGAGAAAATTGCCGCCAACGCCTCCTGCGCATACAACACATGCATCCGGTAACGTGTGGGGATTTGTATCAAAACCATTCCATATAGAGGGCATAACACTTCCATTCACATAGTCTGATCAGTTGGTTTCAACTAAGGTTGGCCGTTTCTGAACAGAAGCTGTTCCTGTTCCTGTCTGGACCTGTTCGGAGACGTCGTGTACGGGTTGGGCTGTGGGAGCATCTGGGCGTATGACGCTGCCCCGAATGATTGCAGCCAAGTCAAGGTCATAGGTTACGCTTGACGGGAAGGTTTCGCTCCAGATTTGATGGTGCCCTTCTGTCGGGGCCCAGTCCGGCTGGGCGATCAGTGCACATTTCCAGTTCAGGCTTTGGACAAAACGCACGGGCAATGCCCCTTTCTTCACCAGAGACAGATCAAAGCGCCAAGCAATGGCGGTGTTGTACTGCATGGTGCTTCTGGAAAGCATGGCCGTTTCTTTGCACAGGCATGGGGGCCAATCGCTTTCATAGGCTTGCTGCCACCAGGTGAAGTTATCAGCCTCAAGGCTGGTAACGTCATAAGGGGCTTGTTGATGCCAGAACCAGCGCCCGGTGTTGGACACGGGCTCTGTCCGTTCCTCGACACCCCAGTCTTTGATCGAGTAGCTGTCTGATTTCCATAACTGAAAGGATTCAGAATGCGAATATCCAAGATTGACCCCGCCTCCGGGGCCTTGCGCTGACGCACTGGCACCAACACCGATGCTGATTGTGTCGTCAACACTTGTAACCGTCATGTCTTGCTTGTCATGGACTTGGTTGACTGTGCTGGGCGAGCTTTTGACCCAGTTGACACCGGAATCAAAAGGCCTGCCTGTTTCTGGGTTCAGAACCTGAATGGCGTTTTCAAACCCATATTGGAAGGGGCCTTCAGTGTAGCGTCTTGATGAATGATAAGCATCACCCGGGCTGAGAAGGCCGCTTTCGCAATATACGGCATAGATACCATCAAAGCCATGCGACGCTTCACGATAGACGTAGAAATCGGAATTGACGCGCAGTTGGTTGCATGTGTTGCGCGGCTGGTTATAGGGCTTGAAATCCCATTCCTTGCTGTATGAGAACCGCTTGATGCCGTACATTGCGCCATCGATTTCGGGGGCCATGGAGGCTCTATCTGAACTCATGAAACTAACCGCCATATTGCTGCATAAAGAATGATATATTATCAATATATCATCGGCGGGTGGTAGTGTTACATGCTATGTATTAGCAAGAGAATTTTTCTCATCTGTACAAGGGTAATCATAATGGGCACCTTACCTATAAGAAATCCCGGATTGATCCGGGATCTATTTGTTATGTGTCATTGTATGTTCTTGTTTATTCTGCTGCAGCCCGTGTTCCGAAGTATTGCTTTCCTGTACGAGAAACGCGTACCAAGGTGCTTTTGCCGAACAAGCTTTCGACGAGATCCACCGCTAGGTCTGCGGTCATGTTGCGGTGATCAAGGGCAGGATTCAGCTCGACAATATCAAGTGATCCCAAGCGCCCTGTATCAGCGATCATTTCCATGCACAAGCGAGCCTCACGGTAGTTGGGGCCGCCACGAACGGTTGTTCCAACGCCGGGCGCAATGTCGGGATCCAGAAAGTCAACATCAAAGCTGACATGTATATGCGTGTGCTGGTCGATACCGCTCAGGGCTTGTTCCATGACATGGCGCATACCCATTTCGCCGATGCAGCGCATGTCAAACACTTCCAGTCCGACACTGCGGACGAAATGTTTTTCTCCGTCATCGACGCTGCGTATCCCGATCTGACGAACCTGATCTGGCCGGATTGCCGGTGACTGTCCCCCGATGCCGGTCAGCTCGTCTGGTCCGTAGCCACATAGACAGGCCACCGGCATACCGTGGATGTTGCCTGTAGGTGTCAGGTCTGCGGTGTTGAAATCGGCGTGAGCATCCAGCCACAGGATACGCAGTTCCTTGCCTGTTTCACGGCAGTGTTTGGCAACAGCACTTATTGATCCAATGCCCAGGCAATGATCGCCCCCCAGTACAACCGGCATACGCCCGTCCTGTATTTCCTTGTAGACGGCCTCATGCAGGATCTTGTTCCAGGCAATCACCTCTTCCAGGTGCCTGAAGCCACCGACAGGAGGAGATCCCGGATTGGGTGGTCCCTGTAGGTTGCCGCAGTCTTTTACATCAACCCCGCACCGTTCAAGTTTTTCAACAAGTCCGGCCACACGCAGAGCTTCTGGCCCCATGGATGCCCCGCGCACGCCCGCGCCAACATCAGTTGGGGTACCAATCAGGCTGACGTCAGGCAAGAAAAGGTGACTCATTGGCCGACTCCGATTTCAATATGCCACAACGTCACGCAATGGATGGGTTTGACCAGCACTTTTTTCATATGCAAAACCAAAAAGATTTCGTGGATTTTCAAGAGCAGGAACAAGCGAGATAGACTCACACAGATCCAGGGTGGTTGCGACGTCACGCATGAAGCGCAATGCCGAGAAATCTTCAAGCGCAAAACCAACGGAGTCGAAAATGGTTACATCGTCGGGTGATTGCCGACCGAGCGCGTGACCCGCCAGAACCCGCCATATTTCCGTCACCGGAAAGTCCGGTGGCATCTGCTGCACATCACCTTCAATACGGGACTGGGGTTCATACTCCACAAAAACACGAGCATTTCTCAGGACATCGCAGTGCAGTTCCGTTTTTCCCGGGCAGTCACCGCCAACACCATTGATGTGCATGCCGGGCTCAATCATATCGGGCGCTATGATTGTGGCTTTTGTTTTGTCGGCTGTAACCGTTGTTACGATATCTGTGCCCCGTACAGCATCATGTGTAGATGAAAATGCCTGACTCTCAAGGCCAAGCTGCTCCAGATTGCGTTGCAGTTTGGCCGTTGCATATGGATCAATATCGTACAGATGAAAACATTTCACCCCCAGAAGGTGGCTGAAAGCCAAAGCCTGAAACTCGCTCTGGGCGCCGTTGCCGATCAGGGCCATGCTTTTGGGTTCTGGCTTTGCCAATGCTTTTGCGGCAACAGCTGACATGGCTGCCGTGCGCATGGCCGTCGTCAACGTCAGTTCGCTCAGCAGCTCCGGGGCTCCGGTTTCCACATCGGACAGGACGCCAAAAGCCATAACCGTTGAAAGCCCGAAACGGCTGTTCCGGGGATGCCCATTAACGTATTTGAAGGTGTAGGTTTCCTTGTCGGCAATTGGCATCAGCTCAATGACGCCATCATCGGAGTGGCTGGCAACCCGGGCGGTCTTGTCAAAGTCCTCCCACCGCAGAAAGTCTTCGTTGATGTACTGTGCAATCCCTTCTATGCACGCTGCCGCCCCCTTCTTTTTCATGATGGCGGCCACACCCTCGACGCTTAGGAACAGTGTGCGGGCGGGGGTGATATTTTTCAGCATGCATAAGTCTCCAAGGAACCACGATGCTTTCATTGTGGACCAAGGAGGTGTCAGAAAGAACGGTCAAGTTTGTCAGTATTCTTCCTGTTTTTGCTCATTATGTAAGTCTGATAAAGCAGATTGTTCTTTTGTTCAGTGCACAATGGATCTTTCGGGGGCCCTTCCCTGCCGTTTTGTTTGTCAAGGAAAGCCATCATTAACCCCATCAACAAAGAGTTCCCCGCGCATGATGCTGTTGCGGATTGTTTCCAGCCCCTGTTCAGCCTCGGCAAGGGCGCTCCGCAAATGTCCAAGCTCGTCGTGTTGCCCCGGGCGGGGTGCCCCCCGTGCTTTTCCTGAATCCAGAACAGCAGACAGGTAGCGAGCCTTCAGATCAGCCGCCCGGTGTACCAAGGCGTCAATTTCTTCAGGGCGTACAACCCCGATCAGGGAGGCTATACGTTGACGGTTGGCATCGTGGCACTGTTCGCCGACGGTTCTGGCAAACAACTTTGCGCTTATGGGAGATCGATCATGATGTCTTGCAAAGTCAAAAGCGGGGCGTGTCTTGTTTGTGGTAAAGGAGGTTTCAGGCAGGTCGGCAACGTTTAGAAAGGGCATGGCAGGCTCCCGGTCCCTGAGGCACGTTCTTTCCCCAAGCACGTCTTGTGCCAAATCTTTTGTCTGCGCCAGTGGGGATGAGGCATCGGACCCGGTCGGCACATTTTGCCTGGCGCCCTTGCTGTTCCGGTGAAAGTTGCCGCCTGTTGTGAACGGGCAACCTGCCAGCCACTGTATTTTTTCTAAATTGATGGTTGCCAGTCTTTATCTGGCCAGACATATTGATGAAAACATCAACCCCGGGGGATCTTATGGACCTCAGTGCCGATGTCCTGCGCGATATTCGTAAACGTAGAGGACAAACCCAGGCCGAGTTTGCGGCCTTCCTGAACAAGGAGCTGAGCCGCAATTATTCCCCGCCGATGATCAGTCGGTGGGAGCAGGGAAAGGAACCGGTTCCCTCCATCGTGCGCTTGTTTCTGGTTGGCAGCTCTGCAACGGTACAGGAACCGGTGTGCGAGCAGCCTCTGGTGTTGGCCTTGGCCAACCAGAAGGGTGGCGTTGCCAAGACAACAAGCTCCATCAATATCGCGTGGGCTTTGGCTCGTGCCGGTCATGCAACGCTGTTGGTTGATTTTGATCATCAGAGCAATGCTACGGCGGGCTTGGGGCTGAATAACTATGAACTGGATGCATCGGGGCGGACCATTGCATCCGTGATGCTGGATAACCTTCCGGTCAGTGATGCCTTGGTGCGTGTGCGTGATGATATTCCGCTCTTCCTTTTGCCCGGTGGGTCCCGTTTGGCCGAGGCTGATCTTGTTCTGACCCGTGAAATTGGTGGTGAATGGGTTCTGAAGGAAACACTGGCCCCGCTTGCCGGTCGTTTTTCCTTCATTGTGATTGACTGTGGTCCCCATTTGGGCCCCACAACCGTCAACGCCCTGACCGCTGCTGACTACGTTTTGATACCGTCAGACCCAACGCCATGGTCCACGCGTGGGATTCCCCTGATTCTCAGGGCCATAGACCGTATCCGCCGGCGCATCCGTCCGGGACTTGAAATTCTTGGGATCCTGCCGACACGGGTTGACCCCCGTCTTGTTCAGGATCGGGAGACCATGCAAGAGCTGCATGACATCTTTGGTTCGGCTGTTCCGATCCTTGATCCGGTTATCAGTACCACATACTACAATCACGCTGCTGCTGCCGGGCAACCGATTCTGGAGTTATATCCCGGTGCACGTGGCGTGTCTGTTTATGCGGATCTGGCGGAGAAACTGATTGCGTTGGCAGCGGCCCGTCATGTTTCCATACCGTCTGTTCCGGTTCATCCTGTTCCTGCGGAGACCTGAGTCCATGTCGCGCAAGATGCCGCCCCGTACAACAACGGGTCACGTTTCGTCCTTGATGACGTCATTCTTTTCCGGGGAAAGCAGGGTCAGTACCCTTGCCCTGACGTCCATCGTTCCCAACCCGGATCAGCCGCGGTCGTTTTTTGATGATGATGATCTGGCAGCGCTGGCCTCTTCCATCCATCGTCTTGGGTTGCTGCAGCCGGTACTGGTTTCGGCGCTTGGTCCAGACGGGAAACATATCCTGTATGCGGGGGAACGTCGGTGGCGGGCCTGTCGTCTGCTGGGGCATCACGAAATCAAGGCCATCATTATTTCCGGAGATCCGGCGGAAATAGCGTTGGTCGAAAATGTTGTCCGTGTTGATCTGGATATGGTGGAGTTGGCCCGTGGCTGCGAGCGGTTGATGAACCGGCATAGCTATACCCAAGGGCAGGTTGCCGAGATCCTCGGTCGTTCACAGTCCGAGATCAGTCGCACCCTGAACATCCTCTCTTTGCCGGAGGATATTCTGCAGGCGGTGCCCTCGGTCTCGAACAGAATCAGCAAAAGCACTTTGTTTGCGCTTGCTGACCTTGGGGATGAACAGGCCGCGCGTGTTGCTTGGGGCAAGATTGTTACGACAGGAATGACGGTCAGTGAACTTCGGGCGTTGAAAACCGACCTGAATACTCCGTCTGCAAAGCCGGAGCAAAAGAGCGTCAGGGAAGTCGCTACAGCTTCGGCAACCAAGGTTTTGCTTCCGGCATTGAAGCAGATTGCCCGACTTCAGGCTAGCCCCGGATCCCTTGATTGCGAGGATATCCAGCGCTTGCATGCCCTGCGTGATGCTCTGGATCAGCTTCTGGGCACTCTTCCTGACCCAGCTGGGCATGAATCGCCCCTATGCGATATCGCATAAGATGGTGCTGTCAGGCATTGTCCTATTGCAAGGATTGAAAGTTGTGGTAGCGACATGTATTTTCTATTTATGTGGTCGCAGATCTTTCATGCCTAAGCGTTTGTCTGTTGGCTGCATTCTGGTTTGAAGTGTGATGAAAACATGATGAAGAAGATCGAAGCCATCATAAAGCCCTTCAAACTGGATGAAGTGCGTGAAGCTTTGGGGGATATCGGCCTTCAGGGGATTACGGTGACAGAGGTCAAGGGGTTTGGACGCCAGAAAGGCCATACAGAGCTGTATCGGGGAGCCGAGTATGTGGTGGATTTCCTGCCAAAAGTCAAAATAGAGATGGTTCTTGAGGAAAGCCGTGTTGAGCAGGCAATTACTGTTATTCAACAGGCGGCCAGGACCGGACGTATCGGTGATGGCAAGATTTTTATTCTGCCGGTCGATGATGCCATTCGTGTCCGGACCGGGGAACGTGGGCCGGACGCTGTCTGAGTGATGTGTGGTTTTGTGTGGCATACGCAATGGGACCGAGGGACGGTAACCATTCAGGACAAGGAAAAGTATTCATGTCTGATACCGCTACATTCTTCGAAAAAATCAAGGAAAATGACGTCAAATATGTTGATTTCCGTTTTACGGATCCCCGTGGCAAATGGCAGCACACAGCCCAGCATGTCAAGACCGTGACGGATGATCTGCTGGCCGACGGTATTATGTTTGATGGGTCATCGATTGCTGGCTGGAAGGAAATTAACGAGTCCGACATGATTCTGATGCCGGATATCTCGACGGCCATTATGGATCCCTTTACGGCCCAACCGCAGCTTGTTGTGTTTTGCGACGTTGTGGATCCTGCAACAGGTCAGTCTTATGATCGCTGTCCCCGCGGTATGGCACGCCGCGGTCTTGCCTATGCGCAAAGCACCGGCATTGCTGATATGGCCTATTTTGGCCCCGAGGCAGAGTTTTTTGTTTTTGATGATGTCCGTTATACGGTGGATATGAACAAGGTGTCCTTCGAGCTTGATGCCGGCGACGCCCCCTGGGCTAGTGGCAAGGAGTTTGATCAGGGGAACTGGGCACATCGTCCTGGTATCAAGGGAGGATACTTTCCAGTTCCTCCCGTTGACAGCGGTGTTGATCTGCGTGCCGAGATGACCTCAACCCTTCTGGATATGGGGGTTGATGTCGAGAAGCATCATCACGAGGTTGCCTCGTCACAGCACGAACTGGGGTTCCGGTTTGGTACTTTGTTGCAGTCGGCGGACTGGATGCAGATATACAAGTACGTTGTGCACATGGTCGCCCACTCGTACGGCAAGACCGCCACGTTCATGCCCAAGCCTTTGGCTGGGGACAACGGGTCTGGCATGCATGTCCATCAGTCCTTGTGGAAGGATGGCAAGCCGTTGTTTGCAGGATCCGGGTACGCAGACCTGTCTGACATGGCACTTTACTATATTGGTGGCATTATCAAGCATGCCAAGGCGCTCAATGCGTTCACAAATCCGTCCACCAATTCTTACAAGCGCCTGATTCCGGGATTTGAGGCGCCGGTTCTTCTGGCTTATTCTTCGCGGAACCGGTCTGCATCCTGTCGTATTCCCTATGTTTCCAATCCCAAAGGGAAACGGGTAGAGGTACGTTTTCCTGATCCGACGGCTAATCCCTATCTGGCTTACACAGCGATGATGATGGCGGGCTTGGATGGGATCCAGAACAAGATTCATCCTGGCGATCCTATGGACAAAAACCTGTACGATTTGCCGCCAGAAGAACTGTCACAGGTTCCCACAGTATGTGGTTCCCTGCGGGAGGCTCTGGATGCCCTGAAGGCGGATCGGGATTTCCTGATGAAGGGTGATGTATTTACACCCGGTTTTCTTGATGCCTATACCGATCTCAAATTCCAGGAAGTTCATGCGTTTGAACACACCCCTCATCCGATTGAGTATCAGATGTATTACAGCGCCTGATGGTGTGTGACGGTATCGTTGGCCCCTGCCCTTTATCAGGCGGGGGCTTTACGTTTTTTACCCGGTGGTTTCCAGTTTTTTATGGTGTGGCAAATCCGCTCGCATGCTTTGCCATCACCAAACGGGTTGTTTCCTGCAGGTTGGTGTGCTGTGGGGGATGACGCATCAAGAATCTCGGAGGCAGCCTCTACAATGGACTCTGTTCGGGTTCCGACCAAGCGAATGGCTCCGCTGTCCAAGGCTTCTGGTCTTTCTGTCAGGTCCCGCAGGACCAGGACTGGGGTTCCTACAGATGGCGCTTCTTCCTGTATGCCGCCTGAATCCGTCAGGATGACGGCGGCGCGACGCATCAGCAAGACGAAGGGAAGATAGTCCAGAGGATGGGTCAGGATGATAAAGGGGTGACTGGCCAGAAAGGCTTTCATCCTCATGCCGACTTCTGGATTGGGGTGCAGGGGGAAGACGATACACACGTCGGGGCGGTTTGCCAGTGTGTGTAATGCTTGGCTGATCCGTGCCAAGGGGGGGCCGAAGTTTTCCCGGCGATGGGTTGTAACCAGAATAATCCGGCGGTCGTCGGGTAGGCGCGGCAATGTTGCTACAATGCGCGCTGTCAGAGCGGCATCACTGTCGAGTTTGTGGCAAACCCATAACAGGGCATCAACCACAGTGTTTCCTGTCACGGTGATCGTATCATCGGTTCGCCCCTCATTCAGCAGGTTTGTTCTGGCCTGCTCTGTCGGTGCAAACATGAGATCTGCCAGTTGATCTATGGCGATACGGTTCATCTCCTCCGGCCAGGGGCTGCGGAGATTATGGCTGCGAAGCCCGGCCTCGACGTGTCCGACGGGTACGCCACTGTAAAAAGCAGCCTCGGCGGCAGCCAATGCACTGGTTGTATCACCATGCACCAGAACAAGATCCGGACGGTTTTGCTCAATCATGGCCTCCATCTGGTCCAGAATGCCGGCATGCAGATGAGCCAGCCCTTGGCGTGAGCGCGCCAATGACATGTTGTGGTGAACGGGAACCTCGAAGAAATCCAGTATTGGGGGCACCAAGTCCGGATGCTGCCCTGTTACAGCAACCCGGCAGGATAATGCCTTGTCACGCGACAGTACTCTGGCAAGCGGGGCCATTTTGATCGCTTCAGGACGTGTTCCGATGACAACAAGTGTTTTCATGCAGACTCATCTGCTGTTCACACCCTGTACGCCGGGCAGGCTGGTCATGCATTGCTGTGCGACCTTGGCCTGAAGATCGTATAGCGCCCTGGCGCGTCGGTCACGATCTGCCGTTGATATGTTCCCGGATTGACTCATTTCTCCCGCTACGGATGGTAGAAGATACTCCGGTGCGCTGAACAGGACGGGCCTTGCCATGGTCGCTCCCATGGCAAGGCGCAGCCTTTCGTGCATTTCTGTCGTGGAAGCCGGAATACCAGAAAACTGACTTCCATCCTGACTTTGCGACTGTACGGAAAAGGCCTCCACAACCATATGGACCCGTTGGCCCAGTTTTTTGGCCAAGGCGTCGCGGTAAAGGGTGCTTTCCTGCACGCTGAGTTTGCCGGCCCCGATGCTGTCCTGAAACAAAAGGCGGTCGATGCGGCCTTTTGTCAGGACCGTATCCCAGAATTCAGCCAGCACAGATGGGCTGGTTCGACCATTTGAAAACCCCGATATGGCTACGGGTACAGGGTGCTCTGCCAGTGAGGACAGGAGCTCGGTAACCTTGGCCAAGTGTTCCGTCAGTAAAGCCAGTCGCGTTGTGTCCTGCCAATGCAGGTCGTCAAGTTCATCCGTAATATACCAGCCCCGCAGAGCTGGACTGGTTGCAATCAGTTTCCCCAGATCTGGCAGAAGAGCTTCCAGAGCCAGTTCCCGACGCAGGAAGTAGACCCGCAGCAGATCCGGATTTCGCTCGTGAACCTGAAAGAAGGACGGATCAAGATCCAGGCCTATCCACAGGCCAATTCCGTTTCTTTCGGCCATGGCCAGCAGACCCGGCAAGGGCGGGTTTGGTAGCGGACTGATATGTCTCGCATACATTTCTTTCCCGACGGCGGCTGACAGGGGAAACAAGGCAATGCTGTTCAGGATGGACCACTGTACGTAGATGGTCTGAATACCGATCCGTTTCAGTGACCGCCCGATGGTATCCCAGTCTTCTGGGCTACGGTTACCGTGGATGGCCAGTGGCTGGTAGAAGGTGGCATCCGGGGCCCCCGCTAGTCCGCAGACAGCATGGGCAGGGCCTGTCCCCAAGACCATCCATAGCACAAAGATGACAAGGCGCTTACGCATCTCTAGAACCGTGCCAGAACGGAGACAATGAAGCGTGTTTGCCTGCCTCCCTGCCCGTCTTTTGTTATGTCACGGGTCAAGCGTGGCGTGACATCGATATAGGACTGATGCGCATGGCTTGCGGAATCATTATACCATAGACGCCAGTGTAGCCCGATACCACTGCGGGCAATGGTGTCGTCCAAGGTGCTTGTCCCGGTGTGAGATCCTCCGATCAGGGCAAACGGTGCTGCTATATAAGGTGTGCCCATGCGCCATTTTCCTCCCAGCCGGAGTTCGCTGCTGACAAGCCGAGCCTTCGATTTCTCCAGAAACCGTCCGGCATCCACATAAAAGCTGTAATACGGTGTCCAGGCAGGTTCATCGGGTGGTATGTCCATGCTGCTGCTCAGGCCATAGCTTACACGAACCAGCGTGTTGTCTTCTGTTTTGGATCCGATGGAAAACAGGCGTTCAGCTGCCAGGTTGAAGTCATGCTCGCGCAGGGGCTTCCAGCGTAGGCCCGCCCCGGCCTGTGTGGTGTGTTTATCAGGCACGGGAGAGGCACCGTTTATGGTCCCCCAGAACAGGCGTCCGGTGATGGCAAGGGTGCGTCCGTCGCGATAGCCAACAGAGGGAGGTCTCCATGCTAGTTCCACGCCGCCTTGTGCCTCGTTCAGGGCATCGCCGACCGGGCTTGTTGTGCGCCGGCATGAGCTGGCTTGTGGGCAGACTGTAGTATAGCCCTGTAACGCCAGATTATCGTTCAAAATGCTGTTTTGTCGCCTTAGCCCCCAAATATGGGCGCGGTTCTGAACGGGTGTGTATTGGCGCATGGCTGCATACAGGCGCTCATCCTCTATAACATCGGAGAAAGCATCCTGCGCGCCTTGAGTATCACCAAGAGCCGCACGGGTATAACCCAGATCCTCCCGCGCGGAGAGCTGGTCCGCATTCACACCGGTAATATGACTGAGCAAGGGCTCTGCTTGTTCGTGATCGCCCATGTCACGGGCCGCATAGGCATAGGCCAGACCCAGGGCTTCGTTGTCCGGGGTGACTTGATACGCTGATTCCAGGGTGTGAAATGCCTGTTCCAGCTGGCCCTGCCGTCGTTCGACTACGGCTTGCTCCAGACGTCGGCCGCTGGTTGGATTGGTTGTGTTCAAGGTCTGGTATACCTGTATCGCTTCCTGGTCCCGACCGGCTGCGGCCAGCGCCCTGGCCCACGTTTCCAGATGCACGGGTTTCAGATCATCGGGTAGTTTTGCGGCTTCAAGTGCATCAATTTGTTGCAGGGCGCTTTCAGCCTCCCCTGCCCCCAGCAGAGCCTGCGCCAGCCGTAACTGTAGAACGGGGTCATATTGCCCCGACAGGGCCTTTTTCCAGTGACTGGCGGCCAAGTCTGGTCGTCCCGTATCGTAGTACAGGTAGCCCAGCGACGCGTTGACCAGGTTTCTTGTTCCGGTCGAGAGGCTGCGGGGTCCAGAAGAATCCAGCAGGGATCTTTCGTAGAAATCAGCAGCAGGTCCCTTGCGGTTTGCCCTGTCCAGTGCTGTTGCCAGAAGAACATGAACCCTGGGGCTTTGTTCGTGCTGCAATGTTTCCCACATCAGCCGGACGGCTTCCTTCGTTTCCTTGTCTTCCAGAAGGACGAAGGCAAGATCCAGCCGTTGATCAACAGAGATCAGTCCGCGATGGTACAGGTCTTGCAGAGCTTTCTTGCGTTGCTGGTTTTTTTGTGTGGCGGTCCCGCTTTCAGCCAGTGCCGTCAGGGCTTGGCGTACAGCTTCGTTCTCCGGGCTGATTTTTTCTAGAATGCGGCGCGCAACACGCTCTACCGACGACCATTCCTGTGCCCCTTTCCAGCGAACAAGCGCTTCGATAGCTGTTCTTGCGGCGGCTTCATGATCCAGATGGGCGGCCTGCTCCAGCGCCTCGGCTGATCCGCGGATATTGCCCTCGGCCCACCGTGCATCGGCCAGCGAGACCAGCGTGTCCTTGTCGGATTGCAGTTGTGCCAAGGTTTCAAGTGTCTTTGTACGTGCAGAGGTGTCCCCTGCCCGTCTTTGCGCTTCTGCCAGAAGCTGCAGAAGTGCGGGCGTATCACCGATGGTGTGCCGGAGTTCCTCCAGACAGCGCACGGACTCTTCCGGGGTATTCTGTTCAAGATGTGCTGCACACAGGGACAGGCGGTGTGCGTTGATGACATCAGCCCGGTTCGGTGTCTGAAGGTTTTGTTCCTGTTCGACCCGCTGCAGTACCAGGCCGGCGTCCTTGATACGCTTGGACGAGATCGCGGTCAGAACCACAGAATTCAGTGTATCCGGGCTTTGGTCCAGCTCCAGCGCCTTGATAAAGAGTTCCAGCGCTTGTTCTTCTTGTCCGGCATCCAGACGGATGAAGGCTGCCCGTTTCAGTGACAGGGCCCGGTCTGCTGCCCCAAGGCGAAGCCCTGCCACAGCTTCAAGGGTCTGTGCCGCTTCTTCCCGAAGGCCACCCCGGGCCAAGAGATCAGCCAATACCTGCAAGTCAGATGGATTACTGCTGTTCCGAAGTGGTTTGTACAGTTCAATGGCTTGTTCGTGGTGGTCGCTGCGGCTGGCAGCTTCCGCCAAAAGGCCAAGGACAGCGGGGGAATGCCCAAGGCGCTCCCGTCTTGGCCAGACAAGCGCGTAGGCTTCCTCTGGCTTGTCCTGTCGTAGCAGGAGAAAGCCAAGGTCTACGGCTGCGGCATCCCCTATGGACTGTTCCGTATCCTGGTTCCGGGTCAGTTGGAGCAAGCGTTCGGCTGCTTCCCGGTCGCGTTTGGCCAGAACCAGGATCCGGGCTGCTGCCAATTGCTCCTGTGGGGTCAATGCTCTTTTATGCGTGAGTGCTTCCAGATCATCCATTGCTTTTTGTAGTCCGACACTGTTCGGTGCCGTGCGCGTCTGTAGCTCCAGAGCCCGTAGTTGTTCATCCACACTCAGCGTGGCGCTCCCCATGGCCTGTGTCAGTTCCGCCGCGGCCTCTTCACGGTGCCCCAAGGTTTGCAGGGCTGTTGCGCGAAACAAACGTAGCAGGCTGAAATCAGGCACAACTTCCGTCAACGGTGTACTCAGCCGCAAAACATCGGCTGGTTTCTGTAGCTCTGCAGCCAGGACAGTCGCACGCCAGCGCATGACGTGGGCTTCCGGTATAAGGGTCAGTCCTTTTTCCAACTCCTGCAGGGCTTCCTCCTTGCGATCACCTTGGATAAGGGCTCGAGCCTTTTCTTCGTACGGGAAGGTCCGGTGTCGCAGCCATTCACGCTCCATGAAGTTTTGTTCCGGCAGCATTTGTATCAGCCGTTTCTCGGCTGTTGGTGCCTGCTGGGCCTGAGCACATGGTCCATACAGCAGGCAGCTTCCGATCATGCTGGCCAGAATCCAGCCCGGTATGTGTCCTTGCCTTATCATGCTGGCCTGTTGCCTTGGTCCTGGAAGTCTTTCAGCATTTGTTCCGAGATATGCCCCTGCTCAACCAGAATGACCCCGACAGGTCGTTCGCTTTTCTTGGACAAGGCAAAAGCCTTCTCTACGTCATCAGTGGAGCAGATATTGTTTTCTGCTAGCCAGCGACCCAAAGGAATACCAGCGGCTGCCGCTTTCTTGACAGCATCATCCAGCGCGGCTTGTGAGGGAAGCAGGTCCAGATCCAGAAGGATCTGCCCCATCGGTTTATAGGAGCGTCTTTGTTCACGCAGGGCACCGGCCAGCATTTCAGCTGTGATAACGCCCGCTTCGACCAAGCGTTGCCCCAGCGGTGGCCCCGCCGCTCCCTTGCCCTTTGCAGCATCTTCGGGGATACCGCCATAACGTCGGTGAATGGCAAACAGGATTTCGCTGGATACAGCCAGACAGAATTCGGCTCGCCCGCCAATCGCTGTTTCAACCGTCTCAACCTGTTCCTGCGTGGGAACAGACAGGGCGGCCACCATAAGGTTCCCTGATGCGGACAAGCCAACGGGGAACATGCTGAACTGTTTGGCCAGAGAAGCCGGGAAACGCTGCAAAATGGTATCGGGTACGCTGAAGGGATCGATAGCGCGCACCTCCAGCCTGACCTGCATGCCAAGAACTTCCAGAAACTGGTCCTGGTTCACCAGCCCCATTTCCATCAGGATATTGCCGATGGTACCCCCTTTTTCCTTCTGCATGGCCAAGGCTTGTTCCAGTTGGGCGGGGGTAATGAACTGGCGCTCGATCATCAGGTCGCCGATCCGGCGCCGATAAAGCTTCAGGTGTGCTTCATCAGGGTATTCATGTGATGTTTTGTCCCAGCCGATCTTTTCCCCTGTGCGCAGGTGTTGGCCGAACATGCGCAGGGCCCGTATTACGGCACAATAATTTATGGCGATAGCCCACAAATAGCGCGGGATAACCATGGGGATGGCAGACCATCCATAGTATTTGTGTGTCCAGTAGTGGCGCTGGAAAAGACGGTAGGCCAGCAGCACCTGGTTAATCCACACAACAAGCCAGAACGGGCTGTCATCAGGAAGAACAGGAGCCGGTTGGTAACTGTCTTCCATGGACCATGTCCACAGAACAATGCCAAGATGCACCAGTACAACAAAGATCCCGAACGGAGCAGCGTGGCTCAGCACCACCATTTTCCGGTCCCGCATCAGGAGATAGCGGATTGCCCAGGATCCATCCCATCCGAAGTTGCGCCATCCCTGCAAGGCAATGCCGATTGTCCAGCGGCTCTTCTGGCGTACGGCAGCCCAGAAGGAATTGGGGAAGTATTCACGTGTGCAGATGTAGTCAACGATTGCGACCAGCTGTTCTTTCCCGGTCAGCCATTGTTTTCGTGATACGGTACGGACAAAAGGCACGCGTGCAAAAATCTGCTTCATGCCTGCTTTCTTGAGGCGGAGCGAAAATTCGTAATCTTCGGTCAACGTGCCGGTGTTGAACACCTCTCCCTGTTCTGTCCGTGCGGCATCCATGGCCCGTCGGGAGTAGGCTGTTCCCACCCCTGCCCCCGGAACAACCCCGGCCAGGAATTCACGGACAATGATTTCTTTGCTGTGAAGCTCGGCGAACTCGTCCATGTAGTGGCCGCCGGTCAGATCATGCCATGGACGTTCCAGAGAGATGACCGGCGTTTGTACCAGGTCAAAGCGCGGGATCAGGAAGTTGAAAAGCTTCAGGCTGAGCGGATGCACGATGTCTTCTGCATCCTGCATGACGATAACCTCGAAGCGCATTCCGTTGGCTTGCTCGTATTCTGTAATCCCCTTGACAATCCAGTTCAGGCAATCAGCCTTGCAGGTTGGTCCTGGTAATGGAGTGATGATGTGATGGACATTCCCCAGCGTAGAGCACAGCTTTTCAACTTCTTTCCCGGTATCCGGATCATTGGGGTAGGTTCCGACGAAAACATGGAAGTTTGAATAGTCCAGTGTGCGGAACATATTGCTGAGCGAGGAGTAAATAATCCCGGATTCCTGCCATGAGGGGAACATCAAGGCTACAGGCTGTTGCTGTGCGCGGTGTAGAACCTCTATGGCCATTGGCTTGGAGCGCCGGAAGACAAACAGGCTTTTGTAGATCCAGCGCCCGAAGAAGATAATGTCAATGACCAGGTCATCAAGATTGGAGCCCATATAGACCAGCATCACGAAGATAAAGCCCAGCTCCGTGAGCAGGAGGACGGCGGCTGACAAGTCGGTCATGGGCATGTGATGCGGCCTGCTTTACTGTCATGCTCCCGCGTGGTGCTTTAATTTCGATCTGCGTTGTCCAAGGCCATTTCTATGGCGCCGGTAATTTTGGGATCATCCGGTTTTGTGGTTGGCAAAAACCAGTCCAGCAGGCGTCCGTCCGGACCAATCAGATATTTATGGAAATTCCAGCGCGGGATTCCCGCTGCTCCGGTTTGTTGCGCGGCCCATTGATAGAACGGATGGGCATTGTCGCCGCTGACAACGTTGCGTTCTGTCAGTGGAAACGAGACGTTAAAGGTTGTTTCACAGAAGGTCTTGATTTCAGGGTTACTGCCCGGTTCCTGTTCCCCGAAATCATTGGATGGCACGCCAATGACCACCAATCCTTTGCCACGGTCCTTGTACGTATTCCAGATTTTCTCCAGGCCCTCGTATTGGGGTGTGAATCCGCAGCGGGATGCCGTGTTGACAACAAGAACAACACGGCCCGCATAGGACTGCAATGGCATCGGGGTTCCGTCAATCGAAGTGAAGGTATAATCCCAAGCGCTGCCCTGCCCGGCCACGGCGTTTCCGCTTCCCAGAAACAGCCCCAGTATGGCTGAACATAATTTTCTGAACATGCGGCGTCCCCTGGATCATGATCCACCCCATTCCACGTTAACCTGTCTTTCAGACAGAAGCTACCTGGTTCTGTTTGTGGTGATGATGGGAATGGGGTTGGTTCTCGCCGGCCCCTTGGCTGCCATTCCGGATTGGTTGAAATCCAAGCAGACGCAGTGCATTCAATGTTACCAAGATGGTTGCGCCGGTATCGGCAAAGACGGCCATCCATAACGTGGTCGTGCCGGTCACTGCCCCGGCCAGGAAGAGAGTCTTCAGGCCAAGGGCAAGGGCAATGTTCTGCCAGATATTGCGTATGGTTGCCTTTGAGAGAGTCACGAGATCAACGATACCGCCAACACGATTTCCCAGCAGAGCTGCATCGGCCGTCTCCAGTGCAACATCGGTTCCGCTTCCCATGGCAACACCAACCGAGGCAACAGCCAAGGCCGGTGCATCATTGATCCCGTCGCCGACCATGGTAACCGGACCAATCCTTTCCAGCTCCCGTATTGTTTTTAGCTTGTCTTCAGGAAGAAGGTTAGCCTTTGCTTCGATCTCCAGTTCCTTGGCAATGACCGATGCTGTCTTGTGGCTATCCCCTGTGAGCATGACAACATGGATGCCGGCATCTTTTAATGATTTGATGGCTGATGCGGCATCAGGGCGCAGCTCGTCGCGTGCAGCAATCAGCCCAAGGACAGATTGCTCTCCATAAAGGATGGCAACTGTTTTCCCTTGGTCTTCCAGTGCTGCAACCTGATCCATAATGCTTGAGGGTATCCTTTTTTCTTCCAAGGGCATATGGGCTGATCCAATGGTCAGGCACCGTCCTTCAATGTTGCCCTGTACGCCGTGTCCGGGGAACACGGATATATTCCGGCTTTGCGGTATGGTCAGGTTTTCTTCTTTTGCTTGTTTGATGATGGCCGAAGCCAGCGGATGAGAAGACCCGGTTTCAAGGGATGCGGCCAAGCGCAGAATGCTTTCCTTGCTTTCTTGTACAGGAACCACATCTGTGATCTGTGGTGTACCGGAGGTCAGGGTTCCTGTCTTGTCAAAGGCGACCGTACGGGTTTTGCCGATGGCTTCCAGAACAGCGCCTCCCTTGAGCAGGAGCCCCTGCCGTGCGGCTGTTGATATGCCGGCAGCAACAGCGGCTGGTGTTGAAAGGACCAAGGCGCAGGGGCAGGCAATCAACAGCAGGGATAGGCCACGATAGATCCATGTCTCCCAGCTTTCTCCAAAGGCAAGCGGCGGAATTGTGATAACAATGCCTGCCAGCAGCATGGCCGCTGGTGTGTAGCGTGCCGAGAAACGATCAATAAGGCGTGCAAACGGAGCCTTGGTGCTGCGTGCTTCCTCCACCAGCTGGACGATCCGGGCAATCGTTGTGTCCTGTGCGGTTTTCTCGACCCGTATACGGACAGGGTTTCCGACATTAATGCTGCCAGCATAAACATCTGCATTATGCTTACGGATAACAGGAATAGATTCCCCGGTAATGGGAGATTGGTCAAAAAGTGACCCTTCGTCGGACATGATTCCATCTGCAGGAACGCGGTCACCTGTCCGGACCAAGACGATTTGTCCCGGCACAAGGCTGTGGGCCTGAATGATCTTGTGCGAGCCATCTTCTTCTACGATGGCAGTCTGCGGTATCAGGGCCACCAGATCACGGATGCTGCGTCTTGCCCTGTCTGCGGCCAGTCCTTCCAGAAGCTCGCCAATCGAGAACAGGAACACAACGGTTGCAGCTTCGCTGGCAGCACCAATAACAAGGGCACCGGTTGCAGCGACAGTCATCAGCATTTGAACCGAGAAGGGATTGCCTGCCCCGGCAAGGGAGAAGGCTTGGCGAACAAAGGGCAGGAGGCTGAGTGCGGCCGCAATTGTCCATGCTCTGTCTGCCAGTTCAGGGACGATCGTTCCCACAAGGGCAGCGGTTCCGACCAGTGCGCTGGTTATAGCCACAAGGTGAACGTTCCTGTTGTTTTTCCAGCTGTATGACGTTGGCTCCGTGCCAGGTTCCTGTGGCGTGACAAACATCCCGAGATTGCGTATTTCGGCCTCAATGTCTGACAGGGACGGGCCTTTGCCCTCCCAGCATGCAATGGTAACAGAGCTGTTGCTGAAGCTGACCTTTACGTCTTCAACATACGGAATACGTGTCAGGGTCCGTTCCAGTTCTCCCGCGCAACCCGGGCAGTCCATGCCTCCTACGCGTAACCGCATGATTTTCAGGTCTGCTCTGGAAGACGATATGGGAGACATGGCAGTATCCTTGGTAACAAGAAAGTTTGTTTCAACCTGTTATGCAGTCTCCAGTCGCTAGAGGTACAAGAGAAATCAAGGAAGCCTAGTGCGGTGTCCCGATGCTTCAGGGCACAATGCGCTCTCGCAATTTCTTGGTGTTGGCATGTTTTGTCTTGTGGTTCAACCGTCGCTCTTGAGACGTCCGTGACGGTTTTGTGGGGCGCCGGATTGCGCGTCGAACAGAAGCGGCGCGAATAAGTTCTATCAGGCGGTGCAGGGCATCGGCCCTGTTTCTTTCCCTGGTTCTGTAACGTTGTGCCGTAATAACCAGTTCGCCGCGACTGGTCAGCCGCTGGTCAGCCATGCCCAGGAGTCTGTTCTTCACGTAATCGGGCAGGGATGTTGAGTGGGCAATATCAAAACGCAGCTGGACCGCTGTTTCTACTTTGTTGACGTTCTGTCCACCCGGTCCTGTTGCCCGTATGAATGTTTCTTGTATTTCATCTTCATCAAGAGTGATGGATGATGTGATGATAATCATGGGGGTAATTCTGGCCTGACCGTACAATTATGCGATATCGCATAATAGGGGTAAGCCAGAGTCCAGGAAAGATTCTTGGGGGAGCTGGCTGTGGACTGGGAGCATTTCACGCCGTGGGAGTCTTTGATGGGTGGGGTCCTAATTGGGCTTGGCGCCTCTGTATTGTTGCTTTTCAGTGGTCGCATTGCCGGTATCAGCGGCATTATTGGCGGACTTCTGCCTCCCCGTCGGGGAGGCTTGGGCTGGAGAACAGCCTTTGTTGCAGGGCTTGTGTTTTCTGCCCTAGCAGCCGATTTATCTGGATATTCTCCTGATCCCCGGTTTTCCTCACAAAATCTTTTTCTTGTTCTTCTCGCCGGCCTTACGGTTGGTCTTGGATCGCGCCTTGGGTCTGGCTGTACCAGTGGTCATGGTGTCTGTGGTCTGGCTCGCTGCTCTATTCGCTCTGTGGTGGCCACAGCCTGTTTTATAGGAGCGGGTATGGCCGTTGTTTTTCTCCTGAATCCCATCGGGCGAGGGGGATGAAGCATGGCTTACCTTGCGCCCTGTCTGTCGGGCATACTCTTCGGGATCGGGCTTCTTTTATCAGGCATGGCCAACCCCGCCAAGGTGCAGGGCTTTCTTGACATTTTCCGGAATTGGGACCCATCGCTGGTCTTGGTTATGGTTGGAGCCATTGCGGTATCATGGCCTGCTTTCCGTTTTGTCGAGCGTAGGGGGGCCGGAGTGGCCGGCTGTGCCCTCTCCCTGCCGACAAAACGGGCTGTTGATATCCCTCTTGTTGTCGGAAGCCTTATATTCGGTGCTGGATGGGGCTTGGCCGGAATATGTCCAGGCCCGGCTCTTGTCCTGGCAGGCTACGGATTTACAGATGCTCTTTATTTTGTGTCAGCCATGCTGGTCGGCATGGTGCTCTTCGAGTTGGCCAGCTGGGTCAAGAAACATGGTATCAAGCGTTCCCCGTAGGGTCAGCTGGCCAACTCACTCCGGGCGTGTTCGCACGCGGCCATGATCTGTCTTGCAGCCTGCATGACGGCCTCGCGATCTCCCTTGCGTACCAAGACTTCGTCAACCAGTTTACCCCCGGCTCCTACACATATGGCACCGGCCTTGATCCATTCACCGATGCTGCTGGCGTCAACGCCGCCAGTTGGCATCATGGGGACGCCGGGGAAGACAGAACGCAAGGCTTTGAGGTGAGCCGGGCCAACGCTGGAGGCCGGAAAAATTTTGATAGCTGTGGCCCCGGCAGACAGCGCGCTTGCAACTTCGGTCGGGGTCAGGGTGCCCATCAGGCAGGCAATGCCGTGTTCGTTACATACAGCCCCGACCTCGGGTACGACCCAAGGTGATACGACATATCGTGCGCCCGCTGCAATTACGTCATGCGCAGCAGCGGCAGAGATCACTGTACCGGCTCCAATCAACAGGTCGGGGTACGCCACAGACAGCTTCCGGATCACGGAAATGGCATCCGGCGTTGTCATGGTTATTTCGAATGTCCTGATTCCGGCCTCGCGCAGCCATTCAACAGCGGTCAAGGCGAGATCCGGTGTGCTGGTCCGGATAACGGGTACAACGCCGAAGCCTGACAATTGGGCGATGATCTCGCTGGCCGGGATCAGTTTGGCAGCCATGTTCTGTGCGGGTATTGTCACGATTGGATCCTTGGTGTTCGGGTGCGGGCAGGGCATGACGATAGCCTGAGTGCTTGTTTACACAGCCAGTCAGATTGTGGCAAGGCGTTGGTTTTTCACCCTGACAGCATGCGTTGAGACAATTTCTTTTGCTCTTGTCGCGCAGTAATCCTACATTCACCCTCGGCAGGGCCGAGGCAAGAGCGGGTTCTGCTTGTGGTGCTGGATGTACGCAGGATGCAGAAATATGGCAAAAACAGGTTCAATCTGCCCCCCTAACGCAGACGTTTCTTCCGATATGGCCAGTTCGCGGTCTGGATTTGGTCAGACGTTGCGCAAACCAACGGTACCCGGTTTTGACTACGTTGTTGTTGGTGGTACGGGGGACCTGACATTCCGCAAGCTCCTGCCGTCACTCTACTATTGTCATCTCAATGGCCTGATTGATTCTGAGAGCCGGATTGTGGCATCGGCACGCTCAGCGCTTTCAACCGAATCCTATCGTGTCCGTGTGTCTGAAGCCCTGCAGCGTTATTTGCCTGAGGTAGATCTTGATCGTGCAGCTGTTGCCTCTTTTCTGGACCGGATTGCATACGTAGAACTTGATGCAGCCGGCGAGGCTGGCTGGGCAGGGCTGGTATCATTGTTGGCCGACAGCACCAACAGCATTCGGGTTTTTTATCTGGCGACATCACCGGACCTTTTTGGGCCTGTCTGCCGGAATCTCCACCGGGCAGGGCTTGTAACGCAGGATTCCCGCGTGGTGCTTGAGAAGCCGATTGGCCGCGATCTCGAATCCGCCCTTGCCATCAATCATGATGTCGGAGCTGTTTTCGACGAGCGGGCGATTTTCCGTATTGATCATTATCTGGGCAAGGAGGCGGTTCAGAACCTGCTGGCCCTGCGCTTTGCCAATGCCTTGTTCGAGCCTCTCTGGAACAGCCGCTTTATTGACCATGTCCAGATCACGGTTGCAGAAACTGTCGGGCTGGAGGGGCGCAGCGGGTATTATGAGCGGGCAGGGGCTCTGCGTGATATGGTGCAGAACCATTTGCTGCAAGTTCTCTGTCTGGTTGCCATGGATCCGCCAGCCCGGATGAGCGATGAGGCTGTGCGTGACGAGAAGCTCAAGGTCTTGCGTGCCCTGGCTCCGATTGAAGGCAAGGATGTGTTGACCCGCACCATTCGTGGTCAATATGCTGCGGGTGCAATTGGCGGTGTTGCTGTACCGGGCTATCTGGAAGAACCGGGTGTGGATGCCGACAGCCGGACGGAAACCTTTGTGAGCCTGAAGGCCGAGGTTCATAACTGGCGTTGGGGGGGGATGCCCTTCTATCTGCGTACCGGAAAACGGTTGGCCGTGAAGACGTCCGAAATTGTCATACAGTTTCGCCCTGTTCCGCATTCGATATTCCCGGGGGCAGCCGGGCGTGACCTGCAGCCGAACCGTCTTGTCGTGCGCGTGCAGCCCAATGAGGGGATCAAGCTGCACATGATGACCAAGGAGCCGGGACCGGGTGGAATGCGCTTCCGCGAGACGCCCCTGAACCTGAGTTACTCCGATGTCTTCAAGCAGAGAACGCCGGATGCTTACGAGCGTTTGCTTCTGGACGTCGTGCGCGGCAACCCTACCCTGTTCATGCGGCGTGATGAGGTTGAAGCCGCTTGGCAATGGATTGAGCCCATTCTCGATGGCTGGGCCCGCCATGACATGGTTCCCCGTCCTTATGCAGCGGGCACGTGGGGGCCTTCTGCGTCTGTTGCAATGATTGAACGCGATCTAAGATCTTGGCATGACGATGCGGAGATGCACCGATGAGCAACACCATGACTTCAGCTTTGGCTGTTTTTCCGGACGCAATGTCATTGGCTGAATCAGCGGCTTCGTTGGTGGCTGATGCGCTGATCGATGCTGTTTCGGCCCGTGGCCGGGCTTCTTTGGTTGTGCCTGGGGGGCGTACGCCGGCACAGTTCCTGTCGTGCCTTGCTACGGCCGTTTTGCCATGGGATCGTGTGTCTGTCACGTTGACAGACGAGCGTTGGGTCGGTCTTGATGATGCCGGCAGCAACGAGGCCATGGTCCGTCGCAGTTTCCTGAAAGCGTCTGCCCGGTGTGCACACCTGGTTCCTCTTTATACCGGGGAAAGCTCCCCAGCTGAGGGCATTGCATCGGTAGACCGTGCCCTTGGGGCTTTTGATGATGCCTTTGATATGGTTGTCTTGGGTATGGGAGAAGATGGTCATATTGCGTCTCTCTTCCCCGGTGAGCCGACATGGCCACATCCGGCTGAAGGCATCGCCGCAGGCCAGTTTTGCGTCCCTGCAATGGGTATTCTTGGTGGTCCGGAGCGGATCTCGCTCACGCTCGGGCGTCTGGTGAATGCCCGTTCTGTTGTTGTGCTTGCAACAGGGGAAACCAAACGGCGCCTGTGGGAAGATATGGAGGCGGGTGGTCCGTCAGCTTCCTTGCCGATTGGTGCCCTGCAGGCCAGTGTGCGTTGTCCGTTGACGGTCCTTTGGTGCCCTTGACACATATGGTTCTGGTGTTGTTTCAGAGGACGTTATGACTATCCATCCTGGTATTGCTTCTGTTACCCGGCGTATTGCCGAACGCAGTCGGGAAACTCGCCGTGCTTATTTGCAGCGCCTGCGTGCCGCCCGGGGTGTTTCCCGTCCCGGACGCATGGAGCTTGGCTGCAGCAACTTTGCCCATGGCGTTGCGGCTTGCGAGTCCCATCAGAAGCAGGTTCTGATGGCACCAGAGGCTCCGGGTATCGGCATTGTGACGTCATACAACGATATGCTGTCTGCCCATCAACCCTTTGAGACCTATCCGCAGATTCTGCGTGCGGCTGTTGCGTCAGCCGGTGGGTTCGCCCAGGTTGCCGGTGGGGTTCCCGCAATGTGTGACGGGATTACCCAAGGGCGGGCGGGTATGGAACTCTCCTTGTTCAGTCGGGATGTCATTGCCATGGCCACGGCGGTGGCATTGTCGCATGATATGTTTGACGGTGCCTTGTTGCTTGGGGTTTGTGACAAGATTGTGCCCGGACTGGTAACCGGTGCTTTGTGCTTTGGCCATCTGCCAATGATTTTTGTACCGGCAGGTCCTATGCCTTCCGGCATTTCCAATGCAGAAAAAGCCAAGGTCAGGCAGGAGTTTGCTGCGGGCCGCGTCGGGCGCGATGAACTGCTGGCTGCGGAAATGGCTGCTTATCATGCACCGGGGACCTGTACGTTCTATGGCACGGCCAACTCAAATCAGATGCTGATGGAGATTATGGGCCTGCATTTACCTGGTGCTTCGTTTGTTGCCCCGGGAACAGCGCTGCGACATGCCCTGACGGAAGAGGCCGGACGGCGCGTAACTGCTATGGCCCGTGGTGAGGAAACGGCTCCGATTGGCGAAATAATCGACGAGAGAGTTATCACCAATGCCCTGATTGGTCTGCTTGCGACAGGTGGATCTACAAACCACACCCTGCATCTTGTTGCTATGGCCCGTGCTGCCGGGCTTATTCTGGACTGGCAGGATTATTCCGACCTGTCTGCCATTATTCCTCTTCTGGCCAAGGTTTATCCGAATGGAGAGGCAGATGTGAATGCCTTCCATGAGGCAGGTGGAATGGCGTTCTTGATCCGGGAGCTACTTCAAAATGGGATGCTGTATGGGGATGTCATGACGGTTGCCGGCCCTGGTCTTGAGCGCTATACGCGGACTCCTGCACTCCGGGATGGTGCTCTGGCTTATGTGGATCTTGCCCGTGACAGCGCTGATCCGGCTGTGTTAACAACAGTTGGGCGTCCCTTTGCCCCGGATGGGGGATTGAAAGTACTGTCGGGGAATTTGGGACGCGCTGTTATCAAGACATCGGCTGTCAAGCCTGAGAACCGTGTTGTTGAGGCTCCATGCCGTGTTTTTGATTCCCAGGAGGCGATGCTACAAGCATTCCAGGCTGGTGAGTTGAACCGTGATGTTGTGTGCGTTGTCCGTTTTCAGGGGCCCAAGGCCAATGGCATGCCCGAGTTGCACAAGCTGACCCCGCCGCTGGGGGTTCTTCAGGACCTTGGATACAAGGTTGCGCTGGTAACCGACGGGCGTATGTCCGGGGCATCGGGCAAAGTTCCGGCCGCCATTCACGTAACGCCCGAAGCGCTGGACTCAGGTATGATCGGATATGTCCAGGATGGCGATATCATTCGGCTGGATGCGGTAGCCGGTGTTCTGGAGCTTAAGGTTGAGCCATCTCTTCTGCATGCCCGCTCAATTCCATCTGCCCCTGTGGATCAGCGTTTTGGTACCGGGCGTGAACTGTTTGCACCCTTCAGACAGTTGGCTGGTGGCGCGGAAGAGGGGGCGGGTATATTCCGTTTTGACGGGCGTGCCTGAGCCTGCCTTGTGAATTAGCTTCAGACGTTGCTGGGAGCTGTACGGAGGTATTGCTCCCAGCTTCTGAGGAATTCTGTTTCTATGATCCAAAGAAAGAGTCGCTGTAATTCATCTCCATGTCGTTTTTCACACTCTTGATCGTACAATCTTTGCCTTGCTAGCTTTTCTGGATCCGATACCAGCCCACAGGCCAGTCTGACATAATCATCCAGATCTTTGGCATGGATAGGATTATTGTATTCTTCTGTATTATCACCTTCATACAGGTGCACAATCTTGATCCCCATTGCCATGAGAAGTTTGATTGTTGTACCGCCGCGATAGTGCAGGGGGTCGAGAACAACATCGATGCCTCGACAGAATGTAATCCAATCTTTTAGGGGCATTTCCTCGCGCAGGTCTATCCGATCAACAGGACAGCTATCGGCAGCGAAGTCGTGCAGAATGACTTTCCGTGTTTCCGGGTTGTCTGCTCCTGGAGCAATGACGGTTAAGCGTGCCGTTGGACATGCATCAAGGATGCGTCCCCACAAGCGCCGGGTTTCAGAATCAACCTTCAGATATTTGTTGACGGAGCCAAACAGTGGCCACCCCCGTTGCAGCATAGGAAGGGGGCTCGGGCACCAGCACTCTTTTGGTGCATTAATTTCGGATGGTCCTGCTTGATCCCACAGACGTTCCACGCTGTATTTCTGCTCGTCGGTCCTTTTGGGGGGATTGCCGTAGAGAGGACGGCTGTCAACCCGGGTTAGTCCGGTTGTTCCGGGATAACCGATCATGCTGACTTGCAGGGGTGCCGGCTTCCAAGCAAACAGTGGCAGTATGTTACCCGCAGTATGACCCGCAAGATCCACCAAAATATCAATATTGTGCCTTTGTATCAAACGTGCAGCTTTTTCAGGGTCTTGTGGCAGAGTGTACCACTGGTCCGTCATCTTTCTCAGTCGTTGGGTTGTCTCATCACTCCGGCGTGGAATGTGGAACCCAACAATTTCAAACTTTGAGCGATCATGTCGTATAAAGAGCGGTTCTACGAACAAGCTGATGGCATGGTGGCAGAAATCAGGTGAAACATACCCGATACGCAGACGCTTTTTGGGACCTGCTGCCATGTGGTGGGGGAGGGGCGTGATCTGCCGTTCCCAGAACTGTCCAAAATTACGGTGATCTTGGAACACATCTTCGGGGCTTGTTTTGTTGTCATGCAGACTGAGGAACAGGGCATTGCTCCACAGTTGCCAGTCAAGGGGTCGCAGCTCTGCTGCACGTTTCCATGCCAGCCTAGCCTGTGTGGTATGGCCGAAGTGTGCCTCGATTTCACCTGTCAACGCGCACGTCTGCCACGTCTCGCCCACTTTTCTGATCAGTGTTTTGGCCTGCGCACGGGCGCCGTCAAGGTTGCCTTCCTTTGCTTCCAGCCGGGCAAGCCGCATCAGAGCCTCCGGCGTATCCGGCGCTTTTTGAAGATAGAGGCGTAGATGAGCAATGGCTCCGACCGTGTCACCATGTGTTGCTGCAAGCTCGGCATCAAGGCGCTCGCACAGGGGATGATCAGGCATCAGTATGCTGATTGTACCGCGCAAGGAGGATGCTTCCTGTATCCGTCCCACGTCAATCAGCCCCAGACACAGGTGGAAGAGTGCCTCCTGACATGGATGGGCAGCATGGAGTGCCTCTTCCCAGGCTTTGATGGCGTCTTCCTTGTGTCCTTCCTCGTGATGGATATTGCCAATGTTGAACCAGGCATGACCACTGCCGGGATCCAGGGCCAGGACATGATTGTAGTGTGTGATGGCAGCATCTGTTTGTCCGGTCTTGCGCAAAGCCATGGCCAGTGAAAAATGAGCGGCAGCATTCTCTGGGTGGTGTTGCAGGTATGTTTCCAGCATGGATATGGCCTGTTCCGGCTTCTGGAGCGTCAGCAGAAGCTCGCCGGCTTCGTATCCCAAGACAGGATGGGTTGGGGCATCCTGCGCTGCACCTACCAACCAAGGGAGTGCTTGTTCCTGTTGCCCTGACCCGGACAGGAGCAGGCCGAAAAGGCGTCGCCCCTCTATGTGCCGTGGCTCCTTGTCTATCAACGTTGTCAGGTATTGCAGGGCTTCCTGGTGTCGCTGTTTCTCCAACGCGGTGACAACAGATTGGAACAGGGAATCCTGCAAGGAAGTCATCGGTTCTTGTTCCACGTATTGTTGGCGGGTAAGGCATTTCTCTTGTGAAGGATTCCACCTGTTTTGTGGTGGGGCAAGTCTGTTGTGGGTGGAGGTATCTGTGCTCGCCACAGCACTGCCATTTTTTGATAATACGGTAACTAAGTGCTGTGCTTTATTTAGAGACGTTTCTTTATGGGGCTTGGGGCAGGCGATGACCGGCCGACTGGAGCTGGCGCGGCATAACGACAGCATTTTGACAATTCCCCTTGGAGCCTTCTGGGAAACAACCGGAGGCAACTGGGTCTTTGTTGTCGACGGATCCACGGCCACCCGCAGGGATATCAAGGTTGGCCGCCGGACGGTTGATGCCGTGGAAGTGCTTGAGGGGCTTGCAGAGGGAGAGCGCATCATAACATCAAGTTATCAAGGTTTTGGCGACTACCGGAACCTGACCCTGAACTAGGAAGCAGCAGCATGATACGATTGAAAAACGTCGGAAAGACCTATCGGACGTCGGAGATGGAAACCCGGGCCCTGACAAATGTGAACCTGGATATTGCAGGTGGTGAGTTTGTTTCGATTATGGGGCCTTCAGGCTCGGGAAAATCGACCTTGCTCAGCATTCTCGGGCTTCTGAATACCCCGAGTGAGGGGATGATCCAGTTCGGGAACACGACGATCAGCAAAGAACGTGACAGCCTGCTGACGGAACTGCGCCGGAAACACATCGGGTTTGTATTTCAGGCATTCAACCTGATCCCGCACCTCAGTATCGAACGGAATGTGGAACTGGGGTTGGTCTATCGGGGTGTCGGGAAGGCAGAACGCCGCAAGCGCAGTCTGGATGTACTGAAAGCTGTGGGGCTGGAGGCCCGCGCCAAACATTACCCGGCCCAGTTGTCGGGTGGACAGCAGCAAAGAGCTGCCATTGCACGAGCCCTTGTGGGGGACCCTTCCATTATTCTGGCTGACGAGCCAACCGGAAATCTCGACAGTCAGAATGGCGAACAAATTCTCGATATGCTGCAGGGCATAGTCGCCAGCGGCAAGACAGTCGTGATGGTCACACACGATGAACGGCAGGCACAACGGGCACACAGGACAATCTCGATGAAGGACGGTCGTATTGTCCTGTAAGTGCTGTTATGAGGATTTCAGGCTTCCAGTTTTCTCAGCCGTGCCGCAAAGAATCCGTCCATTCCGCCGTTCTCACTGTTGTGGAAAGGCATGGTTCGCAACCAGCCTTCCGGCGTGATCAGGGCGCTTAACCCTCCTATCTCTTGGGCGGTAACGGGGACACCCTCTACAGGTAGGCCCGCTGACAGGGCATGCACGACACGCTCTTCCCCTTCAGCTTTTTGCAGGGAGCATGTGCAGTATACAACAAGCCCCCCGGGGCGAACCATGTCAACCGCAGCACGCAGCAATTCTGTTTGCGTTGCGACCAAGTTCTGCACATCATCAGGCCGCTTATGGCGGGCAACATCCGGATGACGGCGGATGGTGCCGGTTGCCGAGCAGGGGGCATCCAGCAATACACCATCAACCAGTGTTTCCGGCTTCCATTGGGTTGCATCCGCATCGACAAGCGTTGCGCTCAATCCCAGTCGTTCCAGGTTACTGGCAACCCGACGAAGACGGCGTGCTGATCGGTCAACCGCGGTGACTGTAGCCCCGGCAGAAGCCAACTGCATGGTCTTTCCACCCGGTGCAGCGCAGAGATCAATGATTGTCTTGTCACGGACATCACCCAGTAAACGGGCGGGCAGCGAGGCGGCTGCATCCTGTATCCACCATTGGCCTTCATTGAAGCCTGGCAGGTCAGCAACATTGCCACCCATGGTACGCCTCAGGGTACCAAACGGCAGAACGGTCGCCTCCAGTCGCTCTGCCCATACGGCCTGATCCTGGTCCGGACGGAGTGTAATATCCAAGGGAGCTTCAGACAGGTGTGCAAGCCCAATCTGGCGGGCTGTTTCTTCTCCCCATGTCTTGCTCCAATTCTGCCAGAGCCACTTGGGTGTATTGAAGCGTGGAGCGTCGACAGAGTCTGAAATACGGGACCCATCTCTGGATATGCGGCGTAGGACTGCATTTGTCAGGCCGGCATAAGGCGCGAAACGCCCGCGTTTGACCAGCTCGACCGATGTATCCACCACGGCGTGGACCGGGGTCTCCAGAAACAGAAGCTGAGCTGCCCCCAAGCGGAGTACATCCCGTACCGTAGCTAGTTTGGACGGCATGGGTTTGTCCAGGCACTGATTGATGACAAGGTCAATCTGCCCCAGGCGCCGCAATGTTGTGGCAACAAGCATGCGGACAAAGGCCCGGTCTCTTGATTCAAGAGCCTGGCTGAGCGCATCGGCCTGTTCATCAAGGGGACGGCTGTCTCTCAGGACAGCTTGGAACACGGCCAAGGCAACAGAGCGATTTTTCGGTAAGTCAGTCATGGTGCGCACCATGACCAACCCTGCGGCAGAATCAAGTGCTATTTGCGAGAAAGTACATTGTTTTTGTACAGCTGTGAAATGCCCCGGCGTTCCCCACGGCCCGGATATTCATATTAATTCATTGATATTAAATAGTTAAATAATCTTTAACAAAACTGTCATGATCCTGTCATGAATATGACGCGGACAGGCGCTATAGTGGGGCAGGTCCGGTGATACCAATAAAAACAGGCTGTTGCTGATACCGGGCCTTGCGTTTTGGGTGTATTTCAGGAGGCTCCTGTGAGTTCTGGAAAACGTGCTCTGGTTGCTGCGGCTGTAGCCTTGACAACCTTGTCCGGTACAGCTTTTGCTCGCGACCAGATCCGCATTGTCGGATCATCCACGGTTTATCCCTTTTCGACGGTTGTGGCCGAAAACTTTGGCAAAAGGAGCCATTTCAAAACACCGATCATAGAGGCGACGGGGTCCGGTGGTGGTTTCAAGTTGTTTTGTGCGGGGCTTGGCCCATCGCATCCTGATATCACCAATTCCTCGCGCCGGATCAAGCGATCCGAGATAGATGCCTGTGCCCGCAATGGCGTTACAGACATTGTCGAGGTCAAGATTGGCTATGATGGCATTGTACTGGCCAACTCCAAGGCTTCCGCCCCTTTGTCCGCAACCCGTGAACAGCTGTTTCTTGCCTTGGCGCGGGATGTTCCGGTCAAGGGAGCTTGGGTCGCCAATCCGTACAAGATGTGGTCTGATATTGATCCTGCCCTTCCTGCAAAACCCATAGAGGTTCTGGGGCCACCGCCAACATCGGGGACCAGGGATGCTTTCGTTGAGCTCGTCATGGATGTGGCATGCGAGAAGCTACCAGAAACCCACGCCCTGAAGGCAGCTGGTCGTGATGTCAAAGCGGCTTGTCAGGCGCTGCGTGAGGATGGTGCCTATATCGAGGCCGGGGAGAATGATAACTTGATTGTCCAGAAGCTGGGAGCTAATCCAGATGCCTTTGGTATTTTCGGGTATTCGTTCCTGGAAGAGAATGGGGACAAGGTACAGGGTGCCCGGATTGATGGCCAGATACCAACGTTTGAAAATATTGCGTCTGGTACTTATCCGGTCAGCCGTCCTCTTCAGTTCTATGTGAAGAAGGCCCACGTCGGCACCATTCCCGGGATCGAGGCTTTTCTCAAGGAGTTTACATCCGAGAAGGCATGGGGCCCTGAAGGGTATCTGAGTGACAAGGGACTGGTTCCGATGCCTGATGTAGAGCGCGCACGCTGGGCTGCCTCGGTTATGTCTTTGACCAAGCTCGACATCAGCAGTTTCTGAAAGTAACAAGGCGAAAGCCGTTTGCGGGTATGTTCACTTGTTCCCGGTGATACTCTGTGGCAGAGAGTAGACCTTCGGGGCTATCGGTCAATGTGCCCGCAAACGGCAAACAAGGCTTCCATGCAAATATTCATACTGGTTCTCATTATCTTCCTGCTGTCCTTGAGCAGTTTCTGGCTTGGGCGCCGACGTTCCCTTCGCCTGGTCAGTGGGGAAACCCGCAGACTACACAGTCTGCCTGTGTACTATGGTCTTTATGTGGCGTTATGGGTTGGTATCCCCGCACTGCTCTTGCTTCTCGCGTGGTTCTTTGCGGAAGACAAGGTCGTAACCAGCCTTGTTCTGGCGGAAATGTCGCCGGATATCTTGGCCGGTGCCAGTGGCCCCGATCCGGCCCGCGTGAGTCTGGTCTTGAATGATATTCGCAATATTGTCTCAGGTGCTTCTGCGTTCTCGCCTGTCCCCGAGATTCAGTCCGCAGCCCTGCGTTATGCTTTCCTCAAGCAGATAAGCTTTGCACTGGTTATTCTGGTCTCGCTTGCCACAGGGGTTATCAGCGGCTTTCTTGCGCTCAGATGGGTTACGCCCCTGTTCCGTGCGCGCAATCGCGTTGAGAATGCCGTAAAGGCTTTTATGATTGGTTGTTCGGTCATTGCGATCCTGACCACGGTGGGTATTGTCCTGTCACTTTTGGTTGAGAGCTGGCGGTTTTTTGGCCATGTGGACCCTGTTGATTTTCTCTTTGGGCTGGAGTGGAGTCCTCAGACCGCCATGCGTGCGGATCAGGCCGGTTCATCGGGAAGCTTTGGCGCTGTTCCTCTGTTTGCCGGCACTTTGCTGATTTCATTGATCGCAATGTTGGTGGCGGTCCCTGTGGGTTTGATGGCTGCCATTTATATGTCGGAGTATGCACCAGCTCGCGTTCGTGGTGTGGTCAAGCCCGTCTTGGAAATCTTGGCAGGCATTCCCACGGTTGTGTACGGATTTTTTGCAGCGTTGACTGTTGCGCCTCTTTTTCGTGGGATCGGGCAGGACATCGGCCTGACCATTTCATCGGAAAGTGCCTTGGCTGCCGGGATCGTGATGGGAATCATGATCGTCCCCTTTGTGTCCTCGCTTTCGGATGACGTGATTACAGCCGTGCCACGTGCCATGCGCGAGGGGTCTTATGGTTTGGGAGCGACACGTTCGGAAACCATCCGGCGCGTGTTGTTGCCGGCAGCATTGCCCGGTATTGTCGGCGGAATTCTGCTGGCTGTATCCCGCGCCATTGGTGAAACCATGATTGTTGTGATGGCTGCGGGTCTGTCTGCCAATCTGACGGCCAATCCTTTCGAGGCCGTGACGACCGTGACGGTGCAGATTGTGACACTTCTGGTCGGTGATCAGGAGTTTGACAGTCCCAAGACCCTTGCGGCCTTTGCTCTTGGACTGGTCCTGTTTGTCATGACCCTTGCCCTGAATGTTGTTGCCCTTCACGTGGTACGCAAGTACCGGGAACAGTACGAGTAGATGAGTATGTCCAACACTGTACCTGATCAGGGTGTTTCCATGGGGCGCAGGCTGCCACAACACCGCATTGCCGATGTTGTCAATGCTGGCCTGCGTCGTCGCTATGCTGCTGAGATGCGTTTCCGCCTTTGTGGCTTGATGGCCGTTGCCGTGTCATTGGTCATGTTGGGGGTCCTGTTTTCCAGTATCTTGGGATCTGGTCTCGGGGCCTTCCAGCAAACCAGGATATCCTTGGACATTACGTTTGATGCACCTGTGATTGATCCGGATGGGGCCCTTGATATCGCGGCTTTGTCTGACGCGGATTATGACGCCTTGGTCAAGACCGCTTTGCGGGATCTTTTCCCGGATGTTCAGGCCCGCCGTGACCGACGTGAGTTGTATTCGCTTGTCTCAACCGGTGCAGCTTACCAGCTTCGTGATATGGTTCTGGCAGATCCGCTGCTGATCGGGAAGACGGTGCGCGTTGATGTTCTGGCCTCTGCTGATATGGATATGCTGGCCAAAGGCAATATCGCCCGTGATATTCCTGAAAGTGCCCGCCGGGTTAGTGATCAGGAAATAGCTTGGTTTGATCACTTGTCGAATACGGGCCGTATCGCGCGGGTTTTCAATCAGACGCTTTTCACGGCCGGTGACAGCAGGCAACCGGAACTGGCGGGGATTCGGGGTGCCTTGATTGGCTCCCTTCTGACCCTTGCGGTGACGTTGGCTCTCAGCTTTCCTGTCGGGGTTGGTACGGCGATTTATCTTGAAGAGTTTGCTCCGCGTAATCGCTGGACAGACTTGATTGAGGTGAACATCAACAATCTGGCCGCTGTTCCTTCTATCGTGTTCGGCTTGTTGGGGCTTGCTGTATTTCTTCAGGTTTTCGGTCTGCCGCGTTCAGCTCCCTTGGCAGGGGGTCTGGTTCTGACGCTGATGACCTTGCCCACCATCATTATTGCAGCGCGTACAGCTCTGAAGTCTGTTCCGCCCTCTATTCGAGAGGCGGCGCTGGGGATGGGGGCGTCAAAATTGCAGATGATCTTCCATCATGTCTTGCCTTTGGCTATGCCGGGCATGCTGACTGGTACCATTATCGGGATGGCACAGGCATTGGGTGAGACCGCGCCTCTTTTGATGATCGGGATGGTGGCCTTTGTGGCCGATGTTCCGGGCTGGATCACGGATCCGTCCACAGTTCTGCCTGTTCAGATCTATCTTTGGGCCGACAGCCCCGAACGGGCATTTGTAGAGCGGACATCTGCAGCTATTATCGTTTTGCTTGGCTTCTTGATTGTCATGAATGCAGCTGCGGTTTTGCTGCGCAAGAAATTTGAAAGACGTTGGTAGGTTATGGCTGACATGATTGAAAACCATATAACATCAGGTTCTCCCTTGGCCTTGGAGGGGGAGGTGGCCAAGGTTGCGGCCCGTGATGCTCATGTTTTTTACGGAGACAAGCATGCCATCAATGGGGTGAGCCTTGACATCCGTGAAAACGAGGTCACGGCTTTTATTGGCCCTTCGGGCTGCGGAAAATCAACATTCCTGCGGACCCTGAACAGGATGAATGATACGATTGACGGGTGTCGGGTCTCGGGTTTGATTACCCTTGACGGTGAAGATGTCTATGATCGTCGTGTTGATGTTGTGCAGCTGCGGGCCCGTGTCGGCATGGTGTTCCAGAAGCCTAACCCCTTTCCGAAATCAATATATGAGAACGTAGCCTATGGTCCGCGCATTCATGGTTTGGCGGGAACGCGCGACGAACTGGATGGAATTGTGCTTGCCAGTCTGGAGCGTGCGGGTCTGCTGAATGAAGTCAAGGATCGCCTTGATTCACCAGGAACCGGGTTGTCGGGGGGGCAACAGCAGCGCCTGTGTATTGCCCGTGCTATTGCTGTCAGTCCTGAAGTGATCCTTATGGATGAGCCATGTTCGGCCCTGGATCCCATTGCGACAGCGAAGATTGAGGAATTGATCGATGAGCTGCGTGAGAACTTTACCATCGTTATTGTGACCCATTCCATGCAGCAGGCAGCCCGTGTGTCACAGCGAACGGCCTTCTTTCATCTGGGTACCTTGGTTGAATGTAACGATACCGAACAGGTCTTTACCAATCCGGTACACAAGTTGACGCAAGGTTATATTACAGGCCGCTTTGGTTGATAGACCACGGTATCCACAGTGCGGGGAAACAGCTATGTCCGGTACCGAGATGCACACAGTTCGCTCTTTTGAAGACGAACTGAACCAATTATCCGATATTATTTTGCGGATGGGTGGGATGGCCGAGGCGCAGCTTACGGCGGCGGTTCAGGCTCTTGTCCGGCGAGATTCTCCGGCAGCGACAGGTATTATTGTTGCAGATCATCGTATTGATGCCCTGGAGCAGGATATCCACGCGCTTGCGGTTCGTATCCTGGCACTGCGCCAGCCCATGGCCGATGACCTGAGGGCCATTGTCAGCGCCCTGAAAATCTCAGCCGACCTGGAGCGGATTGGGGATTATGCAGCCAATGTTGCCAAGCGAGTTCTGGTCATCAACCAATTGCCGCCTGTTCCGGCCTTGGCCTCTATTCCCCTGATGGGGCGTCTGGTGCAGGAAATTATCAAGGAAGTTCTTGACGCCTATGTCGAGCGGGATGTCGAGAAAGCTTTGGGCGTATGGCACCGGGATCAGGAGGTTGACGAGCTTCATACCAGTATGTTCCGGGAACTGGTATCTCTGATGATGGAAGATCCTCGCAATATAACAGCGTGCACGCACCTTATGTTTGTTGCCAAAAACATAGAGCGGATCGGGGACCATGCGACGAACATTGCCGAAACCGTGCATTTCCTGACTGTGGGGCGCGTGTTGCCCATGGCACGGCCCAAGGGCGATCAGACTGGTGAATTTATAGCCCCGGTTCAGTCTTCTGGTTCTTCCCGGGACACATAGGGCAATGAAGTTCCGGATTATGATTGTCGAGGATGAACCTTCTCTTGTGACCATGCTGCGCTACAATCTTGAGAAGGAAGGATATGCCGTTGACGAATCCTATGACGGGGAACAGGCTGTGACGGCTATTCGTGCCGGTCTGCCTGATCTTGTCCTTCTGGACTGGATGTTGCCTGGACTATCGGGTCTGGAAGTGTGTCGTCGTTTGCGCCGCCGCCCGGAAACAGCACATATTCCGGTTATCATGATTACGGCCCGTGGGGAAGAAGCCGACAAAATACGTGGTCTTGATACGGGAGCTGATGATTATCTGACCAAGCCATTCTCTGTGCCCGAGCTTCTGGCACGGACCAAAGCGCTTTTACGGCGGGCACAACCGGCTCGCAGCCGCGATACCTTGTCGTATGGTGATGTGGTGATGGACCTTGTCTCACTGCGGGTGGAACGATCAGGGCAGCCTGTTCATCTGGGACCGACTGAATTTCGTTTGTTGCGCTTCCTGATGGAAAACCCCGGATGTGTATTCTCGCGTGAAGAGCTTCTGAACCGGATATGGGGGCAAGATATTCATGTCGAGGTCAGGACAGTAGACGTTCACATTCGACGCTTGCGCAAGGCCTTGGACAAGGGGAACGGAGTGAATCTGATCCGTACGGTGCGATCGGCCGGTTATGCGCTTGACGAGCGTGAGTGATTGTTCCCCTGATGCCTCTACTCAAGAACAGGACACAGCAGCATCCATGATTGCGTCCCACAAGGGTGTTGCTGTGCCCTGCGAATGATTTCCTGAGTGTACTACATTATTGTATATCAATACGCCAGCACACATCAGCGCCTGAGAACTCTGCGGTGCCGACAAGTACGGTGTCTGCCGCTTCATCTATATCATCCGGATAGCCGAAGATTTCATATAGATAGTCATCAGACTCTATGTCAGAGCCATCCAGAACAATGCGGTTTTCGATATCAAATGCTGATCCTACAGATGCTGCCTGTGCTTCGTATTCGCTATAAGCTGTGGCATCAATTTTAGCTGCTGTTGGAAGATACCTCTGTGTCATTTTCTCCTCCATTAATGACAGGATGCTCTTTTCCCTGTTCTTGATACAGGTAAAATGAGGTTTGGCGACTCTACGCCTCTTAAAATTATATGTACAGCTATAAATTTTATGCTTTATGTATCATCGCTATATGATGGTTCTGTTTTTCGTGAGTGGTACAGTCATGCCGTGTACGTCCCGCATAGAATCCACGTGTATTCGCGCGATGTTCATGACCTCAACATCTCTACGTATGCGTTCATTAGTCTCATGCTAGATCCTTATTCAGGGCAACAAGCTGTATAGGGCTTCTCCATGCATAGGAACCGTCAAGCACGCAAGAAATGCAAGTACACCTGCAAGAACAGCCAGTCCAGCCTCACGCCATCGCAGGACAGTTGCTAAGGTTACGACCATGCTGAAGACAAAAATCCAGTGCCGTTCTCCGTCAATCGTATTCTGGAAGGCGGGTGTAATGGTAACAGCAGCTAGGGCGGCCAGCAGGACAGATCCAAGAACAGGCAAGCGCCGTCCGAGAGGGGATGTCGGCTGCAAGATCGAAATGTTGCGCCATACAAAGGGCAATGCCCTGCTGCCGTATGTTAGGACTGCAATGATGGCGATAGCAAGCCATAGCTGATTGTTTGTCCAGCTCATTTTCTTACCCAGGTGCTTAACGCACCTGCCCCTGTACCCAAGAGTATTCCTGCTGCTGTATAATCCAGCCAAGCGGCTGTACCAGCGATTACGGCTGATATCATCATCGGGCCTGCGGAATTTCGCGATACATTCAAAACTGTAATAGCCAGAAACAAAGCGGGAAGAGCAAAGCTCATTGCCTCTGCCACCGGCGGGGCCAAGGACTCAAGCGCAGCCCCCAGACAAGCCCCCGCAGCCGTTCCACCAACCCATGCGACATAAGATCCCAATGTCAGTCCTGCAAGCCATCGACTGCGCAGTTCAGCATCTACACGATGTGAACCGTTCATAGCTGTGGCAAAGACTTCATCGGTCAGGCCGAAAGCCAGCAGCATATGAGTTCGGTGACTGGCAGGTATTCTGGGCGCCAGTATGGACCCATATAGAAGGTGACGGGCATTGAGGGCGGTGCAAAGTGCAATGACAAGTGTAATGGATGCATCCGATGTCAGGGCAGCGAGAATCAGGAACTGACTCGCGCCTGCAAAAACAAGTACAGAGATGCAGGTTGTGACAACGGGTTCAATCCCTGCAGCTGTTCCTGCCGTACCAAAAGCCATGGCAACCGGCAGGTAGCCAACCACAACAGGAAGAGATGCCCGCCCTCCACGCACCCAGGCGTGATCATATCCCGTCATTGCTTGCGGAATGTGAAGAGATGTGTTCCTGCGTCCCATTCTCCGTTCCCCTGTGTTTTGTACAGCCGTTGATGATGAACACAGCTGAGACCTTCTGCGTCAGCAAGTGCGACAAGGCGTTGTGCGTATGTTTTTTGTTCAACTTCGTAGTCAAGGCCTGCGACCAGAGCCTGCAGTTCCAGAATGTGGAAGCGATAGAAAGCCATAAGCGGGTGACTGACCGGTTCCGGAAGGGCTATTTTGTCCACGATTCTGAAAAGATCCCGTACATACGATAAAGCACCGGACAGCCGCGCAGTTGCCAAGGACAAGCAAACTGGTACGTGCCGGCGGAATGCACGGACAACCTCACCTTCTTCCGGAGACAGAAGAGCGTACGGAATTGGGACCAGCGTGTCAGCAATATAGTAAAGGTGATGCGCAACCAGATTGAGCTGTCGCTCCTCAACCGTTCTGAACGGGGCTATCATTTCGTCGCTTACAACAAACGATGCACCCTCGGCCAGGGTATCGGCTGTTGCGCGGAAGAACAGGGCTGTATCCAGATGGTGTGACGCGCCCACAGATATAGCAGCGTCAAAGACAGGCCCTGTATTTTCAAAGCTGTCAATGCCGCATTGTAACATGGTAACGCCGGAATGACCCGAGAAGCGCTTTTGCAGGTGCCGGAAAGCAGTTTCGCTGGGATCAAGAGCTGTAACCTGTAGATCCGGCATCAGCTGTAGAAGCATCTCCAAAGGCAGGCCCGGGCCAGTTCCTATATCCAGAAGACGGGCGCGTGGAGAAACTCCTGCGGCCCGGAGAGCGCCGGCCAGTGCCAGAACCTGACGGGCATAAGCGGGGTGGACCAGTTCGTAGGCTTCGTATGCATCAACATCAATTCGATCCTCAAACAAGATGCCGCGCCCTGTCCGTGGTCTTGACCGAATAGCCGGATCCTTGCACGAAATACCGCATGGGGTTGAGGGAAGGTCGTGCAAAGTCAGTGCCTCTGCCGCCAGGGCTGCGTGCAGGGTTGGACCTGTTCCTGCAATCTGCATCAACTCCGCTCTTGTTATAGGATCAAGGTGAGGGGAGGTGGTGTTGTCTGCTGCCATCTGAGCCAGACGGTATGCCGTGTCCCATGCCGTGTGGCTGCTGTCCTTGTCGAGGGGGCTCAACCGTTTCCCCCGCCATAATACGCATAGCCCCGGAAGAGGGTGTTGCAGGACATGAACCTGCAAGGCAGGGCTTCCCTTCTTTCTTCTGTGTTCAAGAACGTATTGTTCCAGATTTTCGATGGCATCATCCTGATCGAGCGGGCACCCGGTAAAGAGGATCCGCCGCATGTCCACGCCGTTCTGTACCTCGATATGGGCCCGTTCAAGCAACTTACCGACAATGCGCCAGTCCTCACCGTTATCCGGCCATGGCAGGCTGACATCAAAAACGGTCGGAGCATCGTGTTTATGTTCCGGATAGATAACGGTAACCGAGGCCCGTACCGCATTGCTTCCGGAGCGGTATATGTGGGGGCCATCAGCGCGGAAGCGGAGACTCTGGCCCGGGATCAGGCGTGAAGGGGACTCCCGTGGGCCAGCGGTTAGAACACCGCTCAGCACGGTTATCTGCTCTTCCACCCCATCTGGATGCCCGCCGGCATAACGTGTTGCAGAAGGGCAAAGGTCCATAAGGTACGCTTCGATAATACGCGGGGTATCCTGGCGATCTATCAGCGTGACCTGAACCCCGTTCTCGGAAACGGCAACCGGATGCTCCGTACTCTGTAACAGACATCCAAAGGAAACCCCCAGTGCATTGGCCAGGCGGGATACAAGCTCGATCGTGGGCGTTTGTTTGCCCCATTCAATGCCTGAAAGAATGGAATCTGCGACACCGCTGCTTTCGGCAAGACCTCCAAGCGTCATGCCTCGTTCGTTCCGGGCGGTAGTCAGGTTACGGGCCAAGGCAGCGCTGGTTGCGGGCGACGGAGATCCTTCGTTCACCGGATATTTCCTTTTGGTTGGGTGGTTAAAAGAGCATTCGATCTTCCATTATATGTAGAAGTACATATGATCCCCCATTAATGTGATTGTATGTTAACTGTTAATCGACTGTATTTATTATTATTTTATTATGTTAACGCCATGTTTTGTTTTCTTCTCTGAATTGTCAACGTATGTCATTTCTGTCTATAGTGTTCTGTAATGGGTTGTTTCTGGACAAAAAAAAGAGGCCCCGTCCTTACGGATCAGGGCCGCCCTATCTGTAGGCAGTGCCTTATTTAGGCAGGAAAGTACTTATCGACCAAAGCGTACAGGATTGCTGCGGTTTCAACATCCAGTGCCCCGTCATAATTGCTTTGACGGAAATGCAGTTGCAGGCTGCGCACCAAGTTGCGGAAACCACTGTCTGTTCCAGCTTCAGACGTGTCGTAGCCGTATTTCTTGAATTTGCCAATGACACTGTTCCGGTCCGGTATTCCCCCTGCCGTAAACTGTGCCATGTACTTCTGCTTGGTTTCGTCGTTGTGCCAGGCACCTATGCCGCTTTGATACAGGGCTTCCCAAGGGAAGGCTGCGCCGGGATCGCTCTTTCGTCCTGGTGCAATGTCGGAATGACCAATCACATTGGTGGGGGTGATATCCGGATAGCGCTCCAGGATATTAAGGGCCAGCTGTTTGACAGCCTCAATCTGTTCCGGGTTGTAGGGCGGGAATGTGAAGCGTCCGCCGTTGTCACTGGCAAGGTTGACGATTTCGATCCCGATGGCAGTGTCGTTCAGATTGGAACGTCCTGCCCATGCGCTGCGCCCGGCGTGCCAAGCGCGTTCCTGCTCGTCCACCAGATTGAAGATCCGCATATCGTTGAAGCCCGCAGCCTTGTATGTCGGGTCGGTCGGATCGGGAACCAGGTAGTGTGCGCTGACATTTTTGCCGGTCAATGCGCGTGCTGATGCGGCAAAATCAACAGCCGTATAATGCATGACCAGAAAACGGACCCTACGATTGAATCCCGCAACAGAGCGGTAAGAGTTATAATCTATGGGATACATGTAAGATTTCCTTGCAATAAATAATAAAATGCTATGCAGCGTTTCGTGTATATGGCACAGGGCTGCCTCTTTCTGACACACCTTTGCCTGTGTTTCTGATCTTGTTGTTCCCGGCATTAAACAACGGGTATTCCTGCCATTCATAACGAGAGACCAGTACATTGTTTATTATATAGAAAAATGGCTTAAGTTCGTCATAAAGTTTTCAAAAATATGTTTTGTCTTTTCCGTTGCAGACGAAGAAAAAGGACCGCCTTACGGGAAGGCAGTCCTGCTGGATCTTGTGTTCAGGTGTTCTTGTAAGAGTCTGTCGCGTTAATGCCCGCCCGGTGGTTCCTGTGGCCAGTATTTATCGGCGTAGTAATCGTCGGGGATGGGGTCTGTGGCCTCCAGGCTATCGCACCGGGTACGGATAGCGGCGCGGAGGGCAGTCACTGACTCAGGGACAGCTTTGCCGGTTTCCATCTGGCGGATAATGTACCAGTCGGTCCTGAAAAGGTGGTTCCAAGCTATGCCCTTGACCATGGCGGCTGTGGGGGGATTGATTGTTATTGGTTCTTCTTTCGGAATGGCCTCAATCACCCAGGCATCCTGATCCCAGCGGGCTTGTTCCCCATCGGCAAGGGCAGGCGGCGGAACGGTGACACACCCGGCGGGGATCAGCCAGTTATCGGGTGAAAGTGGATCGCGGTGGCTGTCATCAAGAATGGCTTCACCAACATAAATGTCGTTGATTGTACGATAGACTGTGTAGGGCACCATAAACCTCATCTGAAGCGGATGCAGGGGAGAAGGGCGACGTTGCGGGGGCGGGCATGCCAAAAATAGGATGGTCCGCCATGACCATTTAGCGAGTAGTGATTAGGAAGGCGGGAGGAGCCTGATAGGCCGTGCGCGATAGAGCCGTGACCGTCGTACGCATCCCACGTTGCTGATGCAGGCTGGCTATTTCCATTTTGCTGGTAAGGTACAACAACATCGTTTCCGTCATCGAATGCCATTTGAGAACCACGTTGCCACGACCCGAACGTCCGCCTCGGATCCACGCCCCTTCCTCCATCCCATCCGCGCAGGAATTCACCGCGCAGGTCTGGCAGGGAGAAGGTTGTTCGGCCATCACCACTTCCGAACGTGGTTCCGATCACTGCGAACAGTTGTGCATAGTCTGTTCGTGACAATGTTTGTCCATTGCATACTAGGTAAAATGGCGGCGGTGTCCGCCCAGCATGCATGATCACGCTGCCCACCGGGGCTGGGAATGCCTGGGCCAGCGCCGCAGGCGTAACTGCCTTTTCCGTGTTCGTCCCGGCCTTGATTTCATCCGCTGTTGCCAGCCGGACGATGCCAAGGGTGCTTTCGGTGGCCGCTCCCACCTGATCCCTTATGTTTTTTGCGGTTTGGGTTATAGTGCCCTCGATCTGTGCCTTGAGGGCAGCATCGGCGGCGGCGAAGGCTTGCTTCAGGTCGGCCTTGACGGTTGCGGCCTTGTCGTCCACGGCCCGACGCAGACCTGCCGGCGTGACCGCACGGG
>NZ_JAAVSY010000016.1 GCF_012102745.1 Haematospirillum sp. H4485
ATTTCCCTTCGCATCGACATAAGCATAGAGCGTCGACAAAGACACACCGAGTTCAGCCGCGACATCGCGTGCGGCATTATCACGGTCTGACATCATCGCCATTGCCGTCTTCAGCTTCTTGCGGGTCTTCCCCGTCCAACATTGCATAAAGAGATAGGCCAGATTGGTTATGGCTATGATCACGTTGTGATTGACGGGCCACCCCGTGTCACTGATTTAGCCCGATCTGCCGTTATGGCCGCCGATGTTATTCTGATCCCTACACAGCCATCGCCTTACGATATCTGGGCCTCAGATGAGGTTGTCAAACTTATTGGCGAAGCGGTTGTTTTTAAAGAAAATCTTAAATACGCATTTGTTATAAATCGTAAAATATCAAATACGGCAATCGGGCGTGAGGCGCTGGCAGCTTATCCAGATGTTCCTGCTTTTGAGTCATCTCTTACCCAGCGCGTTATTTTTGCTGAAGCCGCAGCTCGCGGACTTTCTGTTCACGAAGTTGATGGCGCTGTACGAGCTGTATCCGAGATTGAGGCGCTTACAGACGAGTTGCTCGAATTTGCCAGGTTGAAAGAACCGGCATGAATGAATTGTGTTCTGCCCATAGGCGGTTTTTGTAATCACGGAGAGGGAAAGTATGAGCAAGAAAGTTTCAATCGGGACCAGGCCGACAACCAAGCCAGCTCCTGTTTCTGCGGATGCATGGGTGGATAGTCGGGATGTAGAGGAACCGATGAAGAGGTTGACAATTGATATCCCTGCAAATTTGCACCGTACTATCAAGGCCCAGTGTGCGATGCGTGGCAGCAAGATTTCAGATGAGTTGCGGGACTTACTTTTACAGAAATACGGATAGGCGTATATACGTTTAATATGTTTTCATTAATTGTATGTTTTTGTTCATGTCCGCAGCATTCGGGGGGAGTGTCCCAAGGGGCAGGACAAGATCGGGGCCATGCGGTTTGGGGGTGGCGGGATCAGCTGAAGATTTTTTTGCGAGCGGCCATGGCCAATAAGGATACGGTATGCACCCGGGTTCATGATCGGGTACGACAAAAAGGAAACCCGGGGCCGTAGCCCCGGGTTTCGATGTGGTGCTCTGTCGAGCTTGTTAACGGCTCGACCGCAATTTCTGAGAGCCAAGATTTCATTTATTTGCCGTGAGTTGTCAAGGTGCAATCGGTCACCTTCTCCCGGAAGATGATCAGGTCTGTCCGATCAGATTTGGGACGCCCGATGTTTGCTCATTTGCAGCGCTACTCTAGATAGCGTTGTGTGTTGACATAAATCAAGGGTCGAACAATTATTCCCCCGTCTTTTTTATTTGGGTTCGTAACATGCTTCGTCTTGGGCTCGACATCGGTTCCACATCCATCGGCTGGTTTCTCTATCGCATAACCAACGGCATGATTGCCGATATTATAGATTGTGGCGTGAGACTCTTCTCGGATGGCCGGGACGCGAAGACGGGCGTTTCGTCAGCTGTGGAGCGCCGCAATGCGCGTGCGTTGCGGCGACGGCGTGACCGATATCTGCGCCGTCGTGCAGCATTGATGAAGCGTCTTGCGGCGGCCGGTTTGATGCCGGAACAACCAGATCAGGCGAAGCAGTTGGAAGTACTGGATCCCTATCGCCTGCGGGCCGAGGCCCTAGATCGCCGATTGCAACTTATCGAACTCGGGCGTGCTTTGTTCCATCTTAACCAACGGCGGGGCTTCAAATCGAACCGCCAAACTGACCGTGGCAACAACGAGGGCGGCAAGATCATCGATGGGTCTGCACGACTGGATCAGACGATGATGGCCGTCGGAGCACGGACCTATGGCGAATTCCTGCACCTGCGTCGCAGCCAGGCCGAAGATCTGCGCCGTGTGTCGTCTGTTCGCACGCGGCTTACCTTGCGGTCCGTTGACGGTGGGAAAGCAGAAACGGGGTATGACTTCTACCCGGACCGACGGCACCTTGAGGAAGAGTTCAACAAGGTTTGGGCCGCACAGGCCGGACATCACCCGGTGCTGACGGATAGTCTGCGCCATGAAGTGTTCGAAACAATCTTCTTTCAGCGCCCCCTGAAGGCACCAGCGGTAGGACGGTGTCTGTTCTTCCCGGAACCGCGTCTGCCCAGGGCTCATCCGCTGACACAGCGACGCGTTCTTTATGAAACAGTCAATGCGCTGCGGATCAGGACCGAAAGCGGGGCCGCTGTTCCCCTCGGCAAGGAGCAGCGTGATAAAGTCATCATGCTTCTGGACGGCAAAGTACCGGTCAAGGCAATAGCCTCCGCGAAACTGTCGCTGAAGGCCATCGCGAAACATCTCAAGTTGCGTGACGGGCAAACCTGTACCTTGGAAAAGGGGCGCGATTACATCGCCTGCGATCCGGTCCGGGCGAGCCTGTCACACCCCGACCGCTTCGGCACACGCTGGTTGGCTCTTGAGGCTGAGGTGCAGGCCGAAATCGTCGGGCGTATTCGTGATGACGATGATACCGGGGCACTGGTTGAGTGGCTGAAGCAGGTCCACGGCTTGGACGTTGCGCATGCACGCGCAACGGCTTATGCCCCCTTGCCCGAAGGCTATGGGCGCCTTGGGGAGACAGCAACACGGAAGCTGTTGAGCTGCTTGAAAGCCGAGGTCCTGACCTATAGCGAGGCGGTGGGGAAGGCGCTCGATCAACACCACTCCGACCGCCGGACGGGCGAGATTCTGGAAACACTTCCCTATTATGGTGAAGTGCTGCAGGCCCATGTTATCCCGGGGACCGGTGAGCCGCATCATGACGATATCACACGTTTTGGACGGATCACCAACCCGACGGTTCACATCGGACTGAACCAGCTGCGCCGCCTGGTGAACCGGATCATCGCCCGCCATGGTAAACCAGAAGAGATCGTGGTCGAACTGGCTCGCGACCTGAAGCAAAGCCCTGGCCAAAAAAAGGCGGCCATAGCCCTGAATGTCAAAAACAGAAAGGCCGCCGAGGCGCGTTCAGCTCTCCTGACCGAATGGGGTGTTCCGGATACGGGTGCGAACCGCATGTATGTTCGTCTGTGGCAGGAACTCCACGAAGATCCGATGATGCGGCGTTGCCCCTATACCGGGACAATCATTTCACCCTCTTTGCTCTTCTCGGGCGCGATCGACATCGATCACATCCTGCCCTATTCCCGTACACTTGACGACAGCACGGCCAACCGCACCCTGTGCATGAAGGAAGCCAATCGCCAGAAGCGCAACAAATCGCCATCGGAAGCCCGGCGGGACGGGATGCGGATCTGGGCGCTTGAAGACGACAATCTGCGCCATATTCCTGAATTCAAGCGCTGGCGCTTTGCCGAAGATGCGATGGCACGGTTTGAGGGCGAGCGGGATTTCGAGGCACGGGCGCTGGTGGATACCCAGTACCTTTCGCGAATATCCAAGGCCTATCTTGAAACGCTCTATGATGGCGCAGATGGAAAGAGCCATGTCTGGGTCGTTCCAGGGCGTCTGACAGAGATGCTGCGTCGGCACTGGGGTCTGAACGGGATTCTGACGGACCCGCTGCGGGATGTCACAAAAGAGAAGAACCGGATGGACCACCGCCACCACGCCATTGATGCGGCGGTGGTGGCGGCAACAGACCGCGGCCTGATCAAGGCGATGGCCGAGCAGGCGCGTACAGATGTCGATCAGGGCCGCGAGGCACTGGCCTCATCCATCATGCCCCCGTGGCCCGGATTCCGTGAAGCAGTTGCGGAACATGTCAACCGTATCATTGTCAGCCACCGCCCCGATCATGGCCGGATCGACCTCACGACCCGCATGAAAGGGCGCGACCAGACAACCGGCTCCTTGCACCTCGACACGGCCTATGGTCTGACCGGGCAATCTGAGAAGGGTGTTCCGCTTGTGGTCACCCGCAAGCCCTTGGACAGCCTGACGCCCGCCATGATCGGCAAGATCAGGGACAAACCGTTGAAGGCGGCCCTTGCGGCAGTGACTGCCGGAAAGAAGGGCGAGGCGTTTTCCAAGGCGCTGGCACACTTCCGCGACAGTCCGGGTCCTTACCACGGGATCCGCCGTGTCCGGTTGATCGAGCCGATCAGCGTGGTCGAAATACGGGATGCATCCGGACGGGCCTACAAAGGTTATAGAGGCGACTCCAACCATTGCTTTGAGGTCTGGAGGTTACCCGGAGGAGCCGTCACCGAACACATTGTCAGCACCTTCGATGCCCACAAACTTGGCCCCGGGTCACGCCCACACCCTGCGGCCAAGCGGCTTTTGCGTCTGTTCAAGTCCGACATGGTAAAGCTGGACGACAGCAAGTTCGGTCCGGTTATTGCTACCGTTGTGATGTTCGATCGTAATGGCGGGATTTCCTTGGTGCCGCACACGGCATCCAATGCAAGGGAGCGCTATGAGAAGCATAAAGAAGACCTTTATCTGCGTTTCACGGCCCGCACCCTGATCAAGAAGGGTGCCCGTCGTATTATTGTGGATGAAACAGGTCATTTCCGTGATCCTGGCAGAAAAGGGTAACGGGGTTCCTGCGGGTTCTGTAGGCTGAATCCATTCGGCGGGGGAGAGGGGAACCGGCCATGGATCAGATCATTGACCTCACACAGGATGGTCGCCATCTGGCCCGTGACCGTGGGTTTCTGACCGTGAGCGAGGGAGGCAAGCGGATCGCCCGCGTGCCTCTCGATCAGGTCGCCGCAGTTTTGGCCCATGCCCACGGAATAACCTGGTCCAACGCGCTGCTGGCTGCGCTCGCGGAACAGGGCACGCCTGTTGTCATCTGCGGGTCAAATCATCGCCCGACGGGTCTTCTGTGGTCGATGGAGGGGCACCACCAGCAGGGTGCGCGCATTCGTGCCCAATGGTCTGCGCCCGTACCTCTGGTGAAGGGGGCCTGGAAGGCCATCGTCATTGCCAAGATCGGTATACAGGCTGCATCGCTCGAAGCTATCGGACAGCCATCAGCTCCTCTTCGCATGATGGCGCGTCGTGTGCGGTCCGGTGACACAGGCAACATCGAGGCACAGGCAGCCCGCCTTTACTGGCCACTGATGATGGGGCCGGATTTCCGCCGGAATACCGATGGCAGCGGCATCAACGCGCTTCTCAATTACGGCTATACTGTTCTGCGTGCCGCCACCGCACGGGCTGTTGCCGGTGCCGGTCTACACCCTGCGATCGGTATTTTTCATGCCAACCGCGGCAATGCTTTTGCCTTGGCCGATGATCTGATGGAACCCTTCCGTCCGTTTGTTGACATGACTGTCCGGGAGATCGTCAGGCGGGAAGGTACAGACGTCACACCGTCCGCCAAGGCAGCCCTGGCCGGGCTTATTGCCCTTGACCTACCGTTGGCGGATGAAACGACACCCCTGGCCACAGTGCTTGGGCGCCTGGCTTCCTCGCTTGCACGCAGCTTCGAAACGCGTCGTCTTGCGCTTGCCTTGCCCGGTCTCCCTTCGATCGATACCTTTCGTGCCTTGGGATCATGAATGGAACCACGTATCATCTCAGCGGATATCGTCTGATGTGGGTGCTGGTCATGTTCGATCTGCCGGTCGGGACCAGGGCCCAAGCCAAGGCTGCTACGGACTTCCGGAATTTTCTCCTTGATGAAGGCTTTGAACGCAGCCAGTTTTCGGCTTATGGTCGTTTTGTGAATGGGAAGGAGGCTCTTGAGGCCCGCATTCGTCGCATTGAACAGGCCTTGCCTGACAAGGGTGACGTCCAGATTTTGGCTCTTACGGACCGTCAGTTCCGCAACATCGTTCACTTTTCGAACCAGGACCGGCGGAGGGCCCGCGAAAATCCGTCGCAACTGCTGTTGCTATAGGAGCGATGTGTGCAAAAAATACACCGCCACATCGCGATATTATCAAGTGGAATCAAGGCGCAAAGCGCTGATCAAGACTAGCAGCTCAGAAATTGCGGTCAAGCAGCAACTGGGGGACCAGGCATAAGTATCCTTGAGAAAGACTAGCAGCTCAGAAATTGCGGTCAAGCAGCAACTTTTCAGGCCACTGAAAAGGCAGGACGCCAGACTAGCAGCTCAGAAATTGCGGTCAAGCAGCAACCGACCGGAGATGGTCGCGCGAACCCGCCGAGACTAGCAGCTCAGAAATTGCGGTCAAGCAGCAACGCCCCCGGCGACGGGTCATAACCAACGCCCAGACTAGCAGCTCAGAAATTGCGGTCAAGCAGCAACGCGACCCATTGCCCCCGGACAGGAAGGCTAAGCAAGGGGCCCTGACATTCATCGGTATATCGCGTGCGGAAAAGCTGGACTCTTGTTGTCGTTCCGGGCAGGGTTCAGTGGATTGCGTGCGCCTTCCACACGGTATATCGCGTGCGGGAAGCTGGAGACAAAGACATGGATGATGATGCCCAAGTGGATTTGTTCCTGGAGAGCATCATAAGTGCCCCGGTAAAAGACGAACGTGCCCTGATGGAGTTTCCGTTTTTCAGCCTTCAGAAACAGAAGCGCGTCAAACCTTTTGTCTTCGATGATGGAACCGTTCGTATTGAAGTCAATCCAGGCCCTTACGGGATTGCCTCCATCTGGGACAAGGATGTTCTGATTTATGTAACATCCTTGCTGAACAGCCGCCTTGAACGTGGCGCCTCTGTAAACCGCACCATTCAATTTCCGGCCTATGACTTTCTCAGGCTTACCGGACGCGGAACAGGCAAACAAGCTTACGAACTCTTCATGTCCGCACTGGACCGGCTGCAGAGTACCACTATTCGCACCACCATTACCTCTGGACAGAATGAGGAGCGTGAACGCCGGGGATTCTCGTGGATCGACAGTTACAGGATTGTCGAGCGCATCAATTCGCGTGGACAGAGGGTAATGGCCGCCGTTGAATTGACCCTGAACAAATGGATGTTTCGTGCAATTGTCGAGAACAGGCGTGTTCTCACCATTGATCGCGGGTATTTCAGGCTCAAGATGGGCCTGGAAAGGCGGCTTTACGAGCTGGCACGCAAGCATTGTGGCCGTCAGCCGATATGGAAGATTTCCCTGCCGCGCCTGGCGGAAAAATGTGACTCAGAAATGGAGCTCCGTAATTTCAAGGTTTATCTGAAAAAAAATCTCGGAGGCTGACAGTTTGCCACAATATCGGGTTGGTCTGGCATTCGGCAAGTCGGACCCCGAGCAACAACGCATGAATGAAGATCTCGGGAGCAACGCGTGGCGTTGAGGGCGGAATGATCGCATCTTGGCCGTGTTTACTCATAAAACCATGGAGCTTTTACCCCCACCGAGTGACATTGACGAATGATAAAATGCAAGGCCAAGCCTGTGGATAACACGAACTGTATATCGGTATATTGCGTGCAACAAGACTCGGTAGATCACGTGCAGCAACTCGGTATATCGCATGCGCCGATTCGGTATATCGCGCACAATTATCCCTTTAACCGACTGGGAAAATTAAAGAAATGACGTCTATAACAGTTTAACTTTATAACACATATAGATAACGTAAAGTGGGCTAAAACAGCAGGACCACAATAGTTTGCCAAAAATAACACCCGTTCAAACCACAAATATGGAAAGGAAATTTACGATTTTCCGGATTTCTGGACCACAACAGTCACCCCACAAAACAAACATAAAAAATGCCTTCAAATAACTACCTTCAAAATATCAGGTAATTGCAGAATCAGAAAGGGCACAACCAAGCGGTTGGCGCACGGCTATCTGCATCAGCCGGCGCTGAGTGCGGAGAAATTCGTCACGCTGCGCCTACCGTATATGGAGAACGATGAACGTCTTTACCAAACCGGAGATATCGCCAAATGGGACGAACAGGGCAATCTCATTTTCGTCGGTCGCCGTGACCACCAAGTCAAAATTCGCGGTGTGCGCATTGAGATCGGAGAGGTAGAAAACGCCATCCGTAAACACCCTCAGGTAGATATGGTCTGCGTGGTCGCCCGCAATCAGCCGTCCGGCAAAGTCCTCGCCGCCTTCGTGCAATCTGCTTCGCCTACCTTGGCCGCCGACGCTCTGCGCAACGCGCTCGTGACACTGCTCCATCCCGCTGCAATACCAAGCGTTTTTGTATTCTTGTCAACGCTGCCATTGACCATTAACGGTAAAATCGAGCGCCAGCAATTGAAAAACTGGCCGCTGAACGACGGAAGCGAATGCTTAGCGCAGCCGGAAACCGAAACCGAGGCGATCCTTGAGCGTATCGTGGCCAACGCGATCGGCTGTCCGCAGGTCGATGTCGCACAGGCATTCATCAACCTGGGCGCGCATTCGCTGACGATGAGGCAAATTGTGGCGCTTGTCGCGCGCGATCTTTGCTGCCACCTCAGCATCGCCGATCTGTTTCACCACAATACGGTGCGCAAACTGGCCGAATTTATTGAGAATAGGGCGGTGGTCACCGAGTGCGCCATCGCCATCGGCAAGGAGCGGCGTGCACCGCTCAGCCCGCAGCAGAATCTGCTGTGGTATCTGAGCGCGCTGAACCCCGATGACTGTAGCTACAACCTGCCGCTGGCGATAGACATTCAGGGCCCGCTCAATCTGGCGCGCTTCGAACAGGCGATCAATTTCATCTATGAAAAACACGAAAGCCTGCGCACCCGCTTCGCCGAAACCAACGGCGTAGCCTATCAGTACGCAGAGCCGCATGCCTCTCTGCGCTCGCTACGCGCCACGCCAGCAGCAGCGCCCACAGGCTGCCCAACGTCAGTACCAAGCCCAGTTGCTGCGACAGTCCGGCCAGAACCAGGCCACCGCCCAGCATCAGATAGTACATCAGGCCAAGGATGGCACCGGCGGTGCCCGTGCAGTCCTTATAGTGGCGCAGTGCGCGCGCCAGAATGTTAGGTATGCTGATACCGTATGCCATTACTACAAGTATCATCGGCAGCACAAACCACATCGTCTCTTCCAGCAGCAACACCATCACGCCGCCGATCAGCGACAGCGTACACGCCAGCGTCAACAGCGCGGTAAACGGCCAGCGTCTACCGATCAAGAACGTGTTGATCGCGGCGCCGATACCGACCCCGGCCGCCAGCACCAGACCGGTATAGCCGAACCACTGCGCAGGCAGTTCCAGCGCCGCAAAGCGGAACGGCGCCAACTGGTAATAGCTGAACATGCAGATATTGAATAGCGCCACCAGGAGCGCGCTGTGCCAAATGTCGGCATCCTTTGTCATTTTTCCCAGGGTGCCGAAAAACGAACTCCGGGCAACCTGCTGCGGGCGCGTTTCCGGCAGCTGCCAACCGGCATATCCCAACAGCAAGGCCGCCAGCAGATCCAGGCCACCAAACACCCCTTGATATCCCCAATAGTGGGTCAGCAGTGCGCCGCTCAGTACGCCGATCGCCGGGCTGATCGCCATGGCGATCCCCATCACCGAGAACACCCGTGCCAGCTCAGAGCCGTCAAAACGGTCACGGATCGCGGTTTGTGTCCCCACCGAACCGACCGCGGCGCCAAAGGCGGCCAGCATCCGCGCTGCCAGCAGCACGCTGAAGCTGGCACTGAACAGCGCGACAAGCGACGCCAGCAGATACAGCGCCAGTCCGGATAATATGGTGGGACGACGCCCTATCACGTCGCACATCCGTCCCCACACCACCACGCCCAGAGCGAAGGCGAAAAAGTAACAAGAGAGCGTTTGCGCCGCCATTTCGGCGCTCACCCGGAACCCGTCCGCAATGTGCGTCAGCGCCGGGCTGTAAATGGTTTCCACCACCTGGGGAAACATCATCATTGACGTCACCAACGTCAAAGTCAGTTTACGTTGCATAGCTGATCCTGTAGCCAAAAAGGAGCGGCACAAGGTAGCATCTTCGCGCCAGGATCTATTATAATATAAAAGACAATAAATTTACAAAATCGGCCATTTACAAGCCGGTCCGGTTTCGAGACACCGGGCACGGCAACACGCGGCTTCCACGCTCTCAAAAACCACGCTTGAAACCGTGTCGGTTCTTGGTGATGTTTGCGATGAGTTTTGAGGGCCCCCATTGTCATCACTGGCGCAGGCGCCATGGCAACAGGGGCTTATATTCATCAGGCTGTCAAACCAGCATACTGCTCAATGCGTGACCGCCTCAACTCAGTAGGGGGGTGACTTTTTGTATAGTAATCCACAAGACCACTACTACCCGGATTCACTTCCATGGAGGCTACATGATCAAAGAATGACATAAGCCCTTCAGGGCCAACGAGACTTGCCGCAAAGGCGTCTGCCCTGTATTCCTCCTGTCTGTTGCTCAGGGAAAAAACAAACCACCCTGCTTGCTCTGAGAAATGAATCAAAGCGCATAAAACAAAAGAGATTATCGGGCCAATAACCGGAATAAAGCCAAGGCACATGAACACCTTCTTTGCCAGATAAAGGGGCCATGAAACAGCCGACATAATAAGAAGAAAAAATGTATCTCTATAATGCAGATGCCCTAATTCATGAGCCGCTACGCCAACAAGGCTCTGCATTGCGTCTTTTCCGTCGTCACGGGCAGCCTTCAGAAAGTCACGGCTTATTGCTATAGATCGCAGACTATAGGCCATTGCATTGGTAGAATTATCATCCAGGACGTGCCAAAGGATAGCTGGCATGGGTTTTCCGTATTTCCGGAGATATTTGGCGCCCAAGACCATGGAAATGTCATCTAAAGTCTTCTTCTCGCGTTTTGATGGCTTCCTTGCTCCCATCCGAATGCTCATATAAGCATCACCCCACGTCATGGCAGCAGCCGCCAATGCCAATAAAACAGCGGCTGAACACGCAAATATCCGTGCATTGGTCACAGGATCAAGCAACCAGTCGAGGAATGGTGTGATCCCATACAAGAAACTGATGACGAGAACGGTTACATGCAATGAGACAATAATCTGCCAAGACAATGCGGCCAACTTACAGAATGCACTCACATTGATTCCTGAATGAAACATCTTCCCAACCCCCCGTCATTAGTGTTCACTTGTATAAGTTAGCCGCCCTGTCGCTCACGGACCAATTCCGTGAAACCGGAAACATCCATCAACCATGCCTGCTGTGCAGGCGTGTAAGTCTGGTGCAGACTGCGGGGCAGAACAAGCTGAAGCTGCTTTGCCGCCATTTCCTCGGTCTGGTGCGTGGATATTGCCGTCTCCAGAGTCAGCAGATGCTTGTCATCAATCCGGTCTGCTTCGGCAAGAACCTGCCGCCAACGGTCCTTGCAGGTTGACTTCACGCCAAGCATAGTTAGCTTCAATGAGTCAAACGCCGGATCATGATATGCGGCCGCACCAGGAAACAGGAAATCAGGCTTGGCCCTGTTCTCTGTTATGGCTGTTCGTGTATAGCGTAGACCATTTTCCTCAAACAGTCGTTCCAAGTGATTCTCTAGGGCGAGACCGACGCGACTTTTACGACGGTTCTGCACGGACAAGGAAAATGACAGAAACCCATCAACATCAACGTTCTTGGCGCCAATCTTCCCGGTGAATCCTTGCGATAATCTGTCAGCAATAAGATAGCGCTCAAGTGTACGGAATAGAATTTCCTCACGCTCCATCCACGTCATCAGGACAAGATCTGGCTGGTCCCGAGGGGAAAGATCCTTAAGAGTTGATCGTGCATAGGTCGAAAATTCGCGCGTAGTCGGGAAGCGACCAGAAAAGCGTGTTAGCATGTCATCAAGATAAGTATCTTCGGATGCCTCAACCGCTATACCAATGTTCTCCAGAATAAACCGGGAGGCAAACTCGATACGGTCCTGTTCTGTTTCCAACTCGGACTTTACGAAAAAACCGGGGTGAACCAGGTCAACAAAGCCAAACAACCACTCAATCTGCCGCCCGATACCAGAACCATTTTCAGCAATGATAACCAGAAGGCTACCATCGCGCTTTTTTGCTATGACGAGAAGGTCTCCTTCGCTGGCATTAAGGGATACGTTTGTGGTTGGGAAATAGAGATGATATTCAGGAGAACGTGGTTTCCCCTTGCGGCAATTGTAAAGAGTCAGGAACGCATCTTCCACGACAGGATCAGAATCATCATCGGTGAGATAGAGAAAACGGGCTGGTATTCTCGTCTTCTCTTCAGGACTACCAAGAAATGCCCTGACCTTCCTTGTCGCATGGTATTCGTGCTGGTTTGAACGCGTCCCGTCTGCCTCTACCGCACTTAGCCTCTTTGCGGCGACCCCTTCAAAATACTCCGAAAGATATCCTGGTTTCATTTCCTGATCTCGATCAAGGGAGCGTCCACCATAAAGCCAGAGTGCAGGTACCAGATTCATGTCCATGCACACATATCGCGGCATGGTACCGGAGAGTCTCGGCATCATAGCTACATGTAGTGCACATCACCCGGCTGCGTGCGTGACTGTAACCTTCATAAACCATCAGGAAGGCGAGGCGCGTACACTTAGAAGTGCATTTTGTTCATGAATGATTAACGCTTGTATGTGGGGCCTCATGATACGCGCAACTTCTCGCATGACTGGCATAACAACGCTATTGCCAAACTGGCGATAGGCCTGTGTATCACTGACAGGTATCCGGAAAGAATCAGGAAATCCCATCAAACGGGCGCATTCACGGGGAGTTAAACGTCGTGGCCTTTTGCTCTTGCCCTGCCATACAAGGATTTCGGACCCATCCTTGTAGTACCGCGCGGATAACGTACGGGTAACGCTATCCGGATAAACCATTCCAAAACCAAAACCATTACCGGCGGCGCGGTGCTTCTCTGCATAATTCTGAAGGTACGTCCAAAGGTTTTGGGTCAATGTATATCGTGGTTGGACAGCTTGCTTGTCATGATCAAAAAAGCGATCCATGTCCCATGGAATGATGGGTTCTGTACCATCGGTCCTGTGGAGAATTGAAGCAAGACGCGGACCTTCCTCCGGTACTCTCAGATCATCCCACGAAAAGCCTGTTTCCTGACGGAAACCAACGATAATAATGCGCTCCCGATGCTGTGGTGTGAAATTCCGTCCATCCATGACCCGGTAATGCACACTATAACCAAGCTCATCACGGAGCGTTTGCAGGATCACATCAAAAGTGTGCCCCTTGTCGTGCGACAGTAGATTTTTGACGTTCTCCAACAGGAATGCCTTCGGGCGCTTTGCTGCAATAATACGGGCAACATCAAAAAACAGGGTTCCTTGTGTCGTACATTCAAAACCATGAGGGCGACCCAGAGAGTTTTTTTTGCTTACACCGGCAATACTGAATGGTTGGCACGGAAAGCCTCCAAGAAGGACGTCATGATCCGGTACAAATTCTGCTGGATAAGGAACGATGTCACCAATGAATGTATGACGATCACCATAGTTCTGGATGTACGTTTTTTTCGAGAACTCATTCCATTCACTGGTAAAAACGCATTTCCCTCCATGGGCTTCGAAGCCCATTCGGATGCCGCCAATACCGGCAAAAAGATCAATAAAACTAAAGGCGCATCCATCCCCCATGGTATGGGTGTCTTTTGGTTCCATAAGATCCCGCAATGCCGGCTCAAGCATCACTGGACACGGTGTCTCACCTTTTTCCCACCGTCTTATGGTTTTGATGTCTTTCCCAACATGCTTGGCAAGCTCGCGTTGTGTGAATCTGCTGCGGGCTTGTTTCAAGGTTTTGAGGGGCTGAGAATATGTCATGCTTTATTCTTGTCGGGAAAATCTGCGGACATTATGTCCTCTGTTATCTCTTTGTTCTATTCTTTTTTTGTAACTACAGGATCGTTTGAGCGTGCTGTTATGTGCGATGAGTTTTGAGGGAGATGTCATGCTGATCGGCTACGCCCGCGTTTCGACGCGAGACCAGACCACAGAGCTACAGACAGAGGCGTTGTCCGCAGCCGGTTGCGAGCGTGTGTTCGAGGACCAGACCAGCGGCAGCCGTGAAGACCGCCCCGGCCTTTCCTCTGCGCTGGATTACCTGCGCACTGGTGATACGCTGGTGGTGTGGAAGCTGGACCGTCTGGGCCGGACCGTGAAGCAGCTTGTGCATCTGGTTGACAGTCTTCAGGCCCGGGGCATCCACTTCCGCAGCCTGATCGACGGTATAGACACCGGAAGCCCGGCAGGCCGGTTCTTCTTCCACATCATGGCCAGCCTCGCGGAAATGGAGCGCGACCTGATTGCCGAAAGAACCCGCGCCGGACTGGACGCCGCCCGGAAAGCCGGACGCCCCGCAAAGATGACCCCCGGCAAGATCACGGCAGCCCGCAAGCTTCTGGAAACCGGAACACCCGCCCGCACCGTCGCCGAGAGTCTGGGCGTATCACCCACTACACTGTACCGCTGGCTTCCTGCCCAGACGGCTTAGCGTGCTTATTTTCCGTTCTCTGATGCGACTTCTTCAGGCCCGTGGCATGCAATTCCGTGCCTTGGTCGACGGCATTGTCGCCGGAAGTTCAGCAGACGGGACGGGCACTGTCAGGCGACGCAAACGCTTCATCAGGTTGGCCTTGTTCTGGCGTGCCTGTGCCAGATCGTAAGCCGCCTGCAAGCGCAGCCACAGGTCCGCCTTCACACCTATCACCGCCTCAAGCCGCAGTGCCATTTCGGGGGATATGGCGCTCTGTTGGTTAAGGACGCGGTACAGTTGTTGACGGCTTATGCCAAGCGCTTCTGCGGCTTGTGCCGTTGTTAGGTTCAACGCTTCAAGATCATCTTTGAGACCTTCAGCGGGGTGGGGTGGGTTGTGCATAGGCACGCTCTTTCTCCCTTTCTCAGTGATATTGTTCCAAGTCCAGCACGCTGAATTTTCCGTTTTCGTGCGTGAACGTGATGCGCCAGGGGCCATTTACGCTCATAGCCCACGTTCCTTTGCGGGCACCTGATAACTCGTGCAGGCGAAAGGATGGGCGGTTTAGATCGTCGAGGCTGTCAGCTTCATCGAGTATTGAAAGAATGATTGCGATGCGCCGAGACAAGTCGGGGCGGACGCCCTTTGCATTCCCTGTCTCGTAAAACGAGCGCAATCCCTTGTGCTTGAAACTTATTATCATGGGTGGATATTAACATGTAATGTTACACTTTACAATAGATCTATGTTACTGAAAAACCCCGACGCCAATACATTCATTCGGTTGCGTGAAGAGGAGAAAACAACCATTAAGGTCGGCCGTTTGCCATGCCCAGACAAGACAACCGCTCTTATTGTTGAGCAAACATTTGAATTATATATGGCGTATGAATAATAATTTTTCTAAAGACTCATGAAAGAAAAGCAAGATTGGAAACGCAAAATATTACGTGACTTGCCATAGTTTGACAGGATTTGCTTTTTGGCTTGGGGCTCATAATATGAATTTTCATTACCACAATCACACATAATGAATATATTCAAGAAGTTTACTAACATGATTAACCTTCGTTCTAAAAGGAAATAACTCTGGACTATCGCAAACCTGTGTTCAAGGCGATGGACTACATCAGCCACCATCTGGATGACAATCCGAGTCTGGATGAGGTCTCGGAGGCGGCAGGCATCTCCACATTTCACTTCCACCGCATATTCAAGACGATGGTTGGCGAGACCATCGCCGGATTTACACGGCGCCTGCGCATGGAGCGCGCAGCACGTCGCTTGCTAGCCTCCCCCCAGAGCGACATCACCACCCTCGCGCTGGCCGCCGGGTTCTCCAGCTCCCAGAATTTCGCCAAGGCCTTTCGCCTGCACTTCGCCATGAGCCCCTCGGAATACCGCCAGCAGCAGGGGGGAAACTGGAAAAGCAAGATTGGAAACGATCCCCTTCCTTTTGAAACCTATGATGACCTGGTCATGCACCCGGTCACTGAACACCTTGGTCTGTTGCAGGGGGCAAGCGTCAAGCAGATGCCTGAACGGCACGTCGCGTACATGCGCCGCCTGGGCCCCTATGGCAAGGAGACCTGCGAGCAAGCCCATAGGGATTTGCTCGCCCTGTTTGCCTCAGACGAAGCGATGACACCGGCGGGTACCCTGAGTCTCTATTGGGATATCCCCGATATTACCGATGAGACGCGCTGCCGTACTGACGTCTGCATCGAGCTGGGGCCAGAGATCCCCACTGGGCGCCATTTAACCACACAGACCATCGCCGCGGGCCCCTATGCGATAAGTCAGTTTATCGCTCGTGGCGATCAACTGGTCGCCTGCTGGGAGACGGCGTTTAGCTGGTTGGTGAGCAAAGGTTTGAGCTGCGATGATCGCCCGTGTTACGAGCAATACCACGCGGGCACTGACCCCGACCGGGATCATTACGTGTTTGATATCTGTATCCCGCTGATCAACCGATAAACCGATACCCCACCAACTTCGAAGCCTTCGGGCACCGAAACGACGGAGTTATGCCCATGAATATCAAAACGCTGTTTCTCGCCAGCCTGCTGGTGACGCTTCCCGCTGCCGCGAATGCCCAGTCACAGAGCCAGACCCTGATCTTTGGTGGCACCATCTACAGTGGCGATCCGGCGAACCCTCATCCGGAAGCAATCGGCATTGAAGGTAAAAAAATTGTGGCAGTCGGCAGCTATCAGGAGGTCAGTGACCGCCTTGGAAGCCATGCCAAACGCCTTGATCTGAAAGGAAAGTACCTGATGCCGGGGATCATCGACAGCCATGTTCACGCGGCATTTGCCGGTTTTCAGGGGATGACGGTTAACTTTCCCGATGCCATGGATCAGGTTGAGCAGGTGCAGCAATTTCTGACCGGCAGCAAGGATGATCCCCGCCTGACACTGGGTGATGTACAGCTATACAGCAATGTCTCCCTCGACTACTGGCATCAGCTTCCCCTACTCGATCAGGTGTTCAATGGCCCGCAGTACCAGCAGGTCCCAGTGGTACTTGCCGGGTCTGATGCCCACACCGGTTGGGCCAATCAGGCCATGCTGCGCAAGGCTGGCATTGATGCCGAGTCCCTTGCTGGTCGTTATGCCACGCTGAAAGACAATTTCGGCCTCACTCCATCCGGCAAGCTCAATGGCTTTGCCTCGGAAGGCGGGTGGGATGCCATCCTCAAGGCGCTGCCTCCCGTCAGCAACGAGACGATTGCCAGTGCCATCCTGACCGCCGCCAAGCAACTAAATCAGGTAGGCATTACGGCATGGATGGATCCTATCAGTAACATTCGTCCCCTCGCGCCCGTCTTCAACGCCGAGCCAGATCGCCGTGACACCGGCCTGTTACCGGCGTACAGCATGCTCTCCCGGGAAGGAAAGCTGACCGGACATGTATCCGCACTGGCACTGGTGGGGATCCACGCATCGCCCACCATCATTGATGACGTATTGGCGCTGCAAGAGCAGTTTCAAGATGCACCGGACGTCAAACTGGTGGGTATCAAAATCCTGCAAGATGGTGTCATCGAGTATCCATCCCAGACTGCCAAGTTGAGTGAGCCCTACATCAATCGCCCTGGTTACAGCGGCAAGGATGATCTGGATAAGCAGCGTTTCAACGAGCTGATCCGTACCGCGGATGCCCATCAACTGATCGTTCATTTTCATGCCATCGGCGATCGGGCCGCCCATGAAGCACTGGATGCCATCGCCTATGCCCGGACCCACAATCAGGATCACGGCCTGCTGCACAGCATCACCCATCTGGAAGTGGTGAGCCCGGCCAGTATTGCCCGCTTTAAACCACTCAATGTGGCTGCGTCGATGCAACTGCTGTGGGCCGGGAAAAACATAGCGACCACCACGCTACTGGAGGGAAAAGTGCCCCCGGCCCTGTTGGCCCGCCTCTATCCGGCCGGCAGCCTGCTGCAAAGCGGCGCGATTATTGCTGGGGCCAGTGATTGGCCAGTCTCGAGCCCCAACCCCTTCCTCGCCATGTATACCGCGATCACCCGACAAGGGGAACTTGGCTTGTTGCCCCCCGCCAGCGAGCAGATCAGCCGACAGGCTATCTTGGAGGCATATACCCTCAACGCTGCCAAGGTGATTGGGCGGGAGAAAGAGATTGGCTCCATTAGCGTAGGAAAAAGTGCTGACCTGATCCTACTGGATCGAAATCTGGAACAGGTGACAAGCGAGAACATCAAGGAAACCAAAGTGCTATGGACAATGTTTAAGGGAAATCTGGTCTATAACGCCCTTTAGGTACAAGCTTGCCAAGCTTAGTTGGGTCCTGGCCCCTCTATTGAAGAATAACTATACAAGACAGGGCGGCCTTATGGCCGCCCTGTACGGAACTATGACTTACTAACTAGGCTGGAAAGAGCCAAGATAGAGAATATATTCTAGGTGCCAAAAAATATGGCATAGCCACTATCCATTGTCGTTAGGCTCCAAACCCAATCATGGTATTGATCGTGGTCTTCAAATCAGATTCATACCCTTCAATCGGGAGATTGGAGGCATGAATGGCTCACCTGTTTTGGTTTTCGGACGCCCGATGGGCGGCGTGGGCAAAATCTCGGGGGTCGGCAGCGGCCTCAATGACCCTCGGGAAAACCGCTGAAGGCTCGAAGCCCCGATTGATATCCAGAAAGCAATCGACCAATGACGGCACGCGGGAACCGCTCACACGAAAATCAACGTTGCAGGCACGCATGGATTTTTCAATTTTGGGGCCGCTGCGATAGATTCCAATTGGCGGCGTCGGGTCGTTCCCACCGCCGCCGCTGATGACTTCAGCTATGGCGTCAATGCTCTGCGGCGAAAGCGGAAAAGGCACCGCGTCCTCCTGCAAACTGGTAATAGCTACATGACGTAATCATGCGCCACCTCGCTATCGTAAACCTCCTTCACCGTCGCTGCGGATTTGACCGCCGCTCGGGCTGAAGCCTCCGTCAGGTCGATAGTGCGAAAGGTCCCTCCAACTTCGGCGACAACCTCGATGCACCGGTATGTGCCCGCGTTAGCTTCAGCGTACTCCGCCAAGCCCTTCAGCTTCGGAAGAGCGTCACCAAACTGAATACCGTGGGGATCGACGATATCAGCGACCACCGTGCCGTCGTCCAGCTGCGCAAAGAAGATGAAATCTGGCCGAACTATTTTTATGTCGCCGCCTTCTTCATAGGTTACGCCCAACGAATCCTGACTTGCACGGGCTGGGTTTCGATACCAGGCGACCGTACCGGCTCGCTCCAACTCGGCCTTGACGACCTTGCCTTCCCATGAATTGAAGTCGCCGTGGAAAAGGCCATCCCCATCGCAAAGCATGTGCCTTTCGAAGCGTGGTAGCGGCTCTTCGGTGCCGTCGGCCTTGCGCGCCGTGGTCATCTGAAGCCAAGTGTTGGGCCGTGCAAGATCGACATCCAACGGATCAGCGCTCATTTCCCGGATTTGGCGATAGACGTCTTGACGTTCATCGGAAAGGCTCTTGATTTGAACCCGGTAATTGGTCAACCACTGGTTTGACAGCTTCTCCGCAGCCGTCTCAAGATCGTCCTTCAGATCAGGGACAAGCCCAAGCGCCGCAATCACGGTATGAGCCTCGATCAGCGCTTCCTCGGGATCGTCATCCTCTTCGGCTTTGCTGGCAAGGTGTTCACTGTAGGTCGTGGCAAGGTCAGGGCTGATAACCCGCGCCGCGCGTTTGTATGCGTCTTCGATGACGGCGTAGTCGGCAGCTTCGACAAAATCGTCGAAGGTCATTTCCTTGGTTTCTACATCCGCCTTCACCGTCTTCCCTTCAACGGTCATCACTGAGTCGCGGGCTTTCTTGATTTCTTCGGCATACCGGACTTGTGCGCCGTCCAGAACCTTGTGCAATTCGGCATGAGCTTTCTTGCCGGCGTCCGCGAGGAGGCCGTCAACAGCCAGTTCGTGAGCAAGCGCCGTTAGCCGTTTGACCGGGCGAGCCTGCCGCTTCGGCAAGGTTTGCGACGGCAAGGAAAGCAGCTTTTGCCAAACGTTCTCAGAGATTGCCGGATTGGGCTTCATCTCGCGCGGATTGATCAGCACCCGCCGACCGGGCAGTTCCTCGCCAGCTTCGCCGCCTGACATGAGCGCGGCGACAACGGCCTCAACCGATTTCTTGTCAAAATGCGGGAGAAGGCAATCGACCGCGTTCAGCCGGTCGTTACCGGGGATACGCCGTGCCAGTGGCGTGCGCACCATTCGACCGAGAAGCTGGGTGATGTGGGTCTTGTCCGTTGCCGCCCGGAAGGAAACCATGACTTCCGCACGCGGGCAGTCCCAGCCTGTGCTGATGGCGTCCTTGGCAATCAGAATGCGTACCCAATCGGATTCCTGAACTCGTTCCGGTGCGATGTAGGGGGCCGTATGTCGGCCAAAGGTCTCGGTTTTGTGTTCACCGAAAACGTTGGCGATAGAGTCGTGCTGAAGCTCTGGCCATTGCTCGAAGATCGTGTCGAGCCATAGGCCGATTTCGTTGTGGTCCGGGGAGTTTGGAACCTGCAACACCATGAGGGGCAGAACGGTATCGGCGTCATCCTGCTGCTTGGCGTACTCCGCCCAGGCGTTCGAGATATCACTCAGCTTGGCCGTGCCGCGACGCAGAAGCACGGTTGAAAAATCGCCGGTCTCGTCGGGCACATCGAGGTTGATCGTGTCTTTCAGAAGGCCCGAATCCTGCACCTTCTTTGCATCGACAATCACGTTGGGCAGGGTGCTACGGTCCTGCATACCGGAAACGGCATCGTTGAATCGTTGAACGGTTGCGGAGATACCCCAGACAATCGGGATACCGGGCACCGCGCCCGAACCGTTGATGAGCTGCTTGACGATTGTCGGTTTGCCGTCGCCGTTGGACCGACCACCCTCTTTCATACCTCGATGGGCTTCATCGAGGATCAGGTACAGGGTTAGGTCGGGATCTTCGATGGTGTTCTGGATCGTATCCCAGATCGTATGCGACCGCATATCCGGCATAATGCGTTGGCCGTCTGCCGTTTCTAGCGTGGGGTCGTTGGGATCGTGCCCGCGCACCAGAAGGCTGTTCTTGGACAGTTTCTGCGTGTTCAGGAAGTAGATTTTGCCGGGCCGGAATTTCTCTCCAGCGAAACTGTTCCCGACGCTGACCAGATCGGAGATGGTGAGCTTGTCGGACGCTTCCTGAAGCCGCCAGCGGGATTGCTCGTTCAGAGACGGGTCATCGCTGAACCAGATCACCACAGCACCTGGATCAGCCTCGAAGTCGAAATCGTCGTTACCATAGAAAAGGGATTCAAAGATTGCCGCCGCCATGACGGTCTTGCCCGCGCCGGTCGTCGCGGTCAGTGAGAACGCGTGCTTGTCACGGTCTTCATGCCAGCGTTTGCGGGCTTTCTTCAGCCGGTCCAGAACCTCTTTGACGGCCTCGTCCTGATAATCCTTCAGCGTAAACTTCATGACTCAGCGCCCCATCGAGAATCGGAAATTGGTCAGGTACGACTCGTAGAGTCGTACCGGCTCGACGGCATCGGGCAAATGGCGCGTTACGGACTGGAAGCGCCGGTCGTCATCTGTCACGATATAGGCAATCCGAATGGTGCCCTTGGCCTCGACCGCTTTGCAAAAGGCGCTTGCCTTGTCCAAGTCTGTCAGCAGGCCGTAGGTATCTGCTACCTCCCACCCGTCGGCGGGGATTGCGTCGATCCGCCTGCCTTCGCTGCCCGCCCGCATCCACAACAGCGGCGCAATCCGCGCGAAGGCGCGGTTGTGGCTGACCGCAACCGGCGTTTCATAGGTGAGTGTGAAGAACTCGGCGTTTTCCTCGAAGCCTTCGGCCATGGGGAATTCGTCCGTGAACTTGTAATCGCCCTTGATATCCTTCCCATCTGGCGTCTTCCCAGTGATCGCAGCGGCGATGCGAGGCTTGGTGATGTAGTCACAAATGCCCCATTTCTCCCAATCGGGATCGCCGGGACGCAGGCCAGACTTGCGCAGCGATGTCTGTTCGCCAGCAGCCACTTCGTTATTTGTGACTGAAATGCATTGGCGTCGGCCTCCGTCCTGACGATTGAGACGCATAACTGCATGGGCGGTCGTCCCAGAACCGGAGAAAAAGTCGAGAATTGTCGCGTTTGGTTTGCTTTTAATTAGAAAACGTAGGCAGTCTTCAACCGCGTATAATGATTTTGGAAACGGAAATGTTCTCCTCGGTATGAGTGAACGGATCATCAGTGCCCCATTGACCGATGCGTCATGAGACTTGATGTTCCATTGGGTGCCGGGAACAACAGTAGGGATATATTCTGTATCTTGAACTTCTAATGAACCATCATCACGATGCCCCTTAATCTTAAATACACCGCTCTCGACCTTTTTTACTTCACCGCGTGAAATGTATTGAATCGTAGTTTGATCACCTCTTGCGCGACCTAACCTGATATAGCCTTTCTCAATAAGTTCCCTGATCCCATCTGCCGAGACACGCCACCGACCTTCTGTGCCATCTGCACGGATTGGCCAGCGAACGATGACGTTGCTTGGGTGCTCGATAGTGTGCCTATCTACTCCCAAACCTATTGGCTTACCATTTGAATATCTGCCTCGGGAAACGTCCGCTCAAGAAGTAAACCAAGCCTGAGGTATTCTTTTTCATCGATTGTAACGATTAATGCAGAGTTGGATGGGTTCAAAAGCTCCTTCGCAACATTTAACCTCCGCTCCATAAATGCTAGCCACTTGGAATGCCTGTACAGGTCTTCTGCCTCAACGTAATCGTTGTTATACTTCCAGTCCTTAGCGCCTGTATTGTAGGGCGGGTCGATGTAGATAGCGTCGATCTTTCCGCGATGCGTGAAGGTCAGAGCTTCTAGGGCATGGAAGTTCTCGCCATTGATCACGGTGTGAAAAGGCTTGTCCCCGCCGCGTTCGACCTTTCCTGTGCTCACAAGGCCGGGGTAGATGTAATCCCGAAACTCCGCGACCACCACGAGGTCGGCAGCGGGCACCTCTTGCGTGTCCGGCTCTTCCGCGCCGATCAGTTCGACAACGGCCTGGCGCTCCGCGCCCTTCCCGGACAGGCTCCTGACCTTCCAAAGCCGCTGATTGCCTTTCTTCGTTTCACCGCGCGGCGGCAGAACGCGCACCTTGTCGCCCTTGCGCACGGGACGGCCCGGCAGCTCGACGCTTTCGGGGCGGTGCCTTTCAAAATTGAGGCCAAATGAACGGCGGGCGGAAAGAACCTTGAATTCCCGTTCCAGCTCCTGCCCAAGGGACGGGTCCTTGGCTTTCGCCTGCGCAATCAGATCAGTGAGGCGTGACACGAATAATTCCTCTTCCGGCAAGAAAATCGGTGCGGGAGGTGGCGGCGGGGATCATGTGTCTTGGCCCTCTTTCCCAAAACTTCCAGCGAGCCTGAGGGACAACTCAGGATGTGCTCCATTCTCTTGGACAAACCGATGGATCGCTTGGCGGATGACCCACGACAGGGAAACATCACTTTTCTCGGCGATGGCTGTCAGGGCGGCGTAGTCCCCGTCATCGAGGCTCACCGTCAGTCTGGTGGTCTTGTTTCGGCGCTCGGACATTTCGGCTCCATGGAATCTGCCCAAGGGGTACAGCGCTTTGCACCGAACATCAACAAAGTGATGCAGTTCTCATCGCATACTTCTGGAGTAAGCGGATTTCACTGGATTGGCTCATGACGTGGACGGTAAGCCTACACGACTTCCGTCCCTACTCTGTTTTGGTGAGGGCACGGCGGCGGCCCTGTTCACGGGCATGGGCAAGGCCAGCGCGGGTACGCTCCCGTATCAACTCACGCTCAAATTCAGCCAGGGCTGCGAAGATACCGAATATCAACCGCCCTGCAGCGGTAGTGGTGTTATCCTGCACTCAGCCGGAATCTACCCCTTCGATATACACACGTGATCCGCTTGCGCAGATACTTCCCGGACACGACACGGCGCCCCCCGGACTTCACAGCCAATGACAACACAATGGAATGTCAAAGCGCGTGAAACAGGGACCCATCTCGCAAGGCGGGACAGGAGACATGTATAACTGCGCACAGGGGTGCAAATGAGTTTGGCGAGTGTTTGAGGGGTATTCCACGAGTTTCTACGAGTTTCCAAAAGTTTCCATGTCGTACCCACCGGCAGGATAGAGGAGGTGGGCCCACCTCATGTCCTCATTCGATGAGGATGCTTGTTCGCACGGCCGGGCCGTGCTCAACGCAAGCGTGAGCAACACAGGTGTTTTTACAGTCTGCCTTGCGGACAATGCTCCCCTGTCTGTTGTGCCCACACATTCAGGCAGCGTCCTTGCGTTTTCCAGGCCGGACGCCTGCAAGATCCAAAGGCCTTTCGTGGGCGTTGAATGGCAATCGTCCGGGCATGCAGGGAACGGCAGAAAAATGCAGAGATTGGACAGGCCCCCACGATGCGTGGAAAGCAAAGTAACCATTGGCGCAGGGGCATCCTCTGTACTGCAGAAAACAAGCCATCTTTAAGCCGCAAGCGTGGCGGGGGAAGAGTGCTTTTTTTTGGCATTTCCTGCCCCGAAAAATAGTCCGGACGCTGCTTTATGCATACATGCCCGCCCTTGATGCTGTCCCCCGGTCAGAGAGGCGACGCTGTCACGTTGGTTCCCTGTGGCACATAGCGCGCCACCCACATTCCTCGTGGGAGCACAGGCATGCGCAACGGCATTCCGTCAGGGGTACGGACAAGGACACACCACCGCTCATTTTTATCCCGGCCTGTTTTCATTTTACCATTTTCATTTACCGGTGGTAGTGATATAGGGCTTGCACAATCAAAAATGATGTCCTTTGGGGCGTCGTCAAAATCGTGGGGGGGAGGGATCTGGTGCAAGCCCTGCAAGGGGTCACGTGCCGGTCTTCACAAGGGATTTCCTTCGCAGACACTGTTTTGGACAGATCGGTTTTTGTCGGTCTGCATCGTGTGGTGTGTGATCGCACACACAATATCGCTGTCCCCGGCCTCAGGCAGGGGCCGACGTGCTTGGTCGTGCGAAAATCACAGGGTCCCTTCCGTCATTCGTTATGGCTTTCGGCCAGTCCCTGACTGGTTCCGGGGGGAGGGCCTTGTGTGTTCATGATCCGGTTTGTCCTGTGTGTTCTTGCATCCCTTTTTCTTGCAGCCTGTCCGGGGGTTGCGCAGGTCACGCCCGAAGATGTTGTGAAATCCATCGAGCAGGAGCAGTTGCGCCGGCAGCAAAGGGACTGGGACTTCAACACCGAACCGGACAAAAGGCCTGATATTCATCTGGAACGCCCCGGGGATGGACCGGATGAGGGGGAAGAGGATCCGGGTCCCTGTTTTCCGGTATCCACAACCAGGGTTGAAGGGGCCGAAGACCTGGATCTGGTTCCCCCTGATGCCGACAGGTTGAACGGCACGTGCGTGCGTCAGGGTGATCTGAGCCGCTATCTGGACAGCATGAACGCATTTTATGCCGGCAGGGGGTGGATCACGACCCGGGTCTATCTGCCCGAGCAGGATCTCTCCGGTGGCACACTCCGTGTTCTTGTCATTCCCGGACGGATCGAGGACTTCGACTATGAAGGGGGGCAGGCGGCTGATTCCCGTATCCATTCTGCCTTTCCATCGGGGAAGGGGGACCTTGTCAACCTGCGTGATATCGAACAGGCCCTTGAGAACTTCAACGCTCCGCCGACACAGTCCGGTACCTTCAAGCTGTACCCCGGAACCCGCCACGGAACATCCATTGTCCGGATATCCCCGCAAAACAGGTTCCCGCTCGGGGGACGTCTGTCCCTGGACAATCTTGGCTACCGGAATACCGGTCGCTACAAGACCGGGGCAGACGTTCATTACGACAATCTCCTCAATCGTAACGACACGCTCCGGCTTGGCGTATCATCGACGACAAGGGGACTTTCAGGGGGCAAGACCTACGCCCGGGATGTACACGGCCGTTATCTGATCCTTTTCGGGAACTGGGGCCTGCACATCGGAGCCGGGTACAACACGTACAGGTTCACGCTTCCGGGCATCAACCAGCGCTTCCCCCTGCATGGGTATAATCACAGGCTGTCGGCAGACCTGCAGCGCCTTCTGTGGCGTGGTCAGGCGGCAAAGGTCTATGCGGTTGCCGGGGTCGGCCTGTCCCGTTCAAGGAATTATCTAGGTGACCATGAGGTCCTGGTCCAGCGGCGTTTTGCGACCAAGGCAAAGGCAGGCCTGAGCGGACGGACCCACTTTGGCGGAGGCTACCACAGCTGGTCCGTGAATGCGATCCGTGGCCTGGAGGCCATGGGAGCACGAAGACCCCTGAACCCCGCGCTTGATCCGGAGCCGTTCCTGGTTACGGGCACTTCGGCGGTGCATGCCCGGTTCATGGATGGTCTCTTGCGTCTGGATCATCAGATCCGGGGCCAGTACTCACGCAGTGCCCTGTCGAGTTCCGACCGGTTTTCCCTGGGCGGTGGCTCTTTCGGCATACGCGGGTTCCAGGAAAACAGCCTGTCAGGAAGCAAGGGTCTCTCGACCCGCAATGATCTGGCAATCCGGCTGCACGAGGACCCTGATACACAGGTTGCGTTCGTTCTCGGGCTGGACGGTGGCTCTGTCACCCTGAGCGCCGATGATCACCGGACCTATGGGCAATCCGTCCTGGTCGGGGCTTCGGCAGGCGTCCGGCTGTCTCTTTTCAGCCGGCTGCATCTTGACCTGACCGTTGCACGGGCCCTTGAGCGCCCGGCCTCTTTTACCGACCCTGGCACGGTGAAGTACGTGCAGATGGCGCTGTCGTTCTAGGGACAGGAGCCAGGGGGAAGCCATGCACACACTGATACGCGCCTTTCGTCTGTTCCAGAAAGCATCCGCCTTGCTTGCGGCCCTGTTTTACCCGCTCTCTCCTGTTCTGGTCCACGCCCAGCCGGTCACGAACACGGAACGTGCCTTTGACGACCAGTCAAGGAGCGGGATTCCGCTCTTCAACATCAACACGCCCAACAGCAGTGGCGTATCAAACAATCTGCACCATACGTTCGATGTCCCGTTGCGCGGAGCCATCGACAACAATTCGGCCATTGCCGCCTACTCAAAGCTTGAAGCGGGATTTGTCGAGGGCAATCCCAACCTCACCCCCGGGCATGAGGCCGAGCTGATCATCCATCAGGTCATCGGTGGTACCCGCTCGCAGATGGACGGCCTGCTGGAAGTGGTCGGACCGAAAGCCCGCGTCGTTGTGATCAACGAGGATGGCATCACCTGTAACAGCTGTGGCTTCATCAATACCAGCCGGGCAACTCTCTCGACCGGGGCGGCCATTTTCAATGACCGGGGCGAGCTGGAGCGCTTTGAGGTCCGCGGCGGCGATATCCTGTTCGACGGAACGGGTTTTGACGCCACCAAGGAAGATCAATCCATCGGTCAGATTGATCTTGTTGCCCGCACCATTGCCCTGCGTGACGAAGCCAAGGTCAAGGGCCTCAGGCTGAATGTTGTCATGGGGACGAACAGGGTTGATGCCAACAGCCTCGCGGCCGACCCGATAACCGTTGATACCCCGGCCCCGGATATTGCCCTCGATGTTGCCGCCCTGGGCGGAATGTATGCCAACCAGATTGCCCTGGTTGCCACCGAGGACGGGGCCGGCGTCAACATGAACGGCGCGATGGTCTCGGCTTCCAGCCTGACGCTTGATGCAAAGGGGTATATCCGCCTTGGATCCGGGTCCAGCCTGTCCGCCGGCACAGATACCACCATCACAACAACAGACCGGTTCGAGAACGCCGGTACCATAAAAAGTTCAGGCAGCATTTCTGTCGCGGCTCATACGGTTGACAACACAGGCACTATCGATGCGGGCACATCGGTTTCGATCGGGGCTGTTGATACCATCAAGAACAGCGGGACGATCAAGTCCGGGCAGAAGACAACCCTGGCCGCCGGGCGGCGGGTCGAGAACAGGGGCACGGTGCTCTCTGACGGGGATAGTGTCATCGACGCGCCGTTTGTTCTCAACGATGGCGGAAAGATCATTGGCAAAAACACGCTCGATATCGGCTATGCGAAAGGAGAGGGTGGACGGTCCGAATCTGTCGAGAACAGGAACGGCACCATAGAGGCCGGAAAGACGCTTTCAAATATCAAGGCCAAGTCCATTGTCAACCAGGGGACGGCCCCGACCGTCAGGATCAAGGACAACGTCGAAACTTTCAGAAAAGAGCCCGGCCCCGTAAATCCGGGCGAGGATATCCGCAATCGCCTGGTGTCAGCGGATATCCTCGCGCCGGATGGTTCCGTTGACCCCGGAAAGCGTGACGATTACCTGCTCCTTCTGGAGACCTTCTTTTCCGGCACGGTCTCGGGGGATACGCCGCTGGACCCCCGTATTGTCCGCCTGCTTCGCACGTCTGCCCTTGACAAGGACAATCCCGACAGGTCGAGCGCGGCCTGGGTGGCCTACTTCCAGAATCTGGGCGGAAAGGCTGTCAAGGCCGGGGTCCCCTCTCTCGTTGATTTCATGCGCGACCTGTTGGTTGAGGAGGCGCACGTTACGCCGGTCGTTGCTGCAGACGACAGCACCGCAGAAGACAGCGGTGTTGATGAACCGGTTGTGGAACAAACCGACCCGTTCCCTGTCAAGGACGCCTACAGGACGCGGTATATTGCCCTCTGGGAGAAACTTGCCAGCGGACAGGCGCTGGACGACACAACCCTGTCCGCGATTGACCCGAAATACATCAAGGACGGGGCCATCCTGCCCGAAGTCAGTGCGCTGTGGAAAGCGATCCGTGCCGGTTCCGGAGCGGGCTACGACATCCTGGTGACGATCACACAGGATGCCCTCAACAATGACGGTGTGCTGGCCACAATCCGTTCCGGCGGCGGCCTGTCGCTGGATGCCGACAGTATCCGCAATGTTTACGGAGAAATCCGGGCCGGAGAGGACCTGAAGATCTCGGCCCGGACCGTAACCAATATTGCGTTCGGGGCCAGCCGTACCCGTCACGAGGTTCACAAACGCGCCTGCTACAGCTGTCACCAAGGCACCCTTGATTTCGTCGAGACCTTCGGGGGGGTGATTGAGGCCGGTGGCATACTGGATATCGAGGCGGAACAGGTTAACAACCTGACGATCGGCAGCCGCAGCGCTGCAGAGATGCGGGCAGAGATCAACAGCCAGACGGGTAAGAAAGGTCATGTCGACGAGCTTCACGATCGACAGGCCGCGACAACACCCAGGCCGAGACGCGCCAGCCCCGGTCAGGAGTACCGTGTCCCCAGCACTCCGGGGGCAGAGACCTCCACATTGCTCACCCTGAGGGCGGAGCTGGAGGAAATCCTGCGGATTGCCAAAAGCGATCTCCCCGTCGAGAAACCGGGTGACCTGAAGGCGTTCCTGTCATCGGCGTATCTTCTTGATCGCCTCAATTACGGCCCCATGGCCGCACAGCACGAGCCGGGTCTGTCTGAAATCCTGTCGCTGGATCGTACGGTATGGCCGGGCGGATCTGTCGTTGGTAGTGCCATTCCCGAGGAACACCCAATCCAGGTTGGGGCAGACCGGTTCCTCAGCGAGAACCTGGTTCAGGCCCTGGCATCCCCGCCGGCACTGGAGAATGGGGACGTTCCGCTTTCTGCGGCCATGGCCTTCCTGAACCGCAGGAATGGTGGGCTGGTGGCCGGGGGCACCACAACCATTACCGCCGGTGACATCAAGCAGCGCGGGGGTGGGCAGATCAAAAGCACGGGCAATACAACCCTTGCGGCCAGAACCATTGATCTGGAACGTGGCGAGCTTGCCGCCGGCGGGGCGATGTCTGTATCCGGCCATGATACCGTCCGCCTTGCCGGTACCAAGGTCAAAGCCGATGGCAATCTTGCTGTTAAAAGCCAGGCCGGTCATGTCTCGATCGAGGGGCTGAAGGAAGAAACCCGTTTTACCCGTGCCTCCTATGCCGAGCGGCGTGTGCGCAACCCGGACTGTGCTGCAGGCCGGAGCGACTGCACTCCATACAGGACTGTCCGGACAAAGGTCGGCGAGGGATCCGGAACAGCGGTTACCCATCGTGGCAGTACGGTTGATGTGGGCGGCACCCTGACGGTTGAGGCTGGTGGTACGGTTTCCGTTCTGGGCTCGAAGGTTGAGGCTGCCGGCAATACGACCCTGAAGGCCGGTCGTGATCTTGTTGTCGGTGCTACGCGCGATGAGCACACCTATGCCGGGACCGTCGGCCGAAGCACACACAGCTCGCATTCCCAGCGCTCCCGGGGATCATCAATTTCCACGGGCGGTACCCTGACGGCTGAAGCGGATGGCTCGGTTTCCGTTATGGGGTCGAAGGTTGAGGCTGCCGACAATGCGACCCTGAAAGCCGGTCGCGGTCTTGTTGTCGGTGCAACGCGGGATGTGTCCAGCGATGCGGCAAGCAGCCGCAGAAGCACGCGGAGTGCGTACGCGGAACGCCTTCAGGGATCATCGGTTTTGTCCGGTGGTGATGTCCGCCTGTCGGGCACGGATATCGGCATCGATGCCTCGCGGGTTTCGGCCGACGGCAGGCTGGATGTGGTGGCCGGCAACGCACTGTCTGTGGCGGCGGGTGCGCAGGCCTCGCGCTATGCTTCCAGTTCGACCTCGAAGGGTCGGGGTCTTTTCAGAAAGAAGAAAACCGAGCATGTCAACGAGAGCCGGCTGACCTATGAAAGCAGCGTGCTTTCGGGGGGTCGCGCCGTATCGCTGGATGCCGACGGTGACATGGAGATTGCCGGATCCCGGATCAAGAGTGGCGGTAATGTCGACATCACGGCCCTTGGTGGCCTGCATGTCACATCACTGCACGAGCAGTATGTGCATGAGTACCGGGTCAAGAAGTCCGGTGCCTTTGGTGGCTTCCTGGGGGGAAGTGGCTTCCGTACAGAGCAGCATGCCTTTACCGGCATAAAAGGCTCTGATGTGACCTCTGTTGCGGATCTGACGACAGAGTCCGGGTCTGACACCACCATCCGCGCCAGTCGTGTTTCCGCCGGTGGCACGCTGACCTTGCGGGTCGGGAAGGGTCCCTTTGCAGCCCCGGATGCCAGGCTTCACCTTCTGTCAGACACGGAACGGGATTACCTTTCGGTTTCGGAACACCGGGATGGTGGCCTGAAGTGGACCATGACAGAACGTGGCCACGAACGGGAGGTGGTCCGGCACGCCCTTCTGGAATCCGGCGGCGACTTTGTGATCGAAAGCCCGGGCGGTATCGTGGTCGAATACCGTGCGACCGGCGATCTGGCAACCGACATTGACCAGCTTGCGCAGGCTCCCGGCCTTGGTTACCTGGCAACGGTCCGGACCCTGCCGGGGGTTGACTGGAAAGGCGTGGAAGAGACCTACCGCAGCTGGCATGACCAGAAAAGCGGCATAAGTGGCGGGGCCATGGTCCTGATCGCCCTTGCCACCGCTGTTCTGACTGCCGGGGCCACGGCCAGCCTGGCTGCGAATATCGTCGGTGTTGCCGAAGTGGCAGCCGGCACGTCGGTGTCGGCGGGCATGGCCACCATGTCGATGGCCGGTGCCACCTATGCCGGAACAGCGGCCCAGCTGACAGCCATGACCATGACGAACGCCGCCCTGGCCGGTGTTGCGGGGACTGTCTCGACCTCTGTTGCCAACGGCGCGGTGTCCGGTGACATGCAGGGTGCGCTGCGGTCTATCGTTTCCAGCAATACCCTGCGGTCCCTGGTGGTCAGTGCCCTGACGGCCGGCCTGACCCAGGGGGTCAGTGATGGGCTGGGGCTTGACGGCGGCATCACCAGAGCCGGCGCCGAAGCCGGGTCAACAGCCAGTACCGGGGCCACCACCGCGACAACAACAGCCGGGGCAGGCGTTGCCAGTGCGGCAGGGCATCTGGCCGGACTGGGGCAGACGGTGGTTCAGGACGCCATCAACACCGGTGTGCTGGCCGTTGTGGATATGGCCGTCAACGGAGAAGGTCTGGACACTGCGGCCCGTTCGGCGCTGGTGAACGGTGCGGTTGGCGTTGTGTCGGCGCAGGTGTTCCGGGGCATCGGGGATCTGGGCGTTGAATTCGGGATCGGCGAAGGCGACGTGCGCAAGGTTCTGGTGCACGCGGCTGCCGGCTGCGGCATCGGGGCGGCAACCAGCGGGTCGTGCCTGGCCGGTGCGGTCGGGGCGGGCCTGCAGGAACTGGCCAGCCCGGTCCTTGACGGTCTGTCCGACAATGCCTGGATGAGGGTCCAGCTGGCCGGGCTGGCCGGTGCCGCCGCCACCATGCTGACCGGCGCCTCCGCCAAAGAGGTCGAGGCCGCCGCCCGCATCGCCAGCCTCGCCCGCGCCAACAACCGCGAACTGCACCCGGATCAGGCGCGTGTTCTGGCCGAGCTTGGTGAAGGGGCCAGCGAGGACGAGAAGGAACGTCTGGAAGATGCGGCGCTGTATCTGCGCCATGCGACCGCGGGGGTGCAGGATGACGACCCCGTCTACGCAACGCTTCAGGCGCGTGTTGACCGTGGCCGCGGGTATGTAAAGGAGCAGTCCCGCCTGCTGGCGACCGGCCTTTATGCGTATACGCGCGGGGACCGGGCCCTGGATCTTCTCACCGCCAACAACAGTGTGGTGGGCCAGGCCATCGGGGCCGGCAAGATGGCAGTGGGGGGTGCGGAAGTCCTTGGTGGTGTTGCGGCAGCAGCAGCGGGAACCCCCACAGTGGTCGGTGCCGGGGTGGGCAGTCTTGTCGTCTACGACGGCGTTGACACAGCCCGGAACAGCTTTCAGGAAACCCGGGCCAACTACCGGGCCCCGCTGGGCCAGGGGGTGCTGCAGTCGCTGAACCCGGACAACCCGGTATCCGTGCAGGACCAGGTGCTGCAGCAGCGTCTGGAGCAGGCCGGGCTGACCTCCGAGAACATGATCGTCGCCGGGGCTGTCGCCGTGGGGGGAGCCGCCGTCCGCGGGGCAGAAAAGGCCTTCGCCCCGGTCGCCCGCGCGATCGGAAGAACGGCCGACGACATTCTTGCCAGCGCCCCGGTCCAGGCAATGGGGAACAGCGCCCGCAAACTGGCCGGAGACATCGGCGAAAAAGCCGGCCATGCCCTCGACCGGGTGGCGGAAAAAGTGGGCCTGGGTGGCCTTAAGCCGGCCACGGCGGGCGGCGCCTTGACCCGCACCACACCGGACACCCCAGCCGCCAACGCCTTCCTCCGCGAAGGAACCAACACTCCAGCTACACCCGACGTCGCCGCAAAAGGGGTGGTGGACGAGGCAGGAAAGACCGGCTTTGACCGCAAGGCGATCACCAAAGGCTTCCAGGATCACCACATTATCAGTAATAAGAACAGGGCCACCAAAGACCACGACCTGCTGGATCTTGCCGACTTTGACCTCGACAGCCGTGCCAACCGCATCTTTCTGCCCACCAAGGCCGAGCTGCACCCGACCCGGTCCATCCACCTGGGGCGCCACAGGGATGAGATCAGCAAAGGTCTGGGACGAGAGATGGATGACATCGCCGAGCGGGGGCGCCTGGAAGGGTGGACCACGCCGCAGTACCGGGACGAACTGGACAAAATCATCGCCCGGGAACGGAAGGAGTTGCGCTCCGGCGAAACCGGCCTGAACAAGAACAAACGCCCGTGGGCAGAAGATTAGGAGAACCGAGATGGCTGTTTATATATGGGAAGACCCCTACAACACCGGCAACCGCCGGATGGGGGTGTATGACAGAAAACAATCCCCGGACCGCTTTATATTCCGGCGGGGGCAGCGTATCAGCGGGGATCCCGGGGTCGGGGTGATCGAATTCGAGATGCCGTGCGAGCGGATCCGGACCCTGGACAACCTGGCCAACACGTCGGCATCGCCCGTGGTCAGCCCGCGGCTGGCGGAGACCCTGACCGCCTTTGCCCCCGACGACATCCAGCTGTTCGATGTGCTCCTGAAGGCCCCGGACGGTGATGTGGAAGGGTACAAGCTGGTCAACCTCACCCACACGGTGGAAGGGGTTGACCGTGAGCGGTCGGTGCTAAAGCTATCCCCCGGCGATGACTGGATCCGGGGCTTCAGGATCCTGTTCTGCAAGCCCGGGTGCATGGACCGGCATCACCTGGCCCGGCTGGATGAGTTTCGCGGCCACATCCTGGTCTCACAGGCCCTGCGCGACCACCTGAAGCGCAGCCGGTTGCGGGGGCTGAACCTGTGCCTGCCGGAAGACTGGTACGCCGGCATGCTCAGCGACGCAGCCCTGGAGAAAATCCGCGCAAAACACCGCGCCCTTGGCATCGCCCCCGACGGCAGCCGCCTGACCCTTCCCCGCCCGTGAGGCCCTGGCCGGTGCGGTCAACGTTGTGTCGGGGCAGGTGTTCCAGGGCATCGGGGATCTGGGCGTTGAATTCGGGATCGGCGAAGGCGATGTGCGCAAGGTTCTGGTGCACGCCGCTGCCGGGTGCGGGATCGGGGCGGCAACCAGCGGGTCGTGCCTGGCCGGTGCGGTGGGTGCGGGCCTGCAGGAACTGGCCAGCCCGGTCCTTGACGGCCTGTCCGACAATGCCTGGATGAGGGTCCAGCTGGCCGGGCTGGCCGGTGCCGCCGCCACCATGCTGACCGGCGCCTCCGCCAAAGAGGTCCAAACCGCCGCCCGCATCGCCAGCCTCGCCCGCGCCAACAACCGCGAACTGCACCCGGATCAGGCGCGTGTTCTCGGCGAGCGCGGTGCCCGGGAGTTATTCAGCGCCGACTACCGGGCCCCGCTGGGCCAGGGGGTGCTGCAGTCGCTGAACCCGGACAACCCGGTATCCGTGCAGGACCAGGTGCTGCAGCAGCGCATGCAGCAGGCCGGGTTGACCTCCGAGAACATGATCGTCGCCGGGGCTGTCGCCGTGGGGGGAGCAGCCGTCCGCGGGGCAGAAAAGGCCTTCGCCCCGGTCGCCCGCGCGATCGGAAGAACAGCCGACGACATTCTTGCCAGCGCCCCGGTCCAGGCAATGGGGAACAGCGCCCGCAAACTGGCCGGAGACATCGGCGAAAAAGCCGGCCGGGCACTCGACCGGGTGGCAGAAAAAGTGGGCCTGGGCAGCCTTAAGCCGGCCACGGCGGGCGGCGTCAACCCCAAAGCCTTGACCCGCACCAACCCGGACGCCTCGGTTGCAAAAACCGACCCGGCGCTTGGCAGGAAGTTTGGACCTCACGAGATGGGGCCATTGGGAAATCCGAATGATTCTAGATTCCCTGCTTCTACATTTCGTAGCGGTACTTATACGGAAAAGGTTTCAGACAGAGATTTATTTCTGCATCGTGATTATGGTGGGCGAGCTCCTGCTGATGGGCGTTACTGGACCTTGGAACCCTCAGCTGGTCCTCTGCAATCCCAACTAGAAAGCGCTATTCTTCCTGAATGGGGAAATACACTAGAGAAAAAATCAGTTATCAAAATACCAAAAGGCACAAAGTACTATGAGGGTATATCTGCGCCACAAAAAGGAACCACAGAAACGCGTCCAGAACTATATGGTGGTGGAGTGCAAATATTCCTACAAAACCCAAATAAAGATTGGATTGTTAAATGAGTCTGACTTTTGAATATATTAAAAATTGGACAAAAAATAAGGAATCATTCTACTTTTTCCTCCCAAATCAACATAACGGCAGACCGTTTGATATTATTTATAATATAATTGAAATGTATGAAATTGACGATAAAATTATTATAAAGTTTTCGGATGATATTGAAGTATCATTTGAAGGAGACATCTCATATGAAGATGAATTTTTTAATATTTTGCTAAAGGGATTCAGCAGGCTTGTTTATATCGTTTCAGGAAATGTTAGGGGTGAATTTTATGAAGGGGAGTTCTGCTTATGTGGTTTCGGGGTTTGAGCAGCAACGGAGCAGAAAACCTACATAAGGATTTCAGTGCTCGTCAGGGTCAGTCTTCCGAGGATCGCGTAGCGGCCTAAGTTCGCCTCGGGCCACTAATTCCGGCAGAGAGAAGGCGTATTGGCCGAGCATATTGACGTGTTTTGAGCCAAGCGGCAACAGGCGTGCAACGTCTTGGGGGCGCACGTCGTGGCCTTCTGCCATGAGCTGATTCAGGGCGGCATCCATGTAGATCGTGTTCCAGAGCACGACGAGATTGACGACCAGGCCGAGCGTTCCGAGTTGATCTTACAGCCTTTCACAGTAGCGTTGACGCAATATTGATCCGGCTTACGAGTTTCGTCCGAAGCAGGATTATCACCACGACATCCGCCTGATGAAGCATCACTTAAATTGCCACAGAAAAACGATCAAGGAATTGGATCGCTAACGAGCACTGAAATCCTTATGTAGGTTTTCTGCTCCGTTGCTGCTCAAACCCCATATACCGTTCTGAATTTTGCGGCCCTGGGTCGAAGTTGCGAAGAATGAGCAACCGAAGCGAAGCGTCCCAAGGCCGACCCGCCGCCTTTTTAAAACGTTTCCTGCATGAGAGAGTGAAAATGTCCATCAGCTACCCCCTTGCGGGTGGCGGGACATTTTCACGAACAGCTTGCGCAGGAAACGCAGAAGGCGGCGAAATAATATTTAATCAATATACAATGTATATCATTCGGGTTCAGGCCATATACGGCAAGCGAGCGGCACACCGACCAGCTGCTGCGTCAGGGTGGTCCGGGAACGTATAAAGCTCTGGCGGTCGGTGCGGCCTGGGACACTCTGCAGGAGCAAACCGAGCGGCTCCGGTTTGCCCGCGACCACGCGGCTCCCCTTGTCGAACACCCCGATGCGTTCATCGACCTGCGGATCCCGACACGGCAGCTGGACCAGGCCGTACAGGCCCCCGTGCCGGACCTCGGGCTGACGGCCAGTGCCTTGGAGCGCATTCAGGGTACCGGCCCCGGTGGCCGCCGTCAGGAGGTGATCGACGACCTTGCGGCAAAAGGCACCGACCTTGCCATCGAGATGGCCGCCTCCATCGCCATAAGGGGCGCAGGACGCGCCATCGGAAAAGCCACAACCGCCGCCCGCGCCCTGAACAGGGCAGACGGGCCGGGCCTGGGCACACTGGCAGTGAAGGACAGAACTACAAATACGGGAGCAGGCTACCCAGATCTTGCTAGACCCACAGCATTAACCCCTGCAAATACGATATTGGGAGACCTTGATAATTTGGGTCGGCCAACTGGAGTCTCCGCAATTATAAATCGAGGCTCTCTCGGCACTGGGACTCCTGCGAACCCAGCAATTTCCCCTCCAGGATTTGGCGGGCAGGGAGCTAATCATGCTCGGGGTCATTTACTGGCTAGAATGCTTGGTGGTGCAGGAGATGATGCCAGAAATCTGGTTACACTTTTTCAACGCAACGCAAACCACCCCAATATGTCATCCTTTGAGCGACAAGTTCAACATGCTGTTCGCAGTGGTGAAACTGTAAACTTTCGTGCGGTTCCAATATATACTGGGAGCAACATGATGCCGGTAGGGGTGACACTTACAGCGCGTGGTTCCGGCGGGTTTTATTTGGATATATCGATCCCCAACATAAGCGGAGTTCCTTGATGGGTATTGAACAAATTACCGAACTTTTACCGGTACCAGAAAAAACGACTGAATCGGCAGTTAGTGACTGGTATTCCATATCTGCAGCATTACAGTGCGAATTTCCATCTGATTATAAATTGTTTATATCCACCTATGGCACTGGGGTAATTGGTGGATTCTTGTGGATATTAAACCCATTTTCTTCTAACTCGAATCTTAACCTAGAAAAGGCTCTCTATTTCAGACACGCGTACCAACAGATGAAGGAAAAATTCCCGACTGATTATGCGCGCGAAGTTGATACATTCTTACCTTGGGGCGTAACGGACAATGGTGACAGCCTTGTTTGGCTTATAGAAGGGGAAAACCCTAATATCTGGCAAGTTGCAATCTTTAGCTCTGATCAAGCCAATGAAGAAAAAAGCGGTCTTACAATGTCTGATTTTCTGGTAGCGCTACTGGAAAAAAAAGTTCGATCGTCAATATTACCTCTCCAGTTCTTGGAGGCAGAGAAGCTATTTGTACCACTCTGATCTTTTATAAATTTCTTGCTGTGTTGTCAGATCCTCTAAGAAGAAGATAGAGCGGTATAGAGAACGATAATGAGGAAATTCCTTAAAAGTATGGAGCTTGAGGATCTGCTGTCGTTTGGACCCCACTATCAGCATCGAACAACAGTCACGCAACCAGATGGTAGTGCCTGTCCGACAAAGTCGGGATAAGGGTTCATCTGGCAGGCTTGGCCGGAGCGGCAGCAGCACCTGGCCCTGCACGGATACCGGGTTGTCCGGGTTCAGCGACTGCAGCACCCCGCTGGCCCAGCGGGGCCCGGTAGTCGGCCCGGATTTCCTGAAAGCCGTTCCAGGTTGTGTCAACGCCGTCGTAGACGACAAGACTGCCCACCCCGGCACCGACCACTGTGGGAGTTCCCGCTGCTGCTGCCACAACGCCACCAAGGACTTCAGCACCCCCCACTGCTATCTTGCCGGCCCCGATGGTCTGGCCGACCGCACTGTTGTTGGCGGTAAGAAGATCCAGGGCCCGGTCCCCGCGCGTATACGCATAAAGGCCGGTCGCCAGCAGGCGGGACTGCTCCTCCACATACCCGCGGCCACGGTCAACACGCGCCTGATCCGGGTGCAGTTCGCGGTTGTTGGCGCGGGTGAGGCTGGCGACGCGGCGGAAGTCCTTGATGCGACAGAAGGCGTTTTCGATCAGGTGGCGGTCTCGGTATCGCCGCGCGTCACAGGCGATGGCGCGCTTTCTGTTGCGGCGTCGAGGAATGACGGGCACGACCGAGAGGCTGCGCATTGGCGTCATATCCCTTGTCG
>NZ_JAAVSY010000017.1 GCF_012102745.1 Haematospirillum sp. H4485
CGCGCTGGCGTCGGCTCGTGCGCAACTACGAGGCGCGCATTGACGTCTCCGAAGCCATGATCCACGTCCCGATGGGCAGCCTGCTCCTACGCAGAATCTCACATTGAGCCATTCTCAAACGGACTCTAATGGCTAGGTGCTGGCCGGCTCTACCTAAAGCTGTGGCAGTCCGGTCATTTTTGGTATTACGCTGGGACGGGCTGACGAACCTGATTTATTATTGCCTTTTTGGAAAAAACCTTTTCCAGAGTTACGATGGTGTGATATTAAGCTTATTTAGTGTGCGAATTGTGATGGCGCACCTTGCCGCGTTTTCGTTCGACGTGCCTTCTATCTGTGAGTCCATTGCTCGCTCTTGCTGATCGCGAAGCGCTAGTGCGGTAGTGTGCCAAAATCACCTTAATATCATGCCTCACTTCGCAGGTTTACTGGTTCCCAAGAGGGGTCGAGATTCGGCTCGAAGTCATACGTCGTTTGTGTCGGGTCCGCCACTTCGGTTGGCAGTGTCAACTGCAAAGCCGGTCGAGTGCCATAGCAACGATATCTAGGGAGCGATGCCTTCTGCAGGCGATGCAGTCGGTATAGGTTCAGTTCTTGGTATTTACTAGTAGCGCCACTGTTTGCGTTAAGCCCCAGTGCCTTCCTTTGAGTAAAAATCATCCTGCCAGTGCTACTAAACCATACTGTTGAGGTAAGGTTTACATCGAAGAAATGCTAAGCAGTGTTTCTGCATTCAAGCCCAGGTTGGCATGCTACCGGCTTGGGAGTGGGAAAAAGGTTGTGGCGTTCTTGAAATAGTCCAAGCGTTTGAAGGGTGCGGAATGCCTTGTAAGATTGTTGTCTGCCGCGCGGGTAGTTATGGCCGCATGTTATGCGGAAATAGGAAAGGCCAGTGAAGTATTGAACTGGAGTACTACCCGCGCTTTAGACGATGTGTGTGTCAGCATATTGCGATTCCATCAATCTCAAGGGTTGGGTGTTGCGCCATGATCGATAAATCCAGGGTGCAGCCTGTTATTCTCTGTGGTGGTTCTGGCACGCGCTTGTGGCCTCTTTCTCGGACTGGCTTTCCCAAACAGTTTCTGTGCCTGACCGGTGCAGAAAGCCTGTTTCAGCAAGCCACGAAACGATTAATAGGTTTGGGCGGGGACAATATTCATGTGGCTGACCTCCTTGTGGTGACAGGTGACGCCCATCGTTTTTTAGCACTTGAGCAGCTGCGTGAAATCGGCGTCGAGCCGGGTGCAGTCCTGCTTGAGCCAGTGGCCAGAAACACCGCGCCAGCACTTACATTGGCGGCGTTGGCTGCCGTGGAGAATGGCGCCGACCCTGTGCTGGTTGTAACGCCGGCAGACCAGGCCGTGGCAGATACCGGGGCGTTTAACGGAACCATGCACGATGCCATACACCAGGCGGCAGATGGCAGCATTGTGATTCTGGGCGTTACTCCTAGTCATCCTGAAACTGGCTACGGCTACATCCAAGCCGTTGTTGCGCCCGCGCCCATCTTGGTTGTCGAGCGGTTTGTCGAAAAACCCGATGAAGCCACAGCCATGCAGTACTTGTCGGAGGGCGGCTATTACTGGAATGCCGGTATGTTCGTGCTCAAGGCATCTGTCTGGCTTCAGGCTGTAGAAAGCTTCCGGCCCGATATTGCGGCCACCGCCCGTGCCGCTTGGGCCCAGCGGAGCAGTGATTCAGCATTTATCCGCCCCGGTACAGCCGAGTTTGCTGCCGTCCCCAGTGACTCCATTGACTACGCCGTCATGGAGCATTGTCCGGGAAGTCGATTCCCCATCCGCATGGCCCAGCTTGATGCCGGCTGGAGTGATCTGGGTGCTTGGGATGCCGTATGGAACGTGTTGCCCAAGGATTCAGACGGAAATGTCTATGTGGGCGATGTGTTGGCCGTTGATTGCCATAACACCTTGGTACATGGCACCAGTCGCCTGGTGGCCATGGTTGGTGTTCAGGGTTTGGTGGTGGTGGAAACCCCCGATGCTGTGCTGGTGGCCGACCAGTCGCGCGGCCAAGACGTCAAGCACATCGTCAATGCTCTCCAGCAGCAAAAGCGCGAAGAACACACCCTGCACCGCAAAGTCCACCGCCCTTGGGGCTGGTATGACAGCGTTGACGAAGGCGGGCGCTTCAAGGTCAAACGCATACAGGTCAAGCCCGGTGCCAGCCTCAGTCTGCAAAAGCACCATCATCGCGCTGAGCACTGGGTTGTTGTCAAGGGGACGGCAGCAGTTACCTGTGGCGACAAAAAGCAGCTGCTCACCGAGAATCAGTCCACGTATATTCCTTTGGGCGAGGTGCATCGTTTGGCTAATCCCGGCAAGATTCCGCTGGAAATTATTGAAGTGCAATCGGGCAGTTACTTGGGCGAAGACGATATCGTCCGTTTTGAAGACCACTATGGGCGCAACCATCTATGAGTACCCATCCCAAGATTTACGTTGCTGGCCATCGTGGTATGGTGGGATCTGCCATCGTGCGCCATCTGCTGGCCCAAGGCCACTCTGCTGATCGTATTGTTACCCGCACTCATACAGAACTGGACCTCACTGATCAGGCCGCTGTCAACGCGTTCTTTATGCGCGAAAAACCTGACTATGAAGGCCAGTCCGGACAACTACACACCATTGCGAAAGGCTGCGTCAATGACGTTGGCCTGCATCATCAGGTTCTGGTAGATGAATTCGGCTGGGTATGTGTGGTTGGCATGAATACCGCCTACCTTGGCAGCGGCCAGTTCTGCGCCTCCCGAATCCCAAGCATCATGAAGCATAAAAGCCAATCGCATCGAGGTTGTCGTGTATGATTCGGTGCTGAAGTAAGCTAGGCTCTACGGCTCACAGATGGTGAAGGACTTTGCGGTATTCAATCGTTGGGCAGATGTAATCGTCGCTAACCGATTCATCGATGGATATCCTAGGTGTGTTCATCAAGGTTTACAGTCAGGATCTTCTTGGCAGTGACTAAATGCAAATAGATTCACAGAAGAGAGAATTGGAAAAATCATGAAAGTACTAGTTACTGGGGCGGCTGGATTTATTGGCTCCGCCCTAGTTCTGAGACTTTTGGCGCGTGGCGATACTGTCATTGGAGTTGATAATCATAACGACTATTACGATCCCTCTATCAAGGAGGCTCGACTAGCGCGTTTTGCTAGCCACCCCAATTACTCTCACTTAAAGATTGATATTGCAGACCGCAAAGCAATTTACGAATGTTTTAGGTTGCATAAGCCACAGCGAGTAGTCAATCTGGCAGCGCAAGCCGGTGTGCGTTACTCTACCGAGAATCCTATGGCCTATATCGATAGCAACATTGTCGGTTTTGCCCATATCCTCGAAGGCTGTCGACACAATGGCGTGGAACATCTGGTCTATGCCAGTAGTTCCAGCGTCTATGGTGCCAGTACCGCCATGCCTTTCTCGGTCCATAAGAATGTTGATCACCCATTAAGTCTTTACGCTGCTAGCAAGAAATCTAACGAGTTGATGGCTCATGCTTACAGCTACCTTTACAATCTTCCAACGACTGGTCTGCGCTTCTTTACTGTTTATGGACCTTGGGGTCGGCCCGATATGGCCTTGTTCAAGTTCACCAAGGCCATTCTAGCTGGTGAACCCATCCAAGTATTTAACTACGGCAAACATCGTCGGGATTTCACTTACATTGACGACATCGTAGAGGGTGTTGCCCGAATTCTTGACCGGCCTGCTTCACCCAACCTTGACTGGGATAGTGACCAACCCGATCCTGGCACAAGCAAGGCTCCTTGGTGTGTCTACAACATAGGCAACAATAACCCTATTGAACTCATGGATTACATTGGCGCCCTCGAAAAAGCGCTGGGTAAAAAAGCAGAAATGGAGCTTTTGCCTTTGCAGGCCGGTGATGTACTCGACACTTACGCTGATGTCGACGATTTGATCGAGCAGCACCATTACAAACCTGCGACTTGTGCAGATGATGGAATTGCTAGGTTCGTTGCGTGGTATCGCGACTATTTCAAGGTCTAAGTCATGGTAGTATCTGAGAACACAGTCATTGCTGTCGTCGGTCTTGGTTATGTTGGATTGCCTCTCGCTGTTGAGCTTGGAAGAAAATACCCAACTCTAGGATATGACCTCTCTGAAGCTAAGATTGCCAGTTACAGAAACTATTGCGACCCGGCTGGCGAGGTAAGCGTCGAGAGCCTGAAAGCAGCAACAAGGTTAACTGTATCAACTGACCCGTCAGTGATTTCTGGGGCTGACATCATTATTGTGGCGGTACCCACACCGGTTGACCAAGCTCACATACCAGATTTCTCTCCTTTAATTGGGGCATCCATTGCTGTGGGCCAAAATATGAAAAAAGGAGCAGTCGTGGTATATGAATCCACGGTCTATCCCGGTGCTACCGAAGAGTTATGTATCCCGTTACTAGAGAAGCATTCTGGAATGAAGTGGAGGCAGGATTTCCGCGTAGGTTACAGCCCAGAGCGTGTCAACCCCGGCGACAAGGACCGCACCATCACCAGAATCGTGAAGGTGGTGTCCGGTGATGATGAGGCAACCCTCAAAATGGTGGGCGATCTTTACGAGTCTGTCATCACCGCCGGGGTACACCGCGCCGGGTCCATCAAGGTGGCTGAAGCTGCCAAAGTAATTGAGAACACTCAGCGCGATCTGAATATTGCCTTGATAAACGAGTTAGCCATCATTTTCGATAAGCTGGGTATTGATACTCTTGAAGTTCTTCGGGCAGCTGGAACCAAGTGGAACTTCCTGCCTTTTCGCCCGGGGCTGGTTGGCGGCCACTGCATTGGCGTCGATCCCTACTACCTTACACATAAAGCGGAAATGCTGGGCTATCACCCACAGGTCATCCTTGCTGGGCGACGTATCAATGACGGCATGGCAAGCTATGTCGCGCAGCAGACTGTTAAGCAGATGATCGATGCAGGTAGTTCTATCAAGGGGGCAACGGTAATTGTGTTGGGGCTTACTTTCAAAGAGAACTGCCCTGACTTGCGCAACTCTAAAGTGGCCGATGTTGTGAGTGAACTGCGCGAATATGGTTGCAACGTTATTGTGCATGACCCAATTGCTTCTAGGGCAGATGCAGATCGTGAGTATGGAGTCAAGCTAACCGATTGGGAGGCTTTGCCGAAAGGTGAAGCTATTGTAATAGCTGTAGCCCATGAAAAATACTTGGCCATGGGCTTAGAAGGTATTCTCACTAAAGTAAATGACCAAGGGGTTGTAATGGATCTGAAATCTGTATTTTCATCTGATGATATTAGTAAGTTGGGATATCGTGTATGGCGGCTATGAATATTATTTATAGCCAGCCTGTTATTCTCTGTGGTGGTTCTGGTACGCGCTTGTGGCCTCTTTCTCGGACTGGCTTTCCCAAACAGTTTCTGTGCCTGACCGGTGCAGAAAGCCTGTTTCAGCAAGCCACGAAACGATTAATAGGTTTGGGCGGGGACAATATTCATGTGGCTGACCTCCTTGTGGTGACAGGTGACGCCCATCGTTTTTTAGCACTTGAGCAGCTGCGTGAAATCGGCGTCGAGCCGGGTGCAGTCCTGCTTGAGCCAGTGGCCAGAAACACCGCGCCAGCACTTACATTGGCGGCGTTGGCTGCCGTGGAGAATGGCGCCGACCCTGTGCTGGTTGTAACGCCGGCAGACCAGGCCGTGGCAGATACCGGGGCGTTTAACGGAACCATGCACGATGCCATACACCAGGCGGCAGATGGCAGCATTGTGATTCTGGGCGTTACTCCTAGTCATCCTGAAACTGGCTACGGCTACATCCAAGCCGTTGTTGCGCCCGCGCCCATCTTGGTTGTCGAGCGGTTTGTCGAAAAACCCGATGAAGCCACAGCCATGCAGTACTTGTCGGAGGGCGGCTATTACTGGAATGCCGGTATGTTCGTGCTCAAGGCATCTGTCTGGCTTCAGGCTGTAGAAAGCTTCCGGCCCGATATTGCGGCCACCGCCCGTGCCGCTTGGGCCCAGCGGAGCAGTGATTCAGCATTTATCCGCCCCGGTACAGCCGAGTTTGCTGCCGTCCCCAGTGACTCCATTGACTACGCCGTCATGGAGCATTGTCCGGGAAGTCGATTCCCCATCCGCATGGCCCAGCTTGATGCCGGCTGGAGTGATCTGGGTGCTTGGGATGCCGTATGGAACGTGTTGCCCAAGGATTCAGACGGAAATGTCTATGTGGGCGATGTGTTGGCCGTTGATTGCCATAACACCTTGGTACATGGCACCAGTCGCCTGGTGGCCATGGTTGGTGTTCAGGGTTTGGTGGTGGTGGAAACCCCCGATGCTGTGCTGGTGGCCGACCAGTCGCGCGGCCAAGACGTCAAGCACATCGTCAATGCTCTCCAGCAGCAAAAGCGCGAAGAACACACCCTGCACCGCAAAGTCCACCGCCCTTGGGGCTGGTATGACAGCGTTGACGAAGGCGGGCGCTTCAAGGTCAAACGCATACAGGTCAAGCCCGGTGCCAGCCTCAGTCTGCAAAAGCACCATCATCGCGCTGAGCACTGGGTTGTTGTCAAGGGGACGGCAGCAGTTACCTGTGGCGACAAAAAGCAGCTGCTCACCGAGAATCAGTCCACGTATATTCCTTTGGGCGAGGTGCATCGTTTGGCTAATCCCGGCAAGATTCCGCTGGAAATTATTGAAGTGCAATCGGGCAGTTACTTGGGCGAAGACGATATCGTCCGTTTTGAAGACCACTATGGGCGCAACCATCTATGAGTACCCATCCCAAGATTTACGTTGCTGGCCATCGTGGTATGGTGGGATCTGCCATCGTGCGCCATCTGCTGGCCCAAGGCCACTCTGCTGATCGTATTGTTACCCGCACTCATACAGAACTGGACCTCACTGATCAGGCCGCTGTCAACGCGTTCTTTATGCGCGAAAAACCTGATCAGGTTTATCTGGCCGCTGCCAAGGTGGGCGGTATTCATGCCAACCACACATACCCAGCCGAATTCATCTACCAGAACCTGATGATGCAGGCCAACGTCATTGACGCAGCCTTTCGCAATGGTGTGCAAAAGCTGCTGTTTCTGGGATCCAGTTGCATCTACCCCAAACTGGCCTCCCAGCCTATGCGGGAAGATGCTCTGCTGAACGGTACCTTGGAGCCAACTAACGAGCCCTACGCCATCGCCAAGATTGCCGGCATCAAGCTCTGCGAAAGCTATAACCGCCAGTATGGGCAACGCTACGGGGTTGACTATCGAAGCGTCATGCCCACCAACCTTTACGGTCCTGGCGACAACTACCACCCACAAAATTCCCACGTCATTCCTGCGCTTATCCGTCGCTTCCACGAAGCCAAGACAAGCCACGTGCCCAGCGTTGCCATCTGGGGCACCGGTACCCCCAAGCGCGAATTTCTGTACGTGGATGATATGGCTGCTGCCTGCGTGCACGTCATGAATCTGGGTGAGGCTATCTACGCGCAGTACACCCAGCCCATGCTCAGTCACATCAACGTGGGTTGCGGGTACGACATCACCATTAAGGAACTGGCCGAAACTATTGCCAAGGTTATCGGTTATGTGGGCGACATAACCTTCGACCCCAGAAAGCCCGATGGTACTCCACGCAAGCTGATGGATAGCACTCGCCTCAACGCTCTGGGTTGGTGGGCCAAGGTGGATTTGGAGGCAGGTTTGGTAAAATCCTACGAAGATTTTTTGAAGAATCACACTGTGCAGCCCTAATGGACCACAAAATGAAAGAAAAGCTGAAAGTTGCTCTTGTAACCGGCATCACCGGCCAAGATGGAGCCTACTTGGCCGAATTCTTGCTGAACAAGGGCTATGTTGTCCACGGAATCAAGCGCCGTACCAGCTTGTTCAATACGGATCGTATCGACCACCTTTATAGAGATCGTCACGAAAAGGGGGGCCGTTTTTTCCTGCATCATGGCGACATGACAGATAGCTCCAGCCTCATTCGCATCATCCAGCAGACACAACCGGACGAAATCTATAACCTTGCGGCACAAAGCCACGTAGCGGTTAGCTTCGAAGAACCGGAATACACCGCTAACTCCGATGCACTGGGTACCCTGCGCATTCTGGAGGCTATCCGTATTCTCGGTCTAGAAAAAAAAGCCCGATTTTATCAGGCTAGTACCAGTGAGCTCTACGGACTGGTACAGGAAATCCCCCAGAAGGAGACCACCCCTTTCTACCCGCGTAGCCCCTACGCAGTGGCCAAGCTTTACGCCTACTGGATCACCGTCAACTACCGCGAGGCCTACGGCATTTATGCCTGCAACGGCATTCTCTTCAACCATGAAAGTCCCATCCGTGGCGAGACCTTCGTTACACGCAAGATCACTCGCGCTCTGGCGCGCATCAAGCTGGGCCTGCAAGGTTGTTTATTTTTGGGCAACATGGATGCCAAGCGTGACTGGGGCCATGCTAAAGACTATGTTGAAATGCAGTGGCTTATGCTGCAGCAGAGCCAAGCCGAGGATTTCGTCATTGCCACTGGCGTGCAATACAGTGTGCGCGACTTTGTCAATGTCGCTGCCCAAGAACTTGGCATGGTCGTTCGCTGGGAAGGTGAAGGTGTGAACGAAAAAGGCTTTTGGATAACCCCCGAGAGCGACAAGCTTATCGTTGCCGTCGATCCGTACTATTTCCGCCCCACCGAAGTAGAAACCCTGTTAGGTGATCCATCCAAGGCTAAAGCTAGGCTGGGCTGGACGCCCAAGACTGTCTTCGAAGAACTCGTGGCCGAAATGGTGCGTGAAGACCTCAAGTCCGCTGAGCGCGATGAACTCATCAAAGGCCACGGCTATAAGTCCATGGACTACAACGAGTAAAAAAAGCCCAGAGAATTCACGCGATGAAGTGAGCCGTTTATTGACAATGCCCAACAGTATTGCTCAATAAGTGAGCAGAACTACAGCGTTCATGTTCGCTCTAAGTTATTGCGGGTAAGCGACGAATGATTTTTGAGCGTGTTGCACATTGAATGAATAAGGAATTTCATGACTGATCTAGCTTGCTCTCAAGATAAGCAGGTATGTGTTCTTGGCTTGGGTTACGTTGGGCTGACACTCGCTGTAGCAATGGCTGACGTTGGCTTTAAAGTCTTGGGCGTTGAAATTAGAGATGAGGTGCTGACCTTTTTGAATAAGGGTGAGGCGCATTTCCACGAACCAGGTTTGCAAGAGCGTTTGCGTCGCCTGATTCGATCAGGTCATCTGCAATCCGCCAAGCGTATTCCTGACAGTTGGTCCGGAAGTGTCTTCATTATCACCGTCGGTACGCCTCTTGATGCTCAAGGACGCTCGCGCCTAGACATGGTTCAGAATGTGGCTCGCGAAGTTGCAGATCATATGAACGGTCAATCGCTTGTTATCATGCGCTCCACGGTCAAGCTGGGTACGACCCGTAAGGTCGTACTGCCATTGCTTGCGACGAGTGGGAAGTCGTTCGATTTGGCTTTCTGTCCCGAGCGAACCCTCGAAGGGAAGGCGCTGACTGAGCTGCGTCAATTGCCCCAAATTGTTGGTGGCTTGACCAGTCAAGCTGCTGTCCGCGCATCACAGCTTTTCCAATTTATTACACCTACCGTAGTACGGGTCAGCAGTTTAGAAACGGCTGAAATGATAAAGCTCGTCGACAATGCGCAACGCGATGTTGCTTTTGCCTACGCTAACGAAGTAGCGCGTGCCTGCGATGCGATTGGCGTCAGTGCTGCTGAAGTCATTCAGGCTGGGAAGTTGGGCTATCCCAGAACTAATTTGCCTATGCCTGGTCCAGTCGGGGGGCCTTGCCTTGAGAAAGATTCGCACATCTTGGCGGAAGGTTTGAGTGATCTCGGGATTAATCCCGAGATCACTCTGGCTGCGCGTCGCACCAACGAGAATCAACCCGGAGAGGTTGTTGCGCACTTGAGAAGCTATACAGATGCTCTGATTGGCTTCTCGAAGAAACCCATCATTACGTTAATGGGTCTGGCTTTTAAGGGGCAGCCTGCTACGGACGATCTCAGGGGCACTATGGCCAGACCTGTCTTCGCCCGCTTGCGTGAGTCTTACCCAACTGCGGAATTCCGCGGTTTTGACGCAGTGGTTGGCGCTCGTGATATCGAAGACTTTGGTCTTGTTTCAGCAACGTCGCTGCAAAGAGCCTTCAAGGACGCTAGTCTGGTTTTGATACTTAACAATCACTCTGTCTTCGGTGAGATGGATATTGAGGAATTGGCAAAAGAGATGCAAGCGCCGGGACTTATCTATGACTTTTGGAACTTCTTTAAGACTGCGGATCTTCACCTGCCAACCAGCATCTCTTATATGGCCTTGGGTAGCCACGGCCAAGTGAGATCGTACTCAATTTAACTTTTGCGAATAGTTCGAGCTCTGAAAGGACGCATCTTGAGGATACTTGTCACAGGTTCTGCAGGTTTTGTTGGTGGCTATTTGGTGCGTGAGTTGTTATCTCAAGGCCATGATGTTACTGGCATCGATAACTACTCAAAATACGGTCCCGTAACACGAGACTATGACGATCACCCAAGTTACACCTTTGTGCATGGCGATTGTAAAGATGTGAGTTTGATGAAAGATCTGGCGTTGGGGTGTGATCAGATCATTGCAGGTGCCGCAATGATTGGCGGCATTACTTACTTCCACGAGCATGCCTATGATCTACTGGCAGAGAATGAGCGAATCATTGCCTCGACTTTTGATGCCGCTATCGACGGGTTCAAAAAAGGGCGCATCAAAAAGATAACGGTCATTTCGTCCAGTATGGTCTTTGAGAGTTGTGACATCTACCCAACGCCGGAGGGAGCGGTTCTTACCTGCCCCCCGCCTCTGAGCACGTATGGCTTCCAAAAGTTGGCGACCGAGTATTTCGCAAAAGGTGCACATGAACAGTATGGCTTGCCGTACACTATTGTTCGCCCCTTTAATTGCATCGGTACTGGTGAGGGTAGGGCACTGTCTGATAAAGAGATACTCAGTGGGAATGTGAAATTGGCTATGTCTCATGTCCTTCCAGATTTGGCGCAAAAGGCGCTAAAAGGACAAAAGCCATTGCACATTCTGGGTGCCGGTAATCAAATTCGTCATTACACTCACGGCAAAGACCTTGCGAGAGGCATTCGGCTGGCGGTGGAGTCCAATAACGCACTAAACGAGGACTTCAATATAAGTACATCGAGGTCGACCAGTGTGTTGGAGCTGGCGAATATGGTTTGGAGTGAAATCAACGGCAGTGAGCCATTTGATTTTGTGTCCGATCCTGCGTATGAGTACGATGTGCAGAAACGAGTTCCCTGCACCAAGAAAGCAGAAAGAGTGCTGGGTTTTAAGTCCGAGATATCTCTGGAGGAGGGTGTTAAGGAGGTTGTTGCGTGGATCCGAGAGCAAATTCAACTAGGAAAAATGTAAGGCTTCGTCGCAGAAATGAGTAAGCCCCTCTTTAAGTTACTAGTCATCGGCAGTTTGTATCCACACTCGGCGCACTCCGTACGTGCTGCCAATATCGTGATTTTTGAGCTGCTCAGGGCACTTGCTCGAAAAGCTGATTGTCGAGTTGGTTATTTACTCGTTCGCCGCGCAGCGGATCCGGACCCGACAGAGACCGAGCTTGCTGGGCTAACTGAATTGGAACGTGTTGGTGTTGAAGTATTAACTCCAATCCAAATACCAACTGGGGCCGAGCCTAGATCTACTTGGCTCAAACTATTATCAGTGCGTCGTTCGGATTTCTATCCGGATTCAATTCATGGAGATCTTGTATATTCTGTTGTTAGGCAGTATTGCCCTGACATGTGTATTGTGCCTTGGTCGGAGTGGTTAACTGCACTTTGTGCGGACTTCCCCATCAAGAAGTTCGCGTATTATGGGAATCCAGATCACAAGGCAGGGGCATGGCGTTTGGCGTTTGACCGCCGCCACGGCATATCAGGTTTGTCGAGGTTCCGTTCAAAAATTGGATTGAGGTTTCTTGAAAAAGAGCATTTCAAGGTGATGAGTTGCTACGATCTACTTGGTAATGTCGCAGCTAACGATGCGGCGTACTATGCAGACAAAGGTCATCCCAATGCCTTTTATATCCAGAATTTATGGATTGATCGTTTTTCTGATAGTTGGCAAGAAAGACGTCAGGCCGAAGTGGATGCATCAAAGCCAATAAAAATCATTGCAAATGTTGGCCAATTGGGGGCTACGGCTAATCGGTATGGTTTAGAGATGCTGGGCGGAAGTATTGCGCCTATGCTTCGGGAACGTATGCGTGGTTTAAGATACGAATTACATGTCTTGGGGCGGGGCGACTTGTCCCCGTCCTTGGCAAGACAGCTGGCGAGCCCAGAAATAGTAATACGAGGCTTTGTTGATGACATTGATGAGGAAATGTTCGAGTCAGCGGTTTTTCTTTGCCTTAATAACGCGAGCCCATTTAAAGTGTGCCACACGCGCTATTTGCATGCTTGGTCACTCGGGATGTGTGTCGTAGCGCATCGTGACGTGGTCCTGTCGATGCCTGAAATGCAAAATAGAGTAAACTGTCTGCTTGGTACTGACGCTTCTGATATTGCTGCGTTAGTTCATGATGCCGTCGTGCAGAAAGACTTGCGTGATCGTATAGGGGCTGGTGGATATGCAACATTTCGGCATTACTTCACTGCGGAAGCTGTTTCGGAGCGGATCTGGGGTTCCATTGATAAGATGATTGAGTAATTTACCAGTCTTGACCTTGAGCATCAAATGCTTAGCAGATAGTCCTGCGCTATCTTGACATGTGGATTTAGTGTCTGGAGGCTGTTTCTTTCTTCAGGCTATCGTTGATAGGGGCTGCGGGGCATATGTTGTTTTTCATGCCGGGTTTACCTCGCGGAGAGGCTGGAGCTTTGTTATGCAGGCAGACCGGTGGTTGTTTGCACTTGGGGTCCGTGTGTAGTGGCTAGTGCGGGAACTGAGTCTATGCTTGTCGCGGCCATAAGGCTTTGTCGGCGTAGTCCCAATTATTTTATTAAACAGCCTAGAAGAAGTTCGAATTGAAAGCTCTACTGAGAAGATATTTGCCCCCGGTGTTTCTGAATATCGTTCGTAAGCTCCGCGATGGCTTGCCGCTCTGGGCGTTGACGCGCAAGGGACGCTGGATCCGACGCGAGTATTGGCAGTTCGGGCAAGATCAGCGCAGCTTTGTCTTCATGAGCATTGCCCGCTTTCTTCACATCAATCGTCCCGTTCCTGGGTATTACTTTGAGTTCGGTTGCAACGAAGCCAATACCATGAGAAAAGCATGGGACCATTTTCAGCACCTTTTTGACTTTACCTACGTTGGTTTCGATTCCTTCGAAGGCCTGCCGGAGATTGCGGAGGTCGATCAGCAGCCGATTTGGGAAAAGGGCAAACTTGCTTTTGCGGAGGAGCGTTTCATCAAGCGTGTGCTCGATCATGGTATGCCAGTAGACAAGCTCATGGCTGTCAAGGGTTTCTATGACGCCTCGCTGACAGCGGATCTCAAGGCTAGTCTGTTGCCGACCAAGGCGGCCGTTATCTACATAGACTGTGATTTGTATGTGTCTACGGTCCCGGTCCTTGAGTGGATTGTGGACTTTCTGCAGGTGGGCACTGTCATCGTCTTCGACGATTGGTACTGCTTCCATGGGGATCCGCAGCGTGGTGAACAATTGGCTTGGAACGAATTTATGCAGCGTCATCCCGAACTTCGTTTTTCAGAATTTGTGAGGACCAACGAAGCGGCGTCTTTTATTTTCGTTGGTCATCAGTAAGGTGGTTTCCTTAGGATGGGGCCAAGACCTAAGATTGTTATGTGCTTTTGCCTGTATTCGTCATGACTAGTCGTCACCTGATAAGCCGTGTCTCGATCAATCTGGGCGCCAGCCTGCTGCAGGGCTTGCTCGGGCTTGCGTTGATGCCTATGGCGACCTTTGTACTCGGACCGCAAGACTACGGTATTTACGGGATGGTGGTTGTGGTGATGAATCTGGTCGTTGCCGTCTGCGAGACAGGCTCGGCTCATGTGCTTTACGGCCATTTCCATGCCCTCAATGATTCCAATCGGGCCCGGTTGCAGTCCACGTTACTGGCTTTGGCCTTGATGTTGGGCTTGCTGATTGCGCTTGGGGTCTTGTCGTATTGGTCAGCATTGGCGGGCTGTATCCCATTGCTTTCAGAGTTGATACCAGTTGAGGTATGGTTGCTGTGTTTCACGCTTCCACTGAAGGCCACGTGGGCTATCATGAGTCCTATCCTGATCCTGACGCAGCGTAGCGAGTGGTTGGCGGCAAGTTTATTGGTCCAGTCGGTCGTTAATGTGTTGGTGATCTTGGTGTGCTTGTATCTGTTCGAGACAGGGCGCTCTGCCCTTTTCTGGGGGCAGTGGGCCGGTATGCTCGTCAGCTTGGTTGTACCACTGATACTTCTGCGCCGCTCTTTGTGGGCGCCGCTGGACATGCGTTGGTTGCGGAAGGTGCGTGGCGTCGCATTTGGCGCTTGGTTTGCCGGGCTTATTGACAATATCAGATTAATCTTGGAGAGCACTCTTACCGTAAAAGCAGTCAGTGCTGAAGCTTTGGGTAACTTCAATCATGCACGCCTCTATCAGGGTTTGATGACGCAGGGAACCAATGCATTTGCCAATGTCCTATGGCCTATTGCACTCAAGGAGGCGCAGCTTGCGAATAGTTGTTTCCCGCGTATAAAGCCGGTCTGGGATTTTGTCTATGCGGGCTTGGCCTGCGTTGGGGGTGGGGCTGTGTTCCTGGGAGATGAAGTGGTAAGTTTATTAACTCATGGAAAGTTTGTTCAGGCGGGGGCCTGGTTGCCTTGGCTCGTTGTGCATGTTCTATTGCAGAATGCGGGCAAGCCTGCGACAGCTGTGCTCTATGCTGCCAAAAAAGGTAATCTCTATTCAAGTATCCGGATATTCACCGTGTTGGTAGCGATACTGGCGCTGTTGCTGCTGGTTCCGTTATACGGTGTTGAGGCTGTGCTGGTTGTTTATATCGCCGAAATGATAATGATGCGTGTGTGTCTGGTGTTGGCCGCTCAGCGCATAGGTGTTGTCCCTTTTCAAGACCAGTGGGTTGTCGTAGGTTGTTTGCTAACCGTTATTTGCTGGTACATCGAGCGGGCCGTCGACCTGTCGCTTGCTGATCGTTGTGTAGTGGTCGTGGGGTTGTCATGCATCGTTCTGTCTGCGCTGCTTATGTCGATGCGTATAAGGTTTGGGCAAGATTGGCGGCGCTGTCTGCGTGGCCCCAAAGATCATAAATCCGAGGAAACACATGTTTAGATGCGCCCTTTGCTCTGGCCAAGATGTGCGAGAACTCCTGCTAATTGATCACCCGGACCGTTTTGAACAGAGCATAGGCATTGAGCCGAAAGATTATAGGCGAAGCTGGGTCGAATGCCTGCAATGTGGGGGCGCTACCAACGTTCTGCCAGAAGAATCTTCTTTTCGTCTCAAAAAGTTGCGCTCTGCCTATTACGAAGTTGATTTCATGGGCTCGGATATTGGAGAAAAATATCATCGAGTCATGTCCATGCCTGCCGGCAAGTCGGACAATGCAGGGCGTGTGGCCCGCGTGATGGACTTCGTGCGGCGCTGGTCTGGGGCATTTTCACTCCCCCGGATTATGGATATAGGTGCCGGAACTGGTGTGTTCCTCTCCCGTCTAGTAGACCAGACGGGAGGGGCGTGGCATTACTTGGGTGTTGAGCCTGACCCTCGTGCAGCAGCTCACCTGAGGCAATTGGAGAAATTTGCGGTGGTTGAGGCCATGTACCTCGGTCAGACTGATCTGCGGGGATTTAACCTCGTGACTCTGAATAAAGTCTTGGAACATATCGAACAGCCTTTGCCGTTCCTGTTACAGGTTATTCAGAGCTTGGTGCCAGAAGATGGTTTGCTCTATGTTGAGGTCCCCGACAAATTGACGGCGCGGCTTCGTTCGCCGCAGGACAATATCCTCGGCTCCTTGCACTGCCATCTGTATGACCTCACCAGTCTGGGGCAGCTATTGCGGCGTGCCGGGCTGGAGTTGATGTGTGTAAACCGCGTTGCCGAGCCCAGTGGTAAGTTATCGGTTTATGCTTTTGCGGCACCGGCAGAGAGTGTTGAAAAAAAAGGGTTGCCTCATGAATGATCAAAGTATCACCGTCATTGCCGAGATTGGCTCGGTGCATGATGGCTCCATCGGCAATGCGCTTAAGGCCGTTGAGGTGGCTGCCGCTTGCGGTGCTGATGTGGTTAAGTTCCAGACCCACATTGCCGAAGCCGAGACTCTTGCCGATGCACCCATGCCCTCGTACTTTAAGGGAGAGCCACGCATGGAGTATTTCCGTCGCACGGCTTTCAGTCTGTCACAGTGGAAGCAGATAGCACAGCAATGCATCGAGCATGGTGTGCGTTTTCTCTCCTCGCCGTTCTCGCTGGAAGCTGTGGATCTTCTGGAAGAGGTAGGCGTTGAGCTCTACAAGATCCCTTCGGGTGAGGTCAGTAACGTGCCGCTCCTAGAGCGGGTTGCCGCTACGGGTAAGAAGGTTTACCTTTCTTCCGGCATGAGCAACTGGGCTGAGTTGGATCAGGCTGTGACGGCACTGCGCAAGGGTGGTCCCTTGGTGGTGATGCAATGCTCGTCCGCCTATCCTTGTGCGCCAGAGCGCGTCGGCCTCAACGTGATGCTGGAGATGCAGAGGCGCTATGATCTGCCTGTTGGCCTGTCAGATCATACTCTTGGTCATGCGGCCTGCATTTCGGCTGCTGCGCTGGGGGCCACGGTAGTGGAGAAGCATTTTACCTTCTCACGTTTGATGTACGGCAGTGACGCCAAGCACAGCATGGAGCCGGATGAGTTCAAGGTCTTCTGCTCCCATGTCAAGGAGGCCGCAATCATCCGCGCGAACCCGGTTGATAAGGATAACCTGCAGGACTACCGCGATATGAAGATCGTCTTTGAGAAGAGCGTAGTGACCGCCCGTGCTGTGCAGGCGGGGCAGTCCCTGCAGGCTGCCGACCTTGCCTTCAAGAAGCCTGGCGATGGCATTCCCGCTGCCCGTCATGCCGAGTTGTTGGGCCGGCAGGTGCGCCACGCCCTGACGCCTGACCACAAAATTACTTGGGAAGACCTTAAGTGAAGAAAATTTGCGTCGTCATCGGCTCGCGGGCCAATTACAGCAGCATCAAATCTGCGATGCGCGCCATCTATAAGCATCCGGATCTGGATCTCCAGATCATTGTTGGGGCGTCCGCCATCTTGGACCGCTATGGCGCCGTGATCAATCTCATTGAGGAGGATGGGTTCACCGCTTCGGCCCGTGTCCATATGCTGATCGAAGGTGAGACGCCTGCTACCATGGCCAAGTCCACAGGTCTTGGTCTTCTGGAGCTGCCTACCCTCTTCGAGCAGATGAAGCCTGATGTGGTACTGACGGTCGGTGACCGTTTCGAGACCATGGCCACCACGCTAGCTGCGGCGTACATGAACATTCCGGTGGCCCATACCATGGGCGGTGAAGTTAGCGGCACTATCGACGAAAGCATTCGTCACGCGGTTACCAAGTTTGCCCACATCCATTTCCCGGCCTGTGAAGGTGCGCGCGAGCGCATAATACGTCTGGGCGAGATGCCTAAGCATGTGCATATGGTGGGCTGTCCGCGTATCGATCTGGTGGCCGATATCCTTAACGCACCTGAGATCTCGCTCGAGTCTGCGCTTTTCGACAGGGGTGTCGGAGAAATGCTTAACTTCGACCATCCATTTGTGCTTGTGTCCCAGCACCCGGTGACCACGGAGTATGGTGCGGGTGAAGCTCAGATCACGATGACTCTCGAAGCCATCCGTGAGCTTGATTTGCCAGCCATCGTACTTTGGCCTAACGCTGACGCGGGCTCGGACGACATTGCCCGTGGCATCCGCAAGTGGCGCGAGCGCAAGCTGGACCGGTACATGCATTTCTTCAAGAATCTGCCAATCGAGACCTATGTGCGTTTGATGCGAAAAGCGGCCTGTCTAGTTGGCAATTCCAGCAGCGGTATTCGCGAAGGGGCCTTTATTGGCACGCCGGTTGTTAACATCGGGACCCGGCAGACTGCTCGTGACCGTGGCAGCAATGTGCTGGATGTGCCCCATAGCAAATATGAGATCCAGGCAGCCATAGCCCAGCAGATGAACCACGGCCCTTACGCCATGGAGCCCATCTATGGCGATGGCCGTGCGGGTCAGCGCATCGCCGAAATTCTTTCCACTGAGGAGGTGGATGTGCAGAAATGCATCACCTATTGACCCCGGGCGATTGAGATATGAGCATTGTTGCGGTTATCCCGGCGCGGGGGGGGTCCAAGGGTATCCCGCGCAAGAATCTTATGCAGATCGCCGGTCGGCCGCTGATTGCCTATGCCATCGAGGTTGCGCGGAATGCCGACTCCGTAGACCGTGTGCTGATCTCGACCGACGATAGCGAGATTGCCGACGTCGCGCGTGAACTGGGGGCAGAGGTGCCATTCCTGCGCCCCCCGGAGCTGGCTGAGGACACGGCCCCCATGCTAGGGGTATTGAGCCATGCGTTGGCATGGCTGGAGTCTCAGGATGTGGCAGTGGAAGCGCTTGTTCTGTTGCAGCCTACCTCGCCGTTACGCACGGGTCAGCATGTCGAAGAGGCTATAGCACTGTTCCGCTCGGCTCCTGCCAGCAGCGTTGTCAGTGTGGTGGAAGTGCCGCACCAGTTCAATCCAGTTTCGGTGATGAAACTTTCTGCTCAGAGGACTCTTGCTCCCTTTCTTGAGGATCAGGTCATCGCTACTAGGCGGCAGGATAAGCCCAAGGCCTATGCCCGCAATGGACCGGTGGTGCTCGTCTGTCATCCGGACACGCTTCGTTCCGGCGAACTCTATGGAGAAAGGTGCGTGCCCTATCTCATGTCGGAAAAAGACTCTCTGGACATTGATACCCCAGAAGACCTGACCCTAGCTGAGCAAGTTTTGCTCGACCGGAGGCGCTGAATGGAAGCAGTGCTGTGTCGTCTCAGGCGCTTGGTTGAAACTTCACATCATCTGCGTGCTCCCTTGATGTTACTGCGCAAGCTTTGGCGCGATCGGAGGTGTATTGGGCGCATTGCAATTGATTTGCTTGAGACGTATCGTGCAACAAACTTTCTGCGGCTGGTCCCGGTAACGAGTATCGGACGGACTCTGAATCTATATGCTGTTGATGACGATTCCATCTATGGGTTGAAGCTGATGGCGTTCATCAGCCAAGCTCTGCGCTTGGAGGGCTGGCAGATCCAGGTGGTGCTGCGTAACCGGTCCATGATATTGGGGCGAGCCTACTTCAGAGCTTTCGGCATTCGTCGTTTTGCTTATCTGGAGGACCATTGTCTCGCCGACGATGAGCGTGCGTTTTGCGGGCTTAAGGCGCAGGAGTTTCTGGATGGACCACTGAGCCTGCAAGGCATCAAGGCTTGGACTTTTGAAGGCTGCTGGATCGGTCCGCAAATTATTTCGACGCTGTCGCGCATCCGGTTTGAAGGCAGTGTAGATTTTACGAATCCGGAAGTCCGGCGTTGCCTGCGGGGACTGCTTGTGTCGACGCTGGAGCATGTGCTTCGTGCTCGCAAGCTTATCGAACAGCACCCTGCAGACTTGGCGCTAACCATTGAGGCTAACTATGCTGTATTTGGTCCCTTGGTAGATGTGGCTATCTGCCACGGCTGCAACGTCATCCAGATGGTTCAGCCGTGGAAGGACGACGCACTGACCTTCCGGCGCATAACCCCGGTTACCCGGCGCGACCACCCCTCGTCGGTTGCTCGGAATACGTTGGATTTTCTGGTGCTGCGGCCTTGGACAGACCGCGAACAGCAGGTGCTGGACCAGATGTTCAAGGACCGTTATGGCGGGCGCTGGTTTCTGCAGGAGCGCAACCAGTGCAATACCCGTTATTACACGCCAGATGAACTGACCCAGCGCTTCCGGCTTGATCGTGCCAAACCCACGGCCGTGGTATTTTCGCAAGTCTTGTGGGATGCCAACCTTTTTTATGGTGATGATCTGTTTGAGGATGCGGGCGAGTGGTTTGTTGAAACCGTTCGGGCGGCCTGTGCCAACCCGGCCCTGAACTGGCTCATCAAGCTGCATCCTGCCAATGTTTGGAAGCGCAAGTACGAGGGCATTACACAGGAGTATGCGGAGCAGGTGCTGATCGACCGATCCATAGGCACACTGCCAGATCACGTTATGCTCATTGCTGCTGACGACGACATCAGCACGCTTTCGCTGTTCGAGTTCATCGACTATGGTGTCACCGTGCGCGGTACCTCGGGCATGGAGCTGGTGTGTTTCGGTAAGCATTGCGTAACGGCCGGTACCGGGCGGTATTCGGGGTTAGGATTCACACTGGATAGCACGAGCCGTCAGCAGTACCTGCAGCGCTTGGCTTGCCTACACAAGCAGGCTGCCATGAATGACGAAGAAATTCTGCGCGCCAAGTGGCATGCTTACGCAGCTTTTGCGCTCCGGCTTTGGCCAATGTTGAGCGCAAAAGCTGAGTTCATGTACAGGGATCAGGGCAGAGATCCGATGGATCACAACTTGAGGCTTGTGGTGGATTCGATCGATGAACTACTTCATCGGGGTGACTTGGCTGCCTGGGGCCGCTGGGCTGAAGGAGACGCGGTGGACTTCGTCTGCCACCAGCCCGAACTGGCTGGTTCAGCGGCGTGAGGGTCGTTCATCTGAGCCATACAGATGGTGGGGCTGGGGCAGGACGCGCAGTCTACCGCATCCATGCCGCCTTGTGTGAGTTGGGGGTGGATTCGCGCATGCTGGTCAGTCGGAAGCGCACAGCGGATCCCTCGGTACAGGCAATGTCCGGCTCCGGCCTTGGGCACTGGCGGGTCAGTGTGGCCGAGTACTTGGAGGCCCGTGCCGGGCGTGCGCTGGCGCGGGATGCCTCGGTTTTCCTGTCACCAGCACTGTACGGCTATTTCCACCCGATGCGCGCCGAAGTGGTACGAGGGGCCGATGTTGTGGCTATCTACTGGATCAACGGCGCCTTCATCACGCTGGAGAGCCTAGCAGGGATCAACAAGCCCCTAGTGTGGCGATTGTCTGATGTCTGGCCCTTCACCGGAGGTTGTCACTACCCCGGGACTTGTGAACGATTTGAAAATCAGTGTGGCGACTGTCCCCAGTTGCGTCAGCCTGGCCCGGAGGACGCTACACATCGCCTCTGGCTGCGTAAAAAGCACGCATGGCGTACGCTGGACCTGACCGTTGTCGCCCCGAGCAACTGGATAGCCGGGTTGGCGCGACGCAGCTCGCTGTTTGCCGACTGGCGCGTTGAAGTTATTCCGACTGGCGTGGACCTCGAACGCTATTGCCCGGGGGATCGCTCGGCTGCCCGGGCTCGCTGGGGCTTGCCGCAGGACAGATTGTTGATCCTGTTCGGCGCCATGAGCCCGACGGACGACGTGCGCAAGGGCTATAGGGAACTCCGGAGAGCACTTGAGGTTGTTGCGCAGAGCCCGCTGGCGTCTCGCATACTGGCCGTGGTGTTTGGTAGCGACGTCCCCCTGCCGGCTGATCTGTTGCCCGTACCTGCCGTGTCACTGGGACGACTGGAGGGCGATGAGGTCCTGAAAGCGGCATACAACTGCGCCGACGTGGTGGTAGTGCCTTCACTGGAGGACAATCTACCCAATGTTGCGCTGGAAGCCATTGCTTGTGGTGCGCCGGTGGCAGCTTTCGATGTTTGCGGAATGCCGGACATCGTGACGGATAGCTGGAATGGTCGGTTGATTCCTCAAGCTGATCCGGAAGGCCTAGGGTGGGCGTTGGTGGAAATATTGTCGGATAGCAAGAGGTTGCTGACGATGCGTTTCAACGCACGGCAGCGTGCGCAGCAGAGCTTTTCTTTGAAAGACCAAGCCAACGCTTACCGAGCACTTTATGAACAGATTCTTGCTCGGCGTCCGATCAAAGACAGTCAACGTTCGAGTAGCGGGGGTCTCAATTGACACAAGAGAATTCAGCAAAGAGAAATGCCGAGGCAAAATCCCTTCAATGGACTGGTGATCTGGTTCAAAAGTTCTGGGACTATCAGTCTTTATTTCCGGAGCACTATTTCACCAGTTTATACGGCGATCGGATAGTGGGTGCTGTGCGCAACTACGTGCCTCGGAGGGCTCGAGTCCTTGATTATGCCTGCGGCACAGGTGCGCTAACAGGGTATTTGTTGCACTCAGGGTTTTCTGTTGGGGCCTGTGATCTTTCACCTGATTCGGTTGCGTATGTGCAGAAAAATTATGCCGGGCATCCGGCGTTTTGCGGAGCTTGGACAATCGATGATTTGCTCGCAGGCGAGGAGCGATTTGACGCCGTTGTCTTGGTCGAACTTATCGAGCATGTGGATGATACCGTACTAACGAAAGTAATGGCTGATTTACGTAAGCTTCTGGCGCCAGATGGCATGGTGATTATGACCACACCAAATGACGAGGACTTGGCTATCGAAATGGTGTATTGCCCTTGTTGTAATCACACATTCCATCGATGGCAGCACGTTCGTAGCTGGAATGGAAGAACTCTTGCCGCTTTTTTAGTCGCGCATGGCCTTGAATTAGTGTCTACGAATGAAATTGATTTCTCACTGAGTCAGAAAATGGCTTTGTTCGCTACTATTTGCATCGTTTGTTCCAGACTGTACTTCGACGTAAGCAGCCACACCTGCTAGCCGTTGCCAAAATGGTGCAATACCAGAATGGTGTAATATAAAGAGGGAGTCAGCTTGAGCCGGTCATCTGAAGTATTTCGTCGTGTTTCATGAGCAATATTTTGAGCCCATCAATTTCGGTTATCACTGTTGTTCGCAATGGCGCGTCGGTTATTGCCGACTGTATCGACAGTGTGCTCGCCCAGCCGATCGAGGATTTGGAATATATCATCATCGATGGCGCTTCGACCGATGGGACACTGGAGATCATTCAGCGCTATGGCGACAGGATCTCGGTCTGCATCAGCGAGCCCGATCGGGGCTTGTACGACGCGATGAACAAGGGACTGCGTCTGGCTCGTGGTCGTTACATCCATTTCCTGAACGCCGACGACCGCTACGTGGCGCCGGATGCCTTGACTAGTTTATTGCCACAGCTCGACGAGAGTACGGTCTGCTACGGTGCGATGATCTATCAGGAAGAGGATGGACGGCAGCGACGTCTTGGTTCACCTTTTTCGTGGGAACGGGAGTTGGTGGAATCGCACGTTCCGCAGCCGACGTTGTTCGTTCCAACACGTATGTATCGCGAGGTTGGCGAGTTTGATCTGAAATATTGCATCTCCGCCGACTATGACATGGTCCTGCGCCTTGCTAAGCGCTTTCCGGTTCGTTTCATCGAGCAGCCTGTGACTTTGATGATGGCCGGCGGTATCAGCTATGCGCAGATGGGACGTACTTTCAAGGAGTCCGCCCGAGTATCGATCAGCCACGGCCGTCCGGTCGGGCTTGCCTACCTAACCTATCTGCGCCACATGCTTACTTGGCAGATAGCGCGGCACCTGCCGGTATCATGCATCGAGTTCTTGCGCAGGTTGCGAGGTCGTATATGAGCATCAATGTTGCACATGTCATGCGTACTTACGGTATCCACGGCGGCGAAAGTCAGCTGGCGCAGCTGTTTAGTTCTTTTTCGGAACCGGGCTTTCAGCATTTCTTCTTCTTTGTCTATCGCGATGAAGTCTGCCAAGGGCACTTCTCGGCGATCCCTCAATTGCAAACGGAGACGCTGTTGGACTTGCGGTCCAAAGTCTTTCCGTCTCTGCGCAGGGAAATGCTGGCTCTCCTGTTTCTGCTTCCTATCCTGCAGGTCCGCCTGATTCTGGCTTTGCGAAGGAATCAATGCCGCATCTGTGTTGCCCATGGTGTACAGGGTGCCATGGTGGCTTGGCTCGCCGCGACATTTCTGCGAAAGGTGCGCTTTGTATACGTCCATCGGGGCACCAAGTCTGCGCAAGGCAAGAACCCCCTTTTTAAGTTGCTCTACCGTCCCTTCGATGTGATCGCCGGCGTTTCGCGCGCTTCAGCCGATTCATTGCGAGACCTTGCGCCCGGTAAAAAGCTGATTGCTATTGAAAACGGCATCGACTGGCAAGCAATTGAAGCCGAGCTCGGTCAATGCCCCACCGTAGCGCGTAGTGATCGTTTTGTCATCGTGTGCGTTGGCCGTCTTCTGCCTGCCAAGGGACAATCGCTGATTCTCGAGGCGTTCGCTGACGTACAAACTAAAGTGCCAGGTGCAGAGTTGTTTGTTATTGGCACTGGGCCTGATGCGGCAATCTTGCAGCGACGCGCCGAACAGCTAGGCATTTCCGACACCGTACGCTTCCTCGGTGATCGCAAGGACGTTGTATGCTTATTGGGCCAGAGCAATGTGTTCGTGCATGCGTCCGAGTCAGAGGGCTTAAGTAATGCGGTCTTGGAAGCTATGGCAGTCGGACTGCCCAGCATTGTGCTCGCAGCGCCAGGTGTCACTGAATGCCATGTCGAAGCGGAAACCGCGTTTGTCATTTCACGCTCACATGCCGAGCTGAGCGCGTGTCTGCTTCTGCTTGCGGTAGATCCGTTCTTGTGCAAGCGCATGGGCCAAGCAGCGCGAGCACGGGTTCGCGAGCACTATTCGATTGCTGAAAATTGCAAGCGCTATGCAGCGCTCTACTATCAACTCATCTCCCTCCAGAATTAGTGAGCTTTTGACATGTGCGGAATTTTAGGTGTCACCGGTGGTATGGCAGCGCGCACATCGAACGAGGACTTTTTCGACGCACTCGATCTGATTCGGCATCGCGGTCCGGATGGCGGCTCAGTATGGGGCGCATCTGGTATTTGCCTCGGTCACCGACGCCTAGCGATCATCGATCTGGCCCAGCGCGCAGATCAGCCAATGCATCAAGGCGAGTTGTCCATCGTATTCAACGGCGAGATCTACAACTTTCGTGAGTTGCGCGCTGAACTCTGCGCGCTGGGCCACACATTTAACACCAATTCGGACACCGAGGTACTGTTGCAGGCATGGCAACGTTGGGGGCCTGACTGCCTGACGCGTCTCGAAGGTATGTTCGCCTTTGCACTCTGGGACGGTGCCCAGGAAAAGTTGTTTCTTGCGCGAGATCGCTACGGTGAGAAGCCCCTTTTCGTCTATGAAAGTGCTGAGGGTATCGCCTTCGCTTCGGAAATGCCTCCGTTGATTCGTCTGTCTGGAGGTTCGCTTCGAGAGAACCGATCTGCCACCGGTCTGTTCTTCCTGTACTCGTATATTCCAGCGCCTTATGGCGCGTTTCAGGGAGTATGCCAACTCGAACCTGGATGCTGGATGGAGTGGAGCGCTCGGGACGGTGTTCGTCGCCACCGTTATTACAGCCTACAGGCAGAAATCGCTGTCAGTGCAGCGCAGTCTCAACCACGGTACGAGGATGCGTGCCATATGCTGAAATCGATGCTGCGCGACGCTGTGTGGCGGCGCGTAGAAACTGCGGATGTACCGGTTGCCAGCATGTTGAGCGGCGGAATTGACAGCTCGATTGTGACAATCTTGGCGGCGCAGGCAATGGTATCCACACATCAGCCTATGTCGGTGTACTCGCTCGGATTCCCCGAGGATCCGGGTTTTGATGAGACCGATTTTGCCAAGGTAGTCACGGCGACTTTGCCGAACGTACGGCATCGTATCGTCGAGGCGACGGAAGGCAGCGTCCTTCTTTTCGCCGGCGAAGTCCTCGACCGGCTCGGCGAGCCCTATGCCGATGCCTCTATCTTGCCGACTTCGCTGTTGTGCTCGCAGATCGAGGAAAAGGTTGTGTTGGGTGGCGACGCTGCTGATGAGCTGTTCGCCGGCTATGGTACCTATCCTTCCATTGTCGCCGGTAACCGTCTGCCCTCCTTGGTGCGCAGCCTGCTGGGCTTGGTGCCGCGCTATCCGAGTCCGTCGGCGATACGCAATAGGCACTTGCGCGCGGTGGCGCTTTTCCATCGCCATCTGCGCGCCACGCCACTGCAAAGCTACCTAAGTTGGCGTAGCTACGCCGATGTGGACGTGCTGGCCACCTTGGGCATTGACACTTCAGCGTCCGCCGATTTTGCTGCAGCGCTGGACCCTAGTAGGGGCAGCTTGTTGCGTGATATCCAGGCACTGGACTTAGTATTCAACCTGCCGAATGACATGTTAAAAAAAGTGGACCATGCCGCCATGTTCCATAGTCTCGAAGTCCGCTTGCCCTTCCTCGACAGTAAGCTTGTTCATTGGGCGCTAGGACTTCCGGACGAGTACCGTCTGAGTGGTCGCACACGTAAGCGCATTCTGCGCGATGCCTTCGCCGACGTGCTGCCGGAGATAGTGTTGACGCGCGGCAAGATGGGCTTTCTTTTGCCTATTCGGCGTTGGTTCCGTGAGGGAAAATTGCGCGATGAGCTAGATGCGATGCTGAGCGCACAAACGGTATTGGACAACAAGGCCGCGCGCGCGATTCTACACGAGCATGCAGCAAGCCGCGCAGATTACTCTGTGCTACTATGGTCGATGTATGTCTACCTGCGCTGGTTGTCCAAGATTTCTGTGTGGGCTACGCATCATGTAAGGAGCAATTAAATTGTTAGCATGTTGCCATGGTTGGAAGCTTGCAAAGCATGTTCAATGTCAAGTTAATTTTCTGGCTTTGTGCGGCCTATTTTTTGCCTTTTCTGTATTGGCTGCATTGCGCAGCTACGGATGGTCGTTTAATGAGATTATTAATAATGGGTCGCCAACATGGGTTGCATTTTTAGGGTGTGGATTGTTGTTGGTGATTGTCTGTTTCTTTTTCTGGGTGGCACAGTCTTTACAGCGAGCGACTTATTTCTTGGGTTCCTCTGTAGCTCTTGGTGTGTTACCTGAAATACCGAAATTGCCATTTTTGAAGGATGTTACCCACATAGCTCTAATATTTTTCGTGGTTGCGAATTGGCGGTACTTATATCTTTTATTGCAAGTGCGTTCCTTAGCTGATCGTCGAATTAAAATCTATCTTGCATTCCTAAGCTTGGCAGTTTTCAGCGTAGTGATTAATTTTTTGCTAAGTGGTGATGTATGGCAACTTAAGGTAGGCGTATCAGGTCTACTGCTTCTTGTTTTCCTGCTTATGGCACTATGTGTAATTCTTTGGTCTTCAAGTTCACAAATTTACACACAGCTTCATAGAGGATTTCTCGATTCATCCCAGATTGCGGCGGCTTTGGGATTGGCTGCGATTATTTTATTACTTTCAACGCCTTACTCAACAGGCTTTGCTGGTGACGGTGCAAATACTCTTTGGGGCCTTGGTTATTTTGATCGACTGACTCTTTTAATGGAGACACCTGGCCTTACAGCGATATATTTTGTAGTGTCAATGACTTTTGCAATCCATGAAATAAGTAAAGAAGATAGAGATATAAGTAACATTTCAAGATTCAGCCTTCTTTTTATTCTATATGTATCGCCATGGATAGTAGCAGCGACTGGATCTCGGGTTGGAAGAATTTCTTTGGTCGTACTCGTTGTGACGGGACTGCTTTGGAAGCCTGTCAGACGGGCTACGCTAATCATGTTTCCTTCGTCGTTTGCAGCAACCTTATTGATGCTTGATTTTCAGTCATTCCCTAGTGCAGTGAAATTTATTATTGGGCATATTTTTCCAGATCATTCCATTGTTCAGCAAATGGAAGGACTGAGACTGACCGGAAGATTTTTTGACGCAGAAGAGCGGGGTGAACTGTTCCGTCATGCGATTTCCATGATGGTAGAAGCCCCCTTGATAAATCAGCTATTTGGAATGGGTTATGGAGTATCAGGATATAGCTCTTCACCATACCCTAGGCCACATAACCAGTTTCTGGGAATGATTGTAGAAATTGGTATTTTTGGTTCCATTGCTTTGGCTCTTTTTTGGTTTGTTTGTGGTTGGCGCACCTTCTTTGCTGTTCCGAGGCTAACTTGGTCCGATAAATCCGCCTTATGGGTATTCTTCGTAAGCCTGATTGCGATTTTTGGGTTGGCTATTAGCTATCAAATCACAACTAAAGGATTGGTGTTGGTGTTCCTCTTTTTAATGTTCAGCTGGTCGGGTACGCGCAGTTGCAAATTGAGGAAGTGATGTCTAAGCCACTAAAAATTCTGATCTGGCATTGGGGACGACGCGGAGGAGGGCCGCGCTATACGCTCGAGCTCGCGCGTGTGCTGGCTACCCGCCAGGATATGGAGATATATTTGTCGCTCTCGCGACAGTCCGAGATCTACGCTGATTTCGAGTGCGTGCAATCAGCTGGCCGTTTTGATATCAATACGTACGAAGGCATCCTTCAATTCGGATTGCGCAGCATCAGGCTCCCCATGCTCAAGCGCCGTTTCGCCCGTTACATCCGGGAACAGAAAATTGACGTCGTGTTTTGCACCATGGACCATTTATGGGGTGCTTTCTTGGTGAGTGCAATTCGTGACTCTGACGCTGTTTACCTGTTGACTGTGCACGACGCTACCCGGCATCCTGGCGAAGATCAAGGCCAGCGGCGTTGGCTGCTGCGGCGCGACATAAATGCTTCTGATTCCGCACTCGTATTGACGCGCTCGGTCGGTCTATCGCTGCAAGCCAATTATTCCTATCCGGCAGACCGTGTCTTTCTGTCTGCCCATGGTCATTTTGGAGATGGCAGTGTTAATGTGGAAGTGCGCAGTCTTCCGACTGATAGGCCTGTGAGACTTCTGTTCTTTGGTCGTATTTTACAATACAAAGGTCTTGATTTGATGCTGGAGGTGCTGCCGCTGCTACGGCGTGAGTTCCCTGGACTTCAGTTGGAGGTTTGGGGTAACGGCGATATCAATCCCTACCAGTCAGCCATCGAGGCAGTTGGTGGTGTGCGCGTAGAGAATCGCTGGATCGAAGAATCAGAAATTCCTCAAATTTTCGCGTCCACGGATTTGGGCATGTTGCCGTACCGGGAAGCTAGTCAATCGGGGGTCGTGGCCACCGCATTCGCACTTGGCATGCCTTGCGTTGCCACGCCGGTACCCGGCCTATGCGAGCAGATTAGTGATGGTGTCACGGGTATCATTTCTAACGGCTTTGGTGCTGCTGAGTACGCGGAAGCAGTTGCCAGAGTCCTGCGAGACCCGGTGCTCTATACGCGCTTGTCGCAGAACTGCATCACAGTGACCAAGACGACGCTCAGTTGGGACTGCATCGGCCAATCGGTGGTAGACGCTTTGCGAGGTGCTTATGCCAAAGGTAAGCGCGGTAAGGAAAATTGATTATGTGCGGTATCGCAGGAGTCGCTTCATGCGAGCGAGCAATACATTCCAGCAAACTTGACCGAATGCGGGATACTTTAAGTCATCGTGGCCCCGATGGCGCGGGCAGTTGGATTTCCAGTGACGGTCGTGTCGGATTGTCACATCGGCGCCTCTCTATTCTGGATCTGTCTGCTGCTGGCGTGCAGCCAATGCATTCTAATTCTGGACGATATAGTATTTCCTTCAACGGCGAGATCTACAATTTTGCCGATTTGCGCAAGGAGCTTGAAGCCGCTGGTATGAGTTTCATTGGCCATTCGGATACCGAGATCATCCTAGGAGCCTGTGAACGATGGGGGGTTGTTGACGCTTTGCCGCGCTTGGCCGGTATGTTCGCTTTTGCTATCTGGGATGCCCAAGAAAGCACTCTGTACTTGGCACGTGACCGCGTCGGTATCAAGCCGTTCTACTACAGTCATCAGGACGGTGAGTTCAGCTTTGCCTCAGAGTTGCGGTCGCTGGTGAACTGGCGCGGTAGCCTTCCGCCGATCTCCAAGTGTGGGCTCAACGAGTATCTGCGTTTGGGATACGTCCCGTGCCCGTTGAGTATCTTTGAGGGCATCTGGAAGTTGCCGCCGGGGACCTATATGACTTGGCGTGCGGGAAAACTGTCTGAACCAAGATTTTTTTGGACTTACTTGGACGCAGTGTCCCGTGGCCGGGCATGTTCCTTCACTGATGAGCACAGCGCGCTTACCGAGCTTGAGCGTGTTCTTCGAGTTAGTGTCGCTCGCCATATGGTATCGGATGTTCCGCTTGGTGCATTTCTTTCGGGGGGTATTGATTCGAGCATTGTAGTCGCGCTGATGCAGGCACAAAGCATCCGCCCCATCCAAACATTTTCTATCGGCTTCAGCGCCGCCGCGTACAATGAAGCCAAGTACGCCGCACGCGTAGCCGCGTATCTCGGCACCGAGCATACCGAGCTGTATATTACAGATGCCGATGCGCGCCGTATTATCCCCTACTTGCCAGACGCCTATGATGAGCCGTTCGCGGACGTTTCGCAAATACCCACTATCCTAGTATCGCAGCTAGCTCGCAGCCAGGTGACGGTGGCCTTGTCCGGCGACGGCGGCGACGAGCTGTTTGCTGGTTACAACCGCTATATTTTTGTTTCTTCTTTCTGGCGCAAATTGCAGCGGCTGCCGCTTGGTCTTCGACGCATGGCTGCTGCTTGTCTGCGCTACCCAAGCGTGGCGCACTGGGATGCCTTCTTCAAGGCTGCTGGCTTGTTAATGCCCCAGTCACTGCAGCCAAATCTGCTCGGTCAAAAAATGCACAAGATCGGTGCTATCCTGCCTTCTGATTCGCTACTCGCGCTGCATAGCAGCTTGGTTGCACAGTGGGCGATTCCGCAAGCGGCTTTGAATCCCGAATGGCGTGGCGGTGAAGCGCTATGGAAGGAGATGCTGCAGGAGGACCCCTCGCTGACGCCGCCGATGCAGCAAGCGGTATGGGATGCGCAGACGTATATGGTGGACGACATCCTGACCAAGGTTGATCGTGCCAGCATGCGATTCGGTCTTGAGGCGCGTGTCCCGTTGCTCGATCATACTGTCGTCGAAACTGCTTGGCGCGTACCGGAAGTCATGAAGTTGCGTGATGGCCAAGGAAAATGGCTGCTGAAGCAATTGCTCTATCGGTATGTTCCACAATCGCTGGTGGATCGACCAAAGATGGGGTTTGGAGTGCCCATTGAGGCTTGGCTCCGTGAAGGTGTTCGTGATTGGGCAGAGACCTATTTAGATGAGAAACGCTTGCGCAGTGAAGGTTATCTTGATGCTGACGTCATTCGTCAAGCATGGCTGCATCATCAAAATGGCTCGAGTGAGAGTGGCGGTCCGCTATGGACTATTCTTATGTTCCAGCAATGGCTGGAACATTGCAGGACATGGCTATGATTTCCCGGCTCCCGTGGTGGGCAAAGCTATGCGCGAAGCTGCTACTTGCGCGCTTGCCTGTCCCTTACAGCCTGTGGCGTAAACTCAAGCTCTTCCGGCATGGCGAAATGAACGACCCTGCGCGGGCTATTCGTACCTTTGAAAATTATTATAGGCATGCTTGTGAGCATGCCGACATACAAGCTGGCTTTACCGTTCTCGAACTGGGTCCCGGTGACTCCATCCTTTCCGGACTCGTGGCGCGCAGCATGGGTGCAAGCCGAGCCTGGCTGGTCGATGCTGGTGCATTTGCAGACACAGATGTCGCTGCTTGTCACCGTACTTTGGATCTCCTTAAGCAGATTGGTTACGCTGATCTCAGTTTGGGTGATGCTGCCAGTGTTGATGAGGTGTTGAGGCGCGCAAACGTGACCTATCTCACCCGTGGTACGGCTTCATTGGCTGACATCCCGGATGCTAGCATCGACTTTTTTTGGTCGCAGGTCGTGCTGGAGCATGTGCCTTATGGCGAGTTTCTCGAATTTCTGCGTCAGTTGCGGCGTATCGTGAAATCCCATGGGATCGGTGTGCACAGTGTTGATTTCCGTGATCATTTGAGCAATGCTCTCAATAACCTGCGTTTTTCCCACGTAACTTGGGAAAGCCAAGCCTTTCGCAACAGTGGTTTCTATACCAACCGCATTCGTCCCGGTGCCATGCTCTCACTATTCAAGGACGCGGGCTTCGACGTGGAAGTAATCACCGAAACGCATTGGCCAGAAATACCGACCCCGCGTGCTGCCATGGTGGCGCCTTTCCGCGAGTTACCAGCCGCCGAGCTGAGCCTCGCTGAGTATGAGGTGCTGTTGTGGCCGAGGTGATTATGAATGCCCAACCCAAGCTGCTGTTTCTTGTTACCGAGGATTGGTACTTCTGTTCTCATCGTCTTCCACTTGCTGTCGCTGCACGTGAGGCTGGCTATGAAGTTACCGTTGTCACTCGTATCAATCAGTTTGCTGAAGTCATACGTGCATCTGGACTGAGGCTCGTCCCGCTCCAACGCATGCGACGCGCGGGAACGCACCCCTTGCAGGAGCTGGCTTCTCTTTGGGAGCTTTGGGGCATTTATCGCCGCGAGAAGCCCGACTTAGCTCATCATGTTGGCCTCAAGCCCGTCGTTTATGGCAGTCTCATCGCGCGATTGATGGGTGTGCGTGGCGTAATCAATGCGCTTGCTGGACTGGGATTTGTTTTTTCCTCAGGCCGATTATTTGCGCGGATATTGCGACCGGTTATCAAGGCCGTGTTTTTTTGTTTGCTCAAGCGAAGGAATATTCGCGTCATTGTACAAAACGAACGTGATCGTGATGTGTTGACCGAGGAGGTTGGTATCGACTCCCCCAGTGTTCGATTGATCCGTGGGGCCGGCGTGGATCTGCGCCTCTATAGCGGACGGTTGCCTAGCGTGCAGCCTCCGTTGGTGGTGTTGATTGCGCGTATGCTGTGGGATAAAGGGGTAGGTGACTTTGTCGAGGCTGCTACTCGTATTCGCGATGCAGGATGCCATGCTCGATTCGCTCTGGTGGGCATTCCTGATCCGGAGAATCCGACATCGGTGCCGGAATCGCAGCTTCGTGCTTGGAATGATGATGGCACCGTCGAATGGTGGGGGTATCGCGCTGATATCCCCGCAGTTCTGGAGATGGCGAGTATTTCTTGTCTTCCAACCTTCTACGGCGAAGGTGTGCCGAAGGCATTGATTGAAGCGATGGCCTGCAGTCGTGCAATTGTGACCACAGATATCCCTGGTTGCCGCGAACTGGTTGCTTCTGGGCGTAATGGCATTGTTGTGGCGCCACACGATGTGCCAGCATTGACCGCCGCGCTAGAGACTTTGATTCGCGATCCTGAGCGTTGTCGTCAAATGGGTATTGCTGGACGAGAAATGGTGGAGCAATCGCTATCCTTGGAGCGAGTAATTAAAGAAACACTTTCTCTTTATATGGAGTTAGTGCCGATTAAGGTTCTTAGTTGATGATATTTGCGGTCACTAGCGCGAATAGTTTTTTTGGTAGAGCCGTAGTTCAACAACAAGCAGACAGCAGTTACAAGATGCTGATATGCGTTTGACAATCAGCGCTTTTTGCTAGCAACCAAGGCGTCAACTCGATGGTAGTTCCCTAGTTGCAGATGGCATTGGGGTGTGCGGTGCCGTATGTCTTTTCTTATCGAGCGCGGTGAGTACGTAGTGGTGCTCGGCCCATCCAGTGTAGGTAGCCGTTCTAGGCTGTGCGGCTACACAAGCTCATATACACCATATAGTGTATATATAAGCGCTGATTCCACAATCCTTGCCTGCAGAAAGGAGGGCGTCTACCTGCCGCTGACGGGCAAGTAGGTCAGCCACTTTTTCCATATTGTGGAAAAATACTATAGAATTGGGTAGCTCTATGGTACTGACCAGTAATCTGCCTTTGCGCAGTAGCTTAAAGACGTTCTGCGGTAACCCCCACGCTGACCACAGCTATGATAGAATAGATTCTTCATCATGAGTACATCCTGTAGATGAAGAATATTTATCATATGTGCAAGAAGAAAAAAGAATAAATTACTGGGAAACCCTATTAATATAGAGGCCTAGAATTCGGTCATGTCAATTGGCTCAGGTACCTCATATTTACTTCGCATTTGAGAATCGGGCTGATGAGAAACCTAAAGCTCATTCATTATAGGTGCTGCGCAGAACGTTGTGGCCTCCGGGTGTAAGAGTCCGTTTGAGAATGGCTCAATGTGAGATTCTGCGTAGGAGCAGGCTGCCCATCGGGACGTGGATCATGGCTTCGGAGACGTCAATGCGCGCCTCGTAGTTGCGCACGAGCCGACGCCAGCGCG
>NZ_JAAVSY010000018.1 GCF_012102745.1 Haematospirillum sp. H4485
CTATCGCCGCCCATCGGGCGTCCGAAAGCCAAAACAGGTGGGCCATTCATGCCTCCAATCTCCCGATTGAAGGGTATGAATCTGATCCGCAGACCACGAGCAATACCATGATTGAGTCTGGAGCCTAACAACTATAAATTCTTTGCGGATAAACCATTAAAGAGCATAATCATAGAAATTTATTATAGACAGTGCTAATCAATCAGGGGGCACATTATGCTATTGCAGGTCCAAGATCCAAGATACAGAAACAACTCTGTAACTGAAGATAGCGAAACCCCACACTCGATAATACACCTTGGCTCATATAATGACGACCATATAACTGGAGGTGCCGGTGATGATGTCTTGTATGGAGACAAAGGATACGATCACATGTTCGGCAAAGCCGGTGATGATATGATATTCGGGGGGGAGGGGCATGACCATATCACAGGTGATGACGGCGATGACGTACTGAATGGTGAGGATGGGAACGACGGAATCTCTGGCGGACCAGGTGCCGACATCTTAACCGGGGGACCAGGAGCAGATTATTTCTTCTATGGATCTGCACAAAATACTATCGGCGACATCATTACAGATTTCTTGGGCCTACAAGACACCGTACCGGATAAAGAGCGGGATACTATTTCTCTTGCCCGTACAGGGGCTTATATCTTCAGCTACCATACTCCTCTGCCTTATGCTGTGTGGTATCAGAAGGAAGGCACAAGCCTGGTTATCATAGGTGACACAGACGGGAATCCCACGAATACGGAAATACGCCTGACTCTTGAAAACAAGAGTGCCATATATGCTGGCGACCTTGATATGTCCGCAACATTCCTGTACGGCCTTCTGGACCTGACACATCAATCAGGATTGCAGAAACTTGACCTGAGCGATCCCTCATACAAGGACGTAACCTGTGTTCTGGGATCAATGTACGCGCTTAATGAGATCAAGGGCCACGGCGGAGGACAGAAACTGGTTGGTGGGTATTATATCGATTGGCTGATGGGAGGAGACGGGGGTAACAATATCCTCAACGGCAGGGGGGGAGACGATACCCTGTACGGGGGAGCCGGAGAACACGACAAAGCCATATACACATACGAAACCCGCAATATAGCGGTGACACTGGAAGAGCCGTACTTCCTTGCATCCGTTTACCTGAATGGTGCATTTGAGGGGATGCTGCGGGATATCGAAGACATAGACAGTGGCTCTGGCGACGACCATCTCATTGGCAATACACGCGACAACTGCCTGCGCGGTAATGATGGAAATGACACCCTCGAAGGGCGCGAAGGGAATGATGATCTGGATGGTGGACCCGGACGAGACAGTATGACGGGCGGTCCCGGGGCAGACCGCTTCCGATTCAGCGGCATGGCAACGGATTCAGTCGATGACCTTGTTACTGACTTCAATGCCAGCGAAGGAGATCGCATACATATCGCAACCAGTATTGATGCCAACGCCACCAAGGACGGAGTACAAGCCTTCACGTTCGCAGGAACAACAGCATCCCCTCATTCCCTGTGGATACACCATACGACCCCAGACGGGGGAGGCGGCATCCAGTTACAGGGAGACACAGACGGAAACGCGGATACGCACGAATTCAGGGTCTCACTACCCGGGATACAAACGTTCGACCCCACAACACTAATCATAGAAGATCTAATGTAAGCATACCGGATCCAAATCAAGATGCTGACTCCGGATAACAGCAACCTCAGGCAGCTCTGACATTAGCAAGAAAACGCTCGACCAGCGAACGTAGCTGCCGAGCGTCTTCTGTCAGGGTCTGCGATGCGTTCAGAACCTTCCCGGAAGCAGCTCCGGTCTCTTGGGCCGCATCGCTGACACCGGAAATTGTCGATGTCACAGCTGTTGTCACCGTCGCAGCCTGGCTGACATTGGCCGAGATATCCCGGGTAGCGGCACTTTGTTCTTCTACTGCACTGGCAATGGCGGCCGCGGCATTGGTTGCCTCATCGACAGATGATACGATCATCTCGATGGCATCTGCGGCATTTTCGACAGCTGTCTGAATGGCGTCAATACGTTGCCGTATTTCTTCTGTGGCTCTTGCCGTTTGCGAGGCCAGATCTTTTACTTCACTGGCTACAACGGCAAAGCCCTTTCCATACTCGCCGGCACGCGCCGCTTCTATTGTGGCATTCAGGGCCAGCATGTTGGTTTGTCCGGCTATATCGGTAATCAAGTTAACAACAGCCCCAATTTCTACTGCTGTAGATTTAAGGCCCAGCACAGCATAAGTTGCGTCATGGGCCCGCATCATGGCCGAACGCGAAAGCTCGGAAGACTCATGAACCTGACGGCTGATTTCCTGAATTGAGGCCCCAAGCTGTTCAGAAGCACTGGCAACCATCTGAACATTGGTTGATACCTGTTCAGAAGATTGAGCAACCGACAAGGCTTGAGAGCTGGTTTCCTCGGCAATGGCAGACATGGACTGGGCCGTTGCATTCAGTTCATCTGTCGCACTGGCCACCGTTTGCAGAAGAGTTCCGACATCACGATCAAAAACCTGCATCAGCTCACCCAAACGGACACCTCTGGCAGCCCTGGCTTCAGCATCGGCTTGGCGCTCAGCCTGCAATGCCTCATTCTGGATCATATTGTGCCGGAACACTTCAAGGGCCGATGCAATTTCCCCAATCTCGTCCTTGTAGTCCAAGGCTGGAATGGCAACCGTCACATCACGCTCGGCAAGTCTGCGAATGGCGGCGGTAATGGACTTGAGGGGGTGACTGATGCCAAGCGCTACCACAGACGCAAACAAAATACCGGCCAACAAGACAAAAACAGCGATAATGCTAACTGTTGTCCGGGTACTGGCAAGAACATCAAGCGCTGCCGTGGATTGCTCGTGGAAGCCACGGACCCCGGCAATACGAATATCTTCTGCCATACGCACCAAGGCGGCACCGCGCTCTGCCATCTCGGGCTGAATAACATCCCTGTTATACAGGGAGATCTCTGCAACACGACTGAAGGAAGCCCTGTATCCCGTAATCAAACCAACAAGGCGGGCACCCACGTCGGCTTTCCCAACGCGTGCCAATTGCTGACGCAAAGACGCTGCACCAGCAAGAGCCTCATCCAAGGCCGGAATGACAGTCGAAGCAGGATCTTGTCGGTCATCAACCAAGAAACCGCGGGCAGCAAAACGCGCCGCCGTAAATTTCTCGGAAATCTCCGCTGCGCGAAGAGCCACAGAAGCCTGCCCGGCAGCCTCCGCATCTGCACGTACTTTGTTAAGCAAGGACAGGGTATCCGGCCCGAAGCGATCAATGGTCTCCTGAACCATCTTGTTGCGTTCCTCGGTCAGCGCTGCCCGCTTCTCGAAACTTTCCAGATAAGAAGCAATCTGCTTTACAGCCTGCCGAAGCTGGTCTTGCACATAGGGGTCCTGGGTATCCAGAATCAGGTTGTCAAAGTGTTGACGGACAACAGCCGCCTGGCGCCGCACAGGATCAACGTGCGACAAGTCATTGGTATAGAAAAACGCTGTTACCAAGCGCCTCATAGTCTGTAAATCGGCATCTGCCGCTGTACTTCTGACGGTCAGCTCGGCCCCAAACGTAATGGCACTCAGGGAACGCGCCGATTCCCGACCACTCCACCACAAAGCTGAAGCAAAACCAGCTGTTACAAGCAGCAAAACAGAGAAACCCGTAAAAATGCGCGTTGAAACCCGGAACTGCGACATCGCCTTGAACATGACAGAGTCTCTCCCCCAAGAGCAACAGTCACTCTGGCAGATCTGGAATCTGCAGAACGTGACTGAAACACAGAATATATTCTGCTACCAGGGGCTTCAATAATAACAAAATAAAACCATTGCAATTAGAGGCTGGAAATAAAAGAAAAAATATAAATCATAAATTGAGTATTTGAATTACCTCAATTTATCGATGCTTATGATTTCATAAGATATATTGGTCATAATAATATATAAATGAACATTATACGCAACTAAGTTCATAGAGAAATACAACCAAAGATATACAAAAGATACGCAAAAGGCGTGTCCAATAAGAAAAGTGGACACCCAGCCTGGATGGCATGATCCATGCCCATAAGAGCCATGGCAGCCCTTAGAAAGAGCGACAGGATCCATGGCAACCATACACATCAGCGCAACGCAACGTATTAGAAAAATTACGGAAATCCCTATAGACTTGGACAAACGACACGCGAGCCCAGGATCCAAGATGGCTCTCCTTGAAGCATTCCTGCGTCGCATTCTGCAAACAGGTGCCCTAGAGTGCGAAGATATAAAAGCCATAGAGCACGCGCTCTACCTTACAGAGGAAACAACAAGAGAGCGGAGCCGTATAACAAAACGGCCCGAATATGACACGTAAGGTCCCACACATAGATGGTTTTGGTAGCGTCGCGCCATAAAGTCGCATAACATTGATTATGACTATGAATGACGCAGTATGCCTTGAAGGCAAAGCGGAATAAAACGATACAATTACCATCTTAAGTATTTAGGAAGCGGTGGCTACAGGATGCCAGACAGCGACGACACGCCACAGAACAGCGCACAAAGCAATAAAAGAGGCCTTTGGGGCAGCCTGCGTGGTTTTTTCTCACAGGTAGCGACCCCTTCGCCCACATCGACAAACTCTGCACCGCTCCCCATGGAACCCATGAAGGGCGAAGAGGATCACTGGGTAGATCTTACGCTCGAAGAAATACTGCAACGCAAACCGGAACTGGAGGTCCATCTCGTCAGCCTAACCCAGTTCCGCCAAGCCATTGGAGATACATGGGACCGAGTTGGCGCAAAAGCTATTATGCTTGCAGAGTCAACTCTGCGAAAAGTTGCAGGGCACGGGAATCCGGTACGTGTTTTTGGCGAAGAGGGCGTTTTTCTCTTGGCATTCCCACGCCTTTCAGAACTTGAAGGACGCAGGCGCGCAACTGAAGCCGCGATTGCCGTTGGACAGAAGCTGGTTGGGGCCCGATTCCGTATTGTGGGAGATGGCATGTCTTCTCCGCTCGTTTGCCTCGCATCCAGCAAGGGAAACGAGCTTATTGATCCACAAGGAAATTTCGCAGAGCAGGCGATCCTTGCCATGGAAACAGAAGCAACACCGCTGGCAGAATCTGCGGCTGTTAACAATGCCGAGGCTACCGCAAAAGCAGGGCAAGACAGCACAGACCTCTTCATTTCGATGACTTCATCCGACAGCAATGACCCTGAGTGGTCCCCCATAGACTATGAAACAGACAGGCACGATAATGAGATCAACACGATCGATAAAAATAGCAAGCTAAGCCAATATAACCCAAAGTGGCGCACCATGAAACATAAGAGCCGAAATGAAAGCATAAAACTCATACCCATAGATCACAAAACAAATAGAAAAGAATATTTTAATGAGTGGGTTCCTATAAAAAAGGACAATACATGAAACAATATACAACAACGAAAGATAATCCTACTTACATATTAATCCATTTCAAATAGAATCGAGCAAATCTATCCACACATTTCACTTGTCAAATAGTATCACGCACCATATATAGGGTCTTCGGGAGAGACCACCGTACTTCAGTGCATACTGTCGGAATTGCCCCCACGTATACACCCTGAACATTGACCATCGGAAAAACCACATGGTTTCGCGAGTTCTGTTTGTTGACGACGAACAAAACGTTCTGTCTGCCCTTCGCCGTACATTCCACGGAGAGTTCGAGCTAGAGACAGCAGGGAACGCCGTGGAAGCCATGCGCCTTTTTCTGGATGGAGAGCGCTTTGCGGTTATGGTAACAGATATGGACATGCCGGCCATCAATGGCTTGCAGCTTCTTGAACAAGTCCGGAAACATTCTCCGCGTACCTGCCGTATTGTCCTGACAGGAAAACCGAACGCCGATGCCGCAACCGAGCTTCTGTCAGATGGCTTGGTTTTCCGCTACCTCCTCAAACCCTGCACACCTGCAAAACTACGTGACATTATTCGCGAAGGCATTGTTTCTTATGAGCAAGCTAACCTGCGCAGCAACAATGCTCGACATTTCGATACCCCAGCAACAGAATCGCGTCATGCACGACAAACCCAAGTTTATCGCTTGCGCAACGGGGATGAGGTAGCAGCCAGCGTCTTGGACCGGGATGGACGGGTTCTTGTTTCCAGCGGCACTGTCCTGGACCAAGATCTCCTGAGCAAACTCAGAAAGCTACTGGAAGAAGGCCGTATAGGAGAAAACCTGACCATTTACAGCACCCACTGAGAAATGGACCGAATTCTATGGTGGAGCTGACATACTTTTATATTACTATTGGTATTTCAATAGTCATAGTTCTTGCTCTTCTGCGCCGAAATGCACAGCTCTATACCGCGCACCGGAAGGATACGGCCGAACAGAAACGCATGGCCAGCGTCATCAATATTGCTGCAGACTGGGTTTGGGAGACAGATCGCCGGGGGCGCATCACAACCATCACACCATCCTTCACAGATATAACCGGAATCCCCGTATCTGATGTTGTCGGGAGAACGCGAAGGGAAATTCTCGGGCGACCAAGTAAAAGTTCTCCTCCCGGCTTGGAGAAAGCATTCCGCACGCGTGCACCATTCTCAAACCTGATCTTTACTATCCCCACATCAGAACAACAGATGATGCACATCAGCATCAGCGGAGCGCCCATTCTGGATCGTCACGGTCACTGGAAAGGTTACCGTGGCATAGGGAAAAACATCACCACTGACGTTGCAGCCCGGGAAGCCGTTCAGTCTGCTGAAGCACGCCTTCACATCGCTATAGAGGGAATCGCCGAGGGCTTTGCGCTGTGCCAGACTGACGGCACCATCACGTTGCGTAACAGACGACTGCGGCAGATGATTGAAAAGGCAGGGGGGCGCTTCAATAGTAAGTTCACCTTGCATGATGCGCTCTCATCATGTGCGGAAAACCCTGCCGATGTGCGGGATTTGCTGGACAACTGGTCTACACGCATCATGAGACCGGTGACGTTCCGCTGCTTGAACGGACAGTACTACCTTGTCCGTTTGCAGATCACACCGGACAACAACCTGCTGGTCACTGTGGGCGACGTCACGGAACAACAACGTGCCCAAGATGCCGAAAAACGTCTGGAAGAAGAGCGACGGCAGGCCCAGAAGCTCGAAGCAATCGGAACACTTGCCGGCGGCATAGCCCATGAAATCAACACACCAATTCAATACATAGGCGACAATGTGCGTTTTGTAGCCGGCGTACTGCCGGAACTGATTGCCATTGCAATGGACATGGCAGACAGCGCAAACAATGATACGTCCGTACAAGCGGCAACAGAAAGATGCAGGAAGCTGGATCTTGGTTTTATTGGGCCGGAAGCCCCCTTGGCTCTTGAGCAAGCCTTGGAGGGCATAGAAGCGGTCAGCCGGATCGTGCTGGCCATGAAGGAGTTCTCACATCCAAGCTTGAAAGATCCCGTCCCCTTCGACCTGAATCATAATCTGCAAAGCACCATCACCATATCGCGCAACGAATGGAAACTCGTTGCCGAAGTGGAAACAGACTTTGAAAACAACCTGCCCCCTGTAACCGGTTTGCCCGGCGATCTCAATCAGGTTTTCCTGAACCTAATCGTCAACGCCGCACATGCCATTACGGATCATAATGATACCCAAATGGGAAAGATCACGGTTTCAACCCGTCAGGACGGTGATTTTGTCGAGGTTAGAATTGCAGATACCGGATGCGGTATTCCCGATGGTATACGCGACAAAATTTTTGAGCCTTTCTTCACAACAAAGGATGTAGGCCGAGGAACAGGCCAAGGGCTGGCGATTGCTCACGACATTGTTGTGCGCAAGCACAAGGGCCGGATTGATATTCAAAACCGTGAGGGAGGTGGCACAATCTTCGTTGTGCGGATTCCCTTTGACCCTCCCTTGTCGCAAAATTATGAGGAGTCTGTTGAGACCTTCTCGGAAGAAGGACACTGGTGATGAGTCGCATCCTGTTTGTTGATGATGACCCAAGACTCCTGCAAGGGCTCAAGCGCCTGACCATAAGCCGGGGCAGCACATGGCACTGTGACTTTGCACTCTCGGGGGCCGAAGGTGTGAACCTGCTGCGTCAGGGGGCCTACGATATTGTTGTCAGTGATATGCAAATGCCGCGCATGAATGGCGCAGAATTCCTGGAGCAGGTTCGTATCCTGTCCCCACAAGCTGTTCGCATTGTACTCTCGGGCTACTCACACATAGAAAGCGTTGTTTCTGTTGCGGGGTCAGCCCATCAATATCTGGCAAAGCCATGTTCTTTTGAACAGCTGATGGACGTTATTGTCCGGGCTTTGGCACTACGACAGTCATTTTCAAGAACAGCCCTGCACAGCATCGCCGGCAAACTGCATTCCCTTCCCTCTCCATCAGAACGATACACGCGGCTTCTCGCGCTTCTGGAGTCACCGCTTACATCAACCGATGCACTTGCAACCGTCATGAAAGATGACATTGCCATGGTCGCCGAGGTTCTGAAGCTGACAAACAGCCAATACTTTGCCCTGACAAACACAGCAACGAGCATCGAACAGGCAATCCGGCTTCTCGGTACCGAGATCATACGCATGCTTGTCTTCAATGTCGGCATATTCAGCAGCTTCAAATTGACCGGGCCTGCTGCAATCCTTATGGGCGCCCTGCAAGCACGAGCCATGCGGCTATCAACAGAGTGCGCAGGACGTGCGGCCGATGCGGGATTACCCAGTACAACCGTACAGATGGCACGTATTGCCGGCATGTTATGTGAAATCGGCATTCTTGTTCTGTTGAATGACATGCCCCAGTCCTACACAAAGTTGGCCTGCGATACGGCAGTCACCCGGCTCCGCCTTCTGGAAGCGGAGCAGGAAATCATGGGCATCAACCACGCTGAACTCGGGGCCTATCTCTTGGGATTATGGGGCTTCCAGGATGACATTGTGTGGGCTTTAACTGCACTCTCACCTTGTGCACCGGCCGGGCACGATCCCGGCCCAATTGCCCCTATCCTGCAAAATCTGCTTGCTGAAGATCCGCTTGAATACACCACACAGTCATTGGCCACACCAGCGTGACATCACGCACCGGCCCTCAACCATTCAGACAACATCGCCTGACTATAGAGGCTGGCTACTTCACGAATAAAACGACTGAAGTCAGCGGAAGCGTTATCATCGGCATAGTCTGATATGGTCCGAAGCGCTGCGAACGGAATCTCATAATCCGCACAGACCTGTGCCACAGCGGCGCCTTCCATTTCAACGGCAAGAACCTCAGGAAGATCTTGTCTCAGGCCGTGACTCTTGGATGCATCAGAAACAAACTGGTCACCACTGGCGATCAAGCCTTCATGCAAACGAGGCGCCTGCAAGGCAAACGTATCGACAGCGTCAGCACCAACATGCCCACCGACGTCGGCAAGGATGGTTTGGGCCGCACTCCCCAGACGCGCAGACAACGCCTTGTCAGTCTCAAAATGACTAAGACCATACAGAGGCACTTCATGCCGTGGGAACAGAGGCGAGGCATCCATGTCATGCTGCACAAAACTATGTGCCAACACGACATCACCAACCCTCAGCCCTGTTCCTATGCCACCTGCAACACCCGTAAAGACAATCTGCTTCACGCCAAAATGCTCGACCAAAACGGTTGCCGTGGTTGCAGCAGCCACCTTGCCAATGCGGGAAAGCACTACGACCAGAGAATGACCGTGCCAGTTTCCAAGCCAGAAGTCTCGCCCAGCCACCCGCACGCACTGCTTATCGGGAAAAACATCCAGAACAGCTGCCAACTCTTCGTGCATCGCACTCATAATGCCGATTGAGGTCATGTACGCTCCAAATCCCAATCTGGAAAGAATAGGATTTAGTACGCATAATGATATTGCATATCAATAAAATAATAACGTTATGGATAAAATCTATAGGTTAATTGCGCTGGGACTAAGTTCAAAAACACCAGGCAAAGTAATACTGAATTCTGCCGCGTCAGAATCACCATCTGTATCAGCATACAAGATGATACCATTATCAGATTTTATTAGCCACACAGACCAATCTTCCGGACCATTGGAACTCCAAGCCAAACAGTCGCTGCAGTTTCCGATTTCCATGCCAAGGTCAATGCGGTCGCCTTGGGCAAAGTTAAAATCAAGAATAACATCGTCCCCCAAACAGTCCGGTGTGTAGCTGAAAAAGTCGGCCCCTTCTCCCCCGGTCAGAGTATCGTTCCCCTTTCCTCCTGTGAGCATGTCATCACCGGGACCTCCAACCAGAATATCATCCCCCTCATCGCCGTTCAGCGCATCATAACCCGCATAGCCAAACAGGATATCATCACCGGCCTGACCGGACAGATTATTGTTGCGTCCATTTCCAATAATCGTATCAGCACCCTGCGTTCCGGAAGCATGAAGAACCTCAGCATGCTGCGTCAAATCGAGCACCACCCCAACAGAGGTATCAGCACCGGCGTCAAGAAAATAAAAAACAGGTCGGGGCGGAGCAGGCCTAGGCAAGAGGAAGCTGAACCACGGACCAAAGAATAAAGACGATAGCAGGAAAAACGTAGACCCGGCCCACGAAGGCTCAGAGGAATCATATGAACCAGAGCCAAGATCAACGAGGGAAGCCTTGACTGAAGCCCCAACCCCCACATCAGCAGCGGTCAAAAATGAAATGTCCTCTATGAAAACATCAGGACCATCCAGCAGCAAATCTATTTCTGCTGTTCCCGGATTACCATCAGTATCCCCCAACAGACGCAACGCCCCCTGCGATTCCTTGCGTGTCCACAAAGCATGGGGCATCGGCTTGTCTGCAATAAAGGCAAAATGACCAACACCAGAGAGATTTATCGTATCTTCACCGGATACAAAATCTTTGAGGATATCGCCCTTAACCTCTGCCACAGAAGCATAGACAAATTCGTCGCGCCCCTCATCCCCATAGAGACTGTCTGCGCCAAGACCACCCCGGATAACATCATCACCTTCTGCCGCAAAAATCAGATCATTTCCGGCGTCCCCAAAGATCCAGTCATTAGAGATATGGCCATCGATCCGGTCGTCACCATCTGTGCCACGCACGCCAATGTCCCAAGCCGCAGGGCGACGACGCGCAAGGTATACGATATCCAGCAGGGCATCCCCCAGAGGGGCCATGTGACTGCCATCAAGAATCGACTTACTCATCCATTGCTCTCCCGCCGTTATGCTTCAATCGCCAAGAAGACATAACACCTTATGGATGAATATGGAGATATTTACTACCATAAAAACGCAAGGTGTTTGGCAGACGGTTTGCCTCAGTGTCTGTTTATAGACAGAAGCGATCTGGAGTTTGGTTGCCCTGATATGAGAAGAGGTATGTTGCAACTCTCTTCTCTGAAAAATATACACACAGCGATTACCAATGATTATCTGGCCAGATGTAAGGCAAGCAGTATAATTGAAGCTGGAAACACTTTCCCACTATTTGACCGGACCCATACATGGTTGCACACCACGCTGTTCGTTTTCTTCAGCTTATCCTTGGCACGTTATACCTGTGGAGCAGGTCAGCAGAACACGTAATGGCACAGGATCGCGCTGCCTTGGAACGCTATCTGCACGAAGTTCGTATTCTCCTGCAAACGGACATCTGCGCACATGAGGAAGAAGCGTACAGTCTCCTTGCCAAGAGCCCTGTATCACAACGGAACAATCCCGTGTCCATGCCTGAAGGTAACTTGGCGCAACGCTTGAAACAGGCTGTTGTCATGGTGGTAACCCCGACGGACAGTGGCTCTGGCTTCTTCATAGACAAGCACCACATTGTGACCAACTATCACGTCGTCTCCTCTTCCGGCCCCGAGGGGGTTTTTGTAGCCGGTCCGGGATCGGTGGGAATACAGCGGGCTGAGATTGTTGCCACCCTTTCCGGAGAGGCGGAAACCGCCTCCGACTTCGCCTTGCTGAAAGTAAACGGGCCCCCTTCTCCTGGTTTTCTACCACTTGCCGAGAGTGCTGCAGAACTGGACCACGTCATTGCAGCAGGCTTTCCTGCGCTTGTCCTTGGCAACGACGTTGGGTTTCGTCGTTTTATGAAAGGCGATCTGTCCACACTGCCCGACGTGATCCTGTCTCGGGGCTCCATCATGGCCATCCAGAACCGTAAGACAGCAGCCCCCAGCATTGCCCATTCCGCTTCCATCTCAGGGGGAAGCAGCGGCGGCCCGCTGGTTGATGCGTGTGGACGAGCCATCGGCATCAACACGTTCATTCGTGTTGATGTCAAACAGGCCAGCAATACCGGGTACGCCATACCGGCCGAACCCCTGATTCAGTTTCTGAAAGGACAGGGTATCCAACCAACAATCCAGACAACACCTTGCCCCAGCAGCTGATCAAACCTTACTGCCCCAGAGCCCGGTCTACCTGTCGGCTCAGGTCTTCTTTCTGACGCTGCAAAGCATCAAGACGCCGTTTCTTTTCCGGGACAGGTGTTACCGGATCGCTCCGCAACTGGGCAATCTTTGCTTCCAGAGATGCTATCTCTGCCTTCAGGTCATTGTTATGACCCTTGGCTTTCTCCAGCCTGCTCTTTAACGCACGCAGCTCTTTCTCAAGCTGGGCATAGCGCTTCTCTGCAGCGGCACGATCTTCCGCAACAGACGCTTGTTCCTGCTGTGTCCGGTCATATTCGCGTTTCTTCTGGGTGTTGAGGTCTTGCTCATTCTCCAGGGCTTCCTGCCTCTCCTTGACCCGTTCCTCATAGCCCCCGGATGCCAGATGACAAATGCCGGACAAAAAGCCGCCTTGGGCAGGATCCGTGTTGGATGCGCACCCCGCCAGCAGAACACCAAAGGACACAACCAATCCACGACACACCAACCGGAAAAACACCATCTTCTCTCCTGCCCTAGCCAATACGGGATACCTTGCGACGCTGCACAAGACCGTCCAGATCTTTCTCAAGCACGAAGATCTGCTGCTCCAGACGTGATATTTCGGCATCCATTGTCGCCAGTTTCTGTTCTGAACCCTGTGTCTTTCCACGGGCAATGGCATATTCCTCGTGTCTTTTCTTCAGGTTTGCGACCGTCTGTTCCAGATACTTGGTATTGTCATCAACACCTGCAAGCTGGGTACGGGCCTGCTCGCGGCTGATCTGCCCGGCTGCAATCTGTTTCTCCAGACGCTCGATCGTTTTTGTATCCGTTGCAATAACCTGGCGGCTTGCATCAATCAAATCAGCAAGCCGCTGATTGTCAGCACGCACATCGGCGGTCATGACATCCAGCCGCTCTTCCGTCGAAGCATACTCCTCCTGCTTGTCTGCAACGTAGTACCCTGCAGCACCACCAACAGCCGCGCCGGCTGCACAGCCCAAGGCAATGCCACGACCACGCTCACCACCCCCGCGCCCGGAAGCCAGCACACCAATCAACATGCCCGCCACGCAGCCCAAGGCAGCACCTTCGGCAATCGTTTGATTGAACGTTGCAGCCTGGTCGCGCATACGCTTCTCAGCCGGCGTCATGGATGACTCATCCCGTGTTGTCGCACACCCGGACAACAACAGGCTGACCCCAAGAATAAAGGCCGTTACTTTCCCCGCTACCCTCATACATAACCTCTTGCCGACGGCTACAGTTTAACAAAGTCCTCAAGCCAAGCTTTTCGGCGAATCTTCTGGTTTGCACGATATACCAGAACGTGTGATAGATGGCGATCGATATACGGCACTAGGTGAGACAAGCCCAAATTCTTCATCTCGACAACCAGAATACTCTTTTGCCGTGACAAAGTGGCCTCGTCATACTCTTCTGCTGTACGAACAACCGTATCAGCGTAATACCTCAGATTATCCTGCAAGGCCGCAGTATTTTCATCAAGCTGTTGACGGTAGCTTGATGCCCGCTCTCCTTCGGGATCGCTGTTGTGCTGGCTCTTCCAGATTGATTCAAGCTGGGCAACCCACTGTCCATCATCGGATAGTTTCTGCCCCAAAAAGGCCCCCATTCTGAGCGTAGTGCGTACAGCCCGGTCGCGAGCCTCATCACGGGCGGCCAGGTCAGCCTTCAGTTTGTTCCCTATCTCGCGCAAACGACGCTCCAGAGCCGGGTCGGCAACCGTGTCAGCCAGAAGAGACAAATCCGCAGACGGTGTTTTACCTCGTGGCGCCGTCCCGTACTCACCCCCACCTGTCTCTGATCCCAAATGGTTCCACGCCTCCTGGACAGATTTTACAGCAGCACGGGACGTCAGGGCCGGAACAGATATCACAACACGGAAACCTGTTGTTGCTGCCCGGCGTGGCCCCAACGCATCAAAGAAAGGAATTTCGGAACGCAGGGACGTGCGTATGTCTGCTTCTGCGGTCATATAGTGCCCCCCGCGCACAACAAAACCACCCGGCTGACCGTGATACCGTCCAGGTCGGACCAAATGAAACGTATCAAGCACAATCTCGTCCAGATTACCCAGCATGTCATGCAACCCCAACGGACCTGGCTCGAGAAGGCCGACAAACTGTGGCTTACCGTTGGCAGATTGCGTGCCGGCATACCAGGCATGGCGAGACAGCGATTCCTTGATGGGAAAAACAGGCTCGTTAAAATCCGCAGGGGATACGGATGCACCACCCCTGGCCGCATATTCCCATTCGGTCTCGGTAGGCAGACGGATAAAACCGGCCTCATCTCCCTGACGCGGAAGAAAGTCAGGCTGTGTCTTGCGCAACCAAGTGGTCAACTTCTCGGTAAAAGACAGCGCATCGAACCAGCCGACAGACCCTTGTGGCAACCGGCCCTGAGGTCTGGGAACAGGGCAGCTGGAACCCATGACAGACTGATATTGAAGAACATTGGTTTCATATCGCGCCATCAGGAAATAGGTCTGAACCGGGCTGTCGCGGAACCCTCCCGCCAACCATTCGGTTCGCGTGCCCTCAAGATAGCCGGGCCCACCGGCTGTGCTGCCAAGAACAAGCCGCCTGTCTCCCAGGGGGCCATCAACCGGTATCGCCACCTTCCGGAAGACCATGGCTCCGTCACATGGCAATGGAATGATGACGTCATCCTGCATAGGCTTCGGATTATAGTACTTCTGATCCCATCGTGCCCACGTTGCTGATGAGGAACACAAGAAGAGCAGGAAAATAAAAAAGAACCTAGACATCCCGCAGACTCTCCGCTGGCTCAAGTGCCAGAACCCGAAGCATCGCAACCACCGCCGACAAGGCAGACAGAACCAGGGTCAGAAGCACCGCGATCACAACAGACCAAGGGTCAAGATCACACACGAACCCCTCCCCGGACAGGTTGGTCGTCAAGGTTCTGTTGAACAAGGCGGCCACAATGGCATACAACGCAAGTGACACAACAATACCGCATACCGCCACCAGAAGCGCCCGTGTTACCGGGAACAGGGCTGCAGAACGACTATCAAAGCCGACAAGGCGCAACAGAGCCAGATCACGCTTTCGTCGCTCGACATCAGCCCATAATCCTGCTGCCATGGACAAGACAAACCCGCCCGTTGCCAACAGTGCAAGAACAGAAAAAATATAGTTCAGAACCCGGTCTATAGCCTGCACCACCTCGATATCATCGGCACGTGTTCTGACCTCCATCCCCTCCGCACGAAGACGGGCTGCCAAGGCAACAACACCATCAAGATCACGCGCAAAAAGCCGTGCACTGGCGAAAGAGCGTGTATCCATATTTGCGGGGTCTGACAGTGCATCTGCACGTCCGTCACGCCAGTCCTCGGCGGCAACAAGCAAAGATAAGGCAACAAAAGCTGCAGGCCTTGGAAAACGGTCTTCAGACAGAATGGCGGCAACAACCAAGGGCAACTTTATGACCTGCCGCTCTCCGGATACTGTACGGGTCAGAAAACCTGTCAAGGCATCCTCTTCCTTGACGCCTAGGCGATCTGCTGCCGCCCGGCTCAACACGATACGGTCAAAGCCGGATGGGAAAAACCCGTCCGGTGGGAACAGGGGATCACTAGGACCGGAAGGCACAAGCTCCATACCTTCGACCGAGCGACCAGAAGCCGTACGCACATCCAGCGTTGCCGATAGGGAACGGGTCCGCGGTATCACAAATCCAACCTCTGGCAACTCTCTCAAGTGGCCGAACCAGTCCGGACCCAGCCGATAGTTCCCGACAAGCAGAATCTCCAGATTCCGAGGATCTTGGAGAAGACGAGATCGCAGGGTCTCGACAATACCGGTTTTCAGGCCCAGAAGAACCAGAAGCGGCGCCATAACCGCAGCAAGAGCCAAGATCTGGCACATCGCCACACGCCAGTCATGGCAACAATCGGCCCACGATAACCGGATAATACGCCAGGCTATCACGGGGAGGCTCCTTTCCATGCAAAAAGGGTCCGGGGACCGGATACATCCTGTGCAGGCAACGCAACCAGTATTGGCAGCTCCATACTGCCAACAAGGGACTGGTCATGACTAACCAGAACCAAGGCAGACCCGGATGCCTTCACCAATTCCAGCAACAGGGCCATGACATCAGCAGAACGGGCCGGATCAAGCGCCGCCGTTGGCTCGTCAGCAAGCACAAGATCCGGCTTATACAAAAGGGCACGGGCCACAGCCACCCGTTGGCGTTCACCAATAGATAAAGCCGAGGGCATCAGAGATATAAGGGGGCGTAAACCAAGCACATCAACAAGATAATCTTCCCATGCGGGGTCAAAGACGGCTCGCGCTGAAAGTCGTATGTTGGCCAACACATCCACGAAAGGTAACAATCCCCCGGTCTGAAGGATATAACCAAGACGTTCGGCCCTGACCCGGGCCAAGGCATCCTTCCGCCGCGATGCCCACAAAGCTGGAATATCAATACCCCGAACCTGAAAGGTGCCTGCCGATCCTGGTTGCAGTATCAAGCCAAGGATATCCAGCAAGGTACTTTTGCCACAACCGCTTGGCCCGGTCACAATCATTGCCTGCCCGGAAGACAAGGACATGGCCGGAAGGAGGAAACGAAATCCCCCGCGGGATCCTTCCAAGGACTGGATATCCAGAACGCACGTGCTCACGGCATGGCATCCAGAGGAACCGGGTACACCGCCTCCCCGGGATCAAGGCCGCCATCCAAGGAGACCCAGCGGCTTACATCATCATTATACACCTGGTACAGGCGGAGTTTCCGTTCTATTTCATCAAGGAAAGCTTGCTGCTGGCTTATGCTCCAGCTTGACCATGTCTGTTGGTCAAGGTCCAGAACCTTGGACCGATAAGGCAGGTCATCCAGATACTCACCAAGCAAACCCAGATCCGCCAACCGACGGGCCTGGTCACGTTTGACAATGTTGGGATCACGACCCAGCGTCGCCGCAACAGACCGCAGTTGGGCGAAGAAATCGCCCGGTGACAGTTGCGCTGCCTGCCCTGCCGTGCTGATTGTCTGCAACACCTGCTGCAGATCCGAAAGCTGGTTCCGGGTCAGTAGAACACGAACTTCGGTTGTTGGTATCTCAGGGTGTTCAAGGTCACGATCAGCAATCCATGCCGAAAAGAGAGGCGGAGCCTGTGTTCCTTCCGTACGACCAAGCCAAGCCAGCTGCATGGCATGCCCCAGCATGGCAGCATCCTGACGAACACGCGAGAGGCTGCCCCCCGATTGCACATAGCCGGGATCTGCTGTCCGGGCAGCACCCGGAACCGATTCACCGCGCCGGGCAGCACCAACCTGCTCGACAATCGCATCACCCAAGGCATCAACCATTGACCCAAAAACATCCACGGCCCCTGATTCAACAGGATAATACAGTGGGCGCTGCAAAAGGGGATGACGGGTCAAATCCTTGTACTGGGCCTCCGCTTCAGCGTGATTGGCTTTCCCGGCCGGGGTTTTCAGGTGAAGGGCATAAACGGCAAGCCCGCGGTGCTGAGCCTCAAGACGAACCTGAGCAGCATCCAGTCGGGTTGACGACAAGGGATCCTGCCCCTGCAAGGCGCCGGCATCGGTAATAAGGATTACATACCGCCCACCGAAAGAAGACCATTGGATACGCTCCACTGCCGTCATGATACCGGCATAGGCATCTTCGGAGAAACGCGCAGAAGACACAGTTGCCGCCTTCAAGTCAGCAACACGATCCAGGAATTCTTTACCGCTGCGCACCTCGGATGGATCGGCAAACACCCTGGACACATACTCTAGTTCTGGAGTGCGATCGACATTGGAACGAAAGGCAATCATACCGAACCGTACCTGATCCAGAAGCCCTGCCTTCTCGATATGCCCGTAAATCCGCCGCACCGCTTCACGGGTACGGTCAATGTAAGGGCCCATTGACACTGTGGAGTCAATCACAAAAACAACAGCCGCAGTAAAGTTCCGCAACGCGCTTACCCCACTGGAAGAAGGGGTTGGCGCAGCAACTGTCTTGCCCTCATCACGACTGACGGAAGCAATTTCCAGCATCCGGACACGGTGCCCATGGCCGCTGAATGTTTCCTCGGCTTGGAGGATAGGGAGCAGGTAAAAATGACTGGCAAGGTCAACATAGTTTTCAGGCTCTACAGACACGACATGGGGATCATGCCCACCTGCCAGCACAGCTTTGCGCAAGGGGTCGATACGCGAGGCCGGTTGATCGGCTTCGACAATGGCAGCAAGGCTGTCACGATCCCGGAACAACAACGCCCGCTCGCGCCCGGACGGATTGGTGAAGGCCAATGTCAGCTGCTGTTTCCAAGGTAATGTAAATCCAGCCTCAACCCAGCCATCGACCTGGCCGTTTGCTGTCAGGCCAACTTCAAGCCAGGGGACATCGCCTATTGTCTTGCGGTCATAAACATAGAAACGGGTCAGGGCTGGCTGTTGCATACCCGGTCCATCACCCGGGCTGCGCTTGAGGACAGCCCCCGGACGGGCTAGTACCCTTTCATAAAGGGTTGTCTTGCCGGGCATGATCAGGGGGGAACGCGCGTGTGCGGCAGAAGCCTGTCCAATGCACAGGAGCACAGCAAAGAACACCAGCATGCGAACTGACGCGCGATAAACGGCAACTTTGGCCCGCACCATCCTATTCTCCCAGATCACGCAGAACCGACTTCGCCACGTCATCACCGGAGGCCGCAGCCTTGCGCAACCATTCCAAGCCTTTTGTGCGACCATAACCATTCGGATCAAGAGCGAGAAGAATCTGGCCCAACCGTCTTTGGGCTTCTGTATTGCCGGACAAGGCGGCCGGCTCATACCAATAGGCTGCTGTTTCCGCATCCGGCTTTTCAATCGGGCTGGAACCTGGCTGATGTGTTTCAGGATCATAAAATCGTCCCAGGGCCAGAGATGCACCGGGATCCCCTGACCGTGCAGCATACCGATAGGCGAGCATGGCCAGATCAGCCTTCTCACGGCGCATCAGATCATCAGCCAAAGCAACCGTTGCATCCGCAGAAGGTGATCTGCCAAGAAATGTGGCAAGATCCTCGCGCGTTTTTACGTCTTCTGGTGCTGCACGGTGTTCTGCATCCTGTGCAGACGGAGGAACAAAGGGATCAAACGGGGCACGAGTTTCATTCCAGTACCAGAAACCACCGACAACGACACACAAGGCCAGAACAAGAACGGCGGGAAACAAGAACCTGGCCAGAGAAGAACCCGAACCGGAAACCGGGGGCGGTTCTTCGACAGGAATATCCGGGACAGGATCAGGCAGGACAACCGGCTCAACCACGATCGATTCAGATAATGGCTCCGCATGCGGAGCCGGAGCATCCACAACGGCAGCATGGGATGGATACAGTCCTGTTACCCCCTGCACACCACGTGCCACAATCCCGGAAGCTTCGGCCGTCAGCTGAATACGGGCATTGGGCGGCAAGACCGCCAGACAATCCGTAATCAGTGGACCAAGAAAAGCTCTTCCTGTGTTGTCAAAATGTACATCGTGCCAACACTGCTCAGCCTGCCAAACCCCACCGGAGGTCAGAAAATCCCGACCTTGGTTACGCAGGATCTGTAAACGCCCATTTCCCGCCGGAAACCCGGAAATTTTGAGAACAGAATATCCTGGCCCACGCTCGACATCAGGGACAAGTTCAGCTTTTGACACCATAAACAACGGTTCCATCTATCAGGAGACAGGCGGCCCCTTCATGCGATCCAGAAGACGCCCCAAACGACGATTATGCTCCGGCCCAATCTCACTGCCAGCAAGATGACCGGCATTGGACACAGCCATCTCACGAAATGCATCTATCCAGTCGACCAGATACAGCGCCGGATAGTTGATCGGTGAATCTGGCAGATCGGGGGGATCAGCAACAGGAGCGGGGGCAGAAAAGAGGCGACGCCCCGCAATATGCGAGGAAACAGGCCGCTTGTCAGTAGGGATACTCCCGAAACCAAGCCAATCTACCCAAGACCCAAGACATGTTGCCGCAACCAATGTCTGCCGATCTACCAGTTGCCCACGGGTTGTCGAGGCCCTTTCCTCGGCTTCCCGCAGGGCATCGATCAACTGAGCCTCCAGACGACACCGTGTCATACCTGTTATCAGCTCATCGACCAGAATTTGCAGGGTGTCCCCGGTCATACCCAAGAAACGGTGCATCTGCGTATTGGCGGGAATATCGCGTATACTCCGCATCCAGTCAGACATGACAGCACGGGCATAGCGGGCTGCCCGCCCCCCCTTCCCAGGTGAAGAAGCAGGGACAGGATCCGTAACAACTTGGCCGAAGCCAGACAGATCAAGGCTGAACAGACTCCCTGTCTCCAGATCAGCATGATCCTGCCCTTCGTCAGCACCTGTTTCTTCCAAATCATAATACAACGTGCGCAGCCGTTCCGGTGTTGGCTGCAAAGCGTGGACAAGCTCTCCAAAACGGTCAAGCCGCTGCTGCAAGGCAACCTGTATCTGACGAGCCAGATCCTGTTTGTGAGCAACGGCACCCTCACCATCAACCTGATAGAAAGGACCAAGAACAGATGAAACCAGACGCCCCCGGATATCGGACACCTGCTCGGCAATACGCCCCAGCTTTACATCTGGTTTTGCCACCGTACCCAGATAGGCCGCCAAACGCGCCATACCCCCGTCATCAAGTGTCAAAGCAGCATCCCATGCCGCAGCAGGATCACGAACATGGCGCCTGACGCTGTCATCCTCAACGAAGGTACCACGCATGGCCGCCAAGCGTTGTTCCTGTCCTTTTGCAAGGGCAACTTCCTGCCGTCCCTCCATTTCAATAACGCCCGGCGCCATGCCGGGTTTGCGCACAAGAAACACCGTGTCAAAGGGCTGGTTCGGGGCCCAAGTGTTAACCCACTCAAACTGTTCAAACTTCTCCAGCAACGTCAGGCGCATCATCCCGCCCCATCCCTCGCGGATCAAATCCATGGTTTCATCAGGGCGAGGTTTCAGACGCTCGTCAAACATGGTGACTGTCCATACCAACCCGGAATCGCGGCGGGAACGTTCTTCCGGCGTTGCCCCCTGTGTCGACTCGATCCATGCCTGCAATGCCGGCCCCAGATCATTGACATCAGACTGTTTATGGCAGGGCGTGCACAGGACCAAGGCATTCATTTCCTGGTCTTCGGTATACCGTTCAAAAAGGTAGGCAACCTTGCCGCGCAGAACCAGTTCCGCAACCGGGTCACGGCCCTCAAGACGCTCTGCCACATCTGCCAGACGCCCCACATTCAGACGACCGCGGTACCCTGGAAAATCAAGAAGATCAACCTGTTCAAGCATGGACGCCTGTGGTGGGTCCGCCAGGCAAAAACTCATCTCGCAGGCCAAGGCCGCCAGAACAGGGCGAGCAACAGCAACAGCGCTTTCCTTCCCCGAACTCTGATGGGTTACAACTTGAACCACCCCCATATTATCGCGCCCGAGACCGCCCAGCATATCAACATTCATGATGCTGTTTTTCTGGCTGAAGCCACCCGCTCCATCCGGCACAACCAAGGCATCAAGTGCAGCAAAAACCCGTGGAGCATGGCCGATTGACCGCAGTGTCTCTGCCAGATGGGTCCAGACGACCGTGAATTCCGGAATATCACCCCACAACAGGGAAAACAGCTCTGCCCGGCCCTGTGTATCCAAGCGGGGAACAAGATCCACAGCCCGCAACCAGAACCCAGCTTTGTATGGCTCCATGTCACGCGGAAAGCGACTGTTGAAATAATCCATCAGATCAACAACATCAGAAGCTCCCATCCCCCCCGTTGCACCGGGCGATGCCTTGCGGGCAACAGTATCCAGGCGCAGGGCAATCACAGCCGGATCCGAACAGACGCTGACCTTCTGGCGATCAAAATCCATAAAGAAGCTGTTACCAATAATCCGCACCAGATCTGCCTCGCTGAAAAGACGCAAGGCAACAGGAAAACCCGCTGGTGTTGGCAGGCGACGGCGTGTGAAGCGGGTTACGATGCCCGTTGCTTCCTTGCCTCCTCCTGGTGGGTTGATATGGGCAATGAAGTTCAGGCGCTGGCCATCCATATCTGTTTCCAAGGCCCCGTTCTTTCCACGGGCCAGGGCCGATATCAGATAAGATTTCCCCGCCTGGGACAGACCGAAGAAGCCGACAGCCACAGGCTGTACCACAGCGGCAGCCAACCTTTTGGCACGGCTACCCTCGCGGTGCAGATGGATACTGATTCCATCCGCCTCCCGGTCAAGCCGCGCACTGTCCGGCCGCACGTCCCGAACCCAGGCAATCCCCTCTTCCACACCATCGGCAAGAGCCTTACAGGCCTCAACCAATCCCTCGGGAGTAGCCGTCACAACTGCGGGCCCTTTACTCACCGTCTGCCTCCATCAACCAACAACACTGCCAGTATCCAGCCAATAGCTGTCTTCACCAATTCCCTGTGTCAACAAGGTGAAAAGGCGGATCTTCAGGGCATCCCGGCTGAATGTCTGCCCGTCGCGATCACCTCCTCTCACTGAAATCCGGCTGATTTCCAGTTTTTCAGCCCGACCGCGACCGGGGCGCAAGGTAACATCCAGCACCGTGGCATCGCCCTGGCCAGCACCATACAAAGCCGTATCAGCCTTGCGATTGTTTCTGTTGAAATCAATCAGGTATAATGGGCTTGCCCCCCAACGCGGGACGGAAATCTGGCGAAATCCAAGAAGGGTCCGCCCCCGGATTTCAAAGCTGACATCCTCGGGCAACTGATAGTCAGGATTATCCCAGTCAATATCGCGATAATAGACATCCTCGTCCTTGATGAGACGATTGCTGTCCATCAAGCCAACATGACGCACGGTGGAATACAAACGGAATACATTGGAACGGAAGAAGAAGCCGGGAATACGCCCCTGTCCCAGAACACACAGCATGGCCCCGACAGATGCTGTTGTCTTGGGGTCATTGATGCAGGCATTACGGTGGAAGGGATACCACGTTCCCGTCCGATAACCATGCAGAGCCACCAGACGATCAGGAGGTAACGCAAGCAAACTGCGGAACAGGGCCTGTACGCCCGGCAAGCGGGATGGACGCCCTGACAAAAGCAGGACATCGCAGTCATATGCATAAACAAGTTCACACAAAGCCTGCACCGGCTTGCAGATCTCCATACCGCCGCTCAGAAACAAGCGGTGCAAGCGCCCCGGGTCGACAACAAGACGAACGGCCAAGAGGTTGAAGGGTAGCCCTCCTCCCCCTTCTGCACGTGCGACACCGGCAGCAAACCAGCCATGCAAATCTTCAGGCACGGCAGGATCACCCTGTCCGTCGTCTGCCAACAGTTCTGCTACTGTCAAAGACTGTACATCTGCCCCGACAACGGGGTCATGAGCCTCACACCTTTTCAGAACCTGCAAGGCCAAGGGATAAAGAACCTGGAGTGTCAGCTGCTGGCGCTTGACCTGATCGGGCACTGGAACAGCCTCGTTCCCGGCAAGACGCGACAGGACAACCGCCGGCGTTACAACCCCGTGATCCTTCAGAGCTTGCTCAAAGGCAGGAAGGATCACCTTGCGAATCACATCAAGAACAATATCATCCCCGGCGATCTTAAAGCCATCGCGGAACCGCTGTTCCGGCAGGATATAAACATTCCCCCCGCGGCCATCATCCAAAGTGTAGTCTGTCACCACAAGATCGGTCGTACCGCCACCAATATCGATTGTTGCAACCCGCAGGCGACGTCCTGGATCATCGCCACGGGGTTTGCGCATGACGTGGAAGAAGTCTTCCGGTCTGCCACCGAAATTGTTGACCGTTTCCGAATACAGCCATACAGCCTGCGCACACGTGGCCTCATCCCACTGGATACGCCGCTCGGGCAAGGGGGGCCAGCATGCGTCCTGCTGTTCCCGGGTATTGGTGTCCGGGTCTCCCGGGAACCATCCCATAGAGCGCCAAACAAGACCAACGGCCTGTTCCAGGGCATCGTGAAAAATCTGTTGCTCCGGACGGGGCATGGAGGGAGGAACCGTCAGAATAACAGAACGAAGACAGCGTGGCAGGTTGGCATGGCTCATCTTTAGACGTTGGCCAGTACTGTTCATCTGTACCAGAGCCTGAACCAGCACCTCAGCCAACATGAATGTCATCAGCGCACTGCGACTGTAGTGCGGCACAAAAACCTGGATCTGTTCCTCTGGCGGCAGGGTAAAAAGCGCTTTTCCCTCTTCATTGATCAGGTTCCCGAAAGGAGCCGCCGTTGCCAAGGGTTCTGATTCAGAGCGGTTGAAAGCATCGTTGAAACGCCAGCCAGACTCATAGCGTTCGTCATCCCACAAATACCGCTTTGGGCTTGAAAGGCCGGTTGACCCCTCACTGCCCTTTCGTCGCGCAGCCAACCGTGCGGCCTCGGGCCCGACACGGGCAAGGGTTGGCCACAGGAATGCATCATTACGGCCCGAGAAAACCGACTGGTCAACCCGGCCAAAACTTGCCTCGGCAAACTCCAGGCGACTTTCAAAGGGGTCTGTACACACCTGATGGGCACGCCCCAGATCCCGCAGTTCAAGCGTATAACTCAATTTCAAGCCGTTTGCCTGCTGGGGATGATCCTCGATCAGAATGCCGCAGGTGCGTGAATTACCAACATCCAGAACCATATCAACCGGAATGGACGGCAAAACATCATCGGAACGATTGGACAGGATCTTGATGCGAGGGGGACGAACCAAGGACCCAATCAAACTTATGATATTCAGATAATGGGTATAGTGCAGACCCGCTTTGATGCCTGCCTCAATGTCCTCACGCGACAGGCGCAGCCGGGCGACCGCACTGTCCGAAAACTCCTGCTCCAGCCAGCCGGAAACCCACCTCTGGGCCATAAACCAGGCAGGATCCTCACCCTGCCAAGCCAAGGAAAAACGCACGCCCCCTTCAACATCACCCAACGTTGGTGCCAGATAGGCTGTACCCACACGTTCCTCTGTTACACTGGTATCAAAGGCCAGAACAAGACGGTGTGTATATCCATCGCGGTCCTGTCCAGTTTCAAGGGGAAACAGGCGGGCACGAGCCCAATTAGCCGGCCCTTGGACAAACGTTGTGGCCTGCTGTCGCAGGAACGGGACAGGAAGCCACGTATCAGACAGCAGGGTAAGACTGTCTCTGACAGACGTCTCAAGTTCCGGATGATCCTGCATCGGCAGACGTGACCGGGGATGAAGTGTTGCATCCCGCACAGGATCAGCCTCCAGCCGAACAGGTACCGGGCTCTCCGCCACCCGGGCGAAACGACCGGGGGCCTCACGGCGGGCATCAAGCGTCAAACCAAAATCCACAAACTGGATCCCGGTTCGCATAATCAGCGTGATTTCCTCTTCCGACCGCCGGGTAACATCCGCCAGCATGGCTATCCTTTCACAGAAACTCAGGGCCATATTTCTATAAACATTCGGGTAGGTTGATCAGTGACCGGACTGACGCCCTATATCAACATGGTACTGTGCTCCATCGGGATTAACCCCCTGACACCGGGCCTTGCCGTTTGTATCACGATCACACACAACCTGTGACGGCGCAAACTCGCGACCATCGGGACAGCGGACAGATTCTGCTTGATCGATGTGCAGACGCCCCTGGTTCATACGAGCGTTTCCGGGACCTGTACAAACCACGCCGTCGCCGCGACGAATGGTCATGGTTCCAACACCTTTGTCAAAAGAATATTCCACGTCCAGAGGCAAACTGGTAGCACCATCAACCAAACCGGTATGGGAACGCCATGTTCCATTGAGGAAATCAGTCTGTCCGCTTTGCAGCGCATCCGGTGGAATATGCAGGGCTTTTGCACCAGAGGAAGCTTCATCCAGCGAAACAGACGGCGGTGAGCTTCCCTCCTCTGGTGATGATCCGGATTTGTCGGTTTCATCTGCTCTGTCTGTAGGCGAGGACTCAGGGGGAGAATCACCCTGTCCTTTATCAGGCAGTTCCGACTCGCTGGGTGGAGAAGTGGCTGTCACGTCACCTTGTTCCGGATCAAGGGCAACCGCTTTTCCACTGGTACCATCGATGACAATAGCCTGCCGAGGTGGAAGAAAGGGAATAATGGAGTGTTGCTCCTCAAGAACAGTCCCCAGCAGCCAAGACGGCAACAAGTCCCTCTGTTCCTCAGGAAGGGACAACGCCCACCACCGCATAAACCAGATCAGAAGCAGCAGAAACAGCAGAACAAGCGGAACCGCCAACAGAAACCACAACCACCACGGCCACCCAAACCTAGCTGGCTGGGCCGTTGGCACAGATGCTATCGGGGTTTGCGCAGGGGACAAGGAAAGACCGGTCAAAACATCTCTCCCACCCGGTACAGCCAATGGCGAGAAACCCCAGAATGTCACCACAGGCTGCCCATCCACCAAGTAGATATGCGTTTCATCCGGAATAAACAGGGCAAACGGCAACAAGCGGGCAAACAGCTCCAGGTCTCTGGACAGTGCTGGCCGATCCGCCAGAAGACCCGCATGGGATAAAACACGGTGACGTGCAGACTGAAGCCCTGGGAGGACTGCTTGCTGCTCCTGTAAAGTCGCCGCAGACCAAGGTATAACCCTTGAGCCTGCAGGCGCATACCAGTCGATTGTCACACCATCAGCCCTGATTTGGGGAATCGCCATCAGGGAGGCAACATCATCTCCGATCTGACGTCTGATGGTTGACCGCATCTGCAAGGCTGTCGAGAACAAGGATGTTCCGGAAATACCCAGCATACAAAAATCACGCAGAGAACCTGTTCGCAACAGCGGACCTGTATCATTCTGATCATGTGCCATTGTATCCCTGCCCCGGGTTCTATCAGCTTTCAATGTTGTCATTTCATTCACACCCCTGCGGTACAGGTGTATGGCCACTTGCAGCGCGGAACAAATCATCCCAGCTTTGGCCGTCCTTTGGAAGGATCAGCTTTCCCCCCGTCGTTTCGGCCATACATCGCCCATCACCGGAACCATCAACGCTGATAACATTAATGCGGATGTTGGGCTTCCGTGCCTTCAGGTCACGGGCAACGGCACAAGGATCGCCCCCGCAACTGTCTTCACCGTCAGTAACAACAACAATAGTTCCGGGCACCCTGACCCCATCAAGCATGGTTCCGGCACGTTCCAGACCACGAGCCAGAGGCGTACCTTGACGGGGTGTGATCGAACGCAGTTGTTCCAACAAACGGGTTCTCTCGTCAGCTTTGAAGAACTTGTAATTATCTGTTCCCTCGCAGCGCCCAAAAACCAGAAGACCAAGATCAATATGACGGGGTAGTGTCTTGGTCAAATCTGCCACTGCATCTTTGGCTGCATCAAGACGAGACCTGCCGCCCTGTAACTTCGAAAGCGCAAAGCTGTTCCCACCCATAACCTGCCGCATGAGCATCTGAACCTGCGAGGGTTTCAAGTCTGCTGACAAACCCATACTGCCTGACGCATCAAGCAAGACAGCCACTTCGGGATTCTCCCACGCTTTTGGTTTGGGAGGACAAGAGGCAGGCCGCGTATTCTTGTTTGCCCGTTCTTTTGGGGTATCATCGGTCCTGCTTGGCAATACAGGCGGTTTCACAGCTGGAGCCGGTGGTTTTACAACCTCTTCAACCGGATTCAGATAACCAGGAGAAGGAATGGTAGATGCTGGGGCAGGCAAATCCAGCATCGCATTTTGATCAGGTACACGACACTCGGCTAAACGGCGCATAACCTCACGTTCAGCATCAAGAATATCTGCTATCAATGCATTATGATCCTCTTCTGCCACAGGTGCCTGCTCTACCTCTTCACCTGTCGAGGGAAGAAGACCATTACACCGGTACAGAAAAAGACTGATCAAAAGCAACAATAACAGGATAGCAAGCAACCACAGCCACCAGCGATGTCCTGAAGCAACAGAGCCTGTATTATAGAATACGGGTAGATTCAATCCAGAACCTGCATATCCCCATCCAACAATAACCGGCTGACCATTTTGCACCAGAACCTGATCAGACCCGGGAGTTACAGTCACTTTCTCAATCAAGTCCGCAAAAGCAACGTTGCCAGAAAGGCGGTAACGTTCCCCTAACTGCCGTACAAGCCCCAACCTCTGGAACAAAAGATCACGAACCCGATTTTGTTCAGGCAACGTTAAGGAGGACAACAGGACAGGCTGTCCCGGAAGGGACGACCACCATTCCAAGTCTTTCCCATCATCCGATAACAATGGCTCTGCAAACAATCCCGGAATGGTATCGGGAAATGCCGGTGAAAGGATCGCTGTTAATTCCAGCCAACTACGTTGGCGATAAGATAATGGATCAGATTCGCTCCCGACAAGCCAACGTGTTGGCTCACAACGACACAGTCGCACGCGCACAGACATGCTGGTTCAGCTTTCTCTTCTTGCAACGATTGCAGGTTTATGGGGAAAGCTTGTCACATACAACACTCCAGCCTGTTTCATATTAGTTATAATTCAGGATTCGTGTCGGGGTTATCCTGATCACTCAGGAATATCGCTTATCCCGCCTCCGAGGCCAACCAATTATCTATGGCCTTCTGTAGCTTTGGTGACGCCAAGGCCTTACCGCGTTCCAGCTTGGATAAATAACCCTGCTTTATGCCCAGAATTTCTGCAACCTGCATTTGGCTTTGTCCTGTTCTCTTACGATGGGACTTAATCGCTTCAGCCAACCCATCGGGGGACACCTTGTGTTTGGCCGCAAGCGGGGAAATAACCTGAAGGGCTTTACCGGACGGAACATCACGGGACAATTGCCTGTAGTAGTCCTTGACCTCATCCGGGGCTTCTATTGCTATGGTTGCAAGAACCCATTCCTGTCCCCACCCGCGCTTTTCAATAATTTTTTCGTTCCAACGGTCATACTGCCACCCGGCAATGACACCATCAGCTTGCAACTGCTCCAGTGCTTTTTCGAGCCTAGCCCGTGTTTTTGATGGATAGCGTTCGTTGACAACTTCTCCCACAGCATCAAGAAGAGTCTGAACACGATAGACCTGAACGAACTGACCCGTTCTGGCAATGGCCCGCCAATGCCATGAAACATAGCGGGTGAGTCGTTTTTCCCATTTCCGCCTATATGGATCATACTGTAACGCCTTGCGAAACAATAATCCTGTCTGCCGACCAGACCCGAATAAAAAGCTGGCAAATGCTTTGCCCGGACGGAATATGAACCGTTCAACGTCCATATAACCATCCAGCCTGATTTGGCCCATACGATCCGTGATAATAAAAGGGCGGCTCTGCAACGTCTTGGTTACAGGCTTTTTCGATCTTCCCCCCTTGGGGTCATTCTCGTAAACTTTGACTTCGGCAATATTGAGCCAAATGTTCTGAATATGGCTTAGAGCACGGATAATCTCTTCCCGTTGTTCAGGTTCATATCCTCCTCGCCGACCTTGCCCACCTCGCTTGGGCTTCAGGCCACGCATAGAGAGAATTTCATCAACATCAGCAATCGCCCCATCTTCAGGGGTTCTGGCTTGATTAAGATAAATAGCACACAGGGCATCCAGAGCATCCGCGTCAATATCTGATAATTCTGACTGTTGCTTCCACATTGTCTGCGCCCACGCCTGAACCTGGTCACGAGGTAAATGAGGATCATGTTCAACAACAGGGGGACGAAGCTGGGCATATCCTGTTGATCCACCACGGGTTAACTCGGCTGTGGGCCAAGGGGTACCATCAACTCGACGAAAGGTATTTTTATAAAGGGCTTCTCGTAAACCTTGAAAGTGGCCTGAAGAGAGGACCACTAGCATATCGCGGGGTAGTCCCGGGCGTATATCATGGCCAGGATCCCGGATACCTAGTATTTCTTCCAGATATGGCAATGGCTTATGAGGAGGAGATAACAACTCAGCGATAGCCTGTGCAGCTTCCTCGGCATAGACACCGATCAGGCTTCCTATCATATCTGATGTAACGGGAACAGAGCGCCTCTCGTCCTCTGCCTTCCAAGATGAAGCATTCAACACAAGCCAACGGGCAAGTTTTGACAGGTATGCCTTTTCACGGACCATGTCTTCAGCCATGCGCCGACATACGAGCTGAGTGCTCTTGAAATTAATTTCTCGTTCTTCCGGAGCTCCGTGTGTTTCCTTGATATAACACTCAATCAAGCTCTTTTGTATAACTGCTTCAAGAACATCAAGGATACCATTTGTGCTCTTTTCAAGGGCATCACAGACATCTCTTGTCAGCTGCTCCTTGTCATCATCGTCGAGATCAGGGCCAAGGACAAAACCAGCAATTACAACTTTAACGGGATAAAGTGTCTGATCATCATGACGCATGGCAGAACTGTCAATCACAACCCGACGACCGTCATGAAGTGTAATCTTCAAGGACTCGGCTTCAGCTGTATCCCTCACAAGTCTATCCTTCCAGTTGCCGGATAATAACACTTATTACGACAATGAACTGCTGGGTACAAAGGAACAATGCCTCCGTATGCTTTCTATCAGACTTTTTCTCTTTTACGCAGTGCATGGAAACTGGCAAGAGCATTAAGCTGACCTGATGGTCGCAGAAGCATTCCCGCCAGGAAAGCCGGCCTACTTTTATAAATATATTCTTGGGGTTTCATTGCAGCTACAGCAACAGCAAACGTTACCTGTAAAGAACCATGTTGTTGGCAGCCTGTTTTCCAAGTCCATTCGGATACTCCTAACTGATGTGCCAAAATCCTTGCCGCATGAAACCATTGGTCAGGCTTCGCATTTTCAGGACTTTCAAGAAACTGGGACACAATAACAGCGGACAGGGGTTTGCAAAAACTCTTCAGGAGATCCGTTTGCGACTTTCTGAGAGACGTTAATGGTTTTGCTGCTACCTCTATAAAGCCAGGTAAGAGAGGATCGGAAGAGCTTCCCGTAGAGCCGACTACTTTTTTTGCCAAGCTTATTTTTGTTTTGTTTTCTTTTGTAGATATATGGTGGAAACCGGTTTCCTGCTGGCCGGAATTAACTTCATAAACACTACACATACACGACCATGTTAGCATATGAACATATCCTGCAGAGTCGATCATATTCCTCTCTAGGTTAAGTATATCCTGTTCAATACGAGCTTGCTCGTTAACCGACGCTGATGAAAACCGATTGTAAAGACATAAAAACTGATCAAAAAGCTGCTCTGATTGCAAAAGGGCATGGTGAGCTGTCTCTAACGTCTTTTGAAGAGCAATATTATCAGGATGTTCCCACAACAAAACATCCAACGCATCAACAGCCGTACGAATATCTTGCAAAGCCGCACCGATAGAACGCCTCTGGCTTTTCAACCTGTTGCGTTGCGCTTTTAATTCTTGGGCAAGGTCTTGAAATTCTTTGTGTTTCTCAACAACAGGCGCTAAATTTATTCCATAAGCTGAGACAATTGAACCATCCGCAGCCCTGACAGGAGTACGACGGTTTCCAGGGCCCCGCTCGATGGAAATAAATCCTGCTTTCTCGAGTGCAGACAGGTGGTTGCGTACTGTCCGTTCACTGACACCCAGGCACCCGGCTAATTCCGCATTACCAGGAAAAACGAGTGGCGAACATCCGGACGTCCAATCGCTTGACGAGGAATAGTCAAACAAAAGCTCCAATGTTGAGAGCGCCTCACGGGAAAATGGAAGGTAATTCCCGCAACGGCGGAAAGGCTCCAACAGTTGTTTTGGATGATAAATCCTTTCAGGAAGACCTTTCCAAGTTGCTACGGCAACAGCCGCATCAAAATGGCCATAGGCCTTGCGGACATGCCCCGTTGGTGCTGGCTTGGCACAACCAGCAGAACGATATTGTGAAACACTCACGTCTCAACTCCTTGCCGTCTTTAACCGCGAGGACGCCAAGAGGCTGCTTCATTTTGACATAACCAAGAGGGTAGTACAGGCACTACCTAACGGCTCTTCCTTGTGCTACAAGGAAAGTGTGTGAGCCCTGATTAAGCATGCAGCGAACTCTTTGTCTGCGGCTTTGTGTGAAGGGATCTTCGGGTGGTTGACGTCTCGCACACGTCAACCACCCGTCATATGTTTTTTGGAATCATCTTTTTCTCCCTACTCTGCGCAATGACTCCAGATCCAGCTGCTAACACCGGCTCTAGTGCGATGTAGGAAATAACATGCTTACCCTGATAGACTTCGAGTGGATTGGTCCCGTAAAATTAATAAATGTTTTAGGAAGGAATATCCTGTACAAAAGAGTACGTATAACATGCTGTTTTATAGAAACTATCCTTGATAATCGAGAAAAGTCTGCGTGAAGTTTGCCCCCGATTTTGGGGCATGATCACCTCGACTCTTTCTACATATAACCCCGATTCATAAAAAGCAGAAACTTAACGCCTTGTCATATACGGTCACGATAACCCCAACATTATTCCTTCAAGGAATATATGGAGTGATCTGATATATAAGAGAAAAGGTGATAATGGTCTTGATGGACCCGACTATATTCTCACGATCACATCCATGAATATACCTCTTGTCGAGGTTATAAGTAACATGCCCACCCCGCAGGAACAGGCATGTGGCAGGATGAATTGTACAGAAACAAAAATCTAGGCTCCACACCCAATCATGGTATTGCTCGTGGTCTGCGGATCAGATTCATACCCTTCAATCGGGAGATTGGAGGCATGAATGGCCCACCTGTTTTGGCTTTCGGACGCCCGATGGGCGGCGATAGAGCCGCATTTTCC
>NZ_JAAVSY010000019.1 GCF_012102745.1 Haematospirillum sp. H4485
CGGCGGGCGCCCGCAATCCATGCACCTTCTGGGGCGTGCAGCCGACATCATTACCGTCAGCCCACTGCACGCGGTTTATGTGTGGCTGTGCAAGCAGTACCCGTTCCGGCTCGGTCTGGGGCTTTACCCGTCTTTCATCCACATCGACACGCGCACGGGCCCCTGTGCACGATGGACACCATAACAGCGGGGCGCGTCATGCAATGGTCTGATGTCGGGCAATGGATCAAGAAGAACGGCGGTCATGGGGCGTCGCTGGTAGGCTCGCTCCTGACGGGCAACCTGCCCGCAGCGGTGGCCAGCGGCATCGCCATGGTCAGCAGCGCAACAGGCACAGACAGCCCCGAGGCGGCCTTGCGTGAGCTACAGAACAATCCAGCGGCGGTCATTCGCCTGCGCGAGATCAGCCTTGAGGATGACAAGTCAACCCGGGCACATATCGAGGCTATGGCGCGGGCCAACCTGGAAGACAGCCAGCACGCCCATCATGAAACGCAGGAAACCATTCGATCCGGGGACCGGGCCTCTGATCGCCTGATCCGCTGGATCCGCCCCGGCCAGTCCACCCTGTCCCTGCTCGCAGGTATCGCCTATGTGTGGCAGGCGCCCGCCCCGGACCCGTACGCGATGACGCTGCTGTTCTCGCTGCCCGGCGCCTACTTCGGCCTGCGCGAGTTCGGCAAGGGCGCGGAGCTGCTGGCCACACGTCGCGGGAGGAGTGTGTCCTGAAAAAAACAGGTACTTCCGCGAGGGGTCCGGCCTGCGGGTGGAAAGGCCCGGGCTTTTATGTGTGCGTGGCCCTTGCCCAAGGGGTTTATTATTATATAGCAAGACGGCTGTAGCGCGATGAGTGGCAGGAAAGGAGCGGGCCAGGAGGTCAACCGCACGGCCATCGCCCAGGTATTTGGCGTCGCGCTGCCAACAATTGACCAGTGGGTCCAGGTTGGTTGCCCCTTCGTGTGCCGTGGGGGCAAGGGCAAGGCATGGATTTTCAACACCGCCGATGTTGCTGCCTGGCGCGAGGACAGGATCCGGCAGGAAGCAGTGTCAAGTGCGCCCGCCGATGAACAAGAACTGAAGCTCCGTCACCTTCTGGCCATTACCCGCAAGGCCGAACTGGCGTTGCTTCGTGAAAGCGGTGAACTGGCCCCCCTGTCCCAGGTCGAGAAAGCCATCGCTACCGCATTCGCGGAAGTGCGGGCGAACCTGAGGAACATACCGGGCCGGGTTGTCACCCGCCTCATCGGTGAAACAGACGCCGCCCGCCTGAAAGCCGCTCTCCTTGATGAAATTGACGCGGCTCTTGAAACATTGGCATCCACCACCCTGATTTCAGAGGCTGATCTTGAGCTTGAGGAGGAGTCCTGACGGTGACCGAGGGCTTTCCAAATCCGCGCGGCATTCTGGCGGCCATGCGACGGGCACAAGGCTACCTGCGCCCTCCGCCGAAGCTGAAGCCCAGTGAATGGGCCGAGGCCAATATCCGTATACCAATCGGTAATGCGGTCCCTGGTCCGCTGCGCTTCGACAACGCCCCATACCAGCGCGAGCCCTTGGACATGCTCATGGATCCGGAGTGTCAGCGGGTCTCCATGAAGTGGGGAGCCCAGGTTGGCAAAACAACCCTCGCTCTCTGCGCCCAAGCCTACATGATTGCGCAAAATCCATGCAGCCAGATCATGATGTTACCGTCACAAGGCGACCTGGCGACATGGCTGGAGACAAAGTTCAACCCCATGATCGAGGCTAATAAAGGTTTGCAGGCCCTTTTGGCCAAGCCACGTGGCAGGGAGGGCGTCAACAACCAGCGAATGAAGTCTTATCCCGGCGGCTTTCTGATGTTTGCCTGGAGCGGCAGTCCAAAAACCATGCGGGGGCGTTCCGCGCCGTTCATTGTCTGCGATGAAACCGACGGATATGACCGCACATCCGAAGGCCACCCGGTCGGGCTGCTGTGGCAACGGGCGGCGACTTTCGGAGACCAGCGCAAGCTGCTTGAAATCTCGACCCCTACATTGAAGGCGGCGTCGTGGATCGAAAGCGCCTTTATCGCCGGGGACTGCCGTCGCTTCCTTGTTCCCTGCCCGGACTGCGGTCACAGACAGCACCTGTCCTGGCGCGGCGTCCAGTGGAATAAAAGCAGTGATGGCGAACACCTACCGGAGACAGCGTGTTACGTGTGTTCGGAGTGTGGCTCTCTTTGGGATGACGGGCGCCGCATTGCAGCCATCCGGCTTGGTGAATGGAAGGCCGAACGCCCTTTCAGGGGCCATGCCAGCTATCATCTGAACGAGTTATACTCGACGTTCAGGTACCTGCGCGACATTGTCCGGTCCTTCCTCGACAAAAAAGCAGCGGGCGACCTGCAAACCTTTGTCAATGTGTCGCTTGCGGAGACCTGGGAGGAAGACGGGCAGCAGGCATCTGCAATGGACTTGATGCAGAGAGTCGAGGTTTTCTCCGCCCCTGTGCCCGAGGCGGGCCTGATTCTTACGGCGGGCATTGACATGCAGCAGGACCGTCTTGAAATGGAGGTGGTTGCCTGGGGTGCGGATGAGGAAAGCTGGTCCGTCGATTACCTTGTTTTATGGGGTGATCCGCTTGGGGCGGCTGTATGGGCGGAGCTGGACCAGGCCCTGAATGAAACCTACCTGCACCAGTCCGGCGCACAGCTTGCAATCAGTGCTGCTTGCCTGGATACCGGCGGAGGGCGCGGTCATACCTCTGCCGCCTATGACTACGTGAGGCGTCAAAGCGGGCGCCGCGTGTTCGCCATCAAAGGCATCGGTGGTTTCGGGCGGCCCCTGGTCTCGCCGCCAAAGCGCACGCGGTCCATTCGCGGCGAGCGTCCGATCAATCTTTTCGGTGTTGGTGTAGACGAAGCAAAGATCATGATCATGCGGCGCCTGGAGGTCAACACGCCGGGTCCGGGCTACAGTCATTTTCCCGCCGACCGGAGCGCAGAGTACTTCCACCAGCTGACCGCCGAAAAACTCATTACACGCTACGTAAAAGGCTTTCCCCGCCCCGAATGGCACAAGACGCGGGGCCGTAACGAGGCCCTTGATTGTCGCGTCTACGCCTTGGCCGCCCTGAAAATCCTGAACCCGAAATTCCATAAACTTGCATCCCGCACCGCACTGGGCCGTGGGGAAAAAGCGCCACAGGACAGCGCCGGGTCCGGGCCCCACCATACTGCGCGACGGTCGCGATTTCCTACGCGGCGGCGGGAATAAACAGGTTTACAGGTGCCTATGTTCGCCATCCAGAAAGAGATTACAGCGGGTACATCGCTGGATATTCGTGCAACGCTCCCCGCCTGTCCCCCCCCGGACTGGACTCTCCGCCTGCTTCTCAGGGGTCCCGCACCCCTTGACCTGGAGGCAGAGCCTGACGGCCTTCAGCACCGAATAAGCGTGCCCGGGAGTCGGACCACGCTGTGGCCTCCCGGCACATACTGGTATACGGCCCGTGTATCCGACGGGTTCACCGTATACGACCTGAAATCGGGCGCGATATTGGTGCGTGATGACCCCGATAATATTACCGGCCTTTTTGACGGTCGCGGCCATGTTATGAAGGTCCTTGAGGCTGTCGAAGCCGTTATCGAGGGGCGGGCCACGATCGACCAAAGCAAGTACAAGATCAACAACCGTGAGCTGGAACGCACACCGATCCCCGATCTCCTCCGCCTCCGGGATACGTACCGGGCGGAGCTGAAAAGAGCCCGGCTTGCCGAACGCGGTCAGAGCCTTTTGGGGCGGCAGGTTCTGGTGAGGTTCTGATGAATATCCTGGACCGGCTATTCAGGCGTACGGCTTCCGCAGTCCGCCGCCGCCCCGGCGCCCGTTTCTCCCGTAACTTTTTCGATTCCGCCTCGACGGACCGGTTGACCCAGTCCTGGAGCACAACGCCTGTCAGCGCTGATGAGGTCGTGCGCAGGAACTATACCTCATTGGTTGCGCGATCCAGACATGAAGCCGACAACAATGACTACGCGAAAAAATTTGTTCGGTTATGTGTGCAGAACATTGTCGGGCCCAAGGGGGTTCTTCTCCAGGCGCAGGCCCGCGATTTCGACGGCAACCTGGATAATTCGGCCAATGACGCCCTGGAAGATGCCTGGGACCGGTGGGGGGCCGCCAAAAGTTGTGATATCGGCGGCCAATTGAGCTGGCGGGCCCTACAGTCTCTTTGCATCACCAGCGCCGCCCGGGACGGCGAGTTCTTTATAAAAATGGTCCATGGCCCGGATGCAGGCCCGTGGGGGTTTGCGCTCCAGGTGATTGACCCCACCCGCTGTCCTGTGCACCTCGACCAGGACCCCCGGACCGGAGGATCATTCATCCGCCAGGGTATTGAATTCAATATGTCGGGTCGCCCCCTGGCCTATTACTTCATGACAACAGATGACGGGCGCCCTGACTATAGCCTTGAGGGCAGGAATTATCGCCGTATCCCGGCCAGCGAGATTATACACGGCTTCCTGCCTGACATTGTCGGCCAAAAACGGGGCTTGCCATGGATGGCAACCAGCTTGTGGCGTCTGCACATGCTGAAAGAGTTCGAGCATGCCGCCCTGGTCAACGCAAGAACAGCTGCTGCAAAGTGCGGCTTCTTCAAGCACGAATTCGAGACAGGTGACACTCTTGACGAAAACGAAGAGCTCTACATGGAGGCCAAGGCCGGGGTCTTCCAGGAGCTCCCCGCAGGTGTGAGCTTTCAGGAATGGAACCCGTCCTATCCCTCCGGTGAGTTCCACGCCTTTCAAAAAGCCATGCTGAGAGGCGCGGCCAGTGGCATGGGTGTTGCGTACAACAATTTAGCCAACGACCTTGAAGGCGTGAATTATTCAAGTATACGGCAAGGCACACTGGACGAGCGCGAGCACTGGAAGTGGCTCCAGGAATGGTTGATCGAAACTTTGCATGAACCCGTCTTCAAAGCCTGGCTCCCCAAAGCCCTCCTCCATGGTGTCGCGATGGAAAACGGCGGGACCCTTCGCCCGGACCGGCTGGAAAAATACAGCCGCGTTGCCTGGCAGCCCCGCCGCTGGCAGTGGATCGACCCCGCCGCCGATATAAAGGCCGCGATTGCCGCGAAAAACAACATGCTGTCCTCCCCCTCGCAGATCATTCGTGAACAGGGCCGGGATCCGGATTCCGTGTGGCGGGAAATCGCCCGCGACATCTGTGCGATGGAGGCGGCAGGGATTCCGAAAGAATACATAGGCAGTGCAATTGGCTTGGCACTCGGGGCGCCCACGCAAGCGGGCGCGGGAAAAACCGGAGAACCTGAATGAGTAGTCTACAAACCCTGACCGCCGAAATGATCAATACGCGTGATGGCGAGCGCCCGGGCCTGACCCGGTCGGGTCGGGTGAGCGCGTTTGATGAAGAAAACCGCTGCGTCGAGCTGGCGTTCTCGTCCGAAACGCCTGTTTTGCGGTGGTTTGGTGAGGAAATTCTCGACCATGCCCCCGGCGCCATGGATACCAGCAGGCTTGACGACGGGGCCCCATTTCTGGTCGGGCACAACCCGGAGGACCATGTCGGGGTTGTGGAAATGGTTGAAACAGGCGCAGACCGCAAGGGCCGCGCCCGGGTCCGCCTTGGTAAATCTGCACGGGCTCAAGAAATCCTCGACGATATTCGCGATGGCATCCGCCAGCATGTGTCGGTCGGCTATACGGTCGATGACGTCGAGGTCCAGAAACGTGCCGGGCAGCCGGACCTTGTTACTGTGCGGCGATGGCAGCCTTTTGAAATCTCATTGGTTTCCATCCCCGCCGACCCGTCCGTCGGGGTCGGGCGCAGCATGGAAAAACCGCCACAGGACTTCAGGCCGCACGTCGCGGAGACTGACGACAACAACACCCACGTGAGGATCGGAGCGGGAATGGAAAAGACAACAGACACGGTCGAAGCCAAGGTAACGACTGCCGAGGACCCTGTTCAGGCTGAACGGGCGCGCGCAGCAGCCATTATTGACATCGGGCGGCAGTACAAGGCCGAAGCCCTGGCCAGTCAAGCGGTGACGGGCAACCGCAGCGTCGATGAGTTCAGGGCCGACCTTTTGAAGCATATTGCGTCTGGCACCACCCCCGCCCTTGATGTGCGCTCCATCCCGACCGTCGGACTGACCGAGAAGGAATGCCGTTCGTTTAGTATTGTCCGTGCTGTTCGTGCCCTGGCGGCGCCGGGGAACCACGAGCTAAGGGAAGAGGCTGCTTTTGAGTTCGAAGTAAGCCGTGCCACCGCGCGGGCCTTGGGAAAAATGACCAACGGAATTATGGTCCCCCAGGACGTTCTTGACCGCGCCCTCAACACATCGAAAGACGGGAGCGAGTCAGGAAATACGGGCGGCTATCTGGTCGCTACAGATTATTTGGCCTCGTCCTTCATACAGATCCTGCGCAACCGCACAGTTTCCATGCGCCTTGGTACGCCGCTGACAGGCTTGGTCGGCGATGTGGAGATACCCGCACAAACCTCCGGGGCAATGGGCTATTGGATCGGAGAAGGTGCGGACGCTCCTGACACGCTTCCGGTCTTCCATTCCAAAAAGATGTCTCCCCGAACAGTGGCGGCGGCAGTGCCCATTACCCGCCGTCAGATCATGCAGTCCAGCATTGATATCGAGGCAATGATTCGCGCAGATATAGCTGCTGCCGTTGGAGCTACCATCGACAAGGCAGCCTTCTACGGCGCGGGAAGCAAGGAGCCTCTCGGGCTGTCCCGTCTTTCTGGGATAAATGCAGTAAAATTCGCTGCCAAAGGCAACCCTGCATATGCCGAGCTGATCCAGATGGAATCCGAGATAGCGGGCGACAATGCTGATTGTCCGGGAATGGCCTACGTTTTGTCCAGCCGCACAAAGGGCTGGCTGAAGACAGCCCAGAAATTCGAGGGAACGAATGGCGCACCTGTCTGGGAGGCGGGGGATACTGTCAATGGATACCGTGTTGAAGCAACAAACCAGATTGATTCCAATGATGTTTTCTTCGGCAATTTTGCAGATCTGCTGATCGGGCTTTGGGGCGGCCTTGAAATCACGGTGGATGCTGCGGCCTATGCCAAAAGCGGGGGCATCCAGATTATTGCTTTCCAGGACTGCGACTTTCTTGCCCGCCGGGCAGAATCATTCTGCCTCGGGCGCTAGTGCCGTACTTTGATGGAGGGAAAAGATGGCTGAAGAGTCCGATGGTGTAACGGGCCTTGTTACGCTTCGTGTGGTGTTTCCATTCGGATACGAGGGAGTTATCCGCAAGGACGGGGATACCGTTTCTGTACCCGTGGATGTAGCGCGAAATCTGATTGCACGTGGCAGGGCGGCTCTTGTATCCCCGAAACCAGCCACAGAGAAGAGGACCAAGTGACAGGTTTCCACACGTGGGAGGAACTGGGGCTGTTTCTCAACCCGAAAGAGTTCGCAGAAGCAGCTGTCCTCCAGCTGCAAAACGGCACCGAGCGCACTGTTACCGTTCTATACGATGACCCCTACCTTGATGTTGAGTTGGGGGAGTACTGCGGTGACCGGACAGAGCCTCGCCTGAACGGAAAAATGTCGGACCTTGGAGACCTGCGGCGCGGCGATACGGTCTTGTTACTGCGGACGGGTGAGGTTTTTGACGTTCTTGGGGGCGCTCAGCCCGACGGGACCGGCTGGGCTGTTGTTCCTCTCGCGAGTGTAAACAAAGATGCTGGGTTTTGAAATCAACACAGCAGAGTTAGCGCGGATTGCAGATGAGTTCTATGCATCTGAGTCCGCCGTCCAGCTCGCCCGCAGCCGCGCTTTGCACAAGACTGCATTATACATTACCCGCCTTGTCAAAAGCGGGCTGTTGGGTGAGCTCCAGCTGAGCAATGCAAAGGCGCTGCGGACGCGTTTGAAGAGTCTCAAAGGTGACGGAGCTTCAGCCGGGTTGTGGATCGGGGCCAACGCCATTGAAATCTGTCGATTCCGCGGCAAGCCCCGGACTTCAGCCAGAGGGGTTTCGTTCCGCTCGCAGGATTTTGCAGGCTCTTTCATGGCCCGGATGCCAAGCGGCCATACATCTGTTTATCATCGATCCAGGAAGCGTCGTCTTCCCGTCGAAGAGCAGGCTCTGCCTGTGCACGAGGCCATTGCCGCGTTCACCGAGACAAAGGCAGTCCCTGAAATCAGCAGCGTATTTTATCGGTATTTCTCGGATGAAATCCGCATGCGCACTGTTTACGGGCCGAAAGGACGCGGATGAACGCCAGGACGCAGGTTACAGTCGAGGAGGTCCAGGGCGCGATACGGTCTGCTGTCCGCGCCGCGTTCCCGGCGATGAAGTGCACAGACTTTTATTATGATGACAGGGCGCGCTTGCCTGTTCCCGCATGCCTTCTGGAACTGACCGAGATGGAGCCGTGCGCGGAAAGCGATCCGGGGACCGGCCAGCTGGCCGTGACAGCGCGTTTCAGCGCATATCTTCTCATCGGATTCCGGACTGAGCGGGCGCACCTCAGCATATGTACCCTGGCGGCGGCTTTTGCCCGGCTCGCGCACCGCAACCGCTGGGGGCTGCCGGTTGAGCCCGCGACGGTCACCGCGATTTGCCCCGACCACTTCAACCCCGAATTTGATCAATACCTGGTCTGGCGCGTGGACTGGCAGCAAATCATCCATCTGGCGCAAAGCGTCTGGGATGACGATGAACCTGTGCCACGGGTCGCACTGGGCAGCTGGTCGCCAGAGATTGGCCCCGCCTACGAGCCTTCCTACACAACGACAGAAAAAGACAGCGTATGAGCTGGGGCCTTGGAGAGCTGGAGAGACGGCTTGCGAACATCATCCGGACAGGGGTGGTGGAGGCGCTTGACGCTTCGGTGGCCCGTGTTCGTGTGCGCAGCGGCGACCTTTTGACAGGCTGGCTCCCATGGCTGACGCAGCGGGCTGGCACTGACCGGACCTGGTGGGCGCCGGAGCCCGGGGAGCAAGTCCTTGTCCTCGCGCAAAGCGGCGACCTTGCGCAAGGCTTTGTCCTTCCCGCTCTCTACAGGGCTGCGCATCCGCCCCCGGCAGATCAAGCGACAATCCATCGTACGGAATACGCCGATGGCACTTTTTTTGAATATGACAAGGCCGCCAGCCGACTGACCATCCATACCCCCGGCGAGGTCGTTGTTCGCGCCGCCCGTACCCTCACCGCTGACTTTGACGGGGTGGTGACTGTCAGGTCCGGCACCCACATCACGATAGACGCACCCACCGTCACTGTAACAGGTGATCTGACGGTAGAGGGCCGCTTGACCTATCTTGCCGGGATGTCCGGCGCTACAGGCGGAGCTGATGCGGCGGCGATGATCAGCGGCAGCATTCATGTTGTTGACGGCGATGTGACCGCCGGGGGCACAAGCCTGCGGAACCACGTTCACACCGGTGATTCCGGGGGTACCACAACCGCGCCGACCGGCTAGGGGAAAAACCGCCACAGGACGCAGGAGCGCTGTGTTCACAAGATGGACACATGAACGGCACCAACGCAAAAACGGGCAAGCCCCTCTCCGGGCTTGATCATCTCTCGCAAAGCATCAGGGATATCTTGACGACCCCTGTTGGGAGCCGGGTTATGCGGCGTGATTACGGCAGTCGCCTGCCCTCCCTGATCGATGCGCCCGTCAACCGCAGCACCATACTGGAGCTTTATGCGGCCACAGCCGAGGCTCTTGCCCGCTGGGAACCGCGTTTCAAGCTCCAGCACGTGCGCATTCTCGAAGCCCATGTCGGCGGCATCCTCATGGACCTGACCGGAATATACCTGCCTGAGGGCCGTCAGGTTTCTTTGCCCGGGGTGCGCGTCCAGTGAGGAAGGAAGCCCGGTACAGCGCCATTGACCTGTCGCAGCTGCGCCCCCCTGATGTTGTTGAGCAGCTTGATTATGAGTCTGTTCTCGCCGACATGCTTGCAGCCCTGCGGGCATACAAAAACCAGAACGGCGAAGCCATTTTTACAGCGCTGGTTGAGAGTGACCCGGCGTTAAAGATCCTTGAGGTCGCGGCGTACCGGGAAATGATTGTACGGCAGAGAGTCAACGAGGCGGCTCGGTCTGTCATGCTGGCTTACGCGACCGGCACAAATCTCGATCATCTGGGAGCTTTGCCGGGTGTCGCCCGCAAGGTCCTGCAAGCGGCCAACCCGCAGGCATTTCCCCCCGTAGACGCAGTGCTGGAGAACGACGACGACTACCGCCGCCGGATTCAGCTCTCTCTTGAGGGTTTCAGCTCTGCCGGTCCAACAGGGGCCTATATCTTTCATGCTTTATCCGCAGCGCCGGGGGTCAAGGATGTTGATGCTTTCAGCCCCGCGCCCGGCGTTGTGTCAGTGACGGTCATGTCAAATGGAGGCGATGGCTCGCCGGGCTCAGAACTGCTGGCTGCGGTGCAAGAGCGCCTGTCTGATGAAAGTATCCGGCCCCTGACTGACCGCGTTGTTGTTCAAGCTGCAAAGATCCGCCCATACACCATACGCGCCCGGTTGCTTTTCCATGATGGCCCGGACCGTGAGGCCGTCCTGGACCACGTCCGGACTATGGCCGAAAAGTTTTGCCGCGACCACCACCGCCTGGGGGCCGATATCACGCTCTCCGGACTATATGCCGCGCTGCATCAGGCCGGTGTTCGAAAGGTAGAGCTTCTGGAGCCGACAGAGACAATCAGTATTGACCGGGCCGAGGCTGCGTGGTGCACGGACGTAGACATTCTGGAGGGGGATGCCGCATGACGGGTGACTTGCTACCCCCAAATGCCTCTCCCGAAGAAAAAGCCATCAGCCGGGCCATGGACAGAATATCTGCTGTTACTGTTCCTGTCAGTGACATGTGGAGGCCTGAAGAAATCCCCGCCGCCGCTCTCCCCTGGCTCGCGTGGGCGTTGTCGGTGGATGTATGGAACCCGGACTGGCCGGAGGCGCGGAAGCGGGCGGTGATTGCGGCATCATTCCAGGTCCACCGCCACAAGGGGACGCGGCGCGCGGTGCGCGAGGCACTTGAGGCCCTTGATGTTGACGTCACGCTGACCGAATGGTTCGAGGCTGACCCGCCCGCACCCGTCCATACGTTTACCGCCGAAATTGCCACGCCCGGCCCGGTCTCCCCCGCCCTTTCCGAGGAAGCCCTGTCCATGATCCGGGCGTCCAAGAATGTTCGCTCGCACCTGACCGCCCTGCGCGTGGTCCTGCACCAGTCCGGCGCAACCCCACAGACGGCAGCGGCCTTGCTTCTGGGTGAGACCGTCTGCCTGCGTCCCGCCCCCCCGGTTGACCCGGTTTCCCTCGCCACCGCCCCCCTGATGGCCGCCGCCCTGTACGGCGCGGAAACGGTCACTGCCTATCCGCTGGAGGCCGCATGAGCGCACCACACTATTACACTTTGGTAACCGACGCGGGTCATACCCGCCTGACTGAAGGCCTTGCTACGTCCAAGCCGGTTGTTCTGACCCACTTTGCTTTCGGGGACGGCGACGGCGCAGCCTATGACCCGACGCCGGATCAAACCGCCTTGCGGCGCGAGGTCTGGCGCACCGAAATCAATTCCATCCGCACCGACCCGAAAAACCCCGCCTGGCTGACCGTCGAGGCGGTGATCCCGGCGCGGGTCGGTGGCTGGACCGTGCGCGAGGCCGGTGTGTTTGACGCGGATGGCACCTTGGTCGCCATCGCTAAATATCCCGAGAGCTTCAAGCCGCAACTGGATGACGGCGTTGGTAAAGACCTGTGCTGCCGCATGATTTTGCAGCACGGCAACGTGAGCGCCGTGACCCTGAAAATTGACCCGTCGGTGGTGCTTGCGACGCGCGATCATGTTTCCGCAGAGGTCGCGGCTGCGATCGCTTCTCATGCCGGTCCCGGTCACAGCCCGCCGGATGCGTCAACCACAGTCAAGGGACTGGTGGAACTGGCCACCACAGCCGAGGCCCGCGCCGGGTCGTCCACCCATCTGGCCGTCACCCCGGCGGGCCTGAAGGCCGCCATGGACGCCGCCACCCCCATAACATCCGGCATCGTCCGGCTGGCGACGGCGGATGAGGTCAGTGCCGGGACGGATACGGAAAAGGCGGTTACGCCTGCGGCACTGGCGGGCCACGTCTTGATGCAAAACGCCTTCATCAAGTCCGATCCGGACAGCGTGGTGTTCACCAGAACCGCTGCCAACGCGATCAGCCTGAAGGCCGGAACGGCTGTGGAGGTGCACGGCAAGGCCATCCCGTTTGCAACCGATACGGCGGTGGCGATGCCGACCCTGACCCCCGGCACCGATTACGCAGTGTATGTCTGCGCCGATGGATCCGTTCGGGCCGATGCCAACTTCAAGGCCCCGGTCGGCTATACGTCAGCCAACGCGCGCAAGATCGGCGGCTTTCATTATGCGCCCGGAGGCAACGCGACGGCACAGGCGGGTGGCGACACCAACCCGGCGATCAATCCGTATGCTATGTGGGATCTGAAGTTCCGCCCGGCGTGCAAGGACCCGCGCGGCATGACCCTGGTCGCGGACAGCTTCTGGGTGGATATCTATCTGTTGGGCGTCAACCACCATACGGACGGCACCAGCAAGTACGGTGTCATCATTGCCGACGGCTCAAGCCCACCGAAAATCCCGGGCCAGTTCGGGGGCAATGGCTCCCGGACCTATAGCTCGCTCAACTGGTGGGAAGCCGCCGAGGTGATGCAGGCGCATGGCAAGCAGCTGCCGTCATACGCTGAATTCGCGGCACTGGCCTGGGGCACCACCGAGGCTTCTGCGCCGGGTTCTGAACCGCAATCCACGGTGCTGAATGCCGCGTATACTTCAAGGTGGGGCGTGATCCAGGCGACCGGGTGTATGTGGGTGTGGGGGCGTGATTTTGCCGGTCCCTATGGTTCCACAGGTTGGAATGCGACGGGTGGCCGTGGCAGTACCTACCAGATGTCGAACGCCGTGATCCTGGGCGGTGAAGTTCGCTATCCGTCTTATTCCGGTGGACGCTGTTCGAACTGGGGTCACCCGGTATACCGCGCCTACCATTACATCAGTGCACGCGGCGTCTGTGCCCACCGGATTCTTCCATGACCTTCCCAACGGAGTTTTTAACGGATGAAAATCATCAACACCCGTGCCGATCTGGACGCGATCAAGGGCACCCCGACCCACGCTGAATTCATGCGCCTGCTGCGCGGCACCATGACCACCATGACCGACACGCAGACCTACCCGGAAGACTACGGCAAACCCGAATACAACGGGCCGAAACTGGACCCGGTCTGGGTCGAGGTCGAAAGCCTGGAAACCATCACCCGCTTCGGCTTCACAAAAGAAGACCTGATGCAGGAAAAAGCGCCACAGGACAAGCCAAGTAAAGCATAGATGATGATGAACGCTTCTAGGTGGAGGTTCAAACGTGCCTGAAACATTTCTTCATGGTGTCGAGGTTCTGGAAATTGATGCCGGACCACGCCCGGTGCGGACCGTCCGGTCTTCGGTGATCGGGGTTGTGGGAACAGCGCCGGGGGCGGATGCGGATCGTTTTCCGCTGAATACCCCGGTTCTGGTTACCGGCAGCCGCACCGAGGCCGCAAAGCTCGGCAGCGACGGGTCTTTGCCCGATGCCCTGGACGGTATCTTTGACCAGATCGGCGCTGTGGTGGTGGTGGTCCGGGTTGACAAGGGTAAATCCGACGCCGAAACGTTGGCCAATGTGGTGGGCGGTGTTGATGCGGACAGCGGTCAGTTCCGGGGCGTGCATGCGCTGCTGGGAGCGGAATCGGTGGTGGGTTTTGCACCACGCATCCTGTGTGCTCCCGGTTTCACCCACCAGGCTGAAGAAGGACAGGCCAACCCGGTGGTGGCCGAGCTGAAAGGTATTGCCGACCGTCTGCGGGCTATTGTGGTGGCCGATGGCCCCAATACCACTGACGAGGCTGCCCAAACCTATGCGCGACAGAATGCCGGGACCCGGGTCTATATGATCGACCCGTGGGTCAAGGTTCTGGACCGGTCCGGTGCGGTTGCCATGCGTCCGGCATCGGCACGCGTGGCCGGTATCATCGCCCGTGGTGACAACGACCGTGGTTTCTGGTGGTCGCCGTCCAACCAGCCGGTTAACGGCATTGTTGGTACGGCTCGCCCGGTTGATTTCAAGCTGGGTGATACTGCCAGTCGTGCCAACCTTCTGAATGAAAAGGGCATTGCCACGATCATCTGTCAGGATGGGTACCGCCTGTGGGGGAACCGCTCCCTGTCGGCGGATCCCAAGTGGGCGTTCCTGTCGGTGCGCCGCACTGCCGACCTGATCAACGAAAGCCTGCAACGGGCCCACATGTGGGCTGTGGACCGGAATATCACCAAGACCTATGTCCAGGATGTCACCGAAGGCGTCAATGCCTACCTGCGCACCCTGACCAATCTGGGTGCCGTTCTGGGCGGACGGTGCTGGGCTGATCCGGACCTGAATACCCCGGCCAACATCACCCAGGGCAAGATCTACTTCAACTTCGATTTCACCCCTCCCTATCCGGCGGAGCACATCACGTTCCGTTCCCACCTGGTCAATGATTACATCAAGGAGGCCTTTCACTGATGGCCGCGCGCGACGTTCTGAAAAATATCAACCTGTTCGTTGACGGGCGTGGCTATGCCGGACAGATCAGCGAATATTCTCCCCCCTCCCTGGCGCTGGTGACTGAAGATTTTCGCGCCGGGGGTATGGATGCGCCCGTCAAAATTGATATGGGCATGGAGGCACTTGAAACCAGTTTTAATTTGATCAGTTATGACCGCGACGTGCTGTCCCTGTTCGGTGTTGCCGAGGGAAAAAATGTGCCTCTGACCGCCCGTGGTGCCCTGGAATCCTGGGACGGCACGGTCACACCGGTTGTGCACACCATGCGCGGCAAGATCACCAAAATTGAACGAGGGGCCTGGTCTGCCGGGCAGAAACCGACCTTGGGTGTTACGCTGTGCCTTGAATATTTCAAGGAGGAACACGGCGGGCACACCGTTCACGAGATTGATGTCATCAACATGATCCGCAAGGTCAACGGCGAAGACCGCCTGGCGCAGATCAGAAGTGCGATTGGTGTATAGAGCGACCACGTGTTTGTTGGCACACAAAGGAGAGCCAGAGTACATGGATTATACGACCGAATATGTAGACGTCACCTTGTCCCGCCCCATTGACCTGGACGGGACACAAGTCAGCAGTTTGCGGATGCGCGAGCCGACGGTCCATGATCAGATTGCTTGCCAGTCGGTCAAGGGAAGCACAGCCCAACAGGAGGTTACACTCTTTGCAAATTTGTGCGGGATAGCCCCTGATAATATCCAGAAACTTCGGCTGCGTGACTACAGGAAGCTGCAGGATGCTTACTCAAATTTTCTCGAATAAGCCCGGTCGATCTGCGCCACAACGTAATCGCCCTGGCTTCGTTCACGTCCTGGGGTTTGTCTGAAATTGCATCTATGCCGCTAAGCCAGTTCAAATGGTGGATCGAGGGGCTGCCGCGTGGCGACTGAACAAAAACTCAGCACAAAAATAACAATCGGCGCAGCCCTGGATGCATCGTTTGCGCGGAATGTCGGCCTGATCAAGGGGGGGTTGGACAGCGTCGGGTCCGAGATCAAGACCATTACAAAGCGCCAGCAGGAGCTCAAGAAACAGCGCAAGGTTCTGGAGCGCGAAGGGAAATCTGTTGATGCCCTGGACCGGGAGTACCAGGAGCTCGGGAGCACACTGGACAAGCTGCGCGTCAGTCAGAAAAAGTGGGAGCGGGCTGCTGCCGCCAGCAACAGGGGTGGTGAGAAATTCGGGCAAATGCAAGGTGCGGTGGGGGGCTTGGCACGCACCACCACTGTCGCTGTCGGCGCTGCCGGGGCCGCAATTTTCAGCCTCGCAAACTCGACCGCTGGCTTGGGTGACCATGTCGCAAAAACCGCCGGAAAGATGGGGATTGGCATCGAGGCCTTGCAGGAGTTGCGCTACGCCGCCGAGCGCAGTGGAATGTCTGCCGAAGGTCTTGACGGGTCCATGGAAAAATTGTCCAAGGGCATCGGCGAGGCCGTCCAGGGGGGCGGCACGGCAAAGAAAGCGTTCGAGCAGCTGGGTCTTTCTGCGCAGGCGATGGCATCCATGCAGCCGGATGAAGCGCTGGCACTGGTAGCCGATCGGTTGCAGTCCGTGGAAAATGGCGCAGAGCGCGTTGCGTTGGCAACGGCCATATTTGGCCGCTCCGGCGCGGGCATGATCAACATGCTGAAAGATGGCTCTGCCGGGCTGACCCAGCTCCGGGAAGATGCGCGGGCGACAGGCTATGTTCTGAGCGAAAAAACAGCCCGGGATGCGGAGGCGTTCAAGGATGCGCTTCTGGATGCACAATTGGGGCTTGCCGGGTTGAAGAATACCATTGGCGGGGCCCTGATGCCGGTCGTTACAGACATGATGAAGGATTTTACAAGCTATATGCGGGAAAACCGCGATGAGGTCGTCGCCTTCGCAAAGCGCTTTGCCGACGGGTTCCGCGAGATAGTCCCCTTTATCGGGGATGCCGTCCGGGGCATTGCCGCAATAGCCACAGGCTTTGCATCTGTAACGAACAATCTCGCATCCCTTGTCGGTGGCTTTGACAACTTGGGTATCATCATGTCGGCTGTCTTTGCCTCCAAGGCTGTTGTGTCTGTCTTGTCTTTTGGTTCAGCCGTATGGGGTCTCGGCTCTGCCATGATCGGGCTTGCTGGCGGGCTCCCTGCTGTTGCGGCAGGAATCAAGGCGATCGGCCTGGCCTTGGTGGCCACCCCGATTGGCGCAATCATCGCAGGCATCGCGCTCGCTGCGGGGCTTGTTATTGCAAACTGGTCAACCGTCAAGGCATTCTTCGGCTCATTATGCGACTGGATCACCGATAAGTTCTCCGCAATCGGTGAATTTTTCACGGGCCTGTGGGCTGGAATTACAGACGCTGCAAGCGCTGCCTTTGAATGGATTCTAGAGAAACTGCAATGGGTCGGCGCGGGGATTGGTAAGGTTGCATCCTTTTTTGGCCTTGGCCAGGACGCCGGGGGAAAACCCGGCGCCGAGCCGACACCCTCTTCATCTTCGGCGGCCCCGCCTGCGGCTATTCGGGGGGCTGCACCCGGCAAGGCGGACGTCACAAACAACGTCACCAACGCCCCCGTCTTCAATATCCAGCAGCAGCCCGGCCAGGACCCCCGGCAGCTGGCAGAAGAAATAGAGCGGATTCGACGCGAGAATGAACGCGGCGCGCTGCATGACGGGGCCATGGCTTATGGGTATTGAGGTCATATGGCAGATATCATGATGCAGCTTGGTGCTTATCAATTCAGCATCAATACGGCGGCGTACCAGGAGCTCAAGCGCTCGAATGCCTACTCATGGTCCGCCCAGGAGCGGTTCGGGAAACCCGAGGCCCTTCAATACACCGGGCCGGGCAGTGAAACACTGTCACTGGACGGTGTGATATTTCCCGGCTTCAAGGCCGGGCGAGGACAGCTTGAGGCCATGCGCCGCGAGGCAGCGAAGGGCGAGCCGCTTCAGCTGGTGGACGGCCTTGGCTTCATCCACGGGCAATGGGTGATCGAGCGCATAGACGAAACCCAGTCCCGGTTTGCGCAGAAAGGCGTCCCTATGCGCCAAGCATTCAGTCTTCAGTTGAGGAAATACGATGATGGGCCTTCGGTATCAAACGCGTGATGGGGATACGGTCGATTACATTGCGTGGAAGCATTACGGCGGGACTGCGCCAGGCGTTGTGGAGCAGCTTCTCGAAGCGAACCCCGGTCTGGTCCGCTATGGTATGGTTCTGCCCGCTGGTCTGGATATTGCTCTGCCGGATATGCCGCCGCGTGTGGCGGCTGGGGAAGCGTTATGGGGATAAAGCCCGGCTTCCAGATCCGGGCCAATGATGCTGACATTACCGCAGGAATCCGCGGCTACCTTGTGTCCTTGCGCCTCACCGACGAGGCGGGACTGCAAAGTGACACGCTGGAGCTTATGCTCGCCGACCCCAATGACCGCAAGCCATTGGCTTTGCCCGCCGCAGGGACGGAGCTCTGCGTAGCCCTGGGCTATGACAATGCCCTGCGAAAGATGGGTTTGTTCATTGTTGACGAGCTGGAGGTATCCGGTCCCCCTGATCGTATCACGGTCAAGGCGAAGGCCTCTGTCCAGGCGGCGTCAACAGGTGAAGCCGGGTCCAGGCGCCCGATGTTGACAACACAAAAAAACCGCTCGTGGTCAGCCGGGACAACGCTGGGGGACATGGTGCAGGTCATCGCGCAGGAACACGGACTGAAAGCCGCAGTAGCGCCAGCGCTTGCAGCCACATTTCTGCCGCATGTTGATCAGGCCAATGAGTCTGACATGGCGCTGCTGACCCGTTTGTCCAAGGACTATGACGCCCTTGCCAAGCCTGCGGGGGGGCATCTGGTTATCGCCAAGCGCGGGGAGAGCAAGACGACCACGGGCAAGCCCCTGCCGGTCGTGGCGGTATCCCGGGGCGAGATAACCCAGTATCGTGTAACAATTACCAAGCGGCAGCCGGTTGGACAGGTTATCACGCAGTGGAATGACCTCGACGCAGGTATGGTGCGCGAGGTTGTGGCGGGCCAGGGTGAGCCCGTCGCCCGCATTCGGCATCCGTTTGCTGACGCAGCGGGGGCGAAGCAAGCCGCAGTCGCAGAGCTGGAAAAACGAGCCCGCGCCGAAAAGCAGCTGTCGCTGACGTTGCCGGGCAACCCGGCCCTGATTGCCGAGGCCCGGGTAGAACTGAAAGGCTTCCGGAGCAGTGCGAACGGACTGTGGCTGATCACCCGTGCGGAGCATTCATTATCGCGCAGCGGGTATACCACAACGCTTACATGTGAGTCGGTTTCAGACTGATTGCGCGAGAGCGATAAGGCGCTCCAGATCCCGCCGCGAAAGTCG